>CAVYTJ010000023.1:0-106296 GCA_963771325.1 uncultured delta proteobacterium | reverse complement strand
CCGAGGGCGGGACTTGAACCCGCATGTGCTTGCGCACGGAGGATTTTGAGTCCTCTGCGTCTGCCATTTCGCCACCTCGGCAATCGCGGTGGGGCTGGCGCCGCAGCGGCCGCGTGAGCGGCCGCTGCGGCGCCAGCTCGCAGTGCCGTGATTCTGCCAGAGGCGAGCGCGCGCCCACAAGCGCGCGCTCGCCCCTGGCGAAAGCGTAGGAATCCCATTGGCGTGGCCGCTCAGCGCGGCAGGAATTCGTTTACCACTCCGCCAATCAAATCTTTCGACGCGATGCGGTCGAGCGTGTCGAGGTCCCATCCGCCCTCGCGATAGAGCGAGCGCGCCGGCTCGGGCTCGGCGTACAGGCCGACCAAATCGCCGCCGACCACGAAGGTGCGGCCGTTGACGTTCACGGCCGCGTCGGTGCATAGCCACACCACCAGCGCCGCAACGTGCTCGGGTTTGTTTTGCAGGCCGCTCCGATCGATCGCCGGTGCCGCCGTCGGCCCCAGCGTCGCGCGCATCCGCTCCAGCGCGTCGGCCACGCTTTCGTCGAACAGCCGCGTTGCCGCGCGCGGCCGTATCGCGTTGCATCGCACGCCGTAGCGTCCCAGGTCGCGCGCGACGGTGCGCGTCAGCCCGACGATTCCCTCCTTGGCCGCCGAATAGCTCGCCTGTCCGAAATGGCCGAGGCCCGATTCGGAAGCGGTGTTGACGATCACGCCGCTCTTTTGCTCGCGGAAGATCGGACTGGCGAACCGGATCGTCGTGAAGTGGCCCTTCAGATGCACCGACATCATCGAGTCCCAGTCGTCCTCGGTCATATGAAAGATTATTTTCGGACGCACGGCGCCGGCATTGTTGATGAGGATATCGAGCTTGCCGAACGCGTCGATCGCGGTCTTGACGATGCGCTCGCCGCCCTCCATCGTGGTCACGCTATCTATGTTTGCGACCGCCTCGCCGCCGGCGGCGCGGATTTCCGCGGCCACCTGTCCCGCGATGCTCTGGTCGGTGCCTTTGCCGAGCATATCCGTGCCGAGGTCGTTCACTACGACCTTTGCGCCTTCAGCCGCGAGCAGCATCGCCTCCGCGCGTCCGATTCCGCGGCCCGCGCCGGTTACGATTGCGACCTTGCCCTTGAGTCTCTGTTTTCCCTGTTGCGTTGCCATCGCCGTCTCCGTTGATTTGATGCGCGTCGCTCTGCCGGCCCGCCATTTTGACCCGCCATTTTTGCTTAAGTCCGGCGAGCGCGTCGGCCTATGAATAGCGCCGAATCGAGCGCCATGCGAGAGCGCCGGCGCCGTCCATTGAAGGTGTTCCGAAGCTTTGCGACGGAGTCGAGCCGCTGGGCGGGGCAGGGCGCGTGCCGAGCAAATAGATTCCGCCGGCGATCGCGGATGACAAAAGCATCGCCAGCACCAGCCCGCCGATCACCGCCACCGCCAGCGGTTGCTGGACCTTGGCCCCTGCGCCGTAGCCGAGTGCGAGGGGAAGCAGCCCGGCCGCGGTTGCCAGCGTGGTCATCACGATCGGCCGCAGCCGCACCGTCGCCGCGTCGGCCAGCGCTTTGGCGGGCGCGACGCCCGCGGCGACGCCGTGCTCGGCGCGGTCCAGCAGCAGGATACCGTTTTTCGCCGTGATGCCCGCGACCATGATGACGCCCATGAAGGACGAGATGTTGAGCGTGATCCCGGTAAGCCCCAGCGCGGCAAAGCTGCCGACCAGGCACGCCAGCGCCGCGATCACCGTGGCGAGCGCGGGCGCCAGCCGCCCGAACTCCCACAGCACGATCAGCAGCACCATCACCAGCCCGCTCGCCATCACGAGCGCAAGTTGATGGAACGCAAGCTGTTGCTGTTGGTAGAGCCCGCCAAGTTCGAGCGACACGCCCGCCGGCAGCACCATCTTCGCCAGGCGCGGCGTGATCTCGCCGAGCGCGGTGCCGAGGTCGACGCCCTCCAGCCGCGCCGTGACGGGAACGACCGGGCGCAGCCGCTCGCGCGCAAGCTCGGTGGTTTCGCCGCCCCATCGCATCTCGGCCACCGCGGTGAGCGGCACGACGGTGCCCGAGGGCGTGCGGAGTTGCACTTCTGAGAGCGCCGGCAGGTCGCGATGGAAGTTCGGCGGATAGCGCACGCGCACGCCGAACAGGCGATCGCCGGTGCTGAGTTGGGTCGCGACGGTGCCCTCGATCGCGGTTTCGAGCGTGGCGCGGATGTCGTCGGCGGTGAGGCCGTAGCGCGCCGCGGCGCTTTGGTTGATCGCGATCTGCTCCTCGGGACTGCTCACCACGATGCCGTCGAAGACGTCGACGACTCCCGGGACCGTGGCGATCTCGGCGGCGACGCGGCGCGCGGTCGCCTCGATCGCGGCCTGGTCGGCGCCGAACACCTTGACCTCGATCGGCTCGGGCACGCCCGAGAGGTCACCGATCAGGTCCTGCAGCACCTGCGAAAATTCGATATGCACGCCGGGGACCGCGGCCAGGATTCTTCTCCGTACGTCGTCCATGATTTCGTCGATCGAGCGCGAGCGCTGCTGCTTCAGGCGCACCGAGAAATCCCCGCGGTCCGATTCGGTGAGAAAGAATCCCAGTTGCGTGCCGGTGCGCCGCGAGAAGGCGGCGACCTCGGGCGTCGCCCGCAGAATGTCTTCGATTTTGCCCAGCAGCGCGTTGGTGTCGTCGAGCGTGCTGGGCGCGGGCGTGATGTAGTCGAGCGTGAAAGCGCCCTCGTCGAGCGCGGGCAGGTAATCCGTCCCCACCGCGCGATAGAGGACGAAGGCCGCGATGAAGCAGGCCGCGGCGGCGGCGAGCGCCAGCGCCGGAACCCGGATGAACGGCCGCAACTCGGTAAGGAACGCGGCGCGCATCGCGCCGAACACCCGTCCCGGCGGACGGCTCGGGCGCCGCCATCGCCCGATCATCTCTTCCAGCGCGGGCGTGAAGAAAATCGCGAGCGCGAGCGAGATCGCAAGGCCGCCGCCCAGCGTGATCGCGAGCGCGCGAAAGAAGAGTCCCGTGATGTCCGAGACGAAGACCAGCGGCATGAAGACCGCGATCACGGTGAGCGTCGAGGCGATGAGCGGGCGGCTGAGTTCGTCAAGCGCGCTCCCGACCGCGGCGTTGGTCGGGACTCCGGCAGCATGGCCGCGATGGATCGCTTCGATCATGACGATCGCGTCGTCGATAAACAGTCCGATGCCGGCGGCAATGCCGCCGAGCGTCATCATGTTGAACGACATCCCGCAAAGCGCCATCACCACCAGCGTGATCGCGATAGTGCAGGGCACCACGACCGCCGCCACCAGCGCGCTCAGCACGCTCATCGTGAACATCCATACCACAGCGACCGACAGCACCAGCCCGAGCACGATCGCGTCGCGCACGCTGGCGACCGATTCCGCCACCAGCGCCGCCTGGTCGTAGGAAATCGAGAACGTGACGTCCGGGTAGCGGTGGCGGAACTCGGCGATGATCGCGCGGGCCTGCTCGGCGATGAGCTCGGTGTCGCCGTCGGGCGTGCGCGAAATTCCCACCAGCACCGACGGGCCGTTCTCGCTGGTGGTGCGGATATAGTCCTCCATGACGCCGGGGTCGACCGAGGCGACGTCGCGCACGTAGATCGGCTGGTTGTTGACGGTGGTTATCGGCACCGCCAGCAGTTGATCGCTCTGATGCAGGCCGCCGGTGACGACCGTAAGGAGCATCCGATGCTGATCGAGCAGGCGGCCCGCGGACGCGATCACGTTGGCCTGCTTGAGCCCGGTCACTACCTGGTCGGGCGTGAGTCCGTGCGCAAGCATCCGCGCCGGGTCCAGCCGCACCACGTACTCGCGGTACTTCGCGCCGACCATCTCGACCCGGAAGACGCCGCCGATACGATGGAGGCTTGGGACGAGGTCGTAAAATGCGACGTCGGTAAGCTCGGTCAGGTTGCGCACGCGCGAGCTCAGGCTGAGATCGATAATCGGGAAGGTTCCGGTGGTCAGCAGGCGCGTATTTACGTCTGTGCCGGGAGGCAGATGCGCGCGCGCCTCCGACAGCGCGGCGCCGAGCAACTCGAAACTGGTGGTGGGGTCCGTGCTCTCGGCGAAGTTGACGTCGATCTCGGCGCTGCCGCGCGTGGTGGTCGAGCGCACCAGCGTGGTGCCGGGGACGCTGTAGGCCGCTTCCTCCAGTGGGCGCGTCACCGCGACCAGCATCTGCTCGGCCGGAAGCTCGGCGCTGTCGGCGAGGATAATGGCGCGATGGAAGACGAACTCGGGGAAGACCGCGTTGGGAATCGATTGCGCCAGGATCACGCCGAGCACGCTCAGCGCGATCACGGCGAACAGCGCCAGGATGGTCGTGCGGCGGCTCATCGGGCGTAAATCACGCGTAAATCACGGCGCTTGCGGCGCAGGTTCCACAGCCGGCGTGGCGCCCGCCACGGGCGTCACGCTCGTGCGCACTTCGAGTCCGTCGGAGAGCGCGTAGCCGCCCGAGGTGATGACGAGGTCGCCGGGCTTGAGCCCCTGCGTCACCTGCACCTGGGCTGGGGTGCGAATTCCGGTGGTCACGATGGTGCGATGCGCGCGGCCGTCGGCGCCGACGGTGAAGACATAGGAGTTGTGGCGTTCGGCGTCCTCGAACAGCGCGGCTGCCGGTATGACGATCGCGTCAGGGACGGACCTGGTCGTGACGTGGACCTCGACCGAGGCGCCGATTTCGCTGATCCGGTCGGAGCCTGTGAACTGCACCCACACCGGCGCGGTGGTTCCGCCGGGCGAGAAACTGGGAGAGAGCGACCAGACGCGCGCTGGGTAGACCACGCCCGGTTTGAGCGCGGAGACGACCGTCGCGTCCATCCCGGCCTTGAGTGCGCCGAGCCGGTTGATCGGGGCCTGGGCGTCGACGTAAACGCTCGAGGGATCGACCAGCTCGACCAGCGGATCGAATTCGTTGACGATCTGGCCGGGACTGACGACGCGTTGGGTGACCAGCGCGTTCTCGGGCACGCGCACTGCGATACCCGGGCCACCGGAGTAGCGCTTTACCGAGCGCGCCAGCGACGCAGCCTCGTCGGGATCGATCTTTTGCGCGGCCTCGACGCCTGCCTGCGCCGCGTCCTCCTCGCGATTGACGATATGACCGATCACCTCTCCGCGATGAACCGAATCGCCGGTGGTGACTGCGAGTCCCACGACGCGCCCGGCCGCCGGGGCGCGCAAGGTGAGCGTGCGCAACGCGGCGGTGACGCCGGGCAGCGCAAGCTCCTGGCGCATCGGCTTGACGGCGACGCGCGCCGCGCTCACCGCGAGCACCACCTTGGGCGCGGCCTCGGTCGCCGCCCCGTCTTCATCGGTCGCCGGTTTGCGGCATGCGGACGCACTCAGGGCGGCAAGCAGTATCAGCGGCGCAAGAAGAAAAAAACTCGGAGCGCTGCGCGATCTCATTGGTCGAGTCCGAGCACCAGCGCGCCCTGGGCGGCCGCCTGGCGCGCGGCGAACGTCTGGTCGGGACGCGCGAGGCGCAACTGTTCGACCTGCTGGAAGGCGTCGAGCACCTCGAGCAGCGTGACGTTGCCGCCGCCGAGAAAGCGCGTCCAGGTGAGCGCGAAGTTGTCCTGTGCGGTGGGCTCCGCGTCGGAGAGCAGTGCAAGCTGATCGCGCGCCTGCTGGTAGCGCGGCTCCGCATCGGCCAGTTGCTTGCGCAATTCGAATTCGACCTGGCGCACCTGGGCCTGGGCCGCCGCCACCTTGGCGCGAGCCTCGTCGATATGCGCGGAAATGAGTCCTCCGTCGAAAATCGGCATCGAGACCAATCCGTCGTACGACGCGCCGGCGTTGTGCGCGAAGGTGTGCGGCGGGTTGATGCCCTGCCATCCGGCGGTAAAAGCGAGCTTCACGGTCGGATAGCGCTCGCGCTCGGCCGCCTGGACGGCGGCCTTGGCTGAGGCGACGGTTCTTTGCGCTGCCTCGAGCATCGGATTGCGCGAAAGGTCCTGACCCGGCCACGCCGGCACGCCGCTGATCTCGGCGACGGTGATATCCGACCGTCCAACCTGGCCGAACTGACCTGTCAGGGCGCCCAGGATGGCGGTGGTGCGGTCGACTTCGTGATGCGCACTCGAGAGCGACAGGCCGGCGCTGTTGCTCGCGGTCTGGACCTTGAGCACGTCGTTGGCGATCGAACGTCCGCTCGTGCGCAGCGCTTTGACCACGGCCACGTAGCGTTTGAGCCGCGCGTCGTCGGCGATGAACTCGCGCTCGATCTCCTGCGCGCGCACGACGTCATAGTACGCGACCGTGGTATCGAAAATTATCTGGGCCCGTGCGGCGTGTATGCCGTATCTATCGGCCTCGCTCTGATAAAGCGCCGCGCGTGCCTGTGCCAGGCGGCGGCCGAAGTCGTAGGCGGTATAGTTGAGCGTGAGCATCGCGTCGGAAAGGCCGCCGTTGGTCACCGCGATGCTGTAGCCGGGCGCCTGCATGTATTCGGAGCCGGCAGTGAGCGAAGGATAGAGCGGCGCACGCGCTTCGCGCACCATCGCGGTGCTTAGGTCGCTCTGCGCGTTCGCCGAGCCAACCGTCGGCGCGAAGGCAAGCGCGCGCTGGATGGCCTGCTCGAGCGTGAGCGTTTCGCCGTGTGCAGGAGCGCAAAGCGTCGTGATTGCGATGGTCGCGATCAGGACTATCAGGATATGGCGAACTGGCAATAGGGGCCGCATGATCTTGGAAACTCCGTCCCGCCGAAGAATGCGTGCGCGAAATTCCCGATCAGATCTAACAAGTGGCTCCCGCTGTGACCAATTAACAAACGTTAATGTTGGGGTTCGCGGGACGCGCACGTAGAGCGCGCGCGTCCGTCAGCGGCGCATCGTCAGTTCGAAATACGACACCTCGATTAGCTCGCCTGCGCCGACGCCGAGCGCGGCGAGCAGTTCGTCGACCGGCGCGCGCGCGGAACCTGCGCCCTCGCTCGCGCCTTCCTCGCTCCGCTGGTCCAGTACAGCTTCGATCTCGCCGAAGTTGCCGAGCGTCTCGACGCGATCGAGATGGAGGCGGACGTTGCGCCGGGTGAGCAGGCTGCGATGCTTGCGCACTTCGGCGAGCACGCCGAGCGCGCGCGCGAGCATCTCGCGCGTGCGCGCGGGATCGGGAACCGGCACGATCTCGTAGCGGCTGAGCATCAGCCCGCTCTCGCGATCGCGCTCATACTGAATCAGCCAGGCCGCGGGCGCTTGCTCGCGCAACTTGAGCTTGCCGCGCGCAACGACAAAGAACGTATCGCGCTGAATGAAGTCGGCGCTCGGCGTGTAGCCCAGCGCCAGCGCGGCTGCGCGCGCCGCGTCGAGATCGCCCAGACGAAATTTGGCCTCCAGGTTTCGCATCTAATCCAGCCTCTGCTGGTCTGCCCTCTTGCCCCGCCCTATGTGAACTCGCTTGATGAACTCGCGGCCGTGGAACAATATCAGGCGGGTCCAACAATATCCTGAGCAGGAGAGAACGCGATGGCCAAAAAAACCCGTTGCCAGCGGCCCGACTGCGATAACCTGGGAAAGCCGCGCACGATGACGGACCCCGCGAGCGGAAAAAAAGTAAAGGTGAGCCTGTGCGATGGGGATTACAAGGAGGCTCGGGCGAAGGAACCACCGCCGATCTGGCTGAGCGAACTCCTGACGCATATCTCGCTGGTCGGGTAGCTGCCGGGGCCAAGTCGGCGTTCATCTTGACCATTTATCTTGACATCGTGCAAAGCCGCCGCATACGCTCGCACCGCCGCCGCGAATCCGCATATTCTTTGATCGTTACGATGATTCATCCAACGGCTCACGCACGATGACTCACAGCGACAGCGAGCGCGAGGACGCAAACCTCCGCGCGGCCGGTTTCGACCCGGCCGCGCCGCCCGCCGAGGCGCTCGCGCGCCTGGGCGAGCTGCGCGCCGCGCCCGGCGTGAGTCCGGGCGCGATCGCGCGCGCGCTCGGCGCGATCGCGAGCGCGGAGGCGGCGGCGATGCTCGCCGCGATGGAAGCGGGGGCGAGCGGCGCGCTGCGCCGCGAAGTCCGCCGCGCGCTTTTCCGGCTGGGCCAGCGCGGAATCGCGCCGGCCGCGGTCGCGGCAACCCCGGCGCGGACGGCGGCGTCGCCGCCGGCCGCGCCGGGGTTGAGCGCGCTGTTTTCGCCCGTCGACGCCGACGGCGCGCGCGTCGTATGGCTCGTGAAAGAGCGCCGGGGTGGCGGACTCGCGCGCCTTTGGGGCCTGCTCGCGGGCAGCGAGGGGCTGATCGACGTCGCGTTGAGCGAGCTTTCGCGGCGCGAACTGCGCACCGAGCGCGCCGAGATGGAGCGGCGCGCGGGCGTCACGATGGTCGAGGGCGACGCGGGCCTCGCCGACTACATCCTGTGCGAGGCGTTTCGCCGCACGCCCGCGGACCGGCGCGCGCAGGTCGGAAATTTCCTGACCTTGCGTACGGAAATCGTCGGCTCGCCGCCGCCCACGGAAATCGTCCATCCGATCTATGCCGAGATGGCCTCGGCGCTGGAACACGAACCGGCCGCCGATCTGCTCAAGGAGCCCGAGATCGCCGCGTGGAAATTTCCGCCGGCGGAGATCAAGCCGTACGTCGACGAGATCAAATCGATCCGGGAAAGCGTGCTGGTGCTGAACCGCGTCCAGCAGGAAGAACGGATCAACGTGATCGTCGAGCGCGCCGTTGGCGTGTTGCTCGGCGGCGAGCACGCGGGCGCGGTGCGGCGGCGGCTCGAGGATATCGCCTACTACATGGCGCGAAGCGGGCGGCGCGAAGCCGCGGGATGGGCCGCGGCGGCCGCCGCGCGTTTGCGCGACGCCGCCGACGTGAGTCGCATCGTCTTCTTCCAGGCGCTGATTCGCGCGCAACTGGGGGCGGTCTTCGCCGCAGAGCAGGAGCGCGCGCGCGAAGAACCGCGCCTCATCATGACGCCGGCCGAAGCGATGCGCGCGCAGCAGCAACAGGCGCGTCCGCGGCGGCGCTGATTCTGACAAGGAAAGGAATTTCATGCTCGATGAGAGACCGCTCGCCGGTATCCGCGTGCTCGATTTGAGCCGGGTGCTGGCGGGACCGTTTTGCGCGATGAATCTCGCCGACCTCGGCGCCGAGGTCATCAAGATCGAACTGCCCGGGCGTGGTGACGACTCGCGCGGCTACGCCCCGCGCATCCCCAACTCCAACGACTCGGGCTACTACTACAGCGTCAATCGCGGCAAGCTGAGCGCGACGCTCGATCTGCGCAAGCCCGCGGGCGTCGCGGTCGCGCTCGACCTAGTGCGCCATTGCGACGTGGTGCTGGAGAATTTCGCCCCGGGCACGATGGAACGCTACGGCCTCGGCTACGCGGAATTGGCCGCGGCCAACCCGCGCATCATCCTGTGCTCGATTTCGGGCTTTGGGCAGAGCGGCCCGATGGCTTCCGCGCCCGCCTACGACATCGTGGCCCAGGCGCTCGGCGGCACGATGAGCATCACCGGGCCGGCGGGCGGCGACCCGACGCGATGCGGCGTGTCGATCGGCGACCTGGCCGCGGCGCTCTATGGCGTGATCGCGATCCTGTCGGCGTTGCGGTTGCGCGAGCGCACTGGCGTTGGCCGCCATCTGGATATCGCGATGCTCGACTGCCAGGTCGCGCTGCTCGAGGACGCGCTGGCGCGCTATTCGGCGACCGGCATAGTGCCGGGTCCGCTGGGCTCGCGCCATCCCTCGATCACACCCTTCCAGCAGTTCCGCGCGGCCGACGGATATTTCGTCGCGGGCGCCGGCAACGAATCGCTATGGGCGCGCTTTTGCGACGCGATCGGCACGCCGGAGCTGAAAAGCGACATTCGCTTCAAGCTCAACGCCGAACGTACTGCGAATCACGCCGAACTCGAACCGATTCTGAACCGCCACTTCGCCGCGCAGCCGCGCGCCCATTGGCTCAAGCTGCTGGGCGAGGCCGGAGTGCCGTGCGCACCGATCGCCGACGTCGCCGAGGTTAGCCGCAATCCGCACCTCGAAGCGCGCCAGATGATCCTGCACGCCGAGCATCCGAGCTTCGACGGACTTATCGTCCCTGGCTCGCCGTTCAAGACCGCGGGCCACGCCGCAGCGTCATCCGAGGCGCCCAACACTCGCGCGCCCGCGCTCGGCGAGCATACGGAGCGCCTGCTGCGCGAAGTCGCGGGCTACGACGCGGAGAAAATCGCCGCGCTGCGCGCCGCCGGCATCATCTGATCGACCGACTGCTTCTTTAACCTCTCCTTGTCCAAGTCCAAGGAGAGCTTCGCACAACCCAGCGCATCGCGCATATCTTAACCTCTCCTTGACCAAGGAGAGGTCGCCGCGAGCATCGCGAGCGGCGGGAGAGGTCCGTCTGAATTTCGCTGTGCCGCAGCCACTTCAAATGGATCGCGCAACACGATCATCGGACCTCTCCCTAACCCTCTCCTTGGTGTTTGGACTTGGGAGATAGGTAACGGAGCGTGCGAGGACATAGGTAACACATTTGAGTTGAGATCATGAGTAGGAATGAAGAGGGTTATCGAGGTCGATGAAGGCGACCACCTGATGGCAGAAGAGAACCTCACGACGGGAGTCGCTGAGATCGACTTGACGCAGGGCGACGGGGAATCCGCGCAAGGCCTTGCTGACGCGAAAGTCGCGTCCGCGATAGGTAAACCAACCCTCGGCTTGCACCTTGCGCACCTCGAGACCGGGAGGGTACTCGACCGGCGGCAAGTGCTCGGGAAACGGGATCGGACTGGGGCGATAGCAACTGGCGGGAGTAGCCAGGCCCAGCGCATCGTGCGGACGAACCAGGTTGTAGCGCTCGCGAAAGTGATCGAACTCGCGCTGGCAGTGTTCGAGGGTGGTGAAGTTGAAGTGGCGCAGAACTTCGAACTTGAGCGTGCGATGGAAGCGCTCGTCTTTGCCCTGGGTCTGCGGGTGATAAGCCCGACCATGAGCGACGCGGATGCCGAGCCGGATCAGCCACAGGCTGAAGGCGGTGAAGGGATGGTCGTGGTCGGAGCCCCAGGGAGCGCCATTGTCCATCAGCATTGCGGCCGGCAATCCATAGCGGCGGAAGGCGCTGGTCAGCACGCTGCGCACGGTCTCGCCGCGCTCGTCGGCGCAGGCCTTGAGCACCAGCGAGAAGCGCGAATGGTCGTCGAGCACGGTCAGCGGATGGCAGCGGCTGCGGCTGAGCAAGGGGAAGTGGCCCTTGAAGTCCATCTGCCAGAGTTCGTTCGGCGCCGCGCGTTCGAAGCGCTGCAAAGGGCGTTGTCCAGGCGCGGCAGCACCGTCGAGCAACCCCGCGCGGCGCAGGATGCCGGTCACGGTGCTCGGCGCCAGCGCTGGGCCCCCCTGGCCTGCGAGCAACCGCGCAAGCTTGCGTCCGCCCCACGAGTTGCGCGACTCGTGGCGCAGCCGGATCACCGCCTGTTCGACTTCAGCCGCGGTGCGTGCAGGACTGCGCAGGGGCCGCTTCGAGCGATCTTCGAGACCGCTCGCGCCCGCCCGCGCGTAACGCATCAGCCACTTGTAGCCGGTCTTCGGCGCGATCCCGAAGCGCCGGCACAGCTCGCGCCTGTTCACTCCCGCTTGCAGCGCCAACTGCACAAACTCCTCGCGCAACGACATCCGGGTAACCTCCCGCCAAGGCATCCTGTCCACCTCCCGCTGGAGGCTCAGCATGCCGGTTAGGTGTTACCCATGTCCTCGCACACCCGTTACCCATGCCCCGCGCACAAACACCTTGGACAAAGAGAGGGGACAGAAGGGCCGATGCCAGTTACGCAAAGGTAACTATCCCATCACTGTATAGAATTGTTCCGCCAGGTGCGGTATTATGAGCACCGACAGACCGGACTCTAACTCATCTGCTCAATTCGGGGAGCGTGATGAAGAACGTCTCAACCGTGCTTTCGACCGCCTTCGTAAGATCTCGAAGGCATGGGATGAGCGGTTCACGTTCGACAATCCCCGGTTCGTGCAACGCTATTTGAAAAATTCGTTGCAAATCTGTGTTTATATTAAGTGCGTTTTGGGGGTTGATCCGAAGTATTTCTGCGCCGTCATTCAGAGAAAACAGATAAGATGTCGTTGCATCGAAAACAGCGACCCCCATCAATATCAACGACCGATGCTTGTCGACATTATTCAGGGCATGAACGAGACAGAGGGCAGGGCATTCCCCTCCTTTATAAGCATGCATTCCCTTGACCAATCGCATTGCGCTGTCACTGGAGCCCTTTATCATTCGCGCCGTCTTGGCTTCGTATTCCTCGACCGTATGCGATTCTTCAAAAATGGGGAACTGGATATGTCTGCCAACTTCTCCGCCATTCGCGAGCACCAATTGCCAAGCAAGATGGTCAAGCGCAGACCTAAGGTTATGAACAATATCTCCGACGATGATGCTCCAACGAGGTGGTGGACTGAGATCGTTCCCGTTGAGGTAAAACACTTCGTCGCCGGTCTTAGGATCTCGCTGAGGAGCGATCGCGTAACGATTCGGAGTGTTCCAGAATGTTCTAATCTCGGATGCGAGATCGCGAACGTGTTCGTCGGCCCGCTTGACCTTTGCTTGGATTGAAGCCGAACGATCTATCGCGCTCATCGAAATAGGTTAGATGAATGGCAAAAAAGGAACAGACGCAAAAAACGGTGGCTCCCAAAGAAAAAGACCGGATCGATATTCCGATCCCAACACGTGAAGAGTTCTTGCGCAATTTAAAGAAATCGGCGAAGCCATCACGGCCTCGCCGCCCGAACAAGTAGCGTATCGAATTGCGCAATACGGTCGTTGCGATGATTGTAGCGCCAAGCATACTCGCTCACGTAGGACTGCAGGTGCTTTGTGGAAACGGAATGATAGACTCCGCCGATTCCACGCTTGAGCAACGACCAGAATCCTTCCAGCGAATTCACATGCACGTTGCCCTCAACGTAGGCCGCGTGATGAACGCGCTTGTGCTGGAAGCTCAGCCCTTTGAGCGGATCGCAGGCGTAGGCTTCGTCCGAATAGACAGTCGAACGAGGCATTACGCGCTCGATCACATGCGGAAGCAGCGTCGTCTTTTTGGTATCGGGAACAACTACCGCGACAACACGCCCGCCGCGCTCCATCGCTCCCCAAATCGGCTGCTTGTCGCTTCCTGGCGGGCCGTGAGTATTCGGATTCTTTTTGTCCGCATGCTTGTTTTTATTCTTTCCGCCATAGAACGTTTCGTCGGTTTCGACAGTCCCCGACAAATCGCGGATTTCTTCATCAAGCAGCGACCGAATTTTATTGAAGATACGCCAAGCGGTTTTGTAAGTGACCCCAAGCTCCCGCTCAAGCTGCTTCGCGGAGATACCGCAGCGGGTGCTTGTGATCAGGTACATCGCATAAAACCAGAGATGCAGCGAGGTGGACGACTTGTGATAAATCGTCCCCGCTGTCGGATGCAGATGATAGCCGCACGCGGTGCACGTCCACGACTGCCGTTGCTGCTTTGTTCCGTAGCGATGAAAAGGTCGGACAGCCTCACACTTCGGGCATTCCGCGTTGGTTCCGTCCGCCGAATACCGGTCACGCCAGAGCCGCTGAAGGCAGGCTTCGTCGTCGGGGAATTCCGCCATGAATTCCATGAGCGAGTAGCGTGATTCAGAAGACGCACGCCGCGAAGGGGATTTGCGGTCTTTCATCTGCATAAGACGTAATCTAGCATGTCTGACCTATACAGTCGAGGGATAGTTACCTACGCAAAGCTCTCTTGGACAAGGAGAGGGACCAGAAAGGGCACTGACAGTTAGGAAAGCTCTCCTAGACAAGACGAGGGAATCCGAGGGAGTCCACTCCGTTATGGAAAGCCCTCTTGGACGTTGTTCGCATGCCTACAACTTGCGCGCGATCGTCAGCCCATCCGAGATCGGCAGCATCACGAGTTCCACCCGCTTGTCGGTCACCGCGAAATCGTTGAAGGCGCGGATCGCCTTCGTGTCGTCGGTCTGATCCTTTTCATCGAGCACCGCTCCGGCCCACAGCACGTTGTCGACCAGGATCAGCCCGCCGGCGCGCGTGCGGCGCAGCACTTCCTCGTAGTAGTGGCGATAGTTGGTCTTGTCGGCGTCGATGAAGGCGAAGTCGAACGCCGCGTCCGACGGCAGCGCGCGCAGCGTCTCGAGCGCCGGCGCCAGCTTGAGCGTTATCCTGTCGGCGACGCCCGCCTTCTCCCAGTACCGCCGCGCGATCGCGGTCCAGTCCTCGCTCACGTCGCAGCAGAGCAAACTGCCGCCAGCGCTGAGGCCGCGGGCGATACAAATCGCGCTGTAGCCGGTAAATGTCCCGACCTCGACCGCGCGCCGTGCGCCGATCGCACGCGCGAGCATCGTCATGAACGTTCCCTGCTCGGGCGCGATCTGCATCCCGGCCCGCGGTCCCAGCTTTTCCTGGGTCTCACGTATAAGGTCGCGCAGCACCGGATCGTCGTTGTGCCCATGCGCGAGCATGTAGTTGTAGAGCTTATCGTCGAGGGTGATAAATTTTCCGCCTGGTGTCATGGCATGGATTTTAGCATCGGCGGTCCAGAATCGCAGCGCCGGCCGCCCTAGCCAGCGACAGCCGCGCCACAGGCCGCGCGGAGCCGCGGGCTACAAGCCCATCGCGTCGAGTTCGCGGCGGATGCGCTCGGGATGGGTCGCGCCCCAATAGATTCGGCCGCATCGCGGGCAGCGGGAGAAGCGCTCCTGGCTCGCATAGACGAAAGGCGGCACGCGGCGCACGACCGTGTCGCGGCCGGCCTCGGCAAGCGTTTCGTTGCAGTGCGAGCATCGGGTGAAAGCTCCGCGGCGCAGATCGAACGGAAAACGGGCAAGGACTTCGCGAAGCTGATCGCGGAACAGATTGCTTTCGAGGTAGAGCGCGTCGGAGGCGGTGCGCAGGCGCTTGTCGCGGGTCAGTGTGATGCGGCCTTCGGCGCGCGCCCGGCCAAGCAGCTCGTGGCCGCCAAGCTGCGGATCGAAGAGCACGTCGGCGCCGAGCAGCCTAAGCCATCGCGCGAGCCGCGCAAGCATCCGGTCGGCGGCGAATTTTGGCGCCGATCCCGGATCCAATTTGAACAATTCGTCCATCGCGCGACGATGTAGTATAGCAGGGCGTCGCCGGGGCAGGGCGCGGCGATGGCGTACAGGCCCCTCGGAGACACTTAAAGTAACACTTCAAGCTGAAGCAGGGCTCAAACTTCGAGGAACTTTCAATGCGAGGAAGCAATCAATGGAGGCAGGGGCTATGGAGGCAGGGGATATGAAGGAGGAGCGCGTCACGTTCAAGTCCGGCGACCTCACGCTGGAAGGCATGATCGGATCTCCCGACGGCGCCGGGCCGCATCGCGCGGCCGTCGTCTGCCATCCGCATCCGCTCTACGGCGGCTCGATGTACAACAACGTGGTCGACGCCGTGCTGGAGGCGCTGCACGCGCGCGGCTTTGCGACCTTGCGCTTCAACTTTCGCGGCGTCGGCCAGAGCGAGGGCGAGTTCGACAATGGCCAGGGCGAGGCCGACGACGCCGTCGCGGCGATCCGTTTTCTGATCGCGCAAAAGGGAGTGCGCGCGGACAGCGCGGTGCTTGCCGGGTATTCGTTCGGCGCGATGACGGCGGTGCGGGCGGCGGCGGGCGTGGAGCAGGTCGCGGCGATCGTCGCGGTCGCGCTGCCGCTCGGAATGATCGATCCATCGGCGCTCGGCGCGATTACCAAGCCTATCGTGCTGCTCGCCGGCGATCAGGATTCGTATTGCCCCGCCAACCATCTGGCGGCGCTGGCCGAGCGGCTGGGACCTTTGGCGCGGCTCAAGATCATCCCCGGCGCCGACCATTTCTTCGGCGGCCGCGAGCACGAGATCACCGCCGCACTCGACGAAGCGCTTACGGCATTGTAGCGACGGCCGCGGCGATTTCGATTCGGTCGCTGGGAGGAAACACGTGCCCGAAGAAATAGAAGTCGATACCGACAAGCTCCACGAAGAGATTCACGAAGAGGTGGAGCGCGAGGGTGGCTGGCTGCTCAAGGCGATCGCGCTTACCACGGCGCTCTTCGCGGCCCTGGCGGCGGTGGCCGCATTGCGCGCGGGCGGAACAGTCAACGAGGCGCTGGTGATGAAGACCGAGGCGACCAGGCTCCAGGCTGAGGCTTCCGACCAGTGGGCGGCCTACCAGGCCAAGGGGATCAAGTCCGCGATCCAACACGCATCGGAGTCGGCCTGGCTCGCGCTGGGCAAACAGCCTCCCGCGTCGTTCGACGAAGAGCGCCAGCGTTACGCGCACGAGCAGGCCGACCTTGCGCGGGTCGCCCACGACAAGGAGCGTGAGCGCGACGGAAAGTCAGCCGAGGCTGACCATCTGATGCATCTGCATCATCGGTTCGCGAACAGCGTCGCGCTGTTCCAGGTCGCGATCGCGCTGGGCGCGGTGGCGGCGCTCACGCGGGTGCGGCTGGTCTGGTACGGCTCGATAGCGGTTGGAGTCTGCGGCGCCGCGCTTTTCCTCACGACCATGTTGTGACGACGACCGATCTTCCCGGCCATCAAATTCACTGTGCCGGCGAAGGTGCGGACGCGCGATGCTCCGCCCGGCTGATGAAATCGCGCACCACCTTCAGGTATTTGTGCGGTTCTTCGTAGATGGGCATGTGTGAACTCTCTTCAAAGATCACCATCTCCGAGCCCGGCAGCGCGTTGTGGCATATCGTCGTTGCACGCACGCTGGTCTCACTTCCCAAGCGGCCCGCGATATAGAGTGAGGGAGTTTTGATTTCCTTTAAACGCGCTGTGCGATCCCAGTCCTTCAGGTTTCCGGTGCAAGTGAACTCGTTGGTCCCCTGCATGGCGACGTAGACCTCGTCATTGTGTCCGGCAAACGACCGTTCGAGAGAGTCGGGCCATACCGGCAGCCTGCACACGTGCAGCTTGTAGTATTGGACCATGGCTCCCTGGTACTCGGGGCACTCGGTGTATCCGGACGCCTCGTGGCGGTCCAGGATGGCACGCGTGTCGGCAGGAAGCTCTCTGCGATAGAGGGCCGCGTCTTTCTCCCATTCGGGATACGAGCACAGCGAGTCGGAGAATATCAGGCTTACGACGCCTTGAGGCTGGGTCAGCGCGTAGTCGGTCAGCAGCACGGTTCCCGCCGAATGTCCGAGGATGTGCACGCGTTTGAGGCCGAGCGCGGTTCGGAGTTGAGCGAGTTCCTTGACGAAACGCTCGACCGTCCACAGCGACTTGTCATGCGGACGATCCGATTTTCCCGCACCGAGTTGGTCGTAGAATACGACCGGCCTTTCCTTGCAAAGTGCGCCCAGCGGTTCCAGGTAGTCATGGGTGAAACCGGGGCCGCCATGGAGCACGATCAATGGTATCGCATCGCCGCTGCCCACGATTTCGTACCAGACCTTGCCGCCGGTGACATTGACGTAGCCCTCTTTCACCGGGCATCCGAACGGGAACTTCGAGTTATCTTTCGAATTACCTTCCGAGTTATTCGCGGACGCGGCCTTGGCGGGAGCCGACAACAAAAACAGGATCAGCATCGCGAATATCGCAGTGACAGCCGAACACCAGCGCTTACCGAGCATAGATAGTTTCCTTCCTCGCATCTGTGCGTATCGCGGATAGATAGGTTCCAGCAAGAGCTACGGGCCGGTGCTCGAAACACCTGGTGCCGGTGACGGCGCGGCGCTGGATGTCGATTCTGGCTCGCCCGCTTGCACGGCGGCGGGCAGCACGCCGGTGCGGGCCATCCGCTCGATCGGATCGAAGGGATTTTCCGGGTCTGACTCGGCCAGCGCGATTATCGCCTTGATCGTGTCGTGCAGATTGCCGCCATAAATTTGCTGGAGCTTGGCGAAAGTGTCGAGGTCGTGAAAATAGATCAGGTAGTTGATCAGCACCGCGTTGTTGATCGGTTCCTTGTCGAGATCGAAACGTTCCAGTCCCGACAGGTGCGGCTTGAGTTGCGCGTAGTCGGCGTTGATGCCGGCGAAGATCGCCGCGCGGCGCTTTAAGATCTCCTCGCGCGGAAGCCCGCTCTGATAGAGCTGGACCAGGCGCGCCGCCTCGTCATTCAAAAAACGCCCGAACTTCAGATCGGCGTCGAGCACTCCGCGCGCGGCCTCGGCGTCGGCGGAGCCGGGCCCTTCGGACGCTTCGAAAAACTTGACCGCGCCCGCGCTGCCGACGTAGGTCGCGGCCGATTCGTCGAACATCACGTCGCTCGCCAGGAAGTAGGTGCGATGGAACAGCTCGTGGATGATCACGCCGGCCACTTCGACCCGGCTAAGCCGTAGCAGATTGGAGAGCAGCGGGTCGTTGAAAAATCCGAGGCTGGAGAACGCCACCGCCGGCCGCACCATCGTGTCATACCCTTGCTGCTCCATCTCGGCAGCCTCGGCGTCGGCGTGATCCTTGTTGAAGTAGCCGCGATAGGGGATTCGGCCGACGATCGGAAACCACCACGTATAGGGCTCGAGCGAGTCGCGCGGCGCCGCCATCACGACCCACGCGATCGCTCCCTTGTCGACCTCCGAGATGCTGGTGTAAGCGTCGCCGACGTTGAGCCCGAGGCTCTCGCCCGCGAACTCGCGCACCTTGAGCACGGTTTCGAGCTTGGCATGGACGTCGGGCGGCAGGTCGCCGCGCGCGAGCACCGTGTCGATCGGCTTTCGCCGCCACAGCAGGCAGCCTTCCTCGTAAGCCGCGTGTCCGATATACCCGGCCTCGCATCCGGCCAGCGCGCCGGCGCTCAAGGCCAGCAGTATAACGAGGGCAAGTGCGCGCATTGCCAAGGGCGGCGCCCAGGTCTCAGTCCGCGGCCTGGCGCGCGGGCTCGGCCGCGGTCGCGTATTGCAGCTCGAAGAGCCGGTGATACAGCCCGCGGCGGGCGAGCAACTCCGCGTGCGTGCCGCTCTCGCGCAGCGCGCCCTGGCTAAGCACCAGGATGCGGTCGGCGCGCTCGATGGTGGAGAGGCGATGCGCGATCACCAGCGCGGTGCGATCCTTGAGCAGCTCGTCGAGCGCCCGCTGGACCAGCGACTCGGTTTCGCTGTCGACGCTGGAGGTCGCCTCGTCCATCACCAGCACGCGCGGATCGTAGGCGAGCGCGCGGGCGAACGAGAGCAGTTGGCGCTGGCCGGAGGAGAGGTTGGCGCCGCGTTCGCGAATTTCCTCGTGCAGGCCGCCGGGCAGCCGCTCGACGAAGGCCAGGGCCTGCGCGCGCCGGAGCGCCTGGCGCACCTCGGCCTCGCCAAGGTCGGTGCGCGCAAGGCGGACGTTGTCGAACACGTCGCCGGCGAAAAGGAAGACGTCCTGCTGCACCAGGCCGATCGCGCGGCGGAGCGCCGTGAGGTCCCACTCGCGTACGTCGACGCCGTCGACCAGGATGCGTCCCGCGCTGACGTCGTAAAAGCGCGTGAGCAGCTTGATGATGGTGGATTTGCCGGAGCCGGTCGCGCCGACGATCGCAATCTTGCGTCCCGGCTCGACCGTGAAGCTCAAATCGCGCAGCACCGGCTCGCCCGCGCGATAGGCGAAGCCGACGTGATCGAAAATGATCTCGCCGCGCACGGGGCTCGGATGGCGCGGCGCGGGCGGGCTCGCGATCGACGCCGGCGTTTCCATCAGCGCTTCGATCCGCTCCATCGCCGCGAGCGCCGATTGCAGAGTAGTGTACTTGCTCGAAATGTCGCGCAGCGGCAAGAAGAACTTCTGCGCGTAATCGATGAAGGCGACCAGCGTGCCGAGCGTGATCACCCGGCGGATCACCTCGCTGCCGCCGGCCCACAGGATAATCCCGATGGTCGCCGAGCTGAGTGACTCGACCGCCGAAAAGACCCCGGCCTCGTAGACGTTGGCGACCATCTGGGCGTCGCGGCTCTTGATGTTGAGCGCGTCGAACTCCTCGCGGCTCCGCTGCTCGCGCGTGAAAAGCTGCACCACCGCCATCCCGGCCAAGCGCCTCGGCCAGGTAGGAGTTGAGCGCCGCGAGCCGTTCGCGGATCTCGCGATACACCACGCGGGCGCGGCTGCCGAAGAAATTCAGGATGAGCAGCAGCGGAGGCACCGCGCACATCGCCCATATCGCCAGGCGCGCGTTGAAGGCGAACATGATCGCGACGATTCCGAGCATCGTCAGCACGTCCATGAACATCGTGAGCGAGCCCGCGCTGAACATCTCGTTGATCGCGTCGATATCGGTGGTCATCCGGCTGACCAGCCTGCCCGTCGGCGTGCGATCGAAAAATGACATCGGGAGGCGCTCGACGTGCTTGAACAGCGCCATCCGCAGGTCCGACAGACTGTACTGCGCGACCATCATGGTCAGGTAGAACTGCCCGTAGAAGGTCGAGAACTCGCCCATCACCAGCACCAGGTACACGAAGCCCATCGCCAGCAGTCCGTGCGAGCCGAAAGCCTCGAGCACCGGCCGCAGCCATCGGGGCGGCACAGCGCGGTTGTGAGTCAGGAACAGATCGATCGTGAGCTTCCAGATGTAGGGCTGTGCCAGCGCGAACATCGAATTCAACGGCATCAGCACCACGGACAGAAAGAACAGGCGCCGGTACGGATGGACGTAACTCCACACCCACCTGAGCAGCTTCAGGTCGTAAACGCGGCCCAGTTTTTCTTCCGCCGCGATCTCCATCCTTATCGGCTTCCGCGCTTCAGTAGCGCGCGAGTTCCTCCTCCACCAACTGGCGATGGAACAGCTCGGCGTAAATCCCGCGCTGCGCCATCAACTGTTCATGCGTGCCGCGCTCGGCGATCTCGCCGTCCTCCAGCACGATTATGTGGTCGGCGTCGCGCACGGTGGACGCGCGATGGCTCACCACGACCGTGGTGCGGCCGCGCACGCTCTCGACCAGGCTGTCGAGCACGGCGCGTTCGGTCTCGGTATCGACGCTGGAGAGCGCGTCGTCGAGCACCACCACCGCGGGATCGTACACCAGCACCCGCGCGATCGTGACCCGCTGCTTCTGCCCGCCCGAGAGCGACATCCCGCGCTCGCCGACGACGGTTGCAAGGCCATGCGGCAGCACGGCGATATCCGACTTCGAGGCCGGCGACGCGCGCGGCGTGGCCGATTTCTTCGAGCGAGGCGTCGGCGCGGCCGAACGCGATATTGCGGGCCATCGTGTCGGAGAACAGCGTCGGCTCCTGCGGCACTATCCCGACCGTCTTGCGCAGCGCCCCCAGCGGCAGATCGCGCACGTCGCGTCCGTCGAGCGTGACCCGGCCCGCGCTCGGCTCGACCAGCCGGGTCAGCAGCTTGACCATCGTGGATTTGCCCGCGCCGGTGCGGCCGACGATCGCGAGTTTCTCTCCGGCGGCGATTTTGACCGAGACGTCGCGCAGCGCGTAGTGGCCGTCGCGGCCATTTTCGCCCGGCCGGCTTCCGTCGTGCGCGAAGTAGCTGAACCAGACGTTCTCCCATTCGATCGCGCCGGCTACTTCCAAACGCGTCTCGCCGCCCTCGATCGAGGGCGTGACCGGAGCGAGAAAAATGTCGTCCAGCCGCTTCATCGAGGCGCGCCCGCGCTGGTAAATCGAAATCACCCAGCCCAGCGCCGTGGTCGGCCACATCAACTGCGCCAGGTAGCCCATGAAAGCGACCAGCCCGCCGATCGACATCGCGCGCCGCGTGACCAGGTAGCTGCCATACACCAGCACCATCATCATCGACGTCGCGTACGTGCCGCGGATGAGCGGCATCAGCGCGCCGCGCAGCCGCGCGAGCGCCAGGCCCTCGTCATTGTAACTGTCGTTGCGGCGGCGGAACTCCTCGGCCTCGCGCTCGTGCAGGGTATACGCCTTCACGACATGGATCCCCGAAAGGCTCTCCTGCACCTTGGCCCCGATTGCGCCCAGTTCCTCCTGCACGCGCAAGCTGCGTTCCATCAGCGTCTGCGTGAGCCGGCGGATCGCAAAGAACAGGATCACGAAGGGCACCAGCGAGACGAACGTGAGGCGCCATTGCATGGTGAACATGAAGGTCAGCGCATAGATGTAGACCAGCGGGGTGTTGGCGAAGGTCAGCACACCCATCCCGACCATCATCCGCACCGCGCTCAAATCGTTGATCATCCGCGACATCAGGTCGCCAGTCTTCAGGCGCTCGTAAAAGGAACGGTCGAGCCGCGTGAGATGGGTGAAGAGATCGTTGCGCAGGCAGTATTCGACGTCGCGCCCGCAGTTGAAGAACATGAAGCGCGAGCACCATCGCACCGTGCCCATCGCGAGCGCCGCAGCGACGATTTCGCCGGCGAGCCGAGTGAGACGGCTGGAATCGTGGGCCTGGATCGCGTCGATCGCCTTGCCGGTCAGATACGGCAGCACCATCCCCAGCGTCACGGTGCCGAGCGTGCAGAGTATCGCGAACGCGTAGCGATGCCAGTAAGGACGGACGTAGCCGAGAAGGCGTTTCATGTCAGCCGCTTAATTTATCAAGCCCCTCGGCGGGGGCCAACGCGGTTCTCGTTTGCGGCGGTGGTCGAGGACGCTTTGGTCAGAGTTTCTTGCGGAGTTTCTTGCAAAGCTTCCTGCAAACCTTCCTGAACGGCCGGCTTGTGCGCGCGCACGATCAGGTTGTCTTCCGTCAGCACGCGTCGGTCGAGCATCCAGCGCGCAAGCTCCCGGTTGAGCTCGCGTACCGGCGGCTTGCGCTCGCGCCATATCAGCCGCAGCCGCGTATCGAGCGCGACCACCGGGTAAAACAGCGCGTACAGCACGTAGCTGAACGGCTTGACCTTGCCGTGGCCGAGACGCTCCAGGCGCAGGCCATTGATGCGCATCAGATAGTAGAGCAGCACGAATGGGATCGGATAGTTGTGGAAGTGATGCGCCTCATCGAGCGGCGTGTCGAGCGGAATCTGACGCCGCTTGGCCTTGTGCATCCCCGAAAGCATGAAGGCCAGCCGCGAATCCAGGCGCATGATGTTGGGCGTGGTCAAAATCAGATGTCCGCCCGGCCGCAGCACGCGCGCCACCTCGCCCAGCGCCGCGCGATGGTTCTCGAGATGTTCGATCACCTCGGTCAGCACGACCAGGTCGAAGCTCTCGTCGGGATAGGGCAGGCCGCGCGTGAGGTCGACACCCTCGTCGATCGGCATGCCTTCGATCGGCGGCAAGCCGCGTTCGAAACGCGTGCCGCGCACCTCGAAACCGCGCGCGGCCAGCGCGCGCATCACTTCGCCATTGCGGCAGCTCACGTCGAGCGCGCGCGTGCCGCCAGCTTCGAGGCCGGCTGCCAGTTCCAGGACGCCGTCGATTATTTCGCGTGCCGGCATGATCCCGTTTACGTTATCAGGTACGCCGCGCGAAAAAACAGGCTACGGCGCGAAGCGGCGCGCGCAGGCTTCAGAGCCGGCGCTGGGTGCGCAGCCGGCGCTCGTAGAGTTTCGCGTACTTGAGAAAGACGTAAAACGCCGCGCTCATCGCGGCGTACAGCCCGCGTCCGCCCTCGCGAAAGCCGCCGCGCAGAAAATAGAAGTTCACAAAGCGCCACGCCGGATTCGCGATCATCTTGACCACCGTCATCGCGCCCGGATCGCCCTCGCTCGCCGCCTGCGAGCTCAGCCGATTGATCGTGGCTACATGATCCGCGACGTCGCGATAACTGAAATGGAGAATCGGTGCGTTGAGTTTGGCGACGGCGCCCTCGACCTGGACGCTGGCGTGCGGTTCGTGTCCACCGAAGCGCGCGCGCTCGCGGCGAAACAGCCGCAAGTGCCAGTCCGGGTAAAGTCCGCGGGTGTAGTAGTGGCCGAGATGGTAGAGCACGCGGCGCACGCGGTAGCCGGCGGCGGCCTGCGGGCGCGCGAGCGTGGCGCGAATCTCGCTTCCCAACTCCCATGTGGCCTGCTCGTCGGCGTCGAGCGAGAAGACCCATTCACCGCCGGCCTGTTCGAGCGCGAACTGTTTTTGCGCGATATATCCTTCGAACGGGCGCTCAAAAACCCGCGCGCCCAGGCCCCGCGCGATTTCCGCCGTGCGATCGGTCGAGAACGAATCGACCACGATCAATTCGTCGCAGAACGCCGCGGCGCTGTTGAGGCATTGGCCGATCAGCTCCTCCTCGTTGCGCGTGATGACGATGAGCGAGACTCTTGGGCGTAGTGTTCGCCGCGTCGGCCATCACGTCTGGCCTGGCGGCGGCTCGCCGCGCGGTGGGGGCTCGCCGGTCAGCGGTGGCTCGCCGGACGCCGGCGGCTCGCTCGGCTGCGGCGGCGCACCGATCTCGGCGAGGAAACGGCTGGAGGCCTCGCGCGCGCGCTGGTAGGCGGCGTCATCGATCCGTCCGCGCATCAGTTCGACGCGCAGAAACAGAAAATAAGTCTGCACGACGTCGTTGCGGCAGTAGCGATGGATCTCCTCCAGCCGGCCCTGCTCGTACAAATCCTGCACCTGCGAGCCGTCGACTTCCATCTTGCCCGGCAGACCGATCATCTTGAGCAGCAGGTCCATCCCGCCGCGAATCCCGCCGCTTGCGCCGAAGTTGGTCAGGTAGTCGAAGAGATCGAGATGGCGCTCGCTTGAATAACGCGCGCGCGCCGAGGTGCTGCCTTCGGCGAAGTGCGCGGGCGCGGCGATTCCGTAGCGCAGCGCGGCGAGTTCGAGCACGGGAAAATCGAAACGCCGCCCATTGAACGTGACCAGGCATCCCGCGAAACGCTCGGCGCGCGCCCAGAACTCGCGCGCCAGCGCCTCCTCCGAGTAGCCGTCGAGCGCGAGGCTCTCGACCGAGCGCAGGACATGGTCGGCGCCGACGTCGCCGATCGCGATCGAAATCGGGATGTGCAGGCTCTGCGGGAAAAAATCGCTGCCGCGCCGCGCGCGCAACTGCTCGCGGAAACGCTGGAACGCGTCCTCGTCGCTCAAACCCTCGCCGGCGCATAGCGCCTGATTGAGCAGGCGCTTGTCGACGCGCGTCTCGATGTCGAATATGGCGAACACGCCAGTTTGCCGCCGCCGAGACGCTCAGGCCTCGGTGCGCTTAAGGCCGTCGATCACCCGATCCGCAATCGAACGGAACTCCGCGGCAAGCGGATGGTCGGGGCGCACCGCAACCAGCGGACGCGCGTAGTCGCCGCCCTCGCGCAATTCGCGGACCAGCGGAAGCTCACCCAGAAACGGCACGCCAAGGTCGTTCGCCAGCCGCGCGCCCCCGCCGTGGGCGAAAATTTCGTGCCGCGATCCGCACTTTTGGCAGATGTGATAGCTCATGTTTTCGATCACGCCCAGCACCGGCACGTCGACTTCCTGGAACATCGTGACGCCGCGCCGCACGTCCATCAATGCGACTTCCTGCGGCGTGGTGACGACGATTCCGCCGGCCAGCGCAACGCGCTGAGTTATCGTGAGTTGCGCGTCGCCGGTGCCCGGCGGCAGATCGAGCACCAGGCAATCGAGTTCGCCCCACTCGACGTTGAACAGGAACTCGGTCTCAAGCTTCGTCACCATCGGGCCGCGCCAGATGACCGCGGTCTCGTCGTTCACGAACAGCGCCATCGAGATGTAGCGGATGCCGAAGCTTTCGAGCGGAATGATGCGGCGCTCGGGCGTGAGCTCCACGCGCTGGTCGGACCCGACCATCATCGCGACGCTCGGCCCATAAACGTCGGCGTCCATCAGGCCGATACGCCATCCCGCCGCGCGCATCGCCAGCGCCAGGTTCACCGCGACCGTCGATTTGCCGACGCCGCCCTTGCCGCTGGCCACCGCGAGGACGTGGCGCACGCCGGGCACGAGCCGGCGATGCGATCCCGGAGCCATTTTCGGCGCGTTCGCGGCCTGCTCCATGTGTACGTCGACGGCGGGGACGCCTGGCATCGCGGCAACTGTGCGGCGGACGTCTTCGACGATCTGCGCCGCGGCCTCGGCGTTCGCGCTCGGCGCGCTGAGCGTCACGGTTACGCCCTTGTATGCGATCTCGATATCCTTGACCATGCCGAAGGAGACGATGTCGCGGGTGAAGCCGGGGTATTTGACTTTTTTGAGTTCGACCAGGATTTCGTTGGGCGTCGGCATCTATAAGGTGCGGCGCGACGGCGCGCTGGGCGCCTCCTTTACGGCCGCGACTCGATGTTATCATTCCCGGAGTATGGGAAAAACGCGCGGAGCGCCAGTGCTCGAGTTCGATGTCGCGCGCTAAGGCCCCAAGCGGCGTGCGAGTGAGTCACTCCCGCGACGCGGGCGAGCTCGTGCGCTTTGCGGCGCACGAGCTCGCCGCGGGCCTGGCCGCGATGCTGCGCGAGGCTCCGCGAGTCGAGGCCGTTGACGGCCTCGACTCGCGGAGCCTCCGTATCGAGTTGGAGGCGGCGGCGCCTTCAGGCGCCGCCGCCTCCACCTCGATCTCTGCGCGTCCCGCGGCATCGCCGCGGGACGCGGCTCGGTCGTCGGGGAGCGCCGCGCGCTCGCGCGCGGCACTCCCCGACGACGGCTTCGCGATGCTGCGCGGCCCCGCGCCCGGCGCCGCAGGCGCCGGGCGCGGGGCCGCGCTGGTGGTCGCAGGCGCCTCGGAGCGCGGTGCGCTCCATGGCGCCTACGACCTGCTCGAGCGCCTCGGCGCGCGCTTCGCGCTCGGCCGGGCGCCCGCGCCGGCGCGCATCGAGCCGGCGCGGCTTGACGCGCTCGCGCCGTATCGCGTGGCGCCGGCATTTGGCCGGCGCGCCTTCGTCTCGGACATCATGACCTGGCACTACGAAGACCCCGCGCGCCTGGCGATGCATCTTGCGCACGATCGCGAGTTCGTCCCCTGGATGGCGCGGCGCGGAATCAACGCGTTCGAGTATATCCGCCACGCGCAGGACACGCGGCTCAAGATAGATGAGGTCGCGCCGATGCTGGCAGAACGCGGCATCGAGGCAGAGTACGGCGGCCACGTGCTCCAGCTTTTACTGCCGCGCGATCGATTCTCGCGAGCATCCGGAGTACTTTCCGAGCGGAGAGGACGGGCGGCGGATTGAGAGCGGGAACCTGTGCGTGTCGAATCGTGCCGCGCTCGAATTGGTGCGGGCGGGAGCGCTCGGCTACGTGCGCGACAATCCCGAGATGGCGATGCTGCACATATGGGGTGCGGACGTGCGGCGCGGGGCGTGGTGCCGATGCGCCGAGTGCGCGGCGCTCTCGCCGCAACTCCAATACATGAAGGTGGTCAACGAAATTGCGGCGGCGCTGGCGCCCGCAGGCGACGCGGCGCCGCCGGTCGCCTATCTCGCCTACCACGACACGTTGGAGCCGGATCCTGCGCTGCGCCCGCTGGACAACGTATGGTTCGAATGGGCGCCGCGCGAGCGATGCTACGGTCATGCGATTGACGATCCGGCTTGCAACCTGAATCCGCGTTACCTGGAATCGCTCGAGCGGTACATCGACCTGTTCGACGGGCGCGGCGGCGTCTTCGAGTATTACGCCGACGCGATTTTGTTCGGCGCGATGGGTTTCGCGACGCCGTCGATCATCGTGCGCGATCTCAACGCGTACCATCGGATGGGCCTGCGGCGCATCTCGTGCCTCACCTTCGGCGCGTTCAGCGCACTCGCTTATCCGGTCAACCTGGAGACGTTCGCGCGCGCGACGCGCTCGCTCGACATCGATTCCGACACGGCCGTGGACGATATTGCCGCGGCGCGCTACCCCCGATGCGGCGCGGCGATGGCTGGGGCGTATCGTGCGATCGCACGCGCGTCCGCGATGGCGCTTACTTATGGCCCCGTGATGCGTCCGCCGATGGAGCCGGCCGGCGCGCCGCGAATACGCTCGCGGCTGCTGGAGGCGGCGGTGGCGATGCGCGAGGGCGTGGCCGCGGCCGAAGCGGTAATCTCAGGCGCGCGGGCAGAGTCGGGCAATGCGACGGCGCGGCCGGAGGTTGGCGCGGAGCGCGATTTATGGGAATACAGCGCAGAGGCTCTGGAAGGCGTCGCGCAGTGGCTGGAGGCGCGGACGCTCACGGGCGCGGAGCGCCGCGCGAGGGGCGCGCAGGCGATTGAAAAGGTCGATCGTGCGATCCGCCACATCCACGAAATCGATTCCGCGCTGAAGGGCACCTGGGGCGCCTACGATTTGGAGCGCTCCCACAGGGTTTGGCTTGAAGGGCTGAAGCGCCGGCTCGACGAGTAGAAATCGAGCGTCGGAGCACATCGCACGGGAGGCTAGGGTCTGATGGAGAACGGCAATAACGGCTTCGTGTTGTCGGAGGAGCTGACCGCGCTGCGCGAGCAGGTCAAGCGCATCATCCGGGACGAGATCATTCCGATCGAAGAGCGCCTCGATCCCGACGCGCCCGAGATTCCCGAGAGCGAGTTCTGGCCGATCGCCCGCCGAACCCAGGCCGCCGGCTTGTGGTGCATGGGCGTGCAGACGAAATACGGCGGCGGCGGACTCGGCACGTTCGACATGTGCGTGCTGATGGAAGAGATGGCGCAGCATCGGATGGGCCTGTACAACCCCGGCGCGGGGGTGTTCGGGCGCACCCCGCCGCCGGTCATCTGGGCCGGCACCGAGGAACAGATCCAGAAATACGCCGTGCCCACCATCAAGAACGCCTCGTACACCTTCTTTGCGATTACCGAGCCCTCGGGCGGATCCGATCCGGCCGGCGCGATCCAATGCCGCGCGGTGCGCAAGGGCGACACCTACGTGCTGAACGGCACCAAGATTTTTTCCTCGCACGCGCATGAGGCCGAGTGGGGCGTGGTCTTTACCCGCACCGATCCCAACGCCGGCCGCGCCGGGATCACCGCGTTCATCGTGGAGAAAAATACGCCCGGCTTCACCGCGCGGCCATTCAAGGTGCTGCGCACGGCAGCGCTCCCGTGCGAGGTCCATTTCGAGGATTGCACGCTGCCCGGCCGCGCAGCGGCTCGGCCCCGAGGGCGGAGGGCTGACGCTCTGCCTCGATTTGCTGACGCGCCTGCGCTTTCCTTACTCGGCGTGCAACATCGGCGTCGGCGTGGCGGCGCTCAGGATGGCGGTCGCGCATGCCAAGCAGCGCAAGACCTTCGGCGAACTGCTGGCGCGGCGCCAGGCGATCCAATGGATGCTGGCCGATTCCGAGGTCGAGCTGCGCGCGGCGCGCTGGCTCACCTGGGACGGCGCGTGGAAGGCCGACCGCGGCGAGGACGCGCGGATGGAAGCCTCGATCGCGAAGCTGTATTCAAGCGAGGCGCTCGGCCGCGTGATCGATCGCGCGGTGCAAATCCACGGCGGTTATGGCGTGAGCAAGGAGTTCCCGCTCGAGCGATGGTATCGCGAGGCGCGCATCCGCCGGATCGGCGAAGGGCCCTCGGAAGTGCATCGGATGGTGATCGCGCGCAACCTGCTGCGCTGAACGCGCGCGGCGCGCCGCCGCGGCGAGGAGGAGGGAAAGAGAGTCCGATGGGCCTGCCGCTGGAGGGAATCCGCGTAATCGACCTGGGACAGATTTTCGCCGCGCCGTACTGCACTCTGCAGCTCGCCCAGATGGGCGCCGAGATCATCAAGGTCGAACCGCCCGGCGTGGGTGAGAGCCTGCGCCGCGCCGAGTCGTCGCCGGGCGGCGTCGGCTATTCCTTCCTGATGCTCAACGCCAACAAGCGTTCGGTGACGCTCAACCTGAAGCATCCGCGCGGCCGCGAAATCATCCTCAAGCTTATCGAGCGCGCCGACGTGCTGGTCGAGAATTACTCGACGGGCGTGATGGAGTCTTTCGGGCTCGGCTACGAGGACTTGCGCGGCCGCTTCCCGCGCCTGGTCTATGCGAGCGCCAAGGGCTACGCGAGCGACGGTCCGTGGGCGCGCCTGGGCGCGATGGACTCGACAGTGCAGGCGAGCTCGGGCTTCATGAGCGTGACCGGCTATCCCGACCGCAGCGGGGTGAAAACGCCCGCCACTTTCATCGACATGAGCACTGGCAGCCATCTCGTAAGCGGCATCCTGGCCGCGCTGCTGCAGCGCGAGCGCACCGGGCGCGGGCAAAGGGTCGAGGTCGCGATGCTCGACGTATGCGTCCCGGCAATGACCGGGCTTATCGCCGACCAACTGCAGGCGCGCAAGCCGGAGCGTCTCGGCAATCGCCATCGCAACGCCTGTCCCTCCGACGTCTATCCCGCCGCCGACGGCGAGATTCTGATTTTCTGCCTCACCGAATCGCATTGGCGCGCGCTGGCGAGGCTGATGGGGCGTGATGAGTTGACCGGCGATCCGCGCTTCAGGAATCACGCGACGCGTCTTGCCAACGTCGATGAGGTCGACCGCGCGGTTGCGGGATGGACGCGCGGCAAGCGCCGCGACGAGCTAATCGCGGCACTCATCGCGGCGGGCATCCCCTCTGCTCCGGTACGCACGGTGGAAGAATTGACCGCCGATCCCGAAGTGGCGCGCCGCGGGATGCTGCTCGACAGCGAATTCCCGACTCGCGGCGCGATCAAGGTCGCCGGATCGCCGATCAAACTGTCGGAGTCGCCGGAGCTCGAGCGTCCGCGGATGCGTCCGCCGGTGCTGGGCGAGCATACCGCCGAAGTGCTGGCGAGCCTCGGAATCGACGCCGCCGAACTCGAGCGCCTGCGCGGCGACGGCGTGGTCTAAGCGGCGCGAAGCGTTCGGTGCATACGCCCCATGCATAAGCCCCGTGCATAAGACGGACACGCGAGCCACACGCGCGTGAATCCTGACCTCCGTCATTCGGGCCGCGAGCGAACGGCTCGGGCCGCCATGTTAGAACTGCTTCATGGCGGTGCATGAGCGCGCTCGGCAGCAAATAGAAAGCGGCGGCTTGATCGAATTCGGACCGCCAGTGGCGGATCGAGCCGCGCTCGAATCCGTGCCGGGCGCGGGCACCGTCGAATTTTACCTGCTTACCGAAGCCGCAAGTCGCGCATGGGCCGCAATCAGCGCGAGCCTTGCCTCGGGCGCCGGCGCGGTTTTCTGGATTGGAGGACCATCCGGCGCAGGCAAAACCCATTTTTTGAACTACGTGATGGCGCTGGAGGAGCGCGCGGGCACGGCCCAGGGACGGCGTGCGATCGTCAGGCTCGGACTCGAGGGCGGCGCGGGCGCGTACGATCTCGAGCAACGGATGTTCGATTTGCTCGCGCGCGAGATCGGCGTCGGCGACGCGGGCGCGATGCTGTGGCGCCGGTTGCACGGCGGCGAGGCGCTGGGCGTCGCATTCGAGCAGGCCCATCGCGTCGGGATCCGCGCTATCAGCGTCGCGATAGATTTCGGCGCGGCCGACGCGTCGGCCTGGGGCGACTACTTCGCGGAACTCGCGCGCGTGGCCGCGCGCGGCCGCCAGGTCGCGTTCAACGTGTACGTTGCGGCGCGCAGCAGAGCGCCGGCCGGCGCCGTGGCGCTCGAAACCGCTCCGGCCGACGGGGCGGAACGGATGCTCGCCGCGCTCGCGCGGACGCGCCGCGTCGTGGACGAGGCCGGCGCCGCGGCATGGTATGCCGGCGCCGACATTGGCGGCTCTGGGGGCGGTTTCGAGCCGCGCGCGATCTTCCCGTTCGATCCGCGATCGATCGAAACGCTACGGGCCCTGGCCGGCGAGCCGTCGACTGTGGCAGCGATGGGTAAACTTGTGAGCGCGGCGCTGGCGGCCTGGCAAGAAAATACCGTCGACAGCCGTGTGCGTCCGCTTCTGCCGGTCGAGTTGATGGACGCCGCGGCGGTGGCGAGGCGGGTGGACGAACGGCTGGGGGAGGGCGGGCGCGCGGCGCTTAGGATTGCGTATCGCGCCGCCGACGCGATGGAAGAACGTGGGCGCGCGCGCGGGATCGTCGACGCGCTGTTGCTGGAGTCGCTGAGCGGCAGCGCGCACGCGCTTTCGCCCGGCGAATTGCGCACGCGTATGCGCGAGCACTACCAGCGCCACGGCTCCTTCGCTGCGGCCGTTGGCGCAATCGCCACGATGCTGGACGCGCTCGCCGCACGCACCGGCGGCGTGATTGCTTTCGACGCGCTCGGAGCGCGGTTCAATCCGCGTGCCGCCGGAGCGCCCGAAGTCGCGGCCTTCAACAACGCGCTCCCGCTCCTGCGGCGTTTCGACTCGACGCTGGGTGAGGCGGCCGAACTGCCCGAGTTGCGGACCAGGCTCAGGCGCGCGGGCGATGCGATGGCGCGGGCGGTGGAAGCGGCGCATCGTGTCGGCACGATACTGGACACGGCGCATCGCGAGCTGCGCACCGAGCTCAAGCCGGAGTATCGGCAAGCGGTGGAGGATTTTATCGCTCTCGCCGAGGCCGGTGCGGGTGCGCTGGTCGAGCAGGCGGCCGAGACCCAATCGCGGGCACGCGTGGAGCGCGTCGTTGCCGCATACGAGGGGTTGGCGACGGCGGCCGTGGCGGCGCCGCGGCTGCGCGAGATGCGCGACTATCTGCGCGCGACCGAGTTGATGCCCGATCTTGCGGGAGTTAGTGCGGGAGAGTTCGTGGGCGATGCCCCGGCCGTGGACAAGGCGGTGGCGGCGGCGCAGGTCGAGTGCCAGCTCCTGCTCGCCGCGCTCGAAGCCGCGATGCCGCGCTGGGATTCTCGGAGCATCGAGACGCTCCAGATACGCTTTCAGAAATTCAAGTGGAACTATATCCAGATCTATCAGGCCGCGCATGAACGCTGGCGGCGTCGGAGCGAGCGTGTAGCGATCGAGCTCGCCGACGCGCGGGAGCATTTCGGCGCGCTGGGCAGGCTTAACTCGATCGCCGCGCTGGGCGCTCCCGCCGGCGAGGCGCTCGGAATGCGAGTCGAAGAATTGGGACGTCAGATCGTGCGATGCGCGGCCGACGCGCCGATCACGCTGGATCTCGTACCGCGCTGTCCGCGATGCGGATTTGTGCTGGGCACGGCGCTGCCCGCTTCCGCGCTGGGCGAGGTCTTCGAGGAGATGCGGCGCGCGCTCAAGACCAAGCTGGCCGCGCTTTCGCACGACGCGATTGCGCGTCTGATTCGCCAGCACGACCGCGGTCATCGGCTGGACGGCTTTCTCAAGATCACCCAGGCCGCCCATACCGGCGCGCTGGTGCGCGTGCTCGACGACAATCTCGCGCGTTACCTCGGACGACTGCTCGACGAGGTGCAAGATGAGATGCGACAAGATGACGCGCGAGATGATACGGAAGCCGCGGCGCAGGAGGTGGTCGAGCCATTTCTGCGCCCACGCCGCGACGCTGACGGCAACGGCAAACGAACCGCGCGGACGATCAAACCGCGATCCGAGTAAGATGCTTCGAGCGCGGAGTAAGCTGCGAGTTTCGACCGCGATTGATACGCAAGACTGGCCGCGGATGGCGCGGTCGGGCCTAACTTGAGGGGGGCGACTCGGGATGCTTGCGCGGCTGCCCGGGAGGAAATGCGCTGGCGCGGCCCCGGCGTGGCTTGACGTTAAGCCGATCGAGCGCGCGGAAGAAAATGTTGCGCACGACCTCCATGAACCACAACAGCGCGAGTCCCAGACTCACGCCGACCCCGTACAGCACCGTGCCGAGAAATCCGCTCACGCCCAGAGCTTCGGGCACGTGCGGCTCCTGCGAAACGCGGGCCTGCTCCTGAACCGAATCCACCATCGATTCCCCACCCTATGGCAGCGGCTTGCGGGGGCGCAAGCGGCTACGAACCGGATGCCGCGGGCGTCAACTTGATATTGTCGAAACTCACCCTTGAATCGTTCTGCGACCACACTCCGATGCGCCCCTTGGCGATCGAGCCGTCGTCGGCCGCGAACATCTGCTTGCCGTCGAGATAGGCGATGAAATGGCCGCCGCGCGCGTCAACCTTGAACGTGTACCATCGTCCGCGCTCCAGCGTCGCCGGAACTTCCTTGATCATATTCAACTGTCCGCCGCTCATCCGGTACAGCGCCAGGGTGTCCTTGGGGCAGGTCGCCGCAAGTACGTAGTAGCTCTGCGGATCGGTGTAACGGAAGACAAGGCCTGCATAGCTACCCCAGGCGCCACCCCATGCCTTGAAGGCGGCCTCGTAGCTGAAGTCGCCATATTCAGTGGTGTCCTTCGGAATAGCCACTAGATAATCAGTGTTGAAAAAAGAACTAAACCAGATTTTCACCTGTCCTGTGTGCGGCAGGCCATAGCCCGGCAAGCCCAGAGTATTCGGCTCGCTCGGTGCGTCCCGATCGATAACCACCCGCCAATCGCCCGCGACCGCAATCCAATCCTGCGGTTTCGAGTAGCCACGGTCGTGGTCGAAATCCCAGGTCTTTACTCCAGCGGAATTGGTGCTTGCCGAATCGGCTCTCTCGGACTTGGCCGCAACAGAGGGCGCCGCCGTATCAGCCGCGGCCGCGACCTCAGCCGCCGCCCGAGTGCTCACGGCAAGCGCCACGCCGGCAGCCACCAGCGCGAACGTACCCGCGAGCGCGGATGCCCATAGCGCAGAGCGCGATACACACTTCTTCTCAGTCATCTCCACCACCTTGCTCAGAATCCGAGATGTCCCGGGGACCGGCGATTGTCAGAAAACGATTGCGCACGATTGTTTTGGATAGAAGGCCGCGATGTCAAGAACGGACTGAGTTTCGCTTTTCTTTCGTTTTAGCTACTTCAGCGCCATAACTTCGAATTTCGCCACTGCGCACTAATCAAATCGACTTGACTATGGTGGGATTGAGTGGGATGTTGTGGGGGGATAGGGGGCGTTGCGGTGTTCAGCGGACGATTCGACCATGCGATCGACGAAAAGGGACGAGTCAGTATCCCGTCCCGCTTCCGCGAGGTGCTGGAGCGCGATGGTCATGAAAGCCTGGTCATCACCAACTGGACTCAACACAAGGAGCGTTGTCTTGCGCTCTATCCTCCAGGCGAATGGACCAAGTTGATTGGCAAAATCAGAGAGCGTGGAAGCCTCGACCCTGCGACTCAAACTTTGCAGATGTTTTTGATCGGCGGCGCGCATGAAGTTCAAGTCGATCGCCAGGGCAGGATACTGATTCCGCCCAAGCTTCGCGAGTATGCCCGTTTCGACCGCGACGTCACCTTTAATGCATTAATTGACAATTTTCAGCTTTGGGACAAGGCCGTGCTGCAACGAATCGTCGAGGCGGCCGCGGAGCAGATGGCGGATCCGGAATTCGTCGCGAAGCTCAATTTGTAGGTGGTGATGGCGCTGGCAGCGGAATCGAATGCGGGAGCGGATCGGCCGCATCTACCGGTGATGCCGGGCGAGGTGCGCGCTCTGCTGTGCGAGGGCGAGCGGCGCCTCGTCGTCGACGCCACGCTAGGCACCGGCGGACACGCCGAAAGCCTGCTGGAGCACAGCGGCGCGACGCTGCTTGGGCTGGATCGCGACCCGCACGCGCTTAAGGCCGCCGCCGAGCGCCTTAGCCGTTTCGGATCGCGCCTGGTGCTGCGTCAGGGCGACTTCGCCGAGATCGATCGCGCGATCGCCGAAGCCGCGCTGGGCGCGCCCGACGCGATTCTGGCCGATTTGGGCATGAGCACTTTTGCGCTCGACGATCCGGCGCGCGGTTTCAGTTTCAGAAATGACGGCCCGCTCGACATGCGGATGGATCCGGCGGCGCCGTTGAGCGCCTACGATTTGCTCAATGAGGAAGGGGAGGACGAACTCGAACGGATCATCCGCGAGTTCGGTGAGGAACGCGCCGCGCGGCGGATCGCGCGGGCAATCGTGGAGGCCCGCCGCCGCCGTCCGTTGACCACCACTGCGGAGTTGCGCGCGGTTATCGAACGCGCGGCCGGCACGCGCCATCGCGGCGCGATTCATCCGGCGACCCGCACTTTTCAGGCATTGCGCATCGCGGTCAACCACGAGATCGAGAGCCTGGCGGCACTGCTCGAGCGCGCTCCGGGATGCCTCAACGCGGGCGGCCGTCTCGCGATCATCGCTTACCACTCGCTGGAGGATCGCCCGGTCAAGCATCGCTTCCGCGCGCTCGCGCAGGAAGGCGGCTTCGTGGCGCTGACGCGCAAGGCGCTTCGTCCTCAAGCATCCGAATGCGCGTACAATCCGCGTGCGCGCAGCGCGCGCCTGCGCGCTATCGAACGGGGGCCGCGATGAGCCGCGCGCGGGTCAAGCCGTCGCGCCCGCCGTCGCGCTTGCTGCAGGCGATTCTGGCAGTGGGCGTTATCGCATTGGGATTTGCCACGCTGATGGTTCGCCTGGAGGTCACGCAGGAGGGCTATCGGCTCTCGACGCTGCGCAGCGGCAATCTCAAGCTCGAAGAGGACAACCGCAACCTGCGCCTGGGCGTGGCCGAAGTCGCCTCGCGCGAGCGCCTGCGCGCGCTGGCGCCGAAATTCAACCTTGGTCCGCCCGCGCCTGGTCAGGTGGTGACGCTGCCGTGAACGAGCAGTTCAAAAAGCGCCGCGGCCGTATCGGCGCGCTGACTATCGTGCTGGCCGCGCTGTTCGTGCTCATCGCGCTCAGGCTCGCCGCGCTGGTGGTGTTCGACGGGCCGCGCCTGACTTCGCTCGCGCGCACCGAGCATATGGGCGAGATCGCGCTGGCGGCGCCGCGCGGGCCGCTCGCGGATCGCAACGGCGAGCCGCTCGCGCTCTCAGCCGAGACCCGATCGATCTATGCGCGGCCTGCGCAACTGCTCGCCGCCGCCACGCCCGAGCAGCGCGCGTCGCTGGCCGCCGCGCTCGCAATCACGCCCTCCGAATTGGAGGCGAAGCTTCATCACGGAGCGCCGTTCGTATGGCTGCGGCGCCATCTGCCGATCGCCCAGTCACAATCGGCCGAAGCGCTGAGCCTCGACGGAGTGGGCGCGCTCAGCGAATACAAAAGGTTCTATCCGGAGAGCACCCTGGCTGCGCCGGTGGTGGGGTTGGCGGGGATGGATGGCCAGGGTCTCTCCGGCCTCGAATTGCAATACGATCGGCTGATCCGCGGCGAGCCGGTGGTGTTGCGCTTCTATCATGACGCGCTCGGCCATCCGATCTTCGACAGTCCGCTTGCGCTCAAGACTCCCGAGGCCGGCGCGCGCCTGGTGTTGACGCTCGACGCGCGGATCCAGGCGCTGGCCGAAAACGACCTGGCCGCCGAAGTGCGCGCGAGCGGCGCGCGGCGCGGCGCGGCCGTGGTGCTCGATCCGTTCAGCGGCCAGGTGCTGGCGCTGGCGAATATCGCGGCCGACGGCGCAAGCCTCGGCGAGCGCCTGCACGACACCGCGGTGCAGGACGCCTTCGAGCCGGGCTCGACGATGAAGGGTCTGCTCGCCTCGATCGCGCTGCAGGACGGCGCAATCACGCCGAACCAGCGCATCTACTGCGAAAACGGCGCGTATACGGTGGCGCGTCGCGTGATCCACGATGACAGTCCGCACGGATGGCTCGATCTCGGCGGGATAATCGAGGTCTCCTCGAACATCGGCGCTTCCAAGATCGCGCTCAAGCTCGGGCCCGACCGCTTCTACAACGGGCTGCGCGCGTTCGGCCTTGGCGGTCGCACCGGGATCGATTTGCCGGGCGAGGCGGGCGGTATCCTGCGCAAGCCCGCGTCGTGGCGCGAGATCGATCTCGCCAATCATGGCTTCGGCCAGGGCGTGGGAGTCACGCCGATTCAGCTCGCGGTCGCCTATGCGGCGATCGCCAACGGCGGATACCTGGTGCGTCCCTACGTGGTCAAGGCCGCCTACGACGCCGCGGGCCGGCCGCTGCTGACGCATACGCCCGAGGCGCTCCATCGCGTCATCTCGCCCGCGATCGCGCATACCATGAATCGGCTGTTGCAGGGCGTGGTCAACGGCCCCGACGGCACCGGGCGCCTTGCGCGCGTCAGCGATTTTGTGGTGGCCGGCAAGACCGGCACCGCGCAGATGGTGAATCCCACCACCGGCGCTTACTACCAGAGCCGGCTGGTGGCCTCGTTCGTCGGCTTTTTGCCCGCCGACGATCCGCGCCTGGTGATCCTGGTCGTGCTGTACGACGTCGCGCACGGGCACTTCGGCGGGCTGACGGCCGCACCGGTCTTCAGCGAAATCGCTTCGGGTGCGCTGAGCGATCTGAACGTGGCCTCGAATACACCACACTACGACACGGCGAGCCTGTTGCCGGCCGTGCCTACGGCGGGCGGCGATTCGCGCGAGGCTTCACGCGAGGCTTCAATTGACCAATCACCTGACGCCCCGCCGGGCTCGGAACTCAGCGGCGATGACGCGACGGCCGCGGCGCTAACCGGCGACGATCGGATTCCGGATTTCAGCGGACTCAGCCTGCGGCGCGCCTTTGCGCTGGCCGCCCGGCGCCATCTCAACCTTGAGGTCGAAGGCGACGGTTACGTGATCGCGCAGCGGCCCGCCCCCGATGCGGCGGCGGGTGCCGGAAGCGTGACCTTGCGCCTCGCGCCGGTGCTCGCGGACGCGCGCGTGGCGGAAGCTTCTTTGGGGACAGACTCAACGCATGGCATACAAGCGGCGTCGGCGCGCCCCCCTGCGCCGGCGCCGCGCCATGTTCATCGCGGCCACAAACGATGAAGCTCGCCGAATTGATCGCGGGGGAGCCCGAGTTGCGCGTTCACGGCGACGTGGGCGTGGAAGTTGCGGGGCTCAGCTACGACTCGCGACGAGTAAAGCCGGGCGATCTGTTTTTCTCACTGGCGCGGGATCGCGAACAGGCCCGCGCCAACATTGACGATGCATTGAACCGCGGGGCGCGCGTGGTGGTGATGAAGGGGTGGGATGGTGGTGAGGCCGCGCGCCCCGCGGCAACTGTTGTCGAGTGCGAGCGGCCGCGCCGGCTGATGGGCGCGGCCGCCTCGCGTTTTTTCGACGCGCCGAGCCGCCGGCTCGAGTTGGTGGGCGTGACCGGCACCAGCGGCAAGACCACGACCACTTATATGCTCGCGTCGATCTTCGAGGCCGCCGGCGCGCCGCCGGGAGTTATCGGCACGATCGGAATCTTCGTCGGCCCGCGTAAAATTTATAGCGGCCTGACCACGCCCGAGTCGCTCGACTTCGAGTCCGCGCTCGCCGAAATGGAGCGCGCCGGTGTGCGGCGCGTGGCGGCCGAAATTTCATCGATCGGTCTCGCCGAGGAGCGCGTCGACGCGCTCAGCTTTCGCGCCTGCGTCTTCACCAATCTCGGCCGCGACCATCTCGACTATCACGGCACGCAGGAGAAATACTTCGCGGCCAAGCTGCGGCTGTTCAGCGAGCTGCTGCCGAAAAGCACCTGGCCCGACGCGGTCGCGGTGGTGCGCGGCGACGACCCCTTCGGCCGCCGCGTGCTCGACGCGGTCAAGGGCCACAAGGTGAGTTTTGGCCTTGACCCTGAGCTCGACGTTCATCCGGTGAGCTACACCGCCGGCACCGACGGCCTCCGCGCCTCGGTCGCGGCCTTCGACAAGCGGATCGAAGTGCGCTCGCCGCTGCTCGGCGAGATCAATCTGCTCAATATTTTAGGCGCCTCCGCTGTGTCGGTGGCCCTGGGCATCGAAACGGATGTGGTCGCGGAAGGGTTGCGGCGATGCCCAGGGGCCCCCGGCAGATTGGAGGCGGTGCCCGGTCCGCCCGGCGTGACCGTGCTGGTCGACTACGCGCACAAGCCCGACGCGCTCGAGGCCGTGCTGCGGGCGCTGCGCGGGCTCAAGCCGCGGCGCATCGTGTGCGTCTTCGGTTGCGGCGGCGATCGCGATCGCGGCAAGCGCCCGCTGATGGGCGGGATCGCGGGGCGGATGGCGGACCTCGCGATTCTCACCTCCGACAATCCGCGCAGCGAAGATCCGCTGGCGATTATCGCGGAGGTCGAGGCCGGCCTGAGCGCCGCGGGCCTCAGCCGGATCGCGCCGCAGAAGGCGGGCGACGCGCCGGGTTACCTGGTCGAACCCGATCGGCGCGCAGCGATCGCGCTTGGAATAGACGTGGCGGCGCCCGGCGACATCGTGCTGATCGCGGGCAAAGGACATGAAGACTATCAGCTCGTCGCAGGGCGGCGGCTCGATTTTGATGACCGTGCAGTGGTGCGCGCGCTCGTGGCCGAGCGCGCGCACGCAAGCGGTGCGTAGCGCGGAGGAGGGCGGGGGTTGCGGGTGGCGTCCTGAGGGAGGCCTTCGGTCGGAGGTGGTGGACGGGTGGTTGGGTGGCCGATCGAAGGCTTGCCTCAGGATTCCAGGCTGCGAAGGATGGTGCGCGATCAGTACCGACGCGACGGGGTCAGGCGTTCGCGGCCGGGCGGCCTAAGGCCGCTCGGCCTGCGCGCCCAGTGGGGCCGCGGCTATCGATCGGTGCATGTTGATGGATGTTGGGGTGCATGTCGGGGCGCGTCTTGCGCCGCAGCAGCCGCCGCCCGCAGACTCGAACACGGGTTTTCCCGATGCTGTACGTTCTCCTGTACCCGCTGCACGCGCACTACGTGGGCTTCAATGTCCTACGCTACGAGACTTTCCGCTCGGTGCTGGCGGGGCTCGCCGCGCTGGCGTTGGCTCTGGCGGCGGGTCCGAGGCTGATCCAACGTTTTCGCGCGGCGCATATCGGCCAGACCATCCGCGCCGAAGTTCCGCAAAGCCATCAGAAAAAGGCCGGCACGCCCACGATGGGCGGGCTGCTCATCCTCAGCACCGCGCTTGTCGCCACCATCCTGTTCGCCAATCCCGCCAATCCGTACGTATGGCTGGCGATCCTGGTTACCGTGGCCTTCGGCGCGATCGGCTTCACCGACGACCTGTTGAAACTGCGCCGCGGCAAGGGCCAGGGTCTCAGTGGTCCGCAGAAACTGTTTTGGCAGTTCGTCTGCGCCTTCCTCGCGTCCTTTGTGCTGTTCGTCGTGCTGCGTTTCGACACCACGCTCACGATCCCGTTCTTCAAGAACGTGCATCCGAGCCTGCCGCGATGGCTTTACGTGCTGTTCGCGATGTTCGTGATGGTGGCGTGTTCCAACGCGGTCAACGTGACCGACGGGCTCGACGGCCTCGCGATCGGGCCGGTGATGACGGTCGCGTTCTGCTACTGGACCTTCACTTACGTCGCCGGCAATCTGAATTTTTCCACCTACCTCGGTATCCCGCACGTGGTGGGCGCGGGCGAACTCGCGATCTTCTGCGCCTCGCTGATCGCCGCGTCGCTGGGTTTTTTGTGGTACAACGCCTACCCGGCTTCGATGATGATGGGCGACGTCGGCGCGCTCGGACTGGGCGGCGCGCTGGGTATCGTCGCGGTGCTCGCCAAGCAGGAACTGGTGCTGCCGATCGCGGGCGGCATCTTCGTCATCGAGGCCGGTTCGGTTATCCTTCAGCGTTACTACTACAAGGCGACGCATCGGCGGATTTTCCGGATGGCGCCGCTGCATCATCACTTCGAACTTGGCGGATGGCCGGAGACCCAGGTGGTCGTGCGGTTCTGGATAATTTCGATCATCTGCGGGCTGGTCGCGCTCAGCACGCTCAAGTTGCGTTGAGGAGACGGGCGCAAGGGACACGTCCTACTTTATTCGATGGACTCTATTCGATGGAGCTTGCGGGCAAACGCGTGATGGTGATCGGACTCGGCGTAAGCGGACTCGCGGCCGCGCGCCTGCTGGCGGCGCACGGTGCGCGCCTGGTGATGACCGATCTGCGCGCCGATTTTGGCGCTGACTCTCACGCCGAGGCCGGTGGTGGAGCGGGCGGCGCCTCGACGCCGTCGGGCGAGATCCATCTCGGCGCCGAAGACCCGGCCTGGCTTGACGGCGTCGACCTGGTGGTCACGAGTCCCGGCGTTGCGCCCACTTCGCGCCTGCTCACGGAAGCCGACCGCCGGCAAATCCCGGTGATTGGCGAGTTGGAACTCGGGAGCCGCTTCGTTGAAGCGCCGATCGTCGCGGTCACCGGCACCAACGGCAAGAGCACCGTGACGACGCTCATCGGCGAAATTTTCAAGGCCGCGGGGCGCCGCGTCTTCGCCGGCGGCAACCTGGGCACGCCCCTGGCCGAGGCGGCCGGAGAAGAATTCGACGTGGTGGTGGCCGAGGTTTCGAGCTACCAGCTCGAGCGCACCGAGCGCTTCAAGCCGCACGTCGCGGTACATCTCAATCTCGCCGAGGACCATCTCGATCGCTACAAGGACCTCGACGAGTACGGCGGCGCCAAGGCGCGCTTGTTCCGCATGCAAGACCGCTACGACTGGGCGATTCTGAATCGCGACGATCCGCGAGTGTGGTTTTTGCGCACCAAAATTTCCGCGCAGGTGATGAGCTTCGGCCTGGGGCCGGCCGAGACCACGCCCGCGATCGGCTACGACGGCAGCGATCTGATTTTCGACATTCGCACCCGCCACGGCCGCATCAGTCTCAAGCGCATGCGGCTCGTGGGCCGCCACAATATCGCCAATGCGATGGCGGCGGCCGCCGCGGCGCTGGTAAGTGGTATCGAACCGCGCACGATCGAGGCGGCGCTGGCGGATTTCGCCGGCCTGCCGCATCGCATGGAATTCGTCGCCGAGCGTGGCGGCGTCACTTATATCGACGACTCCAAGGGAACCAACGTGGCCGCGGTGGTCGAGGCGCTCGCGGCGGTGCGCGCGCCGGTCATCCTGATCGCCGGCGGGGTGGACAAGGGCGGCGATTACGCGCCGCTGCGCGAGCCGCTCGGCGAGAAGGTGCGGCTGCTGATTCTAATCGGTGCGGCGCGCGACACGATGCGCGCGGCGCTAAAGGGTGCAACCGAAATCGAACTCGTGCAGACGCTGGACGAGGCGGTACGCCGCGCGGCCGCGGCCGCGCGCCGCGGCGACACCGTGCTGCTCTCGCCCGCCTGCTCGAGTTTCGATCAATTCAGGAACTATGCGGAGCGCGGGCGAATATTTCAGGAGCTGGTTCGGGCGCTTTGAATCGATCGCCCGGCCCCAGTTCGACCCCTGGCTGTATCTGCCGGCGGCGGTGCTGGCGGTGCTGGGCCTGCTGATGGTGCTCAACACCACCTATTTTCTCGGGCTCGAGAAGACCGGTGACGCGTTTCATTTCTTCAAGCTTCAGCTCTGCCATATCGCGGCCGGACTGGTCGTGCTGGCGCTGCTATCGCAGCTCTCGCTGCGCGGATTGCGCCGGCTGGTGGTGCCGCTGATGGTGGTGGCGCTGGTGATGCTGGTGGCGTTGTGGATTCCCGGGCTCGGCGTGATGCGCGGCGGGGCGCGCCGCTGGCTTCGGCTCGGGCCACTGCTCGCGGAACCTTCGGAGCTGGCCAAGTTCGCAATGGTCTTTTTCCTGGCTGACTTTTTGAGCCGCCGCCAGGAACGGATGAACGCGTTTGCGAGCGGTCCGCTGCCCGCGTTCATCGCGGTCGGCCCGCTCGCGCTGCTGATCCTGAAGCAGCCCGATTTCGGCAACACGGTATTGGTCGTGATGCTGCTGTTCGCGATGCTGTTTGCGGCCGGCGCCCGGCTGAAGCATCTGGGCGCCGCGGGTGGCGGCGCGCTGGCCGTGCTCGCTCTGCAGGCTGTAGCAAAACCCTACAGGATGCGCCGACTGAGCGCCTTTCTCGACCCGTGGCAAACTGCCCGCGGCGCGGGCTTCCAGCTCATCCAGTCCTTCATCGCGCTCGGCGCGGGCGGCGGATGGGGCGTCGGGCTCGGCGCCGGGCGGCAGAAGATGTTTTATCTCCCGCAAGCCCACACCGACTTCGTCTTCGCCGTGGTCGGCGAGGAGTTCGGCTTGCTCGGCGCGGTTGCGGTCCTGATTTTGTTCGGCACGATCCTGGTTCGCGGGATGCGGGTCGCGCACGCGGAGCCCGACCCGTTCGCGAGTCTGCTCGCCGTCGGCCTGACCGCGCTGCTCACGTTGCAGGCGCTGGTCAACATGGCGGTCGTGATCGGGCTCGTGCCGACCAAGGGCCTGCCGCTGCCCTTTCTGAGTTACGGCGGGACCGCGATGGTGATGGCGATGGCCGCGCTGGGGACGCTGCTCGCCCTGGCGCGCAGGCCGGCGGTGCGATGAAAGTGATAATCGCGGGCGGTGGCACCGGCGGACATCTCTTTCCCGCGGTCGCGGTGGGCGAGGCGATGATGCGCGAGCGGCCTGAGACCGAAGTACTGTTCGTCGGCACCACGGCGGGGCTGGAGGCGCGATGGATGCCGCGTAGCGGTTTGCGCTACGAATTGTTCGAGGTCCACGGGCTGCGCGGCCATAGCCCGATCGAGCGGTTGCGCGCGATGGGCGAGTTCGTCGCGGCGCTTGGGCGGGCGCGCGGATTGCTGCGCTCGTTCGGCGCCGACCTGGTCCTGGGCGCGGGGGGCTACGCGTCGGCGCCGATGGCGATGGCGGCGACCATGGCGCGAACGCCGCTGGTTCTGATGGAAGAGAACACGCGGCCGGGGTTGTCGAACCGGATGCTCTGGCGCTTCGCCAAGAAGGTCTGTGTCGGCTTTGACGAGTCAGTGGCACTCTTTAATTCGCCTAAGATTGTGGTAAGTGGCAATCCAGTGCGCTTTAATGTCGAAGCATCGCCTCTGAAACTCCACCATCCATTACAAATCCTTGTTTTAGGCGGCTCGACGGGCGCGCATCGTCTCAACGAAGGCGTAATTAACGCCTTGAGAAATTTGCGAGAAACTGTTATAAAAATAACTCTGGTCCACCAGACAGGGGAGGCGGACGTGCAGCTGGTGAAGGGTGGGTACGCGGCGCTCGGTTGCCCGGCGCATGTGGTGCCGTTTATCGATGATATGGCGACCGCACTTGCGCGTGCCGACCTGCTCGTGGCGCGCTCGGGTGCGATGACCGTTTCGGAAGTCGCGCTCGCCGGACGCCCCGCCATTTTCGTTCCCTATCCGTTCCATCGCGACCGCCAGCAGGAACTCAATGCCCGGGTCCTCGAGCGGCGCGGCGCAGCCGTGATTGTCGCCGACGACGAGCGGTTAGGAGAAAATCTCGCCGCGACGCTGCGCGAACTTATCGCCGATCCGGCGCGGCTGGTGCGGATGGCTGCGCAGGCGCGCACCGCTGCGAAGCCCGACGCGGCCCGCATGATCGCAAAGCTATGTTTCGAGCTTGGCTCGGGGGAGCGCGCTGGAGCATGAGTGAAGCTCTCGCCAGGGGATTGCTCAGCCGTCAGCGCCGGTTGCATTTCATCGGCGTCGGCGGCGCCGGCATGAGCGGCATCGCGGAGTTGTCGCTCAGGCTCGGCTTCGCGGTGAGCGGATGCGATCAGCATCTTGGCCCCACCACCGAGCGGCTCGCCGCACTGGGCGTGCAAATCTTCCAGGGCCATCATCCTGAACATGTTGCTGAACATGTGGCTGAAAATGTTGCTGAACATATTGGCGAACACCTCGCTGATCACATCACGCGGCGTTTGGACGCCGTGGTGATTTCATCGGCGGTGAAATTTTCCAATCCCGAAGTCGCGCGTGCCCGCGCGCTGCAGATTCCAGTCATCGCGCGCGCCGAGATGCTCGGCGAGTTGTTGCGCATGGTGCGCCTGGGCGTAGCCGTCGCCGGCACGCACGGCAAGACCACGACCACCTCGCTCGTCGGACTCATCCTGGAGGAAGCCGGGCTCGATCCGACCGTGGCGGTTGGCGGCAACCTGCGCGCGCGCGGCACCAACGTGCGCCTGGGCGGCGGCGAGTACATGGTGGCCGAGGCCGACGAGAGCGACGCCTCCTTCCTGTTGCTGCTCCCGACGATCGCGGTCGTGACCAATATCGATCCCGAGCATCTCGACCATTACGGCACGATGGAGCGGGTGCGCGAGGCTTATCTCAACTTCATCAACCGCGTGCCGTTTTACGGCCTGGCCGTGCTCGGTATCGACAGCATCAACGTGCGCGGACTGCTGGCGTCGGTGCGCAAGCCCGTGCTGACTTACGGCGTCGCGCACGACGCCGAGTTGCGCGCCGTGAATATCGTGATCGACGGCCTCTCGACGCGCTTCACGGTGATTCGCGCCGGCCGCGAGTTAGGCGCGGTCGAGGTGCCGACGCCGGGGCGCCACGTCGCGCTCAATGCGCTCGCGGCAGTGGGCGTCGCGCTCGCGGTGGGGGTCGAGTTCGAAGTCGCGGCGCGCGCGCTCGCGGTGTTTTCGGGCATCAGCCGGCGTTTCGAGATCAAGGGCGAAGCGGCGGGCCGGATCGTGCTCGACGACTACGCGCATCATCCCGCGGAAGTTCGCGCGACCCTGGGCGCGGCGCGCGCGGCGTTCAAGCGGCGCGTCGTGGTGGTCTTCCAGCCCCATCGCTACACCCGGCTGCGCGATCTGTTCGACGAATTTCTGGGTGCCTTCGACGACGCCGACGTGCTTTATCTGTGCGACGTTTATTCGGCGGGCGAGGAGCCGCTGGCCGAGGTCTCGGCGCGTCGGCTCTACGAGGCGCTGCGCGCGCGTGGCCATCTTGAAGTGCGTTATCTGGGCGACGAGCCGGATCCGGTGGCGCGGATTGCCGCCGACACGATGGCGGGCGATCTGCTCGTGACCCTGGGCGCCGGCGATGTCTATCAACTCGGCGAAGCCGTGCTGCAAAATCTCGGCTACGCGACCAAGACCCATGAACCGGCTTGAGCAGGAATTACGCGCCCGCTTTGGCGCGCGGCTTCGCGCCGGCGCGCCGCTCGCCGAGCTTACCTCGTTTCGGATCGGTGGCCCCGCCGACGTCCTGCTCGAGGTCGAGAGCGAGGACGAGTTGCGCGCCGCGATGGCGGCGGCGTGGTGCGAGCGCGCCCCGGCATTCTGTCTCGGCGCGGGCACCAATCTGCTGGTCAGCGATCGCGGCGTGCGCGGGCTCGTCGTTCGCCTGGGCGAGGGTTTCACGCACCTGGAATTCGACGGCATGCAGGTGCGCGCGGGAGCGGCCGCGCAGTTCGGCACGCTGGTCCACGACGCGATCGAGCGCGGGCTTAAGGGCCTCGAGTTCGGCGAAGGCATCCCGGGTAGCGTCGGCGGCGGGCTGGTGATGAACGCGGGCGCGTTCGGCGGCGAAATCGCACGGGTGGTCAGGCTGGTGCACGGAGTCAACGAGCAGGGGCAGGCGCTCGCGCTGAGCGGTGCCGAGGTCAAGTTTTCCTATCGCCGCACGGAGCTTCCGCCGCGCTTCGTGATCACGCGGGTGGATTTCGAGCTGGAGCACGGCGATCGCGAGCAGTTAAGCGCGAGGGTCGCGGAGCTCAAGGCCAAGCGGGCCGCGTGCCAGCCGCGCGGGCTGCCCAACGCGGGTTCGATTTTCAAGAACCCGCCCGGCAACTTTGCCGGCCGGCTGCTCGAGAGCGCAGGGCTCAAGGGCGCGCGGATGGGGGCGGCGGCGTTTTCGACCGAGCACGCGAATTTTATCGTCAACCTGGGCGGGGCGCGCGCCGAAGACGTGCGGGGGTTGATCGAGCTCGCGCGGAGCCGGGTTCAGGAACAGAGCGGAGTGGCTCTGGAAGCCGAGGTACGCATGATCGGCGATTGGTGAATAGGTGAGTTGTGACACGCGAGTAGTGATCGGCGGGTTGGGTTGATTGCGGGAGACGTGGGGCGGCAGTGGCGAAGCGGGCGGTAGCGAAGCGAAGCAAGAGCGCGGCGGCGGCCAGGAATTCTTGGGGCTGGTCGAGCAAGGCGCTGGGCCTCGTGCTGTGCGCGTTCTTCGTTCTCGGGATGGTGACCGGGCTCAGCCAGGCGGGCCGCGCGCTCGCCGCGCGCGCGCGCGTGACGCTCTCCTTGTATTGGGCCGAAGCGGCCGGAACGTTTGCCGGATGGCGCGATCGCACGACCGAGAGCGCGATGCTCGCGCCGCTCGTACGCCCGGCGCAGGGCGACGCGGTCGCGCTGGTCGAGCGCCACGACGGTTTCTATGCGCTCTTTGCCGAGGGTGAATTGCGCGGGCCGGTCGAGGCGGCGCGCGCGGGCGATCTGCCGATTCTAAGCGGTGCGGCGGTGCAAACGGCGGGCGCGTCGGATCTCGTACGCTACGCGGCCGCGCTGGTGCGCGCCGAAGTCGCGCTCTCGGGGCTGGTCTCCGAGATGCGCCTGGACGGCGACGGTACGGTGTCGCTTTTTTTCGATCGCTCGCACACCGAGTTGCGAGTTGACCTCGACGACGCGCCGGCGCAACTCAAGCGCGCGACTGAAGTGCTCGGCCAATGGCGCGGGCATGAGCAGCGGATCGCGATGGTCGACATGACCACGCCGGGGCAGGCGGTGATGCGGCTGCGCGCGGCGGCGCCGTTGGCCGCCATGCCGGGCTCGGGCGCGGTGCGCCGCGTCGCCGAACGGACTCGCGCCGGCCGCGGCCTACGCGCCAGTGGGGGCGGGCGGAGATGAGAAACGTGCTGACCGCATTGGACGTCGGAACGAGCAAGGTTTGCGCGCTCGTCGCCGAGTCGCTGCCCGAGGGCGGCGGCGCGACCGTGCTCGGCTTTGGCGTGGCGCCCTGCACGGGCCTGCGCAAGGGCGTGGTCGTGAATATCGAGGCCACGGTCGACGCGATTCGCGCCGCCGTGACCGAGGCCGAGAAAACCTCGGGCGTGCGGGTGGGCGCGGCGGTGGTGGGTGAGGCCGGCGCGCACGTGCGCGGGCTCAACAGCCACGGTATCGTCGCGGTGCGCGGCGGCGAGGTCAGCGCGCGCGACGTCGAGCGCGTGATCGACGCGGCCCGGGCGGTCGCAATTCCGCTCGACCGCCAGGTCCTGCACATCCTGCCGCAGCAGTTCGCGGTCGACGACCAGGAGGGCGTGCGCGATCCGGTCGGGATGGCCGGAGTTCGCCTGGAGGCGCGCATCCATATCGTCACCGCGGCGCAGAGCTACGGCCAGAACCTGACCAAGTGCTGCGAGCGCGCCAACATCACGCCGCTGGAGATTGTCTTTGAGCCGCTCGCCTCGGCCGACGCGGCGTTGTTTCCCGAAGAGCGCGAGCTGGGCGTGGCGCTGCTCGACATCGGCGGCGGCACCACCGACATCGTGGTGTTTCACGGCGGCGCGGCGATGCATACCGCGGTGCTGCCGCTCGGCGGCAATCATTTGACGAGTGACGTCGCCGCGGGCTTGCGCACGCCGCTTAACGAGGCCGAGCGGCTGAAGCTCAGCTATGGCGTGGCGACCAATTCCATCGTCGGACGCGATCAGACCGTGCAGGTGCCCGGAGTTGGTGGCCGTCAGCCGCGAGTGATCGCGCGCCGGATTCTCGGCGAGATCATCGAGCCGCGCATGGAGGAGATCTTTGCGATGGCGCAGCGCGAGGTGATGCGCTCGGGCGTCGCCGACAGTCTCGCCTCGGGCCTGGTGCTGGTCGGCGGCTCGTCGCTGCTCGAGGGCACGCAGGAATTGGCCGAACGGATATTTTCGCTGCCGGTGCGCCGTGGCCTGCCGATCAATTTGAAGGGCATGCCCGAGGAACTGATGAAGCCCGCGTACACGACCGCGGCGGGACTATTGCTGCATGCGGCGGGCGCGACCGGTGTGACCAGTAATGGAACGATGCGGGGAGGGCGGCTGGGACGGCTGCGCTTGCTCGTTTCGGATTGGATGAGAGATTTCTTCTAGAGCGATGGGGATGGCAAACAGGCTTTCAGCGAACCGCTGAGTGCCGCGCAATGGTGGAGGAGGCTGAGTCATGATCGAGTTAGTGGATACCCCGGATCCGGGGGCGCGGATAAAAGTCATCGGAGCGGGCGGATGCGGCGGCAACGCGGTCAGCCATATGATCAAGCAGGGGTTGCACGGTGTCGACTTCATCGCCGTCAACACCGACAGCCAGGCGCTGGCCAATAACACCGCGCCGATGCGCATGCAGATCGGTTCGGTGCTGACGCGCGGGCGCGGCACCGGCGGCAATCCCGAGATCGGGCGCAAGGCCGCGCTCGAGGACGAGGAGCGGCTGCGCGAGGTGCTGAAAGACGCCGAGATGGTGTTCGTCACCGCCGGGATGGGCGGCGGCACGGGCACCGGCTCGGCGCCGGTCCTTGCGCGCATCGCGCGCGAGACTGGGGCCTTGACGGTCGGCGTGGTCACCAAGCCGTTTCAGTTCGAGGGCAGCCGCCGGATGTCGCAGGCCGACGAGGGGTTGCGCGAGCTGAAGGACGCGGTCGACACGCTGATCACGATTCCCAACCAGCGCCTGCTCTCGATCGCGAGCCGCACCACGTCGCTGCGCGAGGCCTTCCAGAAGGCCGACGACGTCCTGCTCCAGGCCGTGCGCGGCATCTCGGAGCTGGTCACCGTCCATGGACTGATCAACCTGGACTTCGCCGACGTGCGCTCGATCATGGCCGAGATGGGCCTCGCGATGATGGGTGCGGCGAGCGCGACCGGCGAAAACCGCGCGGTCGAGGCGGCGCAACGCGCAATCTCGAGCCCGCTGCTGGAGGACGTCTCAATCAAGGGCGCGCGCGGGCTCCTGATCAACGTCACGGGCGGCACCGACATGTCGCTCTATGAAGTGACGGAAGCGGCGAGCCTGATCCAGGAAGAGGCGCACGAGGACGCCAACATCATCTTCGGCGCGGTGATCGACGAGCGGCTGGCCGACGAGATTCGGATCACGGTAATTGCGACCGGCTTCGGCGATCTGGCGACGCGCTACAACCCGCGTTATTCGTCCTCGGGCGCGCCCATCACGGCGCCGATCCAGGCGGCCGCCACGCGGCCTGTCGATCCCGCAACCGTGCAGCCCACGGCACCGACGCTGCCGCCTCCGCCGCCGCAGCAGCGCATGTTCGGCGGCAAGCCGGTGCGCCGCATGGGGATGATCGTCGATGACGGGCTCGACATCCCGGCCTTCAAGCGGCGCGGCGCTGATCCTCATGCGCTGGAGCGATCCGAGCCGAGCGAACTAGGCGAGCAGGACGACAAGCTCGATATCCCGACCTTCCTGCGCAAGCACCTGGAGTAGCCGGGAAGGCGAGGACGGGGGAGCCGCGAGAGCGGCGCCGGCGCGCCCGCGCGGGCGCGCCGGCGTCTGCTCCGCAACGAAACGAAGCGGATGCGCGACCCGCGCGCGGGGCACGTATCCGCTTCTCTGTTCGGCCCGGTTCGCGGGCTTTGCCGCGCGCGACGCGCGCGGCAAAGCCCGCGAACCAACAACGGCCGCCGCGCCCGCCAAAGCGGGCGCAGCGGTCGTTCCCTTCGGGCGCGGCTTCGTGGGCGCAGGTCCCGCGCGTTACGCGCGCGGGACCTGCGCCCACGGATTCGGCCGCGTCGGGCGCGCAGCTACGCGCCGGCGTGCAGCTTGATCAACTCGAGCGTCACTTCGGCGGTCGCGGTCATGTCGCGCACGTCGAGCCACTCGCGCACCGTATGGATGTCGCGCATGCCGGTGCCCAGGTTGGCGACCACCAGTCCGCGCTGATTGAAGATGTTGGCGTCGCATCCGCCGCCGGTCGCATGCGGGGTGACCTCGCGGCCCAGCCGCCGCGCGGCCTCGATCACCTTGCGCACGATCGGCGCGTCCTCCGGCACGTTCATCGCGCCGTAGGAGGGCACGCTGCGGTATTCCAGCTCTGCCTGCACCACTTTGCCGTCCACCGTGACCGCGGAGCGGGCCACCGCATCCTTGAAGCATCCGATCATATGTTCGACTTGCGCGGTCAGCTTGAGCGGATCGTTCGAGCGCGCCTCGCCCCGCACCACGACCTCGTTGGGCACGATGTTGCCCGCGCGGCCGCCCTGGATCGTGCCGAGGTTGGCGGTGGTCTCGTCGTCGATTCGTCCCAGGCGCATCGCGGCGATCGCCTCGGCCGCGATCTTGATCGCTGAAAGCCCGCGCTCCGGCGCCATTCCGGCATGCGCTTCGAGCCCGCGCACGGTGAAACGCAGGCCCTGCGCGCCGGCCGCGCGCACGAACAGGTAGCCGGGCGAGTCGCTGTCGAAGACCAGCCCCTCGCGCGCGCGCAGCAGGCCGAGGTCGAGGTTGCGCGCGCCCTGCAGGCCAATTTCTTCGCACACGGTGAATACGACGTCGATCGGTCCGTGCGCGACGTTTTGCTCGCGCAGTTGATGAAGCACCTCGCAGATAATCGCGCATCCCGATTTGTCGTCACCGCCAAGCACGGTGGTGCCGTCGGTGCGGATGATGTCGCCGTCGACCACGGGCTTCACGCCTTCGCCCGGAACGACGGTGTCCATGTGCGCGCACAAAAGCAGTGGCGCCACGCCCTCGCGGGTGGCGTCGAGCTGGCCGATCAGGTTGCCGCAGTTGCCGTGGACTTTTTCGGCGGCGCCGTCGAAGCGGCATCGAAGGCCCGCGCTTTCCAGTTCGCGCACGAGCCGGAGCGCGACGTCGCGTTCGCGGCGCGAGAGCGAGTCGATCTGGACGATTTCCAGGAACAGTTGTTTTAGACGCGCATGATTGATCGCCGCCATGATGGGTTTGTATCGCGATTGGCGCGGCGCTTTCCACCGCGGCATCCGGATCGCGAACGCAACAGGTGCGTCAGTAAGCGGCGCTCGCGCGAGCGGCCGCGATCAGGCGGTCGATTTCCTCTTCCGTGAAGCCGGCCAGCAGGCGCGCCTCGCGCGCGATCGTGATGGTCTGCGAGTTTGCCCCGACATCGTCGATCGCCTTGCGCGCGCCGCGCGCATTGAACAGGTCGTCGACGCTGTCCTGGAACTCTTGCGCGCGCCTTAGCCGCTCGGGGTCGCCCTCGGTCAGCTTGCGCATCCACTTCGAGCCCATCCGCACGTGAGTGATCTCGTCGGCCAGCACGTAGTCGACGGCGCGCTCGATAATCTCGTCGCCGTTTTTCTGCGCGATCCGGATTAACTGGTCGAAGACGTCGCAGGCGAGTCCCTCCAGGCCGCGGTTGATCCCGGCCACGCGGGCCGCGGGATCGTCGGCCTGGGTGCAACGCCACAGGATTTCGGTTTCAGGATAGTCGCCCGGCTCGGCGCCCATGTACTGCAGCAGGCGCATGAAAATTTCGCTATGCCGCGACTCGTCCCAGACCTGGCGCGCCATGTCGAGCTGGAACTCCCACGGCGCGTCGGGAAAGTCGAACAGCGTGCGTCCCGCGGCCTCCATCGCCTGCAACTCGCCGGCAAAGATGCCGTGCAGGCGCACCCGCAGCGCTTCCTCGTCGAAAGGCAGCACGCGATCGTCGAGGCCCTGCTCCTCGCGAATTTCGCGCATCTTGCGCGCGCGCAGCAGGACGAAGTTGTCGGGGCGGGCGAGGCGATCGGCGGGAATCATTTTCTGCATCGCGGTCGAGTCCTTTCCCTGGTTCGATATTCCAAGTCTCGTGCCTGCCGCCAGCGTTCAGTAGGCGGAACTGCGCGCGGCGGCCTTCATCAGGCGATCGATCTCTTCGTCGGTGAAGCCGGCCAGCAGGCGCGTCTCGCGCGAAATGGTCAGCGTCGCGTCGAAATCAATCTGCTGGCTGCCCAGCATCAGCGGCACCTGCGGCGCTTCCTCCTTGGAGGTGCGGAAGCCGTCGAAATTGAACAGCGCGTCGATATTGTCCTGGAATTGTTGGGCGCGTTGCAGCCGCTCCGGGTCGCCCTCGGTCAGCTTGCGCATCCACTTCGAGCCCATCCGCACGTGCGTGATTTCGTCGGCCAGTACGTAGTCGACGGCGCGCTCGATAATCGGGTCGCCCATCTTCTGTCCCATCCGGATGATCTGCTCGAACACGTCGCAGGCGAGTCCCTCCAGGCCGCGGTTGATTCCGGCCACGCGGCAGGCCGGGTCGTCGACCTGGGTGCACGACCACAGGATTTCGCTTTCGGGAAATTCACCGATATAGGAGCCGACGTACTCGAGCAGCTTGGCGAAAATCTCGGCGTGGCGCGATTCGTCCCACACCTGGCGCGCCATGTCGAGCTGGAAATCCCACGGCGCGTCGGGAAAATCGAACAGCGTGCGCCCGGCCGCCTCCATCGCCTGCATCTCGCCGGTGGCAATTCCATGCAGCCGCCCCTTGAGGAAGTCCTCCTCGAAGGGCATCACGTTGTTGGCCTGTAGTCCCTGGTCGATCCGTGCCTCGCGGATGCGCTCGACCGGGACCAGGATGTGTTCGTCGGGACGCGCGAGCCGGTCTACCGCGATCATTTTCTGCATGACGGCATATCCTCTCGAAATATCCTGTCGAATCGAGTACTGCGAATCCGATACCGCGTTGTCAGCGGGTCCAGGCGGTGCGGCCGCCCGCGAGATTGACCGCCTCCCAGATAACCCAGTGCCCCTCGCGCTCGCCCAGCCGAAGCTGGAGCGTGAAGGGCGCGGCGCGCGCGCCGTAAAGCCGCGCCTTGACGAAATAGTGGTTGGCGGCCTTTGCGTGCGCGATAATTTCGTGCCGCTGGTACGCGCCGGGCGCGATCGCGTCGATTAATTCGCGCAACTCGCCCGCCGCCTTGGCGACCACGAGCGTTTCGAGTTCCGCGCGCCGGCCTTGCGCGAGCAGGTCGAGAATATGATCGGCCGCCGCGAGCATCGCCGGCGGAACCACGAAACGCTTCGCGATTGGCTGCGGCCCCATCACGCTGGATCGATCTCCGAGATCGGGCATTAGAAATTTCCTCGGTCACGCGTCATCGCCTTCAACCCTCGGGCTCGCCGCCGGCCACGCCGCCGGACGCGGGCGTCCCACTCCGGTCCATGGCGTGCGCCCGGGTGGAAAATACTCGGCTTCTGCGATTAGCCAGCGGCGCTCGCCGTCGCGCGTCCATCGGATCTGCATCAGCGCGCCGCCGCGCGCGCCCGCGAAACGCACCTTGGAGATGTACTGCGAGCCCAGGCGCGCCAGCCCCGGCGCCGCGTGACGATCGAACGGCCCCTGGCGCATCGCCTCGTTCATCGCGCGGCGATAGGCTTCCAGGGCGGCCGGTGCGACGTGGCCTTCGGCCGCGCCCGAGTCACCCGCGAGCACTGCGCGCGCGTGCGCAGCGATCGCTTCGGCAAGCTCCGGAACTTTGACTTGCGGCTTCATCTGCTTTTCGTGCGCTTCATTCGTGAGCGTTATCGGCTGCGCCCGAGCCGCAGCGGCTCCTCGCGATCGCGTTCCATCCCGGTGACGCCGCCCGAGGCCGCGAGCAATTCGTCAAGTTGCGCTTGCCAACTCGCGGCGCGGCGATGCTTCTCCGGCGTGTCGAGCAGGTTGTCGAGCAGAACCAGGCCGCGCTCGATGTGGCGTTTTTCGTCGTCGACCAGGTGGGCGAGGATCCTGAGCGTCGGCGGCTCGTAGACCGGGTTGGCCGCGGTGACGTGGGCGCTGTAGTGGGCCACCAGGTGCGGCTTGAGCACGCGGTAAATCCCGGCCATCCGCTCGACCGTGTCCTCCCACTGCTCCTTGTCCTCGATCGCGTTCATGAACGTGACGAACGCCTCGTTGGGCGGACGCGAGACCTGGGCCTGCGAGCGCAACTCGCCCAGACGTTTGCCCAGCGCGTCGGCGTGCAGCGCGCACTCGTAGACCTGGCGCGCCATCTCGAGCTTGACCGGAATTTCCGGCGTAAGCGCGATCCATCCGGCCATCATTCGCATCATCCGCTCTTCGGCGTAGCGGTAATTCATGATGAAGCCGGCGCTTTGCCGGACGCTGTAGACGCCCTCGAGTGTGCGCCGGTCGTAAATTTCCATGTTCAGCCGCACCACCTTTCAGATTTCCGCGCCGCGCCTGCCAGCGTCGAAGAAACGGCCTTCTACCAGCGCCGCGACCTGCCGCCAGTAAGTTTCCTTGTCGGTCTTGCCCAGGTAGTCGGCGCCCATCGCCCAGCCCGAGCACAGCATGTGGACCGCCTGGACCACGCTTCGCAGATCGTCGTAGAAAATCACGCCCATCTTGCGTCCGCGTTCGAGCACGTTCTCGACTGTCGAGGTGTAACGGCCCACGATCTGTTTGAGCGCGACGCGGTACTCGGGGCGGCGCGCCAAGTAGCGCACCTCCTGGTTGAGCACGCAAAACGCCTCCCGGTAGCGGTCGATTACGTCGATCGCCGCGCGCATGAGCTCCAGCAGCTCGCGCCGCGGCTCGCCACGGCTCTTGCCGCGGATCTGCGGCAGCATCTCGGCCAGCTCCGCGACCATCGATTCGGCCAGCAAGAGCAGGATGTCGTCCTTGCTCTGCAAGTAGACGTAGATCGAGCCGGCGGCCAATCTTGCCTCCAGCGCGATCTCCTTTACCGTGGCCTCGTGAAACGACTTGTGTTTGAGCACCCGGCAAGCGGCGGCGAAGATTTGCTGGCGCCGCGCGCGCACGAGCGTCTCGTCCTGGTTCTGGTTTCTGAGCGGTTCGGCCATCGTTGCGATCCCCCTGGAGAGCGAAGTTTGGGGAGAGGTTGTCAGGTTGGCGTCCCGCCGCGGCGCCGGGCGAAAGCGCGGCGCCCCGAGGCGATTTGTCCGCTAGTGCTCCTCTATCACCGCTAATGAATGAACGTTCATTTGTCAAACGCTCCAATCCTCTCCAATCATTCGGCCCAATCATCCGCGGGCATTTCAAAATGAAATGCGTCGGTCCTTTTGCAGCAGGGTTCGCATGAACGATTCGCGAAGTCGTTCCGATTTGTCTGCGATCTCGAAGGATTTCCTCGCGGTACGGAATTTGCGTTTAGGCTTGCCATTGCGGAGGAAACGAGATGAACCTTGCAATTTGGCTCCCAGCCACGTTCCTGCTCGGTCTGGCCGGCCTCGGACTTTGCTACGCGTTCTTACTCGCGTGCGAGAAGATCTAGGGAGGGTGTCGTGATCTATTTCACAGCCATCGTCACGGCTTTGGCGTTCGTCTACCTGGTGACCGCGATGATTCGGCCGGAGTGGTTCTAGCCACAAATCCAGCGCCAATCGAAGAGGATATTAAACCATGTGGCTTCTGCCTATTTCCATAATTGTTTTTACGATCATCATTGCCGTTCCACTGAGCCGCTACATGGCGAAGATCATGGACGGCAAGTACCGGGCGCCGGGAGTGCTGCGATGGTTCGAGAAACGCCTGGATAGCGGCCCGCAGAACTGGAAGCAGTACACGGTCGCGCTGCTTGCCTTCAACATCGTGCTCTTCGTTTACGGCTATATCGTGCTGTCGCTGCAACCGCGGATGCCGCTGAATCCGCGGGGTCTCGGCATGCTGGCGCCGACCACGGTGTTCCATACCGTGATCTCGTTCATCACCAACACCAACATGCAGCACTACTCCGGCGACGTGGCGTTCTCGAATTTCAGCCAGATTTTCTTCTGCATAGCGAACTTTTTTCTTTCCGCCTCGGTCGGGTTGTGTGCGCTTGCGGCAATCATCCGCGCGCTTCGCGGCGACTTGGCGCTCGGCAACTTCTTTGTCGATATGTGGCGCGTAGTCGTTTACATGTTCCTGCCCGCGGCTTTCGTGATCAGCCTGGTGTTCCTGGCGCAGGGCATGCCGATGACCTACCAGAACGACTACCAGGTCTCGACCCTCGAACCGGCAGCGATGGGAACGGCGGACAACGGTCAGCCGAAACAACAGACTATCGTGATTGGACCGCTGGCCGCCTTCGTCCCGATGAAAATGATGGGCACTAACGGCGGCGGCTTTTTCGGCATGAACTCGGCGCATCCGTTCGAAAACCCCAGCGCGGCCACGAACTTCTTCGAAACTTTTTGCATGATGCTGTTTCCGATGGCGCTGGTGCTGATGTTCGGCCGGATGCTCGGGCGGTTCCGCCACGCGATGGTCATATTCTCGGTGATGCTGCTGTTGTTGATCGGCACTGTCGTGTGGGCGATTTACTTCGACACGCTCAAACCGAACCCGGGCCTGACCGCTCATCCGCAGAGCCGAACTTTCGAGATCGCGAGCGCTACCGCGCCCGGCGGCAAGCGCGTGATAACCCTGCCGGCCGTGGCCGGATTGCCGGTCGATCAGCATCTCGGCAACCTCGAGGGCAAGGAGTTGCGCTTCGGGACCTCCGCGGCTGCGACTTTCGCCGCGGCCACGGTTGATGTGACCTGCGGGGCCATCAACTGCGAGCATGACAGCCTGAACCCAATCGCAGGGCTGTCGCCGTTCGTGGGGATGTGGCTGAACTGCATCTACGGCGGCAAGGGCGTCGGCATGATCAACCTGCTGCTGTTCCTGATCATCGGCATCTTCCTGGCAGGACAGATGGTGGGGCGCACGCCCGAATACCTGGGCAGGAAAATCGGCGGGCGCGAGATGACGCTCGCGATGATCGCGCTGCTGGTCCATCCATTTCTAATTCTGGAACCGTCGGGCCTTTATGCGGCGACCAACTGGGGAATCAAGGCGGAGAACAACCCGGCCGCGCACGGACTGTCGGAGATCGTTTACCAGTTCTCGTCATCGTCGGCTAACAACGGCTCCGCTTTCGACGGCCTGGGTGTGAGCTATGGCCTGAACAACAATCCCAGTCCATCGCCCGAAGCGGTTCCATGGGACATCGGCGGCGGCCTGGTCATCCTGTTCGGGCGCTATCTGCCGATCGTGGCGCCGATCGCGATGGCGGCGTTTCTCGGCATGAAAAAGAAAACTCCGTTCGGACTGGGAACCTTGCGCGACGATACCTTCACCTTCGGCTGTCTACTGTTCGGCACGATCGTAATCGTCGGCGCGTTGTTATTCCTGCCGGTGGCCGCACTGGGACCGCTGGCCGAGCATTTGGGGCCGATTCCTTTCGGCGGATAGCCGTATCGTTGGCCAAAGCCAGGAAGGGAAGTTCGGTTCCATGGGTCGAAATATTTGGAGGGCGCGAAAATGGGAGCAGCCGCACAACCAGTACGCACGATTCAGGCGCCGGAGCATCCGCGTCCGCCGCGGCGGGTAAAGAGCCGCAGGCTATTTGAACCGGAACTGGTGCGTGAATCGTTGATACAGTCGTTCGTGATGCTCCGTCCGGATATCCAGTGGAGCAATCCGGTGATGTTCGTGGTGGAGATCGGCGCGGTGCTCACGCTGCTGTTCATTATTCAGGCGGCGGTCAGCACGGCCGCAAGCCAGGTGCCGATTACCTACTTCATCGCGCTAGATTTCTGGCTATTTCTCACGGTGCTCTTTGCCAACTTCGCGACGGCGCTGGCCGAGGCACGCGGCAAGGCCCAGGCCGAATCGCTGCGTAAGACCCGCAGCGAGACTCCCGCCTACCGCCTCAAAAAGGGCGATACGATCGAAGAGGTACCTTCGACCGAGCTCAGGCCGGGCGACCGCGTCGTGGTTACGGCGGGACAGATCATCCCGAGCGACGGAGAAATAGTCGACGGGATCGCGTCGGTTGACGAATCGGCAATCACCGGCGAATCGGCGCCGGTTATTCGCGAGGCCGGCGGCGATCGCTCCGGAGTCACCGGCGGAACAAGGGTCATCTCCGATCGCATCGTGGTGAAGATTACCGCACTTCCGGGGCAGAGCTTCCTCGATCGCATGATCGCGCTCGTCGAAGGCGCCGTTCGCCAAAAGACCCCAAACGAGATCGCGCTGACCTTGGTGCTGTCCGGCCTGACCCTGGCCTTCCTGATCGTTGTCCTGCCGATATGGCCGATGGCCTGGAACGCCGAACAGTACATGATGAGCTACCTGGGGCTCTCAGAGCCCGTGAAAAGCCTCGGCACGGACGTCCCGACCCTGGTCGCGCTGCTGGTCTGTCTGATTCCGACCACGATCGGAGCGTTGCTCGCCGCAATCGGAATCGCAGGCATGGATCGCGCGCTCCAGGCCAACATCATCGCGAAGAGCGGCAAGGCGGTTGAGACGGCTGGGGATATCGATACCGTACTGCTCGACAAAACGGGCACGATCACCGTGGGCAATCGCCACGCCACCGACTTCAAACCGGTGGGCCTCTACTCGCAACTCAAGCTGGCGGCGCTTGCCGCGCTCGCTTCGGTCGCCGACGAGACGCCCGAGGGCAAAAGTATCGTCATCGCGGCGCAGGCGGTGGGAGTCGGCGGCAGGGAGTTGAGCGCGCCGAGCGACGTACAGGTCATCGCGTTCAGTGCGCAGACCAGGATGAGCGGGGTGGATTTTCCCGACGGGAGACGCATCCGCAAAGGTGCGCCGGATGCGGTTATCGCTTTCATCCGGCAGAGCAATGGCGAGATTCCGGGCGGTCTCGAGCAGGTGGTCGACGCGGTTGCCTCGAAAGGCGCGACGCCACTGGTGGTGGCGGAGAATTCCAAGATCGCCGGCGTCGTCGTCCTCGAAGACATTTTGAAGGTCGGAATGAGCGAGCGCTTCGAGCGGCTGCGCATGATGGGTCTCAGAACCGTGATGATCACCGGCGACAATCCGCTGACTGCGGCGACGATCGCCAAGCAGGCCGGCGTCGACGACTTTGTCGCGCAGGCCACGCCCGAATCCAAGCTCGCGTACATCCGCAAGGAACAGGGCGAGGGCAAACTGGTCGCGATGATGGGTGACGGCACCAATGACGCGCCGGCGCTTGCCCAGGCCGACGTGGGTCTGGCGATGAATTCGGGGACGCAGGCGGCGAAGGAAGCCGGCAACATGGTCGACCTCGATTCCGACCCGACCAAGCTTATCGAGGTCGTCGAGATCGGCAAACAGCTATTGATGACGCGCGGCGCGCTGACGACATTTTCCGTGGCCAACGACGTCGCCAAGTATTTCGCGATCGTCCCCGCGCTCTTTGCCGGCACTCTGCCGTGGCTCAAGGCGATGGACGTGATGAATCTGCATTCGCCGACCTCCGCAATACTGTCGGCGGTAATCTTCAACGCGCTCATCATTCCGGCTTTGATTCCGGTCGCGCTTAAAGGGGTCAGGTACCGGCCGCTCGGCGCCGATGCGCTACTGCGCAAGAACCTTCTGGTCTGGGGCCTCGGCGGCGTAGTTCTTCCTTTCATTGGAATAAAGCTCATCGACGTCGTTCTGACCGCGATGCACATGGTTGCGTGACGATCGGTTTTTTAGAGGACAACAAGCGATGCGAACTTACATAACAAAGAGTCTCTGGTTGTTGGGCTCGTCGGTGGTCGTCTGCTGCCTGATCTATCCTTTGGCGGTATGGGCGATTGGACAGACTTTCTTTCCGTTTACCGCCAACGGGAGCATGGTTACCGGACCGGACGGCAAACAGGTCGGCTCGCTGCTGATTGCGCAGCCATTCACCAAGGATGAATACTTTTGGCCGCGGCCTTCGGCGGCGTCATACGACGCGTCCGCATCCGCCTCATCGACGCTCGCCGCGTCAAACTACCTGCTCCGCGATCGCGTGGCGCGGATGTTGGGTCCGATCGTCAAGTATAAAAGCGGTGCCAAAGCCGGCCAGTTGGCCGCGCCCGATGTGGAGGCGTGGTTTCAACGGGATCGCTACCAGGGCAAGGCGAATATCGTCGCGCAATGGGCCGACAACCATAACGAGCTCGCGCAAAGTTGGGTGAGCGCCGACCCGTCGCACGCCCAATATGTCAATGCATGGGCCAAGAGCCACAAGGCGGTAGTGACGGATTGGATAAAGCAGAATCCGGGTACTCCGCAGCCGCAGGCCTCGGACCTGGCCGTTGTGTTCTTCGAAAACTTCTCCAAGGACAATCCGGGCAAGTTCCCCTCGCAGGTCACGACGCAACTGCCAAACGGTAAGACTCAAACCTCTATCGCACCGGTAGCTAGTGGCTCGGATATACAGTCGATCTTTTTCGATATGTGGCGCCAAGACCATCCCGATGCCGATCTGGCAAATGTTCCCGGCGACATGGTGACCACTTCGGGCTCCGGTCTGGATCCCGATATCACGATGGACAATGCGCAATATCAGCTTGACCGTGTGGCATCGAAGTGGGCAACGGAGCTGAAGCGTGACCCGGCCCAGGTCCGCAGTGAGATCAACGCAATCATCCAGACTGATGCGTATGCGCCGATGAACGGACTATTCGGCGAGAGGATGGTCAACGTTCTGCGGGTCAACCTCGAATTGCGCAAGCGCTATGGGGCCCCAACAGGCTAGTTGCCGCCGACGAACATCGAGTGGTGTCTCCAGGGTCTTCTTCGAAAGTACGAAGTCTTACTAAGTCTTGCGAAGTCATGGAGATTCGAAAATCGTACAGCGTCGAAACGGTATGGCCGCGGCTTGCGAAGGAGCCGGCCGAGGACCTGCCGCTTCTCGAATCGCGCAATCCCGAAATGAGCGAGCTTCTGGAGACCGCGGCGCGGGCCGCGGCAGGCGACGCAACTGTACTGCTCACGGGAGAAAGCGGTACGGGCAAGGACGTTCTCGCAATACAGATTCATCGATGGGGCCCTCGGCGCGAGCGGCCGTTCGTAGTAGTCAATTGCACGACTGTGGCGGACCAGGGACTGGAGAGTGAGCTCTTCGGTCACGTGCGCGGGGCCTCTTCCAGCGCAGTGGACGATCGGCCCGGCCGCTTCGAGGTGGCTCGGGGCGCAACGGTGTTTTTCGACGAGATCGCCGAGCTCACACCTGCTCTCCAGGCACAATTTCTTCGCTTCGTTCAGGAACGCAGTTTCGAACCGACCGGCGGCGATCGGGCGATCGGGGTGGATGTTCGGATGATCGCAGCCACGAGCCGCAACCTGGAGGACGAAGTCGCGGCGGGACGCTTTCGCGAGGACCTCTACTATCGCCTCAACGTAATTACCTTTAGGCTCCCGCCCTTGCGCGAGAGAATTCAGGACATCCTTCCGCTTGCGCAATGGATGCTCAGGCAAGCCCGCTCGAGAAGTGCTGGCAGACCGTTTACTCTCTCTGCGGACGCGGCTGAGGCGCTCGTCGCCTATCGATGGCCTGGAAACATCCGTGAGCTTCGCAACGCCCTGGAATGCGCAATGACCTTGGCGCACACGAACACGATCGCGCCTGACGATCTGCCCGACTCCGTTCGTAAGGCTGCGTCCGGGGTGTGCATCTCGAACGGGAATGGAGCACGGCTCAAGGAGCGCGAGCGCGAGTACATCCTGCGCGTGCTCGCGGAGAGCCGCACCCTCGATGAGGCCGCCGCGATCCTTGGGATAAACGTGTCTACGCTCTGGCGCAAACGAAAGCGCTGGGGCATCAAGTGACCCCCTAGCTATCGCCGCATGCAGCACCAAAGCGGTCGTTGGGAGCGGGATTTCAAAATGCAGTGCATCGTTCCTTTTGCAGCAAGGTGGGTATGAATAGTGCGCGGAAACGTCCTGTTTTGCTTGCGATTTTGAAAGATCTCTCCACGGTATGGAACTTGCGCTTAGGCCATATCATGAACTTCTGGCGCAAAAGCACGAGCTTGCAGGACGGGTTTACGACGACGCGGCTCAGGCACGACTTCGTGATCGGACCGCAGCGTCACAGCGATCTGTTCGGGCGCGCGGCGCGCCTTTACTATTGCGTCCGATGCAAATCCAGCTTCCTGGTCTGCGGGAGCAAGGTCGCGGTCCTCGACGAAGATCAAGTTCCGATAAGCGGCGAAGAAAGTCTCCGGCGATTCAATACCTTCGGCGAAGGCCCGTGCCCGGTGCTCGAAGCGTTCATATCGGCGGCGATGGCTCGTGCCGAGGCTTTACGTCCGCCATCGCACAGCAGACGCGATCAGCCCGGCAGTGTGGCTCCTGTGGCTCCAATCCAGATACCTGCCTGGGCTTCCCGGCCGCGGCCTTCGCTCCGCCTGCTTACCCGCATGCGAGAAAATTTCGGCAGGTAGCCGGCCGCTCGGCGCGCCCGGATCTCGAGCATTGGCCGCGCGAGTTTAGGCTACTGCCCCAGATGCGCGAGCGCGTTGCGCAGCGGCGCGTCGGAAATCTGGATCAGCCCTTCGAGCGGCCGATCCAGTTCCACGATGAGGAAAATTGCGCCGGCGGCCGACAGCGCGCACACGAGCAAAACGGAGACCACAGTTGGGTTGGCGGGCGCGAACAGGCCAAAGCCAACGAAGATGATCACCAGCCAGAAAACCAGCACGACCAGGAACGGTATCGGAATCGAGCCGCTCGTCTGCTCCATCAGCAGCGAGCGCGTGCGGCCCAAATCCGCCATGATTTGCATCGCCTGATCGCGAAGCGACCGCTGAAGATCGTTGCCCGGTCGTAGTTGTTCGATTTTTTCGAGGAAGCTGTCCGCGCTAGCTTTTATCTCTGAGGAGTCCAGCTTCGCGGACTGGTATTTGCCGCCCACCCACGTCTGACCAATTCCGCGAGCGAGGACGGCGCGGAGCTGAGCGCGCGCATCTTCGGTTTCGGGACCATAGTGGGCCAGCACGCGGTCGAGCTGAATGAAGTCGGCCGACATCTGCACGATCTCGGTGCTCTGCGTGTCATGCGAGCTCTTCGCCGAGGCGATCAGCAGCGCCAGCACGAGCGCCGCCATCGTCGCGACCAGCCCGATCCCGGCCTTTACCACATCCCTGGAATCCGCGTTCAGATGATGCGCCGGCAGAACGACCCGCAGGAACATCCCGAGCATCGCGCCGCCAAAGACGCATAGGAACACGATCAGGCTGATTGCGGTCGGGCTCATGGTTGACTCCGCGCGGACCACGACAAGCAATATCAGAATAATCGTCTGGCCCGAACCATGATCCAATACTACGCGGTGCCGTTGCCGACGACTTTCCAGCTCACCGCGCTCACGCCGGGTTCCAGGCTCAACCGGCTTATCACTTGCTCGAGCAGCGTGTCGTTGCGATCCGCCATGATCAGGTTGGCCTGGACCTGGACCTTGTTGCTGCCGTCCTGGTCCTCACTGTCGAGTGCCTGGAGCCTCATGGCGGCGTTGTTCACGCCGTACAGGAGCAAGGTGCGGACGTGTGCTTCGTCCTCGCCGCGGCATACCACCGAGCAGGTATAGTGAGTCTCCACCTCGGTGTTTTGCAGGGGCTGGCGATTTATCCTCATCGCCACGGGCCGCAGTACGACATTGGCGGCGATGATCGACAGGGCGGCGACGGACGCCTGCGGCAGAAATCCCCATCCGGCCAGGCATCCGACCGCCGCGGCGCACCACAGGGTAGCCGCGGTGTTGAGTCCTCGAACCGTGAAGCCCTCGCGCAAAATAACGCCGCCGCCGATGAATCCGATCCCCGACACCACGTAAGAAACGACGCGAGTGGGGCTGGATTCCCCCGCGATCATGCTTCCGAGCATCACGAACAGCGCGGCGCCGGTCGCGACCAGGGCGTTGGTCCTGAGCCCCGCCATCCGCTGGTGCCACTGCCGCTCGACTCCGATCGCGGCGCCCAGAAGCTGCGCCAACATCAGCCGCACGATGAATTCTGTCAGAGTCATGGGCAATCTCCACAATTTTGCAATTTCGACAATTCTGACAATTTCGGCAATTGTGCAATATCGGTCAGCCAGGTGTCAGCGGCACAGCTTGCCGGCGGGTTCGATCAGCGCATCGTAACCCTCATACTATACCCCCTAGAGTATAAGGCGCAAATAATTTTGGACTTGGGTCCACCTGAGCAAGGAAAAGATCAAGCTGCTCGCCGGGCTCGCGGATTGAATCCGCGCCGCGGATCTGCCGCAGCATCGGAGGGTCTTCTCAAACGATCGCTTTGCCGAGAGCCGCATAGACAGCCGCGAGCATAGCGGCGGCCGGCGCGATTTGTTTGCAAGCCTCGCCTCCCACTGCTAACGAATGAACGCTCCTTTGCGGTCTCCGATCCCCCGGGGAGGGCCGTCTTCGATGGCGCAGGCGCAGCATTTCGTTAAGCCGTCCCTGACCGAACGCATCTTCAATCGCCTGTTCGCGATCGCGATCGGCTTCGGCGTCGGCCTGGGGCACAACTACGTGGTCGAAGTCAGGGGGCGCAAAAGCGGCCGGATTTTTTCGACGCCTATCGATTTGCTCGAGGCGGGAGGGCGCCGTTACCTGGTCGCGCCGCGCGGCGGCACTAACTGGGTGCGCAATGCTCGCGCGGCGGGCCGCGTCACGTTGCGCAAGGGCCACCAGTCCGACGACTTTGCGGTGCGCGAGGTTGGTCCCGCCGAGCGCCCGGAGTTGCTCAAGGCTTATCTCGACCGCTTCGCACTGACCGTGCAGCGCTACTTTCCAATTCCGCGGGGATCTCCCGCCTCCGAGTTCGCGCCGATCGCCGAGCGTTACCCCGTGTTCGAGCTCACACCAGCCGGCGAGGCGCCCGCGCGTGCCTGATATCGCCGCGCCCATGGACGAAGCTCAATTGCCGCCGGGCGTATCGCCGCTCTCAGAGGCGGACGCCGCGGCGCGCAGCCGGCGCGTCATCCGATGCGTCGTCGCGTTGATGCTCTACCAGGGCTTCACGATTGCGATCCTGGGCACCGGCGCGCCGTGGATCGCCAGGAGCTTCGGCCTCGACCAATCCGGGATCGCGAGGACCTTTGCGTGGGTATCGCTAAGCGCGTTCGGCGCGCTGGCGCTGTCGCGGATGGTGGACCGGGTCGGGCGTCGGCGCGTGGTGCTGTGGTCGATGCTCGGAACGCCGCTGAGCGCGCTCGGCGCGGCGCTCGCGCCGCACGTCGGATGGCTTATCGTCTCGTCGATCTTCATGTTCGCGTTCCTGGGCGCGACGATCGCGAGCGGAATCGTGATGCTGGCCGAGGAGTTGGCGGTCGACGATCGCGCCAAGGGCCAGAGCTACGCCGCGCTGGCGGGCTCACTCGGCGCCGGGCTTTGCATCCTGGTGATGCCGCTGTTGGCGCGCAGCACCTATAGTTGGCGGCTGCTGTTCGGGATTTCGGCGCTCGGGATTGCGCTCTGGCCGACGATGCTGCGCCTGGTGCCGGAGAGCCGTCGATGGGAGCGCGCGGCGGCGGCTGGGGTTGCGGCGGGAACCAGTTTTTACGCGGTCTTCAATCCGGCGTATCGCCGCCGCTCCGTGGTGATACTCATCTGCTCGCTGTTCGGCGCGACCGCGGCCACCGCCACGGACAGTTGGTCATATTTCCACGCGGTCACGGTGGTGCATCTGTCGCCGGCCATCACCAGCATGCTCATCCTGGCCGGCGGCGGTATCGGTCTCGCCGGCTTTGGGTGCGGTGCGTGGTCGAGCGAATATTTCGGACGGGTGCGGACGGTGTCCGTGATGTGGCCGCTCGCCGCGATGGGCGCGCTCTGGTACTACTGGGGCCCGCCGGCGCATTTCGCGTCGCCCGCGCTATGGCTGGGCGCCGGATTTGCGTGGCGCATGGTGATGGTCAATGGGCTGACGGTCGCGGCCAACTCGGCGGTGACCGAACTTTTTCCCACGGCGCTGCGCGGGACGATTATCGGATGGATCTCGATCACCAACTCGCTCGGCGCGCTCGCCGCGCATAGCTCCGTCGCGCTGCTCGCGGGTCCGCTCGGCGGACTCTCCGTCGTGGTTGGCTATCTCGCGCTGTTCGGATTGCCGGGCGCGCTGCTGTACGCGATTTTTATCGACGAGACGCGCGGGATGACGCTTGAGGCCGCCTCGCGCGAGACCCTGCCCGGGTCTTAAATAGTTACCAATTCCGCCTCGGCGAAATCTTTGCTCGCGGAGTCCCATCGGAAGGCCGCGGCCCGCGCGAACTTTCCTGCGCGCACCGAAATCACGATATAGACCGTGTCGGGATAGTCGGGTTCGCCCGGGTCGAACGAGCAGGCCTGAGCGCGGTCGGTCGCCGAGAAGTATGCGTCGTGGTCGGGATGCGAATGATAGACGGCGCTGAGGTTGAGGCGGCGGCGGTCGATTTCATTCATCACCGCCAGATGCTCGCGCGGCTCCATCAGGAAGGCCGTGCGCGCGTCGCGCGCAAAGGCAATCGGATCTTCGGCGTGCTTGAGATTCTGGATATTGGTTATCGGGCGGACTTCCTCGATCGCGCCGGCGCCCTCGATTCCTGGCCGGGCGACCACAGGGGGCCGCGCGGGCTCGGCGTCGCTGCCGATAATGAAACCGCAGCACTCGAAGGGGAATTCGCGCTCGGCCTGCGCGACGATCCGATCGAAGTTGGCTTTGCGGATGGTGACCGGTTTCATCAGGGCTTTCGGCTGGCGCCGGCTTTTTATGCGCGGAGTCAAACGCCCACCTGTGGAAAACTTAGCCGCTCCGCCGCGCCGCCACAACTGCGCCCCGTGGGCGCCGCGCGGGAGCGTATCGTTCGGCTTGCCCGTGGCGCATGCGCGCTGTAGGAAGGAGGTCGAAGCAGCCTTTGGAGAGTTAGGAAATGGAACGGACGGCGATTCGTCTTGGCGGCGTGGAACTGAGCTCTTCGGTCATGAACGCGTCGGGGCCGCACTCGGCCGAGCGCGGCGAAATCTACGAACTGAGCGCGCGGCATCAGGGCGCCCTGGTGTTCAAGTCGTGCAATATCGCGGGGCTCGAAGCGCCGGAGAATTTGAAGAACCGTGGCGTCGAACATTTCGCCGCGATCGCGCGCGAACTCGTGCCGCGCAACAAGATGATCATCGCCAGCGTGGTCGGCAACACGGAGGACGAGATCGTCAAGGTCGCGAGCATCCTCGACCGCGCGGGGGTAAAAATCGTCGAACTCAACCTCGCCGATGACTACGTGATGAACTCGGTCGCGCCGTTCGCCTCTCGCGAACGGCTCAACGCGCTGATCGGGCGGGTGCGCGGCGAGATCGCCGCTGCGCTCGCCGTCAAGCTGCCGCCCAAACCGGGTGCGCTCGAGGCCGGGGCGATCGCCGAACTGCTGAAGGAGACCGGCGTCGGCGTAGCGGTATGCGCCAACGACCTGCCCAAGGACCTTGAGATCGATATCGCCACGGGCCGGATCAAGGGCGCCGCGCGTCCGCTCTCGCAGGCGCATGCGTTCTGGCGGCTTGGCGGCGGCGCGTACGACGTCGTGGCGGTGGGCGGAGTCAACACCGGACGCGACGCGTATGTCGCGCATCTCACCGGCGCCAAGGCGGTCGGCGTCGGATCGGCGCTGATGAAGGAAGGCGCGGGCGCGCTCGGCCGTATCGACCGCGAACTGGACGGGATGCTCGAGAAGGGCGGCAAACGCTCGGTGAACGAGATCCTCGGCCAGGCGCACTTCGAGAGCTAACTTAGCGGCCCAAGCGCCTTCCGCCATCACTGGCTAAGAGCTACTTGCTCCGTTTCTTGCGGCTCTGATAGCTTCGGCGGACGGTCGCGCACGCGAGGCGCGCCGCCTCAGCCCAGGTTTACAGTCCCCGTCGTCTAGCTCGGCCTAGGACACCGGCCTTTCACGTCGGTAACACGGGTTCAAATCCCGTCGGGGACGCCAACGCTCGCGAGACTGACCGCAGAGTCTTGTTTTTTGGCGCAAACTACCGGCTTAAGGCGTGGCCGGAGAAATGGGCTGATGGGTCTACGTCGAACGCCTGCGCGGAAAATACGCTGTACTCCAGGTAGGAAAATTGCGTGGCGCTGCGCTCGGGAATGATGACCAACGCCTCGGGGCGCTCATTGGTCGACGGGTTGGGACAGCCGAATCCGATCATGATGATAGGGTCGCTGGCTGGAGCGCCGGTCGAGTACGGGTAGGGCGCGGGCGTACTGGGAACAAAATCGCAGGCCGAAACGCCAACGGAATTTGCGAAGCTGATTATCTCCTCGAACGCGACGAGCTTCCCCTGTTTGAACGTCCATTTAGTAACCTGATGTAGCACCGCCCCGTTGACGTCGGTGCCTTCGCCCTCTCCGCCGTATTTGCCGTTGAGCACCTGCGCTTGCGCGCTGCTAGCAATGAACGTTGCGGTGAGGGCCAGCCATGCTGCGATGTGGAATATTTTCATCCGGCTTTCCTAAAACTGTCGCTATTTCGATGCGCTCGCGCTCGGCGGTACTTTCCTAAGGCAACAGCTATGCCAAATGCCGTCTTTAATGGCCACAGGTTTTCTATAGTCTCTTGTATCACGAAACTTCGCCAATTACCGACATATTGCAAACAATTGTGCCGCTGTTGCAGTAATTGTTTCAAAGCAAAGTTCAGCGGCCGGCTTGCTGAAACCTGCTCAGCCGCGCATCGGTTGGGCTAGCTCCATCGATGATCGCAATTCAGACAGGCCAGCCGAGGATCGTCCTCGATGATCGTGCAGCCGCCGAGCACTACGCGCTCGCGCGACGCTTCCTGTATCAGTTCTTCGCCCGGTAATCCATAGACGATGGGACGCACGCGGTCCGAGTGGCACGCGGGACATCTGAGCAGTGGAGCTTTCGACCGATCAGGGTTCGTGGAAGTTTTCGATTTGCGGACGGCGGACGGACGTTTTGAAGTGCTCATAGGCCGGCTCTTTGGCATTCTCGCACGTATCCCAGTCCTTGCAAGGACGATAAGGCCAGCCGATTATGGCTTCTGCGAGTCCTGACGCGTCTTCCCAAGCCGGCCGGGACGAGCCCAAAAGGAGTCATCCACGATGCCTCGAACGCATGCCGCCGCCAGAACGGACTCCGTAAAAACGATAGTCCGCGGAGCCTGTCCGCACGACTGTCCCGATACCTGCGCGATGCTGGTTACGGTCGTGGACGGCCGTGCCCTCGAAGTGCGTGGCGACCCCGAGCATCCGTTCACCCGCGGCGCGCTCTGCGTCAAGGTCAACGACTACGTCGAGCGCGTCTACAGCCCCGAGCGCGTACTGTATCCGCTGCGGCGCGTTGGCGCCAAGGGGAGCGGCAACTTCGAGCGGATTGGATGGGACGCCGCGCTGGACGAGATCGCGAGCCGCTTCAAAGCAATCATCGCCGAGCACGGCCCGCAGGCGATCCTGCCCTACAGCTATCTCGGCACCGAGGGCCTGCTCAACGGCCTCAACGTCGGCGACGCGTTCTTCAACCGGCTCGGGGCGTCGATAAGTGAGCGAACCTTCTGCGCCTCCGGCGCTATCACCGGATATATGATGACGGTTGGCCCCACCCCGGGTACCGACCCCGAGAGCCTCGTTCACTCCCGCTACATCGTCATCTGGGCCTGCAACGTAATCAGCACCAACCTTCACCTGTGGCCGATTATCGCGGAGGCTCGGCGCCGCGGCGCGAAGGTGGTGGTGATCGACCCGATGCGCAATCGCACGGCTCAGGAGGCCGACTGGCATATCCCGATCCGGCCCGGCACCGACGGCGCGCTGGCGCTGGGAATGATCAACGTAATCATCAATGAGAACCTGACCGACAATGACTATATAGAAAAATACACAGTCGGTTACCCGGAGCTGAAGGAGCGCGCGCGGGAATATCCACCCGAGCGGGTTTCCAGCATCACCGGGATTCCCGCCGCGGATATCGTGCAACTCGCGCGCGAATACGCGCGCACGCAGCCCGCCGCGATTCGCTTCGGCGTCGGGATCGAGCGCCAGGCCGGCGGCGGCCAATGCGTACGCGCCATCTCATGCCTGCCCGCGCTGGTGGGCGCGTGGCGCAAGCCCGGCGGCGGCCTGGTCTTCATGCCGAACTTCGCCTTCCCGGTGAAATACGAGGTACTGATGCGCCCGGACTTCATCCGGCCCGGCACGCGCCACATCAACCAGTATCACCTGGGCGCGGCGCTGACCGGCGGAATCGATCTGGCGCCGCCTATACAGGCGCTGTTCGTCTACAACTCGAACCCGATGGTAGTGGCGCCCGATCAGGATCGAATCGTCGCCGGCCTCTCGCGCGAGGATCTGTTCACGGTCGTGAGCGAACAGTTCATCACCGACACCGCCGAATTTGCCGATATCGTCCTGCCCGCGACGACTCAGCTCGAGCAGTTCGACCTGATGTTCTCCTGGGGACATTTGTATCTCACGCTCAACATGCCGGCGATCTCGCCGCTCGGCGAGGCTGTCCCGAACACCGAGATGTTCCGGCGGCTGGCGGCGCGGATGGGCTTTGACGACGCATGCTTCAAGCGCACCGACGAGGAAACGGTGCTCGCGATTATCGACTGGGCCGCGCCCGCGCTAAGCGGCGTCGACCTCGGCGTGCTCAAGCGCGACGGATACGCGCGGCTTAAAGTCGGTACGCCGGATACGTTTGCTCCGCACGCCGAGGGCAGGTTCCCGACCGCGTCGGGAAAGACCGAGTTCGTCTCGTCGATGGCCGCGCGGGGGAATTTCGTGCTGCCGCTTTTTCGCCAGGGGTCGACCCGATTCGAGCCAGGCCCCGCGGTCGATCCGGTCCCGAGCTATATTGCGCCGCGGGAGTCGGCCCAAACCAACCCTGCGCTGGCGGCGCGCTATCCGCTGAATATCATCTCGCCCAAGTCTCACGCCTTTCTGAATTCATGCTACGCGAACATGCCGCATCAGCGCCGAATCGCGGGCGAGCCGGGCGTGACGCTTCATCCCGAGGACGCCGCTCGGCGCGGTATCGCGGAGGCGCGAGTAGTGCGAGTCTTCAACGACCGCGGCTCGTTCAAGGCACTGGCGCATGTGAGCGACGCCGTGCGGCCGGGCGTGGTGGTCGCGCCCCTGGGATATTGGCGCAAGTTCAGCCGCTCCAACAGCACGGTCAACGCCGCGAATTCGTCCGTGCTCGCCGATCTCGGCAACGCGCCGACGTTCTCCGACAACCTGGTCGAAATCGAAGCAGTAGGAGACTAATTGACTATTCGCGAACGGGTGCGCAAGAGGGCGGGCGATGGCGGAAGGAGGAATCGCTTCTCCGAGTGACTATTTGGCCGCCGAGCGGACCTTTCTCGCCTGGATCCGAACGGGCCTTGCCTTGATGGGATTCGGCTTCGTGGTTGCGCAGTTTGGCCTGATGTTCCTGCGCGTGATCGCGATGACCACCCATAATTTGCGGTTGGAGTCCACCGGCGCTTCGTTGTGGATGGGGACCGGGCTGCTGCTGCTCGGAGTAGTGGTCAATGTCGCCGCGTCGATAAATTACGTCCGCCTCGTCGGCAGGCTCAACCGCGGAGATAAGCTCGGCCAGCCCTCGGCCTCCGCGATTGCCGTCGCCCTTACTCTCGCGTGCCTGGGATTGGGGTTGGCCGCCTATCTCGTGCTGATACGGTAGCGGGCGCGCGCAGGCCCCGCCCAGGGCATGAGCGCTTGATTGTCCATGGCGCAAGTATTGTCAACTGGACGAATTACAAACGGCGACGGGTACAAAATGCCGCTCTGTGCTATGAGGGAGCAAGCGCGTTTCAAAGGACAATCCCTTTTGCGCAAGACAAGAGGTCTTTTCAAAGGAGAGAATTATGAAGATAGGCTTTTTCGCCGTCGGAATCGGCCATCTGTCGCGGCCCGACCTGGTAAAGACCGTCGCCGTGAATGCCGAACGGCTGAACTTTTCCACCGTATGGGCGCCCGAGCACGTGGTGCTGCTCGACAAGCACATCTCCAAGTATCCCTACTCGAAAGGCGAGTTCCCGCTGCCGGCCGATACGGCTTTCGCCGATCCGTTCACCACGCTCGCGTACGCGGCGGCCTACACCTCGCGCGTCAAGCTGGTCACCGGGATTTGCCTGGTGCCCGAGCATAACCCGGTGGTGTTGGCCAAGGTGGTCGCGACGCTCGATCAGCTAAGCGGCGGGCGCTTTACGCTCGGCGTCGGCGTCGGATGGCTGGAGGAGGAGTTCAACGCGGTCGGGGTGCCGTGGGAGCGGCGCGCGCAGCGCACGCGCGAGTGTATCGACGCGATGCGCTGTCTGTGGCGCGACGCGCACAGCAGCTACAAGGGCGAGTTCTACAAGTTCGACCACGTTCGCAGCTATCCCAAGCCGGTCCGCGGCGAGGTGCCGATATGGTTCGGCGGCGAGAGCGGCCCCGCGCTCAAGCGCGTTGCGGATTACGGCAACGGATGGTGCGGCTTCAACCTTTCGCCCGCCGAGGCGGCGGACAAGATGAAGCACCTCGACCAGTTGATCAAAGCGGCGGGGCGCAAACGCTCGGAGATTTATATGGCGCTTTCGCCTTACACCAAGCCAATCACGCGCGACGACCTCAAGCGCTATCGTGACATCGGCGTCGATGAACTCGGGCTGATCGAGTTCAGCCCGCCTTCCAGCGAGCGCGACATGATCGCCAAGATGGAACAGATCGCGCGCGATTGGGTCGAGCCGGCCGCCAAAGTCTAGGCCGCGTGAAACCTGGTCCGCTAACTTTAAGTTAATTTGAACCAACGGCCCGGCCTCGCGCGAGTTCTCTGCCAGGTCGGGCCGTTGCTTGCCCTGTTTCGTACGATCAGGCGCGCGGGCCGAATTGCCTCGATTGAAACGCGCCCGTATGATGAAACCAATAGCACCGATATGCGTATGTGAGTGTGAGGATGACGGTCAGCCTCCAGCGCCGCAGCCTGTCCGGAACATGGAAAAGAGCGCAAACGCCGCCCCCAATATCGCGACCGCGCCGGGCGACCGTCCAGGCAGCGTGGCGCATGAAAACGGTATGATGCGCGAGGACGGCGTTACACCAGGCCTTTGCCGCCCCAGCGCATCAGGCGCGCTGGTACGGATATTGAGGTTCAGGTTTGAGCTGATCCTAATCCTCGCGCTTGGCGGACTCGCGCTTGGTTCGGGGATGACCGCGGCCCCGCTGGTCGACTGGGACGAGGCGACCTACGCCGAAGTGGCTCACGAGGCGATCGCCAACCATAAATACCTCGACTTCACCTGGAACGGACAAGGCTACGTCAAAAAACCGCCGCTGTTGTTCTGGGCGCTGATCGGTTCATTCAAGGTGCTCGGAGAAAGCGAGTTCGCGGCACGGCTGCCCTCGGTTGTCGCCGGACTGGCGACGCTGCTGCTGATTTATCTTACCGGCGCGGGCGCTGCCGGACGGCTGGCCGGTACGCTGGCTGCGCTGGCGCCGCTGCAATTTTATTTCTTCGTCGCTCGCGGCGGACGCGACTGCGCGACCGACGCGCCACTGCTTTTTTTCCTGACCCTCGCCCTCTATGCGATATTGCGCGCGCGCGAGGACCGGCGCTTTTGCGCGCTGGCCGGGGTGGCCAGCGGTCTCGCGATCCTGAGCAAGGGGCTGGCCGGTACTATTCCGCTCATCATCGCGCCGTTGGCCGCATTCGTGCTGCCGGGCTTCGAGGCGATCGGTATCGCCGGTCTCACGATCATTTTCGGATGCGCGGTGGCGGTGGCGGCGCCCTGGTACCTCTACGAGGCGTCGTACAATCCGCTCTTCTGGAGCAGCTTCGTCCATCACGAAACGCTCGCCCGCGTCGCGCAGCATCTCGAAGACGAGACCCATCCCGGATGGTACACGCTGCGCGGCTTCTTTGAGGAGATTTATTTTCTTTGGCCGCTCATCCTGCCTGCGGGCGCGTTCGCTATCGTGATGCGGCACCGACGGGTGCAAGGGGCGCTCGCGACGGGGGCGAGCCGCTGGAGGTGGACCAATCCTGCGACGAATGCCTGGTCTGCGACGAAGCTCTGGCCTGCGGCGAGCCTCTGGATCGTGTGGCTTGTTGTCGCCTTGGGCGCGGCCTGCGCGGTGCAAACCAAACTGCCGTGGTATATCCTGCCGACGTTTGTGCCGACGGCGCTGCTGGCGGGAACGCTGGCCGCGCGTGCGCTGGAATATCGCGGTCCGATGAGAGCGGCGCTGACCGGCTTGGGCGCGCTGGCGCTGGCGCTGATACTTGTTCGTGCGCCGGTGCGATGGCGCGTGATCGCGCTCACGCATCATCGCGAGCGCCTGCGCAGCACGCCGAGCTATACGATGGGGCTCGAGGCGCGGACCACCGCGGCGCTACGCGACGGCGGCCAGCTCTATTTCGCCGGCGTGGAGCTGCCGACGCTGGTCTACTACAGCGAGATGCACGTCGGATTCATCAAGCCGGAGGGCGGCCTCGAGTCGGTAACGGACCCGGGCGCGAGCGAACCTCCACGGTTGGATCCCGACGATCTTGCGCTCGTCGATCCGCAGGGCGATTTGGTGCCGATCTCGAACTTCAAGCGCGAATGGGACATCAATGGTCCCAATGCGACCAGATAGCCGGCGGTTCACTTACCTCGGCGATTCGCCGCGTCCTATTTGTGCCGGCGCTTGAGCCCGGCGTCCCGCGCGTTTGCAATTTGACCCGAACATTGCTGTAGACTGCGGACGGCTTTAGCCACGGCGCGCGTCCGCTCGCGCGCCGAATCGCGCGCGCCCGCCGGCGCGTACCACGGAGGGGACCCTCGCCATGTTGAAAAGCGAAAAGCGCATTCTCACGACCCATGTCGGGAGCCTGCCGCGCAATCCGAAACTGACCGAACTGTTGCTCAAGCAGGAACGCGGCGAGGCGATTGATGAAAAGCTGCTCGATCGCGAGTCCGAAGCCGCCGTCGCGCACGTGGTCGAGCGTCAGCTCGCCGCAGGCATCGACATCGGCAACGATGGCGAACAACCGCGGGTCGGCTTTCAGACCTATGTGCCGCAGCGGATGAAGGGTTTCGGCGGCGAAAGCCAGCGCCCGACGCCGTGGGACATGCGCGAATTTCCGCAGTACGTCGAAGTCATGCGCAAGCGCGGGATGCTCGGCGGAGCCAAGGTCTTCAACGCGCCGCAGGCGATCGGCAAGCTCAGTTATGAAGACCTCGGCGCAGTGCGCAGAGAGTGCGACATGTTCGACAAGTCGGCGGCGGCGAAGTTTCCCGAGCGTTTCATGACCGCGGCGGCCCCCGGGATCATCGCCACCACGATGCTCAATGGAGGATACTTCGACACCCACGAGCGCTACGTCATGGCGGTGGCCGACGAGATTCGCAAGGAATACGAATACATCCACTCCCGCGGCTATATCCTGCAACTCGACGCACCCGACCTCGCGATGGAGCGCACGTTCCTGTACCAGGACAAATCGGTCGATGAGTTCGTCAAGATCGTCGAACTGCATATCGCGGCGGTCAATCGCGCCGTCGCCAACATCCCGCCCGATCGCGTGCGCCTGCACGTATGCTGGGGCAATTACGACGGGCCGCACATGCACGACGTCCCGGCCGAGGCCATCCTGCCTGCCATCTATCAGGCCCGCGTCGGCGCGCTGGCGCTGGAAGGAGCCAACCCCGCCCATCAGCACGAGTACAAGGTGCTGAGCAAGCTGCGTCCGCCCGACGGGATGCTGATCATTCCCGGGGTCGTCGATTCGACCTCCTGCTTCGTCGAGCATCCCGAGGTCGTGGCCGACCGGATTTGCCGAGTGGCCGAGGCGGTTGGAGATCGCTCGCGCGTGATCGCCGGAGTCGATTGCGGTTTCGGGACGTTCGCGGCGTGGGAGATGGTCCCCGAGGATATCGTGTGGGCCAAGCTTGGCGCGCTGCGCAAGGGCGCGGATATCGCCACGCGGAGGCTTTGGGGCTGACGCGAACGCTACCGCAGCGCCAGGCGCGCCGCCGCTAATGGCGGCGCCGGTTCAGTGCGGGAACAGATGTTGAAGCACGTGCGGCAGCAGCACGTACGTCATGCCGCCCGCCAAGACCAGCAGGGCAGGGTTGATGTGCCGCCACAGCAGCAAGCCGAAAATTGACGCGGCGATCAGCAGGCTGGTGAGGTTGAAGATCGACAGGCGCGCGATCGCGTAGGTGCCCGCGAGCATCAGGCCGATCGCCACCGGCGCCATCCCATGCTGGACCGCCGCCCGCCATGGCGAGTCTTTAAAATGCACCCACAGCCGATTCGCCATCAGCGTGAGGATGCAATCGGGCAGAAAGAAGGCCAGCCCGACCACGAGCGCGCCCAACGCACCCGCCATCTTGTGGCCGATTAGCAGCACCATCAGCATGTTCGGCCCCGGCGCGACCTGGCCGAGGCTGTAGATGTCGCGGAACTGGCCTTTGGTCACCCAGTGAAATTGATCGACCGTCATGTGCTCCATCTCGGGCAGCACCGCCGTGCCTCCGCCCACCGCGAGGATTGCGAGCAGCATGAATACCCATGTCAGGTTGAGCAGTTTCGCCATTGCTGTGCGTGTCCTGTTTGAGTCTCAGTGCCGGAGGCTGATGTAGCGTCGATGGCGCAGGCGCTCGCGCAGATGGCGGGCGCGTTCCTCCACCGACTCGTGCCTGGCGCCCGGCCGGTATAGCAACACGGCCGTCGAGCCGATTACCAGGAGCACGAGGTAAAGCGGAATGTGCAGGATACTCACTGCGAGGAACGTCGCCACGATGATCGCGAGGTCAAGCGGCTTGACGAATTGCTTGTGTCCCAATTGCAGCGTCACCGTGCTCAGCAGTCCGACCGCCGCCGCCGCTACGCCGATCAGGAAGGCTCTAACCTGCGGATTGTGCGACTCCTCCTGCCAGGCGGCGCCCAGGCCCATGATGACGATCACGCCGGGGAGCACCAGACCCGCCACCGCCACGATTGCGCCGGGGATGCCGCGCAGGTTGTCACCGATGATCACGCTCATGTTGACCGCGTTGAGCCCGGGCAGCGTCTGGCTTATCTCGAGCGCGTCGAGGAAGGCGTCGTCGTCGAGCCACTTGGTATCGCTAACCGTGTATTCGCGGAGATAGGCGACCACGCCGCCGCCGAAGCTTATCGCGCCGGCGGTCAGGAAGGTCCGGAAAATCATTCCCAGCGAAACTGGCGCGCCCGCCGCCGCCTCAGCCACCGCGCTCGCGTCATTGATCGCATCATTCATCATGATTGACCGGCTTGCGTCCCATCCCGTAGACCATCGCGGTTTTGGTAGTGCCCATCGCGACCCAATCGGCACACTCCAATTGGATATTCTTGAAGAACTCTTCCGACAGCTCGCGCGGCTTGCGATGCAGCGAGGCGAGGCCCTCGAATTTCAGTTGGTAGCCGAACTCGGCGATCATGTCGCGTCCGGTCGAACGGTTGCGCCATACCGCGACCGAGGCCTTGCATTGCGCCTTGCCGCCGAAGTCCATCTCGCCCAGATGAACCAGGGTTTCGTCCACGGTCACGTCGTTGACGATACCCATCGTGGCCTTGGGATTGGCGCTGCGCACTTTTTGCAGGGCGGGAAAGACCTGCGAGATGATCTCGAAGCGCTGGGTCAGGATGACGTTGGGCGTGTCGAGTTCGCAGCCGTTGGCATACAGCATCCGCATCCCGGCCAGCTTGTCCTTGAGCTGAAGGATCTCTTCCTTGAACTTGATCGTGTAGATGCAGGGCAGCAGCGGATGCATGTCGACCGCGGCCGCGGCCTTTGCTTCGGGATTGCGGTAGCGGATGGTCAGTTCGAAGTTCGGCTCGGGGTGGCCTTTTTTGAAGAAGGTTCGTTTACGCAGGATGAAACGGTCGGTGTAGAGCTTGAAGTGCGGCGTGTCGTAGAAAACGACCTCGCGCATATGCGGTTCGTGCTTCTCGGATTTTTCCAGGTGCACGCCCATCCCCTTGGCCACGTGATGAGCATGCTTGTAGAACTTGTGGAAGCCGTCCTCGTCGGCGAAGCGCTCCGGCTTGAGCAGCAGCTTGTACTCCCGGTAATGGATCTGCTGTTCGGGACCGAACTCACCGGTTTCTCGCTTGTGGCTGTCATCTCCATGGCTCATGATTCGTGGCTGCCCCCTGACTCTTGCGCCAGATTGCTCCGGACATCGCAAATAAAGTTCTGGGGATTTTACACGACGTTGCGCCCGACCGACACCCCCGGCAACCCCTCGCGTCGGGAGGGATCGATTTCGCGCTCCGCCGTGGTATACAGGGCGTCTATACCGGGGAGGCCACGATGAGCACAAATGCGCCTTTGGGAGTACTCGACGGCTACAAGGTCCTCGACTTTACCCAGTACGTCGCCGGGCCGACAGTCACCCTGATGATGGCCGAGATGGGCGCCGAGGTCATCAAGGTCGAGCTTGCGCCGGGCGGCGACAAGACGCGCCTTGCGCCGATGCAGGTCGAGGGACGCAGCGGCTATTACGTTCAGCATAACCGCGGCAAGAAAAGCCTCTGCCTCGATCCCAAAACGCCGGACGGCCTCGCGATCCTGAAGGCCATGGTGGCCAAGGTCGACGTGGTGGTGGAAAACTTCGCGCCTGGCGTTATCGGGCGGATGGGTCTCGGCTGGGAGACGGTCAAATCGATCAACCCGCGCGCGATCATGTGCTCGGTCTCGGCCTTCGGGCAGACCGGGCCGCTCTCAAGCCAGCCCGGCTTCGATACTTTGGGCGCCGCTTACGCCGGCATCACCAGCATGGGCGGCGAGCCCGACGGTCCGCCGTACGTGGTGATGGCGGCGATCGGCGACGTCAGCACCGGCGCGCACGCGATGGGTGCGATAGCCTGTGCGCTGCTCTATCGCGAGCGCAGCGGCCGCGGCCAATATCTCGATCTGTCGCTGCTGGATACCTATTTCCATTACCACGAAGCAAGCGTGCAGATACATAGTCTGAGCAAAGGTGCGTACAAGCCGATGCGTTCGGGGCTGCACAACTTCTATCTCGCGCCGGTCGGAGTATTCAAGGCGCGCGATGCCTACATCATTATCATGTGCCCGATGGACCATATCTTCGGCTTTTTGTGCAACGCGATGGGCCGGCCGGAGCTGGCGCAGGACCCGCGCTTCATCGACAACGAATCGCGGGTGAAAAATTGCGAGGCGCTGGTGGACGAAATCGAGCGCTGGATCGCTTCGCTGCCGAGCGACGCCACCGCACTCGCCGCGATGCGCGAGCATCGCGTGCCCTGCGCGCCAGTGCTCTCGGTTGAAGAGGCGATCAACCATCCGCATCTGCGCGAGCGCGGCACTATCCGCAAGGTGCGCGACCGGATACTCGGCGAGTTCGAGTTGCCGGGTTTCGCGTTGCGCTTCTCCGATTTCCCGGCGCCGCTCGATCTTGAAGCGCCGTTTTTGGGCGAGCACAACGCCGAAGTTCTCGGCGATTATCTGGGCTATACGGCGGGGCAGGTCGCGGACCTGGAGCGCCGCGGCGTGCTCCGCCACGAGCGGCATTGACCAGCGCTGGCGGTCGTTGAGGCTGGACTGCACCCGAAAGCTCGAATTCGACGCGGCACATTTCCAGCGCGACGGGTCAATCATCCATTACCTACCTACTTGCGAGCGTCTTTGACACTGGCGGCACCCACGCTTAGACTCCTGTCGACCGTCCCGGTTGTTTCCGTGGTCTCGTCAGGAGGCTCTGCATGCCCCTACATCGACCCCGGGGTCGTTCATCCCGATGACCGCTGCCGCGGTCATGGTCGGCTCTTACGATTTCCGCATCGTTGCGCTGTCCATCCTGATCTCCATGCTGGGTGCATACGCTGCGTTGGAGCTCGCCGAGCGGATAACCGCGGCTCGCGGTCAGGCGTGGCTCTGGTGGGTAATCGGCGGCGCCACGGCGAGCGGACTTGGGACGTGGTCGATGCACTACACCGGGATGCTGGCCTTCAGCTTGCCGGTGCCTGTTCTGTACCACTGGCCCACGGTGTTGCTCTCTTTTCTTCCTGCCGTCGTCAGTGCCGCGGTGGCTCTGTTTCTTGTGAATTCGTGGAAGATACGATCACGCCGGGCTCTGGTCGGCAGCATGTTCATAGGCGGCGGCATCGCGGTCCTGCATTACACGGCCATGGCGGCGATGCGATTCGAGGGGATGTGCCGCTATTCTCCCGCACTAGTCACCGTTTCGGTGCTTCTCGCGATGCTGTTCTCGCTGATGGCCCTGCAGCTAAGATTTCTCTTTCCGGATGAGGCCACTGCGCCAAAGTTGCGAAAGGCTGCCAGCGTTCTATTGCTGGGGGCGGCCAACCCCGTCCTGCATTACGCCGGGATGGCCGGGACCACCTTCCTGCGCTCCTCGGAGGTTCCGGACTTTTCACACGCCGTGAGCATCTCCTTCGTCGCCGCCGAAGCAATCACCCTCGTCCCCATCATGGTCCTAGCGGTTGCCGTCGTGACCTCGGTCGTCGATCGCCTTCGGGAACAGAGAGTTCTTCTCGAGCGCGCGCGTGACGCCGCCCTGGAAGCCTCGCGTCTGAAGTCCGCGTTCATAGCGAACGTGAGTCACGAGATCCGCACGCCGCTGAATATAATAACGGGCTATAATGAACTTATCGAAGAGCACCTGGCCGCGCGGAACGATGAAAGTGTGAAAGAGTACGCGGAGGGGATCCAGCGTGCCTCCGCGCGTCTGCTCCGCACCATCGGCAACATTCTGGACATCTCCAAAATCGAGAGAGGTGCCTTCAGCCTGGCACCCACCCGGTTGGAGATCGGCCCCTTGCTGGAGAGCCTTTTGGTGGATTTCCGCGTCACGGCCGAACGCAAGGGTATTGCGCTGACATGTACAATCGATGTACCCGGCGCCAGCGTAGTGTTCGACGAATACAGTCTGACGCAAGCCCTTTCGAACCTGCTCGACAACGCGATCAAGTTTACCGTTCGCGGGGCGATTACCTGCCGGCTGTATAGAGCGCCGGACGGGACGCTTTGCCTTGAGATTCGCGATACCGGGATAGGTATCAGCGAGGAGTACCTGCCGCACTTGTTTGAACCGTTCTCGCAGGAGCGTTCAGATAGCGGTCGGCAATTTCAAGGCTCGGGACTGGGGCTGGCTCTGACGCGCAACTACCTGGAATTGAACGGAGCCAAGATCTCAGTACAAACTGAAAAGGGTAAAGGGACGACATTCGCTATCCATTTTTCGTCGGAGAGCGAAGCCGGCAACCGCTCGCATCAGTAATCCCGCGCGCATAAATTTCAGGATTGCACTTCGCCCGACACCTCGAATTGGATACCGCCGATTCGCCTGGCGATGGCGTTGTAGAGCCAGCAGATGATGGCGGTGAAAACGAATCCGGCAACCCCATAAAACACCGGCGCGAGGGCTATGACGAACAAACCTCGATGGCCGTGAGCTTTTGGGGCCGGCGCTATCACCACGACGAACACCACGAAAAGCAGGCCGAGAAGAAAGTAAAGCACACCCATCACCTTCGAGGTCTGCAGCACTGCGAACGATTTGATCTGTCGCATCGGTTGGCCCCTCCGGCGAATCATATTGTGCGGTACCCGACGCTGTGACCGGCGCGCCGGACACGTCTAAAGTTTGATTTCGCGCAAAAACGGACGCAGCGCTTCGACCAGCCCACGCGGATTGTCGCCCTGCACCGTGTGCGCCGCGTCCTCGACTCGCAGCCAACGCCCGTCGGGCAGCGCGCGCGCGAAACTTGCCGCGCTCTCGTCGGTCAGCACGTCGCTCTTCGCACCGCGCAGCACCAGCGTCGGGCAGGTGATGTGGGAGACCTCCTTCATGATCTCCGTCTGGCGCGCGCGCAGCGACTCGGGCGTGGGGCGGACGCGATTGGGGTCGTGCTTCCAGGTCCATTTGCCGTTGGGCAGCTCGCGCAGGTTGTGCAACAGGCTGCGGCGCAGCAGCGCCGGATTGCGCAGCGGATTAAACGCCATCGCCCGCTCCACGAACGCGTCGACCGAGTCCAGCTCGCGGTCCTGAGCGAGGAAGTTGCGGATGCGCGCGGTGCCGGCGGGATTCAGCTCGGGCGCGATATCGACCAGCACCAGCCCGGCCATCCGGCGCGCGAACTTCGCCGCGTACGCCATCGCCGCAAATCCACCCATCGAATGGCCGACCACCAGCGGGCGCTTGAGCTTGAGTTTTTCGATGAAGTCCTCGATGTCGCGCACCTGGCTCGGCAGACTGTAGTCGCCGACCGGCGACCATTCGCTGTCGCCATGGCCGCGCTGGTCGAGCGCGACGCAGTGGTACTCGCCGCGCAGCGCCAGGCATACGAGATCCCAGGTATGCGCGTTGAGCCCGCCGCCGTGAAGGAAAAGAATCGGATGGCGTCCCGCCGTCCCCCAATCGAGGTAGTGGAAACGCATCCGGTTGACCACCACGTCGTGGTCCTCGGGTAAAGTGAAACGCGGCACTTCGAGCCCGGCGACCTCGGCGGCCAGCTTCAGGTGCTCGAGTTGTTCCGATGCTTCCAGCATGACTCTTTTGTCCTCGCGATCGATTTGGTTGTGCGTCCGGCGCGCGCCGGATCGCTCACAGTTTGGATTTTATTTGTTTATCAAAGCCCGCGCTGCACCCGCCAGCACCATCGCCGGTAATCAAATTGTAATCGGCCGGGAGCGGTTCTCTGGAAAACTTTTGCTTGCAATATGCCGCGCCCGAAGGTTACGCTCTGCGCGCAGCCGGTATTTTGTACGCGACGTGACTGTCGCTTCGCGCGCCGCCGATGGTTGGTGTGGCTATGCCTGGGCCGTATACCGCTAACGCGTTCACCCTCTCTCCGGCCTCTCCGCAAGCGGCCGCAATTTCGAATCTCTTCGTCGGCACGCTGGTTTTTCTCTCCGCGATCCTGATCCTGGTCAGTTTTCTCGTCATATACGCGATCATCCGCTATCGCGATCGGCCCGGAGCGCCAGAGGCGGAGCAGAGTTTCGGCTCGCGAAAGCTCGAAATCATCTGGACCGCCGTGCCGATCCTGTCGCTGGTCGTGCTCTTAGGCTTCACGATTCGAGCCATGAGCGCCGGGGATCCACCGACCGCCGATGCCAAGCCGGACCTCAGGATCGTCGCCCATCAATGGTGGTGGGAAATCATCTATCTCAAGTCCGGTGTAACTACCGCCAACGAGATACACATTCCGGTCGGCAAGCAGTTGCTGGTCGATTTTCGCTCGGCCGACGTGATCCACGACTTCTGGGTGCCCGCACTGGGGCGCAAGATCGACATCATACCGGGCCATCCCAATCGCCTGTGGATCGAGGCCGACCACGGCGGCACGTACCTTGGAGCATGCGCCGAGTTCTGCGGCAACGAACACGCGTGGATGCGCATTATGGTGATCGCGGACTCGCCTGATGATTTCGCGGCCTGGGTAAAGCAACAGGCGGGCATTCCGCCCAAGCCCGTTACGGCGGATGAGCAACTCGGCGCGAAGATTTACCGCGAGAACATCTGCACCAACTGCCACCTGCGCAGCGTCGGCCCGGATCTCACGCACGTCGCGAGCCGCCGGACGCTCGCCGCGGGCGCGCTTGAGAACACGCCGGAGAACCTCGCGGCCTGGCTGCATGATCCCGATGACTTCAAGCCCGGCAGCAACATGCCAAACTTCAAGCTAAGCGATGGCGACGTCCGCGCGCTGGTCGCGTTCCTGGAGACGCAAAAATGAAAGACGCGGCGATTCCCGAGGCGCTTGGCGGCGAGTCGTTCGAGCTCGAAGCGCGCGAAGGCTGGCTCAGCTGGGTCGCCTCGGTCGATCACAAGCAGCTCGGGATCATGTACCTGCTGGGCGCGTTCGTTTTTTTCCTGGTTGGCGGCGTGCTCGCGCTGCTGATGCGCATTCAGCTTGCCGTGCCCAATAATCACTTCCTCAGCCCGCAGGTCTATAACCAAGTTTTCACGATGCATGGCACCACGATGATCTTCCTGGTGGTGGTGCCGCTGCTGGTCGGGTTCGCGACCTACATGGTGCCGCTGATGATTGGCGCGCGCGACATGGCCTTTCCGCGGCTCAATGCGCTCAGCTTCTGGGTGCAGATCTTCGGCGGACTGATGCTCTATTTCAGCTTCGCCACCAGCGGCATCAATGGCGGCGCGCCGGCAGTAGGATGGTTTGCCTACGCACCGCTCAGTGAGACCGCGTACTCCTACGGTCCCGGCGTGAACTACTGGATACTCGGGCTGCTCGGGATCGGCGTGGGCACGCTAACCGCTGGAATCAACCTGATGGCGACGATCATCTCGATGCGCGCCCCCGGAATGAGTATCCGGCGTCTGCCGCTGTTCGTCTGGATGACGCTGATAACCGGTTACTTGATCGTCGTGGTGATGCCGATACTCAATGCGGGTCTGGTGATGCTGCTTGCCGATCGGCTGCTCAACGCACATTTCTTTCGTGCCGACACCGGCGGCTCGGCGGTGTTGTGGCAGCACGTCTTCTGGGCCTTCGGCCATCCCGAAGTCTACATCATGGTCCTGCCCGCCTTCGGAATAATCTCGGAGGTCATCCCGGTCTTCTCGGGCAAACCGATCTACGGCTACGACTTCGTCGCCGCCTCGACGCTCGCGATCGCGTTCCTGAGCCTCACCGTTTGGGCGCATCACATGTTCGCGGTCGGGCTGGGCCATCCCTTTGATCTGTTCTTCGTCATCTGCAGCATGGCGATCGCGGTGCCCACCGGAATCAAAATTTTCAACTGGACCGCGACTATGTACGGGGGACGGGTGCGTTTTACGACCGCGATGCTGTTCGCAGTCAGCTTCATCGTGATGTTCACGATCGGCGGTCTTTCGGGCATTGCCTTCGCGGTGGCCCCGATCGACTGGCAGTTGACCGACAGCTATTTCGTGGTCGCGCACTTTCACTATGTGCTGTTTGGCGGTACCGCCTTGGCCGTGTTCGCCGGCGTCTATTATTGGTTTCCGAAAATCACCGGCCGGATGCTAGATGAGCGCTGGGGTAAGGTCAATTTCTGGCTCACTTTCATCGGCTTCAACCTGACTTTCATGATCCAGCACGTGCTCGGGATGTTCGGGATGCCGCGGCGGGTGTTCACCTATCCCCCGTTGCCGGGATGGGAAGCCATGAACATGATCTCGACGATTGGCGCGTTCGTGCTTGCCATCGCGGTACTAGTTCTCATCTTCAATATCGCAATCTCGCTCCGCTCAGGAAAAATAGCGGGCAACAACCCATGGGATGCGTGGACTCTGGAATGGGCGACCACCTCGCCGCCGCCGCCCGAGAACTTTACCCGCGTGCCGCCGATTCGCGGCCGCCGCCCGCTGTGGGACCTTGCCCATCCCGATCGCACCGACGAAATGTTAGCGAAACTGGCAGGGTGAGGGATCGCGATGCCTGAGAAGACGATGCCTGACAAGACCAAGGTCGGAGTCGGCCTGTTTCTTTTCTCTGAGGCGTGGTTTTTCCTGATCCTGGTGATCACGTACGCGTTCTTTCACTCGCGGCCCGCCGACGGACCGAGTGCCGCCAACAGCCTCAACGTGATGCGCACGCTCGCGTTCAGTATCTGCCTGTTCCTGAGCAGCGCGACGATTCATCTGGCCTCGCGCAGCTTCAGGACGGGCGATCGGAGCGGCGTCAGCCGATGGCTCGCGCTGACCGTGGTGCTGGGCGCGATTTTTCTCCTCGGCCAGACGCGCGAGTACTTGGGACTCTTCGCGCACAGCGTCACGATCAGCACCAACCTATTCGGCTCGACGTTCTTTACCCTCACCGGCTTTCATGGCCTGCACGTGTTGATCGGCCTGGTGGCGCTCGGCGCGCTACTCGGAATCGTGATGAGCGGGCGGCTTGGCGCGATCAAGCCGTCTGGGTTCGAGTCCGTCGCGATGTACTGGCATTTCGTCGACGCGGTGTGGGTAGTGATCTTCTCGGTGGTCTATTTATGGCCGTTGCTCGCATAGCGGTGGAAATTGCCGAGAAGCGGCGCGGATATAGCGAATAGCCAGATGGCTGAGATACTGCGAGCTTGGGACCCGGACCTGTCCGTGCTGATCGGATGCGCGGCGCTGCTGGTGGCGTACTGGAGCGCGCATCGCGGCGACCTCTTCCGCGCGGGCAATCTTTCCCGTGCGGGCAATCTTTCCCGTGCAGGATGGTTCGTCGCGGGCGTGGCCGTGATGCTGTTCGCGCTCATCTCGCCGCTCGATACGCTCGGCGACGAATACCTGTTCAGCGCCCACATGCTCCAGCATTTGCTGCTCGAGCTCGCGGTGCCGCCGCTGCTGTTGCTCGGCATCACGCCACGCTTCGCGCGCTTGGTGCTCGATTGCCGCCCGCTCGGGCGCATCGAGCGCGTGCTGGGAAATCCACTGTTGGCCTGGACGCTCGGAATCGCGACGCTCGCCGTATGGCACCTTCCGCGGCTCTTCGATGCGGCGCTCGGCAACGAATACGTGCACATCGCGGAGCATCTGTGCTTCATGGTAACCGCGACCATCTTCTGGTGGCCGGTTCTCGCGCCGCTGCCGCAGTGCAGAATTTCGCCGCTGTGGACGCAGGTCTACCTGCTCGGCGGCGCGATGGCCAACAGTCTGCTCGGCATCTGGCTCACCTTTGCTCCCGAGGGCCTCTATGCGCCATACCTGCATCCCCACGACTCGCTGCACGTCGGCGCGCTGATACGCACGGGATGGGGCCTGACGCCGGCGCTCGACCAGCAGGTGGGCGGGCTCCTGATGTGGGTAGGTGGCGGCTTTGTCTTCTTGGCGGTGATGATCGCACTGTTTCTGCAATGGTTCGGGATGGCCGAGACGGACGGCGTCGCGCCCGCGACGGCGGGCTTTTAGGAGATGATTCGGATGACTCCGGAAGAAGGAGCGCAATCGCGCGCCGACGAGAAAGCCGGGTGGAGCACGCCGCTGCCGGAGAAAAACCCGCCGTCGACCTACGCGCCGGTGTTCCTCGCGCTCGGCATAACGTTCCTGCTTTTCGGAATAGTCAGTTCCTATGTATTTTCAGCCGCCGGTTTGATTCTGATGGTCGTGTCGATTAGCAAGTGGGTGGGAGAATTGTTGCATGGCGAGTGAAACACCGCAGCCAGGCCGCAGCGACGCGCTCAGCCCCGAACGCCGCCGCTTCATGGGACGGCTTTGTATCGCGCTCTCCACCGTCGCCGCTGTGATCGTCGGTATCCCGGTCGTCGGGTTCATCCTCGGCCCGTTGCTCGCCCCCGAACCAGACGTATGGCGTGCGGTCGGCGCGGTCGACAGCTTCAAGCCCGGCGAAACCGTCAAAGTCAAGTTTCTCGACCCATCGCCGGTGGCGTGGGCGGGGGTGACCGCGATGACGGCGGCGTGGCTGCGGCGTCTGAAGTCCGGAGGGTTTGTCGCGTTCGCGGTCAACTGCTCGCATCTCGGATGCCCCGTGCGATGGCTGGCGCAGGCCAATTTGTTCATGTGTCCCTGCCATGGCGGCGTTTACTATGCCGACGGCGACGTCGCCGCCGGTCCGCCGCCGCGCCGACTGTTCAACTACCCAGTGCGCGTTCGCGACGGACAGGTCGAAATCCTCGCCAGCGCGGTGCCAATCGAATAGCCGCGCGGGAGAGTCCCGGTGATCAGGAAAATCTTTTGGCAGGCTGTCGACGCGTTCGAGGAGCGCACCGGCCTGATCAAATTTTTCAACGACGTGATGAAGCATCCGGTGCCGCCCAACACCGGATGGTGGTACGTGTTCGGCAGCGCGGTGCTGGTCGCCTTCATGATGCAGGTGGTGACCGGAATCGCGCTCGCGACGCGATACGTCGCGTCGTCAGGGTCGGCCTACGACGTGCTCGAATTCATCACTTATAAGGCGGTGCTGGGAAATTTTCTGCGCGGGATGCACTTCTTCGGCGCGTCGGCGATGATCCTGCTGGTCGGCATCCACATGATCCAGGTCTTCCTGATGGGCTGTTACAAGTATCCGCGGGAGTTCAACTGGGTCAGTGGCGTGATGCTGCTGTTCATCACGATCGCGATGGGGTTCACCGGGCAACTGCTGCGCTGGGATCAGACCGCGGTGTGGGCCACGGTGCTCGCGGCCGAGATGCTGGGGCGGACGCCGTTCATCGGCGCGTACCTCGCGCGCTTTCTGCTCGGCGGCAAGACGCTCGGCGGCGCGACGCTCAGCCGCTTCTTCGCCTTCCATGTATTTTTTCTGCCGGCCATGATCTTCGCGCTCGTGGCCCTTCATCTCTACCTCGTGATTCATGACGGAATCTCGGCGCCGCCGGTGCCCGGCGAAAAGGTCAATCCCAAAACCTATCGCGCCGAATATGAAAAACTGCTCGAGGAGCGCGGGGTGCCGTTCTGGCCCGATGCGGCGTGGCGCGACGTAGTGGTCGCCGTCGGCGTGGTCGTGACTATCGCGGCGCTGGCTTTCTTCGTCGGGCCGCCCGAACTCGGCAAGCCTCCAAACCCGAGCCTGCTCGCCAACGATCCTGCGCCGGACTGGTACATGCTGTGGTACTACGCCGTGCTGGCGCTGCTGCCGCGCGGGATGGAGTCGGTGTTCATGGTCGCGGCGCCGATGGCGGCGATCGTTTTCCTGCTGCTGGTGCCGGTGCTCTGGAATAAAGGCGAGCGCCATCCCTCGCGTCGGCCGTGGGCGGTCGCGGCCGTCTTAATGATCGTGCTGAGCATAATCGGCTTCTGGATCGAGGGATCGAGAGCGCCATGGTCGCCGAAATTCGACGCTCAGCCGCTGTCGGCCGCCTTGGTGGGCACGACCAGCCCTCCGATCGTCACGGGGGCGCAGCTTTTTCATGACAAGGGATGCGAGTTCTGTCACATGATCGAAGGGCAGGGCGGGATGCGCGGTCCCGATCTCACCGACGTGGCGCATCGGCTCAGCGAAAACGACTTGCGGATCAAAATCGCCAATGGCGGCAGCAACATGCCGTCCTTCGCGGGCATCCTGACCCACGATGATCTCGACAACCTGGTGGCGTTCCTCGAATCGCGAGTGACGATCCCGCCGGCGCAGACCTCGAGCGCCGCCGCCGGCGCGGCGCTGGCGCAGTCAACGAGCGCGCGCGCGGCCGACGCTCGCAAGCCTTAGCGCTCCGACGTTAAAGAGGTATCGATCTCGTTGCGAAGTCGTTTGGAACATGTTTTTTTTCGAAGCGGTCTCTAAGCGGGTACCCGGCAGTAAATCGGATTCTTGCGCCATGAAGGACCAAGGTAGCGGCGTCTTCATCGGCATCAGCCACCAACACGTTTACCCCGTAGGAGATCGTCGCGGCCTCCAACAGGTTCATAGAGGTTTGCAACTCCTCGGAAATACTGCGGCCGTTGCCCGATTCAATTCTGATACTTCTCATAGTTGAACGTAGTCTCTTTGCCCCTGGTTCTCCTAACGCCTCGGTGAAAGGCTTGGCGAGTTAGTCGCTGGGTCACTGGACGAGGATGGCCACGGGCGCACCGGGTCAAACGGTTTTAGGTGTCGGCCGCTATGACCGTCGCTTCACCAACTGTCTGCGACGTACCTCGAACTTCCTCGGCCGTGTTTTGCGAAGTCACCGTGTCCGGGCACGCCTTAGGTCAGCGGGTGACCGTGGAACCGCGTACCCTTCCGAAACCGGAAATTCCGCGATCTTTCTGATTCGGTCCGCGTCATCGCTCGGCAGACGCGTGCCGTGACAGGGTTCTCTTAGCCATCGTTCTGTAACCTCGTCCTCAAGCCGATGAAAGCTTATTGCCGAGACAGAAACGGCGAAGCGTTTGCCTGACAACAGATCTGTCACGAAATCCCGACCGCATCGGACGCAGTGTCGATGGAGTACACTCTTACTTGTCTCGATTTGGAGAAGCCGCGGATTCGATTCGGGCCAGTAATGATTGTTCCAACCGGCGTCGCCCGCTTTCGTTTCAGTCATGTCAAACCCTCGCGAAAGTGAATAATAGAGGCGTTATGAGACTATTAAAGGAAATTCGGTCATTTTACAAGAGCTTTAAAGTAAACGTAGGTGGTCACTGGAGTTGACGTGGGGTCGTGAGTTGTTCGGGCTTATAGATGCACCCCAGCGCCAAATGGAGCGGGCCGACCCCGCAATGCCTTCTGCTAAAGACCGGCTACTGCTGAAGCTCAATTCGCGGCGTGTATACCTAGCGGCGCCAATTGCGGTAGGGACTCGTGACGAGGCGGTTGGACATCGAGAGTGTTGAGTCGTGACGGTCGCGTCGCCTTGCTCCGATAAGACGGGCGTGGCATCGTGTCGGGGCGGCGCAAAAACGCCCAGGCACACGACCACTGTCGGCACTGCGAACTAAACCCCGAGTCTGCCGTCAAAATCAAATGCTCACGCGTAGATCTCTGAGTGGTTGATTCAGTGTTGTTTTTCTCGATGAGCCGTTAGCTCAGGCCGGTAGAGCATCTGACTTTTAATCAGAGGGTCCCGGGTTCGAGTCCCGGACGGCTCACCATCAATTTTCTCAGTTGGTAAAGCGATCGATCGTCTATGCTGCAAACATTGCAGCGCTGGCCTCGCGCGATCGTGATAGTCGCTAGCATTCTGATCGCCACGCTGGGGGTGACAATAGCCTTCGGCACGGCCGCGCCGCCGCGCCCCGTGCAACCACGGCAGCTCGATCTGACGGATCTTCCGGCATTCAGCCGTTACACGGCGCGGGATGGAACACAGATCGCGTATCGCGCCCATCCCGGCGGCGGGGAACAGGTGGCGGTGCTCATTCACGGCACGGGCACGGAAAGCAGCGTCATGAATGCGCTGGCCAAGACGCTGCGTGCGGCCGGTGCGACGGTCTACGCACCCGACTTGCGTGGCCACGGCAGTTCCGGCAGGCGCGGCGACATCGACTGTATCGGTCAACTCGACGATGATCTGGCGGATCTAGTCGCGACGATCCGACCCGCGCATGCACATGCGACGCTGACCTATCGGCTTCTCCGGTGGCGGCGCCTTCACCATCCGCATCGCGGGAGGATCCTACGGCAATCTTTTCGATCGATACATTGTGATCGACCCGGCCATCGTCTATCCGTCTCCGCTTGCGCGGCCGAACGCCGGTGGCTGGGCGACGCCCTATCTGCCCCGCATCGTTGGGCTGATCATCCTCGACAAGATCGGCATTCACTGGTTTGACGGTCTCGATGCCATCGTATTCGCCATTCCGCCCGGCAATCAGAACCTGACCGGCGTCTATTCGTTTCGGTTGGCGATGAATCTCGGCAGCAATGGCTACTTTGCCGCGCTTCAGCGCACCAAGAAGCCGATGGCACTCATCGCGGGCGCCAACGATGACCAGTTCTATGCCGATCGCTATGCGCCGCTGTTGCGGCTGGCGAAACCGGATCTCACCGTCGAACTCGTGCCCGGCCTCGATCATGTCGACATGCTCATGAAACCGGCGGCGTTTGCGACGCTGCGCCGAACCTTCGACGCCATGCCGCGCTAAACCGAAAGCGCACAGTGCAGGTCAGGGCTGCTGCAGGCCGGAGTCTCGAGGTGAGATGGACCGGCGGTTTCCCGGTCCTTGCCTCAGCTGTTCGGCATAGGCTAATTGTGCGAAACCAGCGCGCATGGAGAGTGCCTCATGATCTATGAGTTACGCGTCTATCATTGCCTTCCCGGACGGCTTCCGGCTTTGGTCAAGCGCTTCGAAACTGTCACCGTGCGGCTATTCGAGAAGCACGGCATCCGCCAGACGGGGTTCTGGACGGTAGCGATCGGAGAATCGAACCAGGACCTGATCTACATCCTGCAATGGGACTCGCTGGCGGACCGCGACAAGAAGTTCGCGTCCTTTCAGGCTGACCCGGAATGGATCGAGGCGCGCCGCAAGAGCGAGGAGGACGGTCCGCTGCTCGCGTCGATCAGCAACACGATCATGACGCCGACCGCGTTCTCGGCGTTGCGCTGAAGCCTGCGAGCTTTTGCCGCGGATCGCGGATGAGGCTCGAAAAATGAGTCTCCTGACGTTCAGTTCAAGTCAGCGCACCCAGGATTGAGGTGGCGGCACGGAGGTCGTGATGGTGAGCGGCACCTGCACGCGGCGTCCGTTGCGCAGAACGTTCAGATAGACAATTTCGCCGGGCTGAACATTGTGCACACAGTCGTAAAAATCCAGGAAGTTGGCCACGCGAGCGCCATCGACACCGATTATCAAGTCGTAGGCCTCGCCGAGCGGAACTGATTCAAAGATCGGCACCACCACTACCGCAGGCGGAAATGCCATCGTGGCCAGCATCCCCACCCCATTGAGAATGTCGCGCGTGGGCTGGCGGTAAGGATGCAGTCCCGCGCCGGCTCCCGGACTTCCCGGCGCGATATCTACGACCAGCAGCCCCTGAATTTCCTTTTCCGCCTTGCGCCGCTCGATCCGCAAGTCGATGCCGAAAAGCGAGATCTCCTCGCTCGCATCCATGTATTCCTTCAGCCCCGGCGGCTCCACTTCGTTGGTATTTTGCTCCACCTGATAGGGCGCGGGCGCAGCCGGGATGTTGGCTGAGGGGCGGAACGAATTCGGATCGACTTGAGAGGCCGGCGTCGACGAAATTACAGCGGTCTCATCCGCGCATGAACGCCCGGGGTGCGGCAACCCGATGAACAGGCAGGCTGCACATAGAAGGATCGTCATCCCGTTCCGTCGTCGCATCTGATTAACTAGAACCCGCTTGTCGTTCGCACAAGCGGCGGGCCAGCGATGAACCATCAAACCACGTCAGCACACGCGGCGCCATTAGCTCTTAAGTGTTTCTCCGAGAATGTCGCGGAAAGCGGGGGTTGCTCAAGAATTAGGTTAGGACGGAGACAGGGCCGCGCGCTCGCCCTGTCGGCATGTCCACGCCTTGCGGTGCGAAAAAAATGCGCGGGACCATAGGCGGTAAGTGCGAAATTGTAGGCGCAGTGGTGTTTGTCGGACAAGCTCTAAATGTTCTCTGCGAGACCAAAAGATGCAAACCGCTGCTGTGATATCAGGCACGCGCTCGTCTCGAGCGGAGAATCCCTTCCGTGTTTCGCCCAGGACAGGCGTCTACAACTTCGAGAAAGGCAGCGTTGCCGATTTCAAAGTGAGACACAGAAAGAAAAAGCCCCCGGATTCAGGCTCCGGGGGCTTTTGGACCTGCTTTGCCGCGGGTCCCTCAATCATGAGACGTCTTTACGCGTTGGTCAGAGCAGAGTCGACGCCGTTGGCGAGCGAACCGATGTTGTTGCCCAGCGCCTTGTAGGTGCCGTACACCACGACCGCGATGGCCGCCAGGATGAGGGCGTATTCCGTCATCGTCTGGCCACGGGTGTTACGAACCACGGACTCACGGGCACGGATGAACATCTTCGTCACTAACTCCATTTTCATATCTCCTTTTTTAAGCCCATTTTGGGCACCATTGAAGCTACATTTTTGGCCTTGCTTTGTCTAGAGATGAAAACGAATTAATTTACGTCCCATAGCGGCCTTTGACATCTTACTAGGTAATCGCTGTTTTCGCTATCTTTATCTAGCAGAAATAAGCGTAACCGCGTCCGAAATCGTCTGCTTTCGAGACACCCGCCGATTCTTCAGTGGCTCATGCTGACAAGGAGAAGACTTAGAGAGGAGTCGTAGCCGATGATCATCGGCCTTCAGTTGACGGACCGCCGGTACAATTGTTCTCTAATTGACGGCACCTCGATCTGCCTTTGCCGAGGCGACGAATGCCCTAATGCGGAACACTGCGGCCAGTGCGAGCGAGGACACTCCGTTAGAGGAAGATATAGATGGCGAGCAGTTTGGGACATCATGCTGTGGTGATCGGCGGCAGCCTGGCGGGGCTGATGAGCGCAGCGGTGCTGGCCGATCACTTCGAGCGCGTCACCGTGTTCGAACGCGATCAGATCGAAGATCTGCCGGTTCTGCATAAGTCGATTCCGCAGGGCAATCATGTCCACGCCTTATTGCTGGGCGGCCAGAACGTGATGTCGTCGCTCTATCCCGGCTTCACCGAGGAACTGAAGAGACTGGGCGCCGTGGGTTTCAGGCCCGGCATCGACATCGTCTTTTACGGCCCCAATGGCAAGGGGTACAACGGGACCCTGTCTGTAAAGGAGCCGCGCGACCTCGGGTTCGAAGGCCACATCATGAGCCGCGGTTTGCTGGAGTATCACGTCAGGCGGCGCACGGCTGCACTCGCAAATGTGACGCTCGAGACCGATGCGGCGATCGAAGGGCTAGTCCACGATAGCGGACGGATTCGCGGCGTGCGGCGCAAGCGTGCGGCGAGCGCGGAGTCGGTCGAGGCTGATCTGGTAATCGATGCGGCCGGGCGCAGTTCTCACGCTTCACGTTGGCTGGTCGAGATGGGCGTGCCGGCTCCCGAGGAAACGACCATCGGCGTCGACTTCGCCTATACCAGCACCAAGTACCGCAAACCCGACCTCGACCACGAAGCGGAGCCCTTGCTGCTCGTCGGCGGGCCGCCGCCCGAACACTCAAGGGCGGGAGGGCTGTTCGAGATCGAGAATCGCACGTGGCACGTGAGCCTGGCCGGCCGCTTCGGCGATTATCCTCCAACGGACGAAGCCGGCTTTCTTGCTTTCGCGAAGGCCCTGCCTTCTCCGCGGCTCTACGAGCTGATCAAGGACGCGGAACGTATCGTCGACATCACGCATCATCGATTTCCAACCAGCGTCTGGCGGCACTACGAACGGTTGCAGGGCTTTCCGGCGGGATTTCTGATTCTGGGCGACGCGATCTGCAGCTTCAATCCGGTCTATGGGCAGGGCATGAGCTCCGCGGCGCTGCAGGCACAGGCGTTGCAAAAGATACTCCGCGAGCGCGCGGCGCAAGCTCGCGGGCTCGACGGGTTAGCGTCGGCTTTTTTCCCCAAGGCCGCGCAGGCGATAAGCGCGCCGTGGACCCTAGCGGCGAATTTCGACTTCGCGTATCCGCAAACCAGGGGCGAACGCCCGCCCGGCCTCGGGGAAGGTGCCGGCTACTTTGCCGCGCTGGATTCGCTGCAGGCCGAAGACATCAACGTGCAGCGCCTGGTCACCGAAGTGTTTCAGCTCACCAAGCCGATATCGGCGCTGCGCGAGGAGCCTCTGCTAAGCCGGATCCTGGCCCGCTTGCAAGAGCAGCAGCGCCGCGCTTGAGAGCCTCGCACGCCGCAGGAGGAACATGGCAGGACGCATCTTCGCCGCGCTGTTGATCTTCGCTGCGATGGCTGCCGCGGCGGGATGCAAGCACGCTGCCCCTCTGCCGCCGAACGTCTCCCGGCTCATCGCGGAACTGAGAAGCCCTGATTTGCGGCGTCGCCAAGATGCGGCTGTCGCGCTCGGGAAAGTCCAGCCGCTGCCGCCCGAGGTGATCGAAGCTATGGCGGAGGCAGTGAAAGCCGAGGAAGCGGTACAGAGCGCAGATCCGAGCGACGGATTTCAATTATTCGCGTTACAAGTCCTGAGCGACGCGGGAGCGCCGGCGATTCCTGAGCTAGCCGCCTTGGCCAAGAGCCAAAATCTCCTGACTCGTACGAGGGCGATTCAGGCATTGGGTCGCGTCGCGCTACACGATTCGACCGCGTGGCCGATTTTGATCGGGGCCTTCAAACAAGCAGGCCAGCAGACTGCTGCGCAGGAGTTGGGCAAACTTGGCCCACCCGTGCTACCCCTGCTTCGAAAGTCCCTCAAAGATAGCGACCCACGCGTGCGAGCAGGCGCTGCCGAGGCTCTCGCGCAGATGAGGAGTTTAGCGCGGATGCTCCGGACGCTCACTATCACGCCGCCTGGAATCCTGCTCGCCACTCCGGCGGAGCTCGCCCGTGCGACGCCCGATCTGAGCGAGGCGCTGAAGGATACGGACTCCAACGTGCGCGACCAAGCGGCTATCGCGCTCGCCTGGGTGGACCCGAGCGACATCCGGGCGGTACCGATCCTCACGCTGCTTATGGAGGGCAAGGATACCGCGCTGGGCTACACTGCATTTTTGGCGCTCCAAAACATGAAAAGCGGTGCGAAGGGTGCGGCCCCAGTGCTCGAGCGCATGCTGGCCAGCAACCCGGTTCCGTCTGTGCGAGTCGACGCTGCGCATGCACTCGCCTCAAGCGCCGGACCAGCGGCGTGCGAGCCGCTGGCGCGGGCGGCGGCCGACGATAGGGACGCCAACGTGCGGATTGCCGCTATAAGCGCCATGACGAGAGTAGGGCCGCCTTGCCCGCAGGCGCTGCCGGCGCTGACTAAAATTCTTGGCCAAGGGCAGTTCTGGGCAGTCGATGCGCTCGCGAGATTGGGAAAGTCTGCCGTTCCCGCACTGGCTGCGGCATTAAAGAGTCCCGACCTCTACGTGCGGCAAGACGCGGTTGGGGCGCTGGCGCAGATGAAGCAGCCTACGTCCGAGACGGTGCAGACACTGATGATCGCGCTAAAAGACAAGAGCCTCGAGGTAAGATCCGCAGCCGTGATCGCGCTTCAAAATGCCGGAGGCGGGGCGGAGCGGGCGGCTCTTGCCGAGCAGACGCGCGAGGAACAGGCCTATGCCGAGCGCTCTAAGCCGGACACCCGGCGGTACAACAGGCAACAGATTATCGCTGCGATTCCTGCAGGCGCAGATCACAAGTATCCGCTCACGCTCGCCTATCTTTTTCCCATCTACCTGAACGGCTATTCCGCGCAGGAAGCTGAATTCCTCATCACGCTTCATGCGGGCAAAGACCGCCCTGAGCGTCTAGTCTTCTGGAAAAAGACCGGCGATGACCAGTACCGGCGCGTGAAAGTCATCGAATCTGACGATCCGGATTTCGCCGAGCAGCATTTCGAAACGCCGATTACCTTCATCGCGAAGGTACGAGAAAACGGCAGCCGATTCGGCGAGACGCAGCTTTTCGTCGACGTGCCGGTCGACGGATGGCGGAGTCACATCGACCAGGTGTTCGCGCTTGACTACGGCGTCGAAGGCGATGAACAGCTGGTTGAAATCGAATCACCGGAGAAGAGCTACAAGAGCAAGCTGGGGCCGCGCGAAGCAGCTCGGCATCCCGGTCGAAACTCATTCAGCAACAGCGCGCTGGAATTTGCGTTCTCGATCTGGAACGCAAACGATCCCGAGTGCTGCCCAACTGGAGGGCAGGTGGTGGGTACCTACAAGATCATCAAGGAGACGCGGACACCTTCAGCCTGGGGTGCTCCCGCCTTGGGGGCTTTCGCGCCCGGATCGGGCGAAAGCGCTAGGAGCATACTGCCGACGCGGGCGCCGAAGACCAAATGGACGATGCTGGTCGACACCGCCATACGGAAGCCCATTCCGCGGCTCGCCAAACGGACACAGTAGCGAGACCGCACGCTGCGAGATGAGACGCGCGCGGGCGCGCGCGACGCTACATCACATCGCAAGGGCGGCCCGGCGTTCGGGCGCGGCGTTATCCCCGCCGGGGCCGCCCTTGCTCCACTCAAACGCAGTCGCGAGATAGTTCGCGCGCGTGCGCGACGAGACGCGCGCCGCCGGGCGCGAGGCTACATCGCCTGAGGTTTTCCTCCCTTGTCCGAGCATTCTTTGGAGCTCGAGGTGTTGATGAATCCCTTGCCCTTGCACGAGTTCTGACCCTTGCAATCGTTCTGCGCGCTCTTGCACGCGCTATGACCCTTGCAGTCGTTCGCTCCGACGCATTTCACGTGCGCCGTCTGCGCGCTCATCGCGCTGGGGCTGCTCATGGACGAGGTTCCTTGTGCCATCGCAGTGCCCGCGATGAACATCATCGCGGCCGCGGAGGCCAACAGCGCGCCGTTTTTTGCCGATTTCATTCTTCCAGACTCCTTTCGCTTTTCTGTTTGAAGCTGCATCACGAATCCGCGTTCACCTGGTAGGGGATTCTTCCGCTCCGGTCGAAAGTTACAGGCCGCTGTGGCGTTGACAGTTCCTGCGACGTAACTAATTGCGCGCGCGCGAGAATTCTAAACTGAGGACTCAACCCGGATGATTAGTCTCTCGCTTAAGCAGCTTGCCAATCGCACGCAGGAATTCGGCGATCGAACAGGATGGCTGCCGCCGCTGCTGATTCGTCTTTTTGTCGGCTATTTTTTCTTCGAAACCGGATGGGCGAAGGCGCACGACCTCGACGGCTTCGCCCGCCGCTTCGCGCAATGGGGAATTCCTCATCCCGCCTTCAGTGCGGTGCTGAGCGCCTATACGGAACTGATCGGCGGTGCGCTGACGGTCGTTGGCCTGTGCACGCGAATCGTTTCGATACCGATGATGATCAATATGGCCGTCGCGATACTGGCGGTTAATCTCAAGCATGTCTCCGGCCTGGATGATTTCGTCGAACTGGACGAGCCGTTGTACGCGCTTTGTTATTTCTGGCTGATGATCGACGGCCCCGGCCACGCAAGCCTCGACCATTTCATCGCGCGCGCGTTACATCGGTTCTCGTCCGATCGCCGCGCAGGATCTGCGGGATCGATAGGATCCGCGGCGCTCGCACGAGCCGAGGAGCTTTGATTTCCACGGTCAATCCTTTGATTTCCACGGTCAATCAAAGATCCTCGCAATCCCCTCTGCAAGCGTTCTCGCAATCGCTAGTGCAATTGTCCGCCACGTGCGTGCGCGCAGGCATGAAGCGGTCGCGCGTCGTCGTCGTACCTCTTGCGCCGGCGGCGTTTGTTGCGGCAAGCGGCGCCCCGTGCTGTCCTTATATGCCTGAATCGTGCGTCGGGCGTCCGTTGGGCGGCCTCGGCGCGCAAGCGAATGGCAGCGCAGCGGGAATGAAAAAGGTCGACGACGCCGAGCGGCTCGAGCGCAGCCGGATACGCGCGCATTTGATGGAGCGCTTGCAGCAGGGCGACGCCGAGGCCTGCCGGCTTTTGCTCGACGATGTCGGTCCAGCGGTGACGCGTTTCCTGCGCGCGCGCGTCGCGATCGACGAAGTCGAGGACGTTTACCAGGAAACCTTCATGGCGCTGTTCCGAGGCGCGCCGAACGTACGAGCGCGATCGTCCGCTGGAGCCATGGCTATTTCGCGATCGCGCGCAACGTCGCGGCCGACCACTCGCGGCGGCGCTGGTCGCGCGCGAGTTGGGAAGAGTTGACGGCCGAACTTGCCCGAGCGTCGCGGAAAGCGAATCGCGCCGCGCCCGCACCTGATATCGAGCGGCTCCTGACCAGGCTTCCGCAAGCGCAGCGCGAGGCGTTTGCGATGCTCAAGCTCGACGGAATGACGCTGGAGGGCGCTGCGGCGCGTGCCGGCGTCTCGGTCGGTGCGCTGAAGGTGCAGGGCGCATCGCGCATACAAGGCGTTGAAGAAGATCGGTGGAGAAGCTGAGTAAAAGTGGCTGAAGCCTCCCACACTGCCGCATGAAGAGCGTCATCGCGCGCTGGTGGAGCGACTGGCCGCGAATCTCACGCCGGTACGGCGCTGTGGCCGGTCAGCATACGCTTTGGGCTTTGGCTGCTCCTGGAATCGAGGTGCTCGTTGTGGGTCGGGACGCACACCGCGCAACGACTTCATGAGAAAGCTCGAGCACCCCGTACACGCTCGAGGTCGCACTCTTCGGGGCCGCCGCGATGGTCGCCGCGATCATCGCGCTGCGAGAGCGCGATCCCGGGGCGTCAGCGCCGAGCCGCGTGAAGTCGCGTTCGTCGTCGCGCTGGTGCTGACGGGAACCGCGCTGGTGGTGATTGCGCGACCGCTACGCACCGGATATCCGTTAGCCGAATTTTTGCACGTGGGCTATCGTGCGCAGTGCCAGACCTGCGTGCTCGCCGCGGCGCCGTGCATCGCGCTTTGGTGGGCGGTCAAACGGGGCGCTCCGATGCGCGGGGCCACTGCCGGTCTGGCGTTGACCGGCGCCGCCGCAGCTCTTTTCCTTCGCGCTGATGCGAATCGGATGCCCAATCGATGAGCCGTTGCATCTCGTCACTTGGCATCTGCTGCCCGCGCTAGGGCTGACCGTGCTCTCCGCGCTGGCAGGCGCCGTGTGGCTGCGCTTTCGCCCGCGCGCTCGATCTGCCCGCGCCCGACCAGTATGACGCGCAAGTGTAACTTTCCCCGTTTTCGGGAGAACAATACTATGAGGCAAGCGCTCCCCAAATACACGGGGCTCGCGTGTAATCGACTATGATAAATCGTCGTTTCCGTAGCTTCTCTTTCCTCGCGCTGCTTGCGATAACGGCGCTCGCGGCATCTGCCGCTGTACCCGCAAAGGCGGCTGACAACGCGTCGCAAAGCGCTGCCGGCACGCAACAGACGGCGGTCTTCGCCGGCGGTTGTTTCTGGGGCGTGGACGCCGTCTTCAAGCACGTCAAGGGTGTATCCCGAGTAGTGTCCGGCTATGCGGGAGGAGGGGCGTTAACTGCGGAGTACGAGGTCGTGAGCACCGGGACGACCGGGCACGCGGAATCCGTGGAGGTCACTTACGATCCGTCGCAGGTCTCGTACGGCGATTTGCTCAAGGTGTTCTTCTACGCCGCACACGATCCGACGGAGGTCAACCGGCAGGGGCCCGATCTGGGGACGCAATATCGTTCGGCGATTTTCTTTACGAATGCGGCGCAAAAAAAGATCGCCGACGACTACATCGCTCAACTCGATCACGCGAAGACCTTCCCAGAGCCGATCGTCACCCAGGTAGTTCCGCTCAAGGGCTTCTATCCGGCCGAGGCGTACCATCAGAACTACCTCGACGGGATCCTGACAACCCTTATATCCTGATCAACGATCTGCCCAAGCTCGATCTGCTGCGCGACAAGTTTCCCCAGCTCTATAAGCCGTAAGCGATCGCAGGCGATAGATGCCGAACGCTCCGATCCTCAGATGAGGATCGGAGCGCGGCACTTTGCCCGATACGTGTGTCTCTCCGCGCGGGTGACGCTTACGCCGAGCGGCCGCGTCATGCTACGCTGCGCGGCTTGAGAGGTCACATGAAATCCATCATGAAACGCTTTGCCCGGATGGTTGCGCTCCTTCTGGGCGTGGCAGTTTGTCCCGGCACGGGTGCGCTCGCGCAGATGCCTCCGCAGGAGCAGGTCACCATCTTGGAGCTGCCGCCGGTCTCGCCGCACTGGATCGCCACGGCCTCGTTCGGCGGCTCGATAATGGTCACGCCGATCACGCTTGTCGATGGCGATTCGTTGAAGGTCATTGGCACGATCACCCGCGGATTGACCGCCATGTTCGCGGCGTCACCCGACCACAAACAGTTCTACACTGCGGACACTTTCTACTCGCGCGCGATTCTGGGGCGATCGCACCGACACAGTGACGATCTATGACGCGCACAAACTGGCGCCGGTCTCGGAAATCGTGATTCCCGACAAGCGCCAGCTCGCGGTCCAGGATCCGACCGCGATGAGCGTCACCCCCGACGGGCGGTTTCTGCTCTACTCGAATCTGACTCCCGCAACCTCGGTCACCGCGGTCGATCTGCAAAGCGGCAAGGTCGCCGGCGAAATCCAGACTCCGGGATGCTCCAGATTCTGATCCTGGGGCGCGCGAGTTCGCCTCGGTCTGCGCCGAGGGCGCGATACTCACCACGCAATTCGACGACGACGGCAAAACCACCGATCAGAAGCGCACCGCCAAACCGTTTTTCGACGTCGAAGACCGGTCTTCGCCTTGCCGGCGATGATCGACAAGCAGGCTTACTTCGTCAGCTACCACGGGAGCGCCTATCCGATCGACATGTCGTCGAGTCCATCGAACCCCGGCGGATCGTGGCCGTTGCTGACTGACAAGGATAAAGAGGAGGGATGGCGGCCGGGCGGATGGCAGCCGCTAGCCTACTACGCGCAAGACCATGTGATTTTTGTTCTGATGCATCGCGGAGGCGAATGGACGCACAAGAAGCCCGGGACCGAAGTGTGGAAGTTGAACGTGGACCAGCACAGCCGCGTCGCGCGGATTCCGCTGCCGGTCGAGGCAAATTCGATTCGGGTGACCCAGGACAGCAAGCCGCTCCTGTTCGCGGCCTCCACGCGCGACGGTGTTATACACGTCTTCTCGGCGCTCGACGGCAAATACCAGGGCCAGATCGCAGACATGGGGGAACCGTTCACGCTGTTCGGGCTGTAGCCCGAAGCGGTAGTCTCACAAGAGCAGTTGCGAAGGAGCGATGCGATGGAAATCGGCAAGCTGGGTGCGTTCTGTTTCATGGATGCGATGCCCGCGCCCGAGAGCGCCGCGTTTTGCCGCCGGGTCGAGCGGATGGGCTACAAGGTCATCTGGTCGCCCGAGGCGTGGGGACGCGAGCCTTTCGCGCATGGCGGTTACGTGCTCGCGAACACCGACAGCCTGATTTACGCGACCGGTATCGCGAACGTCTGGGTGCGCGATCCGATGACGATGGCCGTGGCGGCGAAGACGCTGGCTGAACTCGCGCCCGATCGCTTCATCCTCGGCATCGGCGTAAGCCATCGCTCGCTGGTCGAGGATCTGCGCGGGCACAAGTACGTCAAGCCCTTCAGCTATCTCAGCGAATACATCCCGCGGATGAAGTCGACGCTGTACAAGGCGGTCGCGCCGAAAGTCGAGCCGCCGCTGGTTATCGCGGCGCTGCATCCCAAATCGCTCGGCCTGGCCGCGCGCGAAGCCCACGGCACGCATACCTACATGTGTCTTCCGCCGCACACCAAGCAGGCGCGCGCCATCATGGGACCCGACAAATGGGTGTGCGCGAGCGTGATCGTCATCCTCGAGCGCGACGCCGCCAAGGCGCGCGCCCGCGCGCGCGAGCATCTGAGCTTCTACGCCAACCAGGATAACTATCGCCGGATTCTTATCGCGCAGGGTTTCACGGCGGCCGATTTCGACAATGGATGCAGTGATCGTTTGATCGACGCGGTGGTCGCGTGGGGCAGCGAAGACAAGATCATGGAACGGATCGACGCTCAACTCGCGGCCGGCGCGAATCATGTGTGCGTGATGCCGCTGCGCTGCGACGACGTTCCGTTGCCCGACGAGCGCGCACTGGAGGCCTTCGCTCCGCGCTGAAGTGCTTTCCTATTTTCGCCGCATTCGGGCGAGAGATCGGCGCGCGTGGTCTTGCCATTATCCTTGATGCCGTCGGCGTTGAGCTTGGGCGCCACCACCATCAGGCGCGCCGGATCGATCTTCCCGCTAAGCGCCTTGCGCACCGCGTTGGCGCGCGCCTCGGCTAGCTGCTTGAGATCGGCATCGGTGACCTTGGTGTTGGCGATCATCAGTTTTTTCATCTCGTCGGGCGGCAGCGATTTGTCCAGGCCGAGGAGATCGCGAGGCTTGTCGAATTTCGCCGCCTTGTAGGCGCGCTTCAAGTACTTGTTGTACTCGTCCGGCGTGACCTCGACGCTCGCCAGATCGACGTCGGCCGTCTTTTGGTCCGAGTCCAGCAGTTTCTGTTTCGCGACGCTTTGCTCGACCAGCGCCGCGGGCAACCCTTCGCGATCGAACTTCGGGTCGACCCGTCCGCAGATGTTGAGCTTCAGCGCGGGCCGCGCCTGCAGCGCTTTCGCGACCGTGTCCAGCTTGCCCTTGGCAGTAGGGGTTATGGATGCCCATCCGGGTGAGAACACCACGTAGTTCAGATCCTCTCCGCTGCCGCCGCTGCCACCGCCGACCGCCGACGCGATCAGGCTGAAGGGCGAGGTCACCGCCCGCATGATCAACCCCACGAGGGCGTGCAGCACGATTCCGCCGACGCTGAATTGCGGGTCCGACAGCGAGCCGGACACGGAAGGTGCAGATTGATCTGGCCCTGGGAGTTCTTGAGCAGCGCGACCGCGAGGCGAATCGGCAGATTGATTGCGTTGGGGCTTTCCACCTTGTCGCCGACGGTTGGAGTTGGTCATGAAAACGTGGTTCTCGGCGGTGAGCTTTTGCTCGGCGAGAATGTAATGCACGTCGACCATCAACGTGCCCTTGGTTATCGGATAGCCGGTGTACTTGGTTGAGTAGGCCGAGAGTTCGGTCAACTGCACGTTGTCTGCCTTGGCCTTGATATCGACCGAAGCCAGCGGGGTGAGCGGATTTATCGATCCGCTGATAGTCAGCGGCCCGTTATCGTTAACTTGTCCGTCGAGTTCGACGTCGGCCGGCGTGGTCGTGCTGGTGCCGAACGTTCCGACCTTCCCATTCATCTGGGTAAGATTGGCTGTGTAGTTGGGTTTGATGAAGTTGTCGGTGTAGTTGACCTGGCCGCCGTGAAGCGTAATCCGCCCGACTGCGACGTCGGCCGGAAGCGGAGCCGGGCTCGGCGCTACGGCCGGACTTGCCGCGGCTGCGCCCGCGGCGCCGGCTGTGGCCGCACTCGGCGTGGGCGTTGGTGACGGTGTTGGTGCTGGTGATGGTGTCGGCGCAGGCGTTGGCACGGCTCCAGTAGCGCCTGGGGCCCCATGCGCTCGCGTGAGCGAAGTTCGCGCCTCCTCCGGACTCGTCGTAACGTCACGCAGGTTCAGGCGGCCGTCGGCATTGAGAATGATTCGCGCGTAAAAGTTGCTGAGGTCCAGCGCCGCGACATGGACCTTCGGCGGACCCGAGCCCAGGCTGAAATCTGATCCCATTTCGCACGAAGGAATTCCACCGCAAGAAAACTGTCGTTGGTAACCTTGTCGAGCATCCCCACGCCGACCAGCGCGGCGTCGCCGCGGTAGCTCACGCGCATCACCTTGCGCTCGTTGTCCAGTGCGACCGCGCCATTCATCGTCAACGCTGCTTTGGCGATCTTGGTGTTGAGATGGCTCGTGACGTACGGATCGAACGGCGCCAGGTCCAGGCGGCGAGTGACGACGCGAAGATTGAGATCGAGCGGTACCGGCGCGGCCGTTCCCGTCACCTTAAGCTGCCCTTGCGGTTGAAGATGCCGTCGAGGTCGAGTGCGATCGGTTTGGCGAGATCGTTCGACACGTTCTTCACGTGAAGGTTGAGCGGCACGACGGCCACTTCGACCTTGCGCGGCATCATGTCGTCCTCGACGCGAATTTCAGTCTTTTCGAGCGCCACCGATGCGACCTGGTAGCGCCATTCATTAGAGGGGGGCGCCGGCGCGGACGGCGAAGCGGCGCGGCCGCTGCGCCTGCGCCGCTCGCGCTCCATTCGCTCGGCGGCGCGGCGCTCGCGCGCCGTTCGTTCGACAGCGCGGCGCTCGCGCTCCGCGGCAACGCGCTCCTCGCGCGTTGCCGGCTTTTTCTCGTGCCGTCGCGCCGCGGCGCGTCCGCGTCGCGGCGCGACGGCGCCGGCTGGCGTCGCCGCGGGCGAGGCGCCCCCGCGCATCAGCGAGGCCAGGCGCAACTGGCCGTCGCGCTCGCGCCGCACGAACACATGCAGTCCGTCGGAGCGTACTTCGGTGACCGTCGCCTGGCGCGTCGCGAGATCGA
>CAVYTJ010000022.1:0-47816 GCA_963771325.1 uncultured delta proteobacterium | reverse complement strand
TTTGAATCCGTTTCATCGGCGCGGCGTACTCCGCTGTGGCGCTTAGATCGGGAGGCGTTCCGGCTTTACTGGCTCGTAGCCGCGACAGATAGTGGAGTCAGCCTGACGATGCTGGATTTGTTGAAAGACCTGTGGGGGTTCGCGAGCGAGCGCAAGAAGTTCTGGCTGGTGCCGCTTATCGGCACGTTGCTGGTCCTCAGCGTGCTGATCGCGATCGCCGAATTCTCCACCGTTGCCCCTTTCATCTACACGCTGTTTTAGGCCAGTGGGCGGGAAAAGGCGCGTTGCCGCCAATCTCGCGCTGGCGCTGGCGGGTGTGGCGATCGCATTCCTGGTGGCCGAAGTAGCCGTGCGCTTAAGCGGCCTCGCCAAGGTCAGCCTTTACACGTGGGACGCGTATCGCGGATGGGGCCTCAAGCCGGGCGCCTCCGGCTGGCAGCGCGCGGAGGGCGCCGGCTTCGTCAGCGTCAACCGCGCGGGCTTTCGCGGTCCCGAGTGGACGATCGCCAAGCCTGCGGACACGCTGCGCGTGGCGGTGGTCGGCGACTCTTTTACCGAGGCGCCGCAGGTCGCCTACGAGCAGACCTTCTGTGCGGTGGCCGAGCGCGCGCTCGGCGGATGCAAGGGGGTGGGCGGCAGAAAAATCCAGGTGATGAACTTCGGGACCGACGCCTACGGCACGGCGCAGGAGTTGATCACGCTCCGCCAGCACGTCTGGCAGTATTCGCCCGACCTCGTGGTGCTGGCGTTTTTTTCGGGCAACGATCTGCGCAACAACTCGACGGTGCTGGAGAGCGACAAGTGCCGCCCGTTCTACGTCTTCGAGGACGGCAAGCTGACGCTGGGCGGGCCGTTCGAGCGCTCGCGATGGTTCTATCTCTCCTGCATGATGCGGTTCGAGTCGCGCCACTCGCAGGTGCTCAACCTGATCGGCGACGCCAAGAGCGATATCCGATCGAAAATGAAAGAGCTCGAAGCCGAGCGCCGCTCAGCCGCCGCGCCCAAACCCGCGGCGCGCGCACCCGAGGCCGGAGGGCGTGCGCCCAAGCTCGAAGAACGTATGGAAGGGCGTATGATTGACGGCGGCTTTATGCCGGTCGCCGAGCAGCAGCCGGCGGCGCCGCTCGGTCACGAGGAAGGAATCGAGGACAATATCTACCGGCCGCCGATGACCCCGGTCTGGGAGGACGCGTGGCGGGTCACCGAGGGAATCATCACGATGATGGCGCGCGAGACCGCGGCGCATCATGTCCCGCTGCTGGTGGTGACGCTCGCCAATCCGCCGCAGATCTATCCGGATCCGACCGTGCGCGGCTACTACTCGATGACTTACCGCTCGACCGACATTTTCTATCCCGATCAGCGAATCAAGGCGCTCGGCGAGCGCGAGGGTTTCGAGGTACTGAATCTGGCGGCGCCGATGCAGGCCTACGCCGACGAGCATCACGTGTTCCTGGCCGGCTTCAAGAGCACCAAGTTGGGAGTGGGACATTGGAACGCCGACGGCCATCGGCTGGCCGGCGAGCTTATCGCACAGAAAATATGCGAGATGCTGTCGGCGGCAGCGCCCGCGGCCGCGGCAAGATGAGAGCGGGGCGGCTCCGATTCGGAGCCGCCCTCAAATCACCCGAGACTAGTTGCTATTCTGGGTCGAGGTCTTCTCGGTGGTCGTGCTGGTGCTCGATGGCGGCGCGTAGTTGTCATTCGACGTGGTGGTGGTGGAGTTGTAGGATTTGGTCACCGTCGGGCTGGGGGCCGCGGGGTCACCCTGCATCCCTTGAGCGCCAGTGGCCCCGGTCGCTCCGCTGACTCCCGGAGGACCGGCCGGTCCCTGGACAGTGCATCCGATGGCGCCAGCGCCCATCAGTAATGCGACCGCGCCTATCGCGATGTAACTTGCAGCACTCTTCATAGTTGTTTTCATAGTCTCCACGATATCAGGATCGGTCGCCCGTTTTGCGTTGCAAATCGATGATATTGGTTATTCGGATAACCAAACAGGCGCTATGGCGTGACCTGTTCGCCTCTTTGGTGGGGGCTTGCGGAGGCGCCTACGGGACCTTAAGGTTTCGGACGGGTAAGCGCGTCGACGCCGAATGGGGGAGGGCGAGACAGACCATGATCGAGTCGAAATTACAGATGGCGAGCGCGGGCCGTGGCCGCAATAAGCGCAACCTGCGTAGTCTGCGCAAGCTCATAGCCGCCGCTACGGCCCTGCTGGGACTGCTCACGATCGTCGCGACCGCGCGGCCGCAAGCCACTCCTCAACCCACCCCCGCGGCTACCAAAGGAGCCAAGCGCGCCAAGGGAGCCAAGCACACCAAAGAGGCCAAGCAAGCCGAGAAGCGCCGCGTGATCGCGGTGACGATCAGCAAAGGCGAGACCTACACTATCAGCGGACTTGAAAAGGGCGCCAACACCGACTCGAAGGCGGGCAAGAATCCCAACGCACTCAGTATCCAACCGCAACCCTCGGGCGATATCGTACTGCTCGGCACGGAAGGCGGGAGTTGGAAGATCGACGCGACGCTCGCGAGCGGCGAGAAGGTTACTTACGACGTGAAGGTCAAGGCCGAAGCGCCGCCAATCAATTCGCTCACTCCCGGCGTCGCGCCGACGGCGATCGCTCCGTGACGGCGACGGCCCGCTCCTCGAAGTCGTAGCTTACTCCCCAGAGCACTGACTCAACGCGGCGGCAGGACCAGGATCTGGCCGTTCATCTCCGGCTGATGCACCGCGCATCGGAAATCAATCAGACCCTCGCGATGGAACGTAAAGACGTACGAGGTCTTCGAGAGCGGCGCGAGCCGCACATGCATCAGCCCGTGGCCAGGACGATCCTCGATCATGAAATCGTGCTCGTCGTCGGGCTGCAGGTTCCACAGCGTTATCCGCGTCGGCTCATCGCGATGGACCGCGATGAAGCTGGGTGAGAACGCGTAGACTTCGCCGAAGTGCTCGATGGTCGGCTTGGGGCCGGTCTCCTTCACTGCGACCGCCTCGGTCAGTATGACGATGCTTGAGGGAGCGGCCGTGGCGGCGCTCGTCACCGTCACGATCTTCGAGGCGGCTGCGTCGGGCATGAAGTAGCGCGCCGCGCCCGCCGCGCCAGACATCGTGTCGGCGGCGCACGCGGCCGCCACGGCGACGAGCGATACCGCCGCGGCGATGATGACCGGAGTGCAGACGTGCGGATGAAAGGATGAAGCGAAGCGCTGGGGCATCATGTTCCTCGCTGGGGTATGGTCGCGTCGCGCGACCATCGTGTTAAAGCCGGGATCCGGTTAAGATTTTAAGCGATGTCGAATGATTTTCGCACACCCGGCGCAGGACGTATCGTGCTGGTCACGGGCGGCGCGCGGCTTTATCGGGTCGCATCTGGCCGACGCGCTGCTCGAACGCGGACTGACCGTGCGTGTGCTCGACAACTTTTTGACCGGCAGCCGCAAAAACCTCAACCCACGCGCTCAACTGGTCGAGGCCGATATCCGCGAGCCTGCGGTGATCGAACCCGCTTTCGCCGGCGTCGATTGCGTCTTTCATACGGCGGCGCTGCCGCGCGTGGGGCTCTCGATCGAACGGCCGGTCGAGACCCATCTGGTCAACGTGGTCGGCACGCTCAACGTGCTGATGGCGGCGCGCACGGCGGGCGTGCGGCGCGTGGTCTACTCGGGCTCGTCGTCGGTCTATGGCGAGCAGCCAGGCGAGCAGTCGGGCCAGCAGTCGGACGAACAGTCGGGCGCGCAGCCGCGATTGGCGCTTCGCGAGACGATGACGCCGAATCCGCTCAGCCCCTATGCGTTGCAAAAGCTGACGGCCGAGGAATACGTGCGGATGTTCCATCGGCTGTATGGGTTGGGCGCGCTCTCGCTGAGGTACTTCAGCGTGTACGGCCCGCGGATGGACCTGGAGGGTGCGTACGCGACGGTCATCGGAGCGTTCCTGCGCGCGCGGCGCGAAGGCCGGCCGCTTGAGATTCGCGGCGACGGCGGGCAGCGGCGTGATTTCACCCACGTGCGCGACGTGGTGCGCGCGAACCTGGCCGCGATGGACTGCGCGCTCGAGGACGGCAGTGCGATCAATGTCGGGCGCGGAGAAGCGCTGAGCGTCAACCGAATCGCGGAGTTGATCGGCGGACCGCGCGTCAACGTCGCGCCGCGGCCGGGCGAGCCGCGCGATACGCTGGCCGACCTGGTGCGCAGCCGTGCGATTTTCGGCTGGAGTCCGGAGATCGCAACCGAGGACGGCGTGCGCGATCTGATACGGCTTCACGGGCTGCCGCCGCCCGTCTGAGTTTAAAGAGACCTCGCGACGCAGGACGATAGTTGCGTCGCGAATGGGACCCTCACCCAACACGCTCTCACATTTTAGAGGGTGTCGATAAATGGGAGAAAAAGATCCATCGCTTCGCGGAGATCCTTCGCTGACGCTCAGGATGAGGGATGGACCCGCCCGCTTATATACGGCCTCGCAATGGGCCAAGAATGTAGGCGACATTCGGAGCGAGGAGGGTCCGCAATGGAAGTTACAACGATCGGGATCGATTTGGCAAAGAGCGTGTTTGCGGTGAGCGGCGGCGACCGGCGGGGCAAGGTGGTGTTGCGCCGGCAATTGCGCCGGGCGCAGGTGCTGGAGTTCATGAGCAAGCTCGGGCCGTGCGTGGTGGGGCTGGAGGCCTGCGGCGGAGCGCATCACTGGGCGCGCGCGCTGACCCGGCTCGGGCACCAGGTGCGGCTGATGAGTCCGGCGCTGGTGGTGCCCTATCGCAAGGGCCACAAGCATGACCGCAACGACGCGGACGCGGTGCTGGAGGCGGTGAGCCGGCCGAGCATGCGATTTGTGGCGGTCAAGACAATAGCGCAGCAGGATCTGTTGGCGCTGCATCGGGTGCGTGCACGGCTGCTCAAGCAGCGCATCGCGCTAAGCAACCAGATCCGCGCCCTGCTCCACGAACGGGGAGTGACGGCGCGGCTGGGCGCGGCGGGACTGCGCGCGGCAGTGGCGGCGGCGCTGGCCGCTGACCACCACGAGCTCAGCGCCGAACTGCGCCAGGTGATCGCGGAGTTGATGGACGAACTGCGCCAGCTCGAGCTTAGGATAAAAGCCTTCGACCAGCGCCTCGAGCGCGCCGCGCAAAGTGATGAACGGTGCCGAAGGCTGCGCGAGGTTCCCGGGGTGGGACCCAAGATCGCCACCGCGCTGGTGGCTACGGTCGGTGATGCGCGCGAGTTTCGCAGCGGCCGCGAGTTAAGCGCCTATCTCGGACTCACTCCGCGCCAGCACTCCTCGGGGGGCAAGACCGTAATGCTCGGGATCAGCAAGCGCGGCGACCGTTACTTGCGCACCCTTTTGATCCATGGCGCGCGTTCGCTGCTCTACCGCAACCGCCGCGCCACGCATCCGCGACAGCGAGGGAGCTTTGTTGTTGTCATCCTGAACGAAGGCTGCCGGAGTGAAGGATCAACGCGGAGCGATTTTTTTGTGCTTATCGACACCCTCCATGATGTGGGCGAGGGCGCAGACACGGCTTCAATACGGTTTGCTGATCAGCACGCGCTCGGTTTTGAGCGCGGCGATTCGCTCGTCCTGATAGCCCAGATACTTGCGCAGGATCAGCTCGTTGTGCTCGCCGAGCAACGGCGCCTGCATGTTCGCCGGGCTCGGAAATTCCGAGAACCGGATCGGGAAGCCGGGAACCTTGATATCGCCCAGGACCTGGTCGTGCACGTCCGCCACCGTGCCGCGCTCGCGCAGGTGGGGATGGTTCATCGCCTCCTCGAGTGGGCGAATCGGCGCGACCGGGATGCGCGCCGCGCGCATCACCGCCAGCGATTTCTCGTCGTCGGCCATCGAGGCCAGCCAGCCCTCGACCACTTCCGTCACCGCGTCGCGGTTTTTGACTCGTGCCGGGATGTCGGCGAAACGCGGATCGCGCGCAAGTTCCGGATGGCCCATCGCCTCGCATAACAGCGCCCAGTGACGATCCATCCAGGCCATGATGATGAAGTAAATCTTCCGGCCCTTGAAAACTCCGCACGGGCTGAGCCCCGGATAGTAGCGGCCCGAGCGTTCGACCCGCGCAGTGCCGCCGCTTGCCGTGAACAGCTCCACGCCCATGTCCTGGTAGCCGAAGTAGGAGTCGAGCAGCGAGACGTCGATGTACTGGCCGACGCCAGAGCGCTCGCGATGGAGCAGCGCGCACGCGATCGCGCCCATCCCGTGCACGCCCGTGCTGACGTCGCCGATCGCCATCAATGGAATCACCGGCGGCCCGTCCTTTTCGCCGATAAGCCCGGTGACCCCGGCGTAGGCCTGGCCGATGAGATCGAAGCCCGGGTCCTCGGCGAGGGGTCCGGTCTGGCCGAACGTCGACACCGAGCACATCACGATCCGCGGATTGAGTTTCCTCACTTCGGGATAGCCGAAGCCCAGGCGCGTGATCGCGCCGGGGGCGAAGTTTTCGACCAGGACGTCGACCCGCTTGACCAGTTCGCGCAGGATCGCGAGGCCCTCGGCATGGCGCGCGTCGAGGCAGAGACTCATCTTGCCCAGGTTGTGCTGGACGTAATAAGCGCTGCGGTTGTCGCGCACGTAGGGGATGAGGCGCGCGCGGTCGCCGTCGGGGGCGAGTTCGACCTTGATTACCTCGGCGCCCATCGTGGCCATCAACCGCGTCACGGTCGGCCCCGCGACGAACTGGGTGAAGTCGAGAACCTTGTAACCGTCGAGCACGTGTCGGAACTGACCTGAAGCCATCGATTAGTCTCCGGACGAAGACGCGCTGGTGCGACAAAGTTGCTGTAGCAAGCGGCGCGCGCGCTTCGCAACCCCGCACACGCGGCGGAGCGCATCGCGCGCGCTAGGCCACTTGCGAGCGGACGATCCCGGCGTCGCTCCGCGAGGCCGGCGCCGCCGGCAGCACGCGCACCGGCAGGATCACCAGGCTCAGCCCATGCACCTGCAGCCAGTTCTGCAACTCGAGCGCGGTGTGGTTGTGCAGGAAGCGGCTGATGAAACCTTCCAGCTCAGCCTCGAAGATCAGTTTGCCGGCGAAAAACACGGCCTGCGGAAATTCGTGCGCGACGTCCAGGCAGAGCTTGCGCAGCTCCAAAACGACGTCGGGGCCGATACTGACGCGCAGCTCGGAATGGAGCCCGAGGTCGGTGGCGAAGCGGCAATATTCGCCGAGGTCGTCGGCCACCTGCTGTTCGAGCTGCTTGACCTCTTCCGGACCCCTCATCCGCGACGATTCGACTTCGCCCACGCCGATGAAGATCACGTTGCGGTACTGGTCGCGAAACAGCCGGCGCAGGGTCAGCAGGGTGGCCAGTCCCAGGCCGTTGAACCCGTTGACCAGCAGCACCGCGGTCGGCGCGGTGGGGTCGTACTTTTCGGGCGGGCTTTCCTTGGCCGCGAAGAGCTCGGGCAGGATATCGGCTTCGAGCTGCTCGATCGCATGGCTGATGTACTTATAGTGGTGGCGCACCATGTAACACAGCGCGACCAGCGCGCCGGTTATCACGATTGTCACCCAGCCGCCTTCGTCGAACTTAAGCGTCACCGTCAGCATCAGGATGAGCGCCGTGAACGAGCAGCCGACGCCATTAATCGCGAGCTTGCGCCGCCAGTTGGGCTCGCGCGCGCGCTCCTGCCACCAGTGCACGCTCATCCCGAGCTGCGAGAGCGTGAACGTGACAAACACGTTGATCGCATAGAGCACGACCAGCAAATCGACTCGCGCGTGCGTGAACACCAGGATCGCGATCGCCGCGAGGCCCATCGCGAATACCCCGTCCTGGGTCACCAGGCGCGAGCTGAGCTGCGAGAAACGGCGCGGCAGCCAGCGGTCCACCGCCATCGTCGCCAGCACGCGCGGCCCGTCGATGAAGCCGGTTTGCGCGGCCACGAACAGCAACGCGCCTTCGGTGATTAGGGTAAAGGTGACGATCGGCACTCCGACCGGCAGGCCCAACAGTTTCCAGTTGTTGGCCACCCGCTCGAACAGCACCGCGTTGAGCGTCTGGCCGTGCACCGGGGCGACGTTGAAGAGCAGGTAACAGACCAGGATGCCGCCGGCCAGTCCCGCCAGCGACACGGCCATATAAAGCATCGTGCGCTTGCCGGTCGCCGTGCGCGGTTCGCGCAGGATCGGCAGGCCGTTGCTGACCGCCTCGATTCCGGTGTACGTGCCGGCGCCCATGCTGTAGGCACGGAAGAAGATGATCGCCAGCGCGAGCACGCCGACGGTGCTGACGCCGGTATGTACCTGGTTGATGGCGTCGCGGGTGATCGCCGGCAACTCCGGGCTCCGGACCAGGAGCGCATAGCCGACCAGCCACGCGTGCATCACTACGAACGCGAGAAAGATCGGCAGCAGCGAGAGCACCGATTCCTTGACCCCCCGCAGGTTCATCCCGACCATCAGCACGACCACCACCAGGCAGAGCCAGAATTTCAGCCACAGCCAATTGGTCGGCATGAAACTGAAGATTGCGTCGGCGCCGCTCGCGATCGAGATCGCGATCGTCAAAACGTAGTCGATCACCAGCGCGCATCCCGAAGCCAGTCCCGGATAAGGCCCCAACAACTTGGTCGCCACCAGGTAGCCGCCGCCGCCCGACGGAAACAGGTCGATCGTTTGCGAATACGAGGCCGAGATGATGAAAACGGTCAGCGCCGTCATCACGGCCAGGAACACCGCCAGGTACTGGTCGTGGCCGAGCGCGAGGAACGCCTCCTCGGGACCGTAACACGACGAACTCAGTCCGTCGGAGCCGAGGCCGACCCAGGCCAGAAATGCGATCAACGAAAGACTATGGAAGATCCCGGGATCGCGAACATCGCGCGGCGGTCCGATAATGACGTCGGTGAGGGTGCGTTTGCCGCCGCCATTTGACCCGTCTGCGTGAGTGCGCTTATTGCCAGCCGGGCCTTCGCTGCCGGATTGTGTTCCCATCGGTTGTATCTGAGAGCTTGCTCCTATTAGGTGGGGCAGTTTAGACGCAAACTGGCAGGCGGGCCAGATGCGCCGTCAAGGCTTTGAAATAGTTGCGTAATCAAAAGGGTAAGCGGCACGCTCCAGGCCGAGACTGTAGCGCGCGGCATCGATCAGATTCTGCATCAGCGCGAGCACTGTCATCGGGCCGGTGCCGCCAGGATTGAGCGTCACCCATCCGGCGATTTCCTTGACTCGATCGAAGTCGACGTCGCCCACGAACTTGCCCGGGCCCACACGGCGGAAGCCCACGTCGATTACGCACGCGCCCGGCCTGACCATGTCCGCGGTTATCAGGAACGGCCGGTCGATGTCGGCGCCCGCGCAGGAAACCACGATATCGGCCTCGCGGCAGATGACGGCGAGGTCGCGGGTATGGCGATGGCACCAGGTCACGGTCGCGTTGCACATCCGGCCGCCCATGATGAGCGCCAGCGGCTTGCCCGCGATGTCGCTGCGTCCGATCACCGCCGTGCGTGCGCCGTCGATCGTAACCCCATAGTAATTCAGTAGTGTCAGCACGCCGCGCGGAGTGCATGGGATGAAACGCCCCAACTGCGCGCGATAAAAACTGCTCACGTTGATCGCACCCACCGCGTCGACATCCTTCGCGGGATCGATCGCGTCGAACAGCCTGAAACGGTCGACCTTGTCCGGTATCGGCAGTTGCAAAAGGATTCCCGCCACCGACGAGTCCGCGTTGAGCCGCGCAACTTCTTCCAGCAGACGCTCGGTGCTCGCCTCCTCGGCGGTCATCGTGAGCATCCGGCTTTCGAAGCCGAGTTCCTCGGCGAAGCGGCGCTTGTTGCGGACGTACTGGCGCGAGGCCGGATCGTCGCCGACCAGCACGGCGGCCAGCGCCGGCGCGCGATGCTGGCGTTGCTTGAGCTCGCGCGCGTAACGCTCGAGCTCGGGGCGCAAGCGGCGGCTGACTTCGCGCCCGTCCATGATTATCGCGGACATTTTAGATACAGGTCCTCAGTGATAGTGCTCGGATCTTAGTGCTGGGCGTCGGTTTCCGGTTCCGATCTTCGGTGTTAACTCCGTACATATAGTACCGATCCGGCGGGCATATAGTACCGTTCCGGCGCGAGCAAATCGTCGCGTCGCATGGGGGCGAAAAGGCGGCGGCGGACAAGCTGTGGGTGAACGTGCATAGCGCCGCCTCGTTGGCTGTCTGATCGTATCCCGCCCTTTGATAGAATCGAGTTCACATGGAAGCGCTGAGACGCACCACTTTGTTCGAGCTGCATCGGCGGCTTGGCGCCAGGATGACCGCGTTCGGCGGCTTCGAGATGCCGGTCAGCTACGCGGGAATAATCGACGAGCATCTCGCCGTGCGCTCGCGCGCCGGGATCTTCGATCTCGGACACATGGGCGAGTTCGAGCTGACTGGAGCGGCGGCGCGGGCGCTGCTCGAGCGCGCGATGACCAATTCGGCGGCGCGGCTGGAGGTCGGCCGAGCACAATACACACTGATGTGCACGCCCGAGGGCGGCACGATCGACGACCTGATCGTCTACCGTCTCGACGACGCGCGCTACATGCTGTGCGTCAACGCCTCCAATATCGCGGTTGATCGTGAATGGCTACTCGAACTCGGCGCAAACGACGCCGGCTTTCGCGACCTCAGCGACGAGACAGGACTCGTCGCCGTGCAGGGTCCGCAAGCGCAGACGATCTTGCAGCCGCTTTGCCGCGTGCCGCTTGACGGGATGCGCCGCTTCGCGGTGATCGAAGCGGAGGTCGCGGGCCTCCGATGCGTCGTCGCGCGCACCGGCTATACCGGCGAGGACGGCTTCGAGCTTTTCACCGCGGCCGCCGCTGCCGAGACGCTCTTCAGCGCGATCCTCGATGCCGGCGCGCCGACCGGGATGATGCCCTGCGGTCTGGGCGCGCGCGACACGCTCCGGATGGAAGCGGGGCTGCCGCTTTATGGCCACGAGCTTGACCGCGCGACCTCGCCGCTGGAAGCGGGCCTCGATACGTTCGTGAAGCTCGGGCGTGAGTTCGTCGGCGCGGCGGCGCTTGCTGCGCAGCAGCGCGACGGGCTCAAGCGGCGGCTGGTTGGAATCCGCACCGAGGATGGGCGCAGCGTGGCCCGCCAGGGTTACAAGCTTTTTGTGGGCGAGCGCGAGGTTGGTGTGATGACCAGCGGAACTTTCGCCCCGAGTTTCGACCGGCCGCTGGGGATGGCGTATCTGGCGACGGCGGCGGGAGCGCCGGAGCAAGTCGAAGTGGAGATTCGCAATCGTCGCGTTGCCGCCGCGGTGACAGGACTGCCGTTTTACCGCCGCGGCAAACCGTCGACGGCGTAGGTGGAATTGAATGGCCAACTCAGACTCTAGAGAGGCGAAGAAACGATAAGGATCGAGACAATTGATGACCTTTACGCGGCCGTTGACGGACTAATCGCAAAACTCAATTCCATCAACGAGCCTCAACTGGCGAACGTATTGTTCCATCGCCTTCACGAAGTTGCGTGGACAACGGGACTCGAGCTCTTGAATGAACTAAGGAAAGTGTTGATCGAAAGTTTGCGCACCGATGCTGAAAGACTTCCCCTTTCCGTTAACCAGACAATCCAGCGTATTTTGACAGCCATCGAGGAGAGGATTTGAAGAGGAACAATTCATAGCGAAACCCTACTAAGCATCGAAACAACCGTGAAGTGACGACGGAGAACGCATTTAACCGATGAGATTCTTTGCCCATACCGAAAGCGATGTCCGCGCGATGCTCGACACGATCGGCGCGCGCGGAATCGACGATCTGATCGCGCACGTGCCGGCCAATCTGCGCGCCAGCGCAACTATTGATTTGGCGCCGGGGAAGAACGAGGCCGAAATCGCCGCCGAGCTCGGAGCGATGGCCGCGCGCAACACCGGCGCCAGCGCCTTTGCGAGCTTCCTCGGCTTCGGCGCCTACCGCCATCACGTGCCGGCCGCGGTGCGCGCGATCAGCGCCCGCGCCGAATTCGCCACCAGCTATACGCCGTATCAACCCGAAGCAAGTCAGGGCACCACCGAGGCGATTTTCGAATTCCAGACCATGATTACCCAGCTCACCGGCCTTGAGGTCGCCAACGCGAGCATGTACGACGGCGCCTCGGCCACGGCCGAGGCCGTCCTGATGGCGCATCGCGTGACGCCCAAGCGCACGCGGGTCGCGCTTTCGCGCGCGCTGTGGCCCGACTATCGCGATACGGTGCACACTTACCTGAGCGCGCTGGAGCATCTCGAACTGGTCGAGGTGCCGTTCGATCCGCAAAGCGGAGCGATCGATATTGCGGCGCTGGAGCGCCTTGCCGACGATCGGCTGCTGTGCGCCGTTATCGGCTACCCCAACGCGTTCGGAATCGTCGAGCCGCTGGGCGAAGCCGCCGCGCTCACCAAACGAGCGGGCGCGATTGCGATCTCGGTTACGGCCGAGCCGCTCGCGCTGGGTCTTTTGAAATCGCCCGGCGAACTCGGCGCCGACATCGCGGTTGGCGAAGGACAAAGCTTCGGCCTTGCGCCGCAGTTCGGCGGTCCCGGAGTCGGTTTCATGGCGGCCCGGATGGCGCATCTGCGCCAGATGCCGGGGCGGCTGGTGGGCGAGACGCACGATCGCTTCGGGCGGCGCGCGTGGTGTTTGACGCTGGCCACGCGCGAGCAGCATATCCGGCGCGAGCGCGCGACCTCGAACATTTGCACCAACCATTCGCTGTGCGCGCTCGCGGCCACGGTGTACCTGGCGATGATGGGGCGTCGGGGGTTGCGCGAGCTGGCCTCGCGCAACGTCGAGCTGACGCATCGCGCAGCCGCGGCGCTCGCGTCCGCCGGGATACGTGCGAGGTTCGGCGCGCCGTTTTTCAACGAGTTCGTGGTTAGCACCGACGACGCGGCCGCGGCGTTCGGGCGCGCGGAGCGCGCCGGAATCCTGGGCGGCATCGCACTCGGCGCCTATTGGCCCGAGCTTGACGATGCGCTGCTGGTCAGCGTCACCGAGATGAATACTCAGTCGGAATTCGACCGGCTCGCGAGCGCACTTGCCCGAGACAATAGCTGATGGGAGGGGAGGATAAGATGGCGACGGCGGGCAAGATCGCGTGCGACATCGAAGAGACGCAAACGCAGCAGGCGGCGACGGGAGCGCCGAACGTATCAGACGTCCGCAGCGTCGCGCTGCTGTTCGAGGAGTCGGCGGCCGGACGATCCGGCGCGGACGTCGCCCCACGCGCCGCCGGCGAACTCGAAGCGGCCGCGATTTTGGGCCCGGCGCTTTGCCGCGACGACATCCCGGGCTTTCCGGAACTCAGCGAGCCGCAGGTGATGCGCCATTTTCTGCGGCTTTCGCAGCTCAACTTCGGGCAGGCGCTCCAGTTCTATCCGCTCGGCTCGTGCACGATGAAGTACAATCCCGTGCTCAACGACGAGATGGCGGCGCTCGCCGGCTTTGCCGCGCTCCATCCGCTGACCCCGGCGCATCTGGCCGCGGGCGCGCTCGAACTGATGGCGTGGCTGGAGGCGGCGCTCGCCGAGATAACCGGGATGGACGCCGTGTCGCTCCATCCGGCGGCCGGCGCGCAGGGCGAGCTTACCGGGTTGCTGATGATGCGCGCGTACCATCGCAAGCGCGGCGCGGCGCGCCACAAGGTGATAATCCCCGACACCGCGCACGGCACCAATCCGGCGAGCTGCACGCTGGCGGGATTCGAGGTCGTGGTCGCCAAGTCGAATCGGCGCGGCTTTCTGGAGGCGGCCGAGATACGCCGGCTCGCAAGCGACGACGTGGCGGCGCTGATGGTGACCAATCCGAACACGCTCGGAATTTTCGAGCCCGAGATTGCCGCGATCGCCGACGCGCTGCACGAACGCGGCGCGCTGCTCTATCTCGACGGCGCCAACATGAACGCGCTGATGGGCGTCGCCAAGCCGGGCCACATGGGCGCCGACGTCGTGCAGCTCAATCTGCACAAGACCTTTTCGACTCCGCACGGCGGCGGCGGTCCGGGCGCGGGCCCGGTCGCAGTGAAGAAACATCTCGAACCATTTCTGCCGCTGCCGCGCCTCTGCAAAAACGGCGAGGCCTGGCGCTTTGACTACGAGCGTCCAGATTCGATCGGGCGGCTACGCGGGTTTCACGGCAATTTCGGGATGCTGGTGCGGGCCTCAGCGTTCATCCTCGCGCTCGGAGGCAACGGGCTGACCGAGGCGAGCCGCTTCGCGATCCTGGCCGCCAACTACGTGCGCAAGCTTCTGGAGCCGCATTTTCCGAGCGCGACCACGGAGCCGTCGATGCACGAGTGCGTGTTGACGCACGATCTCGAAAAGCGCGCCGGCGTGAACACGCTCGATATCGCCAAACGCCTGCTGGATTTCGGAATCCATCCCCCGACGATCTATTTCCCGCTGGTCGTGCATGGCGCGCTGATGATCGAGCCGACCGAGACCGAGACCCGCGAGACGCTCGACACTTTTGTCGACGCGATGGAGAAGATTTACGCGGAAGCGTTGAGCAATCCCGAGATGGTGCGCACCGCGCCACATACGCTCGGGCTTTCGCGCGTGGACGAGGCGCACGCCGCGCGGCGCCCGGTGCTGCGCTGGCAGCCGAAAGATAAGTAGAGATTAGCATTATTTGTTCTCCCGATAACCAAACGCTCACATGGCCTTTGATGGTGCGGCCTGCCGCTGAGCATAGAGTGTTCTCCAGTAGGGGGACGCACTTTTATGCTTACAAGACAGTTGCTGCCGTACTTTGTCTTGGCAATCGTGATCTTCGTCCTGGCAGTCGGAGGACTGGCTCTGCTCGGATGCGGAAGCCAGACGCGGGTCTCGGGCAATGCGACGCAGGCTTCAAACCAGACCTTGAGCAGGATCGATTCAGTCAGTGATGCGAGCGATGCCGCGGTGGCGCCTGGATCCTCTTCGGCCGCCGATACGCCTTCATCCAGTGCGCAAGGGCATGCCGCGCAGTTTGTGCTGCCCAATCCACGACAACATGTTTTGTCATCCGGATTTCCCGTAAGCGCCTACTGAATCCCGGGTCGCGCGGGCTTTCGCACTCGCACAGACTATCGCTGAGCGCGACTGGCGCCAGGCCAAATGGCTAGGTAATTGCCAGGGTTTTGGCGCGGGCGTAGTCCTCGGGCGTGTTGATATTGAAGCAGCTAAGCGCGTCAGGATCGGCGCGGCGGTATTCGTCCTCGGAGACGATTCGGGCATTCACCGCGTCGGCGACGGTGCTCAGGCGATGCTCGCCGCGCGCGAGCATCGCGTCCAGCGCGCCGGCGCATCGCCGTCGATACGCCGCATGCAGCGGCTGCAGCCGTTCGCCGACCCGAGGAATCGCCGCGTCGTCGCGTTCGCCTATCAACGAGAGCAGCCACGATGCGACTTCCGAACGGAGCATCGGCAGGTCGCACGAGCAGGCGAACGCAAGCTCGTGACGCGCCGCGCGCAGTCCGCGCGCGAGTGCGCCGACCGGCCCCCGGTAAGCATTTTCGTCATGCACGATCGTGACCGCGCCGAGTGCGGGAAGCTCGATCGCTTCCGATTCGGGCGCCGCGACCACGACGACGTCGTCGAAAGCGCGCGCGAGCTCGATGACGGTTCGTTCGATTAGCGTGATGCCGCCCAGGAGGAGCGTCGCCTTGGGCTCTCCCATCCGCGCACTGCGTCCGCCGGCCAGGATGATCGCGCTGGCAGACTTGACGATAGTGCTGTCGCTGCGATCGCTCACAGGGCAAGCTTAGCAGACCGTCCACTCTTCTAACCTCTCCTTGACCTAGGAGAGGTCGCCGCGAGCATCGCAAGCGGCGGGAGAGGTTTATTTTTCTGAATCCGCTCTGCCTCAGCCACTTCAGCGGATAGTGCAAAGCGACCACCGGACCTCTCCCTGACCCTCTCCTTGGTGTTTGTGCGCGGGACATGGGTAACGGGTGTGCGAGGACATGGGTAACACCTAACCGGCATGCTGAGCCTCCAGCGGGAGGTGGACAGGATGCCTTGGCGGGAGGTTACCCGGATGTCGTTGCGCGAGGAGTTTGTGCAGTTGGCGCTGCAAGCGGGAGTGAACAGGCGCGAGCTGTGCCGGCGCTTCGGGATCGCGCCGAAGACCGGCTACAAGTGGCTGATGCGTTACGCGCGGGCGGGCGCGAGCGGTCTCGAAGATCGCTCGAAGCGGCCCCTGCGCAGTCCTGCACGCACCGCGGCTGAAGTCGAACAGGCGGTGATCCGGCTGCGCCACGAGTCGCGCAACTCGTGGGGCGGACGCAAGCTTGCGCGGTTGCTCGCAGGCCAGGGGGGCCCAGCGCTGGCGCCGAGCACCGTGACCGGCATCCTGCGCCGCGCGGGGTTGCTCGACGGTGCTGCCGCGCCTGGACAACGCCCTTTGCAGCGCTTCGAACGCGCGGCGCCGAACGAACTCTGGCAGATGGACTTCAAGGGCCACTTCCCCTTGCTCAGCCGCAGCCGCTGCCATCCGCTGACCGTGCTCGACGACCATTCGCGCTTCTCGCTGGTGCTCAAGGCCTGCGCCGACGAGCGCGGCGAGACCGTGCGCAGCGTGCTGACCAGCGCCTTCCGCCGCTATGGATTGCCGGCCGCAATGCTGATGGACAATGGCGCTCCCTGGGGCTCCGACCACGACCATCCCTTCACCGCCTTCAGCCTGTGGCTGATCCGGCTCGGCATCCGCGTCGCTCATGGTCGGGCTTATCACCCGCAGACCCAGGGCAAAGACGAGCGCTTCCATCGCACGCTCAAGTTCGAAGTTCTGCGCCACTTCAACTTCACCACCCTCGAACACTGCCAGCGCGAGTTCGATCACTTTCGCGAGCGCTACAACCTGGTTCGTCCGCACGATGCGCTGGGCCTGGCTACTCCCGCCAGTTGCTATCGCCCCAGTCCGATCCCGTTTCCCGAGCACTTGCCGCCGGTCGAGTACCCTCCCGGTCTCGAGGTGCGCAAGGTGCAAGCCGAGGGTTGGTTTACCTATCGCGGACGCGACTTTCGCGTCAGCAAGGCCTTGCGCGGATTCCCCGTCGCCCTGCGTCAAGTCGATCTCAGCGACTCCCGTCGTGAGGTTCTCTTCTGCCATCAGGTGGTCGCCTTCATCGACCTCGATAACCCTCTTCATTCCTACTCATGATCTCAACTCAAATGTGTTACCTATGTCCTCGCACGCTCCGTTACCTATCTCCCAAGTCCAAACACCTTGGACAAGGAGAGGGAATCAGAAGGGCGGTGTGCCAGTTGTGCAAAGTTCTTTTGCACAGAGATAAGGGTCGGCTCAAATCATTTTGCCGCGAGCGGCGCGGCCCGTTATTGTCGTTCGCACGTGGCAATCAAGAACTCACCGCTGATCGCACAGTACCTGAGCGTCAAGCAGAAGGTGCCCGACGCGATCCTGTTCTTTCGCCTCGGCGACTTCTACGAGATGCTGTTCGAGGACGCCGAGGTCGGCGCGCGCGTGCTCGATATCCAGCTTACTTCGCGCTCCAAGGATGGCGTGCCGCTGTGCGGCGTGCCGTACCATGCCGCCGAACCCTATATCGCCAAGCTGCTCAAGGCCGGATTGAAGGTCGCGATCTGCGAGCAGACGCAGCCCGAGCCTCGCTCGCGCGTCAGCACCGCCGCCGGCCAGATCCCGGCGCCGGACGCGCCGTTTCAATTGACTCCGCAGCGCGGCCTGATGCCGCGTCAGATCGTGCGCGTGATCACACCGGGCACCGTAGGCGAAGAGACCGTGCTCGCGGCACTCGAAAAGAGTTTTCTGCTCGCGCTCGGCGCGGACGGCGCCGGAGAGGGCGGTTTCGCGCTGGCGGCGCTCGACGTTTCGACCGGAGAATTTCTCGCGACTCGAATTGCCGGGGCATCCGGAGTGCGCGAGGAGATCGCGCGAATCGCGCCGCGCGAAATTATCGCACCCAAGGGCGACACCGCGCTCGCCGCGCTGCTCGAGGGCGTCGACTCGCCGGTTACCTGGCTCGACGGTCCGGCCTTCGCCGCGGGGCGTCCGCGCGAGGCGCTGGCCGCGCGCTTTGGGGCCGAGGCGGCCGGCGCGCTCGGCGAAGCGCTTGGTATTGCAGCCGGCGCAGCGCTGGTCTACGTCGAAGAAACCTTCGGCCGCGAATTGGCGCATCTGCGCCCGCCGCATCTTTATCGCGCCGCCGAATACATGCTGGTCGACGAGGTCAGCCGGCGCCATCTGGAACTGGTGATTTCTTCCGACGGCACGCGCCGCGGCTCGCTGCTCTCGGTGCTCGACGAGACGCTCACGCCGGTCGGCGCGCGCGCGTTGCAGAACTGGATTGTCTATCCGCTGCTCGACCTCGACGCTATCTGCGCGCGCCACGACGCGGTCGAGGAGCTGTTCGAAACCGATCTCGGCGGCGAAGTCGCCGATGCGCTCAGGCGGATTGGCGACCTCGAACGGCTGGCGGGCCGAATCGGAAGCCTGCGCGCCTCCCCGCGCGATTGCCTCAAGCTCGAGCAGGCGCTGCGCGCGGTCGACGCGCTGCGGGATGCGCTCCAGCGATGCCAGAGCGCGCTCATCCGTGAGCTTGCCGCGCGGCTGGTGCCGATGCCCGAACTCGCCGCGCGGATCGACGCGACGATCGGCGACGAGCCGCCGGTCAATCCGCGCGAGGGCAACGTGATTCGGAGCGGGCTTCGCCCGGAGGTTGACGAGTTGCGCGCGCTTGCCTCCGACGCGCGCGGCGTGATCGCACGCCTGGAAGCGGACGAGCGCGCGCGCAGCAACATCCCCTCGCTCAAGGTCCGCTACAACCAGGTCTTCGGTTACTACATCGAGGTGACCAAACCCAATCTCGACCGGGTGCCCGCGGACTACGAACGCAAGCAAACGCTGATCGGCGCGGAACGCTTCACCACCGCCGCGCTCAAGGATCTCGAACGCAAAATTCTCGGCGCCGAGTCGGGACTGAAGGAACTCGAGCTCAGGCTCTTCACCACGCTCGTGCGCGACCTCGCGATGCATGCCGGGCCGATCCTCGCGACGGCGGCCGCGGTCGGCGAGTTCGACGCGCTGCTGGCGCTGGCGGCGGTCGCGCGCCGGCGCGGCTACGTGCGGCCGCGGATGAACTCGGAGTTGGCGCTCTCGATTAGCGACGGACGCCATCCGGTGCTCGAGGCCGCGATGCGCGCGGGCGAATTCGTGCCCAACGATCTCCAGACCGATCCCGACGAGCGCCAGCTCCTGCTCATCACCGGACCCAACATGGCCGGCAAGTCGACCTACCTGCGCCAGGTGGCGCTGATCGTGATCATGGCGCAGATGGGGAGCTTCGTGCCCGCGACCGAGGCGGCGCTGGGGCTGGTCGATCGTGTGCTGACCCGGATCGGCGCCCGCGACGATCTGCGCCGCGGCGAGTCCACCTTTATGGTCGAGATGCGCGAGACGGCGCGTTTGCTGTTGGGACTCGACCAGCGCAGCCTGCTGCTGCTCGACGAGGTCGGCCGCGGCACCAGCACCTTCGACGGGCTCGCGATCGCCTGGGCGCTGGCCGAGCATCTGCACGACAACACTCGCGCCAAGGTGCTTTTCGCCACCCATTTCCATGAGCTGACCGATCTTGCGCGCGAGCGCCGCCGCGTGAAGAATCTCAGCATGGCGGTGCGGGAGTGGAACGGTGAGGTGGTCTTCCTAAGACGCGTGATCGAGCAGCCGGCCAGCCGCAGCTACGGGATCGAAGTCGCGCGGCTTGCCGGGCTGCCGGAAACCGTGGTCGCGCGCGCGCGTCAAATCCTGGCTAACCTCGAGATGGGCGAGTTGGACGAAGCGGGGCAGGCCCGCCTGGCGCATCGCCCTGACACGCAAGGCGGCGCCGGCCAGCTTGGACTCTTCACGCCGGCCGAGCGGCGCGTGATCGATGAATTGAGGACGCTCGAAATCGAACGCCTGACGCCGATCGAAGCGCTCAACGCGCTGGCGCGCGCGCTCGATCGGCTCAAGCCAGGCGGCGATCAGTAGATGTAGTGGTGGAACGCGTCGGCACTGGCCGGACGCAGGAACGGCAGCGGGGTGGTGGATTGCGGAGCGTTTCGCGTTGGACGCGCAGCGTAGCGGTGCTCGCCGCCGCCGCGCTCGCCACGCTCGCCACGCCCGCATTGACCGCGGCGAGCGCGGGCGCCGCCGTGATCGTCAGCGCCGCGGCCGTACAGCGCGGCGCGATCGTCGAGCTGCACTTCGGACTGCGCGGCAAGGGGCTTGGCTGGGCGCTCAGCGCCCACGGCGACGAGCTCTGGATCGATCTCGCGAATACCCGAATCGAGCTTCCGCCGCGTCCGCTCTACGGGCGCGAGAGCGCGCCGGTCTTGGCCGTGCGTGCGATCGACGTCGGCGGTATGCGGTCGCGCCTGGTGATCCGCGTAGCGGGCAAGACTGACTACGCGGTGGGCAAGCTGCCGCACGAGTTGTTGATTCGCCTCGCACCGGCGGGCCAGGCGCCTGACCTGGCCGCGCCGGTGCTGGTGCGCCTCGAGCGCCGCGGCGAGCGGGCGGCCGTAGGCCGCCCGCTCGCCGCGGCGCCGCCGACGGCGACGCCACGGCCGCAGGCGCCTGCGCTGCCGTCAGCGCCGCCACCGCCGCCCGCGATCCCGGCGGGCGGCGGCGGCGGCGCGGCGCAGATGGCGGCGCTGCATCCGTCCGTCCCGTCGGGGCGGGCGGATGCAGCGCCGCGGGGCGCAGCCGCGGCAATCGCGGCTCCGGCGCGCCAGCCCGTGGTCGTGATCGATCCCGGCCATGGCGGTTACGACTCCGGCACCGAGGCCGGCGCGCCGCTGCTGGAGAAGGACCTCGCGCTGCAAATTGCATTACGGCTCCAGGGGGAGCTCGAGCGTAGCGGCATCCACGCAATACTCACTCGCACGGGTGACTATTTCGTCACGCTCGCCGACCGCACGGCGTTTGCCAATAAGGCCGGCGCCGACTTGTTCATCTCGATTCATCTCAACTCGAGTCCCGACGCCGCGACGACCGGGATCGAGACGTATTACCTGGACAACACGACGGATCGGGCGACGATGCGGATCGCCGCGATGGAGAACGCAAGCGCAGGCGCCTATGGCACCACGGCGAGTGGCGACCTAAACTACATCCTGAGCGATATGCGCCAGCAATATAAGGCCAACGAGTCGGTTGCGCTCGCCTCGATGATCGAAGCGCAGACCGCAGCCGACCTCAACGCGTCATTGGGAGCGCAGGTGAGCGCGCTGGGCGCGATGCGCGGGCCGTTCTACGTACTGGTGGGCGCGCAGATGCCGGCGGTGCTGGTCGAGTGCGGCTTTCTCTCCAATCGCGACGAGGCCGCACGTCTCGCTTCCGCGCGCTACCAGCAGGTGCTGGCGCAGGGTATCGCCGAGGCGGTGGTCCACTATTTCAACGCCGACGCCGCAGTGGGCAATCTGTGAGCGAAGCACCGGTTTCAGTTGCGAGCGACGGCACGCTCGGCGCGTCGTCCACGGTTGCGCGCGACGAGAATTCGCTCTACAGCGAGTTCCTGGACGGCGGGCGGCCCGGACAGGCCACGCGCGCCTGGCTTGGCGCGGTGCGCGAGGAGCTGGCGCGGCGCCATTTCTCCGGCGCGGGCGGGATGGAGATCGTGCGCGAGTACACCGGATGCGTCGACCGGGTGGTGCGCGCGCTCTATCGCTACGCCGACCACCATCATTCGCGCCGTTTCTCACGCTTGAATCAGCGCCTGGCGGTGATCGCGCGCGGCGGCTACGGCCGCGGCGAACTCAATCCGCAGTCCGATATCGACCTCTTATTCCTGCACGACTACAAACCCGGCCCTTACGCCGAGGTCGTGACCGAAATAATTCTGCACGCGCTGTGGGACGCCGGCCTCACGGTCGGCCAGGCGGTGCGCAACGCGCGCGAATCGGTGCGCGCGGCCAATGACGATCTGAAGGAGAAGACCGCGATTCTCGACATTCGTTTTCTCGCGGGTGAAGAGAAACTGTGGGCGGCGCTCGACCAGGCTCTAATCGACGAGGTTCTCAACCGCAACCAGCAGAAGTTTTTCCAGGCCAAGCTCGAGGAAAGCCGCGACCGCCATCGCCGCTACGGCGACTCGATCTATCTGCTCGAGCCGCAACTCAAGGAGGGCGAGGGCGGCTTGCGCGACCTGCATACGGCGCTGTGGCTGGCCAAGGTCAAGTACAAGGTGCACTCGCTGCCCGAGCTGGTGCAAAAGGCGATCATCAGCGAGGCCGAGCTCGAGGAAGTATTGCGCGCGCAGGATTTTCTTTACCGCGTGCGCAATTCGCTGCACTTCTTAAGTGGGCGCCATTTCGACCAGCTCACGTTCGAGTACCAGGAGCGAATCGCTCCGCTGCTGGGCTTTACCCCCGCCACCACCATGGCCGACGCTTCGGACAGCGCGGCTTCCGCGCTGATGCGCTTTTACTATGCGCAGGCCGCGGCTATCCATCGCTTCTCCGAGGGGCTGATCGCGCGCGTCACCGAGGATCCCGCCGTCGGGCGCTTCATGCGGCGCACCGGCGGACGCCTGATTCGTCCCGGAGTGCTGATCCAGGGCCACCTGCTCGCGATCGCCGAGAAGGAATTCTTCACCCGCGCGCCGATCAATCTGCTGACCATCTTTGCCGATTGCCAGGCGCACGGCGTGGAGCTTTCGGGCAGCGCCTACCAACAGGTGCGCGACAGCCTGGGGGCTTATCGACGACGCTTTTCGCTGCGACCCGCGGACCGGGATGGCGCTGATGGGAATCCTGTCGGGGCGCCAGCGCGTGGCCGAGACGCTGGAGGCGATGCATCGCGCGGGCGTGCTGGGCGCGGTGATTCCCGAGTTCGGCAATCTCTACGCGCGCGTGCTGCACGATCTCTACCACATCTATACGGTCGACCGGCATTCGCTCGCCGCGGTGCGCGAGCTCGAGCGTCTGCGCGCAGGCGAGTTCAAGGACAGCAATCCGCTCCTGACCGAGGTCGTGCGCGAGGTCACCGCGCTGCCGTTCATTTTTCTCGCCCTGGTCCTGCACGATATCGGCAAGGGCCACGGCCACGACCATCACGAACGCGGCGCGCTGCTCACGGCCGAGGTCTCGCGCCGCCTGGGACTCGATGGCGAGGAGACCGACCTGGTGGTGTTCCTGGTGCGCAACCATCTGATGATGTCGCAGGTGGCGCAGAAGGGCGACGTCGACGACGTGCGCACGGTCGAGGAGTTCGCGCGCGCGGTCGGCTCGATCGACCGGCTGAAGGCGCTCTACCTGATGACCTTCGCCGACATGCGCGCGGTGGCGCCCAACGTCTACAACAACTGGCGCGACATGCTGCTGAGCGATCTCTACATGCGCGCGCTCAAGATACTGGAGCAGGGCGATCGCGAGGCGGTCGATCCCGAGCGCCGGCTCGCCCTGGTCAAAGCCGCGGTGCGCGAGCGGCTCGCGCCCTTGGGCGCGGCGCCCGAAGAGCTCGCGACGTTTCTCGACCTGATGCCCGAGCGCTACTTCCTGACCGTGCCCGAGGACGACATCCCGACTCACTTCGAGCTGATGGGAGCGTTGGGCGCGCAGGCTTTGGTCTGCCGCCATCGCCATTATCCCGAGCTCGAGTTCAGCGAATTTATCGTGGCCACGCGCGATCAGCCGGGCCTCTTCTCGAAAATCGCCGGCGTGCTCACCGCCAACAATCTCAACATCCTCTCCGCGCGCATCACGACCCGCGCCGACGACGTCGCGCTCGACGTCTTCCGCGTCTCGCACGGCGCCGGCGGGATGGCGATGGAAGAGGAGCGATGGCTCCGCGTCGAGCGCGACCTCGAAGCCGTGCTCGCCGGCCAGCGCGACCTCGAGGCGATGGTGGCCGAGGCGCAGCGGGCGCGCGTGGCGGGGCGCAAGTTCGTGCGCCGCGTGGCGACCGAGATTACGGTCGACAACCGCAGCTCCGAGCAATACACGGTGGTCGACGTCTTCACCCAGGATCGCGTCGGCTTGCTGTTCGCGATCACGCATACGCTGTTCAAGCTCGGGATGGTGATTCATCTCGCGCGCATTTCGACCAATGCCGACCAGGCGCTCGACGTTTTCTACATCAGCGACGCGAGCGGTGGAAAAGTGGTCGAGCTCGACGCGATGCGGCGGCTGCGTGCGGCGTTGGTCGAGCGGCTCGATGACGTCCCGGCGCAAAACGGAGCGGCGTGAAACCCAGGTTCAGCCCCAAACCTGCGTCGCGCGCGGATCGCCTCGCGCCGCAATGGGATCAGGACTGGGACCAGATCATCGAGCGCCATCTCGATCGCCTGCGAGTCGAGCGCGGGCTGGGCAACAACTCGGTGCAGGCGTATGCGCGCGATCTGCGCGAGTTTCAGCAACACTGCCGCGACGATCGAGTCGAACCCGCGGCGCTTAAGGCGCGCACGGTCAGTGGCTATTTGGAGGCGATGGGGCGGCGCGGGATGTCGGTGGCGAGCCAGCGGCGCCATCTGGCGAGTATCCGCGGGCTTGTGCGCGAGATGGTCGAGCAGAAGATCGTCGAGTACGACCCGGCTGCCGCGGTCAAGCTGCGGCCGCATCCGCGGGCGCTCCCGCGCACGCTTGGCCGGCGCGACCTCGAGATGCTGCTCGAGGCGATCGACACAAAGATACTTCGCGGCAAGCGCGACCGCGCGATGCTAGAACTCGCCTACGGATGCGGCCTGCGGGTCTCGGAGCTGGTCGGCCTTAGAGCGGGCCAGGTCAATCTCGCGGAGCGCATCGTGGTCGTCCTGGGCAAGGGCGGCAAGGAGCGGATCGTGCCGATCGGATCGGCCGCGGTGCGCGCGCTCAAGAGTTATCTCGCCGCGCGCGAAGCGGAGCCGCGAAAGAAAACGCGCGCGGCGCGGCCGTCGCCGGCCTTGTTCACCAGCCGGCTGGGGCGTGCGATGACACGCCAGGGGTTTTTCAAGGCGCTCAAGGGATGGACCGTCGCGGAGCCGCGCTTGTCATGGGTCAGTCCGCATACGCTGCGCCACTGTTTCGCGACCCATCTGCTGGAAGGCGGCGCCGATTTGCGCGCGGTGCAGGAGATGCTCGGTCACAGCGACATCTCGACCACCCAGATTTACACGCATCTGTCCAAGAGCCATCTGCGCAAGGTCTATCGCAAGTTTCATCCACGAGCCACGCACGCCGCACGCGCCGAGATGTCCTGAAGATATCCGTAACGCGATCCGAAAAGGCGAGACCCAGCTTGTCCAACCTCAGCGAATTCATCGTCACGCTTTCGATCTGGGCGGTGCCCACCGTGTTTGCGATCGTGCTGCACGAGGTGATGCATGGTTATGTCGCGAACCTGTTGGGCGACGACACCGCGTCGCGTGCCGGTCGGCTCACGCTCAATCCGCTAAACCACGTCGATCCGATCGGCACGATCATCATGCCCGCGGTGCTCCTTTTTTTGCATCTGCCGGTTTTCGGCTACGCCAAACCGGTGCCGGTCGATTTCCGCCGTCTCAACCCGCCGCGCACCGGGATGATCGCGGTCGCTGCGGCGGGCCCGCTGACCAACCTGGCGCTGGCGGTCGCGAGCGCCTTTGTCGCCCGGATGTTCGCGCCGTATATCAACGCGCCGTGGGGCGAGACGGTGGCGCTGCCGATCGTCTACATGATGCAAGCGTCGGTGATGATCAATGTGCTGCTCGCGGTCTTCAACCTGCTGCCGTTGCTGCCGCTCGACGGTGGCCGGGTGCTGGCTGGCCTTTTGCCCCTGCCCGCGGCGCGCGCGTTCGCGCGTCTTGAACCGTACGGACTTCTGATATTATTCGCGTTGTTGTATACGAACGCGGTAAACGTGGTCATCAGTCCACTCATCAACGCGATTACGCGGGTGCTGCTGTGAGCGACGGTTCGCAGGACGCGGCGGAACGGGTCGAAGCGGCCGCGGGGCCGCGCTTTCGCCTCCCGATCTACGAGGGGCCGCTCGATCTGCTGCTTCATCTGATCAAGCGCGCCGAACTCGACGCGCGCGACGTCACCGCCAGCGTCATCACCGAGCAGTACCTCGCCTATCTCGAACTGCTCGACTCGCTCAACCTGGACGTGGCCGGCGAGTACCTGGTGATGGCGGCGACGCTGCTGCTGATCAAGTCGTTCTCGATGCTGCCGCATGCGGGGACCGAGGAGCTGGAGGAGGCCGAGGAGCTCAAGCGCGACCTGGTCGCGCGGCTGCTCGAGTACCAGCGCTATCGAGAGGCGGCCGAGAAACTCGGCGCGCGCGCGCTTCTGGGCCGCGACGTCTTTGCCGCCCCGGGCGAGAAGCTGCCTGAAGAAGCGCCCGAAGAGGACGGCGGAGCGCCGCGGCTCAACGTGTCGCTGTTCGACCTGGTCGAGGCGATGGCGGCGGTGCTGAAGCGGTTGACCGACACCACGCCGCGCGCGATCGCGCTGCGCGACATCCCGGTCGCCGAATGTATCCCGCGAATCATGGCGGCGCTCGAACAGGGTGGCCGAGTGGAATTCGCGGCGCTGTTCGAGAATTTTCACGATCTGAACGATCGCCCGGTTGTGATCGCGACCTTCATGGCGCTGCTCGAGCTTATCCGGCAGGGGAGGGTGCGTGCGCTCCAGGAGCGTCGCTACGGCCCGATCCTGCTCGAGCGGCGCGAGCAGGCGGCCTCCGGTGAAACGCCGCCGCCGGCGCCCGCCGGCGGTGAGCAGCAGCAGTGAACGGGCATCATCAAATAGCGTTCGCGACGAGCCGCGGCTGAGCGGCCGCGCGGCGGGGGGCGGGATGGAAGAGGAACGGCTCAAGGCGATTTTAGAAAGCCTGCTGTTTGCGGCGGGCGAGCCGGTCCCGCTCGCGCGGCTGGCGGCGGTGCTCGACAACGTTGCGCGCGACGCGATCAAAAAAGCGCTGGGCGAGATGATCCTGGGCTACGGCGCGGGCGCGCGCGGCGTGATCCTCGAAGAGGTCGCGGGCGGTTACCAGTTGCGCACGCCCAAGGAGCACGCGCTTTACGTGCGCAAGCTGCTCGCCGCCAAGCCGCCGCGGCTTAGCCGCCCGCTGTTGGAGACGCTCGCGATCATCGCCTACCGCCAGCCGGTTACCCGTCCCGAGATCGAGCAGTTGCGCGGCGTCGATTCGGGCGGCGTGCTCGAGACCCTGCTCGAACGCCGGCTGGTGCGAATCGCCGGCCGCAAGGAAGCGCCCGGGCGCCCAATCATGTACGCGACCTCGGCGGAGTTCCTCGAGGTCTTCGGACTGCGCGACCTCGACGGTCTGCCCGACCTCGAAGAATTCAAGGAGCTGGAGGAGCGCGCCGCGCAGGAAGCGTCAGATGCGGAGCAAGGATCCGCCGCGCAGCAGGAATTCGCGATGCCCGCCGCCGCGCCGCGGGAAGGCTCGGGCGGCGATACGCAGCCCGAGCCTTCCCGCGGCGAAGAAGAGTCGGCGCCGCCTCGCGGCGCCGAAGCAGGAGATCCGGCGGCGCAGTCAGGCGACGCGCAGAGCGCGTCGCCTGACTGCGCGCCGGCTCGCGACGACGAACCGCAGTAGGGACGGCGAAAATGTTTTCGCTTGTCTGAATTCTCTCCCCCGATTGTGTGTGTATGTGGGAGAGCGTATGCGATGAAGACAAAAATCGCTCCGCGTTGATCCTTCACTTCGGCAGCCTTCGTTCAGGATGACAACTAAAGAGTTCCCGTGCTGTCATCCTGAGCGTTAGCGAAGGATCTCCGCGAAGCGATGAATCCTTTCCCGCCATTTATCGACGGCCGCCGTTTTTGGGAGAGGTCAGGACAAGGATTAGTAAGAGCTTGCGCGAAGCCGCGACGATCGGCCCTGACCAGCCGGAAATCCTTAGTCGATCGAATCGCCGCTACCGCCGCCCGGCCCGCCTGCGCCGGCTGGTTGCTGCTCCTCGGGCGTAAACGTGACCAGCAGGCGCGGTGGAGCGTTGAGCGGCACCACCGCGTAGCGCGACACCGGTGAAGTATTCACGGTCACCGTGGTGCCGTCGGCGCCGGTCTGAATATCGCAGTCGTGGAAGATCGAGCGGTCGAAGGTCATGTGAGTCGCAAGTCCGTGCGCCGGCTTGGTCTCTTTCAGATGGATCGTCAGGGTCGACGAACTCGAACCGCCCTGGAGCTGGTTGTCGAAGGCGACCGGGCCCGTCAGATCGAAGATTACCGACAGCGGCGGGTCGGCCGAGGAGAGCCTGATCCTGTTGAGCGTGGCGGGGCCGGCCCGCTCCGCGGTCTTCGTCGCGTCCGCCGCAGCGGCGGTTGGCGCTGCGGCCGCGGCAGGCGATATGGAACTGGGCGCCGAAGCGGCGGATGAGCCGCCCGTGGACGCAACCTGACCGTTCGAACCTGCGGGTGCGTCTGCATCAGGCGACGCCGGTGACGGGGGCGGCGCCTTGAGGATCGGCAACGGTGGATACGCGTTGGGGTCCGCCGAGGCCAGCGCGGTTTCGTCGCCCTGGCGCACCTTCACGTCGTCGGTATCGCTGAACCCGCTCTCGGTTAGCACCAGATGCAACGGATCTTCTTCGGTATCGACCGGCTGATGAAGTTTCTTGAGTTCGTACTTGGCCTTGCTGGCGTACATCGTGCCCGGGTAGTGCAGCACGACGGCGGTGAAGGCCTGCGCGGCGGAATATTTTTTGCCTTCCTTCTCCAGCGTGGTACCGAGCTGGAAGAGCGCTTCGTCGCCGACCGGCGTGTCGGGCCATTTCTGCATCAGCTCGGCCAAGCGCGATTCGGCGGCGCGGAAGTTAGCTCGCTGGTAATAGAAATCTCCGATCAGGAGCTGATGGCGCGCGAGCATCTCGCGGCAGACGGAAATCTGCTGATGGGCCAGCGCGGCGAAACCGGTTTCGGGATAACGCCGTTCGATTATCTCGAACTGCTGCAGTGCCTGCTCGGTGTTGCTCTGGTCCTGGTCGGGGCGGCCAATCTGGTCGTAGTGCGCCATCGCCAGGTAGTACGACACCAGCTCGATCTCCTTGCTGGTCGGGTGCATCTTCTCGAAGTCGCCCAGCGAAGAGATCGCCTCCGCGTAGTGCTGCTGCTGGTACTCGGAAAGCCCGATCTTGAGCTCGGCGTCTTCGGCATAGGGGCTGAAAGGGTACTGGTCGATCAGTTTCTGAAAGTAGATGGCCGCGCCCTTGTAGTCGTGCGTGGCAAAAGCCTGCTGCCCCAGCGAGTAATAGTTCTGGCCGGTCGGGGTCTGCTGATGCACAGCACAGGCCGACACGCAGAGCGCGAGACAAGCCGCCAGTAAGAGAGCCGGACGCCACATAGTGAAACTTGGGCCAGATTAGACGCTGGCTGATCGCAAGGCAAGCCGGTACCCGTACGGATAACAACAGCGGCAGTGTGATAAACAGTGGGAGAGTGGCAGAGGCGCTACGTCAGCGCGAAGGAAGCCGAAAATACCGCCTTGCCCTGGGCCAGGTATTTCAGGCCGAAGCCCGAGGCCCGCGCGCCCGGCGCGATGATTTCGACCTGGCGAAAGCCCGCGCCCGCGAGCATCGCGAACATTTCCATCGCGTACGGCTCGACGTCGGTTGCGACGTGGACAATCGCTCCGGGTGCCAGCACGCGCTTCAGGCGCTCGGCAAAGCCGGCGGAAAACATCCGATGCTTCCGTTGCGAGAGCGTGAGCCAGGGGTCGGGAAAATAGACGTGGCACGCGCTCAGGCTCCCCGCCGGGAGCATCAGGTTGACCAGCGTCCGCGCGTCCATCCGGGCCACGCGCAGGTTGCCGAGTCCGCGGCGCGCGGCGCGCAACGCCAGCACCCGTGCGACCGAGGCGGCAAGCTCGACCGCGAGAAAATCGCGCTCGGGACGCTCGGCGGCATACTCGATGATAAAGTCGCCGCGCCCGGCGCCCAACTCGGCCTCCAGCGGCGCACGCCGTCCGAAGAGGCGCTCGGGATCGATCGCGTATACCGGTTCGTCTTCGGCCACCAGCACGCGCGTCGCGAGCGCGCGCTTTTCCGGATCGCGCCACATGCGCGCCGCCTTGCGCAACCGTGCCATCGCAGTGTTTATCCCGGAAAGGCGCCCGACGATATTGTCCGGCGCGGCTCCTAGTCGGTGCGCGCCATGAAATCCTTGACTCGCTCTACCAGCGGCGCAAGGTCGGTGTTATCGACCAACGCGCTGGCCATCCTGACCGGGTCGCCGAAGAAGAAGCGCTCGTAGAGCACCTGGCGTCCGGCGAACGAACTGCCCGCGGCGTCCCAGGCGAGCCGGTAGAGCGCGACGCGCTCGCGCGCGCTGGCGTCGGCCTGGCCGAAGTAGCGCTCGATCTCGGGCGCGATCGGGCTTTTGAAGTCGCGCTCCGACGGCGTCGCCATCAGGCTGGAGGAGCTGTTGAGCTGGATGATCTCGACCAGGCGCGGATACAGCTTCGGAAAAAGATTGCGCGCGGTGTCGAGCGGCGGGCGCGCCGGCAGGTATTCGCCCCACTTATCAGACGCCGCGTCGGCCTCGGCCGCGCGCAGGCACGAGCGCATCAGCTCGGTGGTGATGATCATCTCGGCCAGCCGCTCGCGCACGTGCGGCAGGCTCATCGCGTCGCTGACCTGGGCGATTCGCGCGGCTAGGCCGAGCATGAATTCGCTCTTGACCGCGTTCTTGACCACCACCTGATGCATCATGTTGACGACGGCGCCGGTCTCGGCATAAAGCGCGTTGCATCGCGCCATGTCGCCGCATACGAACACGCGCTCCCACGGCACCGTCACGTTCTCAAAGATGACGACGCAGTCCATCTCCTCGAAACGCGAGGCGAGCGGATGGTCGAAATGCGATCGCTCGGAGTCAAACGCGTCGCGGCAGAGAAACTTGAGCCCCGGCGCGTTGCATTGCACCGCAAACGCCAGCGCGAAGGGCTTCTGGCTCGGGTCCTCCTTGAGCACGGTGGAGGGGAAGACCAGCAATTCCTCGGAGGCCGGTCCGAGCGTGGCGAGCATGCGCGCGCCGTTGACGACAATTCCGTCGCGGGTCTCTTCGACCAGGCGCAGGGCGAGGTCGGCGTCGGTCTGCCCGGCCCATCCGGCGGCGCGGCTGGCGCGCGGGTTGAGCAGAGTGTGCGTGGCGCACCAATCGTGGTGGCGCGCGGCGCGGTAATACTCGACGATATTGTCGCCGAAGCGTTTGTCGGCGGCGGCGAAGAACTCGCGAGCGGCCGCCATCGCCGCGATGCTGGCGTTGAGATAGTCGGGGGTGCGCCCGAGCATCCCGCCGCTGAACTCGGCCCATCGCCGCATCATCGCGCCGCGCTTGCGCACGTCGTCGCCGCTTTGCGGCTGGATGAAGGAAAGCCCGGCGCGCTCGCCGCCCTCGACGCGATAGGTCATCGACTCGGGATGTTCGATCTGCATGTCGTAGAGCGAGGCGAGCGAACGCGTGACCGGCTTGAGCGCGGGATGGGTCGTCGGGTCGGCGACGCGATCGCCGCCGATCCAGATTTCGCTCTTGAGCTTGCGCATCGCGCTCAAATAATTGTTGCCCGAGCGCGCGCCCATCAGAGGATCTCCTGCAACTGCGGCAGCCGTTTGCGCAGCCGCTCGGCGGCGTCCTCGGGCGCCATGTAGGGCGGCCGCGCCGGCCCCATGTCGATCCCGGTCGCGACCGAGGCGGTGACCTTGGTGACGCCCAGATGGCCGAGCGCCTCCTCGCCACCGCGCGGGAAGCATCGGTTGAGCCGGCGCTGGATTTCCTGGGCGCGCATTATATCGCCCGCGCGGTATGCCTTGAGCAGCGCCGCGGAGGCCGGCACGGCGAAAATGTTGATGAAGCCGCCGGCCGCGCCGAGCATCAGGCCGCTCAGCAGGGCGCGGAAGGTGTTGTAGATTTCGATCCGCGAGCCGATTTGATCGTACAGTTCCTCGAGATGCTGGAGGTCGGTTAGGACTTCCTTCATCGCGACCACGCCGGGAATCGTCGCCAGGCGCGCGGCGAACTTCGGCGTGATATTGAACTTGCTCAGCGCCGGATTGTGATAGACCACCAGCGGCAAGTCGCCTGCCTCGGCGATCATCCGGTAATGGCGCTCGACCTCGGCCTCGCCACAGCGCCAGTAGTAGGGCGGGATCACCTGCTGGGCGTCGTAGCCCATCTTGGCCGCGACCTTGGCGAAGTGCAGGGCCTCCAGCGTGGTCGCGCCCGAGGTCATGGCGGTGGCCGGCGCGCCGGGACGCTTGCGGGTTTCTTCAAGCGTTACTTCAAAAGCGCGCGTGCGCTCGGTTTCGCTCAGATGCAGGAACTCGCCGATACTCGGAGTGGCGACGATACCGTCGGCGCCGTTATCGAGCGCCCATCGCACCTCCTTGCGCAACGCCTCTTCGTTGAGCTTGTAGTCGCGCGGTGAACGGCGTCACCAGCATCGCATGGATTCCGTGCACGAGTTTCATTTCAGTTCGCTCCTCCCGCCGGCGCCTGCGCGCCCTGATGCGCCGCGGCGGTGGGCCGGGCGAAATAGAAAATTGCCTGGCCGGTTCCTAGCGCGGCCTCGTAACGTCCGAATTGCTCGCCGCGCCAGTTCCACTCCTCGCCGCCGAGCGCACCCGCCATCATCAGGTAGTGTGAGAAGCGGCCCTCGGGCGAGCATTCGGCCCGATACTCAGGGGCGGCGCGCAGAATCTCGTCGTGGCGGCCAGACTTAAACCATTCCATCAATTTTTCGTCATACAAGCGGTTGGCCAGTGAGCTGATGTCCTCGGGCGAGGCCGAGGCGTGTTGCAGCACGTTGTCGTAGTCCCAGAAGCGATGCGACAGGCCGCCGGCCGCGATTAGCACGATCCGCCGGGTGGAGGCGCGGATCGCGGCGCCCATCGCGACCCCGAAGGCGACGTCGTTGGAGATTCGTGCCGTCTGGCAAACGCCCATCGACAATACGCTCCGCGTGGCGTGGGGGTTAAAGTAATGCATCACGTTTAACGTCGGGTAGTGCAGCGGCATGGTCGCGTAGCCCGAGGCGATCGCGCGCAGGCCGTCCGAGCGAGCAGCCGCGACGATCGCCTCGGCCAGTTGCGGATCGCCCGGATAGTCGAAGGCGTATTCGTGGATCATCTGCGGCAGTTCTTCCGAGGTATAGACGCCGCGCAGGCGCTCCTGCGCGTTCAGCACGTACTCGAGCGTGGTGAACCAGTGCGTGTCGATCAGCACGAAGGTGTCGAACTCGAGCGCGCGCAGGCGCTCGCGCTCGAGCGATTCCATCGCGTCGTAAAAGGTGGTGACGTTCTTGCCCATGTACGCGCGGCGCGCCTCGGGGTCGTGAATCATTAGGCGCGGCACATGGGTGGTGAAAATTGCGGCTACGATCTCGCCCATCGCGGGCCTCCTTTGACGCGGCAGTTCATCACGACGCCTCGTGTTCGGGATAGGTCAGGCAGACCAGCCTGGGCTCGGTCCAGAACTCCAGGCTGAAACGCCCGCCCTGGCGGCCGACTCCGCTCTGGCCCGAACCGCCAAACGGCGTGCGCAGGTCGCGCAGGAAAAAACTGTTGACCCATACCATCCCGGTCCTGATCCGCGCGGCCACGCGGAGCGCGCGTTCCAGATCGCGGGTCCAGAGGTAGGCGGCAAGGCCGTAGCGCGTCGCGTTGGCCATCGCGGCCGCCTCTTCCTCGTCCTCGAAGCGTTCGACGCTCAGCACCGGGCCGAAAATTTCCTCGCGCACCGCGCGCGCGTCGGGCCGGAGCCGATCGAGCACGGTTGGCAGATAGTAGTAGCCGGGGCGGGGACGATCGGGAATCGCGCCGCCGGCCAAAAGCTCCGCGCCGCCGGCAACGGCCTCCTTGACGAAGGAGTCGACGCGGCCGCGATGCGCCCCCGAAATGAGCGGGCCGTATTCGGTGTCGTCTTCAAGCGGGTCGCCGATTTTAAGCCGGCGGATCTCGCCGAGGACCATCGCGATAAACTCGTCGGCGATTTTTTGCTCGACCAGCAAGCGCGATCCCGCGACGCACGATTGGCCCTGGCTGCGGAAGATCGAGCGCGCGACGCCGGCGGCTGCGCGCTTTAGGTCCGCGTCGGCGAAGACCACGTTGGGCGACTTGCCGCCGAGTTCCAGGGTCACGCGCTTGAGCGATTCTGCCGCAGCCGCCATCACACGCTTTCCGGTCGCGACGCCGCCCGTAAACGCGATCCCGTCGACGCCCGGATGCGAAACCAGCGCCGCGCCCGCCGCGGCCTGGCCGGGCAGGATGTTGAGCACGCCCGGCGGAAGTCCGGCCTCATTGGCGATTTCACCGAGCGCGATCGCGGTCAGCGGCGCGAGTTCCGAGGGCTTGTAGATGCACGCGTTGCCGGCGGCGAGGCACGGTCCGAGGTTCCACGTGCCGAGCATCAGCGGCGAGTTCCATGGGATGATGATCGCGCCGACGCCGAGCGGCGCGCGCTCGGTCAGGCTGACCAGCTTGAGGTCGGCGCCGAGAAACTTGGCGTCGCCGTAACTCGCCTCCTGGGTCCACGCCTCCGCCGCGTTGGCGAAGAAGCGCAGGTTGCGCGCGGCGCGCGCGATATCGTGGTTGACACATTCGCTGACCGGCTTGCCGACGTCGCGGGCCTCGAGCCGCCCCAATTCGCGGGCGCGTTTTTCGATCCCGTCCGCGATACGGCCGATGATGCGGCCGCGGGCCTCGGCGCTCATCTTTGGCCATGGGCCATGGTCGGCGGCCTCGCGCGCCGCGGCGACCGCGCGCTCGATGTCTTCGGCGCCGGCGTCGGCCACCTGGGCGAGTTCGCGCTCGGTCGCGGGCTCGATGTCCGCAAAGCGCGCGCCGCCAGCGGCCGCAACGTACTTACCGCCGATGAATAGATTGGTTTCCATCCTGACCCCTGACTTATCCACGATATGCCGCTAATCGCGATAGGTCAGACACGACTGAATTTCCTCGAATTCCATCCGCAAGACAACTGAGATCGCCGCTCCCCGACGGACGAGCCTGCGGGCCGGTTCTATCAGCCCAGATGCAGGCGGTCCCGCCCTGCAACGTGCCCTCCAACGTGCAGGTTAACTCCGGTTTGGGGAAAAAACCCTGCATTTCCTAGACATTTCCAGTTTCGGCCTATTATCTGATCGTAGGGTCCAAAATCTGTCCTAAAGTGGTACAGACGGCTATTAAAATGACTGACTTGGCATCAATATCTAAAAATGTTAATTAACATATCAAGACGCTACGTGGAGTTTTGACGCATATATGAGGGAAGGTAACGTCATGGGAGTGCTAGCGAAAAAATCCGGACTGTCCGGATTTGGAACAGTGCGATGGCTCGCCGTCATGATGCTCGCTGGATGCACGATAGTCGCCGCCCTTGCGTCGGCGAGAGCCGATTGGGGTGACTGGTCGTGGCTGGATGCCGACCCAGGGCTCGTGGATTTCGGCAAGCAGGCCGCCGGCGGCACGAGCGCGCCTCGGAAGGTAACCGTCAGCAATCACAGCGACAAGACCCGCACGATCACGGTGGTGCGCACTTCCGCCGGCTTCGGCGAAAGCAATAACTGCGGAGTCCTGAAGCCGCGCGCCAGTTGCCTGGTTCAAGTTACCTTCAGCCCGGCCTTTGCCGGTATAAAACTCGGCGCTCTCATAATCAGGGTAGCCGATCGCGACAATGATTCCGGCACCCTGGTGGTCCTCGCCGGGACCGGCACCAAGGCGGCGAGTTCGATCACGTTGTCGGGTGCGGCGACGCAGGGCGCGATAAACGGAGCGACGGTGAGCGTCTTTTCCGTCAATGCCAGCAACGGATCGAATAGCGGCTCGGCGCTCGCCACCTCGACCACGGACAGCAGCGGCAACTTTACCCTGAAGCTCGCCAGTCTGCCGACCGGACCGGTCAGGCTGACCGTGACCGGCGGCTCGTTCCCCAGCGAAATGAACGGCGCGGCTGTCAGCCCATCGGGCAGCACGTCGGTGCTGCTGGCCAGCGTAACCGCGAACCAAGCCGGCATTTCGATCAATCCGCTCACCGAGTTCGTGAACTCGATGGCGCTCGGAAAGCTCGCGAGCGGATCGTCGGCTACGTTAACAGCCGCGCTGACCTCGGCCACGCAGACGATCGAAGCTGACTACGGGCTGAAGAGCGACCCGTCGACCCTGGCGGCTAATTTCACCACCGCAGGTGTGGGCTCCGACGCGGGCAACTTTGGACTTATCGTGGGTGCTCTGATCAACGAAGACCAGTCACTATGTCCCGCCGCGCCGGGCGGACTGATTACCGCGCTCTCGGCGGATATCGCGGACGGCGTTTTCGACGGGATGGCGACGGGCGTCGCGGTGCCGTATTGCGGCGGGAACCTGCCGGCGCTTGCGGGCACCAGCGACTTCCAGGATGCGCTGTCGGGATTGCAGCAGTTGCAACGCGTGACCGCGGGCTTTGGTTTTGGCGGCGCCTACGGACCCGCCGCAAACGTGCTTATCAACCAGACTCCGCCGGTCACGCCTAATCTGCTGACCGCGCCTTTCGCAACGATTGACAGCGCGATCTCGCTCGCCGCGCCCAGCCCGGTCAACCAGTTCGCGACCTCGGGCATGCCCAGCATGATCACGCCCCGCGAAGACCACACCGCCACGCTGCTCTCCAACGGTAAGGTGTTGTTCGCCGGCGGTTACGATAATGACGGTAACCTGTTGAATACGGCCGAACTCTACGACCCGGTGGCCAATTCCTTCTCCGCGATCTCATCGACGATGAGCTTCGCCCGAGCCTATGCCACTGCCACGCTGCTGCCCAATGGCAAAGTGCTGATCGCCGGCGGCCTCGGCATCACCGATGACGTACCCGTCGCCGACATCTACGATCCGGTGGCGAACTCCTTCAGCCCCGGGCCAACGATGGTAGCGGCACGCGATACCGCCAACGCCGTGCTGTTGCCCAACGGCAAGGTCCTAATCGCGGGCGGCTTCTCCGACGGCCTCGTTCAGAGCAGCGCGGAGCTCTACGATCCGGTCGCCAACTCCTTCGCCGCTGTGCCGTTGGGCATGACGGCGGCCCGCTACACTCCGGCCGCAGCACTATTATCAAACGGCAACGTGCTGATCGCCGGCGGCTCCGACGACAGCGGCGACCTGAACAGCACCGATATCTACAACCCGGTGACTAACTCCTTTAGCGCGGGTCCGCTGCTGAATGACGCGCGCGAGGCAGGCACCGCCACGCTGCTGCCCAACGGTAAAGTGCTGATCGCCGGCGGCGACGACAACAGCGGTTATCCGGCCGCGACCGACCTCTACGATCCGGTGGCCAACTCGTTTGCCGTCGGACCGTCGATGAACAGCGGGCGCGAATTGACCCCGAACCCCGCGCTGCTGCCCAATGGCAAGGTGCTGATCGCGGGCGGCTGGGTCTCCGGCAGCGGCGTCCTTGCCAGCACCGAGCTCTATGACCCGGTGAGCAACAGCTTTGCCGCGGTGGCTTCGACCGCATCGATGAGCGGCCCGCGTGAGTTTTCGACCGCGACCCTGCTACCCAACGGCAAAGTGCTGATCGCTGGCGGCGACGACGGTAGCGAAAACCTGCCCACGAGCGAGCTCTACACGCCGTAGGGTACTTGTCGGAGGGGGCGCCGCGCGCGCCCCCCGCTCGCATAAATCGATCGGACGGCTGGCGCGCGAAGGCGCCGGCCGTCCGGTTGTGTCTTGCAGATGTGCTCTATTCCTTCGGGATTTCGACGCTGTTACCACAACGCCCTGCTGTGCCGGTTTTAGACCAATAAGCGAGGCAGAAACACTGTAACACAGTAGGATAAGAAGGACTGACTGTGCTAGGCTTACAATCAGCTTGGGCCAATCTTAGGGACTGCAGATGAATTTCGGATGGTTCCTTGCTCTTTGATGAATCGTCGGGCGATACGAAGAGCGATACAGGTGGGCTGGGCCGCGATAGCGGTCGGCGTTGCCCTCGCCAGCCCGGGACCGGTCTCAGTCAACGCCGCGCCGGCCACGTTAATCCCAAACGGTAAAGCAGCCGCGGCGCATCAGGTCCTGCTGTCCGGGACCGCGATGCAAGGGCCGATGGTCGCCAGCACGGTGACCGCGTACGCGGTCGATCCGGCAACTGGCGCCGATCTGCAGGTGCTCGGCACGGCCAAGACCGACGCGTCCGGCAACTTCACGGTTAAAATCCTATCGCGCGCCTTGCCGCTGCGCCTCGCGGTCACGGGTGGCTCATTCATCAGCGAGGCCGATGGCAGCACGGTGTCTCAGCCGCGCAGAGTTACGGTGCTCTTGCCAGGTGCGATCTCGGACATATCGGGCATCTCGATCAATCCGCTGACGAGGTTCGTCAACGCCCTGACGATCGGCAGGCTGCAAAACGGCCACACTACGTTTGCTGCGGCGCTCGCGAACGCGACGGCGACGATCGAGTCCTACTACTCACTGTCGACCGATCCGGGGCGACTGCTTCCTGACTACACGGTAGCAGGGATAGGAACCGACGCCGGCAAGCTCGGACTGATCCTGGGGGCGCTGATCAACGAGGACCAGCATCTGTGTCCGGGTAGCCCCGGCGAGTTGGTAACCGCGCTGGCGTTGGATATCGTCAGCGGCGTTTTCAATGGCAGGTACGCTGGGCTGCCGGTGCCATACTGCGGCGGAGCGCTGCCGGCCATCGCGGGGACCAGCGATTTTCAGGACGCGCTCGCGGGCGTGCAACAGCTGCAATACGTGACCTCAGCGTTCGCGCTGGGCGGCCTGTATGGACCGGCCGGCAATATCCTGATCAATCAAGCTCCGCCGGTTACGCCCGATTTGCTGGTGCCGTCGGTCGCCGCGATCACCGCCGCGATCGCGACCGCCGCGGGACCGCCGCCGAGTCCTCCCAGTCCGCCGCTGGACTCACCGAGGCAGTTTCCCGCAGTTGCGCTGCTTACCAATGGTAAAGTGCTCATCGCCGGAGGCAACAGAAACACCACCGAGCTCTATGATCCTGCGGATAATTCATTCGTTAAGGGCCCGGTCATGCATGCTGTTCGCGTGGCGGCGACCGCCACGACGTTGCTCAACGGGAAGGTTCTCATCGCGGGCGGCGATGGCAACGGTTACACACCGAGTACCGCAGAGATTTACAACCCGTGGACGAATTCATTCGCTAGGGGTCCCACGATGACCGCACCGCGGTCCCTGGCGTTTGCCGCGCGATTGCCCAGCGGCAAAGTACTGATCGCTGGCGGGAATCCCGCCGTGAGCAGCACCGATATCTATGATCCAACGATAAACTCGTTCACCGTCGGACCGTCGATGAGTGTTCCGCGGCAATTTGCCGCGGGAGCGAAACTGCCCGGCGGCAGAGTCATCATCGCGGGCGGCGAAGACAGCAACCCTACTTTTACCACCACGGATATCTATGATCCCGTGACTAATTCGTTCAGTCCCGGACCATCGATGAGCAATGAGCGTCAACTTCCGACCGCGACTCTGTTGCCCAACGGCAAGGTTCTGATTGCCGGGGGCCTCGGCTTGATCAATGGCCTCATAGGCTTTCTCAACAGCTCGGATATCTTCGATCCCAGCACCAACACCATATCGGCTGGTCCGGACATGAACGTTGGGCGCACGTTCGCAACCGCTGTGTGTCGGAGCGACGGCAAAGTGCTGATCTTCGGCGGCGGGAATCTCAGTGGGTTTCTGAATAGCAGCGAGATATACGATCCGGTCGCCAACTCCTTCGCTGTCGGTCCGTCTCTGAGCGCGGCTAGAGATTCTATTGGCGCTACGCTCCTGCCGAACGGCCGTGTGCTGCTGTGGGCGGCTACAGTGGGGACCAAAGCGGCATGACTAGCACGGACCTTTTCTCGCCATAGGAACGCCATGCGACTTAGGTTTGGTTATTTCTTCCGTTCACTCACAGCATTTCTTCTTTTAGCAGTGACAGCGTCCGTTCCTGGAGTGTTGGCGGCCAGCCAGGTCACCCTTTCCGGGACCGCAGTGCAGGGGCCGATGATCGCGAGCACGGTGACGGCCTACGCGGTCGATCCGGCCAGCGGAGCCGATCTCCGTGTGCTGGCGACCACGAAGACCGACGCGTCGGGGGACTTCACGCTCAGGATCGCGCCGCGCGTACGGCCGCTGCGCCTGACGGTCAGCGGCGGCCTGTTCGTGAGCGAGGAAGACGGCAGTTCGGTATTTCCAACAGGCACCCTGGTCGTGCTGCTGCCGAACGCGACGACTGATATTTCGGGCATATCAATCAATCCACTAACGAAGTTCATCAACGCGCTGACTATCGGCAAGCTGGAGGCCGGCGGCACGAATTTCAGCGCGGCGCTGGCGAGCGCTACGGCGACAATCGAGTCTTACTACGCATTAGCCACCGATCCGGCGCGGCTATTGTCCGATTACACGGCTTCGGGAATCGGCACTGACGCGGGCAGGCTCGGATTAGTCATCGGAGCGCTGATCAACGAGGACCAGCATCTCTGTCCGGCTGCGCCGGGCGGACTGATGACGGCGCTGGCGCTTGATCTCGCCAGCGGCAAGTTCAGTGGCAAGTGGAATGGAATGCCGATTCCATATTGCGGCAAAGACTTGCCGGCAATAGCAGGGACGAGCGATTTTCAGGATGCGCTCGCAGGCGTGCAACAGCTACAGTACGTCAGCGCAGCTTTCGCGTTCGGAGGGTTGGCTAACATCTTAACGGTCAACGTGCTTGCGAATGTAGCGCTCGATGGGAGCGAAATATACCCACTGCCACCCCTCGCTGCTATCGGTACGGCTATCAGTGGGGCGAGTCCTCCGATTAAGCTGCCGCTTCCGGAAATGATCACTGGACGCACCTTCGCCACGGCAACGTTGCTCGCCAACGGGAATGTTCTAATAGTCGGTGGAACTGGAATTGGTGGGACTTTCTTCACGAAGGACGGCACTGATATCTATAATCCGACCTTAGGCAGGATGCACGTTGGCCCGCCAACGGAAGATCGTGTCGGAGCTGCAAGCGTACGGCTACACAGCGGCAAGGTACTTATAGTCGGAGGAATTAACGAAAATTATCTCGCAACCACCGAAATCTACGATCCTGAAACCGACTCGATAGTTCCCGGGCCATCAATGACCGAGGCTAGATATCGGCCTACGGCGACTCTCTTACCAAACGGCACTGTGCTGATTGCTGGGGGCTACTATCAAAATGGTCCAAGTAGCGTCACGACGAGCACGGATATTTACAATCCAGCGTCAAACTCAATTGTGCAAGGACCATCTATGAGTACAGACCACAGCAATGCTGTGCTCCTTCCGGACGGAAGGGTTCTGCTAGCGGGGATCTACAGCAGTACTGACATTTATGATCCGATAACTAATAGTTTCGCGGTTGGCCCTAACATGAACACCGGGCGCCTACAGCCTGCCAGCTCGTTATTAATTGACGGAAGGGTACTCTTCGCCGGCGGAGTTGATTTCTCTGATGGCGTCCTTTTGAACAGTACCGAGATTTATGATCCGGCTATGAATGCGTTCGTCGTTGGCCCGCCATTGAATGTGCCTCGCCTAGGTGCCACGGCAACCCTGATGCCAAATGGTCAAGTGCTTATCGCAGGTGGTCAAAACGATATGGGGTTCTTAAATACCACAGAAATCTACTATCCCGAGGGGAACTTCATATTTCCAGGGCCACTGCTCAGCGTACCGCGAGAGGGCGCAACAGCCACATTATTACCTATGGGCGGGGTACTCATAGCCGGAGGGGATGCCGGAGAGGGGGCTTGGTCAACGATGGATCTTTACACACCGTGAGTTCTTGGTTTGGCTAAAATCAGTTCTACCCCACGGCCAGACTGTCAAAACCCCACTTTTTGGAGCAATTTGCCCTTATAGCACCCGCGCCCGTCAGGACGCGCCGGACTACAAGCGCCCTCAACACCGTCGACGTTTACGACTCGGTGACCAGTTCCTTCACCGTGGGCACCCCGATGAGCGATCCACGGCTGTTTCCCACCGCGACATTGTTGCCCAATGGCCGCGTGCTGATCGCGGGCGGCGTGAACGGAACAAACGACACAAACTATCTGGCAAGCACGGAACTTTACATGCCCTAGAACTGCGGCAAATCAAACCTCGACAGGGGTCACCTTGACCAGCCTGCGGCGCGGCCATAACGTTAGAACCACGATGGCCGAGTTGCCGGACATCATTCCGATATTTCCGCTTCCGAATTTCGTGCTGTTTCCCGGCGTGACAGTGCCGCTGCATATTTTCGAGCCGCGCTATCGCGAGATGGTCGCCGACGTCGCGCAGACCCACGGCACCATCGGGATGATCATGCTCAAGGGCGACTGGGAGCGCGAGTACTACGCCTATCCCGACATCTTCACCATCGGATGCGCCGGCCGTATCAGCTCGCTGGAAAAGCTTCCCGACGGGCGCTACAACCTCCAGCTCGAAGGAATCAGCGAATTCCAGGTCACGCGCGAAATTCGCTCTCATTCCTACCGCCAGGCTCAGATCCAATGGTGTCCGTCGGGTCGCAGGCTGCTCGGGCTCGAGCCTTCCGAAATGACCTCGCTGCGCGACCTGCTGGTCGGGTTTCTCGGCGAAAATGCCGACGCGGCCTGGCGCGGATTGGTCGAAGAGCAGGGGCTGCGCGATGCCGACCTGATCAATTTCCTGTGCTTTCATCTCGACGTCACGCCGCTGGAGAAGCAGACCCTGCTCGAGGCGCTCGACGATCGGATCGCCTGCCTGTTCGACGTGCTGACCTTCAAGATCGAAGAGCGCAAGCTCGGCCCCTCGGGCCCACGCGGTGGCCCCGTCAACTAATCCGAATAGTTCGAAGGTCGCAGTCGGCTGAAGCGAAAGTCGTAAGACCGCATGGCGGCTGGATGGTGTCCGGCCGCCAGATTTTTTTGGGTCGGTGCCTAGATAAGTAGCGCTTTTGCATTTTTTTCCAGGCTCAAATTCCAAATTGCCCCGGGTGACTCACCAACGGACACTCCTAGAAAGGGCAATTGTCCGGCCCCGCGCACCCAAAATTGGGGATCAAGTCCTTAGAAGATTCGAGAATTCGCGTGCTTCGGCGCGTTTTTGCGCCCTCGACGACATAGCACCGTGCTTCGGCACAACCGTTGCTCTAGCACAGTGCAGTAACGTGCGACTGGCTTGAGGCAGCCGCAAGCGCAAACGACGGGGCGAGGGGACGATGCAACTGGAGAGCAGCGTGATCGCGGGAATTATGATTCCCGATGTTTTGACACCGGGGCAGTATTACGACGGCATCCGTGCCGACGATTCCTGCGCCCGTCCGATCAAGCGCCTGATGCTGGCGGTGCTGGAAGACGCGATGCGCTGCTATCAGAGTTATGCGAGCTCGCGCAACCGTGCGCAGCGTCGGCTGTTCGTCGAGGCTGAGGGGTGGCTGATGGATCGCAAGGCCGACGGCCCCTTTGCCTTCGCAACCGTCTGCGAGACGCTTGGGATCGATCCGAGTTGTCTGCGCGAGGGGCTTCGCCGATGGCGTCTGCAGCAACTCGACGGGCTCAATCCGCGTCGCCTGGCGCGTCGCTCACCGGTGACCCGCGTCGGCCGGATAAGCGCTCCGCTTAAGCGCCGCCGGCGCAAAGCTTCCCTGGTGGCCGCAGGTGACGACGCCAGCAGTATCGCGGCCGCGGTCAATGGTAATGGCAACGGCAACGGCCATTCAAACGGCAACGGCGTTGCGCCGCATCGCAATGGCCTCGCGCACGACGGCCTCGGTTACGGCCAGCATGGCGAAATCGAAAACATCAATGGCAGCCATCGAGGGGCTGACGCCGGCTTTTCGACTCGGATCGAAGTCCAGGAGGCCGCACTAGCCTGATAACTGACATCGGTCCTTCTAGTTCCTTCTCGTTGTCCAAGGAGAGGGCTAGGGAGAGGTCCGGTGGTCGCTGTAGGAAACCCGTTCGAAGCGCCTGTGCCCGAGCCGAATTCAGACTAACCTCTCCCGCCGCTCGCGATGCTCGCGCGACCTCTCCTAGGTCAAGGAGAGGTTAAGAGAGGAAACCTTTCCAAACATCGAAGTATCAAAAAGCCCTCTTTATTTGGCCTGCCACATGATGCGCCCGTGGTCTGTCGACACGGCGCGCGCGCCCTTCGACGCGCGAGTACTCCAGGTGCGCGAGGGTCTCGAACGTCGCCGCCATCACGTGAAAAATCGGCCGATCCTCGTCGCCAAAAATTTCCTGCGCCACCTCGAAAGCGGTGTGCGGCGTGCGCATGATCAGGTCGAGCATCTCGGCTTCGCGATAGCGATGATGCTCGATTAGCTGGTTGGCGCGATGGCGATGGTCCTGGTAGACCGCGCCATGGGCCGGCAGCACCAATTCGACCTCGAAATTCTGCACCTTGCGCTGCGAGTCGATGAAGTCGCTCAGCGGATTGGTCGGCCCCGAGGGATAGACGCCGACGTGCGGAGTGATGCGCGGCAACAGATGGTCGCCCACGATCATCACCTTTTCCTTGCGCAGATATATCACGCTGTGGCCGGGTGCATGGCCCGGCGTCCACACGACCTCGAAGCGCCGCTCGCCCACCGCGATCACGTCGCCGTCATGCAGGAAGTCGTCGGGCTGCGGCACCGGGTTGTACTGGTCGGTGCCCATCCAGGTCGGCCGCATCCCCTCGATCGGGTAGCGATCGATTGGAAAGCCGTGGCCGGTGAAAAACGCCAGCACCTCGGGATTGGCCGACGGCGGCGGCAGGTTCAGCATCCGGTTGACCCGCTCGGCCTCGAGGTCGTGCAGGTAGGTGCGGGCATGGCTTAGCCCCTTGATCGTCCCCGAGGCGCCGAAATGGTCGACGTGATGATGGGTGCCGAGCAGGACGGTGAGGTCTTCGAGCCTGGTCCCGGCCTGCGTGAAGGCGTCTTTGAGCGTGGCCACGCTGTCGGCGGTGTTCATGCCGGTATCGACCAGCGTCCACTGACCGCCGCCGCAGTCGATCAGATAGACGTTGACGATCGTGGGCCGCATCGGCAGCGGCAAAAAGAGTTCGTAAATCCCGCGCTGTACTTCTGTGATCTTGGCTGGCATCGCTTAAAGGCCTATTGGGTGGCGCTTGCGCGTGACCGCGTTAATCGTCGGCCCGCTGCCGCCCGGCCAGAGCCCGGCGCTACGATCATTCTCCTCCGAATCTTGCGCGCCGGCAAAATCGCCGATCGCGGGCCGGAGGTGGCGCCGGACTGGTTACTCGTGAAGCTGTTCCTTTACCTGGAAAGTCAGCTTTACCGTCACTTTCCAGCGTGACACTTTGTTCTGCGCGACCTCGGCCGCGATGTTGGTCACCTGGGCCGTGTGCACGCCGGAGATCGTCACCGCGGCCCGCGCGACCGCCAGGTCCACGGCGTGCTCGATCGACTCGGTCGAACTGCCGGTCAGTTCGATTGTCTTTTCAACCATCGGTGTTCCTCGGCCGTCGCGGCGGCACAGCGATTTGACGCGCGCGCACGCGCGGCGTTAGGGTTGAGCCCTGCGCGCTCATTACGTCACACAGGGAACGCAAAGACAAGGCAGAATCCTCTATGGGCTATGATCGTTCGGCGGTGCGGGCAGTAATCGAGGCGGCACGGGCGGGCGGGCGAAACGCGCTTTCGCCGGCCGAATGCAGGGCGCTCTGCGAGGCCTGCGCGATCCCGCTGCCCAAAGCGGCAACCGCGTCTTCCGCCGCCGAGGCCGGCCGCGCCGCGAGTGCGGTTGGCTTTCCGGTGGTGATGAAAATCGTCTCACCCGACATCCTGCACAAGACCGAGGCGGGAGGCGTGGTGCTCAACGTGCAAAGCGCGGCCGAGGCCGAGCGGGCCTATGAAAAGATCGTCGCCGGCGCGCGCGCGTACAAGCCTGACGCGAAGTTCGCAGGAGTCGAAATCCAGCAGATGCTCTCCGGCGGTCAGGAAGTGATAGTCGGCGCCACGGACGATCCGAGCTTCGGCAAGGTGGTGGCCTTCGGGTTGGGCGGCGTGCTGGTCGAAGTGCTCAAGGACATCACGTTTCGCCTGGCGCCGGCGAGCCGCGAGGACGCGCTCTCGATGATCAACGGGATCGCGGCGGCCGAAATTCTGGGCGGCGTGCGCGGCGCGGCCGCGGTCGACAAGGGCGCGCTCGCGGCGATTATCGAAACGGTCTCGATTCTTGCCGCCGACTTTCCGGAAATCGCCGAGATCGATCTCAACCCGATACTGGCGCGGCCCGATCGGCGCAACGGCGCTCGACGTCCGCGTGCTGCTCGATTTCGCGCCGCCCCGCGAGCGCTTTCGGCCCTCGCGCGAGGAAATCCTGCGCGCGATGAACCGGATCATGCGTCCCGCGGCGATCGCGGTAATCGGCGCGTCGGCCGAGGACGGCAAGATCGGCAACTCGGTGATGAAGAACCTGATCAACGGCGGCTTCGAGGGCGAGATCTATCCGATCCATCCCAAGCTGCCGGAAGTGATGGGGCGCAAGGCCTATCGCAGCGTCAAGGAGGTACCGGGCGAGATCGACGTCGCGGTGTTCGCGATCCCGGCGCCGCTGGTCGCGGGCGCGCTCAAGGAGTGCGGCGAGAAAAAGATTCCCGGCGCGGTGCTGATCCCGTCGGGCTTCGCCGAGACCGGCAACGTCGAGCTGCAAAGCGAGATCGTCAAAATCGGCCGGCAATACAACGTGCGCCTGATGGGCCCGAACATCTACGGCTTCTACTACCTGCCGCGCAAACTGTGCGCGACCTTCTGCACGCCCTACGACGTGGTGGGCAAGGCGGCGCTCTCCTCGCAAAGCGGCGGGGTCGGGATGGCGATCGTCGGATTCAGCCGCTCGACCCGGATGGGCGTCTCGGCGATCGTCGGGCTGGGCAACAAGTCCGACCTCGACGAGGACGACCTGCTGACTTTTTTCGAGCAGGACGACGCGACCCAGGTGATCGCGATGCACGTGGAGGATCTCAAAGACGGCCGCTCGTTCGCCGAGGTCGCCAGGCGCGTCTCGCGCAAAAAGCCGGTGATCGTGCTCAAGGCCGGGCGCACCGCGCTCGGCGCGCGCGCCGCACGCTCGCACACCGCGGCGCTCGCCGGCAACGATCGCATCTACGAGGACGTGCTGCGCCAATCGGGCGTGGTGCGCGCCCGCGCGCTCAACGACATGCTGGAATTTGCGCGCTGCCTGCCGATCATGGCCTCGCCCAAGGGCGAGAACGTGCTCATCATCACCGGCGCCGGCGGCTCGGGCGTGCTGCTTTCCGATGCCTGCGTCGATAACGGGCTCAGGCTGATGGAGATGCCGCCCGACCTCGACGCGGCCTTTCGCAAATTCATTCCGCCCTTCGGCGCGGCCGGCAACCCGGTCGATATCACGGGCGGTGAACCGCCCACGACTTATCGCAACACGCTTCGGTTGGGCCTGGAGGAGCCGCGCATCCACGCGCTCATCCTGGGCTACTGGCACACGATCATCACGCCGCCGCTGGTGTTCGCCAAACTGGTGACCGAGGTAGTCGAAGAACTGCGCGCCAAGGGAATCGACAAGCCGATCGTGGCCTCACTGGTCGGCGACGTCGAGGTCGAAGAGGCGTGCCGTGTGCTGTTCGAGCACAATATTCCGGCGTACCCGTACACGACCGAGAAGCCGGTGATGGTGCTGGGGGCGAAGTATCAATGGGCGCGCGCCGCAGGTTTGGTGGGGAGCTGACAGCGTTCAAGCTGTCGCCGCTGGGTTTCTAAACCTCTCCTTGTCCGAGAGAGCTTTGCACAACCCATACGCTTGGCATCTTTTAACCTCTCCTTGTCCTAGGAGAGGTCGCCGCGAGCATCGCGAGCGGCGGGAGAGGTTAGTCTGAATTCCGCTGTGCCGCAGCGCCTTCGAGCGAGTCTCGTAAGCGACCACCGGACCTCTCCCCAACCCTCTCCTT
>CAVYTJ010000021.1:0-26000 GCA_963771325.1 uncultured delta proteobacterium | reverse complement strand
CGCGGCGTCGGTCTGCGCCGTTGCGACGCTCGCTGCGGCCGACGACGGCGTTGAATTGACCGCGCTCTTGCCGTGGCTCAGCACCGCGAGCGGATCGATCGAGTCGATTTTGGCCCCGGCCAATTGCCTCCGCGCCCGGCGCGCGTTTAAGCTCGGCGCGGCGCGACGGTTTGGCCGCGCCAACCGCGTCGGCGAAAAAGAGCTGGCGATGAGTCGAGTTCGCCGCGGCGACAAGCTCGGCGATATGCTCTTCGACGAAACGGGTGTAAAGACGGTTCGCGGCGAAATCGGGATGCCGCAGCAGGCTCTGGAGAAATCCGATATTGGTCGCGACACCCTCGATCCGGAACTCGCTAAGCGCGCGATAGGCTCGCATCACCGCCGCGCCGAAATCCGCCGCCGGCGAGTGCGCGATAAGCTTGGCCAGTAGCGAGTCGAAGTTCGGATTGGTCGTGTAACCGGCGTAGGCGAACGAATCCACGCGCACGCCGGGCCCGGACGGTGCCTCGAACGCGGTCAGCGTCCCGCCCGAGGGCTTGGCAGTGCCGTCCGCACTCATCGACTCCATGTTGATGCGCATCTGGATCGCGAAGCCGCGCGGCCTCGGAATGTCCGCCTGGCGCACGCCAAGGTCGCTGAGCGTGCTTCCGCCCGCCAACTGCAATTGGAGTTTGACCAGGTCGATGCCGGTCACTTCCTCGGTCACCGTATGCTCGACTTGGAGGCGTGGGTTGGCCTCGATGAAGGCGAACTCGGCGTCGTCGTGGCGCGCATCGGCGTCGAGCAGGAATTCGAACGTGCCGAGGCTGTCGTAGCGAACCGCTTCGGCCATCTGCACGGCCGCCGCGGTGAGCCGGGCGCGCAGGCGCTCGGACAAGCCGGGGCTGGGCGCGACTTCGACCAGCTTTTGATTGCGGCGCTGGATGGTACACTCGCGCTCCCACAGATGGCTGACGCCGCCGGAGCCGTCGCCGGCGATCTGGACTTCGAGGTGGCGCGCACGCGGCATCAGCCGCTCGACGTAAACGTCGGGGTTGCCGAAGGCCGCCCGCGCTTCGGACTGGCATCGCCGATACGCCTCGTTAAGTTCGTCGAGGCTCTTAACCGCGCGCATCCCGCGGCCGCCTCCGCCGGCGACTGCCTTGATCATGATTGCAACCTCGGCCCCGCCGTCGGTAGTCGCGCTGCCGGCGAAGGCGCCGCCGTTGTGCAGCGACGTTAGAAATTCCCGGGCCTCGCTTAGACTGGTCGCGCCCGCGGTGCCGGGCAGTAATGGCACTCCGACGCGCTCCGCCAAGGCTCGCGCGCGCACCTTGTCGCCGAACAGCTCGAGGATTTCCGGCCGCGGGCCGACGAACTCGATCCCTTCTTCGGCCGCGCGGCGGGCGAAGCCGGCGTTTTCGCTGAGGAAGCCGTAGCCGGGATGGATAGCGTCGCATCCGGCCGCTTTCGCGATCGCCACGATTTGTTCGAGGTCGAGGTAGGCGCCGGCGCCGGTGCCGCTGAGCGCGTGGGCCTCGTCGGCCTTGCGGGTATGGAGGGATCGGGCGTCGTCTTCGGAAAAGACGGCCACCGTGCGGATCCCAAGCTCGGCGGCGGCACGCATTATACGGATGGCGATTTCGCCTCGGTTGGCGACCAGAAGACTGCGGGGGAGCATGAGAGCTGCTGCGACTCCTCTTGCGCGTATCTCTCGGTTAAATCATCGAATCCTCGTGTGATCCAGCACGCCGGAGCGAGCGGCTGACCACGAAAACGCCCGAACACCGATCCGTCATCTTATAAGGAACGATTCGTCGTCCGATGTGGTAGCCTGCTCCGCGGGAGGAAAGCCCAATGGATGCCCGCTCACCTCTTCAATATCTCGGCGGCAGTCTTCAGCAGGTCGCGTTCGTGGTCAAAGACCTGACGGCGGGGATGGAGTTTTTCAGTCGCACGATGGGAGTTGTGCGCTTCTATGTGATCGAGGATTTCGGGCTTAAGGCTCGTGACAAGACCTTCCGCGGGCGCCCGGCGGACCAAAATTTCAAGCTCGCGCTCGCGTATTCCGGCGACACCCAAATCGAGCTCATCCAACATCTCTCCGGCGACACCTGTTATAAGGAGCACCTGGAACGCAGGGGCGAGGGCCTTCATCATCTCGGATTTTTCCTTTACGACCCGCAGGAATATCAGGGCGCCCTGGATTCGCTCGGCGGCGGCTACTCGCCTTTGATGAGCGGGCGGTTTGGCACCACGCGCTACACCTACTTCGATACCGAGGCGGCGATCGGTTCGATAATGGAGATCGTCTATCTCGATTCCGGCGGCAGGGATTTCATGGCGAAAATAAAAAACGGTGACTTCTAGCGCGGATCGTTGACGAAAAGCGTGCCAGTATCGCAATGGACACTTGCTGCATGGGAGGGCCATAGACTTGGCCTTGTGACTCATGTAACCTCCGTAACATCGGTCAGAACGCCTTTCAGTTAACCTTCTTCCGCTCCTTTGGTTTCTTGTTCGCGCGTCTCCGGCCCAACTGCCCAAGGGGGAGTAGCGCGATGTTCGTCGAAATTGTCCACCCCACCGCCCGCTACGCGCCAATTGGCCGCTACGCGCAAATCAGCCGCCTCGCGATAGGTCGTCACACCGACTTCCGCCGCATTTTCCGGGCCATTTAGTTGAATAGCGCAGGAGCCCTCAAGGGCCCGGTAGACCCGCCGTGGGAGTGGCCATGGTGGCGAGCGCGCAACGAAGACTCGCTGGTGCTCCCGTGGTTCGTCCTGATCCACGTCACTGCGCTGGCCGGCTTGATCCTGTTTCCGCTTGCCCGGCTGGCGCGTGCTGCTCGCTTCGTTTTGCCTCGTATGGTTGGGCGGGATGGCCACGACCGTCTGCTATCATCGCGCGCTCGCGCATCGTGCGCTCCGGCTCAACCCATGGCTGACCTCGATACTGATTTTCTTTGCGGTCTTTAACGGCTCCGGAACGCCCTTGAGCTGGGCCGCCGGCCATCGGCGCCATCACGCTTTCGCCGATACCGAGAACGATATCTCGAGCCCCGTAAATGGGTTTTGGTGGGCGCATCTGCGATGGCTCTGGCAGTCCGGCGAGCCTTCGGTCGAGCGTTTCTGCCCCGAGCTCGACCGTCCGCTGTACCGGTTTTGGTGGTACGTGCAGGGACCGATCCTGGCGGTGTCATACTTCGGCGGCCTGTATTTCGGCGCCGCGGCTTTTTTCTGGATGGGCGCAATCCGGCTGGTCTTCGCGCTCCACGCGCAATGTTTCGTCAATAGCGTTTGCCACACTGAGCCGGGAGTTTCCCCCGGCGAGGATTCCAGCCGCAACGTGACGTGGCTTGGCGTGATGCAGTTTTGCCAGGGCGAGAACTGGCATCGTAACCATCATGCGCGCCCGGGTATCGCGCGCCTGGGATGGAGCTGGCGGCAGCCCGACGTCGGCTATCTGGCGATTTGCCTGCTGGAGAAAATCGGACTCGCCACCGACGTCCGGCACATACGCCAGGAAAGTGCGCAAGAAGACACACAGAAGAATCCGCAAGCGAGTCAGCAAATCAGTCCGCAGGCCACTCCGACTGCCGAATCCGCCTGACGCCGGGCCGACGCCTCTTTCGGTCGCAATCGCCGCACAGGTTTGCTAATCCGCTTAGCGGGCACTCCGTGATGCGGGCCAGGCGCATAATCGAAACGGCACAGGCGCTCGCGCAAGGGACGATCACCAGCGTGCGGCTGGTTGAAGAGGCGCTCGAGCGGGCCGACGATCCGGCAGGCGAGGGCGCGCGCGTCTTTACGCGAGTCTACCGCGAATCGGCGCGCATCCAGGCCGCGGCGAGCGACCATCTGCGCGGCGTGGGAATCGTCGCCTCGCCTCTTCACGGCATCCCAATCTCGATCAAAGATCTGTTCGACGTCGCGGGCGAAACCACCACGGCCGGCTCGATGGTGCTCCGGGGAGTCGCGCCGGCCACGCGCGACGCCGCTATCGTGAGCCGGCTGCGCGCGGCGGGCGCGGTGATCGTCGGTAAGACCAACATGAGCGAGTTCGCCTATTCCGCGGTCGGACTCAATCCGCACTACGGAACGCCGCGCAACTGCTGGGATCGCCCAGGCGCCAGGATTCCCGGCGGCTCGTCGTCGGGCGCGGCGATTTCGGTTACCGACGCGATGGCGGTCGCTGCGATTGGGACCGACACCGGCGGCTCAGTGAGAATGCCGGCGGCGCTCAACGGCCTGACCGGGTTCAAGCCGACTCAGCGGCGCGTGCCGCTCGACGGCGCGTTTCCGCTCTCGACCACCCTCGACTCGATCGGGCCGCTCGCCAATTCGCTCGCCTGTTGCGCGATCGTCGACGCCGTGATTGCCGGTGAAGAGCCTGCCGTGCCGGCGCCGATTCCTTTGCGCGGGCTGCGCTTCGCGTTGCCGCAGCACTACGTCGTCGACGATCTTGAACCTGCCGTCGCGCGATGTTTTGCGTCCGCGCTGCGGCGGCTCTCCGACGCCGGCGCGCATATCGTCGACCTTCCGTTCACAGAGCTGGAGGAATTGCCCTTGATCAACGCGAAGGGCGGCTTCTCGGCGGCCGAGTCCTACGCGAAGCTGCGCAAATTCATCGCCACCGAGAGCGAAAGGATCGATCCGCGCGTGCTTGCGCGGATCGTGCGCGGGGCTGAGATAAGCGGCCCCGACTACGTCGACCTGGTAGCCGCGCGCGCCTCCTTGATCGCGCGAGCCGCCGCGGCCACCGCGCCCTTTGATGCGGTCCTGATGCCGACCGTGGCGCTGACCGCTCCCGCGATCTCGGCGGTCGCGGCCGACGAGGATTATGTGCGGACGAACCTCGCGCTCCTGCGCAATCCCTCGATGGTCAACTTCCTCGACCGCTGCGCACTCACGCTCCCGTGCCACGAGCCGGGCGAGGCGCCGGTGGGACTCAGCCTGATGGGTGAGCATCTCGGCGACCGCCGGCTGATCTCGATTGGCCTCTCCTGCGAGGCGGCGTTGCGTCGCGAATAGGCACGGAGCGGCCTCTGCGCGTCGCAGCCCGGGTCAATTGGCGGCGGATGACGCGGTCGCACGACCGGTGAGCGTCGCGGGTCTCCAGGTCGCCAGGTCTTCCATTGCCTTTGCGGGCGCAATGCCGCCGAGCGACATCCAGTGCGAACGATAAAATGCGGTCGCCGCCAGTTGCACTCGCAGGCGCTTGTCGGCCGGCGGTCCGGAGATGCCGAAGGCTTGCCAGGGCAGAGTAACCGCCCATCTGTATAGCTGACGACCCGGAATCGTCGAGATGACCGCGTCACAGTTCCCGTGACTCATGCGGCAAACTTCGATCCGCATTCGCACGATACCGCCCTTGGGTACGGATTGCTTTGGCGGGATGACGAAGAAAGCAAAGCGGCGCGCGCCCGCCCCCGCATCCACACCGAGATCAATCCGAAACGCTTCGCTGCGCGGAAATTCGCCGTCATACGCGAGCAGATAAGGATCGTAATGATCCATGCTGATGGTCGCGACGTGAAGCCCCTGCGGACTCCACGCCAGGAACAGATCTCCGAAAACCACGTCCGGCGAAGGTGCCGAGAGACCTTTCACCAGGGCCTGGTCCTTCGGCCACTCGATAAGCCGTAGAGGGCCGGTACCGATCTCAGCCTCGGGGATCTGAATGCGAAGGGCTTGCGTCACCGGCGCTTGCGCTGACGCGCTTTGATGAAGGTTGACGAGACTGCGGTTTGCCGCGGTCAGCGCGGTAACGAGTTCTTCGTAGGGCCGCCCATCGATGTCGAGCAGGCCGAAATCGTAATCCTCGTGGTCCTTCGGGCGCCCGCCTTTGGGTTCGTCGTAGTACTGGAACCAGTGAATTCCGACAATTCCGGGTTCAAGCGCGAAGTGCCGCGCCGCGCTCGCCGCGCCGCTGGCCCGTTCGGCCTGGGTCTGGACGATCATCAAATTGCCATTGTTGAGATTCCCGGTACGGTTTTGCGCGGCAGCGAAATACCACTCGGTAACCAGCACCGGCTTGTTGCCGGTCAACTGGCGCAGGCCATCGAAATAGTAGTGCGCAATCCAGCCGTCCGGACTGTCCACGTTGTAGTTAGTGGCGACGGCGTCGACAAAAGGAGCCATTGCTCGAACCGCGTCCGGGCTGTAGTCACCGGCCAGACGGTCGCCGAAAATGAGTGCGTCGGGATCCGCCTTGCGGACCGCGCGGTTAACGAGTTCGTAGTAATGGCGCGATATGACAGCGGTCCACTCGCGCACCACGCTGATTCCGTTTCCTCCCGGACGCAGACGCGCTAGTGCGTCAGAGCTTTGCAGCAGTTCCTGGAAAGAGGAAATTCCGCCTGACACGGCAAAGTCGCCGGTGAACCGAGGCCAATCTCCGCCGTAATGACGGCGGACGAGATCAACCAGTGCCTGCTTAGTATGATTTGTGCCGCTCCGCTTGAGATAGGAAGTGAATAGTTCTCCGTTCCACCATCCAACCTCGTTGTCGGGAGAGTACCCTATTCGGTATCCAGTCGCTTCGTAAGGGGCGACCGCTTCCCTGGCTTTGGTCAACATCCGTTCTTCGACGGCTGGATCAAAAGGATCGTCCCAGTAAAATCGCGCGCGCCAACCGAGGTCGAGTTCGGGCACGCTCGGAAGCGGCACGTCGGGAGGGCTGAAAGCGCCCGCGGTATTGAAGCCCCACGCGCGGATCTGCGCGGCCGTGCGAAGTCTATTCGCCGGCTGCGACGAGTTTTTCTCAAGGTCCGAGGTCATTTGCGAAGATGCGGAGTCGGTCAGGCAATTGATGCCGATCGAGAAAAATCGCTCCCCGCACGGAGATACCAGCCACGATACGCCGTCATGCGACTGAAGTGTCCATCGGCCGGGAGAACCTGGCCGTGAGACGCAAGCCGCGCCCCCGCCCACGCCCGGCATCATGGACAGAGCAAGCACGGCGGCGATCGCGAGCGAGCGGCCGGGTCGAAAGCGTCTCGCCGTCGTACGATCGGGGAGAGAAGCTGCGCACGACATAATCATAATTCCGGAAAAAGGCGGCTCGGCTACGTGCGAACTGATGCGACGGCGCTAGCTCGGGAATGGATAACCGTTGCTGAGCGCCTTATCCAGCTCGGAATCCTGACCGTAGATATCCCTGAAGAACCGCACCTCGCCGTTCGGCTCGACTATGGCCGTAGTATAAATAATGAGCACTGGGATGGGCTTTGCGAGATTTACCTGGATCGTTTGATCGCCGTTCATGGCGGCGAGAATCTTGTCCTGAGTCCATTCCGGCCTGTCGCGCAGGACCCACGCCGCGAGCCCCGCCGGATTCTGTACCCGGATGCATCCGTGGCTGAAGTCGCGGCGCGCCTTCAAGAACATCTCGGGCTCCGGTGTGCTGTGCAGGTATACGTTGTAGTGGTTCGGGAAGATGAACTTGACCAGCCCCAGCGCGTTCTTGGGCCCGGGTTTCTGACGGATACTCAGTGAGCCGGAGCGAAGTTTGCTGAGTATATCGTCGCTCACGACGCCATCAGTCACCACCGTGCCGCTGCTGGTCGTTACTTCAAATCCATGATCCGCGAGGTAGCTGGGATCGCGCCGGATTTTAGGCACCAGTTCGGCGAACTGAATTGACATCGGGACTTCCCAGTACGGGCGGAAGATGAGATAGCGCATGTAATCCGCGAACACCGGCGTTTGGTGGCCATAGGCCTTGCCGACGATCACTCGCATAGTCAGGAACGGCGCCGGCTGCCGGCGCATCGTAAGCAGCTTGAACTCGGGGAGGTTGACGATGATTGGCGGCTGCGGAAAGTCGGAGGGGATCCAACGATAGCGTTCGAGCGCGAACTGCAGTTGTGTGACCCGCTGGCTGAGCGGCACATTGAGATCGGCCACCGTCTCTTTGCCGAGCACGCCGTCGGGCGCAAGGCCGTTGCGCTTCTGAAAGTGCGTGACCCCGTCGACCACCGAGCCCTGGTAGACGGCGGCGTCGGCGGGCGCGGCGGCGTCGGGCGGAAGGTCGCCAAGCTGGCGCAGACGCGAGAACAGCGGCGCGACCCCCGGATAAGTATCGCCGGGATGCACGGATTTGGCCGGTATCGGCAGCGGCGTGGCGTCACCCTGGGCGGCGAGCTTCACGTATGCGGCAAGTGCGGTCTTCGCCCGTCCGTAACCCTCGTAATGCGGTTCGAGGCTCGCGACCACTGCATCAACGTCAGGGGATTCAATCACCTCGGTCCGTAGAAACTCCGCCAGGCCGTAGCGCTTCGGTCCCACGTCGAACCCGAACTTGAAATGCTGGGGGTCGACTCGGCCGACCCGCAGCGCCGAGAGGTAACGCGCCGCGCAAACCGTGAGGGCCAGGTCGAAGTGCACCAGGTCGGTGTCAGCCGGATGCGGGTTCGAGGGGCCCAGCTTGGCCAGGCGCGCGTCCCATCGCGAAGCGTCGTAGTCCTCTGGGCTGAGGCCCTCGAGCGAAGCCTGTTTGAAGAGCCGGATCATGGCTTGCGCCTGCGCGGTCGGCTGACCGTCATGGGCCCAAGCGAGCGCGTTTGCGCCCAGGCCGTAGAATTTTACGACCTCGGCCTGGAAGTCGGTGAAGTTCGGCCAGCGGAGGTCGGCCAGCTTGCTCGCGGCTATCAAGCTGCCCAGTTCGCTCAGCGCCTGCGGAGCAAGAGTCGGGGACGGCTGGGCACCGGGCGTAGGTGAAGCGGGGGCCGGTTCAGATGACGCGTCAGCCGCCAGCGCGGGACTCGACAGCGGGCCGCCGCATAGCCCGAAGAGCAAGGCCATCAACAGGAAGAGCGACAGCCGGTCGAGGCGCCTGCATTCAGGCGTGTGGAACGTCCTCGCGTGACCTTGCGTGCGCGCCACGTTGGGAAACGCAGGCCGCGGGAGTGATCCGATCACTTTCGCTCGATAGAAAATCGACACGACGCTCCCCCTTTCGCGAACTTTCGGGCAAAAAACCCTTTGTTATAGACCCTCTCGGGCCACCCGACTTTATAAGTAAATAAATAGGACTGGCAAAGCGCCGTGCTACCGAGATCAAAGGCAGAAATCGCACCCATAGGAGCATTCGAGCATAAATTTGCGTCTTTAAAGCCGAAATTGTGCTACAGATCGGCGTTGCGAAATCGCTACACCATTCACTTCCGATATCTACCTATTTTTTCTTTATTTAGCTTACGTCCATTAATCTTATCCGATGAGCGTCAATTACATGAATATTTATTCCGGCACGGGTTATGCTCCCCTTCACCATAGTAGAAAGCCCGGCACTTTGAAGTCGGAGCATGCATAGGGAGCCTTGAAGAGGACCGTTTCCTCATCCCAGCCCGGCGCAGCGAGCGCCCGAATAATTAACCTCGCTATGAGGACCGGTGGACAATATGCCGCATCGACGGCTTCACAATTACGAACTGCAGGCGCTACATCCGCTGCTGAAAAGCCTTGCTCACGAATCCGAGCAGGTAGTCGGACGGTGGCATCAACTCTACGCCGATCAGTGCGGTGAAAATCGAGCTCTCGCGGAGGAGGAATTCTCCGGCATCATGTTGCCACTTGTTCGCGACAGCGTGGCAGCCTTGCTCGACAGCGATTACGAAGGGTTTGGAACGATCGCCAGGGAACTGGGCGGCCGGCTGGCAAAACGCCTCGTTCCTTTTATTGAAGTCATCCTTTTGCTGCATCTTTGCCAGGAGAGCATCGAGGCTACCCGTGCTGGAGAAATCTCCCCTACTGTGGAGTCTGCGTTCGCTCGGCTTTGCCATTTTCACGCTACTCTCGTAGCCGAGGGCTATATCCAAACGGAGCGGGCAAGTTTACCCGTCCGAGTCGAGGTACTCCAAGACGACACTGGCCAGCTCGAGACGGCCGAGCGGAGAGATTTTCACGGCCTGCTTGGCGCGAGCTCCGCGATGCGGCGGATTTACGACCGCGCCGAAGCCGCCGGCAGGGCCCGCGGCACGGTGCTCATCGTCGGCGAGAGCGGCACGGGGAAGGAACTGGTGGCGCGCGCCATTCACCGGGCCGGGACGAATCCCGACGCACCGTTCGTGGCGGTGAATTGTCCGGCGATACCGCGCGATCTCATCGAGAGCGAGCTCTTCGGCCACAAACGCGGCTCCTTCAGCGGCGCGAACGTCGACTACCTTGGCCTGTTCCGCGCGGCGGAGGGCGGCACGCTGCTCCTGGACGAAGTCACGGAGATGAATCTCGAAACGCAGAGCAAGTTGCTGCGGGCTCTCCAGGAGCGCACGGTGCGGCCGGTTGGTTCGATTGGCGAGGTTGCGGTGAATGTACGCGTGATCGCTTCGACCAACCGGCGGCCGGAGCAGGCCGTCAAAATGGGCCTGCTGCGTCAGGATCTGTATTACCGGCTGCAAGCGAATGTCATCGAGATTCCTCCACTGCGCGAGCGCTCCGAGGACATACCCCTGCTCACTAGCCACTTCATCAAGATTTTCAACGCCGACGCGGCACCTGCTGTTCCGGTGACCCGTATCGCACAGGACGCGATGGCCGCGCTGCTCAGGTATCCGTGGCCGGGCAATGTGCGCGAACTTTCCAACGCGATCGAAAGCGCGATCACCTTCGGCCGCAGCGCCCGGATTCGTTTGAAAGATCTGCCGCAAAGCGTCCGGCGAAACGAGCCGGAGACCGCGCTGCTGGCGGTCGGCGATACCGTTCATGCTGAGATCCAGGCCGCGCCTGTCCACCAGCTCACCGATGCTTCGCCCAAAACCTTCGACGAGACCGAACGCGAGCTCATCGAGAGAGTTTTGCAAATCGCCGGCCACAACAAAACCTATGCGGCCGAACTGTTGCAGATATCGCGCAAGAAGCTCTATGCCAGGCTGGCCAAGTACGGTCTGCTGGACCGGGGCCGGCGCGCCAGGCGCGGCAGCTATCTTTCCACCCCGTCCATCGTTTGCACTCCGTGAGTTGACAGCTCCGGGACCTCGCTCTCCCGGAGCTGTTGCCTCGCTTCCACGTGACTCGATCTGTTTGCGCAGCGTCATGGGCATAATTTGCCGGTCCATAGTCAGAACCTGTACGCGTCCGATCTCCTTCACGTGGTTGTGCGATTTCATTTGAGTATCGGTGTCGTGGCGCCAGTGGCGGCCGAGCCGGTCGGGTCAGGCTGCGCATTGGGGACCGATTGTTGGATGAAGTAGCAGGTAATCGTGCCCTGCCCATCGACGGAGACTATCCACATCATCGCGAATCCCATCATCGGTACCTGCGAGTTGCCGTTGACGTTGCTGAAGTCCACCACCGGTATCAGCATCACGCGCGGGTCGTTCAGGTCGTGATTCTGGAAGGTGCCGGTCGAGAACTGGTTCTGGCCCATGCTGATGCGGTATTGAAAAGCCGAGTTGGTAGGACCGACCACGTTGCCAGGCTCGGTGCCGATCATATCCCCCACGCTGACCTTGCCGGAATAGCCATTCTCGATATTGGTTTTGTAGTTGCTCGCGCCATTTCCACCCAGGGCCAGAGGATCCCAGTTGCCGGCTCCAACCTGTCCCTGCTTCAGTTGTACGACGTTTCCGAAGTTCAGATTGGTTCTGTAGTCCACTCCCAGCGGCACCACCCCGGTCGCCGCTCTTATGGGGACGATCAGCGCGCTCGCACTTGCCTGCACGCCGGTGCCCGAATTGGTCTCCGGCCCCGGTGCAGCCTGGGCATGTGCAGTCCCTTCACCGAGGACCGCACAAAAAAAGCATGGAATATCTCGGCTGGTAGTCATGAGCACGGTCTTCTCGTCCGCGCTCACGGTGCACGAAACGATCTCACTCGCCTTAATTCCATTGAGCTCTGCGTATTGTTCGGCGACCGACACCGCCTGTGTCGGATACGATGGCAAATACAGCGCTCCCGATAGAACGCCGCTGTCGACCGCGACTTGCATGCTTACCTGGTTGTAGTAGAGATTGCCGACGTCCATGACCAGGGTCAGTGCGCCGACTATCACGGGCAGCGCAATGATCACGATGAACATCGCCTGACCTTTTGCACCGTCGCGCTTGCGTAGTGGTTTCATGACTATACCTCAAAGACTTAAGAGGAGTGCCCCTCCTGAAGGTGGCCGATCGCGAAACGCGCGAAGTATGGATTCAGCGTTTCGTATTCGGTTCGCAGGACCGCGCTCCGCGTTTCGTTCAGCGGTTGGGGCGAGGGCATAACAAGGCCTGCCGCCAAAGCTCTTTCGTACGCTGCTACACGCCTCTGCAGGACGGTGCTTCGCCTAAAAGTCGGGCGCCGGGACTCGTCCCGATCCGCCATCGGGGCGGTGCCGCCAACCATTTCCTCGCGGCTCCTGGCTTCGAAGGGATTGCGCAGGGTAGCGATCGGCAGAGGCCGTATCGATCCGATAGACAAATCGTCCATGCCGGCCACCGCAACCGAAAAAGACAAGGCACCGGCGGCCGGGTGTGATCCCCAGCGCTTCCGAAAGGTCCATTGGCGGACCCGTTCGGAGAAAAATACGGCGCTGACGCAAATAGAGGCAACGTCAGCCGACACCAGAATCGTTTCGATCGTGACATGCGTTATCCAGTTCATGGTTAAAGTCCTCCTGACAATTGCGGCACGTTGCTACTGACTCATCGCGATGTTTGTCGCGCTGATAGTTGATGGGAAACTGATCACAGACGGTACGGCGATCGTTGGGCCGGTGAAGGTGACTGAGACCGAAACCGCGGTGCCCGTCGACCGCGGAGTAGTATTCGGCGACATCGAGACATGAATATTGCCTTGCGTGAGAATCTGCGGCTCGGACTGTGACACGAAGGCGAGGATGGTCGAGCTGTCGTATCCTGGATTTGCGGCCGCGTAGCGCGCTCCCTGGTAGGCCAGTTGCTTTACCGCCATCCCGCGGTTGAGCACGATCGAGCCTTCGATCGCGGTGATTATGACCACCGAAACTCCCAGCACGGTGAAGATCATTTCAACGTAAGACTGCCCTCGAGGTGCGCCAGTCAGCTGAAGCCTGGCTGGCTTTAGTGTGCGACGCCATTTTCGCGACTGGCGCAAGTAGAAAGCGGCAATTGATCTGTAATATCTCGACATGTGTATCCTTCCAAAAAGAAATATGAATTCGATTGCGGGTTGCGCTAAGTAAAGTTGTCCCAAAGCCGTCATGTGCTCGCACTCGAACGGAGCAATGAGCATAAGGTATGCCGGACGACACAGGGCCGGTGTGAATAGAGATACTGGAATTGCCGTTATAACGGACGCGTTGCCCTAGGTAGCAGATTGTGACCGAAGGCAACGAATTGGTCCCTATCGGAACGTTGGCGACACAGTCGCTTGCACTCAAGCCGCCAAGCCCGCGGCAGATGAAAGTTGACAAAGAGTTAGCGCAAGGCGCGGCGGTGTATTTCCGCGTGAAAGGGAACGATTTGCTCCCTCTGGATACGTTTTGAACCCTGCTCGAGAGCCGGAGCGGATTGCTTTTCAGCGGAGCGCGCGCTGGTGCGGCGGAAATAGCGAGCTTGCCTGCTTTCGAGGCGGTCTCGTCGAGAGGATCAGCCGCTGTCGGGGGGGCGGAGCGCGTCGCGTTTACGCTTAGCCTTTGGGCAGGCCGAGCACGCGCTCACCGATGATGTTGTGCTGAATCTCGTTGGTGCCGGCCGCGATAGTGCCGCGCCGCGCCGCGAGCATCCGATGCGACCATTTGCCATGGTCGATTGCCCCGGCGGCCTGGTACTCGAACTGGCTATAGACGCCCAGCAATTCCATCGCGAACGTCTGGATGCGCAGGTTCAGGTCCGTGGTGCCCAGTTTCATGATCGAGCCTTCGGGGCCGGGCGGTAATCCCTTTAGCTGGCGGGTGAGCTGGCGATAGCTCGTGTATTTGAGCGCCTCCGCCTCGCACGCGAAGCGCGCGATTCGCTGGCGCACGTAGTTGTCGTCCCAGGCGGGATGGCCGCCCCGCTGGACTTTCCTGGCCAGCTCGCCGAGCTGGCGCACTTCGACCATCATGTCGGTGCGGCCGCCGTGGATCGTCCGCTCGAACATCATGTTGGTCATCGCGACCATCCAGCCCTGATTCTTCTGGCCCACCAGGTTCGCCTTCGGCACTGCGACGTCTTCGAAGAATACCTGGTTGAAGCCGCTCTCGCCGGTCATCTGCACCAGCGGGCGCACCGTCACGCCCGGGCTTTTCATGTCGACCAGCAGGTAGCTGAGGCCCTTGTGCTTGGGCAGCGTAGGGTCGGTGCGGCACAGCAGGGTGCTGAAGTCGGCATGGTGGGCGTTGGAGGTCCAGACCTTGGAGCCGTTGACGACGAAGTGATCGCCTTGGTCGATCGCGCGCGTCTCGACCGCCGCGAGGTCGGAGCCGTGATTGGGTTCCGACAATCCCTGGCACCAGATCTCCTCGGCGGACGGGATCCTCGGGATGTAGCGTTGTTTCTGTTCCGGCGTGCCCCACTGCATCAAGGTCGGGCCGACGCGCGCGATCCCCTGGAAGTTGACGGTCGGCGGCGCCTTGGCGCGATCGAGTTCCTGCGAATAGATGATCTGTTGCAACAGGCTCGCGCCGCGCCCTCCGTATTCCTTCGGCCAGTGGATACACATCCAGCCGCCGTCGTAGAGCTTGCGATGCCATCCGCGGCGGCGCTCGAACTCTTCCTTGGTGTCGGGATCGTGCAGTTCACCCGAGTCGTGCCAGTCGCGCGGCAGATTTTTCTCGAGCCAGTTTCTGAAATCGTGCCGGAACGCCTCGTCTGCTTCGCTGAATTTGAAATCCATTGATGCCCTTGTGATGCGCCCTTGGTACGCGTTCCTTCCGCTGCGCGTTTGCGATGCGCCGTTCGCTCAGAGCATTTACGGCGGCGACTGTAGCACAGCTCCGACGCGGCGCGTGACCGTCGCGGGCTTCGGCGCTTGTCCGATCGCTTGGCGGTTGGCTAGTGTCAGAGCCCGAAAACAGATCATTGGGGTTTGAGGGGTCATCGCGATGGAACAGGAATTGACGGGCAAGGTCGTGATCGTCACCGGCGCCGGGCGGATGCGCAGTATCGGCCGTCCGATCGCGAAACGGCTCGCGCAGGCGGGCGCCGCGATCGTAATCACCGGCACCGGACGACCGCCCGAGCGCTATCCGGATGACGAGAAGGCGGCCGGATGGCGCGACATCGATAGTGTTGCCGACGAGATCCGCAAAGCCGGCGGCCGCTGTCTGCCACTGGTCTCCGACATCGCCGACCCGCGCGCCGTGGAAGCGCTGGTCGATCGCACGGTCGCCGAGTTCGGCCGGATCGATATCATCATCAACAACGCCAGTGCCGCGCGCGGCGCGGACCGCGTGGAGGCCGTCGAGCTGGCGTACGAAATCTGGAAGAAGGTGATGGTGACCAACGTCGACGGGACATTTCTGCTGTCGTGCGCGGCCGCCCGCAAAATGATCGCGCAGGGCCAGGGCGGCAGCATCGTCAATATCTCGTCGATCGCCAGCAAAATCGCTCAGGCCAAGGCCGCGGCTTATTCCGCCTCCAAGGCCGCGGTCAATGCGCTTAGCCGCTCGATGGCGCTCGACCTTGCGCCGCACGGCATCCGCGTCAACGCGATCTGCCCCGGCATCATCGATACGTTTCGCCTCGACGACCTCGGCCGCGGCGAGAGCTGGGAGAAGTTCGTCAAGAGTTTCATTCCACTGGGCTACCCTGGCGATGGCACCGAGTGCGCCGAGCTGGTCCTCTTCCTGGTCACCGATCGCGGCAAATGGATAACCGGCCAGGCGATCAACATCGACGGCGGCACGGTGTGGGGCAACTGATGAGCACCGATATCGTGCTGTACGATTCCAGCGACCGCGTCGCGACGATCACGCTCAACCGTCCGGACAAGCTCAACGCGCTCTCCAACGCTCTGGTCGCCGAGTTGCGCGACGCCCTCATCCATTTCGAGGCGAGCGAGGATCGCGTCGCGGTCCTGACCGGCGCGGGCGAGCGCGCGTTCACCGCCGGTGCCGACCTCCGCGATCCGCCGCACAACCCGGAGTTGTGGGAATGCATGCCGGGGGTGGGAGTGCCGCTCACCAAACCGACTATCGCGGCCGTGGCGGGACATTGCGTCGGCGGCGGATGCTGCCTGGTCGAGTTCTGCACGCTGGCGGTGGCCGCCGATAACGCTGATTTCTCCTATCCCGAGGCGCAACTGGGATTCTGCGGCGGCCTCATCGCCGGCCTCGCCGTGCGCATCCCATACAAGGTCGCGATGGAGCTGATGCTGACCGGCGGGCACATGAAGGCCCAGCGCGCCTACGAGGTCGGGATGGTCAACGCGGTTGTCCCGTTGAAGCAGCGGATGGAGGCCGCATACGAGTACGCGCGCAAGTTGGCCGAAAGTGCGCCGCTGGTATTGGGGCTGCTCGAAACGTTCACCCGCGACATGCTCGTGCCGCGCGGCCCATCGGAAATGTCAGCGATCGCCCGCCGTCATCTGCTGCGCGTGGCGCGATCCGAAGACGCGAAAGAAGGCGGGCAGTCGTTCATCGAAAAGCGCAAGCCGCGCTTTACGGGGCGCTAGCCAAAAACCGCCGCCGCGTTGCAGCACGGCGAAAGGTGTGTCTATCGTTTGGATCAGGACGCCCGAACCTCTAGCCGACTTCTTCCAAGTCCTTGTGAAATGCACGGAAAAGATACAGGAGCGATCCGATGAGAGTCGTTGTGGATCACAACCTTTGCGAAGGTAACGGCCGCTGCGCGGAAGTCGCGCCGCAGATATTCGAGCTTCGCGACGACGATCGCAGCTATGTGCTGATGCAGAGTCCACCGCAGGATCTGCGCGCCAAGATCCAGCTTGCGATCACGCTCTGCCCGCGCCAGGCCATCCGCCTGATCGAGGACTAACCGGGGCCATGGCAGCGCTCACACTCGAAACACTCGACATCGTCAATCCCGACCTTTACGTCCAGCGCGGCTATCCGCACGAGGAATGGGCGCTGCTTAGAAAGGAAGCGCCGGTCTTTCGCTATCAGCGTCCGAATGTCGAACCGTTCTGGGCCATCACCAAGCATGCCGACGTCGTGAACGTCTCGCGCCAGCCCGATCTGTTCAAGAGCAGTCAGTTGCTATTCGTGACCCAGGATGAACCGGGCTCACCCCTTCCCGACGAAGCGGTCCTGCGCCAGCTCCTCAACATGAATCCGCCCGAGCATGGCGAATTCCGCCGGGTGGTCAATCAGCGCTTCACGCCGCGCTCCGTGCAGCAGTTAAAGGATCAGATCGAGCGGATTACGACCGAGGTGCTCGACGAGCTGGTCGGCCGCGAGGAATGCGACTTCGTGACCGAGGTCTCGGCCAAGCTTCCGCTGGCGGTGATCGCCGAGATGTTCGGCATTCCGCGCGCCGACTGGGCGATGATGTTCCGGCTGAGCAACGCGATGATTGGGCCGGCGGATCCGGAGTACGGCGGCAGCCAGACGATCATCGAGAATCTCGAACGCGCGCGGATGGAATTCTTCCAGTATTTCAACCAGCTCTGTGAAGACCGGCGCAAGAACCCGCGCGACGACCTCGCGAGCGCGCTTGCCAACGGCAAGGCCTTCGGCGAGCCGCTCCCGCCGTTCGAGCTACTGTCCTACTTCGCCCTGCTCATCATCGCCGGCAACGAAACCACGCGCAACGCCACCACCGGCGGCCTCCACGCGCTGATCAGCCATCCCGACGAATGGGAGCGCCTGCGGCACGATCCGTCGCTGGCGCCGAAAGCGGCCGAAGAAATTGTCCGATGGACCTCGCCGGTGATCCAGTTCACGCGTATCGCCACCGCCGACACCGTGTTGGGCGGCCAGCAACTCCGCCAGGGCGACATCCTTGCGCTGTTCTATCCCTCGGCCGCCCGCGACGAGGATGTCTTCGAGCGGCCGTCCGCGTTCGACATCGGGCGCTATCCCAATCCGCATATCTCCTTCGGCATCGGCGAGCATTTCTGCCTCGGGGCGAATCTCGCGCGGCTGGAGTTGCAGGTGATGTTCCGCCAACTGGCGGAGCGGATGGAATTCGTGGAGCTGGCAGGGCCCACGCAACGGATGCGTTCGAGTTTCGTCGGCGGGATCAAGCACATGCCGATTCGCTACCGGATTCGCGCGCGTTGAATCCGCACGGCGACGGGCGCCGAGAAGTCCGGCGGTTGCGTTAAAATTCGGCTAGAGAAGGCGGACCAGCCAAATGCCTGCCAGCAGCGAAACGACGCCGATCAGGCTGTTACGCACGAGCCGTCCAAATCGCTCCTGTTCCTCTTCGGTTTTCGAGACTCTGTAGCTGCAGCGCGAGCAATGATCGCGCTCGATTCGTCCGATTCTACATCTTGGGCAGAGAATACTCATGGGCTGCCTCCCGCAGTTTAATCGGTTCTCTCGCAGCGGTCTGGAGCTGTCGAATCAGGGCCCGCCCGCATCCGGCCGTTCGGCATGGGGACAAAATCCCACAGGAGATCAACGGCTCGACTAACCGCATAGGCTAGAAATCCTACCGTTTGTTTTCCTGGTCCACTTTCGCGCTGCCTAAGATTGCGCGATCTAGTGGGGACAAGCCTACAAGACCGCAAGGTTTTTGAAAAATGAATTTGTGAATACGCCGCTGGAGCAGCAATTAGCAAAAATCAACCACTGCAAGGCAAGCCGTGCTTACACGAAAACTGACCCATTTTCAGATCGTAAAGGATTTAAAATGAGTCGGCGATGCGCTGCCTGGCGCTTTACGATGAACCATCGGAAGCGTTGACAAAGCGGCCGTTCCACCGGAAGATCGACGTGATGGCTAGAATTACCGTCGAAGATTGTCTGGAGAAGATTCCCAACCGCTTCGAACTTGTGCTGGGGTCCGCCAAACGCGCCAAGCAACTGCTCAAAGGCGCCCGCCCGCTGGTGGAGACCGACAACAAGGAAGTCGTCACCGCGCTCCGCGAGATAGCGGCGGGCAAGGTTTCGATCGAGCGGCCCGGGGACGCCTGAGAGGATGCCTGACAATCGCTTGGCGAATGCACTGCCAGACGCCTGACCGCATTTCCTGACCCGGCACCATCAGGCTCTGGCGTTAGACCCGCTTCGGCATCCGATTCGGTATCTCGGCGGTATCACGCGCGCGGAAATTCAGACCACCCGCGGAGCATCAGGTGGCGCGCAAATCAGGTCCCCGCAAACCCAAGACTGATTCCATCGGGATTGCCGCTCGTGCCACGCGCCGGCGCCGCATCGATCCGGCGGACGAGAAGCCGTCTCGCGCCCTCGAGGCCGAAATCGTCGATCCCGAGATCGTTGACCCCCAAAACGCTGAGCCCGAGATCGCCGAGCCCAAGATCGTCGATGACGACAACTCAGCCGCGACACCGCTGGCGGCGGACCTCGCCGAGATAGGCGAACTGCCCGAGGGATTCGCCCGCGCGCCGTCCGGCAGCGCTGAAGGCCCGACCGAAGCGACGGAGTCAGCGGCCGAGGAAAGTGGCGGCGCCGACGGCGGCGCGCTGGTGCCGTTCGATCCGCTGGGCCGCTACCTCACCGAAATTCGGCGCTTTCCGCTGCTCAGCCGCGAGGAAGAAATCGAGATCGCCAAGCGTTACGCCAAGGATCACGACCCCGCCGACGCCTACCGGCTGGTCACCGCCAATTTGCGCCTGGTGGTCAAAATCGCCAGCGAGTTCGCCCACGCCTCGCGCAACCTGCTCGACCTTATCCAGGAAGGCAACGTCGGCCTGATGGAGGCCGTGCGCAACTTCGATCCCTACCGCGGCATCCGCTTCCCGTCGTACGCGGTATGGTGGGTGCGCGCTTACATCTACCGCTTCCTGATCAACAACTGGCGGCTGGTCAAAATCGGCACCACCCAGGCCCAGCGCAAGCTCTTCTTCAACCTGCGCAAGGAAACCGAACGGCTGGAGGCCGAAGGCTTCACCGCGCAACCGCTGCTGCTCGCCCAGCGCATGGGGGTCAAGGAGAGCGAGGTGCGCGAGATGCAGGAGCGGATGGCGCATAGCGAGGTCTCGCTCAACCAGCCGATGCGCGAGGACGAGGCCGTCGAGTTGCTCGACGTGATTCCCGACACCAGCGACACTCCCGAGGAAGCCGCCGCGCACGACGAATGGCGCACCTTCGCGCGCGAGAAGATCGATCAGTTCGCGAGTACGCTCAAGGACAAGGAACTCGAAATCTTCCAGAGCCGGCTGCTCTCCGAGGATCCGCCGACCTTGCAGGAGGTCGGCGCCAGGTTCGGGATCAGCCGCGAGCGCGTGCGCCAGATCGAAGCGCGGCTGAAAAAGCGGCTCAAGCTGTTCCTCAAGTCACAGGCTTCCGATATCGAGCAAGCTGGGCCCTAGCCGGGCCGTAAACGCGCGCGCCCCGCCCGAGAGACCCCCGTTGCTCCGCCGCAACCGGGACGCGATAATGGCGATAGCGATGAGGAAGGGGGAGCGGGCGGCGCAGGCGGCCAGGCCTTATGCGAGAGCGAACGTGCGCCCTGGTGGTGGTGGGCAATGAAGTCCTGTCGGGCAAGACCCAGGACTCCAATGCGTATTTTGCCGCCCGCCAGTTGCGCGCGATCGGAGTCGCCCTGCAGCGCATCACGGTCATCCCCGACGAAATTCCGCTCATCGCCGAAGAAGTCAGCTATTGCGCGCGCCGGTTCGACGTCGTGCTGACCTCGGGCGGCGTTGGCCCGACTCACGACGACGTCACGATGGACGGCGTCGCGGCGGCCTTCGGCCGCAAGCTCATGATGCATCCGGAGCTGGAGCGCCTCATCCGTACGCACTTCGCCGATCGCCTCACCGCCGCCGCGCTCAAGATGGCCGCGGTGCCCGAGGGCGCCGTGCTGAATTCGGCGGGCGATCTGCGCTTTCCGACCATCCAGCTCGAGAACGTCTACATCCTGCCCGGCATCCCGCAAATCTTCGAGGCCAAGCTGAACGCGCTGATGGGCCGTTTCGCGACCGATCCCTATTACATGCGCACGATCTATACTTCGGCCGGCGAGGGCGCGATCGCCGAGCATCTCAACCAGTGTCTTGCGCACTACCCCGATCTTCTGCTGGGCTCTTATCCACGGGTCGGGGATCCGGATTACCGGGTGAAGCTGACGCTCGAATCCAAGGACCGCGATTATCTGGAGCGGGCCTTTGCGCATCTGATGAGTCTTTTGCCCGGTGAGGTGGTGGTCAAGACCGAGTAGTCTTTTTAGTGAGGACCGAATAGTCATTACATTCAGTCTGTGGGGGGAGGAGGAGGAAAGGTGATGAAGAAAGTTACGTGTCTGTTGGCGATGGTGGCGGCGGGAGCGATCGCGCTGCCCGCGATGGCGCAGAGCCCCAGTACGGCTCAAAACCCTAACAACGTGGTGGGAGGGTCGACCGGCCAGGCGCAGGTTCCGCAGCCGTCTGACGGCAACGTGAACTGGAAGGGCGTCGGAATCGGCGCTGGCACCGTAGCCGGCAACGTCCTGTACGTGCCCGCCAAGATGGTCTACGGGATTCTCGGCGGAATTACCGGCGGAGCTAGCTACCTGCTGACCGGCGGCAATACGCAAACCGCCAATACCATCTGGCGCAGTTCGCTCGGCGGCGACTACGTACTCACGCCCGATATGGTAGCCGGGCAGAAGCCGATCCATTTCAGCGGCCCGACCATGACGACGCCCCAGCCTGTACCGTCCACGTCGATGGCGGTGCCGGCGGGAAGCTCGTCGATGAACTCGGCGCCTACGCAATTCGCGCCGCCTGCCCGGACCGCGTCAGCCGATGTCGGCGGTTCGGTCAGCAGCGCGCCCATCCCGGGTGACTCGGCGACAGGATCGACGATTCCTCAACCGGCGGATCATGGCGTAGGACCGGTCGGCCCGGCTAGTTCGACCTCGGGCAACGCGGCCGGCAGAGGCACGAACGGCGGCGTTCCGGTATCGCCGCTGCCGAGCTCCAGCATCGAATAGAGCCGCTGGGGCTCGGGTGGGAAGTTCCTCCGGAATCTCTGAGCGGATTCCGGCGCCCTCGCAACGCGCGGGGAGGGACGCTGGGGACTCGCAACGTCGCATCCGGCTTAGACTGATTTACGTCAGCAAAGGCGGGAAAAGGCTAAGATGAAGCAGGCGCGCTTTCTCTGGAAATCGACCTGAACCACCTGCCGCAACGCAAGAGGTTTCTTGCGCGACGAACTGCAGGTGGAACTCGACGAGCGCGACTACGCCAAGCAGCCGCTTAGCGCGGCGGAACTCAAGGTTCTGTTCGCTGGGCGCGATCCGCGAGACTTCCTAAATCCAAAGAGCCCGGCCTTCAAGGCGATGGGGCTCAAGGGCCGGAAATTGACCGCGGCCGAGGCGCTGGCGCTGATGGCGAAAGAGCCGAACCTGATCAAACGCCCGCTGGTCGTCGCGGGCGGCGAAATCGTCGCCGGTTTCGACCGCGAGCGCCTGCGCGCGCTGCTAGCGTAGGACTTTTTCGTTCGCGAGAAATTTTCGCCGGAATTTTCGCGGGAATCTTCGACAGATTGCTGTCGACAGACTTCCCGTGCGGCAGCGCTACGCGCGCTCAGCCCGTTCGGCTTTCTCGGCCCGCTCGGGCTTTTCGGTCCGGTCCGCTTTCTCGGCTCTATCGGACTTGTCGGCGCGCTCGGCGCGAGCATCGCTGTGGGCGCTATTGCCGTCGCCCTTCTCAGCCCGCGTCCCGGGCGAATGAATCTTCGCCGTGGTAAGAACCTCGACGAATTTCCGCACCGCCGGCGAAAGCTCGCGCCCGCGTTTGTAGATAATCGCGAGCGGCCGCGTGAAAGTGCCCTCGGCAAACTCGAGCATCTTGAGCGAGCCCCTGGTGGTCTCGTGCTCGACCGTCGACAGTGGCACGATCGCCACACCCTGTCCGATTTCGACCGCCCGCTTGATGGTCTCGATATTGTCGAACTCCATCGTGTACTGGGGCTTTACGCCATACTCGCGCAAGATGCGGTCTGAAGCTTTACGCGTAGCGATGTCGCGCTCGTAGCCGACGAACTTCTGACCCACCAAGGCGCTCACGCTGACCTTGTTATGCTTGGCCAGCGGGTCGTCGGGCGGAACCACCAGCACCAGTTCGTCGTGCCGAAAAGCGATCGTGACGATCTGGCTGCGCTTGGCCGGATAGGCCACCACGCCGAGATCGATTTTGCCTTCGACCAGGTCTTCGTAAATCTTGTTGGAGCGCAGGTACTCCAGATGCACGTTTACCTGCGGATAAGTGCGCAGGAACTCGGTGAGGTAGGGCGGCAGCTCGTGCAACCCGACGCTGTAAACCGTGCCGACCCGGATCGATCCCGCGACCACCGAGCCGATCTCGCGCAGCCGGTTCTCCAATTCCATGAAACGGCGCACGATCTCCTTGCTCGAGTTGTAAAGTATCTGCCCGGCCGGAGTTGGTTTGACACCCGCGCGCGCCCGTTCTAACAATCGACACTCGTACTTCTCCTCCAGGCTGCGGACTTGCTGGCTGACCGCCGACTGGGTGACGAAGTTCTGCGAGGCGGCATAAGAAACGCTGCCGCTCTCGATGATGTCGCAGAAGACCTTTAGTGTCTCGATATGCATGGGGATTGGTTCTTGTATAAGGCTAATTGATACCTCTGGCCGAGGCAATATGCGCGGCGGGCCTGGCCGATCACCTCTAAGGCGTTGCCCCGGCATCCGATCAGGAGTCGCAAGATGGCGGATTTATTAAGGGATTTGGATTTTTTTGACCTTGACGAGATGCTCGGCCACGAGGAGCGGATGGTCCGCGACACGGTGCGTCAATTCGTCCAGCGCGAGGTCCTTCCGTCGATCGAGCGCAACTTCGCCAGCGAAACCTTCCCCAAGGAACTGGTCCCGCAGATGGCCGAGCTCGGCTTCTTCGGCGCCAACCTCAAGGGCTACGGATGCGCCGGCATGAACAACATCGCCTACGGCCTCATCATGCAGGAACTCGAGGCCGGCGACTCGGGCCTGCGCTCGTTCGCTTCGGTTCAGAGCGCGCTCGCGATGTACTCGATCTACGCCTGGGGTTCGGAGGAGCAGAAACGCCGCTACCTGCCCGAGATGGCCAAGGGCAAGCTCATCGGATGCTTCGGACTGACGGAGCCCGATCACGGCTCCGATCCGGGCGGGATGGAGACGCGGGCGCGGCGCGACGGCGACGGATGGGTGCTCAACGGAACCAAGCGCTGGATTACCAACGGCTCGATCGCCGACGTCGCGGTGGTTTACGCCAAGGTCCCCGAGGGCATCACGGGATTCCTGGTCGAGCGCGGCAAGCCGGGCTTCACCACGAGTGACATCCACGGCAAGTTCTCGATGCGCGCGTCGATAACCTCGGAACTGATTTTCGAGGACGTCCGGCTCGACGATAGTGCGCGGCTCCCGGAGGCGCGCGGCCTGCGCGCGCCGCTCTCCTGCCTCACGCAGGCGCGCTACGGAATCTCATGGGGCGCGATCGGCGCGGCGCGTAGCTGCTTCCACTGCGCGCTGGACTACACCAAGTCACGCAAGCAGTTCGCGCGTCCGCTCGCCGGCTATCAATTGGTGCAGAACAAGCTGGTGACGATGCTCACCGAGATCACCAAGGCGCAACTGATATGCCTCCGCCTGGGACAGCTCAAGGACGCGAACAAGATGCGGCCCGAGCAGGTCTCGTTCGCCAAGCGCAACAACGTCGGGATGGCGTTGGACGTCGCGCGGATGGCGCGCGACATGCTGGGAGCCAATGGGATCGTCAATGAGTACCCGGTCATCCGCCACATGCTGAACCTGGAGACGGTCAACACGTATGAGGGCGCCTTCGACGTGCAGACGCTGGTGCTGGGCCGCGACATCACGGGGCTTAGCGCTTTCGACTAGGGAATGCGCGGGCGGAAGCTAGGAGCGGTTGCGGCGCAGCCGCTCTTTGCTCTCGGCGGGCCACACTTCTTCGATCTTGTACATCGACTCGAACGCGGGAACGCCGCGCGGAAGTTCCAGCCAAGGCACTTTGCTTCGGGTGAAGATGTGAACGTCGGGCTTTACTGCGTCCGGCTGATCCAGCGTTCCGGCGCGAACGAACAGAGCCTCGCCGGGCGCGCGATGATAGCGGCTCCACACGTAAGTGCCGCACTTGCCGCAAAAAAACACTTCGTGATTCCTCCCGCCGCCTTCTTCGAGCAGAAATGATTGCGGAATTGCGCCCTTTGTCAGCACGAACTCTTTCTCGATCCAGATGTTGATCACAAACGCGCTGCCAGTGATGCGCTGGCAATCCCGGCAGTGACAGGCATGTACGATGAGCGGACTCGCGGTCAACTCATACCGCAAAGCTGCGCATGAACAGCCACCTTTGAGATTCATAGAAGCCTCCGTGCCCCTGGGGAGAGCGGGGGAGTCAGAATTTGATACCGCCATCCAACTCTTTTCTAACACAGTAGGCGGTCCGGCGACGCTTGCGTTCCCGCCAAGCCCGGCTGATAGTTACGCGAGGAGGTGACGGTATGCCTTCGTTCGTTCCGATCAACGGACTGCATCACTTCGCCTATCGATGCCGCGACGCGGAGGAGACCCGGCATTTCTACGAGGACATCCTGGGCCTGCCGCTGGTCCACGTCATCCGCCAGGACCGGGTTCCGAGCACGCAGGAATTTTGTCCGCACGCGCATATTTTCTTTCGCATGACCGACGGCTCGTGCGTCGCGTTTTTCGATCTTGGCGACAACCAGATTGCTGCGCCCTCGCCCAACACGCCCGAGTGGGTGAACCATCTTGCGCTGCGCGTGGGTTCGCTCGCCGAACTGGAAGCCGCGCGCACGCGGCTTGAGGCCGCGGGTATCGACGTGCTCGGCCCGACCGACCATCACTTCATCAAGTCGATCTATTTCTTCGACCCCAACGGGATTCGGCTGGAGCTGACCACGCCGTCCATCCCGGCCACCGATCCGACGCTCGAGAAATACGAACGCAACGCCCACGACGAACTCGCGGCATGGGAGCGCGAAAAGAGCCAGCGCGACGCCAGTCACGCGCGATAAACGCGCCTTGA
>CAVYTJ010000020.1:0-12524 GCA_963771325.1 uncultured delta proteobacterium | reverse complement strand
GATAGACACAACAATCGCTCCGCGTTGATCCTTCACTTCGGCAGCCTTCGTTCAGGATGATGGGATGGACCCCCGCCCGCTTATATACGGCCTCGCAATGGGCCAAGAATGTAGGCGACATTCGGAGCGAGGAGGGTCCGCAATGGAAGTTACAACGATCGGGATCGATTTGGCAAAGAGCGTGTTTGCGGTGAGCGGCGGCGACCGGCGGGGCAAGGTGGTGTTGCGCCGGCAATTGCGCCGGGCGCAGGTGCTGGAGTTCATGAGCAAGCTCGGGCCGTGCGTGGTGGGGCTGGAGGCCTGCGGCGGAGCGCATCACTGGGCGCGCGCGCTGACCCGGCTCGGGCACCAGGTGCGGCTGATGAGTCCGGCGCTGGTGGTGCCCTATCGCAAGGGCCACAAGCATGACCGCAACGACGCGGACGCGGTGCTGGAGGCGGTGAGCCGGCCGAGCATGCGATTTGTGGCGGTCAAGACAATAGCGCAGCAGGATCTGTTGGCGCTGCATCGGGTGCGTGCACGGCTGCTCAAGCAGCGCATCGCGCTAAGCAACCAGATCCGCGCCCTGCTCCACGAACGGGGAGTGACGGCGCGGCTGGGCGCGGCGGGACTGCGCGCGGCAGTGGCGGCGGCGCTGGCCGCTGACCACCACGAGCTCAGCGCCGAACTGCGCCAGGTGATCGCGGAGTTGATGGACGAACTGCGCCAGCTCGAGCTTAGGATAAAAGCCTTCGACCAGCGCCTCGAGCGCGCCGCGCAAAGTGATGAACGGTGCCGAAGGCTGCGCGAGGTTCCCGGGGTGGGACCCAAGATCGCCACCGCGCTGGTGGCTACGGTCGGTGATGCGCGCGAGTTTCGCAGCGGCCGCGAGTTAAGCGCCTATCTCGGACTCACTCCGCGCCAGCACTCCTCGGGGGGCAAGACCGTAATGCTCGGGATCAGCAAGCGCGGCGACCGTTACTTGCGCACCCTTTTGATCCATGGCGCGCGTTCGCTGCTCTACCGCAACCGCCGCGCCACGCATCCGCGCGCGCGCTGGGCGGCACGGCTGAGCGCCGCGCGGGGACCCAATGTGGCGGCGGTGGCGCTGGCCAACCACCACGCACGGGTGCTGTGGGCCTTGCTCAACCGCGGCGATCATTACCGCCCCGATCGCCAACCGGGCAGTTTGCCCGCGCCGCCCTCCGCCACGGGTGAGAGGGCGCGCGCGGGAAAACTGCTCTTGCATAAAGCGCGCAGCTGAAGAACTCGAACCTCACCAATGGTTGCGCAGGGTGAACACGAGCTGATGGCGAACCGGTCGGACCGGCACCTGCCTACTCTGGCTTCTGTCAGGGCCCTTTATCCCGAGGCCGCCAGGATGAGCAGAGAATCAGGCGCGCGGATTTCCATCAGGGCCAGGGCCGCATTCTATGCCGCCCATCACACAGGCCGGATATATGACCGCAACCGTTTCCCTCAGCCGCTTCTCACTCTTGCGCGCGGGCGGGGTCCATATATGACAAAAAAAGGCTTCGCCTTCAGTCATCCTGAGCGTCAGCGAAGGATCTTCGCGAAGCGACGAGTTTTTTTCCCTGCCTTTATCAACACCTGAGTTTGGGGAAGTACGCCCAGAAACGCCCGGCCGTCAGACGGATGAAATTGCTTGACTACTTCTCGACCGGCAGGCCGGCGCGAGCCCATTGGGCGAACGAGCCGTCGAACAGCCGCGCGTTGTAACCCGCCTGCGTGAGCGCCAGGTAGCCGAGCGCGGCGCGCGGCCCGCTGCGGCAATAGGCCACGACTTTCTGGCCATGTCCGATACCGGCCGCCGCAATCTGGCGCTCGAGTTGCTCGCGCGAGGCGAGCAGTCGATCCTCGGACCCGTTCAGATCGCGCCATACGAGATTGACCGCGTGCGGAATATGGCCGGGATGACCGTCGAGGTCGCGCTCGCCGGTGAACTCCTCGCGCGAGCGGAAGTCGACCAGGCGATCGGTGGTGTTCGCGCGCACCTCGTCGAGCGTCGCGCGCAGCCGCTGGTTCAGCCGCGGCACAAAACGGCGCCCGGCCGGCTCGACCGGGCGATACGTAACCTCGCGGCCCTCGCTCTTCCAGCGCTCGAAGAAAACGTCGAGCAGGAAAATCTCCGGCGCGCCCAGGTACTCCATGATCCAGGCCAGCATCGCGGCATTCTGTCCCTGCGGCGAATCATAGAGCACCGGCGTGACGCCCTCACCGACACCGCTTACGCCGAGCCATTGCCCGAGCGCCGCCGGATCGAGCAGGCTGCCGTCGTCGCCGAACGCGCGATAGACCGGCAGGTTGACCGCGCCGCTTAGATGGCCCGAAAGATATTTCATCGGGCGGCGCGGATCGACGATCACGAAATCGGATTTTCCGATCCGCTCAGCCACCGATTGTGCTCCTGCCAGCCGTATCATCGATCTATCATCGGGCGCCGCGTCAGACCTTCTCGAACTCGGTGACGATTTCGGTCGGGCGCGCGATGGTCTGGGTGACGGGCGAGCCCTCGACGGCGAGCCGCCACAGCTCCTTGAGCGTTTTTTCGTCGGCGTCGGCGCGCACGAACAGCTTGGCCTTGATCGTGGGATAGCCGGGATTGCCGGTGGTGCTGTGGCCGGCCCACTTCAGGATATTTTCGAAGTTGCCCTCGAGCGCCACTTCGAGATCGTGGATCCGCACGCCGCGCTTGGTCGCATTGAGCACGAAGCCGACCGTGAGGCAGCTGCCCATCGCGGAGAGCAACTGCTCGTGCGCGCTGGCGGCGGCGTCGGTCGCGTCGAGCCCCTCGGGCTCGTCCATCTCGACCACGTGCTTGCGCATGTAGGCCTTGGCGCGAAAGCCGCCTTGCCATACCACGCGCGACTTCCACGGCCCGGTGACGCCCTTGAGCACCTCGGGATCGTCGCGCATGGAGTCGGTGATCGCCTTGATCTTGTCGGGGCGCAGGCCATTGAGCATTTTTTCGTCAGCCATGGTTATAAACTCCTGCGGTTATTCTCTTGCGGGTTCGCGGCCGGTTCGATTTTCCGCCGCCATTCTTTTTAGCCGCCGATTCTTTTCAGCCGCACTCTTTGCGCAGCATCTCGGCCGCTTCCGCGATCGCCTGCAGCTTGTGAAAGGCGACCGGCGAGGTGTTGACGCAGCGCTCGGCGAAGGTGCCGAAGCCGCAGTCGGGGTTGAGATAGATTTTGTCGGGATCGAAGTAGCGCAGCACTTCCTTGACCTTTTTCACGATTTCCTCGGGCGATTCGATCTCGTCGGTGCGCGGATTGCTGACGCCCAGGCCCAGCTCCTTCTCGTTGCGATATTCCTTGAAGACCTCGATCTCGCCGGCCCGCGGCGTGGCCATCTCGAGCACCAGCTGATGCACGTTCATGCGCATCAGCCACGGCAGCAGCGGACCGTAGTTGCCCTGAAGCAACACGTTCTCCTTGCGGCTCCAGTTGCCGCGGCAGACGTGCACGCCGAAGTGCACGCCGTCGATTCCGTCGACGGTCTCGTTCATCAGGCGCACCGCGAATTCCAGTTCGTGAGTCGGATCGGTGCGCGAGCCGAGCGCCGCGCACATGAAGGTCTGCTCGGCCTCGTCGCCATAGACCACCTGCGAGAGCGAGGGCTCGTCGAGCTGGATGAAGTCGATCCCCAGTTCCTTCAGCCGCACGATCTCGCGGCGCAGAATTTTCACCACGTCGCGCGCGAGATCCTCGCGCGTCGGATAGGCCTTGTCGGAGAGTCCCTCGAACCAGCTCGAGCGGGTGAGCAGGTAGGGGCCGGGAATCGGAATCTTGGTCGCGTGTTTCGTATGTTCTTTGAGAAATTTGGCTTCGTCGACGCAGAGCCCTTCGCGCTCGCTGATTTTCTCGACCGCGATCGGGCTCTTGATCGCAAACGCCGGGACGTCGAGCGCGCGCAGGATTTCCTCGAAGCCGGCGCGGTCCTTTACGTAGTCGAGCAGCTGCGAGAGCTTCATCAGGCGCATCCCGTTAAGCTTGTCGACCACGAAGGAATAGAAGTTGTCGCGGCGCATCTCGCCGTCGGCGACGATATCGACTCCGGCGTCCTCCTGGTACTTGATCGCGGCGAGCACGGCGTCGTCGGCCACCGCGTCGAATTCGGCGCCGGTAATTTCGCCGGCCTGGCGCTGACGCAGCGCCGCCACCAGCCACGGTTGGCGCGTCCACGAACCGACCACGGTCACCGGAAACAGTTTGGTCTTGGCCATCGGCTTAAGATCCTCGGTGTGTAAATGATGCCTCGTGATAAATGGTGCCCGCTACTCTTGCAGCGCTGCCGGATAGAGGCAAGCGCCGCCGCGGGCGAGACTTGAATCAGGAACGCGCCGCGGGCGACGCGGCGAGGCACTGCGCGAGTAGCTCCAGCGCGGCGGCCGCGAACGCGCGCATGTTGGCGACGCGATCGCTGCTGCCGGTCTCGACCGTGATTGCGTGCTCGGCCGGTCCGGCAATCGCGATACAACTGTGCCCCGCGGGATCGCCGTAGCGATTGCCGGTGGGACCGGCGGCGCCGACCTCGGCCACGCTCCAGGTGGTCGCAAAGCGCTTGCGCGTCCCGCGTGCGAGCACCTCGGCCAAGGGCTCGGTCACTCCACGAATTCCCGCGAAGGCCGAATCCGGGATGTCGAGCAGCGTGCGGCGCGACTCGCGCGTGTAGACGATCGCCCCGCCGAGGAAATAGGCCGACGCGCCCGGCACCGCGAGCAGCGCGGCCGAGATGAGGCCGCCGGTCGACGATTCGGCGATCGCGATCGTTTCGTGACGGTCCTTGAGCAGGGCACCCAGCCTGGCCGCTATCGGCAGCAGATCACGCATCGAGATTTCACTCCTTCGCGCTCAACCATTGCCGCAGCATAGTGCCTGGAAGCGGCAAAAGGCCAACTCTCAAACCTTGCGCCGCTATTTAATTATTTAACTAATTTCACTATTTCACTTCGATCTCGATGAAGCTGAATTCGAACGCGTTGCGATTGATCACGTCGTGGGCGACGCCGGCCTCGCGGGCGTAGGGAGCGCCGGTCACCAGTTCGGCGTCGCTCGCCGCACCGTCGGAGGTGACGATCCGCAACTTTCCCGTGGTCAGCGGCACTACCACGTAGTCGTGCGCGTGAACATGAGGCCCCGTCGCCTCGCCCGGCGCGAAGGTCCATCGAGTTACAATCACGCTTCGATTTTCGATTAGCCGCGTTGGCGCCGCCTTGGGCTCATTCATCGCCACCCTCCTTCAAATGTCGCAAATGTCGATTCACGCAAACGCCGATTCATGTCAGAACTGGTCTGCAATCGTATCCGATTCGTCTCGCATCCGGCCGCTTGACGGCGCGCAAGCTTATCCTGTAGCCGCTTTCGGACGGAATCAAAGCACGGCAAAATAGTAGACTCGCCCTGGCGCGACAAGATCGCCCACAGGATGAGGAAAATCCGATGGAAGCCTTGGAAATTACGGCGGAAACACGATAAAGGAGACGACGCGCCGCGTCCTGAGCGGCCCGAGCTTTTGGATTTGAGATCTACAAATTCGCCTGACCCCATGAAATATGTGGCCATCAAATACGTGGCCACGAAATACCTCGCGATCTCGGTCACAATCGCGGCGCTATGCCTGTTCGCAGGATGGGCCGCGACCAACGCGAGAAGCGACGACACGCAGGCCAAGATTAAGGTCAAAACTACGTCTCACGTCCTGGCCGCGGGCAAGAGCCCGGCCTATGTTGCGGGCGCGAGCCACGACTACGCGACCGCCACCTTCAACGGCCTCGAACGCTATTCGACCTGGGAAAATTCGGATGGCAAGTCGGCGACTTACCAGCCCGAAGGTCCCTTCACCGCCGACAATCCCTTCTTCCGGCCGATGGGGACCAACGGACGCTCGTGTGTGACCTGCCACGATCCGAGTGCCGGATGGACGATCACGCCGGTGCATATCCGTGCGCGCTTCGAGGCAAGCCACGGCACCGATCCGCTGTTCCGGCCGATCGACGGCGCCACCTGTCCCGATGCCGACGTGTCGACGCCGGCGGCGATGAAGAAGGCCTACAGCCTGCTGCTCAAGAAGGGGCTCATCCGGGTAGGTATCGCGATACCGCCGGACGCCGAGTTCTCGGTGATCAAGGTCGATGACCCGTATCACTGCACCAAGCTGAGCAGTCCGAGGAGCGGAGTGATTTCGGTATATCGCCGCCCGTTGCAGGCGACGAACCTGCGTTTCGAGGACTCGCTCATGTGGGACGGGCGCATGGGCAACCTCGAGCATCAAGCCAACGACGCCGTGCGCGGCCACGAGCAGGGGATCGACGGGCCGATGCCCGATCAGCTTGCGCGGCTGATCGAATTCGAGACCGGCACGTACGACGCGCAGACCTGGGTGCCCAAGGCGGGTTCGCTGCAGGACGGCGGCGTGGGCGGCGGACCGGTAGCGCTCTCGCGCGAGCCGTTCTTTATCGGTATCAACGATCCCTTCGGCAACAATCCGATCGGCGCGCAGACCTCGCTGCACGTGTTCAACCTCTACGACCTGTGGCAAGGCGATTCCAATCCCGAGCGGGCGCGGATCGCGCGCGGTCAGGCAATCTTCAACGCGACCCCGATGATTATCGGGGGCGTCCCGGGCCTCGACGACGCCGAGGACCATCCGACGCACGAGGGTTTCTGCACCACCTGCCACGACACCCCGAACGTCGGCAACCGGTCGATCAACATCCTGATGAACCTCGGGACGGCCGACGTCGCGCGCCGCACGCCCGACATGCCGCTGTTCACGCTGCGATGCGATACGGGCGCGCTCAAGGGTCAAATTTTCCAGACCATGGACCCGGGTCAGGCGATGGTTACCGGCAAGTGCACCGATATCAGGCCGGTTCAAGACCTCGAGCCTGCGCGGGCTCGCCTCGCGCCCGCCGTACTTCCATGACGGGCAATCGGCGACGCTGATGGACGTGGTCAACTTCTACAACGATCGCTTTCAGGTCGGGCTCACGACGGAAGAGAAGGACGACCTGGTGGCGTTCCTGAAAACGCTCTAGCGATTCGGCGCTTCGAAAGATTGCGGTCGATCACGTTCTGACCTCCTCCCCCGTGTCTTGGGGGAGGATGGAGGTGGGGGTTGAGCGAGGAAGCGCCGGATGTCCTTTCTCCGCGGCGCTTCCTCGTTCTGCTCGTCGTCGCGCGCGCGTCACTCCACTTTTCTAATCCTTGAGCATCGCGATGCACTTGATCTCGACCATCAAGCCGGGCATCGCCAGCGCGGTGACGCCGACGCCGGTCCATGCCGGATACTCGCCGGTGTAGTAGCGATCCTTGACCGTGATGAAAAGCTGAAGGTCGCGCATGTCGGTATGGTAGGTGACCATATCGACGACGTCGTCAAAGGTGGCGCCGGCCGCGGTCAGCACCTTCTTCACATTTTCGAAGGCCTGGACGAATTGTGCCTCCTTGCCCTCGACCACGTTGAGGTTCGCGTCGCGTCCCACCTGGCCGGCGATGAAGAGCAGGTTGCCGGCCTTCACGCCGGGATTGTAATGGAAGCGATTTTTGATCGCTTCCATCTCTTTGGGAACGACGTTCGTGCGCTTGATCATGTTAATCTCCTCTGCCGTATATTTGCACATACGACGTCACGCTGGCAGAAATTGCACGTAGCCTCTGGCGGAAATTCAAGGAGAAAATCGATGAGCGTAATCGTTTTGGTCCAGGGCACTCCGCGTCCCGATCGCAAGGACGCGCTGGCGCAGTATCAGCAAGCCGCCCGCGCGGTGATCGCCAAACACGGCGGCGAAGTGATCGCGCGCGGCAGCGGCCTTGGGAGTCTTCATGGCTCGGGTACTTACCAGCTCGGGATCGTGCTGCGGTTCGCGGACAAGGCCGCGGCCGACGGCTGGTACAACGATCCGGACTATCGCAAGGTGCTGCCGCTGCGTGACGAGGCGTACGCGGCGCTCGAGATCAATATGTTCCAGGAGTGAGGCGGCGCCGCTCCGATTGCGGCGAGCGGGCCGGCGTTTCGTTTCTCGCCGGGACGCCCGCCGCGGAGCATCGCCGGACTACATCTTTTTCCAGTCGCCCGATTGTTCGAACGCGTCGGCGGCGCGATAGATCGTCGGCTCGTCGAAGTGCCTGCCGGTCAGCATCAGCCCGGCCGGAAGCCCATCGATCATGCCGCACGGAATCGACATCGACGGATGATGGGTGAGGTCGAACGGCGCGGTATTGATGATCATCTCAAGCGCCCGCGCGACGTATTCCTCCCGGCTCGCGTCGGGTTTGGGTAGCGGCGTCGCCTTCATCGGCGTGGTCGGCATCAGCAACAGATCGTACTTCGCGAGGACCTCGTCGTAGGCCGCGCGGAGCCGCCGCACGATATTGATCGCCTTGCCGTAGTAGCGCGAGCCGTAGTTCTCACGCACATAGGTGCCCCACATCAGGAACAGCTTGGTCGTTTCCGAAAGCTCATTGGCCCGCTGGCGCCATCCGCGATGAAAGTCCATCAGCCCGGTCGCATAGAGATCGTCGCGGCTGACTCCGAAGCCGTCGCCGTACATCATGGTTTGGGTCAGGCCTTCGATTCCGATCGGAGTCCAGATTGCGGCGCCCGCCAGGTGCATCGGGATCGAAACTTCCTCGACCCGCGCGCCGAGCGAGGCCAGGCGTTTTGCACCGGCGCGCACTTTCTCGTCGACGGCGCGCTCGGAGGTGGGATGGCCGAAGCCTTCCTTGAGGATCGCGATTTTGAGGTCTTTCGCGCCACGCCCAAGCGCCTGCGAATACGGATGCACCTGCGGGGCCTTGATTCGCGGATCGTAGCCGTCGTCGCCCGCGATCACTTCGAGCAGCAGCGCATTGTCGGCGACGCTGGCGGTCATCGGGCCGGTGTGATCGACGAAGATCTCGATCGGCATGATTCCGGTATAAGGCACGAGCCCCCATGTCGGCTTCATCCCGTACACGCCGCAGTACGACGAGGGCATCCGAATCGAGCCACCCTGGTCGCCGCCGATCGCCATGTCGACCTCGCCCGCCGCCACCAGCGCGGCGCTGCCGGAGGAAGAGCCGCCCGCCGAGTACCCCATCTTGCGTGGATTGTGTACCGCTCCGGTGGCGTTGGTATGGCTTCCGCCGGAGAGGCAGAAACACTCGCAATGCGCCTTGCCGACGATCTCGCCGCCCGCGTCCAGGATGCGCGTGACGATGGTGGCGTCGAAGTCGGGTACGTAGCCCTCCAGGGTCGACGCACCGTTCATCATCGGCACGCCCGCGAGCATCACGTTGTCCTTGAGCACGACGGTCTTGCCTTTCAGCTTGCCCTCGCTCGCGCCCTTGACCGACGATTTGTAGTACCAGGCGTTGTACTTGTTCTCCTCGGGGCCGGGCCGGTAGCCCGGCGTGCGAGGATATTTAACCCGCGGCACCTCATCGGGCATCGCGGCGACGGTGTTGTAGGCGTCTACGTAGGTCGTAAACAGCGCGCGAAACGAATCCACGCTCGCGTCATCGAGCGACAGTCCACACTGCCGCGCCACCGCGCGCAGTTGCTCCCGGTTCGGCATCTGAACGGCCATGCGATCTCCTCCCTATAATGTCGCGCATCGCGCCGGCGAGTACGGCCCGACGAGTAGGGCCAGCGAGTACGGACATGATCGGCTGACTCGCAAGGCCGCGAGCGTGCGGGCTTACTCGGAAAGCCGCGAGTGCGCGGCTTAAGCGTCGCTTTTGCGCAACTCGACCGTGTTGCCGTCGGGATCGAGCACCCAGATCTGGCGGCCGAGGCGGCGGCGGTCCTCTTCCTTGAGCTGCGCACGCATCGCGTCGCCGTCGAGGAACGGCACGCCCATTTCTTTGAGCGAGGCCTTGGTCGCGTCGAGGTCATCGACCTCGATCGCGATATGCGGACCGGTCGGATCGGGGCCGTCGTGCTTCTTGCTGACGATCAGGTGGATCTGTCCGCTGCCGATGCCGTACCACATTCCCTTGAAACTGAAATCGGGGCGCGGGATCGGTTTGAGACCGAGCACGTTCTCGTAGAATGCGCGGCTCTTGTCGACGTCGGTGATGCGAAACGCGGAGTGGGACAAGTCAACTGGCTTAACCATCTGAACCTCCTGCTGAACCTTTTGGGCGGCGCCGGATTTGCGCGCGAACCGCCGCGTGGCGCCGCTTGCGATACGCAGTTCCCCACTTCTAGTGAATTTCCGCGCCGCCCGCCACCACCAGCGAAGTGCCGGTGACGTTGTCGGCGCGCGCCAGGTAGACCACCGCCTCGCCGATATCCGCGGGCGTCTGCTCGCGGCGCAGATAGCACATGCTGCCGACGGTGTTGTCGAACAGCGACTCAGGATTGCCGCCGCCCCACGCTTTGCTCAGGTACTGGTTGAGCACGTCGGTCCACATCGCGGTGCGCAGCAGCCCCGGGCATACCGCGTTCACCCTGATATTGGCCGGGCCGAGTTCCTCGGCCAGCGCCTGCGTGAGCGCCATCACCGCGAACTTGCTCGCGCAGTAGGCCGAAAGGCCGCCGCGCGAAGTCTTGCCGGCGATCGACGCGATATTGACGATCGCGCCTTCGGAGTTGCGCAAAAGATGCGGAATCGCCGCCTTCGAGCACAAAAACGGCCCCTTGGCGTTGACCGCCATCACACGGTCCCACGCTTCCTCGGAAAACTCGGCCACCGGACCGGCCGCGATGATGCCCGCGTTGTTGACCAGAATATCGAGCGAGCCGAGCGCCTTCACGGTCTCGGCGGCCATCCGCTCGCAGTCGGCCGCGCGCGTCACGTCGGCCAGGATCGCCGCGGCCTTGACGCCGTGCGACTTCACCTCGTCGACCGCGCTTGCGAGTTCGCCATGCGCGGCGAGATCGTAGGTCAGCGCCGGGTCCTTGGGACTGCCGAGATCGACCATCGCCACGTTGGCGCCGGCCTCGGCGAGCTTCAGCGCGATCCCGCGTCCGATCCCGCGCGCCGCTCCGGTGACGATCGCGTTCTTGCCCTTGAGTTCCATCGCGCCTGCCCTCCGTCCCGCTATTTAGCACGCCGGACGTGCGCCGGGGCAAACGCCCGCCTCCGTGTTCCCTCTCCTTGTCCAAGGTGTTTGTGCGCGGGGCATGGGTAACGGGTGTGCGAGGACATGGGTAACACCTAACCGGCATGCTGAGCCTCCAGCGGGAGGTGGACAGGATGCCTTGGCGGGAGGTTACCCGGATGTCGTTGCGCGAGGAGTTTGTGCAGTTGGCGCTGCAAGCGGGAGTGAACAGGCGCGAGCTGTGCCGGCGCTTCGGGATCGCGCCGAAGACCGGCTACAAGTGGCTGATGCGTTACGCGCGGGCGGGCGCGAGCGGTCTCGAAGATCGCTCGAAGCGGCCCCTGCGCAGTCCTGCACGCACCGCGGCTGAAGTCGAACAGGCGGTGATCCGGCTGCGCCACGAGTCGCGCAACTCGTGGGGCGGACGCAAGCTTGCGCGGTTGCTCGCAGGCCAGGGGGGCCCAGCGCTGGCGCCGAGCACCGTGACCGGCATCCTGCGCCGCGCGGGGTTGCTCGACGGTGCTGCCGCGCCTGGACAACGCCCTTTGCAGCGCTTCGAACGCGCGGCGCCGAACGAACTCTGGCAGATGGACTTCAAGGGCCACTTCCCCTTGCTCAGCCGCAGCCGCTGCCATCCGCTGACCGTGCTCGACGACCATTCGCGCTTCTCGCTGGTGCTCAAGGCCTGCGCCGACGAGCGCGGCGAGACCGTGCGCAGCGTGCTGACCAGCGCCTTCCGCCGCTATGGATTGCCGGCCGCAATGCTGATGGACAATGGCGCTCCCTGGGGCTCCGACCACGACCATCCCTTCACCGCCTTCAGCCTGTGGCTGATCCGGCTCGGCATCCGCGTCGCTCATGGTCGGGCTTATCACCCGCAGACCCAGGGCAAAGACGAGCGCTTCCATCGCACGCTCAAGTTCGAAGTTCTGCGCCACTTCAACTTCACCACCCTCGAACACTGCCAGCGCGAGTTCGATCACTTTCGCGAGCGCTACAACCTGGTTCGTCCGCACGATGCGCTGGGCCTGGCTACTCCCGCCAGTTGCTATCGCCCCAGTCCGATCCCGTTTCCCGAGCACTTGCCGCCGGTCGAGTACCCTCCCGGTCTCGAGGTGCGCAAGGTGCAAGCCGAGGGTTGGTTTACCTATCGCGGACGCGACTTTCGCGTCAGCAAGGCCTTGCGCGGATTCCCCGTCGCCCTGCGTCAAGTCGATCTCAGCGACTCCCGTCGTGAGGTTCTCTTCTGCCATCAGGTGGTCGCCTTCATCGACCTCGATAACCCTCTTCATTCCTACTCATGATCTCAACTCAAATGTGTTACCTATGTCCTCGCACGCTCCGTTACCTATCTCCCAAGTCCAAACACCAAGGAGAGGGGCCGGAGAAAGGAATGACAACAAAAAAGCTCCCTTGCTGTGATCCTGAGCGTCAGCGAAGGATCTCCGCGACGCGATGGATCTTTTTACAGCCATTTGTCGATACGCTCAA
>CAVYTJ010000019.1:0-11013 GCA_963771325.1 uncultured delta proteobacterium | reverse complement strand
GCTGCGCGTGGCGCGATCCGAAGACGCGAAAGAAGGCGGGCAGTCGTTCATCGAAAAGCGCAAGCCGCGCTTTACGGGGCGCTAGCCAAAAACCGCCGCCGCGTTGCAGCACGGCGAAAGGTGTCGTACTATCGTTTGGATCAGGACGCCCGAACCTCTAGCCGACTTCTTCCAAGTCCTTGTCGAAATGCACGGATAAAGATACAGGAGCGATCCGATGAGAGTCGTTGTGGATCACAACCTTTGCGAAGGTAACGGCCGCTGTGTGGAAGTCGCGCCCCAGATGTTCGAGCTTCGCGACGACGATCGCAGCTATGTGCTGATGCAGAGTCCGCCGCAGGATCTGCGCGCCAAGATCCAGCTCGCGATCACTCTCTGCCCGCGCCAGGCCATCCGCCTGATCGAGGACTAAGCAGGGCCATGGCAGCGCTCACACTCGAAACACTCGACATCGTCAACCCCGACCTTTACGTCCAGCGCGGCTATCCGCACGAGGAATGGGCGCTGCTTAGAAAGGAAGCGCCGGTCTTTCGCTATCAGCGTCCGAATGTCGAACCGTTCTGGGCCATCACCAAGCATGCCGACGTCGTGAACGTCTCGCGCCAGCCCGATCTGTTCAAGAGCAGTCAGTTGCTATTCGTGACCCAGGATGAACCGGGCTCACCCCTTCCCGACGAAGCGGTCCTGCGCCAGCTCCTCAACATGAATCCGCCCGAGCATGGCGAATTCCGCCGGGTGGTCAATCAGCGCTTCACGCCGCGCTCCGTGCAGCAGTTAAAGGATCAGATCGAGCGGATTACGACCGAGGTGCTCGACGAGCTGGTCGGCCGCGAGGAATGCGACTTCGTGACCGAGGTCTCGGCCAAGCTTCCGCTGACGGTGATCGCCGAGATGTTCGGCATTCCGCGCGCCGACTGGGCGATGATGTTCCGGCTGAGCAACGCGATGATTGGGCCGGCGGATCCGGAATACGGCGGCAGCCAGACGATCATCGAGAATCTCGAACGCGCGCGGATGGAATTCTTCCAGTATTTCAACCAGCTCTGTGAAGACCGGCGCAAGAACCCGCGCGACGACCTCGCGAGCGCGCTTGCCAACGGCAAGGCCTTCGGCGAGCCGCTCCCGCCGTTCGAGCTACTGTCCTACTTCGCCCTGCTCATCATCGCCGGCAACGAAACCACGCGCAACGCCACCACCGGCGGCCTCCACGCGCTGATCAGCCATCCCGACCAATGGGAGCGCCTGCGGCACGATCCGTCGCTGGCGCCGAAAGCGGCCGAAGAAATTGTCCGATGGACCTCGCCGGTGATCCAGTTCACGCGTATCGCCACCGCCGACACCGTGTTGGGCGGCCAGCAACTCCGCCAGGGCGACATCCTTGCGCTGTTCTATCCCTCGGCCGCCCGCGACGAGGATGTCTTCGAGCGGCCGTCCGCGTTCGACATCGGGCGCTATCCCAATCCGCATATCTCCTTCGGCATCGGCGAGCATTTTTGCCTCGGGGCGAATCTCGCACGGCTGGAATTGCAGGTGATGTTCCGCCAACTGGCGGAGCGGATGGAATTCGTGGAGCTGGCAGGGCCCACGCAACGGATGCGTTCGAGTTTCGTCGGCGGGATCAAGCACATGCCGATTCGCTACCGGATTCGCGCGCGTTGAATCCGCACGGCGACGGGCGCCGAGAAGTCCGGCGGTTGCGTTAAAATTCGGCTAGAGAAGGCGGACCAGCCAAATGCCTGCCAGCAGCGAAACGACGCCGATCAGGCTGTTACGCACGAGCCGTCCAAATCGCTCCTGTTCCTCTTCGGTTTTCGAGACTCTGTAGCTGCAGCGCGAGCAATGATCGCGCTCGATTCGTCCGATTCTACATCTTGGGCAGAGAATACTCATGGGCTGCCTCCCGCAGTTTAATCGGTTCTCTCGCAGCGGTCTGGAGCTGTCGAATCAGGGCCCGCCCGCATCCGGCCGTTCGGCATGGGGACAAAATCTCACAGGAGATCAACGGCTCGACTAACCGCATAGGCTAGAAATCCTACCGTTTGTTTTCCTGGTCCACTTTCGCGCTGCCTAAGATTGCGCGATCTAGTGGGGACAAGCCTACAAGACCGCAAGGTTTTTGAAAAATGAATTTGTGAATACGCCGCTGGAGCAGCAATTAGCAAAAATCAACCACTGCAAGGCAAGCCGTGCTTACACGAAAATTGACCCATTTTCAGATCGTAAAGGATTTAAAATGAGTCGCGCGTGCGCGCTCTGGCGCTTTACGATGAGCCATCGGAAGCGTTGACAAAGCGGCCGTTCCACCGGAAGATCGACGTGATGGCTAGAATTACCGTCGAAGATTGTCTGGAGAAGATTCCCAACCGCTTCGAACTTGTGCTGGGGTCCGCCAAACGCGCCAAGCAACTGCTCAAAGGCGCCCGCCCGCTGGTGGAGACCGACAACAAGGAAGTCGTTACCGCGCTCCGCGAGATAGCGGCGGGCAAGGTTTCGATCGAGCGGCCCGGAGACGCCTGAGAGGATGCCTGACAATCGCTTGGCGAATGCACTGCCAGACGCCTGACCGCATTTCCTGACCCGGCACCATCAGGCTCTGGCGTTAGACCCGCTTCGGCATCCGATTCGGTATCTCGGCGGTATCACGCGCGCGGAAATTCAGACCACCCGCGGAGCATCAGGTGGCGCGCAAATCAGGTCCCCGCAAACCCAAGACTGATTCCATCGGGATTGCCGCTCGGGCCACGCGCCGGCGCCGCATCGATCCGGCGGACGAGAAGCCGTCTCGCGCCCTTGAGGCCGAAATCGTCGATCCCGAGATCGTTGACCCCCAAAACGCTGAGCCCGAGATCGCAGAGACCAAGATCGTCGATGACGACAACCCAGCCGCTACACCGCTGGCGGCGGACCTCGCCGAGATAGGCGAACTGCCCGAGGGATTCGCCCGCGCGCCGTCCGGCAGCGCTGAAAGCCCGACCGAAGCGACGGAGTCAGCGGCCGAGGAAAGTGGCGGCGCCGACGGCGGCGCGCTGGTGCCGTTCGATCCGCTGGGCCGCTACCTCACCGAAATTCGGCGCTTTCCGCTGCTCAGCCGCGAGGAAGAAATCGAGATCGCCAAGCGTTACGCCAAGGATCACGACCCCGCCGACGCCTACCGGCTGGTCACCGCCAATTTGCGCCTGGTGGTCAAAATTGCCAGCGAGTTCGCCCACGCCTCGCGCAACCTTCTCGACCTTATCCAGGAGGGCAACGTTGGCCTGATGGAGGCCGTGCGCAACTTCGATCCCTACCGCGGCATCCGCTTCCCGTCGTACGCGGTATGGTGGGTGCGCGCTTACATCTACCGCTTCCTGATCAACAACTGGCGGCTGGTCAAAATCGGCACCACCCAGGCCCAGCGCAAGCTCTTCTTCAACCTGCGCAAGGAAACCGAACGGCTGGAGGCTGAGGGCTTCACCGCGCAACCGCTGCTGCTCGCCCAGCGCATGGGGGTCAAGGAGAGCGAGGTGCGCGAGATGCAGGAGCGGATGGCGCATAGCGAGGTCTCGCTCAACCAGCCGATGCGCGAGGACGAGGCCGTCGAGTTGCTCGACGTGATTCCCGACACCAGCGACACTCCCGAGGAGGCCGCTGCGCATGACGAATGGCGCACCTTCGCGCGCGAGAAGATCGACCAGTTCGCGAGCACGCTCAAGGACAAGGAACTCGAAATCTTCCAGAGCCGGCTGCTCTCCGAGGATCCGCCGACCTTGCAGGAGGTCGGCGCCAGGTTCGGGATCAGCCGCGAGCGCGTGCGCCAGATCGAAGCGCGGCTGAAAAAGCGGCTCAAGCTGTTCCTCAAGTCACAGGCCTCCGATATCGAGCAGGCCGGGCCCTAGCCGGGCCGCAAACGCGAGCCCCGCCCGAGAGACCCCCGTTGCTCCGCCGCAATCGGGACGCGATAATGGCGATAGCGATGATGAAGGGGGAGCAGGCGGCGCAGGCGGCCAGGCCTTATGCGAGAGCGAACGTGCGCCCTGGTGGTGGTGGGCAATGAAGTCCTGTCGGGCAAGACCCAGGACTCCAATGCGTATTTTGCCGCCCGCCAGCTGCGCGCGATCGGAGTCGCCCTGCAGCGCATCACGGTCATCCCCGACGAAATTCCGCTCATCGCCGAAGAAGTCAGCTATTGCGCGCGCCGGTTCGACGTCGTGATGACCTCGGGCGGCGTTGGTCCGACTCACGACGACGTCACGATGGACGGCGTCGCGGCGGCCTTCGGCCGCAAGCTCGTGATGCATCCGGAGCTGGAGCGCCTCATCCGTACGCACTTCGCCGATCGCCTCACCGCCGCCGCGCTCAAGATGGCCGCGGTGCCCGAGGGCGCCGTGCTGAATTCGGCGGGCGACTTGCGCTTTCCGACCATCCAGCTCGAGAACGTCTACATCCTGCCCGGCATCCCGCAAATCTTCGAGGCCAAGCTGAACGCGCTGCTGGGCCGTTTCGCGACCGATCCCTATTACATGCGCACGATCTATACTTCGGCCGGCGAGGGCGCGATCGCCGAGCATCTCAACCAGTGTCTTGCGCACTACCCCGATCTTCTGCTGGGCTCTTATCCACGGGTCGGGGATCCGGATTACCGGGTGAAGCTGACGCTCGAATCCAAGGACCGCGATTATCTGGAGCGGGCCTTTGCGCATCTGATGAGTCTTTTGCCCGGTGAGGTGGTGGTCAAGACCGAGTAGTCTTTTTAGTGAGGACCGAATAGTCATTAACATTCAGTCTGTGGGGGGAGGAGGAGGAAAGGTGATGAAGAAAGTTACGTGTCTGTTGGCGATGGTGGCGGCGGGAGCGATCGCGCTGCCCGCGATGGCGCAGAGCCCCAGTACGGCTCAAAACCCTAACAACGTGGTGGGAGGGTCGACCGGCCAGGCGCAGGTTCCGCAGCCGTCTGACGGCAACGTGAACTGGAAGGGCGTCGGAATCGGCGCCGGCACCGTGGCCGGCAACGTCCTGTACGTGCCCGCCAAGATGGTCTACGGGATTCTCGGCGGAATTACCGGCGGAGCTAGCTACCTGCTGACCGGCGGCAATACGCAAACCGCCAATACCATCTGGCGCAGTTCGCTCGGCGGCGACTACGTACTCACGCCCGATATGGTAGCCGGGCAGAAGCCGATCCATTTCAGCGGCCCGACCATGACGACGCCCCAGCCCGGGCCGTCCACGTCGATGGCGGTGCCGTCGGGAAGCACGTCGATGAATTCGGCACCGATGCAGTCCGCGCCGCCGGCCCGGACCGCGTCAGCCGATGTCGGCGGGTCGGTCAACAGCGCGCCCATCCCGGGTGACTCGGCGACAGGATCGACGATTCCGCAACCGGCGGATCATGGCGTGGGACCGGTCAGCCCGGGCAGTTCAACCTCGGGCAGCACGCCCGGCAGAGGCACGAACGGCGGCGTTCCGGTATCGCCGCTGCCGAGCTCCAGCATCGAATAGAGCCGCTGAGGCTCGGGTGGGAAGCTCCGCCGGAATCTCTGAGCGGATTCCGGCGCGCTCGCAATGCGCGGGGACGAACGTCGAGACTCGCAACGTCGCATCCGACTTAGACTTGTTTACGTCAGCAAAGGCGGGAAAAGGCTAAGATGCAGCAGGCGCGCTTTCTCTGGAAATCGACCTGAACCACCTGCCGCAACGCAAGAGGTTTCTTGCGCGACGAACTGCAGGTGGAACTCGACGAGCGCGACTACGCCAAGCAGGCGCTTGGCGCGGCAGAGCTCAAGATTCTATTCGCTGGGCGCGACCCGCGAGACTTCCTCAATCCCAAGAGCCCGGCCTTCAAGGCGATGGGGCTCAAGGGCCGGAAATTGACGGCGGCCGAGGCGCTGGCGCTGATGGCGAAGGAGCCGAACCTGATCAAACGCCCGCTGGTCGTCGCCGGTGGCGAAATCGTAGCCGGTTTCGACCGCGAGCGCCTGCGCGCGCTGCTAACTTAGGACTTTTTCGTTCGCGAGAAATTTTCGCCGGAATTTTCGCCGGAATCTTCGACAGATTGCTGTCGACAGACTTCCCGTGCGGCAGCGCTACGCGCGCTCAGCCCGTTCGGCTTTCTCGGCCCGCTCGGGCTTTTCGGTCCGGTCCGCTTTCTCGGCCCGATCGAACTTGTCGGCGCGCTCGGCGCGAGCATCGCTGCGGGCGTTGTTGCCGTCGCCCTTCTCAGCCCGCGTCCCGGGCGAATGAATCTTCGCCGTGGTAAGAACCTCGACGAATTTCCGCACCGCCGGCGAAAGCTCGCGCCCGCGTTTGTAGATAATCGCGAGCGGCCGGGTGAAAGTGCCCTCCGCGAACTCGAGCATCTTGAGCGAGCCCCTGGTGGTTTCGTGCTCGACCGTCGACAGCGGCACGATCGCCACACCCTGTCCGATTTCGACCGCCCGCTTGATGGTCTCGATATTGTCGAACTCCATCGTGTACTGGGGCTTTACGCCATACTCGCGCAAGATGCGGTCTGAAGCTTTACGCGTCGCGATATCGCGCTCGTAGCCGACGAACTTCTGACCCACCAGGGCGCTCACGCTGACCTTGTTATGCTTGGCCAGCGGATCGTCAGGCGGAACCACAAGCACCAGTTCGTCGTGCCGAAAAGCGATCGTGACGATCTGGCTGCGCTTGGCCGGATAGGCCACCACGCCGAGATCGATTTTGCCTTCGACCAGGTCTTCGTAAATCTTGTTGGAGCGCAGGTACTCCAGATGCACGTTTACCTGCGGATAAGTGCGCAGGAACTCGGTGAGGTAGGGCGGCAGCTCGTGCAACCCGACGCTGTAAACCGTGCCGACCCGGATCGATCCCGCGACCACCGAGCCGATCTCGCGCAGCCGGTTCTCCAATTCCATGAAACGGCGCACGATCTCCTTGCTCGAGTTGTAAAGTATCTGCCCGGCCGGAGTTGGTTTGACACCCGCGCGCGCGCGTTCTAACAATCGACACTCGTACTTCTCCTCCAGGCTGCGGACTTGCTGACTGACCGCCGACTGGGTGACGAAGTTCTGCGAGGCGGCATAAGAAACGCTGCCGCTCTCGATGATGTCGCAGAAGACCTTTAGTGTCTCGATATGCATGGGGATTGGTTCTTGTATAAGGCTAATTGATACCTCTGGCCGAGGCAATATGCGCGGCGGGCCTGGCCGATCACCTCTAAGGCGTTGCCCCGGCATCCGATCAGGAGTCGCAAGATGGCGGATTTATTGAGAGATTTGGATTTTTTTGACCTTGACGAGATGCTCGGCCACGAGGAGCGGATGGTCCGCGACACGGTGCGTCAATTCGTCCAGCGCGAGGTCCTTCCGTCGATCGAGCGCAGCTTCGCCAGCGAAACCTTCCCCAAAGAACTGGTCCCTCAGATGGCCGAGCTCGGCTTCTTCGGCGCCAACCTCAAGGGCTACGGATGCGCCGGCATGAACAACATCGCCTACGGCCTCATCATGCAGGAACTCGAGGCCGGCGACTCGGGTCTGCGCTCGTTCGCTTCGGTTCAGAGCGCGCTCGCGATGTACTCGATCTACGCCTGGGGTTCGGAGGAGCAGAAACGCCGCTACCTGCCCGAGATGGCCAAGGGCAAGCTCATCGGATGCTTCGGACTGACGGAGCCCGATCACGGCTCCGATCCGGGCGGGATGGAGACGCGGGCGCGGCGCGACGGCGACGGATGGGTGCTCAACGGAACCAAGCGCTGGATTACCAACGGCTCGATCGCCGACGTCGCGGTGGTTTACGCCAAGGTCCCCGAGGGCATCACGGGATTCCTGGTCGAGCGCGGCAAGCCGGGCTTCACCACGAGTGACATCCACGGCAAGTTCTCGATGCGCGCGTCGATAACCTCGGAACTGATTTTCGAGGACGTCCGGCTCGACGATAGTGCGCGGCTCCCGGAGGCGCGCGGCCTGCGCGCGCCGCTCTCCTGCCTCACGCAGGCGCGCTACGGAATCTCATGGGGCGCGATCGGCGCGGCGCGTAGCTGCTTCCACTGCGCGCTGGACTACACCAAGTCACGCAAGCAGTTCGCGCGTCCGCTCGCCGGCTATCAATTGGTGCAGAACAAGCTGGTGACGATGCTCACCGAGATCACCAAGGCGCAACTGATATGCCTGCGCCTGGGACAGCTCAAGGACGCGAACAAGATGCGGCCCGAGCAGGTCTCGTTCGCCAAGCGCAACAACGTCGGGATGGCGTTGGACGTCGCGCGGATGGCGCGCGACATGCTAGGGGCTAATGGGATCGTCAATGAGTACCCGGTCATCCGCCACATGCTGAACCTCGAGACGGTCAACACCTACGAGGGCGCCTTCGACGTGCAGACGCTGGTGCTGGGCCGCGACATCACGGGCCTCAGCGCTTTCGACTAGGAAATGCGCGGGCGGGAAGCTAGGAGCGGTTGCGGCGCAGCCGCTCTTTGCTCTCGGCGGGCCACACTTCTTCGATCTTGTACATCGACTCGAACGCGGGAACGCCGCGCGGAAGTTCCAGCCAAGGCACTTTGCTTCGGGTGAAGATGTGAACGTCGGGCTTTACTGCGTCCGGCTGATCCAGCGTTCCGGCGCGAACGAACAGGGCCTCGCCGGGCGCGCGATGATAGCGGCTCCACACGTAAGTGCCGCACTTGCCGCAAAAAAACACTTCGTGATTTCTCCCGCCGCCTTCTTCGAGCAGAAATGATTGCGGAATTGCGCCCTTTGTCAGCACGAACTCTTTCTCGATCCAGATGTTGATCACAAACGCGCTGCCAGTGATGCGCTGGCAATCCCGGCAGTGACAGGCATGTACGATGAGCGGGCTCGCGGTCAACTCATACCGCAAAGCTGCGCATGAACAGCCACCTTTGAGATTCATAGAAGCCTCCGTGCCCCTGGGGAGAGCGGGGGAGTCAGAATTTGATACCGCCATCCAACTCTTTTGTAACACAGTAGGCGGTCCGGCGACGCTTGCGTTCCCGCCAAGCCCGGCTGATAGTTACGCGAGGAGGTGACGGTATGCCTTCGTTCGTTCCGATCAACGGACTGCATCACTTCGCCTATCGATGCCGCGACGCGGAGGAGACCCGGCATTTCTACGAGGACATCCTGGGCCTGCCGCTGGTCCACGTCATCCGCCAGGACCGGGTTCCGAGCACGCAGGAATTTTGTCCGCACGCGCATATCTTCTTTCGCATGACCGACGGCTCGTGCGTCGCGTTTTTCGATCTCGGCGACGACCAGATTGCCGCGCCCTCGCCCAACACGCCCGAATGGGTGAACCATCTTGCGCTGCGCGTGGGTTCGCTCGCCGAACTTCAAGCCGCGCGCACGCGGCTTGAGGACGCGGGTATCGACGTGCTCGGCCCGACCGACCATCACTTCATCAAGTCGATCTATTTCTTCGACCCCAACGGGATTCGGCTGGAGCTGACCACGCCGTCCATCCCAGCCACCGATCCGACGCTCGAGAAATACGAACGCAACGCCCACGACGAGCTCGCGGCATGGGAGCGCGAAAAGAGCCAGCGCGACGCCAGTCACGCGCGATCTTAACCTCTCCTTGACCTAGGAGAGGTCGCCGCGAGCAGCGCGAGCGGAGGAGAGGTTAGTTAGAATTCTGCTGTGCCGCAGCCACTTCGAGTGGGTCGCGAAAATCGAGCATTGCACCTCTCCCTAACCCTCTCCTTGGTGTTTGGACTTGGGAGATGGGTAACGGAGCGTGCGAGGACATAGGTAACACATTTGAGTTGAGATCATGAGTAGGAATGAAGAGGGTTATCGAGGTCGATGAAGGCGACCACCTGATGGCAGAAGAGAACCTCACGACGGGAGTCGCTGAGATCGACTTGACGCAGGGCGACGGGGAATCCGCGCAAGGCCTTGCTGACGCGAAAGTCGCGTCCGCGATAGGTAAACCAACCCTCGGCTTGCACCTTGCGCACCTCGAGACCGGGAGGGTACTCGACCGGCGGCAAGTGCTCGGGAAACGGGATCGGACTGGGGCGATAGCAACTGGCGGGAGTAGCCAGGCCCAGCGCATCGTGCGGACGAACCAGGTTGTAGCGCTCGCGAAAGTGATCGAACTCGCGCTGGCAGTGTTCGAGGGTGGTGAAGTTGAAGTGGCGCAGAACTTCGAACTTGAGCGTGCGATGGAAGCGCTCGTCTTTGCCCTGGGTCTGCGGGTGATAAGCCCGACCATGAGCGACGCGGATGCCGAGCCGGATCAGCCACAGGCTGAAGGCGGTGAAGGGATGGTCGTGGTCGGAGCCCCAGGGAGCGCCATTGTCCATCAGCATTGCGGCCGGCAATCCATAGCGGCGGAAGGCGCTGGTCAGCACGCTGCGCACGGTCTCGCCGCGCTCGTCGGCGCAGGCCTTGAGCACCAGCGAGAAGCGCGAATGGTCGTCGAGCACGGTCAGCGGATGGCAGCGGCTGCGGCTGAGCAAGGGGAAGTGGCCCTTGAAGTCCATCTGCCAGAGTTCGTTCGGCGCCGCGCGTTCGAAGCGCTGCAAAGGGCGTTGTCCAGGCGCGGCAGCACCGTCGAGCAACCCCGCGCGGCGCAGGATGCCGGTCACGGTGCTCGGCGCCAGCGCTGGGCCCCCCTGGCCTGCGAGCAACCGCGCAAGCTTGCGTCCGCCCCACGAGTTGCGCGACTCGTGGCGCAGCCGGATCACCGCCTGTTCGACTTCAGCCGCGGTGCGTGCAGGACTGCGCAGGGGCCGCTTCGAGCGATCTTCGAGACCGCTCGCGCCCGCCCGCGCGTAACGCATCAGCCACTTGTAGCCGGTCTTCGGCGCGATCCCGAAGCGCCGGCACAGCTCGCGCCTGTTCACTCCCGCTTGCAGCGCCAACTGCACAAACTCCTCGCGCAACGACATCCGGGTAACCTCCCGCCAAGGCATCCTGTCCACCTCCCGCTGGAGGCTCAGCATGCCGGTTAGGTGTTACCCATGTCCTCGCACACCCGTTACCCATGTCCCGCGCACAAACAGGGAGAGGGGTCAGGGGTGAGGTCCCTGAA
>CAVYTJ010000018.1:0-197287 GCA_963771325.1 uncultured delta proteobacterium | reverse complement strand
AATCGCTCCTGTGAAGTAAACCAAATGCCGGCTCGCACCGCGGCCGGCTGTGCACCGCCGCGTCGCCGCCGCCGCGTTTGCTAGCCGCGTTCCTCGATCAGATGTCCCTCGCGCAATCTCAGCGCACGGCCCATCGAACGCGTCAGCGATTCGTTGTGGGTCGCGATCACCAGCGTGATGCCGAGTTCGCGGTTGAGCAGATGGAAGAGCTGATGAATTTCGTCGGCGGTCTGCGGGTCGAGATTGCCGGTGGGTTCGTCAGCCAGCACCAGGCGCGGATGCAACACCACCGCCCGCGCCACGGCGACGCGCTGCTGCTCGCCGCCGGAAAGCTCGGCTGGCCGCCGATGGAGCTTGTCGGCGAGACCCACCAGCTCCAGCACCTCGCCCGCGCGCCGCGCGGCCTCGCGCTCGGCCATCCGCGCGATCAGCGCCGGCATCATCACGTTCTCAAGCGCGCTGAAGTCCGCGAGCAGGTAGTGGAACTGGAAAACGAAGCCGAGCTTGAGGTTGCGAAACTCGGCCAACGCCCGCTCGCCGAGTGCGAACAGATCCTGGCCCTCGAAATAGACCTTGCCCGCGGTAGGCGTTTCGAGGCTTCCAAGTACGTGGAGCAGAGTCGATTTTCCGGTGCCCGACTGACCCACGATTGCGATTTCCTCGCTCGCCTTGACCTGAAGCTCTAGCCCGCGGAGCACGCGCACTTCGCGGTCGGCGTCGAAGAAGCTCTTGTCCAGCGCCGTAGCCCGCAGCAACAGCTCCCCGCCGCCCGCCGCCGCGACCGGAGCCGCGGCGCCTGTGCTAAAGGACGATCCGCCGTGTTCATTCATAGCGAATGATCTCGACCGGCGAGAGCGTGCGCGCCTTGAAGGCCGGGTAAAGCGACGCGCCGAGGCAAAGCACCATGGCGGCCGCCGCCACGGCGAGGAAGTTTACCGGGTACAGGCGCACCGGCACCGCGCTTACCATGAACATGTCGGCAGGCAGATGAATCAGGTGGTACTTGCCGATCAGGAACGAGGTTACGAAGCCGCCCAGCACGCCAATCGCCGTGCCGGTGAGGCCCAGCGCGGCGCCCTCGCACAGAAAGATTGCCGCGACCGAGCCGGCCCGTGCCCCCATCGCGCGCAGAATCGCGATCTCCTTGCGCCGCTCCATCACCACCATCACCAGCGTGGCCACGATATTGAACGCGGCCACCAGCACAATCAGCATCAGCACCAGGAAGTAAGTGAACTTCTCCAGCTTGAGCGCCGAGAACAGCGCCGCGTTGGCCTGCGTCCAGTCGGTCACCGTGAAGCCGCTGCCCGCGATCCCGGCGATACGGGCCGCGATCGCCGGCGCGTCGAACAGGTTGCGCACCCGCACCTCGAGGCCGCTTTCGAGCTGCGGATCGTCGGCGAGCAGCGCGCTCGCGTCCTTGAGCGAAACGAAGATCAGCGAGGAATCGAACTGGTACATCCCCGAATGAAACAGCCCGCCGACCACGAAACGCCGAAGCCGCGGCGCGCCGATTCCGCCGCCCAGGCTTGCGGGCGAGATGAGCACCATCGGGTCACCCACGCGGATCCCCAACTCCAGCGCGAGCGAGTCGCCGATAATCGCGCCGGGAAGCTTCACGCTGCGCTTGGCGCCGTTGTCGGCGACGGTCGCCGGATAGGTCCGCTGCAGCGCGTCGAGGCCGCCCACCAACAGCGTTTGCTTGAGCTCAGTCAGCACCGGGTTGTTCGCCGCCACCACCCCGCGCAGTACGCCGCCCGCCACGTAGGCCGGCACTCCCTCGGCGTTGGTCGAAACCGCCATCACCTGGGAGGAAACGTAGGGCGCGGCCGCCTCGACTCCGGCGAGCGCGGTTACCCGCTTCATCAGCGGAGCCGGGTCGAAGGCCGCGGCGTTGGAACTTTGCAGCGTCACGTGTGGGTTAAAGGCTAGCAGGCGCTGGCGCAGGTCCTCTTGAAAACCGCTCATCACGGACAGCACCACGGTCAGGGCGAAAGTGCCGAGCGCCACGCCGGCCAGCGAAATGATGGCGATCAGCGAGACGAAGCGCTCGCGTCGGCGTGCGCGCAGATAACGCAGGCCTATCAGGTATTCGAAGCGCACCGCTGGCCGTTTTCAGAAACGTTCGCGCCCGGGAGCCGCCGGGGCGCCTGGCGCGCGGCAGGAATCGTGGTCGAAGTGATGATCAGAATAGTCATGCTAAAGGTCGTATAAAGATGCTCGTGCGAAATCGATGAAGGTCCTTTTCAATAGTCTTTGAGGCTTAACAATTTTGCAATCAGGAGCCTGGTTGCGGTGCCTGGGTCCGACCGCTATAAAGGCCGAGAGTCTTCACCGAGGGGTAACCAAATGAAGTGCTGGATGTTGGGGGCACTCGCTTTTGCGTTGTGGTCCAGCGTGCTCTGCTTGCAGGTCCGGGCTCAGGATCCGCCGCCGCAGGATCAGAATCTTATCACGATGAACTTTCAGGACGTGGATATTCCTGTCCTGGCGAAATTTATCAGCGAAATTACCGGCAAGAACTTTGTCGTCGACGAGAGCGTTCGCGGCAAGGTCAGCGTCATTTCGCCGACCAAGGTCACGCCTGCCCAGGCCTATTCCATCTTTCAGTCGGTGCTCCAGGTCAAAGGCTTTACCACGGTGCAGGCCGGCCCCGTGATCAAAATCGTGCCCTCGCGCGAAGTCCGCGAATCGGCCGCGCTCACTACTTCGCAGGAACCCGGTGAGGCCCGGGGCGACGCCTACGTCACGCGGATGGTCAGGCTGAAGAACATCGATGCCGCCTCGCTGGTCAGCGTGGTGCAGCCGATGGTTTCCCATGACGGCCTGGTCGCCGCATTTCCGGAAGACAATACCCTCATCCTTACGGATGACGCCTACAACATCGACCGCCTGCTGAGGATTATCGGCAGCCTCGACATCCAGGGCACGCATCAAAACATCGAGGTCATTCCGCTCCAGCTCGCGTTCGCCGACGACCTCGCCTCGCAAATCGAAAAGATCATGAACGGCGAAGGCGGCTCGGATTCCGGGGCCGGGCGCTTCCCACGGCCCGGCCTGGGGGTGGTGGCACCCTCGGCCCAGGGACCGACCGGCGGCTTCAAGGTCGTGCCCGACGAGCGTACCAACTCGCTGATCGTGCTGGCCGGGCCGCTGCAGATGCGTACCATCAGAGATTTGATCGTGAAGCTCGACGTGCATCCGCCCAACGAGAACTCGCGCATCCACGTGTACCGGCTGAAGAACGCGATGGCGGGTGAGATAGTGCAGGTGCTCAACGGACTGTTGGGTGGCGGCGGCGCGCCGTCGACGCTCTCGCCGGTAACCGGGCGCAACTCGCTCGGCCGCGGCGGCTCGGGCGGCATCGGCGGTGGCGGCTCACTCAACTCCGGCTTCGGTGGCGGGATGGGCGGCGGTTTCGGGAGCTCGGGCGGCTACGGAAGTTCGGGCGGCTTCGGCAGCTCGAGCGCGTCGTTCGGCGGCTTCGGTTCGAACTCCAGTTTCGGCGGCGCGATGGGGTCGGCGATGGGCGGCCGTGGCGGCGGCTCGTCGACGGGATCAGGATCAATCAGCGCGAGCACCGGCGGCAGCGGCTCGAAATCTCCCGACTTTGAGAACGCGGTCACCGTGACGGCCGATCCGGCCACCAACTCACTCATCATCAGCGCCTCGCCGCAGGACTACCAGACCCTGCATCGCGTCATCGAGGAACTCGACGTGCCGCGCATCCAGGTCTTCGTGCAGGCGATCATGGTCGAGGTCAGCGCCCAGCGCGCCCGCGATATCGGGGTCAACTGGCAAGCTGCCACCAATATCAGCGGCAGCACGCTCGGGGTCGGACAACTAAACTATGGCAACCTCCAGACCGCGCTCACCAACCCGCTCGGCCTGACCGGGCTGAGTATTGGGTTGGCCTCGGGGAGCCAATGTACCGTCTCCACCGCTTTGTCCGCCGTGTCGACCGTCGCCGGCGCCGCCACCGGCACCACTCCGACCACCACCACAGTGCCCTGCGATGTGGCGCTGTTGACGGCGCTTGAGACTGACACCCATAGCAACGTGCTCTCCGCTCCGACCTTGCTCACGGCCGATAACGAAGAGGCAACGATTGTGGTCGGCGAGAACCTGCCGTTCGTCGGATCCGCGAGCGCAACTTCGGCGCTGTCGGGGCAGATCTTCAATTCCGTCGACCGCCAGAACGTCGGCATCACGCTCGACATCATCCCGCAGGTGTCCGAGGGCGATTACGTGCGGCTCGACGTGTACGAGGAAGTCTCAAACGTAGTCAGCGGCACCACCAACCAGAACACCAACCCGCTCGGACCGACTACGACCATCCGTTCGGCGTCGACCACGGTGATGGTCCAGGACCATCGTACGGCGGTTATCGGCGGACTGCTTTCCAGTGAGAGTGACGTCCAGCGCTCGGCGATCCCGTTCATCTCCGACATCCCGGTGATCGGCAACCTGTTCACCGACAACGGCAGCAACAGGCAAAAAGATAACCTCCTGGTGTTCCTCACGCCGCACGTTGTGCGCACGCGCGAAGACCTGCGTGCGCTGGCGCTCGACGAGCGCCAGAAGTTCACCGACGCGCTGGGCCGCAGAGAGCTGCATCAGATGCCAATGGAGCAGTACAAGCAGCTCTACCAGCCGACCTTCAGCGTTCCGGTGTCGCCCGCCCAGGACTTGAAAGATCGTGGCTCGACGATGGCGCCGTCCGCGAGCGGTGGCGGCTTCGGCGGCGGCGGCTTTCGGCGGTGGCGGTTTCGGGTCGACGCCGTCGAGCATGATGGCGCCGGCTCCTTCGTCTTCGGCGCCGCTCAACACCGAAGAGATTGGGCCAACTTCCAAGGCAGTCAAGCCCGCGCCGTGGATGACGGCGCCGCCGTCATCACCGTCGGCGACTTCGCCGTCAACCACCTCGCCGTCGACCACCGGCTCGGCGGCGCCGGTCGCGCCGGCGGCCGCGTTGGCGGCCGTGCCGGCGGCGGCTGCCGGTGATCCTCCGTAAGTACGCGTGAGTGCGCGGCAGCCACGGCGCCGCGTGAGCGGCGCGGTGGCTGCGTCATCCGCGTGATCCCTGCGGCGCGCGCCTTGCGCGCGCGCGGCGGAGCCAGCGGGCGGGAGCGGGCGGCGATTTCGCCGCTCGCTCCCGCCCGCTGGTTTGCGCGGCTGCGCCGCCGCCTGGCGGCGGCGCAGCCGCGATGCCGTCCAGAGCGAGGGCGGGCGCGCTTGCGCGCCCGCCCTCGCTCTGGAACCCTCGATGCCGCGATGGCTCGGCAGACTGGTCCATTACGTGCGCGGCTGGAGTATGCGGCGATCGGCGCGCTCCTCGCGCCGCTCGCCGCGATGGAGCGTGAGCGCGCCATACGCGCGGGCGCGCGCCTGGGCGCGCTCGCGATGCGCCTGGATCGTTTCGACCGGCCAATCGCGATGCGCAACCTGGAGATCGCGTTCCCCGCGCTTAGCCGCGCCGAGCGGCTGGGCATCCTGGGCGCCACTTACGAGAACTGGGGCCGGACGCTGGCCGAGTGGATGCATTTTTCCAGCCTGGGGCCGGACAATATCGAGCGCTTCGCCACCTATCGCGGGATCGAGAACTGGAAGCGGGGCGAGGAACTGTCGCGCGGCCGCGGCGGCCTCATCCTGACCGGCCACTTCGGCAACTGGGAGTTGATGATTCTGGCGCACTCGATCTACGGCCATCGGGTGGCGATCGTTCATCGCCCGCTGCGCAACCCGCTTATCGATGCGGCGGTATGCGCGGCGCGCAACCGTTTCGGCAACCGCGTGATACCGCGCAAGGGCGCCGGACGCGAGGTGCTGCGGATGCTCCGGCAGAACTGGATTGTCGGGATGCCGCTCGATCTCGACGTGCGCAAGGGCGTGTTCGTTGATTTCTTCTCGCTCAAGGCCTCGACCAGCGATGGGCTGGCGCGGCTCGCGATCGCGACCGGCGTGCCGGTGGTGCCGGTCTTCGCCGTGCGCGACGGCACCAGCAGCCGTCACTTCATCGAATGCATGGAGCCGATCGAGACGATCCGCAACGCCGATCGCGAGGAATCGGTGTTGCTCAATACGCAGCGCTACACCAGGACGATCGAAGACATGGTGCGGCGCTATCCGGATCACTGGAACTGGATCCATCGGCGATGGAAAACCCGCCCGCCCGGCGAGCAACGTTTTTATTGAGCGACGGTCGGCGTTTTTCAGAGGGCCGCTCACGAGCGGCCCCTACACCAGAACAGGTGATTTTGTAGGGGCCGTTTGTGAACGGCCGTCTGTTATCCTTGCACCTCCCCATGTCGTGAGGGTGTCGATAAACGGGAGAAAAGATCCATCACTTCGCGGAGATCCTTCGCTGACGCCCAGGATGACAGGGGCTTTTTTGTTGTCATCCTGAACGAACGCTGCCGGAGTGAAGGATCAACGCGGAGCGATTCTTTTGTGTTGTTCGACAACCCCATCGTCTTGGGGGAGGGCGCCGGCCGCTTCGGCCGGCGGGTGGGGGTCGATTCTGTCGGGCGCTCGCGCGAGCGCCCGATTCATAAATAGTGCGCCGTTACAGATTCGCCAGCACCGCCCGCGTGAAGTCGCTCGTGCTCGAGCGTCCTCCCTGGTCGGGCGTGAGTACACGGCCCTCAGCGTAGACTTTGCGCACGGCGCTCTCGAACCGCTCTGCGTCCGCGGCAAAGCCGAGGTACTCGAGCATCATCGCGGCCGAGAGCATCGTGGCGGTCGGATTGATGATGTTCTGGCCCACGATGTCGGGTGCGGTCCCGTGCACCGACTCGAAGTAGGCATAGTCGGCGCCGTAGCATCCGCTCGGCGCAAGTCCCAGACCGCCCAGCGTGCCCGCCGCGGCGTCCGACATGATATCGCCGTAGAGGTTCGGCATCACGACCACGTCGAGATCGTGCGGGCTCTGCACCACGCGGCGCGCGAAATCGTCGATGATGAACTGTTCGTAAGCGATATCCGGGTAGCCGGACGAGATGTCCTCCGCGATACGGCGGAACAACTCGTCGGATTCACGCAGCATGTTGTACTTCGAGGTCGCGGTGACCTTGCCCTTGCCGCCGGCCGCCTTGCGCTTGCGCGCGAGCTTAAACGCGAACTCCGCGATCCGCTTGCTGTTGCGCTCGGTGATTACCTTGATCGCAAACTTTCCGGGCATCGAGGTGTCGAGCGCCGCGCGCGTGATGCGGCTGTGCAGCTTGAGCGGGCTCAGGACCTCCAGCGGCCCCTCCAGGCCGAGATAAAGGTCTTCCAGGTTCTCGCGCACGATCACATAGTCGATACCCTCGGGATGCTTTAGCGGACTGCGTGCGCCCGGGATGTAACGCGCGGGCCGCACGTTGGCGTAAGTGTCCTTGCCCCAGCGCAGGTAGAAAATTCCCGTGGTCTTGCCCGAAGTCGAGCCGAACAGCGTGGAATCCGAAGCGTCGATCGCCGCGCGCGCGTCGATCGCGGTCTTGCCCCGCACCCACTGCTCGCCCGGCGGGAATTCGACGTACTCGATATCCGGCCCCAGCGCGCGCAGGACTTCCATCGCCGCACCGACCGTCTCCGGCGCGGCGTCGTCGCCGGGCAGCACCACGACCTTCTTGCTCGCCACGTTGCGCTTGCGCCCGCCGACGAATCAGCCGCCGTAGTTGAAGCCGCACTCCTTCAGCGTCAGCGGCTCGGACTCGCGCTTGAGATGGCCCTCGGTGACCTCGCCGATCACCACGCTATGATCGCCAAGCTCGTGGAAGCCGACCACCTTGCATTCGACCGCGGCCGGCGCCTCGCTGATGATCGGTGCGCCGTTCTTTCCCGCCTCGAAGGCGTAGTTGCCGAACTTGCCGTCCTTGGGCTCGACGTGTTTGAAGAACGCGGTGCCGATCGATTTCTGTCCCGCACCGAGCATCGAGAGCGTGAAAATTTTGGATTCTTTGACCAGCGCATGCGCGGTCGAGTCGGCCTTGATGCCGACGACGACCAGCGGCGGCTTGAAACTCGCCTGGGTGAGCCAGTTGACGGTCGCGACGGTTTGCTTGTCGCCGGCGCGCGCACCGAGCACGAACAGTCCGTAGGGGATCATCAGAAGCGCTTTCTTTTTTGCGTTCTCATCCATAGGTTTTTCTCCGGGGTTTTCTCCAGCCTCGCTCGATGGCGCGTCCGCGCCGGGTGGCCGTGCGACGGCCGCACGATGCTATAGTTGTGGTTCAACAAAAGAGTGCAACAATGCCCTTGAACAAGTCAAAGACGCCTCGAATCTCCGCGCTCAACGAAGTCGGCCGCTATGCCATCGGCGTGCGATGGGCCGACGGTCACGACAGCATCTATCCGCTGGAGAGCCTGCGCCGCGGATGCCCGTGTATCGCGTGCGGCGGCGCAATCGCGGGTGAGATTCCGCCGGCGAGCCAGCGGCTTTCGCAGCTATCGCGCCTGGGCGAGCAGGGCGTGTTCCTCGGATGGGTAGACGGTCACGAGACGCTCTATACCACCGTCCAGTTGCGCGCGAACTGCCGCTGCGCGCACTGCGTGGCCGAGCCGGAAAAGCCGATTACCGGTTGAAGATTCAGACAGGGCCGTTCACGAACGGCCCCTACAAAAATGACCGAAGGCCATTCACGAATGGCCGCCACGAATCCATCGCTCTGATGTAGGGGCCGCTCGCGAGCGGCCCTTTGTGACGCGGTCAGCGGCGAAGGCCGCCTGACGCCGCTTTGGGAGTCGCCGGCGGCTCATCTTCGGAAACCGGTTCGGGCGCTGGCGCCGGCGGGCATGACGCGGCGGCTATCGATTCGCCGTCCCACCAACTCGAACAGCGCGGGCAGCACCACCAGCGTCGCGACCAGAATCAGCGTGACGCCCAGGCTCAACACCCATCCGAGACTCGAGATGCCGCGATGCGCCGCGGGAATCAACGCAGCGAAGCCCGCGATCGTGGTGAGCGAAGAGATGGTCACCGACTTGCCCACCGCCTTGCTCAGGATCAGCGCCGATTTGTCGCGCTCCTCGCGCCAGCGGTAGAGCATGTTGACGCCGTTGTCGACGCCCGTGCCAATCAGGATCGGAACCGCGAACAGATTGGCCAGGTTGAACTCCCAGCCCATCCATCCCATCGCCTCGAGCAGCCACGCGCCGCCGAACAGCAACGGCACGGTCGCCAGCGCCGTGTCGCGCAGGTTGCGGAAATCGGCGAACACGAAAATGAACACCGCGATCAGCGCCATCACCGCGGCGTGCTCGTAGCCGCGGCGCATCACGGTCGCGATATTGTAAGTCTGTACCGGTGGCCCGGTCACATCTTCGTCGACGGTCTTGAGCGCGCTGATGAAGCGGCTCAGCGCCGCATCCTCCCACACGTCGCCGCGCGGATAGATCTGGACCAGGAAGCGTCCGCTCTTTCCGATAAATCGATCGCGCACCACCTTGGGCAGGTTGGCGGTGGTCACCACGGCGGGCTTGAGATCGCTCTTGAGTTCGCCCAGGCGCGCGCGCAAATCGGCGTTGATGCTGGCCTCGTAGCCTGCAAACGCTGCCGGGTCGCTCTTCAGCCGGTCAAGCGCGGTCGCTGCAAGCGACTCCGTTTTGGCCGCACCGCCGGACGTGTCGGCGGGTGCTATCTGGTTTAGCCGCCCCGCCAACTGGCCGAGCTCGCGCGCGAGCCGCGTGGCGTCGCCCGAACCATGCATCGGCGCCATCCTGATCGGCGCGAGCATCGCGCCGAGCGCGTGCAGCGTCTTGAGCTTGGCCGCCTGGTCGTCGGGAATATAGGTCGAGATGGTCTCGACGTCGGAAACCACGGGCAGGTTGCGAAAAGCCGCCGCGCGCGCCTCGCCCGCTTCCATCGAGGGCGCGAGCGACACCGCGAACCACGACGAGCGTCCGGAATCCTTGAGCAGCACGTTCTCGAATTTGACCGCCTCGGTCTGCTCGGCCTGCAGCTTGAGCAGGTTCTGGTCGAAGCGGACCCGGCCGATTAGCATCAGCAAGCCGGCGGTGATCGCCACCGCGCCCACGACAATCAATCCCGGGCGGCGAAAAGCGGCTTCGAGAATCGACGCGCGCGTATGCGGCGCAAGCTGTGGCCGGGTGCGAGCAGGACTATAGCGTTCGCGCAGCACCACCAACGCGGGAAAAACCAGCAGCGCCGAAACCAGGCACAGGAACAGTCCGGCGGCCGAGACGATTCCGAGTTCGGCGATTCCGCGAAAGTCGGTGAAAACCGGAGTCAGGAAAGCGAGCGCCATGATACAGGCCGAGGCAAACACGCCCGTGCCCGTGTTGACCACCGCCACTTCGACCGCCTGCGCCGAGGACGCGCCCTGGCGGCGCGCCTCGTCGTAACGCGCCATCAGATGGATCGGGAAGTTGATCCCGATTCCGGCCAGCACGCTGGTGAACACCGCCGAGAGCAAATTAAGGTGGCCGATCGCGAGCGTGGTGAAGCCGAACGACCAGGCCACGCCGGCCAGCAGCGCCAGCACCGCGAACATTGGCTCGACCACCGCGGTGAATGGGATCACCAGCAGCAGCACGTTGCTCACGATCGCGATCAGCGAGGCGAGCGCGATGTCGTGCGCGGTGGTGGTTTCCTCCGCATGCGCCAGCGCCGGGCCGCCGGTCATCCCGGCCATCACGCCCGGAAACGCGGCGCGCACCGCGTCAAGGTCGCGCTGGATCGCCTCGGTCGGATCGGGGCCGTCCTTGACCCCGTCGCCGGGCGCGACCTGCAGCAGCAGGTATTTGCCGTTGTCGGAGACCAGGTAGCCGTGACCCTGCGCGCTGTCCTGCGCGTTCGCCTGCATCATCGATTGCCAGGGCGAGACATATTTGGCGCCGCCCGTGTCGGCGAGCATCCCGTTCAGCACCATGTCGATCGCGCCGAGATCAAACGCGGCAGGCGCGGCATCCGCGGAAGGCACCGATGATGCGGCCGACGCGCCGGGCGGAGTGTCCGGATGGCGCGTCGCGGCCGCGCGAGGCATCGCGCGCGCACGCATCGAGCGCGCATGCATTGAGCGCGCACGCATCGAGGAGGACGTCCGGTTCTGTATCTGGCCCTGCATCTGCGCAGGCATCTGACTCTGTATCTGGCGGTCGATTCCCGCATTGACCATCGCGAAGAAGCCGGCGAGGCTCGGGTCCGCCGCGTATCCGTCGAGCATCGGGAAGGCGGTGCGAAGCTTCTGCGCGAGCGTGTCGAGGTCGGCGCTCGTCATGTAGAGCATCGCGCGGTCGGCAAACGCCCCGGCGTCGATTTTATAAAAGACGGTTTTGACGTTGGCGTGATCGGCAGTGAGCCGCGCCGCCAGCGCGTCGGCGAAATGCTCGGCGCGCGCCGGGTCGGGCGCCGCGCGCACCACGATAATCAGGCCGTCAAGGTCGGGGAACTCGCGAGTGTAGTCGAGGTAGTCGCGCGAGGCGCGGCTGTTGGGCGTGATCAGGTCGTCCTGGCCGGTGTGAAATTCCAGGCGCGCTTTGGTGTAAAAGACCGAGGCGATCGAAAGCGCCACTGCGCAGAGCAGCACCAGGTAGGGCCGTTTGATGCTGACCTGCGCGAGGGCGCGAAAAATTCGGTATCGAAAGCTCAAGAAATTCTCCCGCCGCCGCGTGGCAAGCTCGGGAAATTCGGGAAATCCGGCAAATGCGAAAAGTCAGGAAGCCGCGGAAGGCGAGCAGCGAACTGCACCCCCGGGCGCGGCGCGAGCCGGTGTCCGTCGTGTGCTGCCAATGTTTTGGTCTGGCCGACCCGAAACCGGGGTCAGCGCCTGAGCAGATACTCCCGCAGCGCGCTCAGTTGCCGTGCCGCCTCTTCCCGCACCACCGCCTCATTTTCCGGCTCGCCGCCGGCGGCCAACGCCGAAACCACGGCGACCGAAACCAGCACCAGCGCGAACGTGAATCTCCATCCCATGGTGTTTTTTTCCCGCGCCCCCGCCTTAGATTCTATTCCACCAGCCGCGACCGCGCGCAGCGCAATCTCACGCACGGCTCGCCTTCACGAGAAGTCCTCTAAATCAAACGCTATCAGGTTTAATCCGGCGAGACGATAGGGAAAGGCGCTTAGACTCTAGCGAAAATCGTCACCCAAGTGACCCTCCACGCCGAATCAATTACGCTTTCGCCGATCAAATCACCTTCGATTGTTGCGCGCCGACCGCGAGCGAATAACGCCCGCCATTTGCGGCGAGCCGCAGCGGCGCGCTGAAGGCACGGCTGAGCGTCGCCGAGGTCATCACACTCTCGCGCACGCCGGCCGCGAGCACCTTACCCGCGCGCAGCACCAGGACGTGGGAGAAGCCGGTCACGATTTCTTCGACGTGATGAGTCACCAGGACCAGGGTGGGAGCGCCGGGGCGGCCGAGCAAGCGCTCGATGAACGCCAGGAAATGCTCGCGAGCGACCGGGTCGAGGCCGGCGCACGGCTCATCAAGCACCAGCAGGCGCGGATCGGCCATCAGCGCGCGTCCAATCAGCACCCGCTGGCGCTCGCCCTGGGAGAGAAAACGCCATGGGCGCTCGCTCAGATACTCGGCTTCGACCTCGCGCAGAATTTCGGCGGCGCGGCTTAAGTCGGCCGCGCCCGCTTCGCCCCACATCCCGATCATCGCGCGCCGTCCGCTCAAGACCGCGTTGAGCGCGCTCTCATGCGGCGGCATCAGCTGATGGATCGACGAGCTGACAAGCCCGATCCGGGTGCGCAACTCGCGCCAGTCGGCGCGTCCGTAGGTTTCGCCCAGCACGCTAATCGTCCCGGCGGTCGGCGCGAGATAGCCAGTGAGCACGCTCAAGAGCGAAGTCTTGCCTGAGCCGTTGGCGCCGAGGATGACCCAGTGCTGGCCGGCGTCCACGCGCCAGTCGATCGCGTCGAGGATGAGCGCGTCGCGATCGACGCGGAGGCCCGCGACCTCGATGACCGGGAGCTCCACGACAGAAAGCGCGATGGCCGCCCGGTTATCGTCAGCCGTGGTGTGCGAAGTTTTGGGAGACTTTGGAGTTTTGGGCGGCATCTGCGCTCGCGCACATTGTTTCAAGGACGCGAGGCGCTCAGGCGCACACCGGCGGCCGGCGATCCGTCCACGGCCGCGCCTGCTCGAGTTGCGCGGCAACCCGGATGAGCAAGTCCTCGCGGCCAAAGTCCGCCACCAATTGGACGCCAATCGGCAAATTCGCGGAGTTCCAGAAAAGCGGCAGAGAGATCGCCGGCTGCCCGGTGATGTTGAAAAAAGCGCAGTACGGGCTGAGATCGAGCAGACGCCGCAGACCCTCGGCAAGTCGGTCGCGGGTGATTACCAGCTCGCCCAGGAGCGGCGGCGGCGACGCGAGCGTCGGCAGTAACAGGAGGTCGAATCCATCAGCCCACCATTGCATGAATTGCCTACTCAGGATTTGCAACACTTGAATCGAGGACAGGTAGGTACTGGCAGACAGCCCAAAGCCTTGCTCGGCCAAAAACCAGGTCCACGGCTCGACATCTTCGGCCGTGATTTTTCTGCCGACCAAGGTGCCCAACTGATCGAGCACCATCGCGGTATGGCCTGAGACCACAGCAACGAAGGGCTCCATAATTAATAGGGACTCATCCAGCGCAGCGGGATGCGACTCCTCGATACTGTGCCCCAGCGATTGCAGCATCGAAGCGGCGTCGTCGACGGCAGCGAGACAATCAGGATGCAACTCATTGGAGCCACGGGGCGTCCGTCTCATCATGCCGATACGGAGCCGCTCGGGCGGGGCAATGGCATCGCGATAAAAAGGCCCGCGCTGCGCCGGCGCGGCATACGGATCGCCCGGCATGTAGCCGGCCGTTTGATCGAGAATCGCCGCCGTGTCGCGCACCGAACGCGTCACGACATGCTCGATGACGAAACCGTGCCAGGTGTCTCCCGTATCCGGTCCCAACGATACCCGCCCGCGCGAGGGCTTGAGTCCCACCAGGCCGCATTCGCTCGCCGGAATCCGGATCGAGCCGCCACCGTCGTTGGCGTGCGCGACCGCGACCATCCGCGCCGCAACGGCTGCCGCCGAACCACCGCTGGAACCTCCGGTCGAGCGAGTGACGTCCCAGGGATTGCGCGTAGGCCCGAAAGCCTCAGGCTCGGTGGTCGTGATTAGTCCTAACTCCGGAGTATTGGTCTTGCCGAGACAGATGAACCCTGCGGCTTTGAACTTCTCTGCGAGATAGGTGTCATGGGGCGCGATAAAGTGCGCGTCGCGCAGAAGCTTCGTTCCCATGTACAGAGGGTCGCCTCCGTAGGCCGCGCCGAGATCTTTCATAAGAAAGGGGACGCCGCGGAAAGGCCCGTCGGGAATTGCGCCACTCTTCGCTTGCGCGCGAGCCTGATCGAACAGCGGGATGATCACCGCATTCAATTGCGGGTTTAGCGCCTGGATGCGAGCGATTGCCGCGTCGACCAGTTCGAGGGGCGAAACCCTGCGCTGACGGACCAACTCGGCCTGAGCAATCGCGTCAAGGTCAGCAAATTGATCTTTCATTCACTCGTCTCCTGACTCCCGGTAAAGTGGCATCTCTTCAATTTCACCAACGTCCTTGCTTACAACCTCGAGCCGCTGGACGGAACGAGTATATATTTATCGTTGACAACATTGCGGATGCCAAATTTGTTGAGAGGAGAGAGCCCGCCTTCTTGGGTCATCCTGAGCGAAGGGAGTCTGCGAGCGGAGTCGAAGGATCTCGCGTGGTCTTCCGCGTGTAAATCCATGACTTCGGGATTTTGGCGATTAGTCAGATCGAACCTAAAAGTTGCGCCCGGGCTATCAGTTGACATGCCATCATCTCAGTGTGACGCGCGGAGGACCGCGCGAGATCCTTCGACTCCGGCAGCCTTCGCTCAGGATGACAGGAGAGGGAACTTCTTATTAATAAATTCATAGCCTCCGAGAAACCTTACATCTTCGAACGGCTTGACGAAATGCGCATCTATTTGTCGCTGGACACGAAGTAGTTGTGAATAGCGGCGATCAGTGCCGGAGTTGTGTACTCACTGGGCTGTACGACCACTTCCAGACCGGCGGCGCGCGCCGTCTCGGCGGTTATCGGCCCAATCGCCGCGGCCTTCAGACCGCGGGCGCCCGCGGCTCCGAGCATCTCGCAGAAATTCGTGACCGTGCTGGAACTGGTGAAGGCGACGAGGTCGATTGTCCCCGCGGCCGCCATCGCACGCACGCGCTCGACCGGCGCGTTTGCGGGTTTGACCGTTTTGTACACCGGCGCGACGACGACCTCGCGCGCGCCGGCCGCCGTCAGCATCTCCGGCAGCACCTCGCGCGCGACCTGCGCGCGGGGAATCAGGATCCGCGCGCCGCGGATACGCTCTGCGCTGATCGCGTCGACAATTGCCTCGGCGCGATATTCGCGCGGCATCGCGGCAACCGTGAGTCCATGCGCGGCCAGGCGCGCGGCCGTGGCGGGGCCAATCGCGCCGAGCTTCGCGCTGTCGAGCGCGCTCCGGTCGACGCCGCGCGTCTTCATCCGCTCGAGCATCCGCTCGACGCCGCTCGCGCTGGTGAAGAGCATCCAATCGAACGACGCCACCCGCGCGAGCGCCGCGTCGATCGCGGCGTAGCTGTCGGGCGCGACGATTTCGATAGCCGGAAATTCCGTCACTTCGGCGCCAAGCGCGCGGAGGCCGGCGGCGAATGCGCCGCCGGCCTCGCGCGCGCGCGTCACCACGACGCATCGTCCGTGAAGCGGTGTCGCGGCGAGCGAATCAGGCCGCGCGCCTGTCTCGGGCGCGCGGCCTGATTCGCCCGCCATGCCCAATGCGAGCGCGCTGCTCGCGGCCGGCTCGCCGTCCGCGAGCAGCGCGCCCGCGCCATCCGCGAGCATCCGCCGGGCGAGCCGCGCGCCGAGCGCGGCAGCGCGCTCCAGCGGCGCGCCGGTCGCGGCGGCGGCCGCGCCGCCGGTCAGCTGGTCGGAGATTTCGTCGCTTAGGTGGCGCGCGCCGTCGATACTGAAGACCAGCGCGCGAAGCGCGAGCGTGTCGGCCTTAAGCGTCGCGTACACGCCGACCGGCGACACGCACGAGGCGCCGAGCGCGGCCAGGAAGGCGCGCTCGGCGGCGACTTCGAGATGGGCGTGCGGATCGTCGAGCGCGGCGAGCGCGGCCTCGAGCTCGGGCGAGCCGGCGACCGGCCGGCTCGCCCGAGCCTCGATACAGAGCGCGCCCTGGCCGCCGCACGGGACGAAGTCGAGCACATCCAGCGGGGCGAGCGCGACGCCGCCGGCGGCGGCGTCGCGCTCGCCCCGCTCCAGGCGCGCCAGCCCGGCCATCGCGAGGATGATCGCGTCGAAGTCGCCGGCGGCGAGGCGCGCGAGGCGCGTGTCGACGTTGCCGCGCAACGCGACGACGTCGAGGTCGGGGCGCAGGCGCAGCGCCTCAAAGCGCCGGCGTACCGACGACGTGCCCAAGCGGGCGCCGCGCGGCAGCGCGGCGATCGAGGCGGCGGCGCGCGCGAGCAGCGCGTCGCGCGGGTCGGCGCGTTCGGGTACCGCGGCGATACGGAAGCCGGAGGTGAGCTGGGCCGGCAGGTCCTTCATCGAATGTACCGCGAGATCGATACGGCCCTCGGCGAGCGCCTGCTCCAGTTCCTTGATGAAGAGCCCCTTGCCGCCGACCTGTGCTAGCGCCGCCGTGGCCATCCGGTCGCCGCTGGTACGAATCGGGACGATTTCGATGCTCACGGACGGAACGAGCGCTGCGAGCTTGTGCCGTACCAACTCGGCCTGTGCGAGCGCGAGCGGGCTGGGGCGCGAACCGATACGAAGTACGGAAGCCATCTGTATATATGGTTGATATACGTTGATGAAGACGTTGAAATCGCCGGATGCGGATAGCGAGACGCTCGCGGGTCAGGACCGTTTCGCGCTCACTCCTCCTCGTCGTCGTCGTGGTCGTCGAGGTGCAGCTCGAAATCGAGGTCGGATATCGCACCGCCCAAGGCGGGCCCCTCGGGCGCCAACTCTCCGCACAGCAGGCGGCGCGCAAGCTCGGCGGTATATGCAGGGTCGGGCGAGCCCGCGCCGGTGCTGCGCAGGCCTGCCAGGATGCGATGGAGCAGCTTGTTGACCAGCGTGCGTGTGAGCGACTCGATACGCTGGCGCTCGGCCGGCTCCAGCGTGGCCAGCCAGGCGCGATGGCGTCCGAGTTCGGCGTCGCGAAGTTGTTCGATACTCACCCGGATGTCCTTGATAGCCGGTACCAGGTCGAGCCCGTCCATCCAGCGCGTGAACGAGCCGAGCGCTTCGGCAACGATGGTCTCGGCCTTGTCGGCCTCGCGCGCGCGCTCGCCGAGCGATTCGGTCACGACCGCGCCGAGGTCGTCGATATCATATAGATACACGTTCTCCATCGCGTTGAGCCGCTGGTCGAAGTTGCGCGGCACGCCCAGGTCGATGAGGAACAGCGGACGGTAGCGGCGCTCGCGCAGGATGGCCTCGAAATCATCGGCCTCGATAACCGGTTGCGCGGCCGCGAGCGAGCCGATCACGATGTCGGCGATCTTGAGGTAGGGGCGATGGTTCTCGAAGGAGACCGCGGTGCCGCCGAGCGCGCGCGCCAGCGCGGCCGCATGGTCCAAAGTGCGGCTGGTCACCACCAGGGTCTCGGCGCCGAGCGCGTGGAGCTGGCGCGCCGTCAGCTCGGCCATCTGCCCCGCACCCATCAGCATCACCGTCTTGTCGCTGAGCGAATCGAAGATCTGTCCGGCCAGGCGCACCGCCGCCGAACTCACCGACACGGAGCCGCGGCCGATAAGCGTCGCCTTGCGTACCCGCTTGGCGACCGAGAACGCGCGATGAAAGGCGCGATGCAGCACCAGGCCGGCACTCTCCGCCGCGGCCGCGTAGCCGTACGCGATCTTGAGCTGGCCGAGGATTTGCGGCTCGCCGACCACCATCGAGTCGAGGCTCGCGCCGACGCGGAACAGATGGCGTGCGGCGTCGCGGCCCTCGAAACGATAGAGCGCGCCGGCGAACAGCGCGGCGTCGACCTCGCGGTCGGCGGCGAGGAAACTTACCGCCTCGTCGATCGCGCGCGCAGGGTCGGCCGCTACGCCGATGATCTCCACACGATTGCAGGTCGAAATCAGCGCGGCCTCGGCTAGCGCGGGTGCGCGGCCCTTCAGACGCGCAAGCGCCGAGACGATTTCTCCGTCGCCATAGGCCAGCCGCTCGCGGACCGCGACCGGGGCGGTGCGATGATTGACCCCGACGATGAGGAGCTTCTCTTCCATCGTGTACGCGACTGCGCCCGCCCGGGCGTTAGCCGAAACTCCCCCCGTGCTTGCCCGGAAAGAGCAGGCTCACGCTTAAGAACGAACCTAACAACACGGTGAAAACCGCGAGCGTCAGAGCCGCGGCCCGCCGCCCGCGCCATCCCGCCGCAATCCGCGATTCCAGCAGCCCAGCGTATAGCAGCCAAGTTATCAGCGACCACGATTCCTGCGGCTCCCATGACCAGAAATGGCCCCAGGTAGCCTCCGCCCACAGCGCCCCACTGACGATCGCCAGCGACAGCATCACGAAGCCCCATCCCAGCAGGCGGTAGTTGATCCGATCGAGCTTCTCCAGGCTTGGCATCGGCTCCCCCGCAGACGACATCGGGCGCTTCGCCTTCAAACGTGACTCGTGCACCAGGTAGGCGAGGCTCACGCCGGCCGCAACCACGAATAGCGCGTCGCCCAGAAACGCGAGCGTCACATGGACCGGCAGCCATGCGCTGCGCAAGCCGTCAGGAATCACCAGGCGTCCGCGACGTGTCAGCAGCATCGCCGCGCCGACCGCCGCGAGCACGCCAGGTGCCACGAAGGCTCCCAGCACCTGCATCCGCATCCGGAGCATCAGGACAAAGCTGACGATCGCCGTGAGCCAGGCCAGGAAGGACAACGACTGGGCGAAATTAGTAACCGGGATATTCCCGGCCTTAAGCGCGCCGATAACCAGGTCCAGCGTGTGGAACAGCACTGCGGCACCCAGCAGCGGCACCGCCTGATCGGTCCAGCGCGGCCGGTTGGCAGTGCGGCCGACCACGAACCCCGCGGCCGAGAGCGCGTAACATACCAGGGCGGGCGGCAGCCAGATCGTATCCATATCGATAATTGATTATGCGTCAGTGCGCGGGCAACCAGGGATGGCCCGCCGCGCCCTGCCCGGTGTTAAATCATGCTCGGCCGATGCCGAGTCAACCTGCGCCCCGCCCACGTGCTCGGTTGTTCGGCGATTGTAGTACACCAGCGTTCGAGGAGACAGGCTCGCGAGCTACGCGTCCAGCGCTACACTTGAGCGAAAGCGGGTTGGAGCGCAAGAGAGGAACAAGAGAAGAGACAGATGAAAGGCGTCGAAGTGAAAAGGCCGGCTGAACTACGTGCGCTGAATCAGACGCGCGCTACCGTGCTCTGCGAGCACCTCGAAGAGGCTGGCGGGATGACGGGTAAGAGCCGCGGCCTGCTCGGGCGCGACGGGCTGGACGCAGAAGCGGGAATGCTGTTCGAGGCGGGAAGGCTGGAGCCGTTCATGTGCATGCATATGCTGTTCATGCGCTTCGCGATCGATATCGTCTTCCTGAATCGCCACGGCAGGGTTATTCGGATCAACCCCAACCTGCGGCCGTGGCGTATCTCCTCTATCGTTTGGGGCGCGCGCAGGGTGCTCGAATTGTCGGCCGGCGCCGCGGCGCGGAGCGAAACCCAAATCGGCGACCAAATCATCTTCGAGCGAACGTAGGCCAGTCCTCCTTCCACGTTCTGATCGCGATTAGCTCGATAAGTTGTGTCATGGCATGTTTCGTTGCGCCGGTGCAACCATGACAGACACATCTCCCAGCAATGCTCTGAAGAACATCAATAAACACCTGATTTTAGGTCCAGACTGCTTGTGGCATGATGAATGCTAAAACAGTTGCACATGGTCATATCGTGAAGTGACATGAATGACCACTTGATAGCATCTTAGAAATAGCGTAAACTTGCAGATAGCTGTCAGGTGCAACGATGAAGACGGTAACATATCTAAAGGCAGGCTTGGTTAGTAGGGCAGCAATAGAGGCAAAACCAGAAGTAAGCCTCAATGAAACGGCAAGGGTCAAGGAGGAGAGAAAGATGGATCTGTTTACAAAGGCTTTTCTGAAAGTACGTGAGCGCTTCGTCCGCTTCCATCGCGCCCAGACGATGACGGAATACGCGCTCATCCTGGCGGCCATCGCGGTCGTGGTGTATGGCACCTACAAGGCGCTGGGCAACAACATCGGTTCGCTCGCCAACGGCGTTGATTCCGCTCTGACCAACGCGTAAGCAAGTCTAAGGTTCGGCATTTCAAACCGCTTAAGCCCGGCGGGTGGATCAGACGCCACCCGCCGGGTCCCGCCCATCTGGGCCGGCCCCTTTTCTCGACTTCCCGGTAATCCCGCGTACGAAGCTCGCTCGATCCAGAAGTTGGAACTATGCCATCAGGAGGCGAGGTATTCGTTGCATCGGTGCAACTTTTGTTGCGATTACGTGTGCTCCAACCCTTCTTCAAAAGGTGCAATAGGCCTTTATAGCTGGAATTTAGCTTGGCATGCGGCGTGCTCAGGCCTTGAGGCCGCTTAGGGTGGGACGGGGGTCTTTTGCCTTGCCCTTTTGCGGAGCTGATGAAATGGCGAGACGGGTGAGATTCTTTCGCGGCCAAGCCGCCATCGCTTTGAGCCTCGCGATACCCATGTTGGTGGGTGCCGCGTGCATCGGAGCGGACATGCGGGCGCTTCACTGCAGTTCGGCTCGACTGCAACAGGCCGCCGACGCCGCGGTTCTTTCGGGAGCCGCCTATCTGCCCACCAATCCTGCGCTCGCGGAAAGTGCGGCGCGCAGCAAAGCGCTGATGAAGGGAATTCGCCAAAACGAGATCATTTACGACCGCCCAGCGTCAGATCGCCGGTCGATCACGATGGTGGTCGAGCGCAAGGTGCCGTATCGTTTCGCGCGCCTGTTGGGTCTGTCTCAGAGCCTGGTGATAGTCAAGGCGGTAGCCGGGATCAGCTCATTCCAATCGGCCTCCGGCGTGCTGCCGATCGGGATTCAATACGATGCGCACTACGCCGTGTATCAGCCGATCGTACTGAAGATCGCACGGCCGCGCGACGCCGGGCCGGACGCCACCTGGAAGCCGCTGACGATGGGAACATGCGAGAGCTGCGACGCGCGTCAAAACTATCGACGCAATCTGATCAACGGCTACGAAAGCCCTGTCAGCGTTGGTGATACAGTTTCCGTCGAAGCGAACGATCAGACCGCTGCGACGTATTCCGGGCTTGTGGCGCGCCTCATCTCAGGAACGCAGAGCGATCCTGGTGCAACCGCGACCAACTACGCCACAGGCGATCCGCGCCGTATCGAAGTTCCGATGGTCGACTTCAATGCGGACGGCGGGAACAATGGCGGCTCGACGGTGTCGGTCCACGGCTTCGCGGTGCTGTGGATAACCTCGGTCGACGCCAAGGGCAGCATTAGCACCGAATTTCTCGATTTCATGCCTAGCAAGGGATTTTCGCGCAGTGAGGAAGGTCCTGGCACGGTGACACCGTTAACTCTGCAGGAGCGGGAACGGAAATTTCGGTCTAGAATGTAAAGAATTGACATCTCAACATTAATAAGAATCATTTGACATGTTTAAGCGTAGACTGTACAATCCACGGCGAGTTAAGATAGGCGTCAAATCGGAAAACCAAAGCTTCAAGTAGTCGAATCAAAAAGAGAGATATCGATAGTGAATTCAATCATAAAATGTTATGTCGCGACCCGCGAGAAGCTGGTCGGCCAGATACGCGGACAAACGATGACAGAATACGCGCTGATTCTCGCCGCCATCGCTGTGGTGGTCTATGGCGTTTACGCAGCGATGGGTAACAACATCGGATCGCTCGCGAACGGGGTAGATTCTAGTCTGACGAATGCTTGATTAGCTCAGATGACGTATCTAGACTGCTATCTACGTTAAATGCGATAGCATGACATGTCGTCTGATGATATAGAGAGTGAGAACAGACTCGAAGAACGTTAAATTTGGGGAATCGATCCCCGCAAGGCGGCCTGGAAGGCGGCTTATAACAAGGAGGCAATGAAGATGGAGTTAGTGACAAAGATGTTCATCCGCGCTCGTGAGTCGGTGGTTCGCAACACCCGTGGCCAGACGATGACGGAATACGCGCTCATCCTGGCGGCCATCGCGGTCGTGGTATACGGCACCTACAAGGCGCTGGGCAACAACATCGGTTCGCTCGCCAACGGCGTTGATTCCGCTCTGACCAACGCGTAAGGCGGTTTCGAGATCAACCAGTAGAACGATTCGGCTTTGAGTGCGAGGCGGCGGGGCCCAAAGCCCCGCCGCCAGCCGAATTCAGCGCGGAGCGATGGAGTCTTGGGGGAGCGGTCGGAATCGGGTGATGGCGGAGGATGGGTCTGGACTATGGTTGCGCGGACAGTGTTAGTGGCCGACTAGCTGGCACCCTCGGCGTAATCGGGTAGCAGACTCGTGACGTGATTGGACAAGGTTAGACCTCTCTGAAGGTAAAAACTGAGACGCTCTTGCTTCAGACTGCTCAACGCCATACTTTGTGAATGCAAAGAGGGGTCATTCGCGCGCCACAGGCTGCTGCCGAATCTCATGACGAGAAGAACCGCTGAACTCGGAATCGCGACCAGCAACCCCATGGGGCGATCATTTATGAAGCCAGACTCTCACTATGGACGCACGAAGATTCCACAACTCGATCGCAATATGGCAGGATGCTGGAGCCCTGCATTTAGTGGTCAGGCGATGGTCGAGTTCGCGTTAGTGCTATTCGTCGCGATGATCGTTTTGTTCGTCTCGATTCAGATGGCGTTCATTGGGCAAGCAGCGCTCGCGCTCGGTCAGCTGAACTATCAGGCCGCTCGCTATGCTGCGGTTAATCCAACGTTCGGTTGTACTACTGTAGCCACCTATATGCATAGTAACGGGGCGCCGAGCGTGGCCAGCAAAGGTGTGAGCTGCCCAAATGGCGACTCGGGCTGCCCTGCGGGGGGAATCACCGCAACCGTCGGAACGGGTGTGCATGCGTGTATGATCTGCACCAGTGCCAGCAGCGGTACCACAGAAGCCTGCACCGCACGTAGTTTCGGTGACTCGGTCCAACTCTCGCTCGCGTTTGACGCGACGAGCGTAATCTTTTTGTCCAAGAATACGACGAATCCGAATTTCTTCGGCATTCCATTTCCCACTCAGCTCACCAGCACGGAGACAGCGATGAGCGAATGAGCGCGCGGCGATGCGCGCCGAGTAGTTAGAAAAACTTGCGGCCCTTCGGGCGGGCCGCTTTCATCAGGGGGGTCAGATGAGACGATCGTTGTTGTTCATGATGCTGGCCGGCGTCGCAGCGCTGGTCGCTGCCCTGGTCGTCTACTCGGCGTTGAAGAAACGCGAGCGAGAAGTCCAGGAGGCGATGGCGCAGTCGGTTAATATTGTGGTCGCCATGCATGACCTGCACATCGGCACGCAGCTTGATCCAACCGCGGTCAAACTTGCGCGATGGTCACGCGACGCGATGCCGCCGGGCGCCTTCACCGACATCGCAGGGGTGACCGGCAAGTATGTCAAGACGCCATTCGTGGAAAACGAACCAATAGTCAGTGACCGCCTTTTCAGCGGGGTCAAGACCGCAGGCATGCTGCCGTTGTTGATCCCGGCCGGAATGCGCGCGATGTCGGTGCCGGTCGATGAGGTCAGCGACATTGCCGGCTTCGTCCTGCCCGGCGCTCACGTCGATATCCTGGTCGCTATCAGCGACAAGTCCACCGGCGGTGAGCCGTTCTCCAAGATCGTCCTGCAAAACGTCGAAGTGATCGCCGTTGCCCAGGAGATCGAAGAGGCGAAGGACGAACCGAAAGTAGTCAAGGTCATCACCGTGTTGCTGACGCCCGAGGAGGCCGAACGGCTCACGATCGCCAGTCACGACGGGACCCTGCGTCTGGCGCTGCGTAATTACGAAGACAAGAAAGTGGTAATGACCAACGGTTCCAATGTCGCGGCGATGCTGCGCGGCGGCGCGGCGGCTCCGGTGATGGAGCATCAGGCGGTCGCGCCGATTGTGCACATCGGGCGCCCGCGGCCCAAGGCGATATCGGTCGAGATCATGCGCGACGGCAAGAGCAGCGAATCGATTTCGTTTGTGCACGGCCGGGGTGCGCGCAACACCGAGGGCCTGAACCAGGAGATGGTCGGCGCGGCTGACCCGAGTTATGAGGTGGCAGGAGTCGAAAATCTGGCGCCTGCTCCTGCGGCGGTGGCGCCGGCTGCCCCGACGTCGCGTGTTGGTCGTGTTGCCGCGGCCGCCAGCGGCCGCGATGGAGTTCACGCGCCAGCGTCGAGCGGGGTGGGCTTCTCGGGGGCTCCGGAGAGCAATCCGTTCTTCTCCGGGCCGAACTCAAAGACTATCGACGTTCCGTAATGGGGGAGGATGGGACGATGGTCGAAGCGTTAAGTGAAAAAAGTGTGTCGCGGCCGCAGTCTGATGGCTGTGACGGTCGCGTTCTTTGGACTCTTAATATTGGCGGGACGTCAGGCGGTGGCGTCGGCGGAGACCCGCACAGTCCCGATAACGATTAACACCGGCGAAGCGTACACTATCCCGGACGTCAGCCCGGATTCGACGCCCGGCGTTAAAGTGGTCTCGAACCCGAGCGCGCTCGTGGTGCATACCGACGCTCCGGGCAAGATCGTCCTGCTCGGTGCTGCGGCTGGTAGCTGGGACATCAATGTAACCCTCGCGAGTGGCGAAAAGGTCACCTACGCGGTCGACGTGAAGCCGGGCGAGGGCACCAAGGGACCGTTGGCCGCTGCGGCAAACCCTCCTGCCGCCAGCGATCCTGCGCCCGTCGGCTCCACGGCGGCATCCGCAGCTTCCAAGCCGGCCGATACCGGCAGCGGTCCGGTTGACGCGGCGGCCACCGTCTCCGGTGGCGCTGCGACCGCCAGTGCCGCTTCCTCTCCGGCAACTCCTGGTACAACAGGGGCCTCAATCGCTCCCGTGGCCGCTGCACCCCCGCCCTCCGCTCCCGCCGCTGAGCCGGTGAGGACAGCGTCGGCGGATTCGGCAGGTCCGGTAACCGCGGCTGCGCCAGCTGCGGCCGCGTTGCCGCCGACGACGGTGGCGGCTGCGCCGGCACCATCGGCTCCCGTAGCAGAGCCGGTGAGGATAGCGTCAGCGGATTCGACAAGTCCGATAGCTGCGGCTGTACCGCCGGCCGCTCTGCCACCGGCAGTTCTGCCTCCAGCTATGCTACCGCCGGCGTCCGCGTCCGCCGCTGCACCCCCGGCGGTACTCGCCCAGGAGGCGACGCCTGCTTCTTCTTCGGCGTTGCCAAATTCGATGTCTCCGGTGGTCGCTCCCAATTCACCCACAGGCGACAACGGGATGGTGCCGACAGTGCCCTCGCAGGCGGCCTCGGGCGCAGGGCTCCCGCAGACCTACAATACGGATCCGATGGCGGTCATCCCGAGCGGGCCGCCGCCGCTCGGCGAGAAACACTTCATGCCGGGCGATGGCGTTGACCTTATGATGGGAACGTCGGAGGTTCTGGACTATCCGACCCGCATCCGCCGGGTTTCGGTCGCCGACAGCAAAGTCGCTGATATCCAGGTGATCAATCCATACGAGCTCAACCTGGTGGCTCATCAGGCCGGCTTCACCACACTGGCCGTATGGGACACGCAGGGGCGCTACTCAGAGCGGGAGATCAAGGTCGACGAAAACGGCAAGCAGCAGGTGCTAATCAACGTGATCGTGGCCGAGCTCAACCGCTCACGGGTCGAGAACTTCGGCATCAACTGGACGATGGCGCTGCCAAAATGGAACATTTCGCTGGTCAATATGGCCGGTGGCGTAGCGACGCCGTACACAGCCACTTCGGGTCTGACCGCCAATACGCTGATTTCCTCGAATCCTCCCGTGACCACGTCCAGTTCCGCGTCGGGCACATTGCCCGCTAATGGCCAGCTCATTCCGCTGCTGTTATCACAAAACCTGACCTACGGCTTGGCTGCGGGCAACAGTAATATCCAGACCCAGAGTTTCTTTCAGTTTCTGGAAGAAAACAGTATGGGTAAGATACTGGCCGAACCGCATCTGCTGGCCAACTCGGGCGAAAAGGCCGAGTTCCTCTCCGGCGGCGAGATTCCGATTGTGATTTCGCAGGCGCTCAACACCTCGATCGTTTTCAAACAGTTCGGTACCTCGGTTATCTTTGTACCTACGGTGATAGGTTTCGACGATATCCTGCTGAAGGTGAAGCCGGAGGTTTCGGAACCTAACTTCGCCGAAGGCGTGAACCTGTTTGGATTTACCGTGCCGGCTTTCATCACGCGCAAGGCCGAGACGGTGGTGCGGCTGAAGAGCAATCAGACCTTAATCATCGCGGGCCTGTTGCTCAATACCAAGAACGAGACGGTGGCCAAAGTACCCTACCTGGGCGACATTCCGTATGTGCGCGGACTGTTCCGCAATACGAGCTACAACAATACGCAAACCGATCTGGTCATGACGGTGACACCGCAGATCGTCGCGCCGCTGCCGTCCAACGGGCGGGTCGCGCTGCCGACCGATCGCGGACCGATGAATTTCGAAGAAATCAAGACCAGGAGGGTTTATCCCGAAGACGCCGGACGGCCCCGCTTCTAACGAAGGGGGGACACGTGCGGCCGGAAAGAATCCTGTGGCAGTGCTAGGCAGAAAGAGTGATGGGCGGAAGGGTGCGCTCAGGGTTCTACTGGTCGGCGAGGACGAGGGGCGGCGCGCCGAGATCAAGAGTGCGCTCGAGAATCTCGGCGATCCGCCGCTGGAGATCGTCTCGGTAACGCCCCAGGGCGGCGCCCAGGAGAGCAGCAATGGCGCGGCGCCGGCCGACGTCACGATGGTGGTGTTCAACGGCAATGAAGAAGCGTCGCTGAACTACCTCCAGAAGCAGGCCGAGCGATCGCCGCGCCCCGCGCTATTCGCTTTGGTGCGCGAGCGCTCGCCCGGGCTGATGCGGCAGATCCTACGCGCGGGAGCCGACGAGCTGCTCTTCCTGCCGCTCGATCCCGGCGATGCCACGCGCGCCCTGCTCAAGGTCAGCGAATCACATCGGCGCGAGGAGAAGGAGCAGGGCGGCGTCATCTGCTCCGTGGTCAGCACGGTAGGCGGGGTCGGGGTCTCGAGCCTCGCCGCCAACCTGGCTCTGGCCCTGCGCTACACGCTAAGCAAGCGGGTGGCGCTGGTCGATCTCGATCTGCAATCGGGCGGGCTCGCGGTGGCGCTCAATCTGGAGCCCGAACGCACCATCATGGCGCTGGCCGAGGGCGACAAGAAGCTCGACTCGATTCAACTCGAATCGGCGCTGAGCAAGCATCCCTCCGGGATCTATCTGCTCGCGGCGCCCAAGCGTATCGAGGACAGCGAACTGGTCTCGGACGTGACTCTGGGCGCGGCGCTGGATCTGATGCGGCGGTTGTTTGATTTCGTGGTGGTCGATTGCGGCGGCTATATCAATGAAAACGTGGTGGCAGTCTGGGAGCGCTCGGACCATCTGTTTTATGTGCTCGACCAGTCGATTGGGGCGGCGCGGTGTTGCTGGCGGTTCATCGAATTGTTCGGACGGCTGGGGCTCAGCGGGGTGCAGCCGCACTTCGTCCTGAGCCGTTACGTTTCGCATCACCCCATCAGCGAGGAGCAGATCGTCAACACCTTGGGCCGGCCGATCTACGCCAAGATCCCGCGCGACGAAAAAGCGCTCGAGAAGGTGCAGCTGCTGGCCAAAGACCTGTGGCAGTGCGCGGGAAACTCGGCTTTGACCCGCTCCTACGAGGAACTCGCCCGTCGGCTTGCGGCCGGGGACGAAGATTCCGAGGAGGCTCCGGGCCTGATGTCGCGCCTGCGCGGGGTGTTCGGCAATCGCTCCTGAAGGTTGGTTAACCTATGAAATTGGTCGAACGGATATCCCAGAAAGAAGGCACTACGCCGCAGCAGCAGCAGCGCTCGATGATTGGCGGGCAGAGCGCCAAGCGCGAGCGCAGCGCGATGGCCGACGGCTTTCAGCAACTCAAGCTCGCGGTGCACAACCGGCTGTTCGAGACCCTCGACGTCTCGCGCCTGGAGAGCCTGGAGGCCAACATGGCCTCGCAGAAGGTAACCACCGCGATAAGCGAGATCCTCGACGAGGAGGGTCGGCTGCTCACCGACGCCGACCGGGCGCGGCTGATCGAAGAGATCAAAAACGAGCTGCTCGGCCTGGGCCCGCTGGAGCCGCTGCTGTGGGACGACGAGATAACCGACATCCTGGTCAATGGGCCCTCGCAGGTCTATGTCGAGCGCGGCGGTAAATTGTACCTGACCGACGTGAGCTTCCAGGACGATCAGCACCTGATGCTCATCATCGACCGGATCGTCTCACAGGTCGGCCGGCGCGTCGACGAAGCTTCGCCGATGGTCGACGCGCGCTTGCCCGACGGCTCGCGTATCAACGCGATCATTCCACCGCTGGCGCTTGACGGCCCGGCCCTCTCGATCCGGCGATTTGGCAAGCGGCGCTACTCGGTCGACGACCTGGTCGCCAAGGACAGCATCACGCCCGACATGGTCGAGTTCGTGCGCGCGATCATCCGCGCCCGCCTCAACGTGCTGGTCTGCGGCGGCACCGGCTCGGGCAAGACCACGATGCTCAACTGTATCTCGGCCTTCATCCCGGTCGATGAGCGCGTGGTGACGATCGAGGACTCGGCCGAATTGGTCTTGCAGCAGCCGCACGTGGTGCGGTTGGAAACGCGCCCGCCCAACGTCGAAGGCAAGGGCGAAGTCACGGCGCGCGAGCTGGTGCGCAACACCTTGCGCATGCGGCCCGACCGGATCATCGTCGGTGAGGTCCGTGGCAGCGAGGTCTTCGACATGTTGCAGGCGATGTCGACCGGCCACGACGGCTCGCTCTGTACTATCCACGCCAACACCCCGCGCGACAGCATGGGCCGGCTCGAGATGATGATGCTGCTGGCCGGCTGGTCGATTCCGCAGCGCGCGATGCGCCAGCAGATTGCCTCGGCACTCAACGTGATCGTGCACGTCTCGCGCCTCTCCGACGGTACCCGCAAGGTGATGAGGATCTCGGAGCTGGTGGGTATGGAAGGCGACATGATCATGATGCAGGACCTCTACGAGTTCCATCGCACCGGGGTCAACGCGCAGGGCAAGGTCCTCGGGCAATATCGCAAAACCGGTATTCGCTCGGCCTACAAGGATCGTATTGAAGCCTACGGCTACACCATGGATTGATAATCCCCGGGGGGATCGATGACTATAATCGCCGCAACCGCCGTCTTTGCGTTCGTGTTCATCATGCTGGTGGTCGGACTGACCTATTTCACCCAGTCGGCCGAGCAGAATCGCCAAGTGCTGCGCCGCATGAGCCGGCCGATGGGCGACGTCGAAGACGTCGACATCACCCGCAAGCGCAAACCCACGGAACATTCGATCTTCACCGCGATGACCGAATTCAATCTGTTGCGCTCGCTCGAAGAGATGATGTGGCAGGCGGGACTATACATGCGGGTCTCCGAGATGGTGCTCATCATCGTCCTGCTATTCTCCGCCGGAGCCCTGCTCGGGGATCTGTTCTGGAAAGGTACGTTGTTTGCGCTCGCCACCGGCGCTGCGTTCGGCATGCTCCCGATCATGTACATCCGCTTTCGCCGCACACGGCGTATCCGGGCCTTCGTCGCCCAGTTGCCATTTGCGCTGGACCTGATGAAGTCGTCGCTTGAGGCCGGTCATTCGCTCAACCGGGGATTGCAAGTCGTAGTGCAGGAGTTCGCCGATCCGCTGGGCGGCGAGTTTCGCACGGTGCTCGAGCAGACGCGAATCGGGCTGCCCCTGCCGCGGGCGCTCGAGGACATGCTCAAGCGCGTGCCCGAGGAAGATCTCCGTCTGCTGGTGGTGGCGGTCAAAGTGCAGACCGAGGTCGGCAGCAGCCTGGCGTTGATCGTGGGCCGGCTGGCCGAGATCGTGCGTACCCGTCAGCGGCTGCGTCTACAGATCAACGCGCTGACGGCGCAGTCACGTCTGGGCGGCCTTATCGTCGGGGCGTTGCCGATAGTCGTGCTTGGCATGTTCAGCCTCATCAATCGCGACTATGCCAACGAGCTGTTTTTCGATCCGACGGGAATCAAAATTCTCAAGATAGCGGCGGGCCTGGACGCGTGCGCCTTTATCACCATCCGCCGCCTGCTGCGGATGGATTTCTAAAGGGCCTGGCGGCCTGGGATTATCCATATGACTCCATTGTTGGTAAGCCTTATCGTTCTCTGTATGGCCGGTGTGATTGGGACCGCGATCTATCACGCCCTCTATGGGAGCCATCGTGCGCTCGAGGAGCGTTTCGCCGACCTCGCGATCAAGGTCCGCGCCTCGCAAGGCGTTTTTGAAGACAGCGAGGAAGAGCTCCGCGGCTTCTCGCGGATCTTCCTGCAATGGGCGGCCAAGCGTGTGCCGGTGCCGAAGCCCGACACGCCCGAGGGTGAGAAGCTGGCCCGCACGCTGATCCAGGCCGGCTATCTGAAATCCACCATGCCGCAGATTTTTCAGGTCTTCCGATTCGGGATGGGTCTGTCCGGCGCGCTGATCGGCGCGCTGGTCGGACTGCTGCTCGGCAACCCCGGTTCGATGATGCTCTTTGGAATCGCCGGCTTTGGAATCGGTATCTTCTTGCCCAGTTATTATGTCGGCCGGCGCGCTCGCAAGCGTCAAAACGCGATCGCACGGCAGCTTTCGGACGTGCTTGACCTGCTGGTGGTTTGCGTCGAAGCGGGCCTGGGATTGTTCGAGGCGATCAAGATCGTTGGCACCGAGAGTGAGCGGCAGAAGCAGGAGATCGGACGCGAGCTGGCGCTGGTGACCTCCGAAATTTCGGCCGGCGCCACGCTCGGGCAGGCGCTGCGCAACCTGGCCGAGCGCACCGCGGTCGAGGATATCAAGCCGCTTGCCGCGACCCTCATTCAGAGCGAACAGCTCGGCGCGCAAATCGCGCCGGCCCTGCACGCCAGCTCCGACGCGCTGCGCACGCGCCGGCGCCTGCGCGCGGAAGAGGCTGCGCAGCGGACCACGATCAAGATTCTTTTTCCGCTGGTGCTGTTCGTGCTGCCCGCGATGCTCCTGGTGATCGTCGGTCCGGCGATCATCCAGATCCTGCATACGCTGGCCGGTAGCTGAGCCGATGGCGCGCCGCCTGCGCGCCGCCAGAGTTGATTGAGGCCGCGCGGGCCGTACGTCCCGAATGGACGCACGGCCCGCGTTGCATTCACAGGTGACGGCGATCGCCTTCCGCGTCGGCGGATTGTCGTACAGTCGCACTCGCGTACTTCGCTCGTGCGCAGGCAGAACAGGGGCGGATCCGCGGCATTCCGGCTTGGATTCAGAAGGCCCTGCGGAAAGTGACACACCAATTGAACAGGCGGCGGCCGCTGTAACGTCCCGTGACCGGGTCCGAGTCACGCAAATTGCCCCTCGGTCCGGTCATCGGCCCCGCTCGGTTGTTCGGGATTCCCTTCCAGGCGTAGCTGAGAAAGCGCTTGCCGGGAGCGGCGTTTGGCGCGTGGCTCAGCGTGATGAGTACTTGGTTCGCCGCTTGCAGCGCCACCGCGACAATCGATGGCGGATGGTTTGAATCCTCAGTGTAGGCAAAACCCGCGTTACCGGGATCGAGAACGAGAGTGTGATCCATAACCAGGGGCGGAACCGGAACATTGAACGTGACAGTGATAAACCTGCCGGAAATAACGAGGGCGGTGGGATAGAGCGGCTTCCACGGAACTCCATCGATGACGGTTTGCTTGTATGCCTTGCCGTAGTATTCGCCCAACAGCTGTTCCGAAGCGGCGGTAAGATGCACGCCATCGAAGGTATATTCGAGGAAATATTTCGGACCCACCAGGAAAACAGAAGCCGGGTGGTCGATCGCCGCCTGAAGTTGCGCAAGCGGAATGACCGAGGTTGAGCGTGGCGGGTTCATCAGAGGCCCGGTGTATGAATTCATCTGGTCGGTGAATTCCAGCACCTGCGAGCTTTGTCCGGTCACGCTGCTCAGGTCGACAGTGAAATCGCGTTGCCAGTCCAGCAGATCTCTTTCGTACGTGGCCTGGCTCGTACCACCGAGCGAATCCGCCTCGCCATGTATGACAGTCAAAGCCCGAACGACAACGCATCGCGGAAACACCAGCTGCGAAACTCTGGCTATGGTGAGAAGGGCATTGTCGTAAGGTACGGAGTCTCTTTGCAGTGCGACGTAGGGTCGTCCGATCGCCCCGTGGGTGGTGAAGACAACCGGATAGGGAGCTTGGTTGGTTGTACGCAAAAGGTCGTTGATCGTCCAGGTCATGGTTGCGCCAATTGTCTCACCGTTGCCATCGCTCGTACTTGCGGTGGCAATTGGGAGAAGACCCATGATGAGCGTCGGATCGACGGGAAGGAGCGCACCCGCGTCAGGTACCTGGCGGATGCCGAGATTGGTCATGAAAGTCCATCGCGGCCACGCTGAGTTATGGGTGTCGATCGCAGGATTGGAACGCTGGCCGGAACTCAGGCTCTGTCCAGTGCCCAGAACGTAGTTGAGCGGATCGTTGCGGTTGGTGCAGACGTTGCGCGAGGAGCGTGTCGATCGAATTATTCGGACTTGCGCGGCATTGTGTCGCGCCCGCGCGGAGAGGACTTGGGCTGCGTAAAATTCTGCAAGTTCTTTGAGATCGACCATCGAGAGGAACCCAAATGACAGCAAGGATGCGACAAGAATGGTCCAAAGAATAATGCGCAGACGGCCGCGTCCACGATTGCCGTAGGTTGAACCAGGGCGGCGAGCCATCCGGGTCACAATAGCGGCTCTCGCCCCGGCCGCAAGCGTTTAGTGCGCTTTCGGTACCCGGAAGGCGAACGTGCCGGCGCTACAGTCCCAGACGCTTCATCAACCGGTACAGGGTGGTGCGGTCCACGCCGAGCGTGGTCGCCGCGATCGCGCGATTGCCCTTGGCGGCGTCGAGCGCCGCGCGGATGCGCGAGACGGCGGCGCGGTCGAGATAGGCTTGCAGAGTTTCGTTTGGCTCAGCCGGTTCCTCGCTCTCGGGCGTGGGCTCGATGTTGCCCTCGAGTGCAAAGGCATCAGGGGTGAGAACTTCGGCCCCGCTCATGACCACTGAACGCTCGATCACATTTTCCAGCTCGCGTACGTTACCGGGCCACAGGTAGTTGACGAGCGAGCGTTCGGCCTCGGGCGAGAGCGTGATCGGACGTCCGGCCAGCGCCGTGTAGTAGGCCAGGAAATGGCGCGCCAGCGGCAGGATGTCCTCGCGGCGCTCGCGCAGCGGCGCGATTTTGACCGGGATGACGTTCAGGCGAAAGTAGAGGTCGGCGCGGAAGCGGCCGGCGGCGACTTCGTTGCGCAGCACGCGGTTGGTGGCGGCGACGATTCTCACGTCGACCTTGCGCGACTTCGAGGCGCCGACGCGCAGTACCTCGCCGTCCTCGAGCACGCGCAAAAGCTTGGCCTGGAAGTCGGTGCCCGCCTCGGCGATCTCGTCCAGGAACAAAGTGCCGCTCGAGGCGCGCTCGAAGCATCCGGCGCGCGCCGCGATCGCTCCCGTAAAGGAGCCTTTCTCATGGCCGAACAATTCGCTCTCGACCACGCCATCGGCGAAAGCCTTGCAGTTGACCGCGACGAAGGGGCCGTCCGCGCGAGCGCTCCAGTAGTGGAGCATGCGCGCGATCAGCTCTTTGCCGGTGCCGCTCTCGCCCTCGATGAGGGCGGTCGAGCGCGACGGCGCGACCCGCCGAACCATCGCGACCAGCTGCTTGCTCTGCGAGCTCTCGGCGATGAAGCCGGCGGCCGTGCTGGCGACGTCGAGTTGCTGGCGCAGGCGGCGGTTCTCGCGCTGCAGCGAGCCCATCTCGATCGCTCGCGCGACGGTCTTGACCAGGGCCTCCGCGCTGAACGGTTTGGTAACGTAGTCGAAGGCGCCCTCGCGCATCGCGGCGACCGCCGAGGTGACGCTGTTGTCCGCCGCAAGCAGGATCACAGAGATATCGGGCCGCCGCGCGCGCGCGCGGCGCAGCAATTCCAGCCCGTCCATCCCGGGACCGCGCACGGCCGTGATGATGACTTCACAACCCTGCTCGGCGAGGGTGAGGGCGGTGTCGGTGCTCGGGCAAATCTCGGTGTCGTAGCCCTCTTCTTCGAGCGCTTTGGCAAGAAAGCGTGCGGCGCCCTCATCGTTCTCGACGATTAGGACTCTTGAGCGGTACGCTTCTACCGCTACTGCGCTTAAACTCTCAGACATTAGCGCATGGCCCGATCTGACACGGCTTATTGAGCATACTGGTGCATAATTGCGCACGGTGTACCACATGTCAACAGTGCCGCGACCATATTCGTGCGCCGGAGGGCTCGAGTCCCAGGGCCATGTTGCCAGCCCGCAACGCATCGGAAAACCCATAATTAACTCAAAAATCCTAGTGTTTATGCTCTGCTTTTGAGCGTCGAAGGCAAGCGCGAAATGCCGGCGTTGCAGAACGTCCCGGAGCTTTTCGGCCGCTTGTCCGCTGACTCACGAAAGGCCATATACGCGAGATGCATGCCAGGGGTTATGTAACCTCGCATAGCCCACGATGTGGAGGAATCGCAACAGAGCGCGCATACGTTGTGCGCCAACGACTTCGCGCGCAATAGGGCCGTCGTGCGTCGCCTTTTTTAGGCCACACTTGTGGCGTTTGCCAGCCGGTTGCGAGATGTGCGCGATGTGGACGATTCGGACTGAACTGAATCGCGGACGGAACGGAATGGCTCCCCGGGCCGGATTCGAACCAGCGACTTGACGGTTAACAGCCGTCCGCTCTACCGACTGAGCTACCGGGGAGCACGCGAGCAGGCCCTATTTTGGTAACCGCATGGCGGCACGAAATCAAGCGTCGAAACCAAGCGACGAAATCAAGCGGTCGCCTGCTCTGGTGCCGCTGCACTGTGGTACATCATACGCGAATCGGCGATAATCCGCGCGAGGAACGAGGAAGGCCGCGATGGGCGAGGTTATCCGTCTCGAAGAGATCGATCGTGAACGGCGCCGCAGCCGCGCCCGCGTGGCCGAGCGCGCGCATCTGGAGCGCGCGGTCGCGCTACTCAGGGAGAATCTGGCCAGTGCCGCCGAGGCGTTGCGCGACGCGCCGGACGCGCAGGCGCAGACCGAGTTGCTCGGACGTGTCGAGCGGTTCGCGGCGATGATCCGTTATGGCCTGCGGATGCTCGGAGAGGCGCCAGGCGACGGGCTTGACGGCCCGTCGGTCTCAGATAACCCCGTCGCCGGACGTTAGAGGACGCGCCCGGCGCGACTAGCGCAGCTTCTTGCCGCTGCGGCGCTTGGCCTCGGCGGCCTCGAACCCGCCCTCGGAGAACCATCGTATCTGGCGCGCGACGCCGCTTAGGATGTCGAGCTCGCGGACGCCAATTCCCGCACGTCCCAGGATCGCGCGCAGGGCGAACATGATGTGCTCCGGGTTTTCGGCCGGCAGGAACCCGATCGACACCAGCGCCTCGCTGAGGCGCTCCATCATCGCGTCCACCGCGACGGCCGGCGCGTGCGGTTCCGCCATCGGAATTTCGCGTGCCGCGCCGGCCGCGATCATCAGTTCGTACGCGACCAGCATCACGGCCTGCGCCAGATTGAGCGATGGATACTCGGGCGCGGTTGGAATCGTGACCAGGCGCTGACAAAGCTTAAGCTCGCGGTTGACGAGCCCCGTGTCCTCAGGACCGAAGATTATCGCAACGCGATTGACGGCGGCCTCGGCAGCCAGTTGCACCGCCGCCTCACGCAGTCCCACCACGCCCGACCGATACAGCCCGGGCCGGCAGGTGGTGCCAACCGCGAGCGTGCAGTCGGCGAGCGCGGCGCCAAGGCTCTCGTAACGCTGAGCGTTGCGCAGCACGTCCCCCGCATGCACCGCCATCGTGGCCGCCGCTCGTCCGCCGGCGCCGGCTCTCGGCGCGACCAGGCGCAGATCGCCAAGGCCCATGTTCTTGAGCGCCCGCGCGGCCGAGCCGACGTTACCCGCCTGAAGCGGCCGCACCAGGACGAAGGCGAAGTTCCCGAGCACGTCCATCAAGGCTGAATCTTATCGTTTGCGCTCTCGCCTCAATAGCGCGTGCCGATGCGTGCGAGCACTGATGAAAAACGCTATGGTGACTGCCGGCGCGTATGCGCGGCAGCAACGATGAAGATAATTTCCTTCGGCGACGTCCATATGGCCACGCGCAACCTCGAACGGATGGGCGAGGTGATGCGCGATACGGACCTGGTTATAGTCTCGGGCGACCTCACCAACTTCGGCGGCGAGGCTGACGCGCGCAAGGTGATCGACGACGTGCGCCGCCGATGCTCCAACGTGCTCGCGCTGCCGGGCAACCTGGACCGCCGCGAGGTGATTCCGTTTCTCGAGCGCGAAGGCGTGGCGCTGCACGGCCGCGGGATGGTGCGTGACGGCGTCGCGATCTTCGGCTGCGGCGGCTCCAATGTCACGCCCTTCAACACGCCGATGGAGCTTAGCGAAGATGAGATTTACGCGACCCTGATGGCTGGTTACGAGCAGGTGCGCGGCCATCGTCCGCTCCTGATGATTTGCCATACGCCGCCGTTCGAGACGCGCTGCGATCGAATCGTCGGCGGCAAGGCTGTGGGCAGCACCGCGGCGCGGCGTTTCATCGAGGAGGTCAAGCCCGAGGTCTGCATCTCGGGCCATATCCACGAGTCGGCCGGCGTCGACGCGATCGGACCGACGCGGGTACTCAACGCAGGCCCCTTCAAGGGCGGCGGCTATATCGTCGTGCGGAGCGCCGGGCAGACGCTCGACGCGCGGCTGGAGTTTCTTTGAGGTCCCACCGCTTTCGCGCGTAGGACAATCGGCCGGCGTCTACTACGGAAAGCTGGTCAACGGCAGGAGCCTGGTGCTCAAGGGATGGTCGGCGTTGCTGCGCCGTTTCATTCTGGGCCGGCTGTAGCGGCGAGCGCACTCGCGCGAGCGTAAGGACGAATCGCACGAAATGCTGAGGGTGGTATTTTTCGACGCGGCCGGGACACTCTTTCATACTCGCGAGCCGGCCGGGTTGAGCTATGCGAAAATCGCGCGGCGCTTCGGAGTGCAGGCCGACGAGCGGTTGGTGATCGACTCGTTCAGGCGCGCGTTCGCCGCGGCGCCGGGCCTCGCCTTCGGCCCGGGTCAGGAGGCGACGCTGCTGCGCCGGTTGGAGCGCGAATGGTGGTATCGGCTGGTGCGATCCACCTTCGCGGGTCTGGGGGCCTTCGCCGACTTCGACGCCTACTTCGACGCGCTGTTCGCTTTTTTTGCCGACCCGACGAACTGGACCTGTGACCGCGACGCGCCGGTGCTGCTGGCGGCGCTGCGCGAGAGCGGGCTTGGGCTGGGCGTGATTTCGAATTTCGACTACCGCATCTACGCGATCCTCGACGCGCTGGGGCTTAGGCGTTACTTCGACTCGATAACGATTTCGTCCGAGGCTGGCTACGCGAAACCCGCGCCGGAGATTTTTCGCCTCGCGCTCCAGCGCCATTCATTGACGGCCGCGGATGCGCTCCACGTTGGAGACTCGGAGGCGCTGGACGTCTTGGGGGCGCATGCGGCGGGCATTGCCGCCGTGTTGGTCGATCCTGAGGCCTCTAAGCGTGGCGAGCCGGAAAATTCTTCATCGTCATCGCAAGGCCGCTACCTCCGAGTGCGGTCGCTGGGCGAGGTCGCCTCGGCGCTCGGCCGGCTGGGGTTTTCCTGAGGCGCGCCGCCAGGGAGTAATCCAAAAAATCGCAGCGTACGGCCCGCCGTTCGAGCGGGCGCGAATTTCTTCAGCCTCCGCCGGTCTCGACGCTTTCGACCGCGGCGCCGTCGTGATCGAAACGGATGACGATCCGATACTCGCCGCTGGCGATCGACAATGTGTATACGCCGGGTTTGCGCAACGTGGCGCTGATCTCGCCGAGCGGCTGATCCTTGAGCTTCGCCAGCGCCCGATTGAGTTCGTGCAGCGATCCTGCGATCGCTTCGCCGCGAGGCGTCTTGCGGAAGAGTGCCGCCAACGCCAATTCCGCCGCTGGCCCGAACCTGTTCCTGATACGTCCGGTCGAGAGCGCGACCTCGACGATCGCTCCCATCGCGGGCACGAGTTCCGCCGCCACCTCCATCTTCGCGACGGCGTCCGAAAGCGCGGCGTACGCTTCGCGAGCGGCGGATTGAGGAGCGGCGTCGATGAAGCTTTGGATGAGCGAAGAGAGGAGATCGCGCTGCAGCTCGTCGAGTCTCAGCGCCTCGGCGGATGCGGCGGGCTGATTTTCATCCCTGTGCATCTTCATCGCCCAACAGAGCCGAGAGTTCGTGTTCGAAGCCGCCGGTTTCGATCGCGCAATGCATCCCGCACTCCTTGGGTGCGCCGGTCTCCCACCACCATCGCCCCGAGCGCGATTCATCGCCCTCGGCCACGGGCCGCGTGCACGGCGCGCATCCGATCGATTTGTAGCCCTGGTCGTAGAGCGCGTTGTACGGAACGTCGTTGGCGCGGAGGTAGTCCCACACCTCCGCTTCGGCCCAATCGGCCAGCGGCGCGAGCTTCACGACCCCGCCGTGGTCGTGATCGATCTCGACCTTGCGGATGTTGGATCGGGTGGCCCATTGCTCGCGCCTAAGGCCGGTCACCCAGGCGCTGCAGGTCATGAGCGCGCGGCGCAGCGGAAGAACCTTGCGTACCTGGCAGCAGAGCAGGCGCAGGCCGACCTCCCGATAAAAAAGATTATTGCCGTGCCGGGTCACCATCTTCTCGACCACCGCGGTTTCCGGCATGAACACTTCGATCCCGATCCCGTACTTTTCGCGGATTCGGTCGATCAGTTCGTAGGTCTCCTGCGCCTGCCGGCCGGTGTCGATCGTAAAGACGCGCACCGCCGGATCGATACGCCAGGCCATGTCGATAAGAGCGCAGCTCTCCGCCTGGAAGCTCGAGCAGATCGCGAGCGAGGAGCCGAATTTCTCGATCGCCCACGCGAGTACCTCGGCGGGCTCCTTGTCGTCGAGGTCGACGGCGGCCTCGCCGGCCTCGAGTTCGTCCATGAGCTGGATTTCGACTTGCGCTTCCATAGCTGTCCTCTAAGACCGCGACTAAGCGGCTTCGCCTTTCAAACTGCCGCTCCCGCGGCATCGCGATTTCCCTGGGCCAGTGAGATCAGGTCGTTGTCGGGCGTCCGTACGCAGAAGCGCGCGAACGATTCCTCGGGCTGATGATTTTCGAGATATCCGGCGAAAAGCCGGGCGACATAATCCTCCACCTGCGCCGACGGCACGCGGCGCAAAAGCGGTTTGCCGATCGCGGCGTCGCGGCCGAGTCCGCCACGCAGGATGATGTCGAAGGCCTCCAGCGGCTCGCCCTTGGGGCCGCGCGCGGTCGTCCCCTGAAGGCCGATATCGCCAGTCCAGTGCTGTCCGCAGGCGTGCGGGCATCCGTCCAGATTGAGCTTGAGCGCGCCCACCCGGTCGCCGAACTGGACCGTGAGCCGCTCGATAATCGCAGCCAGCTTGGGCTTGGTCGACACCACCGAGTAGTTGCAATGCGTGTCGCCGATACATCCGATCGACGAGGCGTAGAGCCCATTGGCGTCGAGCGGGAAACCGATCGCGCCGACCCGATCGACAATCTCGCTGAGGCGCGCCTTCTGAATTCCGGTCAGGATGAAGTTTTGCCGGCGGGTGAGGCGGACGTCGCCGCCGACTTCATCGGCGATTCCCGCCAGCTCGCGCATCTGCCGTCCGCTCATCAGGCCGAGCCGAACCGGGAAGCCGGCGTAGTAGCGTCCCGGCGTTTTCTGCTCGTGGACACCGATATGCTCGCCTTCGCGATCGGGCAGCGGCAGCTCGGGCAGATCTTCCATCGCATAGCCCAGGCGCTCTTCGACGAGTTTGCGGAACCCCGCGGGGCCGTAGTCGTCGACCATGAACTTCAGGCGCGCCTTGACGCGGGAAATCCGGTACTCGGTGGTCAAACGCCAGACGTCCAGAATCGCTCGCATCGCCGCGAGCGCCTGCTCGCGCGTGACGAAGACGCCGAGATCGCGCGACAGACGCGGAGTCGAGGACTGTCCGCCGCCGACCCGGATCGCGAAACCGTCGCGGCCGTCCTTGCGCGCGCCGACCAGCGCGACGCAGTTGATCTCGGGCGCATTACACTGGGCGGGGCAGGCCGCGATCGTAATCTTGTGCTTGCGCGGGAGGTCCGAGTACTCGCGGTTGCCGTAAAAGAACGTCGCCGCGTCGGAAATTACCCCGGTTGCGTCGAATAACTCGTCGCGATCGATTCCGCCGACCGGGCATCCGGTGATATTGCGCACCACGTCGCCGCATCCGCCCATCGTGGTCACGCCGGCGCGCTTGAGCCGGTCGAGAATCTCTGGAAAGCGGTCGAGCGTGATGTAGTGAAGCTGGATGTTCTGGCGGGTGGTGATTTCGCCCTGGTCGCGCCCGTGATGCTCGGCAATCTCGCCGATCGTGGCGAGCGCCTCGGCGCTCAAAATCCCGCTGGGGATTTTGATCCTCATCATGAAACTGCCGACCTTCGGTTTGTCGTGATAGAGGCCGAACCACTGCAGCCGCACGACGTCCTCTTCGGGCAGTTTCTCGTACGACGTCCCGGCCACACGCTCCCACTGCGCGGCCAACTCGGTGGGAAAAAGTTCGTGCTTGAGGCGCTCGACGGAATTGCGCTTCAAGATCGTCTCCCACGTCGGTGCTGGCTTTACCGCCATCCGTCTACTCCACCTGACTCCGTCGGCAAGGCGAACTGACTTGCAGAGCGGTCGCGAGCCATCTCCAGATATTCTCCGGCTGCTTCGGCGGTGCCAGGCGCATCCGAGGTGGCCGCGCGATCGGAGTGGAACCAGCCCAAGCGTTCGGAGAGTCCCGCCACTTCACCGACGATAAGTAGCGCGGGCGGCCGAGGACGGAGCGCAGCGGCAATATCCGTGAGGGTCGCGATCGTGCCGCGCAGAATTTCCTGCTCGCGTGTGGTGCCGTTCGCGACCAACGCCGCGGGCGTCGTATCCGGCAGGCCATGGCGTCGCAGCTTGCGGCAGATCGGGTCGACTTGGCCGAGCGCCATGTAGAAAACGATCGTCTGTCCGGGCGCCGTCAGACGTTGCCAATCGTAGTCGCCGCTTTCGACATCGTGGCCACTTACAAATACGCACGAGTGCGCATGGTTCCGATGAGTCAGCGGAATACCTGCGTAAGCGGCGCATCCGCTGGCTGCGGTGATGCCGGGGACGACCTGGTAAGCCACGCCCGCGCCGGCCAGCGCTTCCATCTCTTCGCCGCCGCGGCCGAAGATGAGCGGGTCGCCGCCCTTTAGGCGGAGAACTCGATTGCCTTCGCGCGCGAGGCGAATCATCGCCTGATGAATCTGCGCCTGCGACCAGCCGGAGGCGCCGCCGCGCTTGCCGACGTCGATACGCTCGGCGTCGCGCCTGACCAGCGCGAGAATTTCCTGAGAGACGAGCCGGTCGTACAAAACCACGTCGCACTGCTGCATCAGCCTGAGCGCGCGCATCGTGAGCAACTCCGGATCGCCGGGTCCGGCGCCCACGATATAGACCTCGCCCTTAAGCGGCCGCGTATCCGCGCCAGCGTCGTTGACCATCCGCGCCATCAGCCGATCCGCGTCGTCGTCGCGGCCGGCGAACAGATGCTCGGCGACGGGCCCGCGGGCAACGCGCTCCCATAAATGGCGCCGCTGCTCGGGGCGCGAGACGCGTCCGCGCACCCGTGCGCGCCACGCACCCATGAAACCGGCGAGCCGGCCGAGCGCGCTCGGCAACAGCGCCTCCAGGTACGCCTTGACCTGCCGCGCTAGGACGGGCGCGCTGCCGCCGGTGCCGATTGCGATCACCAGGGGAGATCGATCCACGACCGCGGGCATGATGAAGCCGCAAAGTGCCGGATCATCAACGACGTTCACCCAAACGCCGAAGCGGTTGGCGGAGGCGGCCACCAATCGGTTCAGTTCGGCGTCGTCGGTGGCCGCGATCACCAGCCGATGGCCGACTACCATCTCGGGCTCGAAGCGCGCGACGCGCCACGAGACCTTGCCCTGCGCGATCAAGGTCTCGAATTGCGGATCGCAACGCGGCGAGACCACGCTGACCCTGCATCCGGCCGCCAGCAGTTGACGCGTCTTGCGGAGCGCGATCGGGCCGCCTCCAACCACCAGGGCCGGAGAATCGTCAAGCGCAAGAAAGATTGGAAACCAGTCCATTGGTATCTTTTGCGGTATTTTTTTGCGCGCTGGTTTTTCTTCGTGGGTATTTTTTGGCGTCTGTTTTCTGAATCAGGCAGCCTAGACCACCAGCTTCACAGCCACGACCAGCAGCACGACCGCGATCGCGCGTCTGAGCGCCGTTTCAGGCAACAGGCCCGCCATCTGCGTGCCGACGTAGATTCCCGGCAGCGTCCCAAGGAGCAGTTGGCCAAGCACCGCGAAATCGACCCTCGCGACGAGCATGTGTCCCAGGCCGGTGGCCAGAGCCAGAACGACACCGTGGGCAAGATCGGTCCCAACCAGATCGCGCGTCCTTACCGACGGGAACAGCAGGAGCAGGACGGTGACACCGATCGCTCCGGCGCCCACCGACGAGAGACTGACCAGCGCTCCGATCACAATTCCGGCGGCGATGGGCAAAAAGCGCCGCAGCGGTCCATCGGGCGCGTCCGACGTGTTTCGCGCGATCAGGCCGCGCAACCGCTCGCGGAATAAAATCGCCGCGGCACTCGCGGTAAGGGCGATGCTCAGTGCGACGTTGGCGGCCGTGTCGAAGTCGCGCGGGCCGCGTCCGAGGAGCCACAGCCCCCCGAGCGTCACAGCCGCCGCGGGCAGGCTTCCTGCGAGCATCCGGCCCGCCAACCGCCATCGGACCTGTCCCTTGCGAGCGTAAATCCACAAGGCCCCGGCTCTGGTCACGGCGGTATAAAAAAGGTCGGTGCCGACCGCCACGCCGGGCGCCATATGCATCCCGAGTATCAGTATGGGCGCCATCAGAGAGCCGCCGCCGACTCCGGTCATGGCGACAAGGGCGGCGACAACAAAGCCCAGCAGGGTGAACTCGAAATTCATGGTTGACTAAAGCTCGGCATAATAGATGATAAAATTAGTCATCTTTCTCATTTATTACATCCGAGCATAAACTGCGGCAGGTAGCGGGTCAAGTGGCGGGAATTAACCCCATGACGTACCGCGAGACCTATCCGCATTTTCGGCACGCGAAGGAGGTCGCTATGCGCGACTTCGATGGAAAATATTTCTTGAGCTTCGCCTCGAGAGCCTGATCTGAACCTTGGAAATTTTCTCTTCAAACGCGACAAAGCTTCTGCCGAGCGATCAACAAATGGCGGAGTGAAAAAGCGGTCGCGAGCGCGCGGCGGGATTGACCTCTGCAACCTGAGCAAGGCATATATTATCGCCGCCTGCGGTTCGCGCTTGAGTCGTTGAACGAGAGTCTGTCTCAAGCGACACGCCCGCGCGGACCGATTCGTAAGAAACGTCGCTACCATGAGTGTTATCGCGTACCTCTGAATCAATCTGTTCCGTGCAGCGAGAGCGATGGCAAAGCATCCGAGCGACCCTCCGGACGAGCCCTCCTCTGACCCAAAGCCGGGGGCCGGTAAGAAATCCGTTGAGCAAGAGCGGACGGAGGCGGATTCACGCGAGCAACTGGATTCACGCGAGCAACTGATCGTGGAACTGCGAGAGGCCGTTCGAGCGCGCGACGACTTTCTCGCAGTGGTGGCGCATGAACTGCGCAATCCTCTGACGCCAATTCTGCTTTGCGTGCAGCTCATCCGCGAGACCGAGCAATCCGACGACGAGGTCAAGCGCAAGGCGGAACTGGAACGGCTCGAGCGGCTAATCAAACATTTCGTCACCCGCACGACGATGCTGCTTGAGGTCGCGCAGGTAAGCTCAAAGCAGGTCCGTTTCAAACCCGCCGAGTTGAATTTGTCCGAAGTGACAAACGGCGTGGTCAATGACTACATGCCGATGATTCTTCGCAGTGGCTCCGAGCTGACTAACAATATTCAGGATGGGGTGATGGCGCATCTTGATGAGCTCGCGATTTCGGGAGTCGTGGAGAACCTGTTATCCAACGCGATCAAGTATGGCGATCGCAAGCCAATAGAACTGACTTTGACCTCCGCCGACGGTGTGGCCCGCTTGATCGTTCGCGACAACGGGATTGGCATCGATAGCAAAGATCAGAACCGCATATTCGAGCGGTTTGAACGAGTCGTGGGCGGCGCGCCGCAGAGCGGCTTCGGGATCGGCCTATGGCTGGTACGCAATCTGGTGGAATCGATGGGCGGCTCGATAACCGTGCTCGGCAAACCGGGCCAGGGCTCGTGCTTTACGGTAACGCTGCCACTTAAACCTCGGGAGGATCGATGAGTAGCAACAATCATCATGAGCTCACGCGCGAACCCTCGGGCGTAAAAGGCCTCGACGAGATTCTCCGAGGCGGCTTCTTTGGCGGCGGTCTGTATATCGTCGAAGGCCCACCCGGCGTTGGCAAGACCATCCTGGGGAATCAAATTTGCTTCAACCGCGCGTCATCAGGAAAAAAAGTTCTGTATGTAACCTTGATCGCCGAAACCGTCGGCCGAATGCTGCTCAACATAAAAAGCTTGACCTTCTTCAAGGAGGACGAGGTCGGCAATGGCATTGTCTATGTCAGTGGCTTCAGCGCATTGAAGGAGAAGGGCCTCAACGGACTGCTCACCCTGCTGCGAAAAGAAGTTGCCGCGCGCAAAGCGACGACCCTGGTGGTCGACGGATTCGCGTCGGCTTCCGACCATGCGCGATCCCACGAGGAACTGAAACTCTTCGTGCAGCAGTTGCAAACTCAGGCCGACGCCGCGGATTGCACGGTTTTTCTACTCACTAATCCCACTGAGCATACGCCCTCGTCCGAGGAAACGATGGTGGACGGTATCATTACGCTCAAAAGTACTATCCACGAATGGCGCTCGGCGCGTGAGTTGTGCGTGCGAAAGCTTCGCGGCAGCAACTATCTTCAGGGCGTTCATTCCTACGACATCAATGAAGACGGCGTCACTGTCTATCCGCGGCTCGAAACGGTTATCAGCCCCAGCAGTGACGTCAACGGCGAACTGCGGCGAGTTTCGTCAGGGAATTCCCGGCTCGATGAAATGCTGGGCGGCGGCTTCCCCGCGCGCTCATCCACGATGATGATCGGGCCTTCCGGCACCGGCAAGACCACACTGGGCCTGCAGTTTCTTTCGCTCTCCAGCGCCGATGAGCCGGGACTCCTGCTCGGCTTTTACGAGACGCCAGCGCGTATTTACATGAAGGCTAAGGCGAACTGCCCTTCATTGATAGAACAGCTCGACGCGGGCCACGTGCAAATACTATGGCAGGCGCCGACCGATCAATTTCTGGACCAACTCGCCGACCGGATGCTGCACGATATCAAACGGAGAAAGGTCAAGCGGCTGCTGATCGATGGTCTCGGGGGTTTCAAGAAGGCGCTTCGCTCCAGGCCAATCGAGCCCTTCTTTTCGGCCTTGGTCCACGAATTGCGTGCCCACGGAGTCACCACGATATGCACCGCGGAGGTGATGGAAATAGTGGGACCGACCATCACTATACCGCTCCAGGGCCTATCCGACGTGACCGACAATCATATTGTTTTGCGCTTCGTTGAGTCGGGCGCCAGCCTGTACCGAATCATTTCGGTCTTGAAAGTCCGCGACAGCGCCTTTGATTCCGATTTGCGTCAACTGAACTTCTCCGCTGACGGTATCGAGCTGGCCGAAAGCTCCGCGAGCGCGAAAGCGATCCTGCCTCGCTTATCTCCGAACAGTGAGCCGAAAGTGACTCAAGAATAAGAGATCAGTTGGGGCGTATGGCGAAGAAGAAGGCCGGTCCGGCAAAAAAAACAATTCTGATCGTCGACGACGAGTTCGGAATTCTCGAGGTTCTCGAATCGATCCTTAGCGACGCCGGCTTTACGGTCATAAGCGCAATCAATGGACAGGAGGCGCTCGCCCGGTTGCAAAAAACCGTACCGGATCTTGTTATCCTGGATTTTATGATGCCGCTGTTGGACGGCGCAGGTGTTATCAAGGCCATGCGCGCTGATAAAAGACTTCGCGCGGTCCCCGTGCTTCTCGCGAGCGCACTACCCGAGAAGACGATCGCCGATCGTTGCAACGGTTACAATGTTTTTTTACGTAAGCCTTACAAGACTGAACGATTGATGGAAGAAATTGCTCGATTGCTCGATCGTTCCGCGCCTCCATCCACCAAGTCGTAATCTCGAAATGCCGGATTCCGGCGGATTCGCATCGGTCGATCGGCCGGTATCGCCCGTCTTGCAAACACCCTATATTTTCATCCTTAATCAACACGGCCTTTGACCTGGCCGGATGGTTGGGATGCCGACGACCGTCCACCGGAACTTTCAGGCTGTAGCAGGAATTGACCCGGATGGTGTATTCACGCCGTACTTTGCTCGCTCTCGTGCCGCTGATTGCCCTGTTGGGACTGGCCCTCACGTTCTCGACCGCTAGCGCTTCGCTCGGCGGGCTGAACTCGCGCCTCAACGGTCTGGAGTCGCGTGTCAATGAGGCGCTATCCGACCCGGCCGCTGCGAGTTCGGTCATTACGCAGCTCGACGAGGCCGAGGGCGAGTTCGAGGAGGCCGCCAACGGCCGCAACAGCCGCGGCGAGCTTATCGAGACCTATCTGCAGCTCGAATCGATGCTCAACCGGATCTACCAGGCCTACCAGCATAAGAAAGACGCCTGTATCGCGCAGATCGACGCGGGCGGCAATTGCGACTACGACCAGCCCGAACAGCTCGCGCTGCGCGCGCTCTACCCGCTGTCGTGGCTGCACTATCGCGGCGCGCTGCTCTATAGCGGCGATCCCTCCCTCGCGCGCCGGCTGCTCAACCAGGCGATCGACGGCTTCACCTCGAGCACGCTGGTGATTTTCTCGCCCGAGCTTATTCGCGAGAACCTGCTGGGGCGGGCGCTATGCGAGCGCGAACTGGGCAAGTACGACCGCCAGGAATACAACCACGCGATAACCGACTTTAAACGCATCCTGCGCGACGGCCCCGAGACCCGGCAGTACCGGCCGGCCCAGCAGGGTTTGGCGGCGACTTACGCCGCGATGGGCCAGGCGGGGCAGGCGGCGAAGCTCTCGGGTGAGGCGGCCGAGGGCGCGAGCGGCCAAACGCGTCAGGGGCTGGAGCTGATGCGGTTGCGCGAGCTGTTCGAGGCCGAGAAGGCGGCGACCGATCCGGCCAAGCGCGCGAGCTTCCATCGCGAGGCCGTCGAGTACATCAAGGCCCGCCAGGATGACAAGAATGAATGGGCGATCGCGCTTTCGGCGATCTCGCAGTACGTGCCCGACCCGGTGGCCGAGTTCGGCGATTCCACCGACCCGTTCGAGAAGTGGCTCCTGGCGAGCGTGCTTTACTTCAAACATCAGCCGCTCCCCGCAGCGAAATATTTCACCGAGGCGGCCGATACCGGACATTACCCGAAGGCCTACAAGTACGCGGCCGACATCTACTATTCGCTGGGCCGGATCGACCTGGTCGAAAAGCTGGTCGACCAGGTCGCGAACCAGCCGAGCAATCCCGACGCGCAGTGGGCCTCCTACATGCGCTTCAAGCTGCCGCGCCTGCAATGGGAGCACAGCGGCAAGAGCAACGCGGCGCTCGAGAAGCAGTGGGTCGCCGCCGCCGAGGACTACCTCAAGGCGTATCCGCACGGGCAGTACTCTTTTGAGCCGCGCTTCAGAATCGCCGAGCGGCTGCAGAAGCGGGGCGAGTACGCCGAAGCGATCAAGCAGTATCAGCAGGTCTCGGGCAATCCCTCGTATGACTTCACCGCGGTCTTCAACGCCGCCGAGTGCAACTACCTGATGGTCGCGAAGGCCGAGCAGGCGCAGGAGGCCGCCGGCAAGAACGCCAAGCCCTCGCCCGCGCTGACCGCGATGCGCGCCGAGGCGGTCAAGGGGTTGCGCGACGCGATCAACCGCGAGCCGCAGGCCGAGCGCGCCGCGCCGATGCAGCGCCGGTTTTTCCACGACGCGCGCGGCCGCGCCATCTACATGCTCGCCAGCCTGCAGGAGCACCAGGGTGGCGCGGTCGACAATCGCGAGATTGCCGCGCTGCTCGCCGGCTACGAGAACGAGTATCCGGGGATGAGCGATCATTTCAGCGAAATTTTCGAGTGGCGGCTGAAGGCGCAGGCCGCGGTCGGACAATGGGACGCGATCGCGCGCGACGTCGCGGCGCTGGTCAAACGCAACCAGGGTAATCTCGCCCACAGCGATTTCATCAAGGAGATTGGCGCGGACTTCTGGCGCGGCGCGCTCGCGGCCCAGGCCCGTGGCGATCAGAAAGCCTTTCTCGCCCAGGCCCAGTTGACGGCGCTCGATTACAGCTACTTCGAGGACATGGTAAAAGCGGGCAAGATTCCCGCCAAGAATCTTACCGGCACGCTGTCGATTCTCGGGCAGGCCTACGCCGCGCTTGGCCAGAGCGACAAGGCCGAGGCGACGTTCGCCGAGGTGGTCAAAGCCGACGCGGCGTCGCCCGACGCCAACGCGGGGCTCGCGCGGATCGCGCAATCGCGCAAGGATTACAAGAACGCGCTCGACCTGTGGTCGCGCGTCGAGGCGACCGCGGCGCAATCGGACAGTCTCTGGTACCAGGCCAAGTACAACATGGCGCAGATTCTCTCGGTCGAAGGCAATGTCTCCGGCGCTTGCAACAAGCTCGCCGTCACCCGCAGCGAGCATCCGAGCCTCGGCAGCCCGCAGATGAAAGCGCAGTGGCTCGATCTGCAGAACAAGATTTGCCTCAAGCAGTCGGCGGCACAGTAGGCTAAAGATGCTGACCCGAATTCATCACGTGGGCGTGGTTGTGCCGAGCCTCGAACAAGGGCTCAGGTTCTGGCGCGACACGCTCGGGATGCGGCTCACCAAGAGCGCCACGATCGAGGAGCAGGGCGTGCGCGCGGCACTGCTCGAGGTCGGCGGCAGCGAGGTGGAACTGCTGGAACCGCTCGGCCCCGAGGGCGGCGTGGGCAAGTTTCTCGCGCGGCGCGGCGGCGGATTGCATCATGTATGCTTCGAAACGGACGACGTCGCACGCGAGCTCGCTGATGCGAAAGCCAAGGGCATCCAGCTAATCGACCTTGCTCCGCGCCACGGTCTGGCCGGGATGATCTGCTTTCTTCATCCCAAGGCGACCCGCGGCGTGCTGGTCGAGTACGCTCAACCATTCGACGACGAATCCCACGGGATGAATAAACCTCACAAGTGACCAACGCCGATGCCGATTTACGAATATCACTGCGCTGATTGCGACCGCTCGTTCGAGAGCTTTGTCCGTCCCGGTGGGCGGGAGACGCAATGCCCGGCCTGTCATGGCGAAAATATCGCGCGCGAGCTTTCGGTCTTCGCCTCGGCCCGCGGCGCGGGCGCGGTCGCTCCGATGAATGGCGGCGGCAGCAGCGGCACGATGGGTGGGGGCGGATGCTGCGGTGGCGGCTGCGGCTGCCGCTAAATAGCGCGCTTCGCAGCGAAGCACGCTAAACAAGGAACCCTCACCCTCTCGCACATACAAGACGTGTCGATAAACACAAAAAATCGCTCCGCGTTGATCCTTCACTTCGGCAACCTTCGTTCAGGATGACAAGAAAAATTCCCCATTCCGTCATCTTGGGCGTCAGCGAAGGACTTCCGCGAAGATCGATCTTTTTACCGCCATTTATCGACACCCCGACAACGTGGGCGAGGGCTGAGAAAAGGAATTGTGTGCCTGGTGCGCGAGCGCTATCTGAACGGAGTGAAGCTGCGTATCACCGCCGTGTACAGTTCGAGCGGGATGGAGCTGCGCAGGAACGCCGCGCACAACCCGAACAGCGCGCCGAACAGGCTGCCGTTGACTCGGATCCATTCCAGATGCGTGCGAGTCTTGGATTCTATCTGGACCCGGATTTGCTCGTCGGTCTTGCGGCTTAAGTTTTCCACCACCAGCCGCGCGATCTCGCCGCGCAAATTGCCAACCGATTTATTCAGCACCTCCTCAACCCAACGCAGCACATGTTCGCGCTCGGTGCTGTCAGCGGTCTGAAGCCGGACGCCCAGGCGATGAATCTCGCCCTCGAGATAACTCAGAAAATCCGGATCGTTGCTTAACTTAGCGACCCGCTCCGGAAGATTTTCCGCGAAGTCGCGGAGCTTGCCTTCGAAATTCACCAGGAGCCGCTCCACCATCCTGAGCAGCGGTCCAATTCCGAGCAGCTTTCGCAGCTCTACCACGGTGCGGTCGACCACTTCGGGCCGCTTGAGCCACTCCGCCAGACGCAGCGCCTGTTCTTCCAGGAATGCGAGGTCGGCATCGCTCAGCGAAACCTGCTCCAACCATCGTCCGACCTTGGTCACCACATCATATTCGGTGAGCTTGCGATGAATCATCTCGGGCGTGAGCCATTCGTTTTCAACCGTGGTCCCGATACCCTTGATGATGCGCTCGCGGTTGCGCGGCAACACGCCGGAGTTCGGCAAGTACCATTTGCGCTCGAAGAGCATCTTCAATGCGATGTAATCGCATAGGCCGCCGACCAGCGAGGCCTCGCCCGCCATGCGAATCACTTCGCCGGCGTGCGCGTTGAAATGTAAGTAGACAATCCATCCCGCCGCGTACAACAGAACGGAAACGATCAATGCAACATCGCCCTTTCGCAAAACCAACCTCGCTTTTTTGTTCGCGTAACGTCTGAAGAAAACCGCGGCCAATACAATCGCTCAAAACAATTGCTGAAAACAATTGGAGGAGCGAGTCAGAACATCAACTCTGCTCGCAGGCCGCGAACTCGCGCCGGGCCGATTCCATCAGCGCCGGCTCCGCGAGCAAATCGTACGCCGTGAGCGCCATCGCCTTCGCCACCCGGATCATCGCCTCGTAGGCGCGCGGCGTGTCGGTATGCTTTGCGAAGCGTTCCTCGTGGCAGTTGCCCGCACCCGGATCGGCGATGCGGAAGATCGGATGAATCGCCGGAAGGGCGTGGCTCACGTCGCCCATATCGGTCGAGCCAGTCGGCATATCGGGCGGCGCGTCGGGGGCCATCACGCCGAGGGTCTCGCAATGATGGGCATAGCGATGGGCCATCGCGACGTTGTTGATCATGTTCTTGTAGCCCCCGAGGATTTTGTGCGCGAGCGTGGTTCCGGTGGCCGCGGCGGCCGCCTCGGCGCATCGCAGCACGCGGTCGGCGATCTCGTGCGTGTAGCTGGTCGTATGGGCGCGGCACAAAAACTCGCACTCGGCCTTCTCGGGGATGATATTCACCGCCTGACCGCCGTTGGTGATGATGCCGTGGATGCGCGAGCCGTCGCGAAAATGCAGCCGCGCGGCGTCGACGCTCTGGAAGGTCTGGATCACCGCCGCGAGCGCGCTCGCGCCGGCCCATGGCGCCGCCGCCGCATGCGAGGCGTGCCCGTGGAACGTGAGGCGCAGGTGGCGCGTGGCGAGCGTCGGGAAGGTGGCGTACTCGCCGTCGACCGGATGCGCCATCATCGCGACGTCGACGCCTTTGAGCGCGCCCTTTTCCAGCATGATGATCTTGCCGCCGCCGCCTTCCTCGGCCGGCGTGCCCAGGATCACGACGCGGCCGGGCAATTGCGCGCGTAGAGCTGCGAGGCCGGCGAAGGCCGCGAGCGCGGCGGTGCAGATGAGGTTGTGGCCGCAGGAGTGGCCGTTCGGCAGCGCGTCGTACTCGGCGAGGATCGCGACGGTTGGGCCCGATCGATCGGACTTGCCGGTCTCGGCGCGAAACGCGGTATCCAACCCCGCCACGCCGCGCTCGACCTCGACGCCCATCTCATCGAGCGCGCCGGTGAGCAGCCCGGCCGCAAAGCGTTCTTCGAACTTCAGCTCGGGATGGGCATGGATCTGGCGGCCAAGTCCGATCGCCCGGTCCTTGAAGCGATCGATCGAACGGCTGATCTCATCATGGATAGCCATCGGGGAAACTCCTTGCACTTAAGCGCGCGCGATTGCGGAACCTCGGGTCACGGATGCGCCTGAGCATGCTACCAGAGCGCGCGTGCCGCGGTCAGCCGCGGCTATGTCGGTCCGCCGAAACGTTTGGCCAACTCCGACGTGTAGGCGCTGCCGACCAAACTGGCATTGCTTTGAAGCCATGAGCTGAGCGCAGTGGGACAGGTCGGCGGACCGTGGGAGACGAGCAGGCTCGCCATCAGGCCGTCGATTTCATCGCGGGTCAGCGTGACGTCGCGGAGCGCGTACCCGATGAAACGCGAGAAGAGCAGCGCTACGCCCGGCGGGACGGGAACCAGCAGCGTGGCGCGGCCGAGCGCACGGGCCAGCGTGCGCACCAAATCGCGGAAGGTGTAAATCTCCGGTCCGACGGCGTCGATGATGCGGTTGTCGGTGCCGGGCGTGCCGCTTACCGCGAGCGCGGCGAGGTCGGCAACGAACACGGGTTGCACGCGGTAATCGCCGCGGCCCGGGATGGCGAAGAGCGGGAAGCGGCGAATCAGCCATGCGATGTTGTTAACCAGGACGTCTTCGACACCAAAAACCAGCGTCGGTCGCAGGATCGAATACGCGAGGCCTGACTGCGCGATCTCGCGCTCGACGATTCCTTTGCCGCGAAAATACGGCAGCGGCGAATCCTCGGCCGCGCCGGTGATGCTGATATGGACGATCTTGCGGACGCCGGCGTTGCGGGCCGCGCGCAATAGCGTGCGCGTGTTTTCGACCGCCGTCTCGAAGGTCGTGCCGCGATACGGGAAGCGAATCCAGTAGGTGTTGTAGAGCGTGCTCGCGCCGTCGAGGCTTCGGGCGAGGCTCTCCGGCGAGCCGAAATCCATCGGTGCGATCTCGAGCCGCTCGCCGAAGGGGTTGGGCTGGGAGGGATGCGCGGTCAGAGTCCTGACGCGCGCGCCCGCGCTCGAGGAGCGCGCTGGCGATGTAGCGGCCGGTGTAACCGAGCGCGCCGGTGACGACGCTGAGCTCGCCGGAGCTTGCCCCGGAGGTTGCCATGGATGCGCAAGCGCGGCGCTCAGTGCCGCGGCGATTGCTCCGGCGCGACGACCACCGCGACCGCGCATCCGGCACCGCGCAGGATCTGATCCACCCGGCCGCCGAAGTACAGGCGCTCCTCCGCCGAACGGAACAGTGCGCCGATCATGAGCAGGTCGAATGCGCCCTCCTTGATCGTGCGCAGGATGACGCTTTCGGCGTTGACGCCGGTTTCGATCCGGGTCGCGATCTTCAGTTCGAGCTGTTCGGCGAGTTCGCGAATCTCGCCGACCGCTTCCTCGCCTTCGCCGTCCGCCGCGGCGGCGCCGGTGACCGTGCGCCAATCCAGGATCGAACGCTGGCGGACGTAGAGCGCGGTGGTTTCGGCGCCGGCCGCGTGTGCGTAGAGCATCCCGACCGCCGCGCCGAGCCGCGCGAAAGACGCTCCGCTGACCGGCACCAACAGCTTGCGCATCGGCATCGCGGCGCCGGCGTTGCTCGCGATCACCACCGGCGCGCGGACGGCGCCGAGCAGGCCGCGCAGCACCTCGCCGCCGAGGACCGCGTGGCCGTGCAGCTGCGAGGCGCCGGCAAAGATGGCGTCGTAGCCGCGCTCGCTCTCCTGCACAATTGCCTCGACGATCGACTCCCCGCTGCCGGTGCGCTGGTACACGTTGGCGGCGCCGGCGGCCGCGGCGATCTCCTTGAGGCGCGCAAATTGCGCGTCGAATGCGGCGGCGGCGCCGGTGCCGCCGTTGGAATCGCCGGCCGCGGCATGGAACACCGTGATGCTCGCGTCGGAGGATTTGCCCATCGTGGCGGCGAGATGGGTCGCCAGCTCCGCATGCGGACCCCCGCCGCTCAGTACCAGCAGCTTGGCCCCGGCGGTGCGCAGCGGCAGGCGCGCCAGAATACGGTCGCGCTCGGCGCGTTCGGCGTCGCCCGGACGCCGGCTCACGCCGCTTAGCGTCCAGGTGAGCAATGGCGGCGTCATTACCGAGGTGATGACCGCGACCGCGACGATCACCGTGTACATCGCGGGCGTGAGCACGCCGAGGCTGAGTCCCAACAGGGCCAGGATGATCTCCATCCCGCCGCGCGCGTTCATCCCGAAGGCGACCGCCAGGGCCTCGCGGAACTCCAGCCGTCCGAGCTTGCCGCCCAAAAGCGCGCCCGCAATCTTGGCCGTGCACGCGACCCCAAGCACGATCAATGGTACGTAGGGACTCCTGAGCGCCGAGAGATTGGCCTGCAAACCCGAGTAGGCGAAGAACACCGGCGCCATCAGGCCCATCGTGACCGCTTCCATCTCGGTGCGGTCGCGGGCGCGCACGCGCGGCGCGCGGCTCAGCATCAGCCCCGCGACGAACGCGCCGAACACCGCGTGCAAACCGATCGCCTGGGTCACGATCGCGCAGGCGAAAGCGACCAGCACCATCGCGCTGAACTTTCCGTGCTCGGCGGCGCCGCGGTCGTCCACCCATCGCATCAGCCACGTGACCAGCCGCACGCCGACGAAGTAGCAGAACGCCAGAAAGGCGGCGGCCTCGGCCAGCAGCAGGCCGATCGACGCGGGGGAGAGCGCGCGGCCGCTCGCCAATCCCGCGACCAGCGACAGCAGGAGCCATCCCGTGGTGTCGTCGATCAATCCGGCGGCCAGAATCAGCATCCCCAACTCACGGCGCATCAGGCCGAGCTCGATCAGGATTTTCGCGATCACCGGGACCGCCGAGATTGCGATCGCCACGCCCATGAAAAGCGCGAAGATAAGCCGCTGGTCCGGCGCGGCGAGATATTGCGCGGGCAGCGCCAGGCCCAGGATCATCCCCGCACCGAACGGAATCACCATCCCGCACACCGACACACAGGCGGCGGCGCGTCCCTGGCCGCGAAGGATATCGAGGTCGGTTTCGAGTCCGATATACAGCAGGAGCAGGATCGCGCCGGTCCAGGCGAAGGCCTCCAGCAGATGGCGCGACATCGGATCGCCGCCAAAGCAGGCGGCGAACAGGCCGGGCGCTAGGTTGCCGAGTATCGAAGGGCCGACGATCACGCCGGCGAGCAGTTCGCCGATGACCGGCGCCTGCCCCAGACGCTTCATCAGGTCGCCTAGCGTGCGGCTCACCAGCAGCAGCACGGTAAGCTGGATCAGGAAGCGAAGAATCTGCGCTTCGCTCAGATGCGACAAGCGTTTGCTCCAGGGGAGAAGCGCGCACCCGGTCCGGGGGAATGCGCGAATCCGATGTTAGCGATCACGTAAGCGATAGCGATCACGCTAACGACGGCAGCCTCACGGGTCAACGGAGTAGTTCGATCCCGGCGTGAAATCGTGTGCGCCGCGAGACTTCGACGGGAAATTCGCGGAGAGATTCGCAGAGTAAAGTCGAATGATCCGCGAATTGCGCGAGGGCCGCGCCGAAAAAAAGCGCAGCCGCCTCGATCGGGGCGGCTGCGCGCATTGAACAGGCGAGCTTGACGCTTCACGGCCGGATGCGGGTGACCGGTTGGTCGGCTATCTCCGAAGGCTTCTCGCCCATCGCCTCGCGATGCTGCTTGTAGTCGTTCATCGCGGTCATGATTCCGGCGACCGACTTGTTGAACAGCAACTCCCGCTGTCCGGCGGCCCATCGCTGCGAGTATTCGATTTCGGCCACCGAGCCCTGGAACTGCGGCATCACGTAGCGCGCGAACAACTCGTACGAGCGCAGCGTCTTTTCGCGCGAGGCCCATTCGTGGGCGAGCCCGAGCAGCCCGCCGAAGCCGCCGCTGGCTTCCTGGACTTCGCGGATGCGCTTTATCGCGTCGTCGGGGGTGCCGACGATCGCGCCGCCCCGCCCAACCATCCGATCGACCGTCATCTCCTCGCGCGGCTGGCCCGGATATTCCTCGAACTGGATCTTCGCGCCCAACGTGTCGATGAAATAATCCTGAATCCAGGAGTTGCCGCCCTCGCGGATGTCCTCGAGCGCTTCCTTTTTGGATTCCGCCAGATGGATCGGCATCACCATCCGCCAGTTGGCACGGCTGACCGTCTTGCCATGCTCGGCCGCGGTCTCTTCCGCCACCGCCCATCGCTTGGGCAGCCCCTCCAGCCCGCCGGTGGCGAACGCCGCGACCGACAACACGCCGCATCCAAGCTCGCCCGCCGCGACCATCCCCGAGGGCGAGATCGTATTGGCGACGAAAATCGGCATGTGCGGCTGCTGGTAGGGTTTGACCTGGAGATGGGCGTCGTTGAGGCGGAAGAAAGAGCCGTCGAGCGTGATTCCGCCCTCCTCGGTGAAGAGCCGCATTATCGCCTTGACGCCCTCGACCATCTGGCGGCGCTGCTGGGTCGTGTCGATCCCCAGCATGTGCGCGTCGGCCGCGAGCGCGCCAGGACCGCATCCGAGCATCACGCGTCCGCGCGTCAGATGGTCGAGCAGGGCGTAGCGGTTCGCGATGTTGAATGGGTTATGGTACGGGACGCTGACCACTCCCGAGCCGAGCATGATGCGGCGCGTGCGTCCGGCTGCGGCGGCGATGAAAATGTCCGGCGACGAAATGATTTCCCATCCGGAGGAATGATGCTCGCCGATGAAGACCTCGTCGTAGCCGGTGCGGTCGAGCCATTCGATGAGTTCGAGGTCGCGCTCGAAACACAGCGTGGGGTTTTCGCCCGTGCGATGGAATGGCGCCATGAAAATGCCGAATTTCATCCGGTCCTCCTAATCGTTCGCTTGCGCTCGCTTGGCGCCCGGCCCGCCGGGCAGCCCCAAGGGGCTTCCTCGCCACCTTACGACGGTGCCTATTGCGGGGACAATAGCCGAAACGGGGAACGCGCGGATGCGTCTGATCAGTTGAGGGATCGCGGGGGACGGGTTGAGCGCGGGCGGGGAAAATCGAATAAAAGTGCCGCGCGGGCGTCGGATTTTTAGCCCGCTTGCTCAAGACGCAGGCAAATAGGAAGATCGAGCTATCGGGGCGTGTTCGGAGTATGGGGACCTTGACGGTCTTAATGTAGACGCTGGCGGTCTAACCTGAAATTTAGGCCTGGAAATTTGCCTTTGAGGACAATCGCAATGCTGAGCTTAAGGGGCCGCGGAGTCCGCGGTCGGGCGGCGACAGCAATAGCGGCAATGGCGATGCTCGCGGCGTTCCTGCTCACCGCGGCCGGACCGGCGGCGGCGCAACAGCACGGCTACGTTCCGCCGCCTGCTCCGCTAAATAACGGCCAGGGCGGCTCGGTACTCGAATTGCCGACCACGCCGGGCAGTCAGCAGGGCGGCAACGACGCGCTGACGATGCCGCGGCTCGCTCCGCAGCCGGGCCAGGAGCTGGAACTGCCCTCGCGCGCGCTGCGCAACCAGTCAGGCTATGAGCAGGTGACGGTCACGGTGACCGACCAGAACGGCCGCTACATAACCGGGCTGCAAAAGGGCGACTTCCGCATCTACGTCGACGGAACGCAACGGCCGCTGGAGTTCCTGCGCCAGGACCTCAACACCCCGGTGTCGGTCGGAATCCTGGCCGATACCTCGGGCAGCATGGAGCCCAAGCTCCAGCAGTTGCGCGCCGCGATTTCGCAATTCATCAGCAATCTCAACGGGCAGGACGACGTTTTCCTGTTCGCGTTTTCCAACCGCCCGTTCCTGCTCCAGCCGTTTACCACCAACCATTTCCTGGTCAGGAGCCGGCTCGCGTTGCTGCACGCTTACGGCCAGACCGCGCTATTCGACACCATCATGGACGGCCTAATCATGGTGCGGCATGGACGCTATGACAAAAAGGCGCTGCTGGTGGTGACGGACGGGATGGATAACGCGAGCCAGGCGACGCTGCAGCAGGTGGTGGCGCAGGCGCGGCGGATGGGCGTGCTGATCTATTCGATCGGAATCGGCGACCCGAACTCGGGCGGCGTGGGAATCGCGATCGGACCGTTCATGTTCGGCGGCGATATGGACCACGTCGATACGCAGACGCTGACCGACCTGTCCACCGAGAGCGGTGCGCGCACCTTCGTGGTGCGCGAGGTCGGCGACGGCGAGGCGCTGCGCCAGGACTGCGCGGCAATAAGCGACGAACTGCGCGAGCAGTACACCGCCGGCTTCGTGGCGCCCGACCCCTCGCGTCCCGGCTATCGCAGCCTGCGCGTCGACGTACCGGGCCGTCCCGAGCTTGCGGTGCGCGTGCGCAAGGGCGTGACGGTGGGCGGCGGCGGGGGCACCGAGTACGCCGGCCCCGACGGCGGCCCGTAGGGCTTTCAGCGGCCACGCGCAAGATTCGCGGATGATCCGTTGACGTGTGACGTGCGATCATCTCGGCTTTACGCGCGGAGGACCGCGCGAGGTCCTTCGACTCGCGCAACGCTCGCTCAGGATGACCCCAAGAGACGGCGTCGGCTCGGGGCGCGCGGCTCACCTTCCGGCGCTTCCCACTCACCCCTAAGGCGCAATCACCCGAGGTAGGTCGAGCACCGGAGTCCCGAGGCCGGCCTGCGAAAGCATGTCGTGGACCTGGCCGCGATGGTGCGTCTGGTGGTTGAAGAGATGCGCCAGCAACATCGGGGTCGGATTGCGATATGACTTGCCGTCGTTGGCGGCGTAAGCGAGTTCGCGGTCAAGGAACTGGTCGCTGAGGCCGGCGGCGAAGCGCTCGATACGCTCGTCCTCGCGCACGCGCGCCGCGCGCAACTCCTCGAAATCGTCGTAAAGGATCGTGTCGAGAGGCGTCGACGGCGCGACGCCGCCCTCGAACCGGTTCATCCAGTTGCGGTCGCCGACCATGATGTGGTTGAGCGTCGCGTGGATGCTTTCGAAAAACGCCTGCCGATTCTTTTTGCGCTCGGCGTCGGAAAGCCTGGCGCAGCAGTCGTACAGCCGCTCGTTGGCGAGCCGGTTGTAACGCGCCATCATCCGGAAATGCGCAATCAGAGGGTTCATCGCGGCCCTGCTAATCGTCTTCCTCTTCCGCCGGCGAATCCGCCGCCGGTTTCACGGGGAAGGGCGCGACGAAAGTGCGTCCGATGTCAGGGATGAGGTTGAGGAATTTGACCTCGGCGAACTCGCCCGCGACCTGGACCGCCGAGAGCGCGGCGTTGTCGACCCGGATGCGCCGGAAGTGGCGCAACTCCATCGCCATGAAGTGGCACAGTACGGTGCGGATGATGTCGCCGTGGGAGACGAAGAGGACGCGCTGCCCGTCGGTTTCGCCGAGCGTGCGCATAACAGCCTCGACGCCGCGCGCCTGGACCTCGCCAATACATTCGCCGCCCGGCGTCGAACTCAGGATTGGCTCCTCGCTATAGCGGAGATAATCCTCGTCGACGATCAGGTCCTCGTAAGTCATTCCCTCCCAGCGCCCGTATTCGACCTCTGCGATTTGCCGGTCTTCGCGAATCGGCACGCCGCCGCCGAGGCCAGCCGCGATTATCTCGGCCGACTGGCGCGCGCGCACCAACGGGCTCGTCACGATAAGGTCGGGCTTGAGCGCGCGTACGAAGTCGACGATCCCGGCGACTTGCGCGCGGCCGTGGCTGTCGAGTTCGACCGGATTGCGGCCCATCACGCGGCCCTCGCGGTTCCATGGGGTCTCGCCATGACGCATCAGGAGCGCGACGCCGCGCACGCCGCCGGGTTGTTTCAGTTTTTCCGCCACGTAAAACGGCCCGAGTGCCATACTTCCCCGCCCGCGCTGCGCTAAAAACGTTTGGCGGGCGCCGGAGAAGCGGCACCCGCCAACATTTAACCCGAAGTGCGGTAAGGAAACGAGAGCGCGGACCGCGAACTATCTCCCGATCTCAGCGCCCTGCGGCCGGGGCCGCTTCGGCATGCCCGTTGGCCGCCGCCGCGCCCGCGCTCGGCGCCGCCGCGAGGCCGCAGAACGCCTCGTAGTCGATTAGCCCGGTTTGCGTCGGATGGTCGCTGCAGACGGGGCATTTCGGATCGCGCTTGATCTTGAGCACGCGTACGTAGTCCTTCGACAGCGTATCGAAGTAGACCATCCGGCCGATCAGCGGCTCGCCCGCGCCCAGGATTAGTTTGATTGCCTCGAGCGCCTCGATCGAGCCGATTATTCCCGGCAGCGCGCCCAGCACGCCCGCCTCGGCGCACGACGGCGCCATGTCCGGCGGCGCCGGCTCCGGATAGAGGCATCGGTAACACGGGCCGCCCTTGGCCGGGTAAAAGACCGTGGCGTTGCCCTCGAAGCGGAAGATCGCGCCGTCGACCAGCGGCTTGTGCGCGAGCACGCAGGCGTCGTTGATCAGGTAGCGCGTGGGGAAGTTGTCGCCGCAGTTAACGATGACGTCGTAGTCCTTGATGATGTCCATCACGTTGTCCGAGGTTAGCCGGACCTCGTGGCGGTTGACTTTGACCCCGGGATTGATCGCTTTGATGGACTTCTCTGCCGATTCGGTCTTGAGCATCCCGACCCGGTCGGTCGTATGAATTATCTGGCGCTGCAGATTGGAGAGATCGACCACGTCGAAATCGACCAGGCCGAGCGTGCCCACGCCGGCCGCCGCCAGGTACAGCGACGAGGACGAGCCCAGCGCGCCCGCTCCGAGCAGCAGCACCTTGGCGTCGAGCAGCTTGGCCTGCCCCTTCTCACCCACCTCTGGAATCACGAAATGGCGCGAGTAGCGGGTCAGCTCGTCGGGGGTGAACTGGCGGTCGGCGACCCATGGCAGGCCGCGGTCCTTCCATGCGTTGAAACCGCCGGTCAGGTTGTAGACGTTTTCGTAGCCCAATTCGCGGAGCGACCGCGCCGCGAGCAGCGAGCGCGTACCCGAGGCGCATTGCAGGATGACCGGCGTCTTATGGTCGGGCACTTTCTCCTCGACCCGCAATTCGAGGAAGCCGCGCGGGATTCCGACCGCCTGCGGAATATGCCCCTGGCGCCATTCGTCGCCCTCGCGGACGTCGAGCAGCACCGTGCCCGGCTTTTCCAGCATCCGGCGCGCCTCGTCGATATCGATCGACTTAATCTGAGCGCGTGCCTCGTCGAGAATATTCTTTGAAGTCTTGGCCATAGTTTTGGACCGTGTTCGGCTGCGGAATTCAGTTCTTAGATTACATCATTTGTCATCTATTGCGCTAGAGCTAAAGATAGCCACCTTTTGGGCCTTGTCGATACCTCTGGCCCCCGCTCAGCCGCCCAGCATCCGATGCGATTCGAGGATGGAGCGAACGAAATCGAGCACCCGTTGGGCATGGCCGCGCGGCGTGACCTCGTGAAACGCCCGCGCGACGCGTTGGTCCGCATTGAGCACGAAGGTCGAACGCGCGGCGACGCCGCCACGCAGCACGCCAAAGGCGCTCGCCAGTTCGCCGTCGGGGTCCGAGAGCAGGGCGAACGGGAAGGCATGCTTTTCGGCGAACGCGCGATGCGATTCGACGGAATCGACGCTGACCCCGACGACCGTGCACTTGAGCCCCGCGAAGGCCTCGTCGAGGTCGCGAAATTCCTTGCCCTCGACCGTGCATCCGGGCGTGTCGTCGGCCGGGTAGAAGTAGACCACGAGCCCGTGACCGCGAAACTCCGCCAGCCGGCGCTCATTGCCATGCTGGTCGCGAAGCGCGATCTGCGCCGCCGCGCCCAGGTCGTCGCCCGCGCGCAATCCCTCAGTGGACGGCATGAGTCTCGGCCTCGCCGAGCGCGCGGCGGGCGGCGAATTTGATCGCGGCGTTGTCGATATTCACCGAGCATAACGATCCGCACATGCTGCAGACGTTGGAGCCCGCAGCCTCGCTCTCTTCCTTGTAACGGCGCGCCTTGTCCGGGTCCATCGCCATCGCGTACATGCCTTCCCAGTTAAGCGCCTTGCGATAGCGCGACATCTGGTCGTTCCAGACCTTGGCGGCGCGCACGCCCTTGACCAGGTCGCCCGAGTGCGCAGCGATTCGGGTCGCGATCACGCCCTCGCGCACGTCGTCGATATCGGGCAGGCGCAGGTGCTCGGCCGGAGTGACGTAGCACAGGAAATCGGTGCCGGCGGCCGAGGCGATTGCGCCGCCGATCGCGCCGGTGATGTGGTCGTAGCCGGGGGCGACGTCGCAGGTCAGCGGACCGAGCACGTAGAACGGCGCACCGCCGCAGATGCGTTTTTCGAGCTGCACGTTGGCCTCGATCTGGTCGAGCGGCACGTGGCCCGGCCCCTCGATCATCACCTGCACGCCCAGGTTGCGCGCGCGCTCGGTCAGTTCGCCCAGCACCAGCAGCTCGGCTATCTGGCCGCGATCGGTGGCGTCGCCGGTGGCGCCCGGACGCAGTCCGTCGCCGAGCGAAATCGTCACGTCATGCTCGCGCAGGATCGCGCAGACCTCGTCGAAGTGCTCGTAGAGCGGGTTTTCGCGCCCCGTGCGCTCCATCCAGGCCGCGAGCAGCGCGCCGCCGCGCGACACGATACCCTCGATTCGCTGATGCTGGCGCAGGCGGGCGACGCTCTCGCGCGTCACCCCGCAATGCAGGGTCATATAATCGACGCCCTGGCGCGCCTGGCGCTCGATCACTTCGAGAAAAAACTCGCGCTCCAGCTCCATGATCGAATGCTCGGAGGCGACCTGGTAAATCGGCACCGTCCCCAGGATGACCGTACATCGCGAGAGCAGTTCGGCGCGAATCTTGTCGAGGTCGGTGCCGGTCGAGAGATCCATCACCGAATCCGCGCCGAAGCGCACGGCCGTGTAAAGCTTCTCGACCTCTTCGTCGAGCAGCTGATGGAAGTTCGAGGCGCCGATATTGGCGTTGACCTTGGTGCGCAGCCGTTTGCCGATTCCGATCGCGCGGAAGTCGTGATGGATATTATGCGGGATGACCGCCTCGCCGCTGGCGACGAGTCCGCGGATTTCCTCGGGGGCGAGGCCCTCGTCCTCGGCGACCTCGATCATCTGCGGGGTGACGATCCCTTTGCGCGCGGCTTCAATCTGGGTCATGTCGGGCATACCTCTGATGAATCGTTCCAGACCACTTATACTCCATGCGGATGCCGTTCGTCACGGTCAGCGAAACGGCTTAGGGCAAATCGGCTAAAGGATAGAACGAACTCAAGTCGCGGCGGTGCGATCGCTCGGCGAGCAGCCCGCAACCTCGAACGCTCACTATAGGTGGGGCTCGGAATCGCGGTCAAGTTGATCGAGAGAGGAACTCCGTCTCTTCGGGAGTCGGGACGCGGCCCAGTACGCGGACGATGAGAGACGCGGAGCTGAGCCGTTATGGCACCGCTCCGCGCTCGCGCCGGGTACTTCCGTCTCTACGGTGCAGGTCGCACGACCGTATTGCCGTCCATCGTGACCGCGCCAGCAACGTCGGCAGCTCCCGCCAGCGCCCTACCGTTCACTACCGTGCCGCTCACCAGCGTGATTGACGTTGCGAATTCATGCACCGACACGACAGGAACTGAAGGGTAGATATCAAGTGGAATATCCACTGTATATCGATATGAGCACCCCAGCGCAGAGACGAGTACGCCGACTTAGTAAAGAAACGAGAAATATAGAAAAATGGACCGTGGCGACTCGAGCAAACGCGCGCCTGGCCGCTTCAGCGGCAATATATTGCCGCTCCCCGGCGGGTCGTGTCTCGTCGCTCGTCAGTCGACATCATCTTCGTTGAGCAACTCCGTCTTATAGAAACCTCATATGTCGGGTACGTAACGTGCTCGGACGTTATGGCAGGCATGCGAGAGGTGCGCGCACGATCTGTCGGCGCGCTCATCCGGGCGGGGCGTTCGCATCAATAGTCAGTGCGGGCCAGCGGCGGTGAGCGAAGAGATGCTCATCGCACCGTGAAGTAGCCAACCTCCAGCACGCGTTGACAAAGACAGGAATTGCCACGCCGCGAATTGGGATGCCGAGCACGCCGATGCGCAACTGCCAACTTGGGAAGACGTGGCTCCCCGCGCTACTGGTGGTAAGCTTTGTGGGCTCGATGGCAGGATGCGACAATACGGGCAGAGCGCTTCCTCAACCACGCCCAACCGCCTCCGCCACCCCGACCGCCGTACCGACCGCTACACCAACAGCCAGCCCGACGCCAACGCCCACGCCGGCTCCGACGCCACCCCCGACGCCAACACCGACTCCGACGCCGACCCCGACTCCGACGGCCACACCAACCGCCACGCCAACGGCTACGCCGACGCCGACCGCCACGCCGACTCGAACCCCGATGCCAACCCCGACCCCGACGCCAACCCCGACCCCGACGCCGACACCGACGCCGACGCCGACGCCGACCCCGACTCCGACGGCCACACCAACCGCCACGCCAACGGCGACGCCGACGCCGACCGCCACGCCGACGCGAACCCCGATGCCAACCCCGACGCCGACCGCCACGCCGACGCCAACGCCGACGCCAACACCGACGCCAACACCGACGCCAACCCCGACGCCGACGCCAACGCCGACGCCCACGCCGACGCCGACACCAACACCCACGCCGACGCCGACACCAACGCCGACGCCGACACCAACGCCAACCCCAACGCCGACGCCGACGCCGACGCCGACGCCAACCCCAACCCCAACCCCGCCCACGGTGGTCTCGGTCGGTCCCCCTATCTCAGGCTGCGGGGGAAAGGGGATGCCTATCAATCAGGAGGTAACGGCGACCTTCAGTGAAGCGATGGACCCCGCAACCATCACCGGATCAACCTTTACGGTGATAGGGCCTGGCCTGACTCCCGTAACAGGGAACGTTAGCTACGATGCGGCCAACGGCATCGCGGTCTTTGCGCCAACAGGCACTTTCGCAGCGAGCACCGAATTCACTGCGACGATTACGACGGGGGCCAAGAGTCTGGGGGGCGCTCCGCTGGCGGCTGACTTCGTGTGGAACTTCACGACTGGTGCGGGCGCTGACACGACCGACCCGAGGGTGACCTCCACCAACCCTGCCAACCTCGCCATGACCGTGAGCACCAATCAGAAGATAACTGCGACCTTCAGTGAAGGGATGGACTCTTCCACCGTTACCGGGGCGACTTTTATTTTGACCGGACCCGGGGCCACACCGGTATCAGGCACCGTTACCTATTCCACCATTGGTACAACGGCGACGTTTACGCCGAACAGCGCTCTCGCCATCAACACCACGTACACGGCGACGATCGCATCGGGGGTCCAGGACCTCGCGGGAAATGCGTTGGGAAGCCCGTTTACCTGGACCTTTACCACCGGCGTGACCCCGGACAGCACCGCACCCACAGTGATTTCCACGACCCCTGCCGATGGCGTCAGCAGTGTGTCCCTTAGCGCCGCGGCCAACGCAACGTTCAGCAAGGCGATGGATCCTTCAACCATCACCACGGTGACATTTGGGCTGACCGGGCCCGGCACGACTCCCGTGGCGGGAAAAGTCTCTTATGATGTGCCGAGCCGGATTGCGACCTTCACTCCGGCAGGTGCGCTGGCAGGCGGCACGACATTTACCGCCACCATTACGACCGGCGCCAAGGACCTGGCAGGGAATGCGCTGGCGAGTAACTTTGTATCGAGCTTCGTCACCGGTTCGGCCGCGGGTCAGGGGCCGATAGACCTTGGGGCGGCCACTAATTTCGCGGTCCTGGCTCAAGCCACGGTCACCAACGCAGGAGCGACTATCGTCAACGGGGATATTGGATTGAACCCCGGCATCTCGGTGACCGGATTTCCGCCGGGAACCATCAACGGGACAATTCAAATCGGCAATCCTCCCGCGGTCGCGGCCAACGCTTCTTTGGCGACCGCGTACGCCGCGGCCGTCGCGGTGCCGGCAGGAACCCCTATCATTGCCGATCTGGGCGGACAAGTTCTCTCCCCGGGCGTCTATACGGCCGCTGCCGCGGCTACGATAGCGTCGGGTAATCTCACCCTGGACGCTCAAGGTGACGCGAACGCGGTCTGGATCTTCCAGATAGGGTCCACCCTCGTTACCACCGCCACCGTCGGCAATGTTATCCTGGCGAACGGCGCCCAGGCCTCCAACGTCTTTTGGCAGGTGGGTAGTTCAGCGACGATTGGGACCAACACCACATTTCAGGGAACCATCCTGGCGGATACGTCAATTACGGTGACGACCGGCGACGCTATAAATGGCAGAGCGTTAGGCGGCGCGGTCGTTGCCACGGGCGCGGTCACCCTGGACACCAACATTTTCACGCTGCCCGCCTGTCAGTGATGAAGCCTTCGAGGTGAAAGCGGCAGTGCCCTGGAGGGCTTGAAAGCCCGGCTTTTCTCGCTTCGCTCCCGGTCGCAGCCGAGCACAAGCCCACTCGAATTCGGCCAAGCTCTCACTTTGAGAGGAAAGCGCTCTCTTCGGGGGTCGACACCCGGCCCAGCACGGCGTTGCGATGCGGGAAGCGGCCGAATCGGCGGATCACTTCCAGGTGATGGTCGGCGTACTGGACGTATCCGGCCGTCGCGGGATCGTCCGCGGCGAGCTTGCGAAAGAGCCTGACCGATTCGTGCTGGTCGTCGACATTCTCGCTGTGCTGAAACGGGAGATAGATGAACGGCCGGCGCACTGGCGGCAGCGCGAGGTCGAAGCCGCGTTCGATCGCCTCTTTCGCTGTCGCAAGCGCCTTGGAATCGGTCGCGAATGCCTGCGGCGTGCTGCGGAAAATGTTGCGCGGAAACTGATCGAGCAGCAGGATGAGCGCGAGCGCGCTTGACGGCTCCGCCTTCCAGCTATCGAGCTCGCCGCGAGCCGCGCGTTCATGGTCGGCGAGAAATCCATTTCTACAGGATTGGTCGAAGCCGGCATCCTGCGCGAACCATCGGCGCTCGTGCTCCTCTTCGGAGCCGACGCCGAACCAGAATTGCAAAATTTCGTCGACGCGTTCCATCGAAGGCTCACTGGCAACACCGGACCGACGGTTCGAACTACCTAAGCTCGCGCTGTCCCGCTTCCACCTCGCACATCGGGCGATGCCTTACGCAACAGGGTTTCGATGAGTGCGGAGAGTTGGCTAACGTCGATCGGCTTCGGCAGGTAGCCGTCGAATCCAGCATCGTCCGCTCGTTCGCGATATTCCGGCTGCGCGTAACCTGTCAGGGCAACGAGGACGGTGCGTCTGCAGTCGGGCATGGATCGGATGCGCCTGGCAACGTCGTAACCGTCCAATCCCGGCAGGCCGATATCGACTAGTGCGACGTCGGGCCGGAGAGCGACAGCTCTTTCGACGCCGCTTGGTCCGTCGGGAGCCTCGTGTACCTCGTGCCCCGACAACTCCAGCAGGGCGCGCAGACTTTCGCGTACATCGACGTTGTCTTCAACGATCAAAATCCGGCGCCGCGGTTTAGCCGTATCCGGAGCGCCTGGCAACTGTCCTGCGGATGACGTTGGCGCTGCGATTCCCGGCAAACGCACAATGAAGGTGCTGCCTTGGCCCGGGCCATCGCTGGCGGCTTGTGCGGTGCCACCATGTAGCTCCGCCAAGCGGCGGACCAGCGTCAGCCCGACGCCCAAGCCTGCGTGTGAGCGGTCCAAATCCACTTCTCCCTGAACGAAAAGATCGAAAATGCGCGGAAGGAGATTTGGCGAAATTCCGGCGCCAGTATCCTCGACCCGGAGCACGGCGTACTCATCTTCCGCCGCAGTGCTCACGCGAATGCTTCCACCAATAGGAGTGTATTTTACCGCATTGGATATCAGATTGATCACGATCTGCGCCAAACGGTCGGGATCGCCATCGACCCACACGGGAGCTGTCTCGACAACCAGGTGGAGGTCCTGCAATTGCTTTGTCGCGGCCAACTGTTTGATACACGCCGTCACGCACTCGGCGATGTTGGTAGGCTGACGGCGCAAATGGATTTTGCGGGTCGTCACCCGGGCGACGTCGAGCAGGTCGTCCACCAGGCGCAAGAGCTGTTCAACCTGGCGGACGATAATGGCGGGCGCTTGGGACTCCTGGTCTCGCCGCCCGTCGGAGCGAATGAGAAGATTCGCGGCCATCGAGATAGCGGCCAGCGGATTACGCAGCTCGTGCCCCAGCATCGCCAGAAATTCATCCTTGGCCTGGTTGGCCGCTTCCGCAGCTTCCCGCGAGCTTCGTTCCCGCTCCAGCAATTGAGTACGCTCGATCGCCAGGGCGGCGCGTTGGGCCACGCGGCGGATGAGATCGAGATCGTCGGCCGTGAATTCACGCGGCCGCGTCGAGCCGGCGTGAATGACACCGATCAGGCGGCCCTCGATCCTCAGCGGCGAACCGATAAGCGATTTCACCTTATGCCGAAGAAACGGACTAATCACCTCGACCGTGGTCAGATCGTTGAAGATCAAGCCCTCCTCACTAGTGGCGATTCTTCCCTCTGCCCCCTGTCCCGGCAGAATCTGAATATTCTCGTCCAGCTCCTCCCGCAGTCCGGCGGAGCTAAATGGTGAGAGATGAGCGCCATCTGGCTGCAGGAGCAAAACCGTTGCGGTGTCGCAATCGAGTGCTGAGCGTAAGCGATCGAGCAGCTCGTGCAGCAGCGTTTCCCGGGCTTCCTGAAACAAGGCGACATCGGTCACCATCTGGAGCCGGCGCAGCATCGACAACGCCTTGTTCGCCTCTGCCCGCGCCTCATCGAGCTTGGGGCGTTGCGTAACCTCGCTGGCCACCGCCAGGCTCATGAATCCGAGCACTCCCACGAAAGTCTGTAAGAACGTGATCCCTTCGGCGCGAGTGCCTTGAGCGAAAGGGCCGAAACCGTGCAGCGTCCCGACGAGGGCGAGGGCGGACAGTATGAGAGTCGCACTAGCAGTCTCGTGAAGGCCCAGACGAAACGCCGCCCACAGCAGCACTGGCACAAAGAAAAAACTAAGCGGATATCGCTGAATAGCCACTGGTAGCCATCCGCCGAACACCAGGCCCCCCATCACTGTCAGCGAAATAAACAAAAGCACGGCCTCCGTTGCCTTGGCGCGGCTCCAATGCGGGGTGGGATTCGTGCACCACAGGATCAGGAACGGGGCGACGATCATGTCGCCGCAAGCGTCGCCGAACCACCATGTCAGCCATATCCAGTGGTAATTCGACCAACGCGCATATCCGCCCAAACAGAGGCTGGTAACCCCGATCGTAGCGGATATGGTTGTGCTGAGGATGGCAGCCAGAAAAAAAAACTTGAAGACATTCTGAGTTCGGTGGAAGCTATTCGTGCCGCCGGCAAACCGATTGACTAGATATGCACCGACTAGTGCTTCCAGCGTATTGCCGGTAGCGATGCCGATCGAAGTGGCCAGTGAGCCGGCCGTCGTAAGATTGGCCAGAAAGGCCCCCACAAAGATGCCCGGCCAAACCCAGGGACCGAAAACGAGAACTCCCGCCAGAGATATTCCGGTCGGCGCCCATATGTCGGTCGCGTTTGGATGGAGCGTCGCGAAGTGGAGTCCGAGTTTACCGGCGATGAAGTAGAAAATGGCCAGGCCCACGACCGCCGCCATACGTCTGGCGATTCGGAGATTGGCAAAAGCGGAAGCTCGCCACAGCGGATGGACGTAGGCCTCAACTTTCTCCGTTTCATTCAACGTAAGTCTCTCGCGCTGCCGCTCGCAGTGCGCATCTAAGGGATGCTACTCCCGCTGACGATTCGGTTGTCAATTCGGTTATTATGGTCAATAGCTCCGAAGCGCGACACGATACAACGATATGACAGGTTGGACTCGCTTAAGCAGCGCGATTAAGGAATATTCCTTCTGCGTTACGGGGCTGCCAGAGGCCGTGAACAGTTTATGAAGAAGATCATTCATCTTAACGCGTTCAGCCAGTGCGCGGCGGCGCTGCAATCGTTCGGGCAGTTCCGCAACCCCCGCGATCGGACCTCGCAGCTATATACCTCGACCCGTTTCTGGGTCGACCTCGCCCGCACGCTGGAAGCCGGATGCTTCGATTCGATTTTCTTCGCCGACGTCCATGGCGCCTACGACGTCTACAGGGGCAGCGCGGAGGCCGGGATTCGCCACGCCGTGCAGTTTCCCGGCAACGATCCGACGATGCTGTTTCCCGCGATGGCGCAGGCGACGCGTTACCTCGGCTTCATCTCGACCTACAGCACCACCTACTATCCGCCGTTCCACACCGCCAAGCTGTTTTCCTCGCTCGACCATTTCACCGGCGGCCGCGTCGGATGGAATATCGTGACCTCGTACCTGGATAGTGCCTGCCGCAACGGCCTGGGCGAGATGCTTCCGCACGACCAACGCTACGAGCGCGCCGAGGAATACATGGAGGTCGCCTACAAGCTCTGGGAGGCGAGTTGGGAGGAGGACGCGGTGGTACGCGACTCCGCCCGCGACATGCATACCGACCCGGCCCGCGTTCATCCGATCCATCACAAGGGCAAGTACTTCGAGGTCGAGGGGCCCCACATGTGCGAGCCGTCGCCGCAGCGTACGCCGCTCCTGCTGCAGGCCGGCCAATCGAGCCGCGGTATCGCGTTCGGCGCGCGCCACGGCGAGGCGCTGTTCGTAGTCTATCCGACGATAGAGGTCACGCGCGCGCGCGTGGTGCGCATCCGCGCCGCCATCCGCGAGCAGGGGCGCGACCCCGGCCACGTCAAGCTGGTGCTCGCGCTGGCGGTCATCGTTGCCGAGACCGAGGAGGAGGCGCGGCTTAAGGAGCGCCGCCTACGCTCGTACGCCAGTCCCGAGGGCGCGTTCGCGCTGTTCGGCGGATGGACGGGAGTCGACCTCGCGCAATTCCGCGAGGACGACGTGCTCGATCGTTTTCCGTCGGAGGGAATCAAGTCGGCCGCGCGATGGTTTTCGGCCGCGCATCCGGAGCGCGCGCCGCTAACGCTGGCCGAGGCAAGGGAGGAAATGAAGCTCGCGAGCCTGATACCGCTCATCGTCGGCGAGCCCGCGCACGTCGCCGACGAACTCGAGCGCTGGGTCGACGAAACCGGAATCGACGGCATCAACCTGGTGCCGATCTACCAGCCCGGCAGCTTCACCGACTTTGTCGAACTGGTGGTGCCCGAGTTGCAGCGGCGCGGCCGCATGCGCACCGGCTACGACGGTAGCACGCTGCGCGAGAACCTGTTCGGAGAAGGCCATCGCCGCCTGCTGCCCGACCATCCGGGGTACCGGATCGCCGGCGTCAGTCCCGGACGCCGGACCCGCGCGGCGATCGCCCAGGGGTAAAACTTCAGCGGGAAAAGGTAGGGAATGTCGTCGCGGCGAGTGCTTTGCGAACCGCTGGTCGGACAGGTGAAGGCGTACGCGACCTTGGTTAATTTTCGCGTCTGCGCGCTGAACAGGACCATCATCACGATGCACGGCTCGATTTGGCCCTGGAGTTCGATCACCCGTTCGTCGTGGCCGGTGCCCTTGAGCGCGGGGTAGCGCTGATGCACGGTCTTCGGGCCGAGGCCGGCGAGAGGCGAGTGCGCGTCCTCGATAATCACCAGCTTGTCGTTATCGTCGAAGAACAGCGCGTAACCGGTCTCGGGCGGATTGTAGACCGTGGCCGGCTCGGGCTGGACCTTGCCGATCTTGACCTCAGGAAAGCCAGCCGGCGGGCGCGGATTGCCCGGGTAGTCCTGCGGCGCAGCCGGGAACATCTTGACCACGTCGGGAAGGGCGCTGAGCCCAAGGACCAGGTCGCCAATCTTTTTTCCGCCGCGCAGCACGGCCGGATAGTGAAACGGTTCGGCCGCAAGCGCTGGCAGTTCCGCCGCGGCAGCGAGGATCGGAAGCAGGGCAAGAATGATCGATACGGTTCGCGGCCGGCGGCGAAGCATGATTCGCATGCTATTTGCTTTGTCTCATTTTCAGCGTTCGTTCAATCGCGTGGTCGCCAACGTAGTTTTGCTAGATATTTTTGCAAGATGGTTTTGCGAGATAGTTTTTATCGAGCTGGAATAGCTTTGGACGGCGACCCCGATCGTGATAATGCTCGAAAAGGAGCGTAAGGGGTCCGGCTTGCACGCGGCGGCGGCGTTTTATGGCGGCGCGCGGCGAGATCGGCGGGGCTCTCCCGGCCCATCTTCATCGGTCCACGTCGGACTTTCCCTGCGCATAGACGTCGGCGCTTTAGCTAACCAGGCGTGAGGTGAAGCGATGAAGTTCGGCATCTTCTACGAAATCTCCGTCCCGCGGCCGTGGGACCGCGAAACCGAAAAGCGGGTCTACGACAACTGCCTTGAGCAGGTCGTGCTGGCCGACGAACTCGGTTTCGACCAGGTGTGGGCGGTCGAGCATCATTTTCTGGAGGAATACTCGCACTGCTCGGCGCCGGAGATTTTCCTCACCGCCTGCGCGATGAAGACCAAGAACATCCGCGTCGGCCACGGCATCATCGTCTGCGTGCCGCAGTTCAATCATCCGATCAAAATCGCCGAGCGCACGGCCACGATGGACATCATTTCGGGCGGGCGCCTCGAAGTCGGCACCGGGCGCTCGGCCACCTGGACCGAGCTCGGCGGCTTCAACGCCAACCCCGACGAGACCAAGAAAACCTGGGACGAGTTCGTGCACTGCCTGCCCAAGATGTGGACGCAGGAGCGCTTCGGTTACGAGGGGCGGTCGTGGTCGATGCCGGTGCGGACCATCCTGCCCAAGCCCTACCAGAAACCGCATCCGCCGCTGTGGGTCGCGGTCACCAGTCCGGGCACCGAAATCGACGCGGCCGAGCGCGGGATGGGCAGCTTGGGGCTGACCTTCGGCTCGTTCAAGGAGCAGGCGGAGAAGGTGAAGAACTATCGCCGCATCATCCGCAGCTGCGAGCCGGTCGGCGAGTTCGTTAACGAAAAAGTCAGCACGGTCAACTTCCTGTATTGCCACGAGGAGACCGAGAAGGGGGTGAAGAACGGACGGCGGCTGCTCGGCACGTTCAACTTCCTCGCCGCGCAACTGCTCGCTTGCCGTGAGGCTTATCCGACCAAGTCGTATCCCTCGCTCGGGTTGCTGCCGACGCTCCGCCAGGAGGCCGCGGGCCCCGGCGACGATCATGGCGTGCCCGAAGGTATCGCGATCGGCGATCCGGAGCGCGTGCTGCGGGCGTGCAAGAACTGGGAATCAGCCGGCGTCGATCGGATCAATTTCCTGCTGAACGCGCTCGAGACGATTCCGCAAAAGGACGTGCTCGAAAGCCTGCGCACTTTCGCGCGACACGTGATACCGCATTTTCGCGACGAGAATCAGAGCGTCGCCGCCGCGGGAGGCCGCTGATGCCGCCGCGGCTGGGAAAACTCGACGCCAAGGCCTTCGCCGAGCAGGGCGCGCGCGAAATCCTCGGCTACAAGACCGAGCCGTGGACGCTCAAGCAGGCGCAGATCCTCAACTTCAACCACGAGATCGACGACGACCTCGGCGACTACCTGCTGCCGCGCACAATGCATCCGGCGATCCCGGCCTACGCGACCTTCACAGTGATCGTATGCCCCGAAAGCCCGGTGGGCGCGTTTTCGCTGGGCGAGGTCAAAATCGCCGGGCGCGCCGGCGTGCGCCCGCGCGACTTCGTGCTTCGGAGTTTTTGCGACAGTGCCGACGCGCGTCGCGAACTCGCCGAACGCTGGGGCTATCCGACCATTGCGGGCGAGATCAAGCTTACCGTGCGCCACGACCGCGTCATCGGGCGCGTCGCTGCGGAGGGCCACACGATCCTGGAAATGGACATGCTCGACCGCGATATGATCTCCGGCAACGACATCCAGTACATCGCGAGCATGCATCTCGCGCGCAACCGCGACGACGGCCAACTCGTGCTGGTCCAGGTCGATCCCGAGTTCGCGTTCTCGCGTGCCGAGCGCGGCCGTCCGCTGCTGCGCACGCTCGAGAACGCCGCTTGGGGCGATACCGGCGGCCATTTGAAAGTGCGCAATCCGATCTCGATGAGCTACGCGGTGGCCGACATCGCGCTGCCCCGGATTCGTTTCATCTGCGATCCGGAGCGTCCGGCTTTCCAGGGAACGACCAAGGTCGCGGCCTAGCGAGCCCTCACGGCCGAAGGATTCTCCGCCGGCCTCTTTGATCACCTCTCTGTTCGCAGCATTCCGTCGCAGCAGCTCGCGCATGGATATGTTTGCCAGTAAGACCACCTCATGATATATCGTACGATATATCTGTCGTGATTTTTGGAGGGCTCACCATGATGAGTTGCGGATACTCGCGTTTCGCCCGCCCGCGCTGGCATGGCTTTGGGATGATGGCCCGGTCGGGCAGATTTTTTGGTCCCGGCGAGGTCAGGCTCGCGCTATTGTCCTTGCTGACGGAGGCGCCCGTGCACGGCTACGAGCTCATGAAGCAGCTCGAGGAGCGTTCGGGCGGAGTCTACCGGGCCAGTGCGGGCACAGTGTACCCGACGCTGCAGCAGCTCGAAGACGAAGGCCTGATCACTTCCGAATTGCGCGAAGGCAAGAAAATTTACCGGCTGACCGACGAGGGGCGGCGGGAACTTGAGGAACGGGATGAGGCCGTCCGGGAGATCTGGCGGCGCGCCCGCCGATGGGAGGACTGGCGCAGCGCGTTCGATCCCGAGGCGTCCGAGATCAGAGGCCCGGCGGAACGGCTGGTCAAGGCGGCGTTCCGCGCCGTGGCGGGAGAGCGCGCGAGCGAACGGCGCATCGAGCGGGTGCGCGAGATCCTGCAGCGCGCGCTGCGCGAACTTGAAGAACTCAGCCGCCCACGCTAGAGAGGTTCCGCCCGGCTAGCGTCGTTCATGTAGCGACCGTTCGAGAACGGCCCTTGGTTTTCCGGACCGGACCGGGCAGGGCCGCTCCCGAGCGGCCCCTACAGTTCATGTGGCCGTCTGCGTTAGAATAAATCCCACATGCGCTGGACCACAGATAAAATCCGTCAATCGTTCCTCGATTTCTTCAAGGAGCGCGGCCATCAAATCGTGCCCTCGGCCCCGCTGGTGCCCAAGGGCGACCCGACCCTGCTGTTCACCAACGCCGGGATGGTCCCGTTCAAGGATTATTTTCTCGGTATCCGCACCCCCACCGCGGTGCGCGTAGCCGATTGCCAGAAGTGCCTGAGGATTTCCGGCAAGCACAACGACCTCGAAGCGGTCGGCCGCGATTCGTATCATCACACGTTCTTCGAGATGCTCGGCAACTGGTCGTTCGGCGATTACTACAAGCGCGAGGCGATCGAATTCCACTGGAAGCTTATCAACGAAGTCTGGGGCATCTCCGCCGACCGTCTTTGGGCGACCGTGTACAAGGACGACGACGAGGCCGAGCAGGCGTGGCTCGAGCTCGGATACCTGCCGCGCGAACGCGTCCTGCGTTGCGGCGAGAAAGACAATTTCTGGGAGATGGGCGAGACCGGGCCGTGCGGTCCGTGCTCGGAGATTCATATCGACCGCGGACCGGCGGCCTGCAATCGGAGCGGTCACGCGGATTCGAGCGAGGAATGTGCGGTCAACGTCGAGGGCTGTTCGCGGTTTATCGAACTCGCGAATCTCGTGTTCATCCAGTTCAATCGTGACGCGACGAGGAAGCTCACGCCGCTGCCGATGAAACACGTCGACACGGGCACGGGCCTGGAGCGCGTCGCGTCGGTATTGCAGAGCCTGGAGACCAACGCCAACCCGCCGCTCGGCAACTACGACATCGACGTTTTTGCGAAGATCATCGAATCGATTGAAGAGGTCTCATCCGAGGCACGAATAAAGGTTCCGTTGTCCCCGACCCCGACGCCCTCGCACTACGGTGATTCGTCTGAAAAAGACATTTCATTCCGCGCGATAGCCGACCACGCTCGCGCAATCAGCTTCCTGATCGCTGAAGGTCTGAATCCCGGAAACACTGACCGAGAGTATGTTCTTCGACGCCTGATCCGAAGGGCCGCGCGACATGGACGGTATCTGGGAATCAAGCGGCCATTTCTGGCACGGGTTTGCGAAGGTGTTCGCGAGGCCATGAGCAGGGCCTACGACGAGCTGAATACCCAAGCCGCCCGCATTCAGAACGTCGTAACCCAAGAAGAGGCGCGATTCGGCGAAACGCTGGATCGTGGACTCGAACTGATAGAGGCCGAGCGCGCACGGCTCAGGCAATCGAATGGCCATACGCTTTCCGGCGAAGTCGCTTTCAGGCTCTACGACACCTACGGCTTTCCACTCGATCTGACGCAGGACGTTTTGCGCAGCGATGGAATCGATGTCGATGTCGCGGAGTTTGACCGCCTGATGGAAGAGCAGCGCGAGCGTGGACGCGCCGCGCGCAAGGACGACGCGATCGCCCCTGAAATAAAACTGGGCGCCGGTACGGCGTCGCGCTTCGTCGGACACCATCGCTACGACGCCGAGTCCGAAGTCCTCGCAGCCCATCGTGACGGCGACAACCGCGTCCTCGTCGTGACCGCCGAAACGCCCTTTTATCCCGAAGGCGGCGGCCAAATCGGCGACCGCGGCGTGATCGAATCCGCTTCCGGCGCAATCCTCGAGATCGTCGACACCCGCAAGGCCGACGGCTCGATTCTCCATGTCGGGCGGCTCCTGCGCGGCGAGCCGGGCGATTTCGAGCGCGGCCGGCGCGTCAAGCTAAGCGTCGATCGGACGCGGCGGGACGCCGCGATGCTCAATCACTCCGCGACGCACATCCTGCACTACGCGCTCCGCGACGTGCTCGGCACGGGAGTCCATCAGGCGGGCTCGCTGGTCGCGCCCGACCGCCTGCGCTTCGATTTCGCGCACGCAGGTCCGGTCGGCGAAGGCGATCTGGCGACGATCGAAGAGGAGATCAACGCGCGTATCCGCGAAAACGCGGAAGTCACAACCGAAGAAATGAAATACGACGACGCGATCAAGGCCGGCGCGCTGGCGTTCTTCGGCGACAAGTACGGCGATGTCGTGCGCGTGGTGCGGATGGGCGATTTTTCGGTCGAGTTGTGTGGCGGCACGCACGTCGGCCGCACTGGCGATATCGGAGTCTTCAAATTCGAGGCCGAATCGGGCGTCGCCGCGGGCGTGCGCCGAATAGAAGCCGCGACGGGGCAGGGCGCGCTTGAGGCGATTCGCCGCCGCGAGCGAATCCTGGAAACAATCGGCGGCCATCTGGGGGCCCGCGACGACGCGGCGGTCGAGCGGCTCGAGCGCCTCCTCGCGCGCGAAAAGGAGCTTGAGAAAAAGCTCCGCGCGCTGGAGCAGAAACTGGTCGCGGGCGACGGCGCGGCGGGCAGCGCCGATGCCGATAAGGTTCGCGAGGCTGGCGGCGTGAAAGTCGTCACGCGGCGCGTCGAAGGTGTCGACCCGCGCGCACTGCGCGAGATGGCCGACCGGATGCGCCAGAAATACGGTTCCGCTGTTGTGGCGATCGGCTCGGTCGTCGACGGTAAGGTGGCAATCCTGGTCGCGGTCACGCCCGACCTGACCGGCCGAATCAAGGCCGGGGATATCGTAAAGCAGATCGCTCCGATCGTCGGCGGCACGGGCGGCGGGCGGCCGGACTTCGCGCAGGCCGGAGGGCGCGACGCCTCGCGTCTCGACGAGGCGCTGGAACGGATAGTCGCGCTGGTCGCGTAACTTGTTGCATGACCTGTTGGCAATTTCCCTCAAGCCGCACGCTTAATTTGTGCGTCACAAAGCCGGGCTTTAAAAGTGAACGCGAAAAGAGCTACGATCCTCGCAACGCGGCGGACGAACCGACCCAGCTTTCGGGATCTCCAGCCCGCGAATAGACGGCACGAGGCTTAGCAAAACCATTTCTCAGCCAGCCACCGAAGATTCTCTCGAACTCCACTTCGACGACCATCGGTTCTTTACCGATCTTCTCGGCCAGCACGACGCCCACGTCCATGTGATCGAGCAGGCGCTCGGCGTGCGGATCGGCGTCAACGGCAGCACGCTGCGTATCTCGGGAGCCCATCCCGACCAGGCGCTGGCCGGCAAGGTGCTGAGCGAACTCTACGAGATCGTCAAGCAAGGACATCCGATCTACCCCAGCGACGTCGAATACTCGGTGCGCATCCTGCGCGCCGACGGCAACGTCGACCTCAAGGACATCTTCCTCGACACCATCTACATCTCCGCGCACAAGCGCGTGATCGCGCCCAAGAGCGTCAACCAGAAGCGTTATATCGACGCGATTCGCTCCCACGACATCGTCTTCGGTATCGGACCCGCCGGCACCGGCAAGACCTACCTGGCGATGGCGATGGCGCTGGCGGCGCTGATGAAAAACCAGGTCACGCGCATGGTGCTGTGCCGGCCCGCGGTCGAGGCCGGCGAGCGGCTCGGTTTTTTGCCCGGCGACCTGGCCGAGAAGGTCAATCCGTACCTGCGGCCGCTCTACGACGCTTTGCACGACATGGTCGATTTCGATCGCGCGCGCCGGATGCTCGAGCGCGGCACGATCGAGGTCGCGCCGCTCGCCTTCATGCGCGGGCGCACGCTGAACGACTCGTTCATCATCCTCGACGAGGCGCAGAACACGACTTCCGAACAGATGAAGATGTTCCTCACCCGTCTCGGCTACAGCTCCAAGGCGGTGATCACGGGCGACATCACGCAGATCGATCTGCCGAGCGGCAAACTCTCGGGGCTGAAGGAGGCGCGCACCGTGCTCGCCCGCACGCCGGGAATCTCGTTCGTCTACTTCGACGAGCGCGACGTCGTCCGCCATCGCCTGGTGCAGGCGGTGATCACCGCCTACGAGGCGGCCTCCGAGGGCCGGCTCGAGGCCTTGCCCGACAACGGAAACAAACCCGCGAAGGAATAACGCGATGGCGGTCGCGCTCCGATGCGAGACCGGCCGCGGGCGGCCGTACGCGGCGCGCTTGCGCGCGGACGCGCGCCGGCTGATGGCGCTCGTCGGCGTTGCGGCGTGCGAGTTGTCGATAGTGATCGCCGACGACGTTTTCGTCCACGCGCTTAACCGGGAGTTTCGTGGCAAGGATCGGCCAACCGACGTGCTGTCGTTCTCGCAGCTCGAGGACCCGGATCGGCGCCGAGCGGCTTTGCCGCGCGGCGCCGATCCGGGTCTCGCAGCCGTGCGGAGGCGGCGGCGGCGCGGGGCTCCGCCCGCGCCGCCGCCGCCTCCGCCGTCGGTCCGCCTGCTCGCCGCAGCCGGCACGAGCGTACCCGCTCGTGCCGGCTGCGGGGACGGCGCTCGGCGACGTCGTAATCTCGCTGGACACGGCGCGCCGCCAGGCGCGACGCATCGGCGTTGCGCCGGCGGCGCGGCTGCGCACGCTGCTGGTGCATGGATTGCTGCATCTGCTGGGCTACGACCACGAACGCTCGCCGGCCGAGGCGCGGCGGATGTTCGCGCGCGAGCGCGAACTGGCCGCGGCGCTACGAGGCGCGCCTGGCGGCGGCCGGAGCCGCCGCCAGGCGCGCAAACGGGTGCGCGAGGAGTCACGCCGATGACCGCGCAGCAACTGAAAATGCCGTCGGTCGCGATGCTTACGCATTTCACTCGCGCCGGAAAAACGTCGTCCGCACTCGACAACCTGGTCGCGATCCTGCGCGACGGCGTCATTCGTGGCTCGACCCGGATGGTGCGCGAGAGGCGCGCTGTCGTATGCCTGTTCGACGTGCCGATCCGCGATTTGCGCGTATTGCTTGACCGGCGCAACCGGCGCCGGTATGAGCCCTTCGGGATCGCAATCGAGAAACGCTATGCTTTCCGGGCGGGAGCGCGACCGGTCATCTATTTGCCGGCGCGCGAGGCTGAAACTTTGCTCGCGCCGGGCGAGCGATGGCGCGTGGTCGCCCTTGAATTGGAGCGGGATGCACCGATCGATTGGAGCTATGAACGCGAGTGGCGGCTTGCGGGCGACCTCGCCCTGCCGGCCGGGCGCGCGGTTGCGTTGGTCGAGAACTGGCGCGACGCCGACGAAATCTACGATCGCTTCCAGGGCGAGCCGCCATGCGCCGGAGTGATACCGCTTCAAGAGCTGTTTGGGACGTCTTGAACGGCCCGCTCAACTTCACCACCCGTCTCGCGCTATGTGTCGTCAGCGGCGTCGCGCTTGGTGTCGCGTTTCCCAAGTTCGACATCAACCTGCTCGCGTGGGTCGCCTTCGTTCCGCTGCTCCACGCGATCGAGGGCGAGAGCATGGGCCGCGTGTTCGGCTACGCGTGGTTCCAGGGCCTGGTCTGTTACGTGGTGTCGCTTTACTGGATCGAGTTCACGCTGCATCACTTCGCCGGCGTCAATCCCATCCTGGCGGCCGGGCCGCTGGTCTTGTTGGCGGCGATCATGGCGCTCTTTGCGGGACTTGCTATTTGGGCTGCCGAGTTCGCGACCGTGCGCCTGGGACTGCCGATCTTCGTCACGTTGCCGATCGCGTGGCCGGCGGTGGAATGGCTGCGCAGTTTTTTTCCGATCGGGTTTCCGTGGAACCTGCTCGGCTATACGGCCTACCGCAACCTCGAACTGATCCAGTTCGCCGAGATAACCGGCGTCTACGGCGTCTCGGCGCTGATCGTGTTTTTCAACGCGGTGGTCTTCGTCGTGCTGTTCGGGCGTCATTCGCGCCGCGTCCAAACCTGGAGCCTCGGGACGCTGACGGCCCTGATGCTGGCGGTGCTGGTTTTCGGGAGCGTCCGGATGAGCACGCTGGAAGCGCAGCCGCCCGTTGGGAAGATGCGGGTCGCGATGGTACAGGGCAACATCCCGCAGAGCATCAAGTGGGACCCGGCGTTTCTCGACACCAGCTTCAACGTTTACGTCGACCAGACCCAGCAGGCCGCGCGCCATCACGTTGACCTGGTGATATGGCCGGAGGCGGCGGCGGCGTTTCTCTTCCAGCCTACCGCGCTCTATCCGCCGCGTTTCGCGGGCGACGCGGTCTACCGCGACCACCTGCTCAAACTTGCCGTCGACACTGGCGTGCCGATTCTGTTCGGCGCGCCGGCGCTTGGCGTTGCCGCCGACGGCGAGATCGGCGCCTACAACCGCGCCTACCTGGTTTCGAGCGCGGGCAAGGTGGTCGACTACTACGACAAGATCCAGCTCGTCCCGTTCGGCGAGTACGTGCCGATGCGTCCGCTGCTGGGTCTCCTCGTCAACCGCATCGTGCACGGCTTCGGCGACATGATTGCGGGGACCGAGCAGACGCTATTCCCGGTCAAGGGCGCGCAGGTCGGCGTGCTGATTTGCTACGAGAGCATCTTTCCCGATCTCACCCGGCGCGCGGTAAAGCGCGGCGCCGACGTGTTGGTCAACATCACCAACGACGCGTGGTACGGCAAGAGTTCGGCGCCCTACCAGTTGCTCGCGATGACGGCGATGCGCGCGGTGGAGACCAAGGTCCCGATCGTACGGGCGGCCAACACCGGGATAAGCGCCGTGATCGAAGCCGACGGCCGAATCACCGCGCGCACGCCGTTGTTCAAGCGCGGCACCGAGATCGAGGACGTGAGCTGGCGCCCGCGGCGCACCGTCTACACGATGGTCGGCGATCTGTTCTCAGAGATTTGCTTCGTGCTGATGCTCGTTGGGGTGCTGCTCGCGATCCTGCGCGGCCGCGAAACGCGAACGACCTCGTCGGCAGTCGCCGGAACGCTCAATCGCAACGGAAGCAGTTGACGTCCGGACGGAATTTCAGCGACATGGCGTGCTATATTGTAGCTCCATCAGATTCTGGCTAGAGGCGATGTATGGGCATCAGGCGCAAGTCTCCCGCGGCGAGCGAAATAATCTTCGCGGTGCAGGAATCGCCCGAAGGCGGTTACGAAGCCAAGGCGCTTGGCTATTCCCTGTTCACGCAGGCCGACACATGGGCGGAGCTGCGTAAAATGATCCGCGACGCCGTTCGATGCCACTTCGACGAGGCCCATTAAGCGAAGGCGGCCCGTATGTCATGATGGGGGGCTGACGATTTGAGCGGACAACAGCACGGAGTGCAACGAATTCATGGAACTCAGCGAAATGCGCGATCAGGTAGCCGACTTCGAAACCCGCACCGATAAGCTCGGGAGGCGTCTTTGACGTCGCTCGTCTCAAAGTCCGCCACGAAGAACTGCTGAAAGAAACCGGCAAGCCCGGCTTCTGGGATCGGCCGGATACCGCCCAGGCTACGCTCAAGGAAAACGACCGCATCAACGAACAACTCGCCGGTTTCGAGCGGCTGCGCGCGGCGATCGACGAGGCCCGCCTGTTCCTCTCGATGGCCGAAGAGGAAGGCAGCGACAACTCGGAGGCGGCGCGCGAGACCGAGACGGCGCTTAACAAGGCGCGCGGCGAAATCGAACGCCAGGAATTGCAGGTGATGCTCGGCGGCGAGTACGACCGGCTCGGCGCGATCGTCTCGATCCATCCGGGCGCCGGCGGACTGGAGGCGCAGGATTGGGCCGAGATGCTGCTCAGGCTGTACCTGCGATGGGCCGAGCGGCGCGGCTACAAGACCGATCTTGCCGATTTGCAGCCGGGCGACGGCGGCGGAATCAAGAGCGCGACCTTCACTGTCGAGGGCGACTACGCTTACGGCTATCTCAAGGCCGAGGCCGGGATCCATCGGCTGGTGCGCATCTCGCCGTTTGACGCCAACGCGCGCCGGCATACCTCGTTCGCTTCGGTCTTCGTCTTTCCGGCGATCGACGACAAGGTCGAGGTGATAATCAATCCCGCCGATCTGCGCGTCGATACCTTCCGCGCGAGCGGCGCCGGCGGCCAGCACGTCAACAAGACCGATTCGGCCGTGCGGATGACGCATTTTCCGAGCGGAATCGTAGTGAGCTGCCAGAACGAGCGCTCGCAGCACAAGAACCGGGCGATGGCGATGAAGATTCTGCGCGCGCGGCTATTCGAACTCGAGGAGCGCAAGAAGCGCGAGCAGTTCGAGCAGTTCAGCAAGGAAAAAAAGGACATCACCTGGGGCAGTCAGATCCGTTCCTACGTCCTGCAGCCGTATCGCATGGTGAAGGACCATCGTACCGGCGTCGAGATCGGCAACACCGACGCCGTGCTCGACGGCGCGATCGATCCGTTTATCGAGGCCTACCTGATGGGCGTGCGCAAGTCGGGCGCCGAGGTGGCGCCGGCCTGACCGCTCGCGCTTGCACGGCGCGTCCGCGATGGCGCAAAGTCAAACGGCGCGCGCGTCATGCCGCGCCCCCCAAGTATGAAGGAGACGCTATGATCGACGTTTATTTCTGGATGACCCCCAACGGCTACAAGGTCACGATCGCGCTGGAGGAGCTTGGGATGGCCTACAACGTGATCCCGATCAATATCGGCAAGGGCGATCAGTTCAAGCCCGAATTCCTCAAGGTGAGCCCGAACAACAAGATTCCCGCGATGGTCGATTCCGACGGGCCCGGCGGCAAGCCGATCACGCTCTTCGAATCGGGCGCGATCCTGATCTATCTCGCCGAGAAGAGCGGGAAGCTGATGCCCAAGGAGCCACGCGGGCGCTACAACGTGCTCGAGTGGCTGATGTTCCAGATGGCGAGCGTCGGTCCGATGCTCGGCCAGGCGCATCACTTCCGCCGCTACGCGCCTGACCAGATCCAGTATGCGATCGATCGCTACACCAACGAAGCCAAGCGCATCTACAACGTGATCGACAAGCGCCTGGCCGAAGTGCCGTACCTCGCCGGCGATTACTCGATCGCCGATATCGCGACTTATCCGTGGCTGCGGCCGCATAAATGGCAAGGGCAGGAACTCGAGAATTTCCCGCATCTCAAGCGATGGTACGACGAGCTCGAAAAGCGCCCCGCGGTGCAGAAAGGATGCGCGGTGATGGCCGAGCACCTGCATCACGGTCCGCCCGACAAGGAGTCGTGGCAGACGCTGTTCGGCCCCAAGCAGTACGAGAAACGCTAGGAGGAAGCGGCGGCGCCGCATATCCGGTGCGGACCGCGGACATAAAGGCGGCCACTTGCCGCATAAGTCAGCCGGACGTCACGTGTTCGTCGACGACATAGGCCTTGGTCCGCGACCGAGCGAGAAACTTCGCCTCGTCCGCGGCAACCTGCTCGCCGATGCCTGGTTCGGAGAGGCGGGCCATCCAGTCGAGAAACGCGGCCCGGTCGGGAAATCCCAGTTCTGTCATGACGTCGAAGTCGACCGCGCCGCCTTCCTTAGTCAATTCCTCGCCCCGCACAAGGTATCTGCGTTTGTAAACGATGGGTGTGGGCGCCAGACTGCAGATCAACGGGACGTGTTTGTTTTCGTAGTAATCGATAAAATCTTGCATCTCGATGCCTTCTCTCTTAGTGAGAAAGCCAAATACCTTAAACACGGCGCTCCTCCTGCGCTAACGGGATGAGTTCACGGCCTTCGCGGATCTAATTTCGTAGTGCTCGGCGCCACGGAAATCGGGCGCTGGGATCTGCTGCGCGGCAGTTCGTCGGACACTCTCGCGCGCGTTCAGCCGCGATGCGCGTCGAGCAGCTTCAGCAGCGCGTGCACGGTCTCGGTGGCCGGCACGCTAAGCCCGTGGCGTCGCGCGGCGCGCACCACGGCGCCGCTTATCGCGTCGTACTCCAGGCGCTTGCCGCGCTCGAGGTCCTGCAGAGTCGAAGTCTTGATCGCGCTCGCGTTGGAGAAATTGCGGGCGACGTTATAGAGCGCCTCGACGTCCTCGTCGGAAATGTTCGCGCCCTCGGCGCGCCCCACCATCGCGGTCTCGTTGATCAATCGATGCGCCAGCGCGTCGCTCTCGGGGTCGGCGAACATCTCGCCGAGCGTGCAGCGGGCGAGCGCGCTCACCGTGTTGGTGCCGTTGTTGCCCATCAATTTTTTCCAGCGCACGCTTTTGAGATCGCGGGTGAACTGGCCGAAGACTCCGGCGCGCTTGAAAGCCTCGGCCATCTGCTGCGCACGCGGCGTGTCGTGACCGTCGAGTTCGCCGAATTCGATTATGCCCGACGCGGTATGGAGCAGCTTGCCGGGCGCGGTCAGCTCTGCGCCGACGCGCGCGTTCCCGCCCATCACCGATTCCAGCGGAAGCACCGTGCATAGAGCCGCTTCGTTCTCGACTCCGTTTTGGATCGTCATCACGGCGCCGCCCTCGCCGAGGCATCCGTCGAGCAGGCGCGCCGTGGCGATCGTATCGTAGGACTTGACGCAGAACAGGATTAGCTCGTAGGGCGCGAACTCGCGCGGGTTGTCGGTCGCCTTGACCTGCAAGTTGAAATCGCCCTGGAAGCTCTTCACCTCGAGTCCATGCTCGCGCAGCACGCGCAGATTTTCGCCGCGCGCGCAGTAGTACACGTCCTCGCCGGCCCGCTGCAGGCGCGAGCCGTAGAACAGTCCGACCGCGCCCGCGCCCATGACTAGTATCTTCATAGCTCCCCCTCAGGCGGCGCGGACAAGCGCGTCCTGCCACAGGCCTGTCACCGCGGCGCGCAGTTCTTCGAGCGTGCCGTCGTTGCGAATCACCGAGGTTGCGTACTTGCGCCGCTCCTCGTCGGAGAGCTGCGCTCGAATGCGGGCCTCGGTCTGCTCGGGCTTGAGACCGCGATCGCGCTCGACTCGTTCGATCACGCGCTCACGCGCGGCGGTCACGAGCCAGATTTCGTCGAACAGCGGCTGCCAGTTGGCCTCGATCAGGATCGCCGCCTCGATAACGATCGGCCGTGTCTCGCCGCCGCGGCGCATCGCTGCGACCATCTCGCCCATGCGCGCGAACATCTTCGGATGCACGATCGCGTTGAGCCTTTTCAGCGCCGCGGGATCGGCGAATACGATCGGCCCGAGCTTGCGGCGGTCGATCGTGCGGTCGGGTGCGAGGATGCCCTCACCGAAGGCCTCGATCAGTTCCCGATAGGCGGGAGCGCCCGGCTGATAGATCTCGTGGCCGACCTTGTCGGCGTCGATTGCGGGCGCGCCGAGCTCGGCCAAAATTTTTGCCGCCGTGCTTTTACCCGAGCCAATTCCGCCCGTGAGTCCGATAGTGATTGGTTTCATCGCGATTAGTTAGATCGTTACCGTGCGCCTTACCGCGCCGTCCTAGTCCGCCGCTTCGCGCGCCCACGACTGTAGATTGTAGAGGTAGCTGAAGAACCCGCCGCGCGAAAGCAATTCGGCGAAGGTGCCCTGCTCGACGATTTCACCGTCGCGCAGCACCAGGATGCGATCGGCGTTCTGAATCGTGGAGAGCCGATGCGCGATCACCAGCGTGGTGCGCCCGCGCATCGCTTCGCGCACCGCGGCCAGCACGAGCGACTCGGTTTCCGCATCCAGCGCACTGGTCGGCTCGTCCATCACCAGCACCGGCGCGTCGCGCAGGAGCGCCCGCGCGATCGTCACGCGTTGCGCCTCGCCCTCGGAAAGGCTGTGGCCGCCCTGGCCGACGACTTCGTCGAGCCCGGCCGGCAGGCGCGCGATCACCGAGTCGAGGCGAGCGGCCGAGGCGGCGCGTTCGATCTCGCGCTGGGTGGCTGTGGGGCGGCCCAGCGCGATATTCGCGCGCATCGTGTCGTACAGTACCAGCGGAGGCTGGAGCACCATCGCGACGTTGTGCCGCAGCGACTCCAGTGTGAACTCCAACGCGTTGTGGCCGTCGATGCTGATCGCGCCCTGCTGCGGTTCATAAAAGCGCACCAGCAGGCTTGCCATCGTGGTCTTGCCCGCCCCGCTCGGCCCGACGATCGCGACCGTCTCGCCGCGCCCGGCGCGAAAGCTCACGCCCTTGAGCACCGGATGGCCGGGCGCGTAGCCGAAGACGACGCCAGCGAACTCTACTTCGCCGCGCGCGCGTCCGAGCGCTCGCGCTCCCGGCCGGTCCTTCACCTCCGGTTCGATCGCGAGCAATTCAAGGCATCGCCGCAATCCCGCCATCGCGCCCTGCACCATGCCGTAGGTCTGGAACATCTGGTTGATCGGCGCGTAGAGCGAGGCAAGGTAGGTGGCGAACACGATCAGGTCGCCGATCGTAAGCCGGCCGCTCAACGCGTGCAGCGCGCCGAGATAGATGACCACCGCGGTGCCGATCGCAATCAGTATGTTCACCGCACCGGCGTAGCCGGTCTGCAAAGTGTACAGCCGCAGCGTCTCGCCGAGGCTCTCGCTGCTCGATTCGACGAACTCACGGTAGGACTCCGCCTCGCGGGTGAAGGCCTGGACCACGTGGATCGCGGCGAGCGAGCGATGGGCCACGGTGTAGAGGCGGCTCTCCTTGACGCGGGCGGCGCCGGCGATGCGGTCGATCGGCTTGCTGGCAGTGGCGATCAGCGCGGCCAGAAACGGCACCACCGCGAGCGCCACGATCGTCAGTTCCGGGTCGATCCGCATCATCACGATGAACATCTCCGCCAGCATCACGATCGAGGAGAGCAGCGGGAACAGCCCGTTCATCGCGATCGTCTGGACCGAAAAAGTATCGTAGGTGATCCGCACCATCAGATCGCCGATCGGGCGGCCGCGATGAAATGAGAGCGAGAGGCGCTGCAGATGGTCGAACATTTCTGCGCGTAAATCGTTGACCATCCGCTGGCCGATCGAAATCGAAATGTAGTTGTTGAAGACGTTGATCAGGCCGAGCACCACGTAGAGCATGACCAGCCCGACGCAGGCGGCGATCAGCAGGTGCGCGGGCGAAAGCCGAGCGGCGCGCGCCGGCCACGCCGGGCCGAGCGGTGCGCCACGCAATACGTTGTCGATCACGACCTTAAGCGGCCACGGCTTGAGCACTTCCAGCGCCGCGGCCAGCATCACGCATACCACCGCCAGCGCGAGCCGCCCCAGATGCGGGCGCGTGCGGCGCAGCACCACGCCGATGAGCCCGAGCGTGCCCATCAGGCGGCTTCTTCCTCCACGTGGGCGCGCGCGCCGAGTGCGGCCGCGGCGTCGGCGGCGGCGGCCTTGAGCGCTGCCGGCAAGCGGCTTAAGTGCAGCACGGCGAGCGCGGCCGCGCATACTCCAGCGATCGCGGCCGCGGCGATCGCGCCGATGCCGGAGAAGCCGGTCGCGAGCATCACCACGACGATCGCCGCCGCGACCGCCGCAATTCGCCGTCCCGCGGGCACGGCGCGCCATGAGAGCGCGACGCGGCCGTCTTCCAGCTCCAGGCCGTTGAGATGCACGCGCATCGCGGGTGGAATCACGATCACGAGGTCGTAGGTTTCGTATCTGTCGCCGGCGGCGGCGGCGAGGCCGTGGCGGACCAGCGCCGCACGCATCGCATCCAGCAACGGCTCGATGCCGCCGGGGCCGATCGGTTCCGCCAGCGTAACCAGCACGCGGCCGCGCGCGCGCACCGTCGCCGCCTCGTCGTCGGCGGGGCCGGGCGGCGGCGCGGAACTCCATTTGACGCGCTCGCGCGCCGCGCCGCGGGCGAGCGCTCCCGCCAGCGCGGCCAACGCGAGCATCGCGCGCGCCGCCAGCGTCATCCGCGCGCCGCCTGCCGGCGCGCGGAGCGCGGCGATACGGATCGCGCTCGCGAGCGTCAGCGCGAGCGCGGCTCCTCCCAGCCACGCCATCGGCGCGCTCGCCAGGCCGGCCACTATCATGACGATCGCGATCGCGACCCACGGCAGCGTGAGCGGCAATTGCAAAAGCGGCGAAGTCTCGGCGTTCGGATAAACGCTCTGGAAAAGCCCGCGCCCAAACGCGCCGTAATAAATGCGCGCGCCGCCAAACAGACCGCCGAACCAGGAGGCGCCGCCGTACATCGCGCCGGCACTGCTGGCCTTCAGCGGATACTTGCGAAACAGCAACCCTTCGCCGTGGCCGTAACCGCGTTGCTGTGCGACATACGCGGCGAGCGTCGGACGGCGTTCATGAATCACGACCGCGGCAGGAGCGCTTGCGATCGTGAGTTTGTGCTCGTTAAGCCGCCACGAGAAATCGACGTCGTCGCCAGCCGCGGTGAACATCGGATCGAATCCGCCGGCCGCCTGCGCCGCGGCTCTGTCGACGATCATGTTGCATCCGCATACTTGCTCGAGCGTGTCGTCGCCCGCTCGAACCTCGCGCGGCTGTCCAGGCGCGGCGGCGATCGCGGCCGCGAGCGCAGAGGCGGGTCGCGGCGCGAAATTGGGACCGCCGGCGGCCGCCGCGCCGCGGCGGGTGAGCGTTTCCACCAGATGGTAGAGCCAATCGCGATCGGCGCGCGCGTCGGCGTCGATGAAGGCGACGCAGCTTCCCGCGGCAGCCTCGATTCCGCTGTTACGCGCGGCCGCGAGTCCGCGATGCGCCACGCGCAGCAGACGCACGCCGGCGCGTGTCGCGACCTCGCCGGTCGTGTCGCTCGAGCCGTCGTCGACCACAATAGTCTCGTAGTCCGGATAGTTGAGATTCGCGAGCGAGTCGAGGCACGCGCCGAGCGTCGATGCCGCGTTATACGCAGGCACCACGATCGACGCCTTGGGATGCTCCTTCAGCGGCGGCGGCATCGGGCTTCTGAATACCTCGCCGACCGCGTCGAAGGCGCGCTTGCGGATGCGTTCGCGCGTCACCAGGCCGAAGGCCCACTCGGTGATCTCGGCGCCGCCGGTATGCCATTCGTCCGTGAACGCGAACACGATGAAGCCCGAGAGCCCGAGCTCGAAGGCAGCGCGCGCCTGCCACGTGAGGAGTTCGGCCTGATGCTCCTCGCCCTCGCGGATGGTGTCCATCCCGGTTTCGCTGAGCACCAGCGGCCGTTCGCCCGTCGCCGCCATCAGATGCGTCAGGTAGCGGCGGAAGTCGGGTTCGCGATGCAGATAGACGTTGAAGCAGATGAAATCGAGGAAGCTGAGATCGAGATATTCGGACGACGGATAGTTCGAGTAGGTGAAAAGCGAATCGGGCGCGATACTTTTGCCAAGATTGTACAGCTCGCCCATGAAGCGGCTAACCGCGCGCGCGCCGTGCCATCGCACGATATCGGAGCGAATTTCGTTGCCGAGGCTGAAAGCGAAAATCACGTCGGCGAAGCGGCGCATCTCGTTGACCGAGTCGCGGATGGTGGCGCGGATGCTGGCGGACATCTGGCGCGAGTCGAGAAAAGCCATGTGAAACGGCCACGGCATCCCGACCATTAGCCGCAGCTCGTGCTTCGCGGCCAGCTCGAACATCCATGGCGGCGGCGGCACGTAGGTGCGCACGACATTTGCGCCCAGCTCGCGGATCAGCGCGAAATCCTGGGCGGCGCGCTCGGGCTCCGGGTAACGTTCGCCGCGCGAGTTGGGAGCGAATGGTCCGTAAGAAACGCCGCGTGCATGGAATTTGCGCTCACCCTCGAACAGGAATTTGCCGCGTGCGACCAGACGATCCATCCCGATGAGCTAATCGCAAACAATCGGAGCGCGCAACGCGGCTCCGCCCAAGCGCGCAGCTCTCCAAATCGCGGCGCCGCGCGCTCCACGCAAGGAGCGCTTTCAATCGCAACGTTGGACCGCTTATATTGCGCGTGCATGGAAAACAGAGAGCGCGACGAGGCGAGAAGTTTTTTTCTGGACGCGAATGGGATCCGCCTGAGCTGCCAGGATTGGGGCGGCGAAGGGCCGCCGATCGTGATTCTGCACGCGACCGGATTTTTGGGACGGGTCTATCGGCCGATCGCGCTGGCGTTGCGATCGACGGGTCATGTCTACAGCTACGATCAGCGCGGCCACGGCGACAGTTCGCGCCCGGCCGATGGCGACTACAGTTGGGCGAGCACGACCGCCGATCTGAAGGCATTCATCGTTGCGATGAAGCTCGAGGGCGCGCGCGGCCTGGGTCATTCGGCCGGGGCCACCGCGATCGGCTCGCTTGCGGGCGCAGAGCCTGCGCTTATCTCTCGCGCCGTGCTGGTCGAGCCGGTGGTGTTCGATGATGAAGTTCCGGAGTCGGCGCAGGACTCGCTCTACGAGCGCACGCGCAAGCGCAAGCGATGGTTCGAAAGCGCGGAGGCGATGTTTCGCAACCTCGAGCGCAAGCCGCCATTCAACACCTGGCGGCACGACATGCTGCACGACTACTGCGATTTCGGCACGCGGCCCGCGCCACAGGGCGGAGTGGAACTGAAATGCCCGCCCGAAATCGAAGCCGAGTTCTATGCGCGCGCGCGTGAGTTCCCCGGCATGGCGCTGATGCTCAAGAGCCGCTCGCCGTTGCTGGTGATGCTTGGTGAAAAGAGCGACGCGACAGGAATTAAAATCGCGGACAAGATCGCGGCGCAACTGGTGAACGGCGCCGTGGTTACAATTCCCGACGCGAGCCACTTCCTACCGATGGAGCAGCCGGAAATGGTCGCTCGGACGGCAGCGGAATTCTTCAACCGGACTTAATCAGTTCGCTAGACCAATCCGTGGATTTTCGCGAACGGGTCCCATGACGGATCGCGATGCCATTCGTATTCCATCCGGATTGCGACTTGCTCGGCGCTCTCGGCGCCTGCGAGCCTCGCGATTAGCGCGAGCGTCATGTCGATTCCAGCCGAGACGCCCGATGAAGTCGCGAACTTGCCGTCCTCGACCCATCGCGCCTGCCTTATCCACTCGACGGCCGGACGCTGTTCCGTCACCCATTTGAACGAGAGCTTGTTGGAGGTCGCGCGCCGTCTGTCGAGCAATCCGGCGCGCGCGAGCAGCGCCGCGCCGGTGCATACGGAGCTCACGATCTCCGCTTGCGCCGCGCGCTGTCTCAACCAATCCAACAGGGGAGCATTTTGGACCTCGCGCCGCGTGCCGATACCGCCCGGCACCAGCATGACGTCAATTCGCGGACAATCCGCGAACGCGTAGTCGGCCATCGCACGCGGTCCTTGCGCGCTTTTAACCGCGCCGGCCTTTTCGGCGGCCGTGACGATAGTGCATGCGTCGGCGATCTCGGCGTGCATCCCCCACGCTTCCAGCGGGCCGAAGACGTCGAGCAATTCGAAGCCCTCGAAGAGCAGCACGCCGACGGTTTTCTGCGACGCCATCGACTGGTGTCGCTGTTGCCAAAATGAAATTTGGTAGGCCGTTAGATCTTCCGGATCCTCCGGAATGTTGAACTTTCCGAACGCATGGGCGATCGGGAAACCGCCAATGCAGGTCGCCTGATAGATGTCCTTGAGCACATTACCCGGGAGAAGGATTTTGTCTGTCGAGGCGTCATTGCGGCCAATTGGATGTCGGCGATATGCAAGTGGTTCATGACCCATTCGACTGCCTGCGACTATTGCCTCGCTCTTCGAACGCTCTGAGTGAGCCCTCCGAGAATCCCTCCCTTAATATGTATCCCTCGAACTCGACGAATTCTGGACAAAACACGGATGCGTAGCCAACCGCCAAGGAAAAACTTCCTTGGCATCCGACCCACGATTTGAGGTCGACCCACGCGCCGTTGTTCCATGCCGAAAGTTCGGCTTTCATGCTGTCGGGAACTTTCATAATTCACGGACCAAGCGAATCGCTCAGTAGCGTAACGGTAGTTCCCGATTTTCTCTAGAGGGCCGAAGACCTGGCCCTCCGAATAGGGCCCCTATTGGCACCAGAAAGAACGACCGCCTACGGCCTAGATAGCTGCGCGTTCGCTTCGTCCGTATAAACGCCCGGTTTTACAAACAAAATGAGCGGCGGCTCGACCTCGACTTCGACCCCGCCGCCCTTGCGCGCCTCGACCAGCACGGTCGAGGCGCTGGCGGCGGCGTAGGGATGAACGAAGCGGATGCGCTTGGGCTCCAGGCGGCGGGCGCGCAGCGCCGAGATAAGCTCGGCGCTGCGTGCCGCCGCGAAGATGAAGGCCGCGCGGCCGCCGTGGCGCGCATGGCGCGCCGCGGCGGCCGCGAAGTCCTCGAGCCGGGCCGCCGTCTCGCCGCGGGCGAGACGGCGGCCCGCGAGCGGACTTTCGCGCCCGCTTAGTCGGGCGCGAAAGGGCGGGTTGGCGAGCACCAGGTCGAAGCCGCCCTCCGTCGCGTCGAACGCCCGGCGGCTTCGCAAATCGGCGCATACGGCGCGCACCATGCCGAGATCGTTGAACGCCGCGTTGCGCGCGATCAGTGCGGCGAGCGCCGGCTGAATTTCTATCGCGACTACTTCTCGCGGCCTCGCGAGCGCGGCGTAGATCAACGCGACTACGCCGCATCCCGCGCCCAACTCCAGCACTCGTGCTGCCGGCCGCGCGGCGGCAAAGCGCGCGAGCAGCACCGCCTCGACCGAGAAACGGTAACCGCGGCGCGGCTGGTAAAGGCGCAACGCGCCGCCTAGGATCGAGTCGAACGTTTCTTCGGCGATTGATTCAGCCATCCAACTAGTCATGGATTCCGCCGCCAAGGGCGAGCGTTACGCCCGCATCTTTCGCAAGGCCGGCGTCTATCTTGCCAAGGGCAACGTAGCGCGCGCGCTGGAGGTCCTCAAAGAGGGGCGCGATCTCGCCGAGCACGAGGGCCATCCAAAGATGGCGCGCCTGTTCACGGCCGAAATGGAACGCGCCAAAGCACCCACGGATACCGAAAAGGAATAAGCGAAGAAATTTCGTCGTTGCGAGGGGGTTTGCCGGCCACGTCCCAGAGGCTGTAAGCGTGCCAAACGGCTGCGGGAGCGCGGTTTCGTTGCAGTTGCGGCCGCTGGCGCGCCGCTTGACGGAGGGCAGATCGTACTTAAGTTCTGCTCAGCGAGGCGCGGAGGGAAAACGAGCCCGGCGCGTGCAGCGAAAATCAAAATATCGACCGGCGAATATGCGGTCGGGAGGGTTTGAACGATGGAAGTTGTACTGGGAAACGGATACGCGAATGGATGGTTGTACGATCGGATGAACAGGCTCAACCGGGTCTTCAACGAGGCGGGATGGACCGCTGCGGAAACTCACGACCACGTGACGCCGCGGACCGATGTCATCGAGCATGGCGAAGGTTATCATTTTTACTTCGATATGCCGGGTATCAAGGCCGATTCGGTCAACGTTCAGGTCGAGGACGGACGGCTGATGGTCGAAGCGGAACGCAAACAGCCTGAGCGGGCGAAGGACGTTGAGGTTCATCTGTCGGAGCGCACTTACGGCACGATGCGCCGCACGTTCACGATGCCTGATGATGCCAGCGCCGATGGGATCAAAGCGACCTATCGCGATGGCGTGCTCGAGGTGACGGTGGCGAAGAAGCCCGAAGCCAAGCCGACCCGGATCAAGGTCAACGTCGAGAACTAGTAGTAGTAAAGTTCTTGGTTGGCGCGCCGCGAACGAAATTTCGCGGCGCGCCTTTTTTATTCTATAATGGCCGCAAGGCGGCCGGCGAACCATTACCGGCGAAAGGTCGGAAATCCCAATATGAGCGCATCGCTTGTCGTCCTGATAATCGCGATCGTGATCGTCGGATGGGCCGTGCTCGCCTACAACGGTCTCGTCAGCCTGCGCAACCAGGTGCAGAACTCATGGCGTCAGATCGATGTCCAACTGCGCCGCCGCCACGACCTCATCCCCAACCTGGTCGAAGCGGTCAAGGGCTACATGCAGTTCGAGCGCGACACTCTCACCCAGGTGGTCGAGGCGCGTGCCAAGGCGATCAGCGCGCCCGACCAGGCCTCGCGCATGGCGGCCGAGAATCAGATCACGGGAGGATTGGGCCGGCTGCTCGCGGTGATGGAGAATTATCCGCAGCTCAAATCCGACCAGAACGTGCTCAAGCTCCAGGAAGAGTTGACCACCACCGAGAATCAGATCGCTTTTTCGCGCCAGGCCTACAACGACGCCGTGATGCAGCTCAACACGCGGATCGAAAGTTTCCCCACCAATTTGATTGCCAACAATTTCGGCTTCAAGCAGGCCGACTACTTCCAGGGTGCGCCCGAAGACCAGGCGGTGCCGAAGGTCGATCTCGCGATGGGCGCCGGCGCCGCGCCGCAGCCGCCCCCGCCGACGCGAACCTGACGCTTCGGCGCGGAGATTGAGCGGGGATGGCGGCCGCGCGCACCGATTTCTGGGAACTCGAGCGCCGCAACCGGCGCGAGACCGCGATCCTGGTCGTGGTGTTCATCGCGCTCTTCACCGCGCTCGGCTTCGGCCTGGATTTCCGCTTCCACGACCTCGCGATCGTCGACGGATCGCTCACCGGCTTCCCGCTGCTGACGCTCATCGCGCTCGGCTTTGGAATTTTCCAGTCGCTGCTCTCGTACTATGGCGGGGCGTCGCTGGTACTGGCCTCGGTGCAGGCGCGCGAGCTTGCCCCCGATACGCCGCAGCATCAGATGGTGCTTGACGTGGTGCGCGAGATGGCGCTGGCGGCGCGGATGCCGATGCCCAAGGCGTACCTGATGAACGATCCATCCCCTAATGCATTTGCGACCGGCCGCAATCCGGATCATTCGGTGGTCTGCGTCACCCAGGGGCTGATCGACACGATGGATCGCGAGGAAGTGCAGGGCGTGCTGGGACACGAGATGGCGCACGTGCGCGACTACGACATCCGCACCATGATGATGATCGCGGTGTTGGTGGCGGGGATCGCGATGCTGGCCGATTTCGTTTACCGTTCGATGTGGTATACGGGCGGGGTCGGCGGCGGTGGCGGCAGGAGCAGCGAGCGGCGCGACGACGATAACAGCAGCGGCAACGCGGGCGCGCTTATCGGAATCCTGGTGCTCGTGCTTGCGGTGCTGGCGCCTTTTTTCGCGCAACTGCTCGCGATGGCGGTATCGCGCGAGCGCGAATACCTGGCCGACGCCGCTTCGGTCGAGTTCACGCGCAATCCGCGGGCGCTGCTGCGCGCGCTGGAGCGCATCGCCGAGACCGAATCGCCGCTGCGCAACGCCTCGCGCGGCACCGCGCATCTGTTCATCGTCAATCCATTGCAGGGCGCGCGCGACGACGACGAGGGATTTTTCGCCAACCTGTTTTCGACCCATCCGCCGCTTCGGCGGCGTATCGAGCGGCTGCGCGCGATGCTGGGCGGGGCGGGCGGCGAAGCGCCAACCGCGAGCGCGGCCGCCGCGCCAGCTCCGCGCGGCTGATACGCGCGCGCGAAAATCGCGCTAGCGGTTGCGATGGCGCAGTTCGCGTTCGACTTCGCGCCGCGCGGTCTTGCGCTTGATCGCCTCGCGTTTATCGTAGAGCTTCTTGCCTTTGGCCAGGCCGAGTTCGACCTTGGCGCGCCCGCGGCGGAAGTAAATCTTCAGCGGCACCATCGTGTAGCCCTGTTCGCGGGCATGTCCCCACCAGCGGTCGATCTCGCGCCGATGCATCAGCAGCTTGCGCGGGCGGATTTCCTTGTGGCTGAACTGTCCGGCCGGCGCGTAGGCGCCGATATGCACGCCGTACAGGAATGCCTCGCCGTTTTTGATCCGCGCGTAGCTGTCACGCAGATTAACCTTGTGCGCGCGCAGCGATTTGACCTCGGTGCCGGTCAGCGCGAGGCCGCACTCCAGCGACTCCTCGATAAAGAAATCGTGGCGGGCTTTGCGATTGTCGGCGACCAGTTCGAATCCGTCGTCCTGCGCTTTAGCGCTTTCCTGGCGAGCCATCCTGTATGAGCTTACCCGTGCGGCGGCAGCGGCATAAAGGCGGATTCGCCTTTGGGATGAAATATTTGGGGACCAGGTACTCGAGCGCGGGAAAGGTGCGCGGTAAGGCGAAGGATGACGTGAAGGGCCGGTTGCGCATAGCTTTGCTCCTATGGAATAAATCCGCGCGCCATGGGGAACGTACCAAAAACTTTCAGCGAGATGCTTGGCGAGGCACTTCGGGAAATAGCCGTGCTGGTCATTGTCTTTGCTCCGCTTGACCGTTGGGTCGAGGGCAGGATCTACAGTTGGCAGGACGTTTGGCACACTCTCCTGATCAGTGCGATTCTCTTTCTTTTGGGTGTTTTTCTTGAGAAGATAAGGGCCGTAGGATGATTGATTTGCTTGGGGTTTCAGGGGCAAAAATGGAACAGTATATGCTCAGTTTGACGCCGCGATTGCCCGAACTTGCCCCGCTTCTCATAGGCATACTCGCGTTTTCAATCGGAATTGTTTTCGCTCTACGAGAGCGGTCTTGGCGACGCAGACATGGGGAGACCCGCCATCCGCGAGTCCAGCGCGATGCGCACGATGCTGCAGCCTGATTAAGGTCTCGGCGCCGCGAGTTCCGACCTCTGACATTTTACCAACTTCAAGTCGCCGGTCAGGAGCATTCCTCATTTCTTCATCGCGGAGCGCTATGGCGAGTTCATCCAGTCGCGGAGCGCCGCCTCGGTCGTGCGAAACGCGATCTCTTCCCACGGAATTTCGGCGGCCGCGAAGTAGCGCACCTCATTCGCCTCGTCGGAGAGCCCGGGGCTCTCGCAACCGGGCCGGGCGAGGTAAACCACGACCGCCGCGATCGGATTTTGCGGATCGGCGTAGATGCCGAGCAAGCGCTCGAGCGTGACGTTCATCCCGACTTCCTCCGCCGTCTCGCGCAACGCCGCCGGCTCGGGCATCTCGCCGAAGTCGACGTAACCGCCAGGAAAAGTCCAGTAGCCCAGGCGCGGCGGGATCGCGCGGCGCAGCAGCAGCACGCGGCCGGCGTCGATCACCAGGCATCCGGCTACCAGTTTGGGGCTTTGGAAATCGATATAGCCGCATCGCGAGCACACTTTATGGCGCTTGCGGTCGGGCAGCACCGTGCGCAGTTCCATCGCGCCGGCGCAGAGCGCGCAGAAGCGCACGTTGGCAGGATACTGATGCTGGATTTCGTGGCGCGGCTCCACGGGACGATCGTCTTGGTCGGCCATGCGAGAGAGCTTGGCGGATCGCGGTGGCCCGCCGCAACTGCGCCGAAAAACTAGAACGTGAGGCGGCGGACCAGCGCCTCGCCAATCAGCAGGATCATCGCCGCGAGCAGCGGCCACGCCGCGATCGATTGCCGCAGCTCATGCTCCGGGCGCGTCAACCCGACGTCGGCGGGCGAGGGATTGAGCCGCCCGCCGCTGCCCGACGCGAGGCGCTCGAGCAGCGTGTAGTTGGGCTCCGGGCGCGGCAGCTCGGCGTTGATCGCGGGGCTGACCGTGTACGCGAGCGGCGGGAAGGCGAGCGCCTCGGCGGTGGCCGCCTTGAGCGTGATATTGTACGTGCCCGCGCGCGGCGCGTCGAAGCTGCCGTAGAGCTCGCCCGGCACTTCCTCGGAAAGCGCGCTCTGCACGCGTGTGCCGTCGGGGCGCGTGATGGTCGCGCTGACCAGCGCGGCCGACGGCGCCGGCCGGTCGCTATAGTTGGTGAGCCTCAAATGGATGCGGCCTTCGCGGTAACCGAGCGCGACGTCGAACTTCTGCTCCGTGGCCGCGGTCTGGGGCGTCATCCAGGAGAACACCTTGCTCCAGACCTGGCCGAAAATTCCGTCCTCCACCCACGGCGAGGACCATCGCCCGCTCGCGTCGGTGGTGACTGCGACCGCTTTGCCGGCCGCGAAGCGCCAGCTCGCGATGAGCGGCGTGCGCGTGTTGGCGCGGTTGATGAAAGCGTCGAGCGTGGCTTGCGGCTTAAGCTCGGTCGCGACGAAGCCCTTGATCGCCGGTAACTGGCGGCCGGCGAGGTCCTTGAGCAGCGGGTCGGGCTTCACCGTGAACGGCGTGAAGTCCTTCTCGACCATCGTGGTCTCGCCGCCATGCGTTTTTACGTCCTGCAAAAACAACTCCGGCAGGTTGGACGGGCTGTCGGTCTGGTAGAAACCGCCGCCGCCGTATTTGCTGATCGATTCGAGCAGCGGCAGATTGGCCTCGCGCCCAATGGCGATGGTCGAGATCGTCACACCGCCCTCGCGATGCATCGTCGAGACCAGGTCGTAGTACATCGCGGCCGTGCCGCCGGTTTCGCCGTCGGTCAGAACCACGACGTGCTTCACCGACGCGTTGTTGCCGGCGAGCATCCGCTCGGCCTCCTGCATCGCCGGCAACAGGTAGGTGGTGCCGTGCGCCTTGAGCCGGTTGATCAACTGGTCGAAGTAGGGCCGGCTCTGGCTGAGCGGCGTCAGCGGGACCATCACGAACGGTTGCGAGTCGAAACCGATAACCGCGACCAGATCGGTGTCGGCCATGGTCTTGGTGACCGTGAGTGCCGCCGCCTTCGCGTACTCCAGCTTGTCGTTACGGCCCATCGAGCCCGACTTGTCGATTATCAGCACCAGCGCGCGAGTGCGCTGGCGATGCTGCGGCGGCTTCATGATGACCGGTAGCGCGCGCGCAAGCGGGCTATCCTGGTAGCCGCCGAGGCCGAAGCTCTCGTCGCCCCCCGTCATCGCGAGCGAGCCGCCCTCCTCGACGTAATTGACCAGCGCCTGCTGGGACGCGAGCGAGAGCCGCGCAGCGCGGCACGTTGTTGAGCACCACTGCGTCGTAGCCTTTGAGATTGCCGCTCCAGGAGCCGCTGGGCGTGACCACGGTCGGCTCTAGCCCCATCCGATGCACGACCGATTCGAGGTACTCCGCGTCGCGTGCCGATCCGGTGAGGATGAGCACCTTGCGCTGCGCGCCGATTCCAACCCATCCGGTGAGCGAGTCATCCTCGGCGAAAACATCCTGCGCCGGGTTGGCAGGCTTGAACGAGGCGGTGTACGAGGTCAGCCCGGAAGCCTCGGCATGGACTGGAAAGTCGAAACGCTGTTGGCCGCTTTGCAGAGTGACGGCGCGGGCGTCAGTGGGCCGGCCGTTTTGGAAAATCGAGATAGTTCCGCCGACCGGAGTCGAATTGTAGTTGGTGGTGGTGACGCCAAGCGCGAACGGCTCCGATTTGGCCAGCGCGGGCGGCATCGTGAGGCCCGTGATCGCGACGTTGGGGATGCCGCGTGCGCCGGGCGGTGTGAAGATGTACAGGCGCACTCCGGCCGAGCGGATGGCGCCGAGCGCACGCTCCGCATCGCCGTGGTTTTCCCATCCGTCGGTCACCAACACGACCGATCCGTCATGCGCGGCTGGATTGGCGGCGACTTTCTCGAGCGCCGCTTCGAGGTCGGTCGCACCCGGCGCGCAAGTGGAGCATCCCGCCGCCGCGTCGAGCTTCGCGAGCGCGCCCGAGACCGTGGTCGGCTCGGGGTTGGTAGCGAAGATTACCGCCGGATCGCCCGCGCGCAGTTTCAGATCGTCGCGCAGGAGCTTGGCTGTCCACGCGCGCATCGCCGCGGTTATACTGGCCGAGGCGTCGACCACGGCCGGCCGCGTGGTGCCTTCGCTCCGCGTGATGGTCTGCGGATCGGCGAGGGCCAGCACGCATAGTGCCAGCACCGCCGCGCGCAGCAACGGCGCGAAGAGCTTGCGCGGGGCGTCCACGCCGAGCAGCGACCAGGCGAGGATCACTCCGACCGCGATCAGCAGCCAAAGCGCACCCGGATTCGCGAGCTTGACGCCAGCCAGCATCACGCCCAAATTCCCAAGGCTCCCCGAGCTCATAGCTAGACCGTGACCACCCGGCGGCGGCGCCGATACGCGATTAGGCCTTCAAGGATCACCAGCGCGACGATCGCCAGGATGAAGTCGCCGGTGATTGGTGCGTGGCGCGGTGCGACCTCGGCCATCGCACCCGAGCCGCTCGACTTCGATTTTCATCGAGGGCGTGTTTTCGAGATCGGAGGCGTGCAGGTTGGCGAGGTTGACCGCGCGGATCGATTTGGCTCCGTCCGAGGCGATGAGTTGGTAGAGGCCCTGGAAATTCGCGCCGGTGAACAGCATCCCGGGCGTGACTTTAATCTTGTGCCCGTCGGGCGGCACGATCGCATCAACGCCGGCCGGCACGATCCACGGATCGCCGGTATGGTAGCCGGCGGTTTCGGCGCCGAAGCCGGCCAGGTAGCTGAGCGAGTTGAGCGTCAGCACCGACATCGGGAGGTTCTGCCGGCCAAGGTAAGGAAAGGGATTGAAGCCCAGGGCGACGATACGATGGCCCGAGCGCTCGCCCGCGAGCATCAGCGCGCCACCGCTTCCGGTGACGATCGCCTGGAGCCACGGATGCTGGCCGAGATATTCGCCGCCGTGCAAATTGAGCAAACGAAAATTCACCGAGTCGGTTAGCGGTCCGGTCGGTGGCCATCCGGTGATCACGACGCTCGAGGTTGGCTGAATGTTGAAGCCGAAGACCGGATCGGCGGGCGGCGGCATCACCAGCAGCGTGTTGACCGGCGACATCTCCTTGGGCACCGCGTACTCGAAAATCGCGAGGTCCGCGGAGGCGAGATCCTTGGGCGAGAAGCTCGAAGGCGATGCGACATGGACCGAGATTCCCGGCAAGCCGTCGAGCCCGGCGGCGTCGGCGGGAGTGGGCGTTACGAACAATATCGAAATTGATTTGACCGCTCCGGCCGTGGCCCAGGCGAGGTTGTCGAGTGCGAAGCCGTCGGCCGGCGTCAGCGCCGCGCGATAGACTGCGGCCGGCGCAAGGTTGGGAAACTCGATCGCGCCAATCTGGCCCGGCTCCAGATGGGCCTGAGCATGCGCGACCGGTTTGCCGTCGCCGATGATCGCGAGTTGCAGCGTCTGCGCCGCGGGAGAGAAGTTGGCGACCGTCAAGCGGGCGTGCAGCGCGGCTTGTCCCAATGACTCGCGCCGCAACACGAACGATCCGATCGCGTAGTTGGGCAGCGGATCGCCGGATGCGAACGCCTCGATCCGCGGAGGCACAGGCGCCGCAAGCGGGCGCGCGCCCGCATAGATCACCCGGCGCAGCCTAGTGTCGGAAGCAAGTCCGCTGAGCAGCATACTCAGCGCGGCCTGGTCTGACGGCGCGTCGGCGGGATGCAATTGTTCAATTGCGGCCGACGCGTCGGCGGCGCTGGCGAAGGGCGGACCTTCGCGATGAGGCTGCGGGACGGTCAGATAGAGGTTCACCTCGCCCGAGCCTTCCCGCGCGAGCGCGTCAGTGAGCGCCGCGCGCGCGAGGTCGAAGCGAGTGCGCCCGGGCGCCGCCGCGGCCTGCATCGCGGCCGAGTCATCGAGCACCACGGCGATCGGATTGCCCGTGCGCGTGACGTAGGGCCTCGCGATCGCGAGCACCGCGAGCCCGATGATGAGCATCTCGACGAAGAACATCCAGTCCGGCCGCGGCCATCCGCCGAATCGTTGCCCGCGCCGCGCGCGCAACGCGCGAAAGGCGAGCACGCTGGAGACGACGACGCGGCGCGGACGCTCGCGCACGAGGTAGGCCAGCGCGAGCGCCGGGATCAGCGCGAGCAGGTAATAGAGCGCGCCTGGATTGAGGAATCCCATCACACCGCTAGTGCCTTAACCCGAAGTCGGCGCTCGCGCGCAGGAAGAAATCGTGGAAATTCAGGTCGGTGGTGTAGAGCGTGTAGTGCAGGCCGTGGCGCAGGCAAAATGTCTTTATCTCGCGCGCGAGACGCGCCAGCGTTTGGCGATACTGCTCGCGTTCGCGGTTCCCGATCGAGGCCATCACGCGCTCTCCGCTCTCCGCGTCAACCAACTCTACGTCGCCGGTCAATCCCGCACCCGCCATCTCACTGCCGCCGAGAATCTGCACCGCGGTTACGTCCATGTTGGCGGCGGTGAACAGGCCCAATCCGCGGGTCACCGAATTTATCATCATCAGGTAGTCCGAGATCACGAAGACCTTGCCGGCACGGCGCACCGAGACCAGCTCGCGCGCGAGCGCCGTGGCGAGATCGAGCTGGCCGGCCGGCCGGATTGCGCCGAGGCGCTGGGCCAACTCGACGATCCGATGGCGTCCGTAGACGAAGCCGGGCGTGGCGGCTTTGCCGTCGCCGGCCAGCACGCGGATCATCACGCGGTCGCCCTGCGCGAGCGCGACGTAAGCGAAAGCCAGCGCGGTCGCGACCGCCATCGGGAATTTGCGGTCGGCCTCGGGCAGACCCATCGAGGCGCTGGCGTCGAGAAAAATGTAAGTGAGGAGGTCTTCCTCCTCCTTGAACAGCTTGATGTAGAGCTTGTCGGTGCGGCCGTAGAGTCCCCAATCGATGAAGCGGAAGTCGTCGCCAAGCGCGTAGTGGCGGAAGTCGCTGAACTCCAGCGACGAGCCGCGCCGGGGCGAGAGATGGGTGCCCTTGCCGAGCCCCTCGAACTCGCGCCGCGTCTTGATCCGTAGATGTTCGAGCCGGGCCAAGAAGTCCGGCGTAAATTCCTCGGGCAATCCCAGCATCGATACTTACGCGCGCGGCTTCTTCAGCCGCTTGGTCGCCTGGTCGAGGATCGAATCGGTACTGACGTTTTCGGCCTCGGCCTGGAAGTTGCGCAACAGCCGATGGCGCAGCGCCGGAACCACGCCGTCGGCGACATCGTCGTAGCTGACGCTGACGCGGCCGTCGAGCAGGGCATTGACCTTGGCGCACAGGATAAGCGCCTGGGCGCCACGCGGGCTCGGTCCGAAGCGCAGGTACTGCGAGACCTCGGGAATCGCGCCGGGGCCGTTGGGCGTGCAGGCGCCGATTATGCCGATCACGTAGCGCTCGATCGGCTCGGCCACCATCACCTCGCGCACCAGCGCTTTGAGCTGCTCGATCGCCACCGGTGCGGTGGCTACGGGAAAGATCGATTCCGCGGTATGCATCGTGGCGCCGGTGGTGCGGTTTAAGATTTCGCGCAACTCCTCGGGCTTCGGCGAACCCATCACGACCTTGAACAGAAAGCGGTCCATCTGCGCCTCGGGCAACGGATAGGTGCCCTCGAGCTCGATTGGATTCTGCGTCGCCAACACCATGAACGGCGGCTCGAGCGGATAGGTCATGCCGAAGACCGTGACCTGCCGCTCTTCCATCGCCTCCAGCACCGCGGACTGGGTCTTGGGCGTGGCGCGGTTGATCTCGTCGCCGAGCACGACGTGGGCGAAAATCGGACCGGGCTTGAAATGGAACTCGCGCCGTCCGTCGGCCTCGGTCAGAACCTGGGTGCCGACGATGTCGGAGGGCATCAGGTCGGGCGTGAACTGGATACGCTTGAAGCTGAGCCCCAGGGCGTCGCTGGCCGTCTTGCACATCAGGGTTTTGCCGAGCCCGGGGACGCCTTCGATCAGGACGTGGCCGCCCGCGAACAATGCGGTCAGAGTTTTGCGGACGACATCCTGATGGCCGACGATAACCTTGCCGACCTCGGCTTCGGCGCGCGCGAAAGTGCGCCGGAAATCGGCGACGCGTTCGGTTGGCGTAATTTGCGGGGCCGCTCCCATGCCTTCTCCTTGTTCCAATTGATGCATGCCGTATGCGCGCTTAGTGGATCAGATCGCGGTAGCGTGGCGGCACGAGCTGACGTTCCTCGGGTGCGGCGTCAAGCCGCTCGGCCTTGAGTGGGACGTTGGCGTACGGGACGCTCGCGGTGGGCCGGTTGGTGTCGGCGACTAGTTTGCCGCCGTTGGCGGAGACCACCTCGGTCGGCAGGCGGAAGACCACGTAGCGCGCGTCGCGAATTTCGATCGCCGGTCCCTCGCCCGGTTTGTAGAAGCGCGGAAAATTTTCGGCTACCGGGAATTCTCCGAGATGAGTGTCGCCGTTGCCGCCTTTCTCATTTTTGCCGCCCTTCGTGCCGCCCGAGGGGACCTTGCCCTTGGCCGAGACGTCCGGCTTCGGAAGGTTGCCCTGCGCCATCGCGTCGGACTGCTGCGAGGCGCCCTTTTCGTTGGGATTGCTGCCGGGCTTGAGTGCGTTGCCCTTGTCGCCCTGGCCCGGTTTCGGTGCGTTGCTGCTGGAGCCCGAGCCGGCTTCGATCTGCGCCTGGGCCTTGGATAGGTCGTTGCGCAACTCGACTATCTGTTCCTTGCTCTTGGGGCCGTTGGGATTGTTACCTTGGCCCTCGCCTTGACCCTGGCCCTGACCCTGACCTTTGCCCTGACCATTGCCGCTGTCCTGGCTCTGTCCGTTGCCTTGTCCGGTTCCCTTCCCGGATTTGCCTTTGCTATTTCCGCTGCCCGAGGAATTCTTGGCGGATTGCTCGGGCGTCGATCCCCGTTGTTGCTGCTTTTGCAGCTCACTCATCACTTCAGCCAGCCGCGCGAGCTTCTCCTGGGGCGGAAGATCGGGATTCTCCAGCGCCTTGGCGGCCTCGAGTATTTTGGAGGCAAGTTCCTGGTCGGCGGCGGAGGGCGAGCTTGCGAGCTGCTGGGCGGCGGCGCGGAGTTTGCGCGCCTGCAGTTGCTCGGGCGTAGGCGGCCGAACGAGCGCCGATGCTGCCGCCACGAGGATCACGAGCATGACGGCTGCGATAGGCAGCGAACGCACGAGCGGGCCGCGCACCTCGAACGCGAAGGCGCGGTTGGGATCGAAGCGCTCGAGGTAGCCGGCGGCGCGCCGCCATAGCAGCGGGAACAAGGGAGTCCGCTGTGCGCGCTGCGAGGGCGACTCGGCGGGGTCGGCCAGGCTCGCGAGCGTGACGATCTCTTGATGGCCATTGACGGCCTCGTCGACGCGCTCAGCGGCATCCATGAAATCGTCGGCCTCGCTCCAGGCCCGCCAGGCCATCAAGGCGCATCCGGCGAGCCCCGCGACGCCCGCGGCCAGCAGAGCGAGGCGCAGGCCGCCGAGCCGCGCCGGCGCCAGCGCGTAGCCAATACGCTCCCAGGTCGCCGCGCCGATTGCTCGCAGCGTCGCCGCCAGGATCAGGGCCGTTAGCGCGGGAACGAAAAGCGCCAGCCCCGCGCGCACGGCAGCGACCCGTTTGAGACGGCGGCGGGCAGCCGTGATTTGCTCGACGGGATTGATGGCGACGGGTGTCATCTTTTAACGGCTGACGCCGGGAGCGTTTTAACGGCTGACGCCGGGAGCGTTTTAGCGGCTGACGCCGGGAGCGGTCTAACGGCTGACGCGGGTCGCGTCGCGGCGTGAATTGCGGGCCTTTGTGCTTTCAGGGCGATCCCTTGTGCGTTCAGCTTGCGCACGGTCTCGATAGCTCGCTCGTGCTCGCGCAGCGTGCGCGAAAAAATATGAGTTCCATCGTTGCGCGCCACAAAATACAGATAATCCGTGTGCGCCGGGTAGAGCGCCGCCATTATCGACGACATTCCAGGGTTTGCAATCGGTCCCGGCGGGAGTCCCGCAAATGAGTACGTATTATAGGCAGACGCAGTATGCACCGCCGTCGCCGCAGGCTCAATTTCTCCGTCTGGATTATACTGGGCGGTGGGATCGGACTGAAGCGGCATCCCCAGCCTTAGGCGGTTATAAAACACGCTCGCGATAGTCGGACGCTCCCCGGCCACCTTGGCCTCTTTCTCGATAATGGAAGCAAGTGTCACGAGTTCATGGGCGCTCAAATTGAGCTCGAACAGGCGCTCCTCGGTGGGCGATGGCAAAGCGCTATAGAACCGCCCCAGCATCGCGGTCAGTATCCGCCCCGTAGTGGCATGTGGCGAAAAGCGATAGGTGGCCGGGAACAGGTAGCCCTCGGCCCCTAAAGGCGCGAGCCCCAGTGCGGCCAGCAGCGGACCCCGCCGCGCGGCCTCCTCGAATTGCTCCTGGCACACGAGGCCTGCTTCCTCCAACCGCTCGGCTATCTGATGCAGCGTCGCGCCCTCCGGGATGGCCACCGTCACTACCACGAAATCGCCATTGACCAGATGGCGTAACACGTCGGCGAGGCGCTCGCCGCCGCTGAAGGCGTAGTCGCCGGGCTTGAGACTGCGTCCACTACCGGTCAACTCGGCATACAGCATCGTCGCCCGCGCGCTGCGGACGACGCCGGCCGACGCCAGCCGGCGCGCCACTATCCCCAACGAATCGCCCGGATTGACGGACACGACCTTTGGCGCCGCGAATCTCGCAACCGGGACGAGGCAGGCGTACGCAATCCATGCTGCGGCCGCCATGGCGCCAAGCATCGTCAGGGCGGCTGCGGCCTTGAGGTATCGGCTCACCGGCTCACCAGGGCACGGTCGAAAAGGTCATCTTAGATCGAGCATACCGGGGCTTCGAGCAGGTTTCACTTTTTCAGCCATCCTTCGAGAATGACCGCCGCGGCCACGGCGTCGCGCGCGGCCTTTCTCCGCGCGGCCCCTTTCGATGAATGCGAGCTCGCCGCTTCGCGCAGGCGCTCATCGGCCTCGACGCTGGTCAGCCGTTCGTCGAACATCTCGACCGGCAGACCGGTCGCCGATCCCAGATGCTCCGCGAAAGCCCTGGCTGCGCGCGCGGAGGGCCCCTCGGTGCCGTCCACGTTCAGGGGCAGGCCGACGACGATAAGCGAGACCTCGCGGTCGGCCAGCCGCGAGCGAATAGCATCGAGGTCGTACTTCAACGAACGGCGTTCCATTACGCCGATCGGATAAGCGGCCTGACCGTCACTGACGGCTAATCCTATCCGTTTTCGGCCGAAATCTATGCCCGCGATTGCCATAAATTCTTTAGCTAGGCTGATAGTTGTTATAAGAAAAGCTGTAGAGATACCCCTCACCGAGCTGTTGCGTATGTGCGTCAAATGCCCTAAGTTGAGCGCGATGGTTCGGGGGACCCTCGCTCGAATATTTCCGCGTCTGATGACCGCTTTGGTGGTTGCCGCTCTGGCGACGCTGGCGTCGATTCACCTCTTTTTCCAGGCAGGCGAGCCTCCCACGCCAACCGTCGCGCTGATGGATCTGCAGGCCGGTCGCACCGATAGCGGCCCTGCCGAGATCGCCGAAAGCGCGTCACCCGCCCCCGACCCGATCATCATTCAGCTAACCCTTGACCGCTCGGCATCGGTATTGCGCTACCTCGAGGACGCCGGGCTCGACCCCGCGGAAGCGCAGAACTGGGCTAGCCATTTCCAAGAGGTTGCCAATACCGGGACGATGAAAGAGGGCCATGCGCTGGTCCTCTACAAAGATCCCGAAACCGGCGACTTGCGCGACCTGCGCTACGACCTTAACACGAACATCGCGATCCGCGAGCACGCTCTGGGCGCAGGCGTCATCCGCATTTCGCGCGACCTTATCCAGTACGACATTCGACGGGTGAGCCTGGCGTTTCAGGTCGATCGCAGCTTCCGCACTGCCGCCCAGCTCCACAATCTGCCCGAGCCAATCGTTTATACACTTGAGAACATCTTCAGCGACCATCAGCCACTCGATGAACTGCCGTCGGGCTCGGTGGTCAAGCTCATCTATCAGGAAAAGGTGGCTCGCGACGGCAGCTACGAGTTGGTGACCGGCGTGGAGGCAGCCCAGATTCAGTCGGAGGACCGGTTAATGAGCGCCTTCGCCTTTCGCGACGAACACGGCCAGCCGCGCCTGTTCGACGCCAACGGCCAGGAGTTAGGCGCGCCGCAGACCCTGCGTTTCCCGGTCAAATTCAACTACATCTCCTCGGGCTTCACCTTCCATCGCTACCATCCGATTCTGCATGAGTACCGTCCGCACGTCGGGGTCGATTTGGTGGCCGAGTACGGCGCGCCGGTCCAGGCGGTAGCGGACGGACGGGTCGAGGTTGCGGGATGGTGCGGGGAGCTGGGGCGATGCATCCGGTTGGATCACGCGCAGGGCATGGTCAGCGTCTATGGCCACCTGTCACAGATCACGCCGGGGTTGGATCGCGGCGAATGGGTTTCGCTAGGCGAGACTATCGGGCGGGTCGGCAGCAGCGGGCTCTCCACCGGACCGCATCTGCACTTCGCCCTGCAGCGCGACGGGCAATACATCGACCCGATGACCGAGAATATCGGCGTCAACCATCAGGTCTCGCCGCGGATGCGCTCGCTGTTCGACCAGTTCAAGGACAACTACCTCGCGATGCTGTCGAAGCTGCCCGATCTGGGGGGTCACTTCCATGTCGGCGCCGCCGTATCCTCGGTTGCGCGGGCGACCGCTGGTGCGGCCACGCATCTGGCGGGCGAGCAGGGTCCGCGTCCGCGGTCGCGCCATAGGTGGCATTCCTTGTCCACCTCGATGGCGCAGTGATTTTCTGCTCTTGCCGTGCCCCGTGCTTCACTGGATAGCGATTTCTTCGATCTTCCCACTCCCCGCGTAATCGCCCATCGCGGCGCCAGCGGCGAGCACCCCGAAAATACCCTGGTTGCCTTTCGCGCTGCCGCCGAAGCCGGCGCGCCGTATTTTGAGCTCGACGTTCATATGACGCGCGACGGCGTGATCGTGGTCAGCCATGACGCGGAGTTGAGCCGCACGTGCGGCCTCGACGCGGCGATTCGCGATCTGACACTGGCGGAGCTGAAACGGGCCGACGCAGGATGGGGTTTCACCGCCAGCGACGGCGCGTTTCCGTTCCGCGGGCGCGGAATCGAGGTCCCGGCGCTGGCCGAGGTCTTCGCGGCGTTTCCCGAGCGCCGCTATATCATCGAGGTCAAGCAGAGCACACCGAGCCTCGCAGCGGTGCTGCTCGACGTGATCGAGCGCGCCGGGATGCGCCGGCGGGTGCTTATCGCGAGCGAGGAGCAGGCGCCGATCGACGAGATGCGGGCGCTCGCCCCGGAGCTTCCGACCGGATTTCCCTACCACGAGATCGCCGCCTTCATGATCTCGCTCGCGCCCGGTGCGGAGCCGTATCAGCCGCGCGGCGACGCGCTGCAGATTCCGCCCGAGTACGAGTCGTGGCGGCTGGTGACGCCCGAAAGCGTTGCCGCGGCGCATCGGCTCGGCGTCGAAGTACACGTGTGGACGGTCAACGAAGCGGCCGAGATGCGTGCGATGCTCGAACTCGGCGTCGACGGTATCATCACCGACTATCCCGCCCGCCTGCTCGCGCTCCTCTAACCGGCTCGCCGCAGCGTTCGGGGGTTTGCAGTCCGCCCCTGCGCGGCGGCGGATCCGTGCGCGCTTTCCCGGCGCGACGGGCTTCTGTTACGATCCTGCCGCTCCCACAGCATGGCGCCCGGAGGTTGAATCGATGAAGCTCGACACGATGCTCTCTGCACGCGACCTGCACGAGGTTCCCAAGGCGGCGAAGGCCGCCGAAGATGCCGGCTTCGACGCCATCTGGTCGATGGAAGCGGGCAACGACGGATTCCTGCCGCTGGCGCTCGCCGCCGAGCACACCCGGCGGATCAAGATGGGCCCTGCGGTCGCGATCGCTTTCCCGCGGAGCCCGATGGTGACCGCCTATACCTCCTACGACCTCGCGCGCCTATCCGAGGGGCGCTTCGTGCTGGGCCTCGGCACTCAGGTCAAGGGCCACATTGAGCGGCGCTATGGGATGCGATGGGAGCCGCCAGTGCCCAAGCTGCGCGAGTACCTGGAGTCGCTGGCCGCGATTTTCAAATGCTGGAACGAGGGCGGCTCGAAGCTCTCGTTCAAGGGCAAATACTACAACTTCTCGCTGATGACGCCGTTCTTCGCGCCGCGGCCGCATCAGTTTCGGATCCCGGTCTATATCGCAGGCGTGAACGAGCACATTTGCCGCCTGGCGGGCGAGCTATGCGACGGCCTGCACGCGCATCCGTTCAACTCGCCCAAGTACCTGCGCGAGTTCGTGATGCCGCATCTCGAGGAGGGCTTCAAAAAGTCAGGCCGCTCGCGCCAGGACTTTACCATCTTCACCACCGCCTTCGTGGTGGTGGGCAGCAACGACGCGGAAATCGAAAAGGCGCGCGAGGCGGTGCGTCAGCAGATCGCCTTTTACGCCTCCACCCGCACCTACCAGGTCGTGCTGGACACGCACGGATGGGGCGACGTGGCGCCGCGGTTAAACGAAAAGGCCGCCAAAGGCGATTGGACCGGGATGGCCAAAGAGATAACCGACGAGATGCTCGAAACCTATTCGGTTAGCGGCAAGTGGGACGACATCGCGGCCAAGGTCAAGGCGCGCTACGACGGCCTGCTCGACCGCGTCGCCTTCTATATGCCGTACAAAGCCGGCGCGGACGAGGACGCCTGGCGCCGGCTCTGCAAACAGTTCAACGGCTGAGCCCGCGGGCGGCGGCGCGGGCCAAGTCGCCGACGCAAAAAGACCTCTCCCCCGGCCCCTCCCCGCGGAGAGGGGAACAAGTCGAAGAGGCAACCGCCAAAGTGCCTACTTGTCGAGCGTCGAGCCCAGTTCCTGCACTTTCTTTTGCAGCATGCCCACGAGCGCCGGGTAGCCGTCGTTGTTGAGCACGCGGTTGAACTGCTGGCGATAGTTCGCCATCACGCTTATCGCGTCGATATTGAGGTCGTAGATCTTCCAGCTCGCGCCGTCGCGCCTCACCAGATAGTCGACCTTGACCGGTGGCGGCTGATCCTTGAGCAACACGGTGCTATGGACCTCGGCGTAGTTGACGCCGTCGTATTGCTGTCCGGTGAAGGTGACGTTGGAGGAAGTCGCGGTCTGACGGACCTTCTGCACGCCATATTCCTGCAGCTTGCTCAGGTACACGTTCTCCATGAACGAGGCGAACAGGGGCACGAACTCAGCCTGCTGTTGTTGCGAGAGCGTGCGCCAATGGTAGCCGAGCGTGGTGCGCGCCATGTCGGCGAAGTCGAAGTTGGCCTCCGCTATTTCGCGTAGCCGTTTGTCGCGCGCGGCCGTCGGCGTCTGAGTGTCGCGCACCACGGCGGTCGCCTGATCGATAACCGCCCTGACCATCGCGGTCGGGTCGTTTCCCATGACCGCTGCCGAGGCGCTCGCCTGGGCATGCGCCGCCCGCGGTATCAGAAAGATCACGCAAAGCGCGCTGGCCAGGAAGACCGCGCTCATCCGGACCGCGCCGAGGCTCGCGCGGAATCTAACCGCTGCGTTACAATCGGAGGCGACTCCGCCGCGCTGCTGCCCTGTAACCGTAGAACTGAACATTGCGTATGAATAATTCATGACCCTCCATTATCGGCTCTTGCCCGGCATTTTTAAACCACCCCTGCAACTCGGAATGGCCCGATGCGAAAAAGGTTCGGATAAGCTACGCTATTTCCCGATGAAAAAACGCGTGCTTTACGCGGCCGGCCCGCGATGGGTCGCGATGGCCGAGCAGCTCGACGTGCTCATGGCGGACGGCGGATTCCGTGCGCTTAAGGACGAAGCTCGCACTTGCGCCGGACTGCTCAAGGGGCCCGACGGCGCGTGGGTCTTCGTCAAGCGCGTGCGCACCGGTTCGTGGGCGAGGGGGCTCATCGCCAGCGCGCGCGGTTCGCGGGTGCGGCGATGGCTGGAGGGCGCGGCGATGCTTTCGATGGCGGGTTTCAACCGTCCGGCGCCGCTGGCCGCGCTGGAGGTCCGCCACGCGGGCGCGCTCAACGAATCCTACCTGATCTGCGAGGCGCTCAACGATGCGACCGTGCTGAGCGGCGCGGTGCTGGGCGGGGGCAAAGTACATTTTCGCTCGCGCCGCTCATTGCTCAGCGCCGTGGCGCGCGAGGTTCGCCGCCTGCATGACGCGGGGCTTTACACGCGTGATTTGCAGGAGACCAACCTGATGGTGCAGGAGCGCGACGGCGCGCCGCCGCGGCTGAGTTTTGTCGACCTCGAGGATTTCCGCCGGGTGCGCTCGGTCTCCTGGCACAGAAGGCTGCTCAATCTGGTTCATCTCGACCGCAGTATCGGACGCTTCCTGAATCGTCCCGCGCGGCTGCGTTGTCTTTATGACTATCTCGGCGCAAGTGCGCTGGACCGCGACGAGCGGCGGCGCGTCGTTGCGCAATTCTGGCAACTGCGCGACGGGCTCGAGAGCCGCCATCGCGCACGCGCTCCGCGCCTGGCGCCGATGGCGGCGCCGGACGCAAGTCTCGCGCACGGCGCGGAGCCGGCCGCCGCGGACGGGTTTGCGCCGCCGCCGCGCGGCCACTGACAGCGCAAACCGCGCCTGACACTGTAAAACGTTGACCGCATCGCCGAGCCATGGCCTTCTCGATTCGCAGACGCGAGTACGATCACCACACCGAACAGGTCCACGCGGCCGGCGGCGCCAGCTTGCGCGATCTGATGCTGGGGCTCAACGACGGACTGGTCGCTTCCTTCGCGGTGACTTCCGGCGTCGCCGGCGCATTTACCTCGGGCAATATCGTGGTGATGGCTGGTCTTGCCGAGATGCTCGGCGGCGCGGTCTCGATGGGCTTGGCGGCCTTTATTTCGGCGCGCTCCCAGATCGAGTTTTACCACAGCGAGATCGAGCGCGAGCGCGACGAGATCCAACGATGGCCCGAGCGTGAACGCGAGGAGATCCGCACCATCTACCGCGCCAAGGGCTTCGGCGGCGAGTTGCTCGACCGTATCGTCGGGCATATCACGGCCGACCCAGAACGCTGGAGCGACGTGATGATGCGTGAGGAACTGGGGATGGCCGTCGAATCGTTCGATCGGCCGTTGCGCTCGGCTTTGACAGTGGGGTTGTCCTATTTCGCGGGCGCGACCGTGCCGGTGCTCGGCTACCTTTTCGTGCCGCCGCGCGAGGGCCTGGTTATCTCCGTGGTCGCGACGGTCACGACGTTGTTCGCGGTCGGCGCGGCGAAGACGATAATCACGGCGCGTCCGTGGTGGCGCAGCGGACTGGAGAGCATGGCGACCGGCATCGTCGCGGCGGCAGTAACCTACGGCGCCGGAAGATTTTTCGCGCGCCGTTGAGCAGCGCACCGATGCGGGTGCAGTTCCGCGAAGCGGCGTTGACCTCAATGGCGCATCACCGGTATCTCTACTCGGTATCGTGAGTCAGCAAGCTCGCTCGACCGCCGCGGAGCACATCAGAGCTTCGCCGCCGCTATCGCGTCGAGCAGGGTGGGAAATGGCCGTATCGGCGTGGCGTTCGCCGCGGCTGTTCGCCTTCATCCTGCTGGCGTTTGCGGTCATCTTGGGCGGATTCTATCGCTTCCATCGCCTTGCCCGCTGGGACATGAACGGCGACGAGGCAGCTTCCTGGGCAGCCGCGTCCGCGCCCGGCGTGCGGCAGGTGGCTGCGATAGAGCGGCGGCTCGATCCCGGCAAACTCGCGCTCTATGACGTGATGCTACACGAATGGATAGGGGTCCTCGGCGACAGCCTGTTCGCTATGCGCGCCATGTCGGCCGCCTTGGGGACCATTGCGATAGTTCTAATCTTCGTAGTCGTGCGTGAGATCTGGCGGTCCCTGGCTGACGAGTCGGCTGCCGCAATTGGAGAGCTGGCCGGTGCCTTCGCCGCGCTCCTATACGCCACCAGTCTCCAGATGGTGCTGTCGGACCGCGTAGTGAGGATGTATCCGCTGGTGATGTGCGCGGAGCTTTTGCAGATCACATTTTTTGTTCGCGCCCAGCGCGGCGGTGGGATGTCAAACTATGTAGGTGTCGCACTTTTTACTGCTGCGATGGTCGCCACCAATTTTACTTCAACGTTTCTGATGGCGGCGGAGGCGTTGTGGCTCGGATCGCTGCTGCTTGCGACGCTTTGGGATACACGGTCGCAACGGCTGGCAGTAGTGCGTCCCGGTTGCGCGCTGGCCGCAGGAATCGCGATCCTTGTATTTTGGCTGCCCAGCGCCTTTGCTTCATCGCGAGGCGCGGTGAAGTGGGGCGCGATCGACTGGATCAAGTTGCAGCCTATCTCCTGGCCGTACACGACGCTGCGCACCTCCACAGGCAACGATGCGCTGTTCTGGATCTTTGTGGCACTCGCCATTTTGGGGATTTGGCGACAATGGCGCTCGGCCAGGCTGGTTCTGGAGTTCGTCGCTCTGTGGATGGCTGGTCCGATTTTGGCGGTGATGGCGGTGACTTATCTCATCCACCCGCTGGAGTTTCCGCGTTACGTACTTATTTCGTTCGTCGGTATGTTCGCCCTCGCTGCGCTGGGGGCAGCATCGGTGCGCTCCACCGCGTTGCGCATTATGCTGGCCGCGCTTCTTATGTATCTTTCCGTAAGTCCGGTACACGACCGGGTGAGGCATTCAGATGAGGCCGCGTGGCGCGACGCAACGCTGCTGGCAGCGCAACGAACAACGCAAGGGGAGCAGGTCACGGTGTTTCCGCCGTGGTGCATCAACGTGGTCCGCTTCTACATGCCGCGCGCGCGCCGCGATGCTGCCGTCGCTATGAGCGATGAATGCGGCCAGGCGCCCGTGTTAATCCTGAGTGGCCGAGGCATTGCTCCGGACAAACGGGTCGCGGCGGCGGAGGCGTGCTATCCGCGCGTTATCGCGCGCTTGCAACTGGTCGAGGTGCGCGCCCGCTGAATCCAATGACGCAGGTGAACGCTGAAATGGAGCCACCGCACAAGAGCAACGGCGCGAAGCCAAGCGGGGCACAGGTACACAACTACTCGACTGATATTGAGCTTCAGCGGGAAGCACTAAGACGTAAGCCGGCGCTGCGTCTGCTCTATGCGCATTGGTATACGCAATGTGTCGGAGCATTCTCGAAGTACCGACCCACGGTTGAGATCGGATGCGGGGCAGGCAACTTCAAGGCGTTTTACCCGGCAATGATCGCGACTGACGTCCTGCAAGGTACCGGAGCGGACCTGGTCGCCAACGCGATGGCTTTGCCGATCGGAAGCGGCAAGGCCGGAAATATCGTGGGCTTCGACGTGATTCACCATTTGCAACGCCCGCTAGACTTTCTAAGGCAGGCGATCGCCGCGCTCAAGCCGGGTGGGCGTCTGGTGCTATGCGAGCCCGCGATGTCGCTGTGGGCAAGATTCCTCTACCGTAACTTTCACCACGAGGCGTTCGACCTCTCCTGGCCGCTGTTCGATCTCGACGGCAATCCACCCGATCCTGACCCCACCCACTCGTTCACAAATCAGGCGATCCCCGAGATCCTGTTCTGGAAGGAACGCGACCGAACGCTGGCTCGGCTTGAGCGCTGCAAGCTGGTAGAGGCCCAAAAATTCGGGTTTCTCCTATACCCGCTAAGTGGTGGATACAGCGCATACAACATTTTGCCCGCCCTTGGTCTGTCCAGGCTGATGAAAGCCGAAGACTGGGTAATGCGGCCATTCTCGCGAAGGCTCACCGGGATACGAATGTTGGTCGTGCTGGAAAAAACGTACTGAGATGAACCGCGGCCCTGGGATATCTCAGTAGCGTGCGCCGCAGGGTGGTGAGAGAATGCTCTATTCCGCTATGTATTCCATCATTTTTTGACCCCGCGGATGGCGCCACTCGCCGATATATTTCGCGCGCCATCCCGTATCGCGGCCGAACCCCTCGGCCGTCTCGCGCGAATACCAAAAACCGCGATGAGCGTGCGAGCGGGACGGATTGTCGCCTGATGGCTCGCCGATCTGAAAGGTCGCATAAAAGCGCATCCCCGGATTGACGAATTTTCTGAGCTTCGCCATACAGAGCCGGATATCGTCGGCGGTAAGATGAGTAAAGAGCGACTGGGCGATAGCAAACTGAGGCTTTTTGCTGAACCGCTCGAATTCGAAGCTGTCGGAAATGACTATTTCCGGCGCTTTGGCACGCAACATCTCGGGCCCCAGTTCAGTTCGTATGCCTGCCCTGATCAGACTGCGTTCTTTCTCGAGTCCCAGGTAGTTGCCGCAGTCGAGATAGGCGATGAAGTGGCGGCCGCCACGCAACGCGCCGCACGCAACGTCGAGAAAAACATGCTCCGGCTTTAGGCCCGCCTCGACTATAAAATCGAACTGAAGTCTTCCGATTTGCTCCCACAAACCTCCGACGTACTCCCTGTGACCGCCAAGCCACACCCCAAGAGTCCCCTGTGGCTTGCCCAGCAGCGAATAAAATTTTGTCCTCATGCTGCCCAACCGCCGTTCCTCTAACAAAAAGGAGTCCACATGATGCGCGACGCCATTGGTGCGCCTATTTTCCCGCACCTGCTCGCCGCAATTCATTGCGCTCCGTTAACGGCAATTTCCAGGCCGACAGGTCGCGGCCCAGCAGCGGCTCAAGCTCTTCAATTTCCGGGCGTAACAGGTTGCGCAGCTCGGCCTCGGTTTCCGGGCTAAGACGCGGATATTCCTTGCCCCCGGCGTGCAGCAGGTTCCACAGCGGCGTCCCGTCTATCAAGAGCCCGCCGAGGCGCGCGTGCCCGCGCCGTACAAGATAGTCTCTGAGGTTCTGGACGGCCCGCGCCAGGCGCCTGCTGCCGGACCTGCGCAGGGTTGGATTAACCGGGTCATTGGCCCATCGCGAATTTCGCAGATCGATCGGCACGATCCCGATAAACGAGCACACCGAGTCCAGGTAGGCCTGGGGATCGGCGCGCAGGTCGTCGTAGAGGACCACCAGCACGTTGTCCTTGCCGAACGCTTCGCGCCATGCCTTCACGTTGAATGCGTAGCTGGTGGAAGCGCCGAGCTGCGACCGATGCCTTTTGTAATCGAACGGCTCGTCCTCAAGCAGTCCCGCGCTGCACCAGGTTTTATACTGCGAATAAATGCGGTCGACCGGATCGCGCAGCGAAATGATGATTCGGCAGCGCGCGATGAGCGCAGCGATCCGTTCGCGGGCCTCGGGATGGTCGAAGTAGGTCGGCGCGATTTCGCCCAGCGGCAGGTTGTCGGGAGCGTTGCGCAAATACGAGAGGTACCATTCCAGACCCAAATCGTAGTTCCACACAAAATATTGGGTCTCTTTGATCCCGAAGGGCAGACCGACGTGCCCGGTCAGAACCCGGTAGAGCCAGGTGGTGCCGGTGCGTGGCGGTCCAACCGCGATGAAATCCGGCAGACGCGAGGTCCCGTCGCTTGGCGTGCCCATCACGTTCAAACCGAGACCGCAGCCAGTCGCGCAGCCTGACCCGCCGGCTTCCAGGCGGAAAGGTCGCGCTCGAGCAGTTCCTCGAGCGCCTCTACTTCGGGCAAAAAATGCTGTCTGGTCTGCGCTTCGAGTGCGGGGCTAAGCGGCGCGAACTCCTCGCCACTGTAAGCGCATAACCGCCATAACCCGGCGCGCCCCAGCGCGTCGATCGTGCGATGGGCCTGCATTGACTGTAGCCAGTACATGAAATCGCGCGCGCCGCGGGCAATTACCCGATTGCGCGCGCCGCGCCGCACCTCGTTGCGGTCCAGCGATTGGGTGACCTCGGCCGTCAGCTCAAGTGGTGCGACACCGATGAAGCGGCAAATCGCGTTCGCGAACCCCTGCGCGTCCGCCTCCAGGTCGTCGTAAAGAAAGGCACGCACGTTGCGCTCGCCGAAAAGCTCGCGCCAGGCCCGAAGATGGAAAGCATAGCGGCTGGCCTCCCAGATTTCGCCATTGTTCCTGACCTCGTCGGCGAAGGTGCCGCGAGTCATGCCCACGGTATGCAGTTTGCGGTAGTGCGAATAGGCGCGCGCTACCGGATCGCGCAGTGTGCAAATGATCTTGCACCGAGGAACGCAGCGAGCGGCGCGCTCGCGGACGACGGGCGACGCGAAGTAGGCAGGGGTTATCTCGCCAACCGGCCGTTCGTCCGTGGCCCCGCGAAAACAATCGAGATACCACGGCATCCCTTTGTCGTAGTAACGGTCAAAAAAATGTGTCTCCTTGACCGCGCGCGGCAGCCACGCGCGATGGTACAGCACGCCGTGCAGCCACGTTGTGCCGGTGCGCGGCGGACCGATGGCGATAAAGTCTGGCAGCCGCCCGGTGTTTTGGCTGCGCGACTGGTCATTCGCTATCAACTACACTTTCCTCCGCCCTGGCCGTCGGCGACACCGTTATCGCGCGACGTTAGTAGAGCGCAAGCGGTGCTCCCCCGGCGAGCAGTTCTTCGGCGAAGCCGGCATGGCTGGGTGGTGCGGGCGGAATCTCGAGTAATCCCTTGCGGCGCATCGTTGCGAGCGCAACTTGTTGCGGCAGAAGCGCATACCATGCCCTGAGCACATCATCGCGTTCGACGGCCGGAACGGTACCGTTGGAAGCTGACGGCGGTCCATTTTCAAAAATCGCTCGCAGCTGGAGGCGCAGATCCGGCTCCATGAGGCTGGGCTGGTAACGCAGCGCGCAGAACAACGCACGCCGCGCTTCGTGCATGTCCCCCGCTTCCAGGCAGCGCAAGCCCTTTACCGTCAGCAGCCAGTGATAGAGCGCCGCGGAGCGCCGCGCGAGCTTGTCGCCGGGCTCGCCATAGCGCTTGCGCATGCGCGCCGTGAACAGCCCGAAGCCGGGCGCGTACTTGCGCATCCGCTCGACCATCGGGGCGAGCCGATAGTTCACCAGCGGCTCGGGCACGAAAGCGAAATCGCCCATCTCGCGCAGCAGGAACCAAAGCTCGGTGTCTTCGAACCCGGCGGCGCTCTTGTATTCCTCCGCGAAGCCGCCGACCCGGTCGAAGATCCAACGCGGGATGGTCACGCTGCTGGGCAGGATCGGCCACCATCCCTGCTCCAGGAGGTCCTCCATCAGCGGCGGCCGCGCCATTCCCGGATGCAGGTAAGTGGGCGCGAGCGCAAGGCCGTTGCTGTCGACCGGCACCACGTCAGAAAACGCCATGGTGGTGGTCGGATGGGTTTGCAAGGCCTCGATCGTCTTGGCCAACCGTCCCGGAAGCCATACGTCGTCGGCATCCAGGAAGGCCACGAACTCACCCCCCGCACGGTCGACGCCGTAGTTGCGCGCCGCGGCGAGGCCGCAATTGTCTTTAATGCGGATGACGTTTATGCGGTCGCCGTAAGCGGCTAGCACCCGCGGTGTGTTGTCGCGTGAGGCGTCGTCGACGACGACGAGCTCGAAGCTCTCGAATTGCTGCGCGAGCACACTGTCGATCGCGCGTGCGACGCTTCGCTCGCCGTTATAAACGGCGATGATTACTGCGACTAGTGGCGCTGCCATCTTTTGCCGGCGAACCCGGAATCCTTAGCCGTTCGCCGCGCCGCGCGTGGGCGCTTCATAGTCTTCGGGCATGTAGAACTGCAGGTCGCACAGCTTGCGATACGCCCCGTCGAGCGCCAGCAGATGGTCGTGCGTGCCCTCTTCCACGATCTCGCCGTTGACGATCACGAAGATGCGGTCGGCGCGGCGCACGGTGGAAAGCCGATGGGCGATCGTCAGGGTGGTCCGGTTCTCCATCAGCCGCTCGATCGCGTCCTGCACCACGCGCTCGCCCTCGGAGTCGAGGTTCGAGGTCGGCTCGTCGAGGATCAGGATCGGCGCATTCTTGAGCAGCGCGCGCGCGATCGCGAGGCGCTGACGCTCGCCGCCGGAGAGCCGCACCCCGAGCTCGCCCACCAGGGTGTCGTAGCCGTTGGGCAGGCGGGTGATGAAATCGTGAGCATTGGCGGCCTTGGCAGCGGCGACGATCTCGTCGAAGTCGCCTTTGCCGCCGCCGTAAGCGATGTTGGTGCGGATCGTGTCGTTGAACAGAAAAGTGTGCTGCGAGACCAGTCCGATCTCGGCGCGCAACGATTTGAGCGAATAGCGCTTGGCATCGACGCCGTCGAACAGCATCGCGCCCTTGTGGGGATCATAGAAACGCGGAACCAGGTCGGATAGCGTCGATTTGCCCCCGCCGCTCATTCCTACCAGCGCCACGGTCTCGCCCGCTCCAATCTTCATATTGATATTGTGCAGCACCCACGCGCCCTTGGGGTCGTAGCGGAAGCTGACGTTGCGAAACTCGATACTGTGCGGGCCGTGTTTGAGCTCGAGCGCGCCCGGCGCGTCGTAGAGCTCGGGCGGATGGTCGATTATCGCGAACACCCGTTCGGCCGAGACCAGCCCCTGCTGGATCGAATTGTTGGTGCCGGCAATTCTTTTGAACGGCTTGTAGATGATCAGCATCGCGCCGATAAACGCCGCGAACGTTCCGGGCGACTGGGTTCCCGCCATCACCGCGGGAATTCCGTACCACAGCACCATCACCACCGCGAACGCGCCCAGGACCTCGATAAACGGACTGCTGAAGGCGCTGGCGCGCAGCACCCGGCGCATCATCCGGAGCTGCTTCTTCAGCATCGCGCGAAAACGCTCGGACTCGTAATCCTCCATCCCGAATGCCTTGACCACGCGGCAACCCTGCACCGCCTCCTGCATCATCACCGAAAGATCGCTCAGCTTGCGCTGCGCGCTCTTGGCCATTTTGCGCACGCGTCTGGCGGCTCCGACGATCGGGAGGATCGCGACCGGAAATACCACGAAAGCCAGCAGCGCGAACTTGAAATCCATCCAGAACAGGCCGCCCACCAGGGCGATCAGCGTGAGGCTGTCACCAATCAGCGAAATCAGGCTGTTGGTGATGATCGCGGAGGCCAGTTGCACGTCATTGAGCGAGCGAGTGAGCAAATTCCCGGTCGGCGTCCAGTTGAAAAACGAGAGCGGGAGGCGCTGTAGGCGATCGTTGAACTCGGCCCGCAGGTCCATCGCGGTCTTCATCCCGATATAGTCAGTCAGGAAACTTGAGAGGAAATCCGTAAGCGCACGCACGACGAACGCGGCGAGAATCCCGAGACTGAGCAGGTGCAGCCGCTGCACGGTCATGGCGTCGCTAGCCTTGAGCTTCGGGAGCAAATCGATCGTCTCCTTAATCAGGTAAGGAATCGCGCCGTTGGCCGCGCTGAGCACCAGCATCGCCAACACCGACAGCGCGAGATCCGGAAAAATATAAGGCCGCGCGTAGCCAAGCAGGCGCTTATAAAGCGTCCAGTACCGGCTCTTCTCCTGCTGGCTCTCGGCCGAGCCCCCCAAGAGCAGGATTTCGCTTATTCCGCGCCAGAATTTGTTACTCATCGGCTCCTTCCGCGCCATGAACGGCGCGATCTCACGGCTTTCCCCGCGCCGCCCGTTTCGCAGGCGCACGGCCTGCCGGCAAACCGAGACATGGGATATATCCTGACCTGATATGTACTGACCCGCTCCGAAACCGAGAATATCAGTCTAGCGGAAATAATTCTCAAGCTCTGGCTTGGTGCGCTCGCCGCGGACGATACGTCCGCTGAGCGCCCGCACGACCGACATCGGCAGGAACGTGCGCAGCCAGCGCGACGCGGCGCGGACCTGAAACGGCCCATAGTGCATCGCACAGGCGAACGCGCGGCGCGCGCGCAGCTTGTCGCCTTCGCGCAAGGCGACCAATCCTGCGTAGCCCCAGGCTGAGACGAAGGCATTGCTGGATTCGCGGATGAGGCGCTGGCCCGCCTCGCCGTAACGCTCCGATACCAGCCGTCCGAAAATCTGGTAGCCCTTGGCGTACTTCATCATGCGTTCGTTCGGCGGAGTGGTGCGATATCTCACCAGGCGCTGCGGCACGTAAATGAAATCGCCCTGCTCGCGCATCACCAGCCACATATATGGATCCTCGAAGCCGGGCCTGGTGAAGCTCTCGTCGAAACCGCCCGCACGCTCGAAGGCGCCGCGGCGCATCACCGCGGCGCTAGTTAGGATCGGCCACCATCGCGTCAGCAGCTCGTCCATCGAGGGCGCATGCGCGGTGTACTCGTCGATGAAGTTTATCTCGAGTTCGTGGTCGTAGTTATCCACCGGGACGACGTCGCAAAACGCCAGCGCAACCGGCGCGGCCGTGTCCAGCTCACCCGTCAGGGTTTTGATCATCCCGGGCAGCAACACGTCGTCGGCGTCGAGGAAGGTGAAGTACTCGGAATCCGGGCTGGCGGCCGCGGCGCCGGCGTTGCGGGCGGCCGACGGACCGCGGTTAGGTTGGCTCAGGACCTTTATCTGGTCACCATAAGAGCGGAGGATGCGCGGGGTCCCGTCCGTTGAACCATCGTCGACCACGATCACCTCGGCGCGTTCGCACTCCTGTGCAAGCGCGCTGTCGACGGTTCGCCGGATGGTGTCGACGCCATTTCGCACCGGTATAATGACCGAAACTCGGCTCATAGCCACATAACTATCATTTCCGCGCTCAGACAACCAATAATGTGCGCGGGCGTTTGTTGGAAACCAATATCCTTAGACTCACAACCTTTTGAACGCCCCGCGGACGGCGTCTTCGGGCCGTCGGACGGTGGCTTTGGAGCCGACAGATACCGCCGCTTGCGGCACATCTATCACATCTCGGACCCCGCATCTCCTGCTCCTCCAGGCTTTTTCCACACCGACAGATCGCGTCCGAGCATCCTTTCAAGCGCTTCGACCTCGGGCCGGAAGCGTTCGCGCAGCCGCCGGTCGAGCGCGGGATCGAGCGGACCGAACTCGCCGCCGCCGCGAAAGCTGAAGCGCCATACGCCGGCCTTGCGCAGCAGCCTGATCGCGCTTGCGGCCTTGTGCTCCTGGAGCCATCGCCGCAGCCGCCAGGCCTGCTCGGCGAGCAGCGCGACGCGGGGGCCGCGCGTCACGCTATTGACCCGTTTACCCAGTAGCGGTGAGCCCGCAAGCGGGATCGGCGCTATGCCGATGAAGCCGCAGATCGTATCCAGGAAGCGCTGCGGCGCGCGCTCGAGGTCGTCATAAAGCACGACCAGCACGCGCTCGGCGCCGAAGCGCTCGCGCCAGCGGGCGAGATAGTGAGCGTAGCGGCTGCCCTCGGTCGCCGGCGTGGCGCTCTCCGCCAGTTCCGCCATCGTCGCCCGCGTCCATCCGTTGTGCCGCATCAGTCGGTAAAACGAATACAGCCGATCGACCGGATCGCGCAGTGTGCAGATGATGCGGCATCCCGGAATATCTTTCGCGATCCGCTCGGGCGCTTCGGGCGCGGCGAAGTAGTTGGGCGAAATCTCGCCGATCGGGAGACCGGCCGCGCAATCGCGGAAGAACTCGAGGTACCACTCCATCCCCTTGGCGTAGTGGGCCGAGAAGAAATCGGTCTCCTTGGTGTCATGCGGCAGTCCGACGTGTCCGCCCAGCGCGCGATAGAGCCACGTGGTCCCGGTGCGCGGCGGACCGATCGCGATAAAATCGGGCAAGCGCACGTTCACCGCCTGTTTGGGGTTCGCCGCCAAGCCGGGTTTCCTCAGGTCATCGATATTGCGATGGATATTTCGGTGATTATTCCGACGCGTCTGCGCACACACGCGCGGGCGTCATCCAATTCGGGCATCGCAACTCAGGCTCGCAATTCAAGCATCAATCAGAATGTCGTCTCCGTCCACCCGCACCGCGAAGCAGGCGACCGTGACGCTGGGATCGTCCACGTTTTGTCCATTGGTCACGTTGTACTCCCATCCGTGCCACGGACATACCACCGTCGTGCCCATCAGGTCGCCTTCGCCCAGTGGCCCGCCGCGATGGCGGCAGGAGTTATCGATCGCATAGAACTGTCCGCCCGCGTTGAAGAGCGCAATCTTGCGCCCGCCGGCCTCGACGGTCTTGCCAGTGCCGTCGGGAATTTCATCGCGCCGTGCGACTTTCACGAAGTTTGCCACGCGCCCCCTGCCTCCATTTCTGCGCGCAAATTGTATTGGGCGAGGGCCCGCTGATGCAACTTAGGTTCGGCCTTCCGCGCGCACGCCGCGTCTCACTCCTACGTCGTATACTCGCTCTACGTCGTATACTCGGCGTTGATTTTCACGTAGTCATAGCTGAAGTCGCAGGTCACGATGCTCGCGCGGGCCTTGCCGAGCTTCAGATCGATCGTGAGCGCGAACTCGGGATCCTTCATCCTGGCCGCCGCGGCCGCGAGCGCGTCGGTGTGCAGAGCGCCGTGGCTGGCGATAGGAATTCCGGCCATCCGCACTTCGAGCCGCTCGAGATCGAGCGCGACGCCCGCCTTGCCGGCCGCCATCACGATTCGTCCGAAATTCGGATCGCATCCGAAAAACGCCGTCTTGACCAGCGGCGAGTTGGCGATCTGGCGCGCGATCCGGTCGGCGTCGGCGGCGCTGCGCGCGCCGCGAACCTCGATCGTGACCAGCTTGGTCGCGCCCTCGCCGTCGCGCACCAGCTCGCGCGCTAGCGCGCCCGCCACCGCCGTGACCGCCTCGCCGAAAGCCGCAAGTTCGCGCCCGCTGAGCGCGCGCCTCGCGCCGGCGGCGCCGCTAGCCATCAGGAGCAGCGTGTCGTTGGTCGACATGTCGCCGTCGACGGTGATCGCGTTGAAGCTGGAGGGCAGCGCGCGCTTGAGCGTGCGCTTGAGCTCAGGCGCGCCGACCGCGGCGTCGGTCACGACGAAGGCGAGCATCGTCGCCATTTTGGGCTCGATCATGCCTGCGCCCTTTGCGCATCCCGCCACCGTCACTTCGGCGCCGCCGAGCTTAAGGCGCGCCGAGGCTATCTTGGGATGCGTGTCCGTGGTCATGATCGCGCGCGCGAAATCCTCCATCGCGCCGGGCGAGAGCGCGGCGACCGCGGCGCGAATCCCGCCGCGGTATTTCTCGAAATCGTAGAGATGTCCGATCACGCCGGTCGAACACGGCGCTACGAGTTCGGGCGCGCATCCGATTCCCGCGGCGAGCGCCGCGCACGAGTCCCGCGAGAGCTTGATTCCGGCCTTGCCGGTGAAACAGTTGGCCGAGCCCGAGTTGGCGGTCACCGCCTGCAGGCGGCCGCGCCGGATGTGTTCCTGGGTGACGACGACCGGGGCCGCCTTGACCCGGTTGGTGGTGAAGACGCCCGCCGCGGCCACCGGATGGTCGGCCACGATCACGCCGAGGTCCATGCGTCCCGGCTCCTTGCGCAGTCCGGCGGCGACGCCGGCGAAGCGAAAGCCTTTTACCACTCGCGGTTCCAGGATCAGGTCCATCAGGGATGCGCCTCCGAGGGCGATTTATACGTGCCGCGTTGGCAAGGGCGCAAGCCGCGCACCGCCTCACCGGCTTCCAATCAACTCTTTCCCATCCGTCCGATGCCCTCGCATACGCGGTGCGTGGGAGAGGATCAGGGTGAGGGTCCATTTTTCAGCACGCGCCGTTGCGGATCGTACGATGCGGGAAATGTTTTTTTGGCGACCCGGGAGTAACGCGGCACTGAAAAGAGTTGAACGCGTCCCGGTGACCCGGAGCGTTTTCTGACTTCCTCCCCCGTGTCTTGGGAGGAGGATTGAGGTGGGGGTCGAGCGAGGAAGCGCCGATTGTCTTTTCTCTGCGGCGCTTCCTCGCGCTGGTTTTTTTGGCAATGCTCGCGTGACTGCTTGCGCCAAAAAAGGCGGTTCTCACAGAGATTGAGAACCGCTTCGACCCTCACCCCAACCCTCCTCCAAGACACGGGGGAGGGGGTTAAGAAGGCTGCGAGCGCCGCTGCGGTCCTACTTGCCGTGGCAGCGCTTGTACTTCTTGCCCGAGCCGCATGGACACGGATCGTTGCGGCCGACTTTGTCGGCCTCGCGTTTTACCGCCGTCCCCGGCGGAGCGCCCGCCGGCGTCTGCTCGGTCTGCCCGCCATGGCTCATCACGACCCGCTGCGGACGCTGCTGCTGTTCGAGTTGCTGCACGCTCTGCTCGCGCACGGTCTGCACCGAAAAGACCTTCTCGACCACGTCCGCCTGCATCGTGCCCATCAGCGCCTCGAACATCGAGAAGCCTTCCTTCTGATACTCGACCAGCGGATTGAGCTGGGCGTAGCCGCGAAGCCCGATACTCTCCTTCAGATGGTCCATCGCAAGCAGATGGTCCTTCCACAACGAGTCGAGCGTCTGCAGCATCACGATCTTCTCGATCTGCCGCATCACCGGCGGCGTGAACTCCTGCTCGCGCTGCTCGTAGAGCGCGCGCACGCGTTCGCCGGCGATCTCGATCAGATCGTCGGGATGGTCGATCGCGCGGCCGTTGGCGTTCTCGCGGAAGTTGAAATGGAAATGAAACTGCTTGTAGAACGCGTCCTCGATCGCCTTCCAGTTCCATTCCTCGGGTGCGGCGTCAGTCTCGACGTGGGCCTTGACGATCTCCTCGATCAGCGCGTCGCACATGTCGACGATGTCGTCCTTGATCGGCGCGCCCGAGAGCAGTTCCTTGCGCCGATGGTATACCACCTCGCGCTGGCGGTTCATCACGTCGTCGTATTCGAGCAGATGTTTGCGGATGTCGAAGTTGTGCGCCTCGACCTTCTTCTGCGCGTTCTCGATCGCCTTGCTGATCCATCGATGCTCGATCGGGATGCCGTCCTCCATCCCGATGCGGCCCATCAGGCCCTTGAGCTTGTCGGCGCCGAAGATGCGCAGCAGGTCGTCCTCCAGCGAGAGGAAAAACCGCGAGCTGCCGGGGTCGCCCTGGCGGCCCGAACGCCCGCGCAACTGGTTGTCGATTCGCCGCGACTCGTGACGCTCGGTACCCAAGATGTGCAAGCCGCCGGCCGCGAGCACCTGCTCGCGCTCGGCCAGGCACTGGGCGCGATACTTCTCGAGCGCGGCGCGGAACTTCTCGTCGTTGGGGTCGCGCGTGCCGGCCTCCGCCGCGGCCATGAACTCGGGATTGCCGCCGAGCACGATATCGGTGCCGCGGCCCGCCATGTTGGTCGAAATCGTCACCCCGCCGAAGCGGCCGGCCTGGGCCACGAACTCGGCCTCGCGCTCATGGTTCTTCGCGTTGAGCACGGAATGTTTGACCCCGGTCTTCTTGAGCTGGTTGGCGACCCGCTCGGACTTTTCGATCGACACCGTGCCGACCAGCACCGGCTGGCCGCGTTCGTGGCAGTCCTGGATCTCCTCGATCACCGCGTCGAACTTCTCGTCCTCGGTCTTGTAGACGACGTCGTGATTGTCGATGCGGATCATCGGCTGGTTGGTCGGCACGACCACCACGTCGAGACCGTAGATTTCCTTGAACTCGGCCGACTCGGTGTCGGCGGTGCCGGTCATCCCGGCCAGCTTGTCGTACATCCGGAAGTAGTTCTGAAAGGTGATGGTCGCTAGCGTCTGATTCTCGGATTCGATCTTGACCCCTTCCTTGGCCTCGACCGCCTGATGCAATCCGTCGCTCCATCGCCGGCCGGGCATCAGCCGCCCGGTGAACTCGTCGACGATCACCACCTGGCCGTCCTTGACCACGTATTCGACGTCGCGTTTGAACAGCGTATGGGCCTTAAGCGCCTGGTTGACGTGATGGACCAGCAGGATGTTGCGCGGGTCGTAGAGGTTATCGATCCCCAATAGCGATTCGACCTTGGTCACGCCTTCTTCGGTCAGCGCGACGGTGCGCAGCTTCTCGTCGATAGTGTAGTGGTCCTCGAGCTTCAGGCGCGGGATGACGCGGTCGACGACGTAGTAGGTGTCGGTGGATTCCTCGGAGGCGCCCGAGATGATGAGCGGGGTGCGCGCCTCGTCGATCAGGATCGAATCGACCTCGTCGACGATTGCGAAGTGATGCGGGCGCTGGACGTAATCCTCCAAGTTGAACTTCATGTTGTCGCGCAGGTAGTCGAAGCCGAACTCGTTGTTCTGGCCGTAGGTGATGTCGCAGGCATAGGCGACCTTGCGATCGGGGTCGCTGACACCGTGGACGACCACGCCGACGGTAAGCCCGAGAAAAGTGTAGATACGGCCCATCCACTCGGCGTCGCGCCGCGCCAGGTAGTCGTTGACCGTCACGATATGCACGCCGCGGCCAGTAAGCGCGTTGAGCACGGCCGGCAAGGTGGCGACCAGGGTCTTGCCCTCGCCGGTCTTCATCTCGGCGATTTTGCCGCTATGAAGCACCATCCCGCCGATTAGCTGGACGTCGAAGTGGCGCTGGCCGAGCGTGCGGCGAGCGGCCTCGCGCACCACCGCGAAAACCTCGGGCAACACTTCGTCCAGCGCCTCCGCGCGTTCGTCGTCGTCCTCGATCGCGCTCAGCCTGACTTTCCATTCCGCGATTCGCTCGCGCAGGCGATCGTCGGTCTCGGCCGAGATCTGCGGTTCGAGATCGTTGATCGCGGCGACGGTCGGCCGCAGCTTCTTGAGCTCGCGGTCGTTCTTCGAGCCGAAGACTTTGTGTGCAACAGCGGTAAAAGATGATGCCATGTCGTACGAACCAATATAGCGGGAGCGACGGGCGCGGGTCGATGCGCACTCTGATCGCGTCGATTCTACCTCAGCGCGGGACAATTTTCAGCGCGGGACAATTTTTAACGCGGGCCAAATTTCAAAGTAAAACAATTTTAACGTTCGATCCGCACGGCCGAATCGACCTGCGGTCCCAAAAAGCGCCGCCCGACCCGGATGAAGCGGTCGGGCGTCTCCGTCACGAAGAAGCTCTGCGCGCCGCGACCGTCGCGCCGCGCCAGTTCGAGCGTGCCGAGGCGCTTATGCACCGCCGCGGCGGTGGCGGTTGCCGAGTCGACCAGCCGGACTCCCGCGCCGAGCACCCGCGCGAACATCGCGCTCAGCAGCGGATAGTGCGTGCATCCCAGCAGCAGCGTGTCGATCCCGCTCTGCTTGAGGCTTTCCAGGTAATAGGCGACCGTGCGCTCGGCCACCTCACCCTCGGTCCATCCCTCCTCGACCAGCGGCACCAGCAGCGGGCAGGGGCGGGTGTAAATCTCGACCCCGGGGCGCGTCCGCTGCAGCGCGCGGGTATAAGCGCCCGAGGCGATCGTCGCCTCGGTGCCAATCACCCCGATCTTGCCCGAGCGCGTCGCGCGGAGCGCTGCCTGCGCGCCGGGCTCGATCACTCCTGCCACCGGCACCACCGTTTCGCGAGCGATATCGTCGAGCGCCACGGCGCTCGCCGTGTTGCACGCGACCACCAGCATCTTGATGCCCTTGGCGAGGAGGAAGCCCGTGTTCTCGCGCGAGTACTGCACGATCACCTCGCGCGACTTGGTGCCGTACGGGAGCCGGGCGGTGTCGCCCAGGTAGATGAAGTCTTCGTGCGGGAGTAGCTCGACCAGCGCCTTGAGGACGGTGAGGCCGCCGATACCCGAATCGAAGACGCCGATCGGCCGGGCGCGGTTGTCGGTCGCGGCGCGGCCGGCGGACCGCGCGCGGCCCGCGATACCCGCCTTGCCGTTGCCCGCGGCGAGCGCCGCCGCCTCGGCGGCGGCGCTCGCCGCGGACGCGCGCTGCCGCGGCGCGACGCGCCGCGGCGATCGGGGCGCTCGCGGCAGTCGCGGCACGGCTGGCGGCGCCTCGCCGCCAGCCGTGCCGCGACTGCCGCGCCCGCGGCCGCCCGCCGTGACCCGCGCGGCCATCAGCGTCCCGCCAGGGCCGCGCCCAGCGCTGCCGCGGGCGGCGGCGCCTGGCCGAGCACGCGCCGATGGATACTCGGCGGCTCCATGCACAGGTAGCGCATGATCGCGGGGCTGGCGGCGGCGATACGCCGCTCCAGCGTGCGGAGCAGGCCTGCGCGAAGCGGCGTGAAGGTGCGATAGCGCCCGTCGGGCGCCAGCACCTCTTCGCCGCACAAGAGCGGGTCGTGCGGATGACGCCGGCGCGCCGCGGAGCGGAGCGCCGGCGTCATCCGCAGGCCGCCCAGGCTGATGAACGCGATACGCGTGGGCGAAATCGTGTCGAACAGGTCGTCGAGCAGCGCCAGGTAATCGCGCTCGGCCTCCGGATAGGCGATTACCGGGTCGAGATGAAAGCCGACCTTGTAGCCTGCCTCCAGCACGCGGCGGGCCGCCGCGAGACGGGCCGCCGGCGAGGCGGTGCGTTTCTCGGAGCTCGCGAACACGTGCGGTGGCGACAGCGTCCACGACACCAGCGTCCGTCCGCGCGAATCGACCGTCAGCAGGTCGTCGATCTCGTCAGTCTTGGTCTTGAGTTCGAGCAGCAGGCCCTCGCGCGAAGCGCAAAACTCCACCAGCTCGCGGCTTATACCGGTCATCCGGTCGAAAGCGAGCGAATCGGCAAGTTCTCCCGTGCCGACGCGGAGCGAGCGCCCCGGCGTGCGGCGCCGCGCGCGTTCCAGCTCGTCGAAAGCGTCGGCGTAGTTGGCGTAAACCTGGAACCCGGGATTGTCCGCCAGATACTCCTGCAAGAAGCAGTAGCTGCAATCCATCGGACAGTTCGACGCCAGTACCAGGACCAGGTATCCACAGCAGGCGAACTCCGAGGATCCCGCCGGACAGGCCATCAGGAAGGGCGCGCGCCGATGCATCACGGCCATCCGGCGCTTGCCCGCGCCGAACGGATCTGCGGCGCCGATAGCGGGGCGGATCGCGTCGCGGGCGTCGGCGATGAAATTCACCGGCACTGCGGCGGGAGCGCGGCTGATGACGCGCGCGGCCAGCGCGCTTTGCCGGCATCGGTCCTCGATTACGATCTCGTCCAGCTCAAAATTCATCGCGCAGCTCGAAATTCTTGCAGCTCAAAAGTCTTCGATTGAAATCCCGCCGAATTCCGCGACATCCGGATTTTCGCTAAATCTCGGCGAAAAATCTGGCGAGGAATCCTCGCGGAAAATTCCTGCTTCAATTCCCACCGCCCAGCAGGTCCAGGATCCGCTCCACTGCGTCCGCCCTTTCCTCAAGCGCCCGCAATGAGTCTCTAAACTCCGTGCCGCTGCGCGCCCGAATCTCGATCCGCAGTTCGTCGGAGCCAAGGTCCTTGGGCAACGCCACGGCCACAGTGCGGGGCAGCTTGAGCGCAGCAACCTCGGCCCTCATCTGCTCAAGCGCACGGCCCAGGCGCGGAAAACGCATCGCCCGCAGCTCATCGACCAACGCGCGCGCCCGCGCCGGCGCTGGTCCAACCCCTTCAAGTATCCGTTTGAGCGGTGCGCGGGCAAGCACGACCGAAACCTGGGTCTTATCGACGAGCGCGATCTCTTCCAGCATTTCGAGCGCGCCCTGCAACTGGCCGACCCGCAGGCGCAGACGCGAGGCCGCGTCGAGTATCGAGGCCGCGCTATACGCGTCCTGCGCGAGCCATCGCTCGAGATGCGCGCGGTCGAGATGGCGCGGTTCGGCCCACGCCCGCACCGCCTTCGCGATGTCGTCCTCGCTCATTTACTTGAGTACTGGGCGCCGAGCTGCGCCCGCGATTTGATTGAGTGCACGACTATGTCGCCATACCTGAGCATCACGCGCATCCGCACGCACGCGGCCTCGAGCGCCACGTCAGGCGCGGCGGACCATCGCGCCAGCGCCGATTGCGCGGTTTCGGCGAAGAACGCGGCGTCGTGGTGACGGCCGCGGCGCGCGAGCCCCTTGCCATAGACGAGACATTTTTCGGCCATCACTTCCGCCGCCGCCGTGCGCCTGGCGGCCTCGAGCGAGCCGTCGGCGAGCAGCTTCGCCAGCGCGAGGATACGGAAGCGATCGAGCGCCGCGACGGTTGCCGAGAGCTGCCCGGGATGGCCCGCGCGGCGGACCGTCAGCGGCTCGTCGAGCAGGCCAACCTCGTGGCGCGCCACAATCCGCAGCCACAGGTCGTAGTCCTCGCATGCCGCCATATCCTCATCGAAGCCGCCAACCTCGTCGAGCAATTCGCGCCTCAAGATTGCCGCCGACGGGCTGATGAGGCAGGTGCGGAGCGAGTCGATGAAGATATCGCCGGCGCGTTTGCGATGGCGCCGGCCGGGATTGACGTGCCGGCCGTCGCGCATCCAGGTCTCGGCGGTCTGCGAAATCAGGCAATCGGGATTGTTGCGCATGAAGAGGCTCTGGCGCGCGAGCTTTTCCGGCCTCCACAAATCGTCGGAATCGAGCAACGCGATCAAACGGCCGCGCGCGAGAGCGATACCGCAGTTGCGGGCGGCAGCCGGCCCGCGCCGCTCGGTTCTAGTGGCGCGTAAGTTGTCGAAGTGCACTGGCAGGTCGTGACCGCAGAGGTCTTGCCAGGTGCCGTCGGTCGAACCGTCGTCGACGACTATCATCTCGAAGCTGGCGCGACGCTGAGCGCTGACCGAGGCCAGCGCCTCGCGCAACATTGCGCGCCGGTTATGAGTCGGGACGATTACGCTTATCTCGGGGGTCATCGCGAGAGAAGATCCGACGGGCCGTCGTCGTCATCGCCGAGCGCGCTCGCGCGCCGTCCCTCGCGCGCGCAGCCGGCAATCCGCCGGCGTAGCTCGTCGATTCCCTCGCCGTCGAGCGCCGAGCACAGGATCGGTTCGACACCCAGCGGCTTGAAACGCGCGAGCGCCGCGGCGCGTTCGGAGCGGCGGAGCTTATCGCATTTGGTCGCCACGGCGATAAGTTTTATCCCACGCCCGGCGGCGAGCGTGGCGAGCTCAAGCTCCTCGCGCTCGGGCCCGCGCCGCGCGTCAACCAGCAGCACGAGCCCAACCAAGCGTTCGCTCTGGCCGAGGTAGTCGTTCATCATCGAGGCGATCCGCGCCGCTTCGGTCCGCGCCATTTTGGCGAAGCCGTAACCCGGCAAATCGACGATCGCGAGACGCTCGCCGACCGCAAAAAAATTGAGCGCGCGCGTGCGGCCCGGCGTGCGCGAGGTGCGGGCGAGATTTTTCGACCCCGCCAGCGCGTTGAGCATCGAACTCTTGCCCACGTTGGAGCGCCCGGCGAGCGCGATCTCGACGCGGTCCCATCGCGGATAGCCCTCCGGCGCAAAAGCCGAGGTCACGAATTTCGCATCGAGCCGCATCGTGTGAGCTTAGCCGCCGATGCGCGGTATCGCACGCGCTATTTCTTTCAGAGCGGCGCGCCTAGGGAGCGAAGGTTCCGACGAGGTCGCCGCTGGCCTTGACGTGTCCCTTGGCGGCTTCCTCGACCTGCGCGGCGGTGGCTCCCGGTTTGAGGTCGAGCGCCGTGTCCAGCGCGGTCAGCTCGAAGTGGTAGTGATGGGGTGAGCCTGGCGGCGGGCAGGGACCCTTATAACCTATCTGGCCCAAGCTATTGGCGCCCTGGAGTCCTCCGTTGGCGAGCTTCTCGGTGAGCGGCACGTTGGCGTCTAATCCGGTCAGGGTGGCGGGCACGTTGTAGACGACCCAATGGATGAATGTCCCATGGGGAGCGTCGGGATCCTTAACGATCAGCACGAGCGTTTTGGCGTCGCCGGGGACGCCCTTCCAAGTAAGCGGCGGTGACTCAACTTTGGGACTCTTGCAGCTATAGCCGACCGGAATCGCCGATCCCTCGGTGAAGGCCGAGCTCGTCACGGTTAGTTTTGGGCTATTCTGCGCGGCGGCGGGGCGGGGGAGGGCCAGCAAGGCGAAAGCTATAAATATAGGGAGCCGCTTGACATGAACCGTCATAATGGTCTCCTAATAGGGTGATGCGTCGCAAGGCGTTCTATACGCGCGATGCATAGGTTTGCGGATAGTAATCCGTCAGGAAGCTACGTGTACAGCGGCATCTGTGGACAACGTTATCGTTAGCCCTTGTGGAGCCTCTTGACCAGCGCAAGCAGTTCTGCGAATGTCGCTTGCAGTCAAGGCGGGTTTAAGGTAGCATCCGATATAGCAGGACTTTAAAAGCGCAGTGGTTCTCGACCGTAAGGGGGCGGTGTCGAGATACTTTGGCGCGGAGAGAAAATGGCAACAGAAGCAAAGTACAATCTGCCCCGCGTGATGACCGTGAAGGAGCTTTCCGCTTATCTTCGCGTCCATCCGTCAACCATCTACAAGCTGCTGCGGCGTGGCGAACTGCCGGGCTTCCGCATCGGCACTGACTGGCGCTTCAACGCCGAGGTCATCGACCGCTGGTGCCTCGAGCGGAACATGAAGCCCAGCGAGATCGCCGAGAGCCTCCGCGGCAATTAGTTTTCTGCCCACATGGCCAGCCGGCGCGGAACAGCGTCGGCTGGCTGTGAAGGGTCTCGGTCGGAAAAAGAGCCCATAGGTGAAGGGTTTTTCCCTTCGCCCGTTCTGATGTGGGCTCTTTCGATTTTATACAGCATAGCCTTGCAGTCGCATCGGCGCGCTTAGCGCTCGCTCCGCGGCAAGCCTGGCACGTCCACAAGACGCACTTCCGAAGGCCTGACTTCGAGCGCGCGTCCGAATAGCGCGTCATCGCGAATCAGACGCACGACCCCGTCCGCGATTTGCTCGGGCTTAAGGATTCGCTTGGGCAGGCTTACTTGATGTCCGGCGCCTTGCTGGATTTCGACCGCCTTCCTGACCAGCGGCGTGTCCACTACGCCCGGGCAAATACAGTTGACTCGGACTTTTAACCGCTGCGCCCACGGGGCCAGCGAATAGGTCAGATTGACGACGCCCGCCTTGGCGGCGGCATAGACCGGGTCGTCCACGTACGGATAGAGCCCCGCCATCGAGGCCGTGTTGACGATCGCGCCGCCACCGCCGCGCTGCATCATAGGCCCCGCCAGAAAGCATCCGAGGATCACCGCTTGCAAATCGATATCGAGCACGCGACGCCAGCGGTCGAGGTCGCACTGCGGAAAGGGTGGCGTGCCGATCGCGATTCCCGCGTTGTTGTGCAGGATGTCGAAGCGGCCGAAGAGCGATAGCGCGGTGTCCATCATGTGCCGCGCTTGCTCGGCGTCAGTGACGTCGGCGCGTACCGCGGCGGCGCGCCCGCCGGCGCTTTCAATCAGCCGAACCGTTTCACGCATCCCCGCTTCATCGAGGTCCGCCGTCAGCACGGCGGCGCCTTCGGCCGCCAGACGCACAGCCGTAGCCCGGCCGATTCCCGATCCGCCGCCGGTGACGACGGCAGTCTTACCTTTGATTTCCATCTACGCAGTTCTCCACATTTCGTGCGTCGGATGCCAGGGTTTTCGATTCCAGGGTCAGCCCATCGGAAGCCCGCGACTGCGGCGGTCGAGCGGGAACGCTTCGTCAATAAGCTCGAGCTCGCGTTTAGTCAGCTTCAGGTCTCCGGCGCCCGCATTTTCGGCGGCATGCGCGGGAGTCGAGGCCTTGGGGATCGTGAAGAGCGAGGGACGCCGAACCAGGAAGCGGAGCGCGACCTGACGCGGCGTCGCGTCGTGGGCAGCGGCGATTTCGCTCAGTACACGACCTGCGGTTGTCCCCGGGCCGAAGATGGAGACCGAATGACCAAATGGAGTGTAGCCAACGACGGCGACGCCGTGTTGCTCGCACCAGGGAATGACGGCCTGCTCGATCGACCGCTCCTTCAAGTGGTAAAGGACCTGATTGCACGCGAGCGTGCCCTCGCCGGCGATGCTCACGGCCTCCTCGAGGTCGTCTACGTCGAAGTTGCTCACGCCCCACGAGCGAATCTTGCCCGCGCGCTGAAGCCGTTCGAAGCCCGCGATCGTCTCCTCCAGCGGATACGAACCGCGCCAGTGCAGCAGGTAGCAGTCCAGCCACTCGATCTTAAGCCGCGCGAGTGACTTCTCGCAGGCTGCGATCGTTGCGCTCCGCGAGGCATGCTGAGGAAGGACCTTCGAGACCAGGAACACCTCATCGCGTCTGCCAGCAATCGCTTCGGCGACGACTTCCTCGGCGGCGCCTGATCCATACATCTCGGCCGTGTCGATATGGGTCATGCCGAGATCGAGTCCGCGGCGCAACGCGGCGATCGCCGAGCGCCGCTCGGCGGTTTCGATATGCCAGGTTCCCTGGCCAATCGCGGCTACCTGGCGCTTGATGGAACCGAACGGATGGCGCTCCATGGCTGTCCCTCGCGGTTCATCGCGGAACCTTTGTTCTCGCGCGCGCTTCTCCGCGCTCTCCGCCTCGCGCGCTTTCAGCGACGCTTCTACATGGCTTCTTCGATGGCGGCCAGCAACGTGGCGAGATCGTAACCGCCGTCGTGGCGAACGCCGTTGATGAAGAAGGTGGGCGTGCCGTTCACTCCACTGCGAACTCCGCTGGTGAAGTCCTCGCGGACGCGTGCCGCGTGTCGATGCTCGCCCATATCGTCGCCGAATCGCGCCACATCAAGACCGAGCTCGGTGGCATATTCGAGCAGATCCTCGTCTTCGAGAGCGTCCTGATGTTCATAAAGCGTATCGTGCATTTCCCAGAACTTTCCCTGTGCAGCGGCCGCCTCGGCGGCTTCCGCTGCGGACGCAGCGTGCGGATGCGCATTCGTCAGCGGGAAATGCCGAAAGACGTATCGCAACCGCTTCCCCAGCCGTTTCTGGATTGCCTTTACGATCGGGAATGCCGCTCCGCAATACGGACATTCGTAGTCGCCGTATTCGACCAGCGTGACGCTCGCGGTCTCCGCTCCCTGGATATGGTCGCGATGGCTGACCTGTGGGGTGAGTTTGCTTGCCATTTGTCACCTGCCTGCTTTTGAAGCGAGGTCTTCCAGGGCGGCAAGGATTCCGTCGGCGCCCGGATTGACGCCGATTGGAGACAGATAGCTCCAGCGGATCGTTCCCCCGGAGTCGATCACGAACAATGCGCGCTCGCAGACGCCGTCCTGTGGCCGATAGGCGCCATAAGTGTGAGCGACGGCTCCCTTGGGCTCGAAATCCGCGAGCAGGGGAAAGTGCAGCTTGCGGTCCTTGGCGAAGGCGCTGTGGCACCATGCGCCATCGACCGAAACACCCAGCAGGTTGGCTTTGAAGCGATGAAATTCCGGCAGGATCTCGTTGTACAGCGCCATCTGGTCTCCACACACCGGACTCCAGTCGGCCGGGTAGAACGCGAGGATGACAGGGGCGCCGCGCAAATCGGACAATGTGACGAATTGATCGGGCGTGCTTCGCAGCTTGAAGTCCGGCGCCACAGTGCCCGCCGCGAGCACGGTTTTCTGTCCGGTACTCATATTAAAATCTCCTCGTTTGCGAGTTTCCGTTCGACGGCCCCTTGCAGTAGTAGATGAAAATTCCGGCTTTGCTGGAGAAACCGCCAGTCAGGCCCCGTACGATTTACAGATCAGGTCATTTTACAGATCAGGTCATGCGCCGGGCTTTTCGGCGTCGTGCGCGTGGCCGATAGCGTGACGCAGTCGGCGATCCAGCTTGGCGCAATTCAGGATAACTTTTTCGAAATGCACCGATTCGACGGCGTCGAGCGGGACGGTGAACTCGCCGGCATTCTCGACGTAAATCACCAACTCCGGCCGGCCGCCGGGCGCAACCGCGCGCACCGCGCCGAACTCCTCGCCGCCGTCGGAGACAAATGTCTGGAAGCCGACCTTAATTTTTTCTTGGATTTTTTCTTGCATGGCGCGATTTCCGTTTTTTGGATGATGCTTCAGGTTGGCTCAAACGGGAGCCGTATTGCAAACCGAAGCTCGCGCGCCGAGATGATCCATAGATTGTTGCAGCAGATTGCTGCGGGCAAAGGCGATACGCCCCGCAAACGGGGCGCAACAGTGTTCAATGCGGAATCCAGATGGGGGCGGCGGCGAAGAGCCGGTCGACGATCCCGATCTGGTAGGCGAGGAACAGGCCGAAGCCGAAACTGAGCAGTCCCGAGCCGGTGACGAGCCGCTGGTGCAGCGAAGACATCCGCCGCGACGCGACGATCAGCGGCGTGGCGATCGCGGTCGTTATCAATCCCATGCCTATGATCGTTCCGACACAGAAAATCGCCAAATAAAGCGTCGCCCATAGCGGCTCGGGGATCGCGCTTAAGACCAGCAACGCGATCGCCGCGCTGCCGGCAAGTCCGTGGACCAGGCCAACGCCAAAGGACTTCAGCAGCGGACGGCGCGCGGCGAATGGCGCCAATGCGCCAGGCGCGAGGCTGTGTTCGCGATGGAGTTCGGCGGCCGCACAAGCGGCTGCGCCGGAATATTCGTGCGGATGCTGCGAATACTGATGGACGTGCGGATGGCGATGCGGCCGGCCGTCATGAACATGAGCATGCGAATGCACGACCAAATCCGGTAGTTCTTCCGTAGCTGGCGGCTGAGTTCCGAAAAGGCGCGACGCGATTCCGCGTACCAGCGCGCCGACACTGCCGAGACCCAGCAGGATCAGCACGAGCGCGACCGCGAATTCCATCGCGAGTCCAAGCCGGATCGGCACTGCAAGTTTGAAGATGATGATCGCGGCGCCAACCGCCAGCACGGTCAGCGTATGCCCCAGACCCCAGACCACGCCGATCCGCGCGGCCGAGGCGAGACGGCGCTCGCGGCTCAGGATGGCGGTGACCGCGATTACGTGATCGGGGTCGGTCGCATGGCGCATCCCGAGCAGCAGTCCGAGCAGTGCGATTCCAAGTGGTGCGGAACTTCCAGGATCCATCGCCAATTAAACCTTCCCAGCCGAGCGCCAACGAGAGACCATTACAGAAAGAGACCCTTACAGATGGATCGCGCGTCGTCCCATAGTCAAATGCGCAACACGCCGGCGGCGGCGAGCGATTGCAGCGCGATAGTGATGCCTACCACGGTTATCACTGCGGACGAGGCAAGCGGCAGCCATCGCTCGGTCAGTGGTCCGCGCGCCGCGAAACGGCTCATGAAGCGCCGTGCGTAAACCATCGCCAACCCAAAGCCGATCAACACGGCGGCGAGCCCCGCGCTGAATGCGACTATCAAGAACAGTCCGAACGCGATGCGATGAATCGCGAGCGCGCCCAGCAGCACGACCAGCGCGGCGGGGCAGGGCACGATTCCGCCGGTGATGCCGAGCGCGCAGAGGCTCTTGAGCGAAATCGCGGCGGCCGGCGCATCGTAGGTCTCTTGATGGCTGTGCGGATGCCCGTGTGCGTGCGCCTCTTCGTGTGAATGTTCGTGCACATGTTCGTGTACATGGCCGCCCCACCAGGTGTGGCGATGGATCGGCGCGGATGCGTGGCCATGTTGATGGTCATGATCATGATCGTGATCGTCATGATCGTGATGATGATCGCGATCGTGCGAATTGGCGGAGAGGTAGCGGCGGATGAAGAGCGCGAAACCGAGTCCGGCCACCGTCAATCCCGACGCCATTCCGAGCCACGGGTAAAGCTGCTCGGGCACGACCCATCGCGAGGCATAGAGCGTGATGATGCCGAGCGCGTACACGGAAATCGTGTGCGACGCGGTCACCACGGCGCCCAGCAACACCGCATGGCCGGCAGTGCCGCGCGAGCCGACCAGATACGCCGCCACCAGCGTCTTGCCGTGGCCGGGCTCCAGCGCATGGAAGCCGCCGAGGACGGCCGCGATCAACGCCGCGGTCAGCAGGAACGCCAAATCCATGCGCCTGGACTCGATGAGATCGGTGAACGCGCTACGCGGCGTGCCTTGCCGGTTGGCTTCCAGTTTCACGCCCGGCGCCGAAGAGCTGCTCGCTCCGGCAAGCCATCCCGCTGCGCCGGCGGCGTCAGCGGCGGCCTCGCCGCCGGTTACAGTGCCGGGCGGCGCGGCCTTGAATGTGACCTCGGCTTCGAGCGTCTGCGGCGGACTGTGCAACATATCGGTCGGGTAGTTGGTCAGCTCCAGGCTGCGGTCGCGCGCGGGGACGGAACTTCCGGTCAGCGCTACGCCGCGGCCGGCGAGCGCGACTATTTCCTTCCATCCGGCACGGCCGGCGAAATTGTCGTCGCGGTAATGAAGCGATAAGGGCCGAGCGCCGATAGCAGGTGCAATAGCAAGTGGTAAATTGGCCCGGTAGACGAAACCCATCTTCATCGTCGGTAGCCCGCCGGCGCCCGGCGGAAAGATCGCCTGGCGCAAAACGCATTCGAGCTTAAGCGGCTGTCCGTCGGCGTCGAGCGTCAACCCGCCTTTCAAGCTATCGGCCTGGCGGGCGAGATATGGCGCAAGCGCAGGATCGCCGGCTTTGGTAACGAGCCCGCCTTCCTTCGTTTCCTGGAAAGTCGGAATTTCCGCCATGTCGATTATGTAGTCGAGCTCGACGTCGCGCGCTCCGGCAACGATTTTCGTGTAGTGATTGATGCTGAAGTTGCCCATCGGATGCGCGTGAGCGACGCGCGGAATCGTGACCATCGCGCACAGAACGAGCAATGTCGTTAGGAGCCGCGCCCTCGCGATACGTTTCGGCAAATTCCAAATCATCGCGGGTGTGACTCGCCGGCCTCTGCGTATTGACGCTTTCGTGTTCCGGAGAGCATCGCATACTCGTGGGCGGCGACCTCATCGAGGATCGGCTGGAAGTGAGGGTTTATAGCCAGTGCCCGCGCGAGCGTGGACCGCGCCATCGCGTTGCGTCCCAATGCCAGGTAAATCATCCCGGCGTGGAAGTAAAGCCGGGCATCGGTGGTCTGAAACCGCAGCGCGGCCACCATATGCGGCAAAGCCTCGGCCGCCTTGCCGCCGCGGTAGAGTGCCCATGCGAGCGCGTCGTCGCCGTAGATGTCCTGGCGGACCGCGAATTCGCGCGCGGCCAGATCGATCGCCTGCTGATGTTCGAGGTCGTGGTCGGCGTAGTAATCGACCAGCACGCGATTATAGAGGACGCGGTTGATCGCGTTGAGCCGCGCGATGAACTCGACCAGGTCGCGCTGCCGGCGGGCATCCTGCTTGCGGCCCATCTTTGCATAAACGTCGCCAAGCGCGGCGGCGTACTCGGGCAGCGGAATGACCGCTATCGCGCCGCGATACAAGCCGGCGGCTTCGTCGAGCCGGCCCTGGGCTGCGCGGACCTGGGCGAGGCTGGCTAGCGCGCGATAGTAACCCGGATCGGTCGCGAGAGCGGCCTGGTCCTGGGCGGCGGCCTCGTCAAATTTGCCGAGCAGGAAGTAATCCTCCGCCAGACGCGTTTCGGCCCACGCGATCGCCTCAGCCGGCGCTCCGTCCCGTCGGCCGACGGCGATAGCGCGGGTCAGGTCGGCAAGAGCGGCGGAATTGTCGCCGCTAATAGTCTCAAGGCCCGAGCGGCGGCTATATGAATACAAATCGTCTTTGATAGCCGCCATCTGGGCGTAGGTTTTCGCGGCCGCGTCGTACTGTCCGGTCTCGAGTTGAGTATCGCCGAGCACGCCATAGGCATTGGAGTCGCGCGGGTCGAGCGCGATCGCGCGGCGCGACTCGCGTGCGGCGCCGGCAAAATCATGCAACGAGTACAGCACGTAGGCCAGGTGACGGCGGGCAGGGCCAAGATCGGGCTCCAGCTTCAGCGCATGTTGCAGGGATTGCGATGCCAGGTCGTAGTAGGTGATGTCGCCGGTCTCGCGGCCCTTCTCGACGTAGGCGTCGCCCAACTTGTAGTAGATCGCGGCGTCGTCCGGGCGCACCCGGAGGATTTTCTGGCAGATGACTATTGTGCGGTCGACGGTATTCCCGCTGGTATTATCGCCAAGGGCCGGCGGCGCGAGCCATAACATCATCGCCAACAGCGGCGGCACGGCCGCGATGCTAATCCATCGCTGGCAGTGCCGCCGCTGGCTCGTTGTGTTCATGATTGCCCGTCGCAGCCGCGGCTACGGATTGGGAACCGTTGGTATTCCGTTGGGGCCGTTGGGCGAACCGGGCAGCGGGTTCTTGATGTAGGGGAAGCCAGCGTCGAAGTCGGTGCACTGCACAAAGGCGCCGTCGGTAAAATCGAGGCCTCCCGATGGAGCCTGGCCCGTGGTGCCGAAAAGTCCCAGTGTGATCAGACGGCCCATCGCGACGCGCAAGGTAATATCGACTACGTCGTCGCCCGGCCGTCTGCCGTTGGGAAAGCCCGCGGGGTCAGCGCCGATCACGCCGAGCCTGCTCTGTCCCGGGCAAGCGGTAGCCGCGGTGCTGGTGTTGAGCCGCAACATCTCGGCGGCCTTCACATGGGGCGGCTGGTTGATGGTTGCAATGCCGGTCAGGAACGTCGCTACCAGGTCGGCGCGCGGGAAAAGGGTGGGCGCCGGCGTTCCGAACAGCGCGTCGATGATGGCCGGCAGGGTGGGATTGGTCACATAGGTGGCGAACTGGGCGTCGTCGGTCGGATCGCTCGCGTTGAAGCGGTCCTTGTCTTTCAAACCGATTACCAGTTCATTAACCAGTGGCATACCCAATCGCGATACCTGCTGGAACTCACCATTCTCCAGATCCGGCTTGTCACCTTTGAAAGTACTTTTCAGGACCCGGGTCTGGGGCAGGCTCGCCGTCGTCCAGCCGCCGATTATCGGCGTCTTGTTGGTGACGAGGCAGGCTATCGGCACTTCGAGAATCAGGGAAGTGACGTTTTTGCCGCCGATACTGTTGGGTTGCGTATTGGCGAATTCCTCGCCCACGGGATGTGCGTAGTTGATGAGGTCAAATGTCTCGCCGAGGTTGACCACAAACGGGTCCTTGCGTTGTCCGACGAACAGCCTGCCTTCTCCCGCGCATCCGGGGATATTGACGTTGTAGATGAATTGCTTCGCGTAGGTGTCGTAGCTCACGCCGGAGGTGCTGTCGTCATTGAGGCAGTTCGTTCCCGTGCCGGCGTCGCCGAAGGATTTGCAACCGATATTGTCGGTGGGCTTGGTGAAGACCTTGGATCCGCCGCTGGCATTGGTGATGAACTCCGTCTTGTGCCCCGGACGAGCCACCTTGACGGTATAGGTTTCGACCACGTTCAGGTTGCCGGGCATGCCCGGTATCGGCCCGATGTTAGTCAGCGGAACGGCGACATTTGTGCCGTTGATCGGGAGGGTCAGATTCTGGCGCGTATTGGTGAACTGAAAGCTGAAGATGATGTCCGCCTTCGCATCTCCGTCATTGTCGATTTTCATCTCGTAGCGAGCGTTGGGGTCGAGCAGGAAATAGTTGGGGCCGCCGAACGGATCCTGGAGCGGGTAGTAGTTGGCAACCATGGTCACAAAATCTGAGCGCCCGCTTTCATAGCTGCGAAACATGTACCAGTCGGTCCCATCCACCTTCGGCATTTCGGTGATGAGCGGCGCCTCGCGATGGCTCGACGCGGCGGCGCGCGGCGGCATGACCGTCAACGCGGCGCAAAAGGCGCTCACGCATACGATGGTGACAATTCTGCCGGCAATTTTGCTGGCGTTTTCCATAGGATCTCTCCGATTACGCACGGTTGTTCCCACGGCCCGAGACCCTCCGCGGGTCGGGCGCGATGAAGCGGGCGCGGACGTTCCGGACCTGCCGCGCGCCGCCTGTAAGGCATCGTCGCTCCATATACGAGAGCGGCGTGCGGATCGGATTTAAGCCGGAAGAATTATTTTTGCAGCCGGGAAGATGGGCTACGAGGCCGATGGGCTAGCCGACGCGGCCCAGGACGATGCCGGCCACGAGCCCGATCAGAACGTAGGCGGTGAACGCGACGTAGATTCCGTCACGTTCCTTGACGAAGAGCAGGAAGCAGAACGCCACGCGCGCGAGCGGCACCAGCGTCAGCACCATCAGGCCGAGCGTCATGGTCGCGCGCGGCTCTCCCCTAAGCGCGGCCGCTACGAGCGCGGCCACGCTCTCGCGATTTTGCAAGTGTCCGATTTTCTGCAAGCTGTGGAAGCGCGCAACGTAGTAGCCGGGGTTTTGCCAGGCCATGCTGAGCAGACCGATGAGCAGGATTGCGATCGCGCACACCAGGATGGTGCGCAGGATGATCGGGGTCCAGACGCGCAGAATGCGTTCTTCGTCGGCAGTCGTGTCGTTCATTTAGAATCCACTTAGCGCGCGCCATCCCATCTCGAGGGCGATCAGCAGCAGTATCACGACGAACAGATGACGCAACGCCTGTACGTTGACACGCGGCAGCACGCGGCTGCCGGCGAGCGCTCCGAAGATGACCCCCAGCGCGACCGGCGCCGCGATCACCGTGGCGATGTCTCCGCGGGCCAGGAAAACCAGCGCGCCCGCGCCCGCGGTTACGCCGATCATGAAATTGCTGGTCGCGCTCGAGACCTTCAGCGGTATGTGCATCACGTAGTCCATCGCCATCACCTTGAGCGCTCCCGAGCCGATTCCGAGCAGCCCCGACATCAGGCCCGCCACCACCATCAGGATTGCGCCGCCCGGCACGTTAACGACTCCATACTCGATTTCCTGACCGCCGTTCTCGGCCGGTATCCGGCCGTTCAATTTCAAGCGGTCCGCGAGCGCGTCTGAGTGGCCGACGGTCGAGTCGCCGACCCTGGTCATCGTGAAGTACGCCGACTGCAGCATCATCAACGCGAACAGCAACTCCAGCACCCACGATGGAACGATCCCGGCCAGGTAGGCGCCGGTCACCGCGCCCGTCACGGTGGCGCACTCAAGCACCATCGCCACGCGCAGATTGGTCCAGCCGTCGCGGACGAAGGCGACGCTGGCGCCCGCGCTGGTCGCGACTACCGAAATCATGCTCGCGCCGACTGCGATCCCCATCGGAATGTGCGCGAAGATGAGTAGTGCGGGCACGATGAAGACCCCGCCACCCAGGCCTGAGAGCGCGCCGATAAAGCCCGCGCTCATGGCGAGCGCCAGAAGCCCCAGCAAGATGAACATCAGCGCTACTGTGTCAGAAAGTGCGCGATGGATGGAGATCGAGCGCAAGACGCGGATTGGCCCGCAACCCGCGCTCCATCTCGTCGGTTATCTCGCGCACCGCGCGCAGCGGCTCGCTCGAGCGCCAGATGGGGTTGCTGACGACCAGGTAGTCGGCGCCCGCGCGCACCGCTTCGGCGGCGCCGAAGGGGTATTCGCTCGCCTCCCATCCGCGGCTGCGCCCCATCCCCGAGCTTATTACCGTGAAGCGCCGGCCGCAGGCCGCGCGTACCCGCGCGGTCTCGTGCGGCGAGGTCAGCACGCCGTCGAGCGCGGCGTCGGCCGCCAGCCTGGCCATCTGCACGACGCGCCGCGGGGCCCATCCGCCCTCCGCGCCCGCCGGTGCGGGATGGTTGCGGCTGATCGCCGCGAGCATCGCGACCGCGATGATCTGCGGGCGGCGCAATCCCTCGGCGCGGCAAACGCGGGTCACTTCGCCGCGCACCCGGTCCATCATCTCGAAGCTGCCGTGGGGATAGAGGTCGAACATGCGCACGCCGAGGCGGGTCGCCTCGATGGCGGCCTTGCATACGGCGGGCGCGCTGTCGTGAAACTTCAGGTCGAGGAAGACTTCACCGCCACGGCGGCGAATTTCGCGCACAAAGTCCGGTCCGCAGTTGAGGTAGAGCGGCTTGCCGACCTTGAACATCCCGACCACCCGCGCCAGCTCGTCGACCAGCCGCAGTGCCTCGGCCGGCGTCCCCAGGTCGAGCGACACAATCAGCCGCTCGCGTAGAGCGCCATGCCGGATCAGGCTTGAAAACGGCCAGTACTGCGTCATCGCGCGTCCCCCCGCTCAGGGACCGTGGTCAATCTGCAGGGCGGCAACCCCTGCCACCCCGAACGTCCATTGCCGACCCCTCTCCAATGATGCCAATGCGAGACGATGTCAAGGCGCGCATCGCAGATCGATTTGAGAGTCGATAGGTGCCCGCGCTCAGCCAAGCCATCGCGTCAGCATAAGGCCGGCCATCCCGGCCGCGAAAATCATCCACACGGAATTTATCCGCGAGTAAATCAACAGCGCGACGCTGGTCGCGGCTATGGCGACCGTCGCAACGTCGATCAGGGCGGCCCGGCCGAGCTGTACCGTCACGACGGCGAGCAGCGCGAGCGCACCGACATTGACGCCGTCGAGAAACGCCCCGGCGGTAAGCGAGCGCCGGATGCGCGGAATCAGCGGGCGGCTGGCGGCGACGAAGATGAAGCCCGGGAGGAAAATCGCAATCGTCGCGACCGTCGCGCCGGTCACGCCGCCGAGCAGGTAGCCGATGAAAGTGGCGGTGGTGAAGACCGGCCCCGGCGTGACCTGGCCTACCGCGACCGCGTCGAGCAACTGCGATTGCGTAATCCAGTGCAGGCGATCCAGGAGATCGGTCTGAAGGAACGCGAGCAACACATAGCCGCTGCCGTAGAGCACCGCGCCGACTTTGAGAAAGAAAAGAAACAGCCCCAGCAGGCTGAAAGGTACGATCGCCGCCGCCGCGCCTGCGCTCTTGAGCATTGCCACGATGCCGGGCCATCTGGGCATCGGGAGTGCGGCGAGCGTCTCAGAGTGGCGCTCGCGCTCGATCCATGCGGTCGAGGCGGTCACGAGGCCCGCGCCGAAAAGTACGGTCAGCGGGCCGGCGCCAAGCATCGTGGCCAGAACCGCAATAAAACCCACGAGCGCAAGGAATTTGCTCTTGATCGCAACCGGAACGAGCCGCCATAGCGCCTGCAGTATGATGGCGACGATGACCGGCTTGATCCCATGCATGACGCCCTGGAACTGAGGCAGCGATCCGAAACGCACGTATGCCCACGCCGCGGCCATCACGATAAGCATCGCCGGAATGATGAAGCAGACGCCGCCCACCACCAGTCCCTTCCAGCCGCCGCGCTGATGGCCGATATGAAGCGCCATCTCGGTTGAGTTCGGCCCCGGGATCAGATTGGTCGCGCCGAGCATGTCGAGAAATTCTTCGTGCGAGAGCCATCCGCGCCGCCGCACGAACTCCTCTTCCATCATCGCGATGTGTGCCGCGGGCCCGCCAAACGCAGTCGTCCCGAGGCGCAGGAACGAGAGCGCAACATCCCGGAGCGTCGATGAGTTGCTCATGACACGCGGCCGGAGTTGCCTTGATGGCGCAGGGACTCGGGAGAACCGGTGGGCGTCAGCGGCGAAACAGCGTCGATTCGCCGATCGGCAATCCGAGCGCGTAGCGGCGCAGCCAGTCCAGCGCGACTTGTCCGGTGAGAATCTTTATCCAGTCGCGGTTGCCGCGTAACTGGTAGCGGCGCGCGGCCTCGGTTCCGTTGCTTCCCACCAACCCGACGCAGACCGTGCCTACCGGATGCTCGGCGGTGCCGCCATCGGGACCGGCGACGCCGGAGGTCGCAATCGCGAGGTCGGCGCCGGCGCGCTCGCGCGCCCCGGCCGCCATCTCGAGCACGCATTGCTCGCTCACCGCACCGTGCTGCTTGAGCGTCTCCTCGCGCACGCCGAGGATGCCGGTCTTCAGTTCGTTGGAGTAAGTCACAAAGTCGCCGAGGAAGAACTTCGAGCTGCCGGGAACGTTGGTCAGGCGATGGCCGATGAGGCCGCCGGTGCATGACTCGGCCACCGCCAGCTTGATCTTGCGCTCGGTCAGCAGTTGCGCGACCACCTCCTCCATCGAGGCGTTGCCCTCGGCGTAGACGAAGTTTGCGATTCGCCCGCGCACGCGCTCGGACAATTCCTCGAGCTTGCGCTCGGCCGCGCCCGGCTTGCCCTCGACCGTCACGCGCAGCGAAATTTGCGGGAACGCTGCGCGAAACGCGACCCGCGCCTCCTCCGGCTTGATCAGTCCGGCGACGGCCTCGTCGAGTCCCGACTCGCTGATGCCGAAGGTCTGGAAGACCCGCACGGCGTAGATCGTATCGCTGCCGCGGTTCTTTCTGAGCCACGGGATGACGCTGTCCTCCATCATCGGTTTCATCTCGCGCGGCACGCCCGGCATCACGACCAGATGGCTGATGTGGCCGTCGGCCTGCGGCACCGCCATCCGAAAGCCCGGCGCGGTGCCGAGCGGATTGCGAATCACCTCCGAGGTTTCGGGCAGGTCGGCCTGCTTGAGATTGTTCTCGGGCATGATGCGGTTGATCGAGGCGAAGATGCGTTTCATGTGATCGACGCTTTCCTGGTCGCGCACCAGTTTGCGGCCGGTGATGCGTCCGACGGTCTCGTTGGTCAGGTCGTCGGCGGTCGGCCCGATTCCGCCGGTCGAGATAACCACGTCCGCCATCGCCATCGCGGTTTTCCACGCCCACTCCAGCCGCTCCGGGACGTCGCCCACGGTCAGCACCGCGACGACTTCGATACCGACCTCGGCGAGCTTGTCGGCGATGTAGTTGGAATTGGTATCCACTATTCGGCCGGTGGTGATTTCGTCGCCGGTGGAAAGAATGACCGCTCTTTGAATCATCGATTGCTCCCTTGCCCGCGCGTACCGGGTTGCTGAAAGGCGCCGCGCGCCGCGCTAAAGCGAAACTACCAGCGCAAGCGCGTGCAGCACGAGGTTCGCATATATGGCCGCTACCACATCGTCAAGCATCACCGCGACTCCGCCCCGCATCCGGCGATCGATAAGCCCCGCGGGCTCGGGCTTGAGGACATCGAACAGGCGAAACAGCGCGAAGCCCGCGGCGAACGCCATCCAACCCGCCGCCGGGCAGAGATACATCGTTAGCGCCATTCCAACGATTTCATCAATCACGATATGCGAGCTGTCGTGCTGGTCGAGCAGATCCTCGGCGCGCTCCGACAGCCAGCATCCCACGGCGAACAGCGCCGCGATGAGCGCAAGCGCGGCGAGGCGCGACCGATGCTCCAGCGGCAACGTGATGCCCCACGCCAGCAGCAATCCCACCACCGAGCCGGCAGTGCCCGGAGCGACAGGCACGTAGCCGCTATAGAATCCGGTCGCAAAAAACAGTATCAGCTTGCGCACTATCTGGGGCGGTCTCAGTCGGGACGTCTGAATCGCGGCGGTCGCAATCAGGCCGGACTTAGTCCGGCCTGACGGGGATTGGCGTCTCGTCGGCTTCCACAGCCACCGAGCGAACTCCCTCGATCTTGCTCGCGACCTGGTTGGCGAGTTCGTCCCACGGCGGCACCAGCCCGGGACCGCGCACCTGCACGGCGCCCTGGGTGCACAGGACCTCGAGCGGCGCGTGGCCGAGCTTGGGATGCGCGTGGCAGGCGGCACGCACCTGGGCGGCGGTCGCGGCATCGCGCATCTGCTGCCATTGCTCCGCGCCGATGCGGGAGTCGACTTGTTCGGCGCACGCGGCGAGGCCCACGGCGCTGATTTCGAGCGGCGCGCCGAAGCCGTTGACCACGAGGTCGTAGGAGGAGGGGTCGTCGATATCGATGCCCATCAGGGTCTGGATCCGCGCCCGCACCTCGCGGTCGTGGTCGCGCACGCGCCGCTGAGCGGCCACCGGGGTGAGATTTTCCATCTCGCCCGCGAGCTTCACGCGATCATCGAAAGGCCCGACGACGCGGACTTTGATACCGCATCGGTACGGCGGCAGGAAGACCGGTGCGGAAGGGCTGACCGTCACCAACCGATCCTGCGCCATCTCGCGCAGCAGCGTTGCGCGAAAGAACGACGCGAAGCGCGCGCCCTCGGTCTTCAGGCGCGACCAGAAGTGCGGTTGGCGCTCGTCGAGCACCACCAACTCATCGGCGGTGACTTTGTAGACGCGCGAAACCTGCGCGATCAGATCCTCCCTGCTCATGAACCGGTAGCCGAGCCGCCTGGCTACAAGCTGGCCGAGGTCGTTACCTCGCGATCCGAGCTGCTGACTCATCGCAATTATCGCCATCGGCGGTCTCCCGGTCAGGCGCGAGATTATCGGCGCGTGAAATAGATCCCCAAAACCAATCTTAAGTGCTCGCCGATGGCGTGGCAAACCGCGATGCGATGGCATTGCCGGGCACGTGCGGATAGGATTTCTGCGCCCGCGCGCGGCGCTGGCCCTTGCGCGAACGCGGACTTCAGAGACGATGGCGTGGCGGAAGCGATGCTCGCTCCCGCAAAAGTCAGGGTAGGATCACCGCAGGACTGGCGAATGGCTCGAGGGAAATTACGAATTGGCGGCGCGGCAATCAATCCGGCGCCGGTGCGCGGCGATATGACCGCCGCCGAACTGATCGATACCGCATTTCTGGCCTACAACGGACGGCGCTTGCGCGAGGCCTGCCGCCTGTTCGCCGAAAAAATGCTCGAACCCGACGTGCTGGTCGGGATGAGCATCACCGGCGCGCTTACGCCGGCGGGACTCGGGATGTCATGCCTCATCCCGCTCATCGAAAACGGCTTCGTTGATTGGGCGGTGTCGACCGGCGCGAACCTCTACCACGACACGCATTTTGCGCTCGGCCTGCAGATGTTCCAGGGATCGGCCGAGGCCGACGACGTCGCGCTGCACAAGGCCGGCGTGGTCAGAATCTACGACATCTTTTTCGACTACCGCGTGCTGCTCTCGACCGACGCCTTCTTCCGCCAAATCGCGCGGCAGGAGGAGTTTCAGCATCCGATGAGCAGCGCCGAGTTCCATCATCGCGCCGGCCGCTACGTCGCCGAGCGCGAGCGGGTGCTCAAGTTGCACAGCCGCTCGATGCTGGCCGCGGCGCACGAGTGCGCGGTGCCCATCTACACCTCGTCGCCCGGCGATTCGTCGATCGGGATGAACCTGGCGCTGCTCGAGGTCGAGGGCTACGGCCTGCGCCTGGACCCGCTCGCCGACGTCAACGAGACCGCGGCGATCGTCTACGCGGCCAAGGCCGCCGGAATGAAGAGCGCGGTGTTCATCCTGGGCGGCGGCTCGCCCAAGAATTTCGTCCTCCAGACCGAGCCGCAGATCCAGGAGGTGATGGGCGTGGCGGAAAAAGGCCACGACTATTTTCTCCAGGTGACCGACGCGCGGCCCGACACCGGCGGACTGAGCGGCGCGACGCCGTCGGAGGCGGTGAGCTGGGGCAAGATCGATCCCAACCGCCTGCCCGACTCGGTGGTCTGCTACGTCGATTCCACGGTCGCGCTGCCGTTGATCACGGCCTACGCGCTGGCGCGCCGCAAGCCGCGGCGGTTGCGCCGGTTGTACGACGAGCGCGAGGCGATGATGACGCGGCTCCGCACCGCGTACGAGCGTGTGCGGCGCAAGCGCCTGCGCCGTGGCGAGTCTTGAGCAGGCGCGATGAGGCGCTGATGAAAAAAACCACGAGCGATCACGCACACCGCGGAAGTGCCAGGGCGGAGGCCGGGGGCGGAGAGCTCGCGCGCGAGCTCGAGCACGCGCGCGCGGCGGCTCTGGAAGCGGGGGAGATCCTGCGCCGCTATTTCCGTGATCATGGCTACGAGGTCGCCTCCAAGGGCCGCGACAATCCGGTGACCTCGGCCGACCTCGAGGCCGACGCCGCGCTGCGCGAGCATCTGAGCAGCGCCTTTCCCGACTACGGATGGCTTTCCGAGGAGACCGCCGATAGCGCCGAGCGGCTTTCGCGCCGGCGCGTGTGGATCGTTGACCCGCTCGACGGCACCAAGGAATTCATCAAGGGCATCCCGGAGTTCGTCGTCGCGATCGCGCTGGCCGAGGACGGCGTGCCGGTCCTCGGCGTGACTTACAATCCGATCAAGCGCGAGCTGTTCTGGGCCGCGCGCGGCGCGGGATGCTATCTCGACGACGCTCCCGTGCACGTGACCGCCGCCCCCGGCCTCGCGGGCTCCGTCGTGCTCGCCAGCCGCAGCGAAACCGCGCGCGGCGAATGGAAGGCCTACAAGGATCAATTTACCGCCCACCCGATCGGCAGCGTCGCCTATAAGCTCGCGCTGGTGGCGGCGGGCAAGGCGGACGGAACGTTCACCGCCAGCCCCAAGAGCGAATGGGACATCGCCTCGGGCGCCGCGCTGCTGGCCGAGGCGGGCGGCGTGATGACCGACATCCACGGCCATCCGATTCGCTTCAACCGCAAGCAGGTCAAGCTCGACGGCTTTGTCGCCGCGGGTCCGGCGTTGCACGCCGCGCTGAGCAAATTGGTAATCAGGAAATAGCTATACGGCGGGCGCGTCGGTCGGTCTGAATCGGCGCACCAGCCGGGGCAGCAGCGCGACCGCGGCCAGCAATCCGGCGGCGAGTGCGATATTGCGTATCGCGCCGGCGCCGTGGGCGGCCGCCTCGCGTCCGGCGTAGCCGAGGTAGGTATAGGCAAACGCTCCCGGCAGCATGCAGACGGCGGAGGCGATTACGTACTCGGCGATCCTGATCCGCGTAAGTCCGAGTGCGTAGTTGAGCAGGTTGAACGGGAACAGCGGAACCAGCCGCACGAACGCGACGAAGCGCCATCCCTCGGCCTCGACCCCCTCAACCAGCGCCTTGAGCCGCCCTCCGGCGCGGCGCGCGACGAAGTCCGCCGCCACGTAGCGCGCGGCCACAAATGCGAGCGTGGCGCCGAGCACTGCGCCGATTATGTTCCACAGCGTGCCCCATAACGGTCCGAACAGCGCGCCGCCCGCCAGCGTCATCACCGACCCCGGTACGAACAGCACCGTCGCCGCGGCGTAGAGTGCGATGAAGACCGGCGGCGCCCATCGCCCCATCCCGCGCAGTTCGGCTTCGAGATGGCCGGCGGCGAAGTACGAGCGATGAGCCGCGAACCAGGCGATAGCCGCGACGAGCGCGAACGCGACGGCCACGCGCGGCAGCGCCGTGCGGGCCGCGCCGTCAGATCTTGCGCTCACCGCTGCCCCAGAGCGCGAACGCGGCGAGTCCGACCAGGTAAACGGCGGCGGCGAGGTAGAACACGTCCGAATACGAGCCGGTCGCCTGCACGATGAAGCCGGTGGCGGCGACGCCGATGATTCCCGGCAGCGTGGCGAAAGTGTTGGATATGCCCATCAGGATTCCCGCGTAGCGCGGCGCGACGTCCAGGTGATTGACGCCCCATCCGCCAAGCCCGATCGAGGTACTGCCGATCGCTGCCGTCGCGAGCATCACCGCGTGTACGGCTGTCTGCGCGTACGGCATCGTGCAGACCGCCGCCGCGCCGAGCCCAAAACCGATCGTTACCAGCGTCTTGCGCACTGCCGTCATCCACATCCCGCGCCGCTGCAAATTGTCGGCGAGCCATCCGCTGCAATTGGCGACCACGAAGGAGGCCAGGTACGGCATCACCGCCATCACGCCGAGGTCCTTAAGCGGCACGTGAAAAGTTTGATCGAGATAGCTCGGCAGCCAGAGCAGCAGGATGTAGAAGCCGAAGTTGTTGCACAGATGCGCCATCACGATCGCCCACACCGCGGGCTCGCGGCAGATTTTATTCCACGGGATAGCCTCCGCGGCGTCGACTTCGGACCGCCCCGCGCGAATCTCCGCCAGTTCGGCGGCGCTCACTCCGGGCGAGCGCTCGGGCCAGTCCGCCGCCTTCCACCACCACATCGCGAGCCACAAAAGTCCGATGAGCCCGGATACGTAGAACACCGCTTCCCATCCGAAGGCGATTATTATCGGCGGGCTCGCGAGCAGGGCGATGATCGTGCCGAGCGCGGTGCCGCTTAAGTGCAGCGAGATCGCGCGCGCGCGTTCGGACGCGGGCGTCCAGCGCGCGGCGATCGAATGGATCGCGGGAAAGTTGACCGCCTCACCCGCGCCGAGCGCGGCGCGCATGAACAACAGCAGGCCGAAGGACGCGGTCGCGATTGGCGTGAGGAAAGTCGCAATCGACCACAGCGCCACGCCCGCGCCCAGCACGCGTTTGCCGCCGAAGCGATCGGCGAGCAACCCTCCTGGCAACTGGAACCACAGATAGCCCCAGAAAAAGGACGACAGAATCAGGCCGCGCTCGGCGTCGCTGTAACCCTTGGCGTGGGCGAGCGGGATGATCGCGATCGAGATGTTGACGCGGTCGATGTAGCAGAGCACCGTCGACAGCGCGAACAGGATGATGACGGTGTAACGCCGCGGCCATCGCGCCGCCATTGCAACCGTGGCCTCGGCTGAGACTGAATCGGGCATCGGCAAGTCCGCGCCGAGCTTAGTTGGACGCTGCGGACTTTGCCACTGGCGGCGCGCTAGTGACTGAGCGCCAGGCGAATCGCATTGAGGATATAGATGAAGTCGCGCGGCGCGCGCGCCTCGCCCATCGCCGCCACCCGCGCCAGCACCTCCATCTCCTCGGCGCTGATGTTGTGTGCGCGCCGGAGGCGATCGTCGTGGCGGAACTCGTCCCAGGCCGAGCGGCGGCGGCCGTCGCTGTTGGCGGTGTTCAGCAGGTCGCGCGCGCGCGGGTTGGCGAGGAAGAACAGCTCGCGGCTTTGCAGTCCCAGCACCTCGCTAAGGCGCGCGATCACTTTTTCCGAGGGATGGCGCTTGCCGGATTCCAGGTGGCCGATATACGGAGTCGAGGTCTTAATCCGCCGGGCGACCTCTTCCTGCGTGAGATCGAGCCGGCGTCGGCGCTCGCGAATGACAGCGCCGAAAGTTGGCTGAGTCGCTTTTCGCATCGGATGTTCCTTGTCGCGGCCGGATCAGGCGCAAGCACGCCGGTCAGTTGCCGTACGGATTGCGCCCCTGGTTGAGATAGAGCGAGAAATCCTCGACCGACCCCGCCGCGTGAGCGGGGCCGCGAAAATGCTGCTCGGTGCCGGCGCCGAGCGGGCCGACCTGGAGCCGGTCTTCACCAAGCGGACGGCCCGCGCGATCGTAGTAGTGAATTTCCAGGTCGAGCGTGGCGGCATGCGCGCCCGTGTTGCGCAGATCGCCCGCCACGAAAACGTTATCGCCCGCGTGCTCGAGGCGGCTGTCGATCACTTTTATCGGTTGCACGTGCGCCAGCAGAAAGAACACGACAGCGACGAAAGCTATCGCTCCCAGCAGGATGAAAAGCGTACCCTTGCGCATGGCCGCCGCCGTCCGCTCGCGGCGCGATCAATATGAACGCGGCAGATGTAGCACGTGCTCGCTTATCGTGTTGAGCACCATCTCCTGCGAGACCGGCGCGATCTTCAGCATCCGGCATTCGCGAAAATAACGCTCGACGTCGTACTCGCGCATGTAGCCATAGCCGCCGAGCGTCTGCACCGCGCGATCGCAGGCCTCGAAGGAGGCGTCGGCGGCGCGCAGCTTGGCGATGTTGGCCTCGGGTCCGCAGGGCTTGCGATGGTCGAATAGCCACGCCGCCTTCATCGTCATCAGCTCGGCCACTTCGAGCTTGGAGTAGGCGTCGGCCAGCGGATGCGCGATCGCCTGGTTCTGGCCGATCGGGCGTCCGAACACGATACGCTCCTTGGCATAGCGCACGGCCTTGTCGACCGCCGCGCGCCCGATCCCCACCGCCTCCGCGGCTATAAGGATGCGCTCCGGGTTGAGTCCGTCGAGCAAGTAGCGGAAGCCCTTGCCTTCCTCGCCGATTAGGTCGGCGGCCGAGACCTTGAGGTTGTCGATGAAGAGCATGTTGGTGTCGACCGCGTGGCGTCCCAGCTTGAGCAGCTCGCGCACCTCGATCGCGTTGCGGTCGACGTCGGCGAAGAAGAGGCTCATCCCCTCGGTCTTCTTCGCCACCTGCTCGAACGGCGTGGTGCGCGTCAGCAGCAGCATCTTGTGCGCTTCCTGCGCCTTGGTGGTGAAGACCTTGCGCCCGTTGATCACGTAGTTGTCGCCCTCGCGCCGGGCGAAGGTCTTGATATGCGTGATGTCGTTGCCGGCGTCGGGCTCGGTCACGGCGAAAGCGGCGTGCAGCTCGCCGCTGACCACGCGCGGCAGATGGCGGCGCTTCATCTCCTCGGTGCCGTGCATCACGATCGGCGTGAGGCCGAAGATCGACAGATGGATCGCGCTGGCGGCGTTCATCGCGCCGGCATACGCGACCTCCCGCATCACCAGCGCGGCCTCCGTGATGCCCAGTCCGCTGCCCCCGAATTCCTCGGGGATCGCCACTCCCAGGTAACCGGCCTTGGCGACGGCCTGGTAGAAGTCGTGCGGGAATTCGCGCGCGGCGTCCTTCGCGCGCCAGTACTCGTCATCGAAGCGCGCGCACATCGCGCGCACGCCCTGGACGATTTCCTGCTGCGCCTCGGTCAAATCGAAATCCATGTCACCATCCGTCGAAATGAAAATCCTGCCGGGAAAAATGTAGCCGCGGCGTATTGCTCTGCGCCAGCGCATCGCTTTCCGCCGCTATGATCTACGGGCATCTTAACCCCTCATCCCATTATTACAACCCGACGTTATTACAACTCGATCCGGGTCAAGCTGAAGCGTGCGCATCGGCTCCAGCCGTTCGACTGCCCGGGCGCTCTCATTTATAAGAACTGGATGCGTTCGCGGCCGCGCGCAATCCCAGAACCGATTGGACCGATTCAATCGCGATGAATCTCGCGGTTGGCGTAGTGCTGATCGACCTTCTGCTCCTCGGGCCGGTCGTCTCGCGCACGATCGAAGAACATATCGAGCTCTTCTTTCTCGCTATCGGACTGCTCGCGATGACGTTCGCGGGCGCGTGGCGATGGGAGGTCGCGAGCCGCGCCGCCGAGGTGCCGCTGGGGATCACGCTGACCGTGATCGTCGCCGACGTCATCTTCGGCCGCGTGCGTGGGCAGATGGATCGCGCGCTCGGATGGATACAGGCGCGGATTGCGCGCCCGATCGTGTGCGGCGGCGCCATCTTCGTGATCGCTTTGCTATCCGCGATGCTCACCGCGATCGTCGCGGCGCTGATGCTGGCCGAGTTGGTAGAACTGATGCGCCTGGGGCCGCGCACGCGGGTCCGGGTTACGGTCGCCGGATGCTTTGCGATTGGACTCGGCTCCGCGCTGACGCCGCTCGGCGGGCCGCTTTCGACACTCGCCGCCAGCGGCTTGGGGATGGGCTTCGGCGGGCTGTTCGCGATGCTTGCGCCGTACGTGCTGCCGGGGATGTTCGCTTGCGCGATCGTCGCAGGGCGCTTCGCAACCGGCGACGACGGCGCGAGCGCCGCCGCGGCGGCGCCGCCCGTCGTGCTCATTCGCGAATCAGCCGTCCGCGCTCTCGTCCGCGGGCTAGAGGTCTACGTTTTCATCGTGGGACTGGTGCTGGTCGGGGAGGCCTTTGCGCCGCTGGCGGCGCGCTACGTGCCGATGTTTGGTCAGTCGGCGCTCTACTGGGCCAACACGGTTTCGGCGACGATGGACAACGCGACGCTGGTCGCGCTGGAGGTCCACGCGATGGACCCGGCACGCGCGCGCGCAGCGATACTTGCGCTGCTGGTCGCGGGCGGGATGCTCATCCCGGGCAACATCCCGAACATCGTCGCCGCCGGCGCCCTGCGGATCGGCGCGGGCGACTGGGCGAGGATTGGCATACCGATGGGCCTCGTGCTCCTTGGCATCTACTTTGCGATACTGCACGTCGCAGGTTGATGACACGCGTGACGCCGGGGTTTGTGGCGGTGGATTTTCGTTGCGAAATGCAGGGCCTTGCAATGCCGTGCAGTAGCGCCAGGAGCGAGTGAGTCTACATGGTCGGCATGGTGCTGCCCAAAAAGGCGTCAAACGGAATAACCACGGGCGTTGCGTTAGGGGAATTTTCGTGACACAAAGCGTGGGATGCCGCCGCGCCCAGATTGTAAGCGGCCCGCTTGCCCAGCGGCGAAAAATCTTGCGGCCGCTCCCACACGCATGAAAAGCTGACGGTCTTTAGCTTAACCGGAAACACGGGGTTGCCGCCCCTAAAGCGGCCAGGAGGGTGACGCGTTCGATGACTCCCAAACAAATTCTCCAGATGATCAAGGACAAGGGCGCCACGTCCGTGGACCTGAAGTTCATGGACCTGCTGGGGCAGTGGCAGCACTTCACCGCGCCGATCAGCGAATTCCAAGACGAATCGCCGTTCGAAGACGGACTGGGATTCGACGGGTCGTCGATTCGCGGCTGGCAGTCGATCGACAACAGCGACATGCTGGTCATCCCCGACCCTAACACCGCGGTGATGGAGCCCTTCACCAAAGAGCCCACGCTCACCATGATCTGCGACATCTCCGATCCGATCACCCGCGCCGACTATTCGCGCGACCCGCGCAACGTCGCGCGCAAGGCCGAGGCCTACCTCAAGTCGACCGGTATTGGAGACACCGCCTACTTCGGACCCGAGCCGGAGTTCTTCATCTTAAATGGCGTCCGCTACGACACCAATCAGCACTCGAGCTACTTTTATATCGAGTCCGAGGAAGGCTTCTGGAACAGCGGTCGCGAGGGCGACAACCTCGGCTACAAGCCGCGCTACAAGGAAGGCTACTTCCCGGTGCCGCCCAACGACAGCCTGCAGGACATCCGCGGCGAGATGGTGCGTGAGATGGAGCGCGTCGGCATCCGGGTCGAAAAGCACCATCACGAAGTCGCCACCGCCGGCCAGGCCGAAATCGACATGCGCTTCCAGTCGCTGGTGAAAATGGCCGACTGGCTTACCTGGTACAAGTACGTCTGCAAGAACGTCGCGGTGCGTCACGGCATGACGGTGACCTTCATGCCCAAGCCGATCTTCGGCGACAACGGCTCCGGCATGCATACCCATCAGAGCATCTGGAAGGGCGAGACGCCGCTGTTCGCGGGTTCGGGTTACGCGGGGATGTCGGAGTTGGCGCTGCACTACATCGCCGGCATCCTGCATCACGCGCCGGCGCTCGCGGCCTTCACCAATCCGGGCACCAATTCGTATCGCCGCCTGGTGCCGGGTTTCGAGGCGCCGATCAACCTGGCGTATTCCAGCCGCAATCGCTCGGCCGCCGTGCGCATCCCGATGTATTCGCCGTCGCCCAAGGCCAAGCGGATCGAGGTGCGTTTCCCCGACCCGACCTGCAATCCGTACCTCGCGTTCTCGGCGATGCTGATGGCGGGACTCGACGGTGTCCAGCGCCGGCTCGATCCGGGCCAGCCGCTGGACAAGGACATCTACGCGCTGACCCCGGCCGAACTGGCCGAGGTGCCCAACATGCCGCCGTCGCTGGAGGCCGCGCTCGACAATCTAAAGCGTAGCCATGAATTCCTGCTCAAGGGCGACGTCTTCACCGAAGACCTGATCGAGACCTGGATAGACTACAAGATGTCGAAGGAGGTCAGTCAGATCCGCCTGCGGCCGCATCCGTACGAGTTCGCGCTGTACTTCGACGCCTGAGCACGCAGCCGCGCTAGCGCGCGCGGCCCCGCGGCGCTCGCGGCGAGTCAGTTATGCGGAGGCGGCGGACCCTTGGTCCGCCGCCTCTTTTTGTTTCGTCCGCGCAGCACGCCGGAGCAAAGCGAATTGGCGTGTTGCGCGCGTGTCGCCGATGATGGTTTGATCACCCGTACGGCCTGCGCCCCGCGTCGGGGCGCAGGCCGTACGGTAGATCAAACTCGATGCGTTCATCCAGGCCACCAACCAGCGCGCCGCCGAGCGCCGCCGCCGCGCCCGCCCGTCGGGCGGGCGCGGCGGCGGCCACACTCGCGCTCGCGCTGATGGTTTTCTGCGCGGCCGCCGGCCCGCAGCGGCTGGCCCGGGCGGCGGCGGAGAATCCGCCGCCGCCCGGGCCAGCCGCTGCGGCGCCGAGCGGCAGAGCGAGCGCCGTCGCGCCGTCGGCCGCGGCCGGCGCACACGCCCGCGCGTCCGCTGCGCCCGCCGCGAGCGCCGCGGCGCAGTCGAGCCCGCCTAAGCGGACGCCGTCCGCCGCAGCATCGCCCGCGGTCGACGAGCGCGCCGGTGTGCTCAACTTTCTCGGCGAGACCATCGCATGGTATCGGCAATTAGGAACCGAGGACCGTCTCGCAATCGAACCCGCTGAGACGCTCTTTGTTGACGACGACCGCCAGATGGCGCTCGAGGCGGTGAAGCTCGCCTTTCAATACGCGCGCGCGGCCGCCGCGCTGTTGAAATCCGAGAAACCTCCGGTTGCGCCGGCAACGCAGACGAGCGCGGCCGGCGGCCCGGCAAAGAGCGAGACGGCCGCGTTGCCCGGACTGGCTGGCCTGATGGCCAGGGCCCAGCAGCAACAAGACAACCTCAACCAGCTCAAACAGCAGGCCGCGCAACTCAAAGCGGAGAGCGCCGGCGCCAAGGCCGCCCGGCGTGCCGTGCTCACGCGCCAGCTCGCGATCCTACAGAGTCAGATCGAACTCACCCAATCGCGCCTGGACTCGTACAGCGCGCTCGTTCAGTTCGAGAGTACCACGACACTGAGCGGCACTCAGGGCACTGGGTTGTCCAGCCAGATCGACGCGCTCGAGCGCAGCGTGCCGCAGTTGAATGCGCCGGCCAAGGCCGCGGCGCGGGCAGCGCAGGGAGCGCTGCCCGCGACTGCGGCTACGCCGCTCAACCCGGCCGACGCCGCGGCGTCAGCGCCGGATAACGGGTTGCTGGGCGTTATCGAAGCACTGATAAGGCTTGGTGAGGAGCACAGTGCGCTCGGCGACCGGATTAACGAGACCCGCCGTCTGTCGGCCTTGAGCATCACGGCCCGCGCCCCGCTGCTCGCCCGCCTGCGCGAGCTCAACACGCGCGCCGACGCGCTGGCGGCCGAGCCGGGCGGCGACGACCTGGCCGCCAACCTCGCACGCAAGCAGCAGTTCGACGATCTGATCAAGCGCCATAAGATGATCACCGAGGCGCTGGTGCCGCTCGCCAAGCAGGGCGTGCTCCTGCAGCTCTACGTCGCCAATCTCCAGCAATGGAGTGGCGCGGTGGAGCAGCGCTCGAATAGCCAATTGCGTCGGCTCGTCCTTCGGCTCGCCGCGCTCGGCGTAGTCTTGCTGGCGGTTTTCATCGGCGCTTTCATCTGGCGCAGGCTGACTTTCCGCTATGTGCAGGATCTGCGCCGGCGGCGCCAGTTGCTGCAGTTGCGCAAGCTGACGGTGGCGTTGGTCGTGGTCCTGGTGTTGCTATTCGACTTCGCCAGCCAGTTGGGGACGCTGGCGACCGTGATGGGGCTTGGCGGCGGCCGGCGTCGCGCTGGCGCTGCAGAATGTGATCCTGTCCTTCGCCGGCTATTTTTTCGTGACCGGGCGTTACGGCATCCGGGTCGGCGACCGCATCCAGATCGCCGGCATCAGCGGCGACGTGATCGACATCGGGCTGTTCAAGCTCGCGCTGATGGAGCTGGTGGGCGACGGCAACTCGCGCCAGCCGACCGGGCGGGTGGTGGTCTTTCCCAACTCGATCGTCTTCCAGACCAACGGCAATTTTTTCAAGCAGGCGCCCGGAACCAGTTTCGTGTGGAACGAGTTTCGCCTGACGCTATCGCCGGAATGCGACTACCGGCTGGCCGAGAAGCGGCTGCTCGAAGTGGTCGAAGACGTGTATGCGCGTTACCGCGACACCGTGCTGCGCCAGTATGGCGATCTGGAGCGCGACCTCAGCATGAAGTTCGAGTCGCCGCGCCCGCAGAGCCGGCTGCGCCTGGGCACCAACGGGATTGAGCTGACGATTCGCTATCCCGCGGACACCCGCTATGCGGTGCAGGTCGCCGACGAGATTTCGCGCCGCGCCCTCGACGCGATCGCGCACGATCCCGCGCTCTCGCTGGCGATGCCGGGTACGCCGAACCTGATGCCACTGGCATCGCCGCGACCGCCGGTGGCTGAGGCTGCGGAGCAAACGCCGGCTGCCGCAGCCGACGGGCGCGACACGCCGCACCAGGCGGAGCCCGCGATGCTCCCGGCGGGCGCCGAAGTGATAGTCGAGCCGCCGGCAAGCGAGCCGCCGCCGCTCACGCCGCGGCCGCCGGACAAGACCTGACCGGGTAGCTACCGCAACTGGATCGAATCGAAGTTACTATACCGGCAGAGCTCTCTATGGCTCGGCGGACAAAGGCTCGCCGTCGTCGTCCGGCGCGCGGGCCAGCGCGCGCGCGACTAGCCATAGCCCGATAATAAGCAGCACTGATGAAACGGTGGCGCCGGCGATACGCGGAATTCCCACCGCCGGGAGCATCCACCACCACAGATTAACGACTCTGAGCGTGCGCGAACTCTCGACCCTGGTCGCCAGCGGCGCAGTGCCCGCCTGGCGCACGAAGGCGCCAACCTGGTCCGCGTTGCGATAGGCGTCGGCGGTCTCGCGCCACGCGGCGCCCCAGATTCTAAACGCCGGCGCGTAAAGGGGATTCCAGGTTTGCGCCGCGGCGCTGATCTTTGCCGCCAACGCTTCCTGGTAGTACCGCTCGAAGAAAGACATCAGCGTGGGTGCATTGACGATGAAACCGGCGATAGTCAGTACAATCAGTAGCCAGCGCCGCCGCCGCTCGAGAAGCCCAACGAGCGCCATCAACCCCGGCATTGCCGGCAGCAGCAGCCGTGGCCCCCACGACCATCCTCCCGCCCACGACATCCAGATCGAATGCTCGGCCAGGTAGGCGCCGGCCACGGCCACAATCAACCTGCCTTCCCATCGCTTGAAGATCGCGCCCGGCACCGCCGCCACGGCGATAACCGCCGGGCTGTACCAAAGCAGTCCGCGGCCCGGCGAAATCAACAGTCCGGCGATTGCGTATGGAACGATCCGCAAGGCGAATGTTTCCGGTTGGCCGAAGTCGAACGGATTCGCGAAGCGGGCCCAGTTGTAAGCCAAGTAGATCAGCAGTCCCACCGCTGTGCCGCACAACGGCGCAATCCATCTGCCCGCCGGCTGGCGCTTACACAGCAGGTAGCCGCCGAGACATGGGCCAAGTACTATTCCGGTCGGCTTGGCCAGCACCGCGAGCAGTGCCGCGGCGGTCGCTCCGCGCCACTCGTCGCCTAGCGTGAAATAAATTCCGGCCACGGTAAGCAGCGCGAGCAGCGGGTCCGCGAAAAAAAGCCGGCTGTAGACCGGGGCAATCGTGCCGAAGGCAAAGCCCAGTGCGGCAAGTATCGCGCCCCGGGTAGTGGCGCCCAGGCGCCGGGCGAGCAGGCCCACCATCAATGCGCTGGCGGCCGTGAGAATCGGCGACAATGTGACGGCAAACAGCGCCGCGACGTAGTGCTGCGGCAGGTTCAGATGATGACTGGCAAAAACAGCAATAGCCACCAAGGGTAGTGCCAATATCGATAAAAGTGGATACCACCTGGAATAGTACACACCATGGCGCCCGATCACCCCTAGTCCAGCAATCGGCACTGCAAAACCATGTCCAGTGACCAGCGACTCGGATACCGCGATCATCGAATTGCCATCGACTGAGTAGATGACGGCCGGAAAGAAAGCCAGGTAGACGAGGCATATGCCGACCGCACAGAGTAGCGGAGCTTGCAGCCTTCGCCCGCCGGCGTTTGGCCTCATTGGCGGTGAGTAGCGGCGCGCGAAGTTGCCGCCTCAGTCAGCTCGGGAGATCGACCCGCCGGCGGCCTCGCACTCGCAAAAAAATAGGCCGCCAGGTAGGCAAGGGTGGCCGCGGCAACGCCGTACTCGCTGGCAATGCGAAAGGACGCGACGCCAATCCAATCGTAATGTTGCAGCAAGCTCAGTGGGTAGTTTGCAAACGCGAGCAAATAGCTTGCGATCGCGCAATAGATCACGCGTGGTTCGGCCTCACCCCGGCGTGCGGCTTCCGCGATCGCCGCGAATGGCACCGCCAGCAGGACCAGGTAGTGGCCGTGCGCCGTCGGCGCGAGCAGGATCATCGCCACCATCCACAAGGAGAGCGCGCGCCAGTCGCGATCGGGTTCGGCTCTGTCGGTGGCGGCGGCGGTCAGAACGAATAGCGCAACCTCCACAGTCATGACCGCAGCGTTGCGGATGGCGTCGAGGCCATGAGTCAGCGAGGCGCCTCTTTGAGGCCAGAACAGGCGCGACACGAACCCGTTGATTGAAATATTATCGGGATGCCCGAGAAACAGCCGCCGGTTGGTGAAAGTCCAGGTGCCGACAAATGACAGGACAGTCGCCGGCCCCATGCTCCAGATTATCAGCGCGCCGAGAAACGCTCCGCCGATGATCATCCAGCGCAGGGCACTCCACTGTCTGCGGCACGCCAGGTAAATGGCGAGCGTCCACGGATACGCCTTGAGCGCCGTGGCCATCGCGAGGCTGAGGCCGGCCCCGCAATTCCATCCACGCCCGAGGAAGTACATCGCGGCCACGATCAGCAACAGTATCACGCACTGGGCATTGGCAAAGTAAAAGAGTTCATAGACCGGCGGATAAATGAATATCAGCCCCGCAAACAGCAGCATCTCGCGGGGCGCGAGCGACGTTTCCGCGAAAAGCAGCAAGCCGAGCGCTAACACCAATGACGCGAACGAAATACCGATCCATATCCAATAGGCCGTGCGCGGATCGAACCTCGTGGGCGGCTCGATACATAGCAAGAGCGCCGGCGTCTGGTTAGAGATATGGTTAACCCCTATATCCACTCCTTTGGAATGAGCGAGGGCGTCGAGTTTTTCGGTGTAAGGATTAGAGCCCAGGCGAAGCGACAGTGCGGCGGTGTAAAAGTGACCGAAGTCGCCGAACTTGGGCGGAGCTGGAAGTTTGAAGAGCACGAACCGCACCGCATATACGAGCACGATCAGCCACAACAGTGCGAGGGCCCACGGGTGAGCCAAGGCCGAGGTCGCGCGCGGCAGGAAATTTAGCGCCGGTGATGAGCTACCGCGAACGACTCTTTGAGACACGCCCGTGCTCCCGCAATATAAAACCCTGGTCGTTCCTCGACAACAACGGCGGAATCGATGATTCCGGTTCGGATTAGCGGTGGCGCGCTGCATCGATCGCTGAGAAGAGCGGAATCGTCAGTACGACGAGGTAACGAAAACCCGACTGGGGTGGCACCCCAGGGCGATTGTGACCTCAGATCGCGTCCGCCGGCAGACAGCGGGACAAAGTCAGCGCGTAATTCGGCGCAAACCACGCCAGCCGGACTGGCAACGCGAAAGGGTCCGCGCGGGAGCCCTATCCTACGGAACGCAGACCCAGGAGCTGTTCAGTCCGTTAACCCACGCTCCGGTCTTGGTTCCCGCGCTGGTACAAGCCACGGGCGGATTCGTTGGCGGGTCGCAATCGACGCAGTAGCGCCGCGCTCCGTTCGTGACGCTGCCCGGCAAGTCGGCGAACTTCACGCCCGCATCCTGGCCGCCCAGGCTTTCGCTTAGCCACCATGACTTGCCGGCGTTGGTGGAGGCGATGCCGCTGGGCTGTATCGCATCCCGCACTACGACGGGCGAGGATGGATTTGCGATCACATTGAGCAGCTCGGCCGGGCTGCCGCCTTGAAAACTCGTTCCATTGACGACGAATGGCGCGCCGCCGCTGATCGCGAGGTAGGCATTTCCGGTCGCGCCGCTAGTCAGTTGGCCTCCGTTGATGATGATCGGGGCATAGGCGGCGTTGGAATAGACCGCGGCGATTTGGTTGGAAGCGGTGTCTTCGATGTCGAGTTCGGGACTGTCCAATAGCGCTTGCGCCTGCACGAAGTACAGCGGGGCGATAGCAAAACCCCGGTCGGTGAAATCGGGGATTATGTAATGCCCCGATCCGCCCACTTCGCCGACGCACGAATACTGTCCGTCGCATTGTAGATGGTCGTATAGGTTATTATTCGACTGATTCAGAAACAGGAATCCGACGTTGGTTTTGGCCGCTGGAACGACGGAGCAGAAAACCCGGCGAACGGTGTCCTGGTAATTGTTGTCGTGCAGGTTGACGCAGGTCCGTCCCGCGCCCTGAATCTGGATATTCTCGATGGTCGAGTTCAGCATCCAGGTTGCCCAGATGCCGTTGTCGGAGAGTTGCATGTTGCCGATGTAAAGAGGGTCATCAAGCGCGGCGCCATTGCTGGTTTCGACCGGGATGAAGACATTGGTGCCGCCATTTATCCCGCTGTAGCCTTCGATTGTTCCGGTGGGCGCGGTAGTCGGGAAGTTTTCAAGGAACATCGTGTTGGCGTCGGCGGTGAACTTGGCGGTGGGCGGAGTAAAGTTCGTGGTATAGCGCGCCGTGTTGGAGATGCGAATTGAGTCATAGAAAGCGGGGACTTCGGCGGTGCTGGAGTTCATCGCGAGATAGTTCTGCGGTAACGTATCTGCAATCTCGAAGCTCTCGTAGGGCGGTATCGTCCAATTACCGGATGCCGCGTGCGACCCTGCGAGCACACCATCAACGAATAAGCGTAGCGTTGAACCATCGTAGCTTAGTGCCACATGGTGAATCTTGTCGGCGACAAGCCTTCCCCCGGCACCGGCTGAGTTTGCGTATACGAATGAACCGCCGATGTTCGCGCCAGCATTGAGACAATTACTGCCGCCGGTACAGGCGTTGCCGTTAGCTACAAACTGGAGGGCGTCTGTGTTGCCCCCGGGTATTCCGTGGTGGATACCGATTAGATTCTGGTTGTCAGACGCTCCGCCGTCATCGAAAAACGGCTCGACGTAAAACTCGACTGTGAAGTTGGCGAGTCCGTTCAGCGCGCTTTCGAGGTTGGCGGCGTTCATCATCTCGAACGTTGCGTTATTACCATTGATTGAGCCACCACCACCATATCCTGCACCACCAAAGAACTCAGGATCGGCGGCATCGAGACTTGCGCCTGTTCCCGAGGCGATAGTCTTGCTCCCGCCAGTGGTCGCGAGCACCCATACGCAGTTGTTATCGGTCGTGGTAGCGCCTTGCGGGGAGGTCGGCCATGACGGCCTCGAAGAACCTGTGGTACAACCGTTACCAGAACCAAAGAATGTCTGAACTTCAATATTGCCGTTGCTATCTACGATGTCGGCAGGATGGTTGTAGAAGACCGTCCCAAAACCAGAGCCTCCGAAGCGGGTGTTAGCCACCCAGGTGGTAGAGATATTCGTAGTCAGCGGCGGCTTCCATCCAGTCTCGGCCCCCTGCGCGATGATCGTCGGGCCGAAATAGTTCTGGCAGAGCCTGGTTTGCTGCCATCCGGCGCCGTTGAACTTGGTCGAGCAGTTGAGCAGGATCGGCGCGCTGGTCTTATAGCACAGCCCGCCCGGAGTCGCGGGCAGATAAACTTCCGGCTTGCTACTCCCCGAGGCCGCGCAGCTCGCGTTGACCGCCGCCTGGATCGCCGCCGTGTCGTCCGTCGCGCCATCGCCCTTGGCAAGATAGGGCGGCGCCTTGACGTTGATCGCCCCATTTAAATGGCCGCTGATGTTCGCGCTCTCGTCGACTACGGTGAAGGGCGCAGTCGCCCCGTTGCCGACCGCGATACCATTGCCGGGCACCAGCAGCTCGCGGTATTGAGGATCGCCCGGCTGGTCGGCTTTTACGCTGGACGCCGCGATGATGTTGTGGCCGTTGGCATTGAGGTCCTGCTCGAGCGCGCCGACGGCGCAACTCCAGGCCCCGCGCGCTCCTCTCGCCCACGCGCCGGCGCCGCCGCCGCTGCAGGGCGCCGTCGCCTGGCAATCCTTGCACCACAACAGCAGACCGTCCTGCTCGGCGGGCAGGCTCGCGAAGGGCAGGCCGGCAAACTGCGGCGCGATCGCCTGAGTGCCCGAGAAGCGCTGATTGATCGCCTGGCGGAAGTTGAAGCCGGCGCCGATGCCGGTGAAGTTCGGAATCGGCTGGTATTGCGCCGCCGCCGCCCCGGCCATCGCGGCCAGTATCAGGAGTGAGCCCAGGAACGTTTTCGATAGCGATTTATACATGATATGAGTCCGTCAGAATCCGATTGCCAGCCAGGAAAATCCGTTGCTCAACTCGCCCGTGTACGGCGGCGTGGTCGGGTCGCCGGGGAGGTTGCCGGGAACGTCAAGCACAAACGTCGCGCCGCTGGCCCCATAAGTTACGACCGAGGCGACGGCGTTGCGCCCGCGGGTTTGATAATAGACGTTGGTCGCCAGGGGCGGCAGCAGGATCGCGTTGGGAAACGAGATCGGCCACGCCACCGTAAACTGCTCGTCATTGGGGATGGCTTGCTGGGCCAGCGCGTAGTACCCCCATTGGATAATCACGATCGCCGCGCCGCGGCTTACGTCAGTCAGCGGGATTTTCAGATAGCCGTTGGTCTTGAGCGAGCCGCTGAAGCCGGCGATGAAGCTCTGCAGGGCGCCGATGTTCGCGATGTTGGTATTCTGCCGTCCGTAGAGAAATGCCGTGCGGTTGGCGAGCTGCTGATGGGGTTCGTTGCTCACTCCGATACCGCTGAAGCTCGCGCCGCTGCCCGCACCCTCGACCGGATCGGTTTGCTGGATTTCATAGATCTCGTTGGCGGTGTATTCCGGACTATCGATAAGCGTTGCCATCATGCACCTCAGTACTGGTTCAGAACGTGAAGGTCCAGGTGCCCTGGTAATTCGCCGTACCGTTGAAAGCGAAGGCCGGCACCACCGCGTGCGCCAGCATCGGCGCCGGCGCCGTATGCAGCGCGACCAGCGTCCAGACCACGCTCCCGTCGCTGGTGGTGGCGCCGAGCGCCGTCGCCCACGTCGGCGCCGCCGAGCCGCTGGTGCCCGCCGTCGTGCAGCGCTGGATATTGCCGTTGGCGTCGACGACCAAATTGCCGGCCGCCCACGCCGTTGTAGCCGCCCAGGCTGGATTCGCCGTGCCCAGCGCGGCCGGCATCGCGGCCGCCGCGCCGTTGGCGAACAGGCCCACCTCCTGCACGGTCATCCCGAGCGCGCCGTAGTCGGCGGTCGCCGACAGCGCGTAATTGAATTGCACGCTGCCGGAGCTGGGAAAAGTATGCGTGCCCACCGCGTTGTAGTATTTCGGCGAGGTGCTCAAGTCGGTGTCGTTCACGGTCGGCGCGGCGCTTCCGCTGCCGAAGCCGACCGCCAATGCGTATTGGCCCGAGGTGACGCCAGCCATCAGGTTGGCGAGTGCCGGCAGCCCCGCGTTGACGAACAGGTTGCGGCATTCCCATACCAGCGTGCCGCGGCTGAAGATTCTGACTATTCCTTTTGGCCGTTTCACCATTGCTTTACCCGTTTGCCGAAATAGGCACTCCGTTGGCGACCACGCCCGAGTCGGCCACTGCCGGCTCGCGTGCGCCGTACGTTATCCCGATATGGTAGTAATGCCGGTTGTAGGCCGGCGCGATCACCCGCTGGTCCGCCAGCGGCGCGATTGGCGCGGTCAGCAGATCGCTCGGCGCAGGCGCGTGGTCGACCGCGCCCGTGAAGTCGCTCGGTGCCGGCCCCGCGTCGGCGAGCGGCGCCGCCTCGAACACCAGCGCATCGAGCCAGCTTCGCATGGGCTTGAAGAAATTCACCGCGGCAATAATTCGCGCTGCGTCGCCGGTACCGATCGCTTGCCCGGTGCCCAGATTCACCACCACCCGAAATACCGCCCAGCCCTCTGAAGACGGCCACGCGCTGCCGCCCCAGCTCGCCTGCCCCTCCAGGAAGCCGACGCTAGACCAGCCGAGCGAGCCCAGCGCCTGCCTGATCGAATAGGGTGTGCCGTGCACACGATGCAGTGGGATGGCGGCCGCCAGCAGCGCGCGCCACGAATCGAAGTCGGTCGGCCCGGCGCTGCCCGACGACGACAACAACGTGTCGATATCGGTTAGCGTGTCGATGTCGGTCAGCGCGTCGATGCTCTCGCCCGAAGTAGTCGCCGCGAGCTGCCACTGCGGATCGAGCATGTCGAACTGCCAGGCCAGGAAGATCAGTGCCGAATCCGGAGCCGAGGCGAGGCGGTAGACCAGCAATGGCGTCAGGTCGAGCGCGTCGAGCCGCTCGATCGTCGCCAGTAGCGATTGCGAACGCAGGTCGTCTATCGAAGGCGGTAGCTGGAGCTGCGCCATCAGTTCACCGGCACTTCCGGCGCCGCCGCGCCGCCGTCGCGCGATCGCCCACCGCCACTACGGCGCGCCTCGGTTGCGCAATACATGTGCGGCTCCGGTTCCGGCTCGGGAATCGGCTGGGCGATGTTGAAGCGCGCGATCAGTTCGTCGGCCTCCGCCGGACTGCGCTTGTGATCCGCGATAAGATGCGTGCGCACGGCGTCCGCCATGCACAACTCGCCTCGGCATAGCGGGCAAAACTGTCTGGCCGTGGCGCCCATCACGAATGCTCCGTGGCGATCGCCTGCGCCAGCGTGATCGCGGTGCAGTTGGCCCATTGTCCCACGCCGAGCTGCGTATATGACGGCTGCGTCAGCACGACCTGGTAGACGCCCGGGACCGATAGCGCCGCCACGATCTCGCTCGGCACGATGTCGCGCTGGATGCGCGCGGCCAGATTGAGCGCGATGTCTTGTGCCGCCGCGTTGACCGCGGCCATGGTGGAAATCGGTTCGGCGTCGGCGAACAGAGTGACCGTGCCCGCAATCTGATAGTCGATCTCGCTCACCGCGAGCGCACTCACCGTGTCGGTGAGCGGCCGCACGTTGTCGGCGCCCAGCGCCTGCAGCACTTTGGCCAGCAGCGCGGAGTTCGCCACGCCCGCGTTGTTGGGCGATGCCGCCGGCTGCGCCGCGATCGGTCCGGTCAGGATGTATACCTGTACGGTGCCGGGCGTGGGCGACGCCACGCTCACGTCGATGATCGAGGGATCGACGCCGAGCGCGAAGAAGCGGTACGCGCCCGCCGGGCCGGCCACGCTGAACTGGTTGGGCGCGGCCTGGATGCGGGTGCGCAGATGGTCGTCGGTCTCGGGCGCGGAGCCTCCGCCGGTCGTGACGGAGTTGCTCACCGACGCGATCAGCACGTTGGGGCTGAGCAGCACATTGATCTGGCCGGGTAGATAGCCATTCGCGTTGGGGCCGGCCGTGGTGCAGGTCGCCGTGGTGCTCGCGGCTGTCGTTGCCGCCGGCACGATCAGATCCGCATTGGTGGCGAAAACGAATTCGCCGTCGGCGGTGCCTGCCTGCGTGCCGGCCGGGATCGTATATGGAAGCGTCAGCGCGTTCTGCAGCGTGAACTGCAGCGTCGTCACCGCGCCCTGCGCGCCGAGCCGCGTCACCCCGAGCAACTGTCCGAGATAATCAATCATCGGAAAGACCGCAAAGGCGAGCAGGTTCTGCTGTCCGGCGTACTGGATCGCGTTGCGCACCAGGGACTCGCGATAAGCGTACAAGTTGATCAGCAAGCGCTCGACTTGCGCCGGTTGCAGGGTGCGGCCGGCGGCGGCCTGGAAGGCCGCGACCATGTCGGCCAGGATCAGGTTGGGGTTCAGCCCGTCGGCGTCATTGACGAACGTCGGCGGCGGCAGATTCGATATTCCGGCTCCCATCGGGCACCCTTCGCGATTGGCGCGCATGCTGCGCGCGCCGAACTTGCTATCCTGCTTGCTGTCCTGTTTGCTATCCGGCTTGCTAGGCTGGCTGGCCCGCGCTCGCCAGCGCGATCGTCGTGTTCTGCGCCGGGCTCGGCGCGCCGCCCAAATTGAGCTGCCACGCCACCGTGATTTCGACGTGCGCCCCCGGTTGTGTCACGATACCGCTAAGGGGCGTGGTCGTGACCGAGAGCACTTTCACACGCGGCTCCCACTGAGTAATCGATTGAGTGACTTCGCGGACTACGGCCGGTCCCGCTTGGCTAATCGGCGCGTCTATATATTTCCAAAGGTCGGTGCCGAAGGTCGGACGGAGCACGTCCGTGCCCTTGGGCGTGGTCAGAATGATCGCGATGCACTGATCGACGTCGTCGACTCCCGTGACGACGTTGCCTATTCCCGATCCCGGCTGCCCCGGCGAATCGAGCATCAGCGACCAGTCCGCCGATTTGATATCCGAAAGTGTGATTGCTCCCTGGGCCATCTATTTCACCGCCCATACATCCAGCCGCGACATCGGAGCGGCGGCCATGATAGTGGCGAAAAACTCATGACATCTGCTGCGCCGGCGGCGCGCTGTTGCCACCCTGCGGATCCGCATGGGTATGCCCGTTGTAGGTGTTGATAATACCGTCCACCGAGTCATTGTGCGCCGAAGTGACTAGGTTGATTCCACCCGCGGCGTGAACGGTGATGTTGCCGCTGGCGTCGATCGCAATCGACGCGCCATTGGCGCTCAGGTTGATCGTCGCGCCGTTGGGCAGGCTCACTGCAAGCGCGTGCGCCGCGCGATCGTACTCGACGCTTGCGCCGTCCTTGAATGACATGTGGTACTTGTCGGCGCTCTGGACCGGCGGCGTGTCGGCGCTCGAGTAGATTGCCCCCAATACCGTTCCCGCCTCGTCGTGCCCATCCATCAGGCATACAACCTGCTCGCCTATATCGGGGATCCAGTAGCTTTTGTCATTTTGGGTTTTCGAAAAAAGGATCGGCAGCCAGTACGACAACAGCTGGTCGCGATCCGGAAATGCGACCCGCACCCGGGCGCCTTGAAGGTCTTGCTGTTTAACCAGTCCTACGCGAAACATGTGTGCCTGCTCAGTTGAAAATCCAGGGTTGTACCGTCGAAGGCCGGGCGGCGCCGGTTACGACACCATTCGCAGATCGGCCTCGGTAACGTAGCCGGTGGCGCGCGAAAGCCGATGCTGCGCGCGCTCGACTATGTAGCTTCCGTCCATCACGTCCCATCCCGACAGCGCAACCACGTTGCCCGCCACCAGCAACGTGGTGCCGGGCGCGGCCAGACGGCAAGTCACCAGGAGCCGGTTGGCCTCGTGCAGCGCGGCGCTCGCGCGCTCAAAAGCCTGCTGTCCGTTCTCGCAGCGCGCGACCACCTTCAGCATGTCGCCGGTCGCGACCGCGGGGTCGGCCTGCGCGGTCTGCGTATAGAGCTGCTTGCTCTGCGGATCGAAGTAGGAGGTCTGCGCCTGTTTGTAGATCCGATGGGTCTTGGCCACGAAGCTGAAGCGCTCGACCGCGTTGCGATAAAGCGTCAGTACCGCCGGCTGCGCCTCGAGACTGGCGCGCGAGTAAAACACCAGCTGGGCGCCGCGCACCGTGAAATCGTAGTCGTGCTCGACCGCGACGCGGCGGAGAAATTCGAGGTCGGTCTCCTGCTTTTGGGTGATCCGCAGATAACTTATGTCGATCTGATTCGGCGCCCCAACCACTGTCATCCCATGCCGCGCCGCGACCGTCGCCGCAATTTGCAGCAGGGTCTGATTCTCATAGCCGAGGCTATTGCGGGTGCGGAGCGCAGGCGTGATCCAGGCCGGCAGGCAGCGCAGATGGAAAACGTCGGGCGGTCCCTCGAGTTCGAGGTCGTCGACCTGGAAGTCGCCGCACGGGAGCAGCAATTCGCCGGCATAGCCAATCAGCAGGCTGACCACGTCGCCCTGCTGCGGGAACCATGCTCCCTGCCAGCGCTGGTCGCGGTCCTCCAATTCGACTTCGAGTTCGCCGGAACGTCCGCCAAGTTCATCGACGTAGCCTATCGAAAGCACCATCCGTGATATGTCGGTGGTGATATTCACGCCCTGGTACGTGAGTATCCAGTTGGGCGATCTGACTGGATATGCAATCGTGGCAGTCATCGGTTCAAACCGTGGCGGCGGTTTTCCAGGGCGGCAGGTCGCTGGTAAGCACGCTCTGCTGCTGGATGATCGGAATCGCCAGCGCGATCCCAGCCTCGAATACCGGCTCGATTGGCACCCCCGGGTTGGCCATGATGATGATGCTATAGTTCGTGGGGTCGCCGTAGTATTGCCACGCCAGCAAATCCCATCTCTCACCGGCGTAGGTTACGTGCTGAATGAACTGTGGCGCGCTCATAGCGGCGACCTCACGATTGCGCTCGCCGGCACGTCGGCGTAGGAAAGATTCGGCCCGTCCGCTCCGCCCGGCAGCGGATTGTCGACCAGCGGAGAGACTCCGGGCTGATTGAAAGTCGGCGCCGTATAGCTTGCCGCGGAAACGTTGGTTCCGAGGAGCGCGGCGGGAGAGCTATAGCTGATAGCAATAGGCGCAATCCCGAGCGGCACCGAAGCCAGACGCGGCGGCGCGGCCGGATCGAACTCGGAGCCGGGCGCCCATTCGCGAAGGCCCGCCCGCACCCGGATTGCCACGGGCGCGGCGTCGGCGCCGAGTTGAATATCGCTGGTCGCCACCGACTCCACCACGAAGAAGCCGCGGAAGACGCCGTTGCCGAGCACGAGTGCGCGCGCCTGATGGTCGTTGGCGGCGGCGAGCAGCGCGGCGAGTTGCGCCGCCGGGTCGGTGAAAGAAATGTGAAAGAGCATCGCGAGCGTGATGCTCTCGAGGTCGGCGGCGAGCCATTGCAGGCGCGGCCGGTCTTCGACCACCCGATGCTCCGCGTAATCGAAGCGCCGGCTGGATTCGAAGACCTCGGGCGATCCGATCACTTCAAAAGAGATTTCGCCAAGTAGTGCGAACATGCGTATTGCCTTGATGAAATGGCTACTGATTCGACAACAGAGAGTTGAACTCTGTGCGCTGCTGCCGGACAATTTCGCGCGCCAACACCTGGTGCAACTCGCGGCCGTGGCGCTCGAGTATTTCCATCACGCGGCGCTTGAGCGTGGCGATGTCGGCCGCGTCTTCGGAATGGATAACCACGTTGGGCGCATAGTTGACTACGATCGGAGCCTGCGCCATGCCCACCGCTGCGAGCGGAGCGGCGATGCGCGCCGTATCGTTGGCCGAAGTGAGAGGTGCGGCGAAGGCGCTGGCGAAGGCCGCGGTGAGCATCAGCGGCGTCGCGAACGCGGCGGCCGCCGCGGCCCGCCTGGCCGCGTGCAGCATTGGCGCTGGGCGTACCACTGCCGCGGCGTGCTCGACGCCTCGTGCGCGATTCATGCCGCGCGCTGTTGCCGCTCGGGCGGCGGAAAAGCGCAGTGCATTGCGGTTTGCCGGCTTGATGGCGACGAGTGCGCCGCCGGCGAATGGGATAGCGCTCCTCACGCTCTCGTCTAGCCACTTCAGCAGATGCGCGACTTCCTTGTGGGCCGAGTCAACTGAACGCGAGAGCAGCCGTTTCGCGGCATCCCAATGGCGGTACAGTTCGTATCCAGCAACGGCGAGCGCGATTGTAGCAGCGTTGATACCTCCGACGAGCAAAATCGAACCGAATTCGATGGCGACGAACCTGACGACGAATTTGGCGAGCATGTCGGTGAATGCAGCGACGCTGCTAACCAAACCGCTCAGTCCTGAAATGATAGCTGGGACGCTTTTTGTGAGTAACCAGTGAAGCCCAAAGATGGGAGCCCGCGCCAATCTCAAGCCCTCCATAAAGGGTTCGAAGAGATCGCTTTTCAAGATTTTGCTCACCGCGCCAAGTAAAAAGATCGCGGCTACTACATCTAAGCTCCGCTTAACTAACTCAGAAAGAACAGACTTGGCCTTCAGGAACTTCGTGATGTCATCCGTTATCTGGGACGCGCGCACCAGCGTCCGACTCAGGATCGATGCGAAGGGAGTGGCCAATTGTCTCAGGAAACGCCCTCCGCTCTGTTTGAAATCAGCGAGGGGTGTTGGTTTGGTTTTATCGTTGCGATTCGATTTGTGATGGTGCGTCTCGCGGCGGTCCCCCCGAGGAACGGCTAGAGAGTGAAACACGCGTGAGAAAATACCCAAAAGTGCTGTGAAACCTAATGAAGGCAAGCCGGTACCAGAAGGCTTGGAAAAGCGAGGAGGGCGAAGATTTTGTTTGGACTCTTTCCGCTCGCTTTCGAACGTGGAATCAGGCGGGCCTACGAGGGTCATCGTCGAACTTCGAGGACTAGCGGCGGACGAAGCTACAAGCAGTCGATTGCCCAATGATTGGGCACGGGTCAAGCGTGAATCGAAAAAGAGTGTTTGCGTCGCATTCGCAGTATGTACGAGACCGCTGGCAACTGCGCGAACCTTACGAATGCTTGCAAGCACGCGCTGCGAGTCGAACACATTGCCTCTCGAGATCATGGGCGATACCATTTTCACACTATGACGATTCAGATAGATTCCGATTTTGTTGAATGGCTCATCGCTCTATACGTCATAGCTGGGCTGTGTACAGGCGTCATTGTTGTTATCTGGAATGTGTTAAAGGCGGTCCTCAAGCTGGTGGGGTGGATCTTCCTTCGGGCAGACGGAGTCAAAGACTTGGAAGAACTTCGCATTCGTAATGAAGCACGCCATGCCGAGTGGATGAAAAATCAAATCGCGCGCGGTCGGCCCGCCACCTTGGGAGGCGCTCTGAAGCTCCTCGGTCGGCGGATTTGGACGGGTGAATAAACGGCTCGCGCGTGATGAGCCAGTCACGTTGGGAGCTGTGCTCAAGCTGCTCGGTTGGCGCATTTGGATTGCGTATACGCATCCGATACGCGCCTGGCGGGGCGAATTCGATCGGCCGATCCAGGGCACTCCGCCTGCCGCAAATCTGTGAGGTTCGTGGAGTCATTCTCGTCGTAGCACGCCGGCCCGTTGTTCAGTGGCTCACTGCCTATTGTCGCGGCGCGCGCTCATTGCTTCGTCGGCCGCGCGGTTGTAATCGGCAACCGCCGCCATCCAGAAGTCGATCTCATCGAACTCCATCGCGGCTAGTTCCCAGAGGCCGAAGCCGAAGCGGACGAGTCCTGCGAAGCCGCCGGCGCTGGGGAGTCCTGCGCCGGCTCGGGAAAATTTGCTCCCGTCACCTCGGCCTGGAGCACCAGCACGTCGCCCAGGTCCATCTCGACCACGTCCTCGTATACGATCGGCGCGCCGCCGATTAGCGCCAACTCGGCGATCAGAGCGAAGACCACGGCGGTCGGGTCGGGATTACCGGCGACCGCGCGTTGCGCGCGCATCAGGTCGCGTCCCTTGCCTCTGCGAATAGCGGCGGTTTTGCCGGAGGGCAACGTTACGCTTCGAGATTGTGCGGATTGTTCGGAGAGCTGTGTATCGGCCATGAGGGTCGTCTCCGGCGAGCCGTGATTAATCGTTCAAGGAGCGCCGCTTAACGAGCGGCCTGGTCGCAGGGTCTGGCAGACGCGCTAGCCGCCCAGGTTGGTGCGGAAGTTGCTGAGCTGATCGACTCCATTTACCACGTAGATATTCGCCATCACGTCGAACAGGAAGATCTGCGTACCACCGATATACAATTCGGAGTGATACACTGAGATGAGCGATGTGGTATCCACTCCCTCGTGCAGCTTGAAGTTCATGGAGCCCGCATCTTTGAATATTCCGGTCATCAAGTAGACCAGCGGCTGTTCCTGAGTGCGGCCCTGGCTGGTATAGGTTTCGAGATTGCTGCGCACCTGGAAGTAGTGCGCCGTGAAGGGGCTATTCAGCGCGGTCTCGGCCTCGGGATAAATCGACGCCCACTTGATTTTGGCCTCGAGCTTATCGACCCCGGCCCAGAACTCTGCCGAGCCCGCCATGCCGAGCCCCTTGTGGTCGACCATCTTGTGCTTGGGCTTCGCGACTTCGATTTCCTCGGCGCGGCCCAGCAGCCCGGTGCCGTCGAGGTAGACATTGGCGTTGGTGATTCGATTTACGGCCAGGTTTGACATTGCGATGAACCTCGTCAGGCCCGGGCGCACGCCGGCGCCCGGAGCCCCGATTAGTGTGACCTTAGGCGTTGAGCGTGACCGCGGTCAGCGCGTTGGTGTCGCCGAGTCCGCTCAGCAGAGTGGAGTCGATGTAGACGTTGAAGGTCAGGCGCTCGGCCGGCGGCGGCGGCATCACGTCGATGTCGAAAACCAGTTGTCCGGCGGCCACCTGGTTGGACGGGTTCTCGGCCGGGTTGTAGCTGGCCGAGCCGGCGACCAGCGCGCCGCGCCCGATTAGGCTGCGGATGAAGGCGTTGACGCTGGCCAGGATCGCCGAGATGAGCGCGTTGCTGATCGGCTGGTCGATGAACTGAAGCATCGCGAGCTCCACCGACTCCTCGATCACGTCCATCGTGCGGCGCACGCTGATGAAGTTGTTGGGCGTGGTCACCGTGGGATAGGCGGCTGAGCGGTTCCCCCAAACGCGCAGACCGGTGCCAAAGGCGTTGAACACGGTCACGATACCCTGCGCGTTGAGATTGTTGACGTCGCTCGCTGCGTCCAGCACTGAAGCGTAAAGCGTTACGTCGGGACCGAGCGGCCCGGTCATCTGGGTATTGGAGGGCGACCACCAGTAACCTTGCGCCAGGTCTTTGGCCGCGATTGTTCCGGCCACCCACTGCGAGTAGGGTCCGACCGCGGTAGCGTTGGCCGCGTTCTGCACCGGAGTTCCCGCCGAATTGAGCGTGACGCCGGTCGGAATGAGACCGAGGTCGGAGAATTTCTCCTGCGGGTAGCAGAGCAGGGCCCGGTCCGAGCTGGTGTCGAACACGTTGCCCGCGACGCCGCGGTTGGCGATCGCGGTGGCCGGAGAGATCGATGGTGGTGAGTCGATCAGGGCGATCGCGCGGACCGTCTCCGCCGTCGAGAGCAGTGCGGCGGCGGTCGCGGGATCCTGCGAGTAGCCGGGTGCGATCAGGATCTTCGGGAAAAAACCCATCGTGCCGCAGGTAGTGCGCAGCGCCTGGATTCCCGTGTACATGGTGCCGGTGACCGTGCCAACGACGTCGCTGTCCTGCACCTTGCTTGGGTCGGCGTAGCTGAAAGAAACGCTGAGCGCCTCGCCAGCGGTGATTGCGCCGCCCGCCTTTTGCGTCACGATTCCATTTATGGGATCGAGCGTATAGTCAGTCCCGTTTGTATAGGTAGTCGAGCCGCCGCTGTTTTTGACTACCACATTCCAGACACCCATATGCCCCAGGTTGAGCACCTGCGGGCCCGACGCCGGCAGCGTCATCGCCTGAGCCGTGATCGCGGTGTAGTGGAGGTAGGGATTGAAGACGTTGACCACGATCGCCTGGCCGGCGCTTTGGGCCTGGATGGCCGCGAGCGCGTAGGGAATCGTGTACCCCTGGATCAGAGGTCCGTAGGCGGCGGCCGATCCAGCGATATTCGGATTGGGCGTAAAATTGACCAGCGTGGGCGTTTGCAACAGAGTCCCGGCGATGGTGACCAGCTTCCAGACCGCGGTGCCGTCGGCGGTGGTGGCGTTGAGCGTGGTCGCCCAGGCCGGTGCGGCCGTGCCGGTGGTGCCGGCGATGGAGCATTGGTGGATGTTGCCACTGGGATCGACCACTTGGAGGCCGGCCGCGACCACCCAGCCGGGCTGCCACATCGCCGGTGCGCCGATGGCCGCCCACAGCGGCGCGGAGCCGACCAGGCCGATCACCGACGACTTGACGACCGTGATTGGGACCGGTCCGGTGGAGGTTTCGATCGTTTCAATTCCGTGTAGAAAGCTGGCTGGCATCTTCTTTCACCTTCTTTTAATGCCTGCGGGAGTTTGCCGCTCGGTTGCGTCTAGTTGGTCGGGGCCGTCGGAGATGAGGAGCCGTCGGCGACCGCGGTGACGGTTTCGGAATAGGTATAGACGACGTTGACCGTCGCGCCCGATGGGATCGTGCCGCCCGCGGTTTGCGTAATAATTCCATTGACCGCCTCAAGCGTGTAGTCAGTGCCGGCGATATAGGGATTTCCGCCGCCAGCCGGGGTAGCCACAAGGTTCGCGACATTACCCACTGGCAACTGGATCACGCCCTGCGAGTTGAACGTGTACGCGGCCTCGGTGGCGACCCTGACGGTCTGCCCGCCCTCTTCCAGCGCGGTGCCTTTGATGAAGAGCGGGAAGTTGTCCTGCGTCGACGCTTCGAGCGCCATCGTCTCGAGCGCGTAGAGTGCCGACCAGGTCCATACGCCGCCCTGCGGGTCGCGGCCCAAGAACTGTTCCCTAAGCGGGAACAGCTTGCGGCATCCGGGAAGCCGCAGGCCGGTCAGCGCAGCGCGGATCGCCTCGAGCAGCGCGTAGGCGCCGGGATTGGGACCCGATGGGTCGGCGCCGAAACTCCATCCGAGGTCGCGCACCAGCAGGATGATTTCGAATTCGAGTCGGCGCGACTGTACCACCGCCGCCGTGTCAATCAACGCTCCGTAGGTCGCGCCGCGCCAGGCCACCAGCGCCGCGCCGATCCGATGGGTCAGGCGGTAGGCGGCGGGCTTGTCGGGAAATTGCACGATCTCGATCGCGGTCACCTGCGCGCGAAGCTGCGCCGCGATTGCCGACTCGAGGGTCGCGATATCGAGCGGCGTGGGCGGCGCGAAAATCTCGCCGGCCCAGGGACTGTCGAGCGTCACCCCCATGGTCAGAATCCCTTCAAGGTGCCGCGGCTGAAAACGCGCTGCGGCAGCGTGCCCGAGCGATCGCCGCCCGCGTCGGTTACGACCGCGCCCGCGGCTTCGGGCGGTTCCTGGTTATCCGGCGCAAGGCCCAGCGTGAGGGTGCCGTCGGCGACGCGCAGCAGCACCGCCACCGCGTCTTCGTAACGCTGGCGTGCCTCGGCCAGATCGTGCAGCGGGCGCAGCGCCTGCAAGCGGTACATCGCGACGTCGCAGGCCAGGCGCGCGAGCACGGCGGGCGGATCGCTGAGCGGCAGCGTGAAGCGGCTTTCCAGGTAGCCGTCGATCTCGGCCGAGGCGTCGGCGAGCGCCTGCTGCAGGACGGTCTGATTGACGACGGTCTGGGTCGGATCCTCGTTGGTCAACTGCACGAGATCGCGATTGGGGTAGCGTGCGATCATGTCCGAGGGTTGCGCGTAAACCATGATGATTCCCTGGGCGGATAATTCCTTGTCGGTGGCCTCGCTCGCCTGAGGAGGCGGGCGGCCCGGAACGGAGCCTTGCGGCTTCCGTCCCGGGCTCGTATCGGGAGGAGAGGCTAGGCGAGGTACTCGCTGACGATCAGGTCGGCGCTGTTGCGCCAGATGTTGGTGGTGGGCACGGAGGAACTGGCGCCGGCGCCAACCATGAATTCTGAGTTGAGTAACTGGCGGCCGACTTCCTCGAGCGACGGCGGCACTACCAGGTAGACGCCCTTGCGGCTGGAGAGCGCGCCGAACGGCAGCCCGCCGTCGGTTTTGATCGAGCGCATCGCCGCGCGCGCCGCGCCGTAGTTAGTCGGATTGCTGAGGTCGGTGTTGCTCGCGTAACAGAGCTGCCAGAGCCCGACGCCGGTGTTGGCGCGGCCGTCGACGCCGTAGCGGAATTCACGCCGGTTGAACACCGCCTCGTCGGTGAGCGTGTTCATCCGCGTGACCGCGTACTCGCGGCGCAGCTGGAAGATGAAGGGGCGGATCGGGCGCGAGGCGTCGACCAGGAACCAGTAGGCACCGCTGCCGGTGGTGTTGAGGTTGGCCACCTCGGTCTGCTGATTGCCCATCGTCCCCACCGGATGAGTCGCGGAGAAGAAGGGCTGGCCGTCGTAGCCCAGCACGGAGGAGGGCGTGTTCACGGCCGCCTTGATGGTCGTGAAGAGCAGCATGTCGGGATGCACTTTGGTGTCCCAGCCGAGCTGCTCGATGACTGGCTCGTAGACGCCGTAGGTATCATCTTCGACGTCGTTGCGGTCGATGCCGACGGTGTCTTCGAAGTTCTTGTTGACGATCGTGTAGGCGTGAGCCTCGAGCGCCTGGACCACGCGGCTGCCGAGCCACTCGCGGAACTTCGTGGTGCGGCCGAGCCACGGGTAGGTCGTCTGCCGCGAGCCCGAGCGCACGATCGAGGCGATCTGCTCGTAGTAGCTCGGCGGCGTTTCGAACCCGCGCTGAAAGATAACGTCGAAGCCGGTGAACAGTGCGGTGAGATTTGCTGCGCTGATTTCCATCGTTGCTACCGTGTGGGCCCGCGGCGCGGCCGCGAGCGGCTGGAGGGTTGGTCGGTGGTCCTAGACCGCGAGTGCCGACTGATGCCAGAAGTCGACCCAGACCTGGCCGCTGGAGTCGAGGTTCATGATGGTGCCGGCCACGCTGCGCGCGGGCGCGCCCCAGTTGTACGAAACTAGGACCGTGGCGGCGGCGGCGATCGTGCCGCCGCTCGGTGGCAGCATGATCAGCCCGGCCTGGTAGTCGGCCACGTAGTCGCTGCCTTCGACGTAGGTGGTGCCGGCGGGCGACGAGGTCACCACGAGCTTGGAGATGTTCTCGTGGCCGAGGCTGATGATCTGCGCGCTGGTCGAGGCGGGAAACGTATGCGATTGCGCGCTGACCGCGGTCGCGCCGGAACCGTCGCTGAGCGAGACCGAGTTGTCGTCGACCGCGAAGCACTGCATCCCGACCTGGGGCTGCGCGATCGACCCGTCGTTGATCGCGTAAAGATAGACGCCGCGCGCGCAAATCACCGAGATCGCGCCCGCCGCGCCCGCCGGCAGATTGGTTCCGGGAATCATGGCCGACGACGTGTTGACCGCGTCCTGCCCCGGCATCCCGAGGTAGGTTCGCTCGGCGCGGCCGACGATCCGCAGTCCCGCGGCCGAAGCGGCGGGCACCGCGTTGCCATTGGCGTTGAGCGCCACCATCGAGCCGAGGTAAACCGTGGTGCTGGCCTCGACCGGGTAAATCTGCGTGCGCCCGAAGTCGGCCATCTCGGGCGTGTTGCGTGAGCTGGTTAGAGCCGCCATTTCGTCACCTCTTTGAATCCTGCCTATGCCTGCCCGGCCGCGGCGCGCGCGTCGGGTCTAGTCGTTGCCGCGGTTGAGCGGCAGAAAATCGCCTCGGCCGCATCGCTTGCGCCCGAGATAGTCCTCGGAGCTCAAGCCGAGCTGCGCACAGATCGCGGTCTCGGTGGCCGTCAGCGCGGCCGTCGCGGCGCGCGCCGGTGGCGGAGGAGTAAAGGTCGCGGCGGCGCTCTCGAAGGCTCCGCCGAAAGCCGCGGGCTGGCGCGCAGCGAAAGCGCCGAAGCCCTTGAAGTCGGCCTGGCAGTAGGAGATCGCCCACTGGCGCTGCGCCGGAATCAGCTTGCCGGCCTTGATCGCGTCGTCGACCGCGCGCTCGGCGCGCTCGCGAGCGCGCTCGACGCGCAACTGATTGAGCTCTCCGAGCACGCGCTGGAACTGCGCGACCGCGACGTAGCGCGCCGGGTCGGCGCCGGCGCCGGCGGCCTGCATCGCGTCGGCGTCACCGCCGTCGTCGTCGCAGTCATCGCCCTGCGCACCGTCGCGCCCGCTGTCTTCATCGTCTTCATCGCCGTCGCCGTGGGCGCTCTCGTTGAGTGCGCGCACGGCCGCGAGGACCTCCTCGGGCGAGGCGTCGTCGTCGAGTCCGAGCATTTCGCACAATTGTTGCAGCAGGGTGTCCATCGCTTCGTCCCCTTGGCCGAGTTCGGCGCCGGCTGCGGTGCGGGCCGCAGCTTCATGCTGAAGGCCCGCGTCCGGCGCAGCCATCCCAGCCACCGCACGCGCCGAGATCGCGGTCAGATAAAGATTCGGATTGTTGGTAAGTCCCGCCCGCAAAAGCCGCGTGACCGCGCCATCGGGCGAGTACTGGAAGACCGGCGAGATGTAGCGGTACTCGCGCGAGGTGATCGCCTTGGCGCCATGCGGGGTCCATTCCACGGAGCCCCACAGCGCGCCGGCGCGCTCGGCGAGTTCGCGGATCCATCCGGCGGCAGGCGCGGGCCGGCCCTCGGGCGCGGCGAAGTCGGTCGCATGGTCGTAGTCGATCGGCACGCCGGCCGCGAGGCCGAGCGCCTCGGTCGCCGCGATTACGCGCGCCGGGTCGGCGAGGCGGAAGGGCCCGCGGCCGTCGCGTCCGCTGAACTCGCCCGCCGGGATCAGCATGACCCACTGGGGCGGCGCGCTGGAGGAAAGATCGGCGTCTTCGATTGCGGTGCCATGGACCGCGAGCGGGCCGCCCCGTTGGATAAGCTCTGTGGTCTTGAAGTGCGTCACGTCCATCGCGCGGAAGTGTGCCCGAATCCGCGAATCTGCATAAGGGTGAAATATTTCACCCCTATGCACGGACCTGCCGGACGCCGGAGCGACGCCACGAGTACCGATGAAAAAGGCGGAGCGCGCAGAATGCGCGCTCCGCCCGGATTGCCGGTCAGTTAGCGGCCGTGGACCGCTAACGAATCAGATCTGATCGCTCACCGCGTCCTCGCGCATGGTCGGCGCGGGCCGCTTCTCGATCGGCGTCCACTGCCGAATTTTCTCGCCAATGTAGATCTGGCGCGGGCGCGCGATCTTCTGTTCCGGATCGCGCACCATCTCGGCCCACTGGGCCATCCAGCCCGAGGTTCGCGGGATCGCGAACAGCACCGGGAACATGGTCATCGGGAAACCCATCGCCTGGTAGATGATCCCGGTGTAGAAGTCGACGTTGGGATAGAGGCGATGCGAGACGAAGTATTCGTCCTCGAGTCCGATCTTCTCCAGCTCCAGCGCGATATCGATCAGCGGGTTGCGGCCGGTGACCTCGAAGACTTCGTAGGCGAGTCGCTTCACGATCTTGGCGCGCGGGTCGTAGCTCTTGTAGACGCGATGGCCGAAGCCCATCATCTTGCGCTCGCCGGCCTTGACGCTCTTGATGAACTCCGGCACGGCCTTCACCGTGCCAAGCTCGGTCAGCATCCGGATCACCGCCTCGTTGGCGCCGCCGTGCAGAGGGCCGTAAAGGGCCGCGGTGGCCGCCGCAACGGCCGAATAGGGATCGACCTGCGAGCTCCCCACCGAGCGCATCGCGTTGGCCGAGCAGTTCTGCTCGTGGTCGGCGTGCAGGATGAACAGGATGTCGAGCGCGCGCTCGAGCGTCGGGTTGGGCTTGTAGCGCAGCTCGGTCATCTTGAACAGCATCGAGAGAAAGTTGCCGGCGTAGCTGAGATCGTTGTCGGGATAGACATAGGGCAGGCCGCGCGTGTGACGATAGGCCCACGCCGCCAGCGTCGGCAGCTTGCCGATCAGCCGGCGGGTCTGCAAGCGCCGCGACTCGAGGTTCATGATCTCCTTGGCGTCGGGATAGAACGTCGACATCGCGCCGATCGTCCCCACCAGCATCCCCATCGGATGCGCGTCGTAGCGGAAGCCCTGCATGAAGTTCTTCAGGTTCTCATGCACCATCGTGTGGGTCTTGATGTTCTCTTCCCAGGCGCGGTAGTGCTGCTCGTTGGGCAGCTCGCCCTTGACCACCAGGTAGGCGACCTCGAGGTAGTTGCTGTGCTCGGCCAGTTCCTCGATCGGATAGCCGCGGTAGCGCAGGATGCCTTTTTCGCCGTCGATAAAAGTCACCTTGCTCCTGCACGAAGCGGTGTTGGTGAAGGCCGGATCGTAGGACATCAGGCCGAAATCCTCGGGACCGGTCTTGATGTCGCGGAGTTTCGCGGCGCGGATCACGCCGCCTTCCTCGATCGGAATCTCGTATTGTTTGCCGGTGCGATTGTCGGTCACGGAGAGCGTGTCTTTTGCCATGAGCGTTTCCCTTGTGTCGCGCGAATCGTCTCTATGATCGGCAGTCTTGCCCGATCGGCGGTTCAAGACAAGTGCGCGAATCAACATATATACAGTTAAACCGTTTGAACCAACCCCGCCGCATCAAGCGCACGCCGCGCCCGGGGTTGGACGCTGGCGCGGCCCGCCACTCCGTGGCACCCTGTTCGATCATGAATTGCACTCCCGTTCGCCAGACAAAGATCAGGACGGCAACCAGATGATCGATCGGCTGATGACCTCGGTCTCCGCGTTCATCGTCGCGACCATCTCCGCGATGGGCTATGGCGGAATCGTGCTGCTGATGGCGATTGAGAGCGCCTGCGTGCCGCTGCCCTCGGAAGTCACGATGCCGTTTTCGGGCTACCTGGTGTCGACCGGCCGTTTCGATCTGAACCTGGTCGCGATCGCCGGGGCGATCGGATGCCTGCTCGGGTCGTACGTCGCGTATTTTATCGGCGCCAGTGGCGGACGCCGCCTGCTGCTGAAATACGGGCGCTACGTTTTGATCGCGCCGCACGAAATAGAACTCGCCGATCGCTTTTTCGACCGCTGGGGCGCGCCCGCGGTGTTTATCAGCCGCCTGTTGCCGGTGGTGCGCACCTTTATCGCGCTGCCCGCGGGGATCGCGCGGATGCGCCTGTTGCCCTTCACCATCTACACGCTGCTCGGCTCATACATCTGGTGCCTGGGGCTCGCGTGGGCCGGGATGAAGCTCGGACAGCACTGGGACCAACTCGGCCCGTACTTCCATCGCTTCGACGGTGCGATCGCCATTTTGTTGGTCGTGGGCGTGGCCGCGGTGCTGTACAATCGAATCAAAGGGATCGCTTCCGCGCCCGCGCCCGACTGACGGTTTCGTCCGGCCGCGCAGGGCGGCGCGATCACGAAACTCAAGGACGTCTCACGATGGCCGACCAGCTTAATCCCGACGACCTGACCGAAGTCTTCACCAGCATCGATTCGACGCAGGTGCAGATGGCGCACGACCTGCTCGACGGCAGCGGAATCGAAACCTTCATCTTCGACGACGACTCCTCGCGGATGCTCGGCAGCACCGGAGCGGTGCCGTCGCGCCTGATGGTGCACTCGGCCGACGCCGACGAAGCGCGCTCGCGTCTGAAGGAACTCGGCTTCGTCGACGCTTAACTCGCGATTGTATCCGCGAAACCGCGGAGCGCGGCCGCGATAAACGCGCGCACGCGCGCCGGATCCTTCTTTCCGCGATTCCCGAGCATGTCTGTATGGGTGAATGAATCGACGCCCCATGGCCGCACGTCGGCGATCGCCCGCGCCACGTTGTCCGCCGAGAGCCCGCCGGCGAGAATCACCGGGATACGCGAGCGCTTGACGACCGCGCGGGCAATCGACCAGTCGTGGGTCTCGCCAGTTGCGCCCTTCGCGCCCGAGTCGAGCATCAGGTAGTCGGCGGCCTGCTGATGGGCGTCGGCTTCGGCAATCGTTTCGCCGGCGCGCACCGCGATCGCGCGGAGCAGTCTGACCGGCGCGACCCGCTGGCGAATCCAGGCGCAGTCCTCGGGTTCGATCTCGCGTGCGGCGATATGCACGATATCCGGGCGCACCGCGTCGACCGTCGCGCAGATCTCGTCGCGATCGTCCGCTAGCGAGAGCGCCACGCCACGCGCGCGCGGCCGCACCGCGGCCAGAATGTCACGCGCCGCGGCGGTCTCGATTCCCTCGGCGACCACTCCTGGTTCGGCCACCACCACGCCGACCAGGTCGGCGCCGGCTTCGGCGGTCGCTATCGCGTCGGCGATCGAGGTCATGCTGTAGATTTGTACAATCATTTTTTGACCTCCGAAAATTTCTCAAAGCGGCCGGACGAGCTGGCGCTCGAACGTCTCGGTCATCGCCGCCAGCGTGTCGGCCTCCGCGGCGGGCTTGTCGTCGCGGATGCGCACGATGCGCGCGAAGCGCAGCGCCATTCCGCTTTCATACTGAGGACTGCGCTGGATGTCGCTGTAGGCGACTTCGACCACGACCTCGGGCCGCACGAACACGGTGGCACGCGTCTCGTCGGTCTTGAGCGCGAGCAGCCGCGCCGTCATCTGCTCGAATAGATCGTCGGTCAGCCCTTTGAAAGTCTTGCCGACCTCGACGAATCCCCCGCGCTCCGGATCGCGCGCCGCCAGATGATAGTTCGAGAGCCATCCGTGGCGACGCCCATAACCCCAATCGGCGGCCACGATCACGAGGTCGAGCGTGTGCGCGTGCTTGATCTTGAGCCATCCGCGGCCGCGCGCGCCCGGCGTGTAGCGGCTCGCGAGCGCCTTGGCCATCACGCCCTCGTAACCGGCGCCGACGGCGGCCGCGTAGAAACGTTCGGCCTCTTCCAGAGCCGCCGGCACGATTCGGTCGGCGAGCGAGAGACTGGCGCCCTCGGCGAGCCGGGCCAGTTCGCCGTAGCGCTCCTCGTATGGCCGGTCGATCCAAAGTTCACCGTCCAGCGCGAGCAGGTCGAACACGAAGAGCCGGATCGGCTGCTCGATACGCAGCCGTTCGATTTCGCGCACGCGCCCGAACCGGCGCATCACCTCCTGGAAGGCGAGCGGCCGGCCGGCCGGGTCGACGGCGATTACTTCGCCGTCGAGGATGGCGTGGCGGTCGCCGAGGCGCTCGGCCGCCTCGGCGACCTCGGGCAGGCTGGGCGTGATCTCATTTAGGCGGCGCGAGAAGATTCGCACGCCGCCGGGTGCGTGATGGATTTGCACGCGCGCGCCATCGATCTTGTGCTCGATAGCGACGCGCGGGCCGAGAATAGCGAACGCGTCCGCGATCGCGCGTGCAGGCTGCGCGAGCATCGGGCGCAGCGCCCGCGCGTGCGCGACGGCTTTGGCGGCGGCGGGCGCAAGCGCGCCCGCCGCCGCCAAAGCCGCGCCGGCCGCGCCGTCGTCGGGGCCGGCGGCGGTTCCACCGTCCGCCGCTCCCGCGACGGCGCTTTGCGCTCCAGCGCCGGCGCTCGCGCCGGCGCCGCGGGCGGCGACGTTGGGCGGCTGGCGCAGGGACTGCGCCAGCCGCCCAACGTCGCTCTCCAGCATGTGCATGCGGCGCACCTCGTCCACCGGCCGCCCGGCCATCTTGGCCAGCGCCTCGAGCATCAGGCCCTCGCTCATCCCGTGGCGCATCTCGCCGATCAGCACCTTGGCCGCGTACTTCGCCTCGAGCGCGGTCATGCGGGCGAAGAGATCGTTGAGCCCTTCGAGCTTGCGCCGCCGCGAGCTGCGTCCCTCGATTTCCGCGATCTCTTCGAACGCGCGGCTGACCTCGGCGAGCGTGAGCGTCGGCGCGGGCTCGTCGCGGCGCAGGCGCATCACCATCTCGATCGCCTCGCCGAAGTCGGCTGCGGCGGTGAAGATGTCCTCGCCCTGGTCCTCGCCGCCGCCGAGCGCGGCGGCGATCTTCCACACCGCGCGGCCGCTCACGTTCAGGCGCGCTTCGCCGCCCTGTTCGAGCGCGCGGCCGACCATGAAACGCGCGGCGATCGCAGCCTCGCCGGGCGCGAGGCGGGCGAGAAAGTCGGCGGCGAGCGCGGCTATCTGGAGGCGGCTGCTGGTCTGGCTGAGCGACTGGCAGACCTCGGCGAAATCGAAGAAGGAGCCCACGATTGCAGATTAGACTCGCCCAGCCGCGCCCAACGCAATAGCTTTTTTCACCGACATGCCTGTCGCCGCTCCCGACGTCGCGGCTGATCAGGTGCAAGGTTGTGATATTCGTGGTCTCGCATAAACCGCTCGCGGACCGCACCCTGTTTTTTTCACCACCCTCGCGGCGCGCCTATTCTCTTTCTCGTTTGCTTCATGCCCTCGCCCGCGTTTGTGCGCGGGAGAGGGTAGGGTGAGGGTCCATTATTCAGCGCGCCCGACTTTGGGGGGCGCGCGATTAAAAATTCTTCAGCGATTATTCTGCAGGGGCCGTTCGGGAACGGCCCAGTCTTGTCTGCGGCGCTTCAATAGCCAGGATCAGGAATGTCTGAGGGACCCTCACCCAAACCCTCTCCCGCAAATGATGCGGGCGAGGGCTCAGAGAGAGCCGGTGCGGCCATCATTCCTCGGCCAGCACGCGCGCATACACCTCGCGATCGACGTTGCCGCCGCTCAGCACCAGCCCGACCCGCCGGCCTTCCATCGCGGCCCGCTCCTTAAGCAGCGCCGCGAGCGGCGCCGCGCCCGCCCCCTCGGCCACGTTGTGCGTATCGCTGAAGTAGTAACGCATCGCGGCCGCGATTTCCGCTTCGCTCACCGTCACGATCCGCTCGGCCCATCGATTGATCACCTCGACCGCCGCCTCCAGCGGCACGCGACAGGCGACGCCGTCGGCGATCGTGTCCGCCGACTCGGTCGTGATAACGCGGCCCGCCGCAAACGAAAGCGCGTAGGCCGGCGCGTTCTCCGCCACCACGCCGACGATTTTGGTGCCGAGCCCGACCGCCTCGCGCGCCGCGATCATGCCGCAGATTCCCGAGCCGAGGCCGATCGGCACATATACCGTGTCGAGGCCGGCGACCGCGCCCAGAAACTCGAGCGCGTAGCTGGCGACGCCGCGCACCAGCGCCGGATCGAACGACGGCACCATATGCAGGCCGCGCTCGGCGGCGAGGCGCTGGGCGAATTCAAGCGCGGCCTGGAAGTCGTGCCCGTGCTCGACCAGGTCCGCGCCGAGCGCGCGCATCGCGGCGTTCTTTTCGCGGCTGTTGCGATGCGGGACGACGATCGTCACGCGCATCCCGGCGCGTGCCGCGGCGTACGCGATACTCTGGCCGTGATTGCCGCGGGTCGCCGCGACCAGGCCCGCCGGCGGCCGCGCCGCACGCACGAGGCCGTCAATATAGACGATTCCGCCGCGCAGCTTGAAGGCGCCCACGGGACTGTGGTTTTCGTGCTTGACCCAGACTTCGGCGCCGGTGCGCGCGCCGAGCAGCGGCCATCGGATCTGCGCCGTGGGAGCGAGCGCCGCGCCGACAATTTGCGCCGCGGCGATCAGTTCGTCGCGCCCCGGCAAAATCACACTAAGACCATGCTAAGACCATGTTACTTTCGCGAATTCATCGAACGCGCCGGCCAGTGCCGGAGCCGATGCCCGGCTCGTATCGCGTCGGCCGCGCGCACCCACCGGCGCTCAGGCCGTGGCCGCGCGCATCGGCGCCGGCTCCGCGGCCGGCGTGCTTTCGGCCGCGGGCTTGCGAAAGCGCATGATCAGCTCGCTCTTGAGGACGTAAGCGGTCTCTTCGTAGATGAAACCGTGGCGCTCGAGGATCTCGGTCAGGCGCGCGCGAGTGTAATGCGTGATGTGCTCGTCCTTGTAGCCGCCGGGCTGCAGCAGGCCGTAGAGCGGCTCGATCGTGCGCCATCCGACAGTGTCGTAGTCGGGCGTGCCGATCACCAGCATCCCGCCCGGCCGCAGCACGCGTTTCATCTCAGTGAACAGCACTTCGTCGTAAGGAATGTGCTCGATCACCTGGGAGCTGATCACGCAATCGAAGCTATGGTCGCGAAACGGCAGCGCGAAGGCGGAGCCGCGCACCAGCGGAATTCCGTAGCGGCGCAGAAACCGCACCTTGTTGTGGCTATAGTCCATCCCGACCGCGTTGTTGAGGCTCTGGATGATGATGCTCGAGCCGCAGCCTGCGTCCAGGGTACGGCCGGCGTTGCGCGTCCACGACACCGTGATCGCGTGGCGGCGGCGTTGCCAGTAGCTCTGCAATGGGATGACGCTGTAGAACGCGCGCTCGTCGTAGTCGGCCGACGCGATCGAGTTGCGCAGCCGCCACAGGCTTATCGCCGAGCGCAGGATGTCGATCCCGAAGCGCAGCATCCGCGCGTGCGAGCGCCCCGCCTCGCGCGGGAAATAGGTGAACGGAACTTCGATCACGCTGAAGCCCTGGGCCCACGCCTTGACCAGGACTTCCTCCTGGACTTCGAAGTTGCGGCTGGTCAGTTCGAGCTTCTCGACCACCGCGCGGCGGTAGAGCCGAAAGCCGCTGGACAGGTCGAGGATCGGCACGCTCAACAGCCGGCGCAGGAATCCGTTGAGCAGGTAACTCGAGAAGCGCCGGCTAAGGTCGGTGTAGGCGACTCCGCCACGCACGTAGCGCGAGGCGATCACGATATCGGCCCGCTCGCGCGCCCGCCACATCTTGGCCACGAACCCGGGGTCGTGCGACATATCGGCGTCCAGCGTCAACAGGTACTCGCCGCGCGCCTCGGCGAAACCGGTGGTCAGCGCTCCGGCGTAGCCGCGCCGCCGTTCGGGCACCACGCGCGCGCCCAGTTCGGCGGCGGCCTCGCGCGTGCCGTCGGTCGAGCCGCCGTCGACCACGATGATTTCGTAATCGAGATGGAACAGTCGGGCGATTTCGCCGAGCCGCGGAATCAGCGCGACCAGGTTATCGCGCTCGTTCATTACCGGCAGGATCACCGAGAGATCGATAGCCATGCCTACAATGAAATAGTCGGAATCGGCGGTGAATGGAACAACCTCGCCGCTTAATCACATCGTTTGTCTTGATTATCAATCGCGTCACGCCGTACCTTTAAGTACGCGGAGGCGGCGGCAGGCGATGGACGTGCGTAGTTGTTCCCGATTCAGACTCGCGATCCTCTCAACAGTGGCCCCGATCGTGGCGATGGTGGCGGCGATGCTCGCCCTTGAGGCGGCGCCTGCCGCGGCGGCGCGGCGCGTCCGGCACGCGGCGGCGGCGGCGCAGGAGGCTTCGGCCGTGCCGCTCGATCAGATCCATGTGCTCGGCGATCGGCCGGCGCCCTTTGGACTCAACGCCAAGGCCGCGATGATGATCGACGCGCGCTCGGGCGCGACGCTTTACGCCTACAACGAGCACGTCAAGATCCAGCCCGCCAGCCTGGCCAAGCTGATGACCTTCTACCTGGTGCTCAAGGCGTTGCATCAGGGACGCCTCACGCCCGACACGATGGTGACGGTGAGCGAGAAGGCCTGGCGCCTCTCGATGAACAGCGGCGTGTCGCGGATGTTCCTGCAGGTCGGGCAGAAGGTCTCGGTCAACGACCTGCTGTACGGCCTGATGGTGTCGTCGGGCAACGACGCCGCGGTCGCGCTCGCGGAATACCTCGGCGGGTCGAGCGAGGCGTTCGCCGAGCAGATGAATCAGCAGGCCAAAGAACTCGGGTTAAGCGAGACGCACTTCGAGAATCCCGACGGGCTGCCGGTGCCCGAGATGTACACCACCGCTTTCGACATGGTGAAACTCGGCCGCGCGATCACCCAGCGCTTTCCCGACGCGACCAAATACACGTCGGCCAAGGATTTCACCTTCGACAAAATCCATCAGCCCAACTTCAACACGCTGCTGTTCTACGACGCGCGGGTCAACGGGCTTAAGACCGGCCACGTCGAGGAGGCCGGCTACCATCTGGTCGCCAGCGCGCACGCGAACGGGATGGATCTGATCTCGGCCGTGCTCGGGACGCCGTCGTCCTCGGCGCGCCGGGTCGAGACCGAAAAGCTGGTGGATTGGGCCTTCCGCACTTTCGTCAGCGTGCAGCCGGATTGGCACAAGACGCTGCCCGACAAGGTACGCGTCTATGGCGGCGCGGCCGACATGGTCGCGGTGGCGCCGGTCCAGATTCCCGGCGTCACGGTCGAGCATGGGCAGGAGAACAGGGTCACGCTCGCGGGATCGTTCGACGCGAAATACCTGGTCGCGCCGATCCGCAAGGGGCAGCAGGTCGGCGCGCTGGTGCTGATGGTGGATGGCAAGCCGCAATCGACGGTGCCGATGCTGGCGACGGCGGCGGTCGCACGCGGCGGCCTGGTCAAGCGGATGATCGATCGATTGCGACTGCGGCTGTAAGGGGAGGCGGAATTTTTCTGGTCATCCTGAACGAAGGTTGCTGAAGTGAAGGATCAACGCGGAGCGATTTGTATTTGTCAAACCTTCGGGCGAAGCCTCAGAAGAGAAACGAGGCGGTCGCTTTCAGACGAGGGCGAACTACTCAGTCAAGGTAAAATGCGAGAGGCGGGGCGGCGCGCTCAATAGGCGAAAAACGGACCCATGCTCACGCCAGACGTGATCTGTCCGTCGATTCCCGTGTAGACGTTGCGGCCGAAGAAAAACGGCAGTCCGAAGTCGAAGAAGCTCCCGCCAAACGTGCCGGCCACGTCGTAGAAAACCTTGTTGCCGGTGGCGGCGAGCGAAAGCGCGTTGGCCACGTCGAATGTAACCAGCCCGAACGCGCTGCCATTGCGGCCGGCGTTTATCGCGCCGAGCACCAGCAGGCTTGATGGACAGTAGAAGCCCGGCGCCAGCGACGGATCGCATTGCGGGATCGACCCGTTGTCGAAGAACAGCGCGTTGGAGCCGCTGTCCATAAAACCGTCCGTCGTGACGTTGTTGTAGGTGGTGGCGATATTGCCGTCTTGGTCGGTCTTGAAGACAGAGGCCGCGCCCAGCGCGTTGTTGGGGCGCGTGTCGATCCCGAGCAGGAGATTGCCCGAGATCAAGGACGCGCCCATGAATGGGATCGCGGGCAGCTTCAGCACCACGCCGTTGTTGTCAACCGGCAGCAGCGCCACCGGGTTCTGTACCTGGCTCGTGTCCGCCACCGGCGCGACTTTGCATCGGCCCGCCGAGCACTGAAAATACATCGCGGGATTCTGCGGCCCCAAGCTCGCGCAGGCGCCGCCGCAATCGGCTCCCCACAAGCCAACGCCCAAGATTCCGTTGTAGCCAAGCTGGGTCGGGCTTTGCGCCACCGGCGGACCGCCTTTGCACACCGCGGGCATCCCCGGGTAGGTCGGATCGATGATCTGAATCGGCATCTTCGAGATCACCGGCTCGCCGCCCAGTCGCACGTCGGCATACGCGACCCGGCCCCAGGTCGTGAGCGTACCGAACGGCACGCACTCCGCGATCGGCTTGCCATTGGACGCGGTCTCCGTCGCCAGCGGCGGATGTTTGACCTGGGCGAAAATTCTAAGCCCCGAGGAGCCGGTGTCGACCAGGATGCCGTGGATGGTCGCGCACGAGGTGGTGCCGCTTTGACAAATCGTCACCGTGGTGAATGGGCCGTTGAAGTAACTCCCAAACGGCCCCGCCCAGACATTGACTGTCATCCGATTCGGCGGAACCGCGGCGGTCTCCACCACCGATCCCCCGGTTGCCACGGGGCCGGCCGCGAAGCCGCTCACCGCGCCGCGCGCGGCGAATATCGCCAGCGCCGCGATCATAACCGCGGCAAATCTGGCGGCGGCTAATTTGAAACCCTCCCGGCGGCGCATCATCGTATCTCCGACTGCTCGACCCCGTGCGGCAGCATCGCGGGCAGGAACGCGCGTCCCGACATGTCCCGCATATGGCCGGCCATCTCGACTACCACGTCGCTCCCACGCACCGACGCATGATGGAGTCCGTGGGCAGTAAGCCCACCCGCGACGGCAGCCTCCTGGTATTGCGCGAAGTAGGACCCGAGCAGCACCGACAGATCGGGCGGCCTGCGTCCGCGCCAGGTTGCCGCAAAGACTTTTCCGTCAGGGCCGACGTATTCGTTGACCGTGATTCCGGACGGGGTCGTCATCTGCTCGACGGAGTAGGCCACAACCGCCGGCGCGTTCAGGGCGGAGCGTGGCGTATGCCTGACGGCGTTCGCACTAAAGGAGGCGGCATCGGCAGCCACCGAATCGGCGGTCTCGCCCAAAGTCGCGTGCGCCGGAGACGGCGACGCTCCGACCACGAGCAACGCTAAGCCAATGAAAGCGGCAACCGGGATTTGCGACCTTATCGTCAATACAAGCCTTCCCTGTCCTAAACTCTGTTAGACATGATTACGCATGTCAAATAGTTGTAATAGATGATTACGCTACTTCGTGCTTCAGTTGTCTTTTTTGCGCAATACTCGTCGCAGGTCGGCGAATTTGCGCTGGGATGCGGCCGAACTCGAATTAGAGAAGGAGCAACAGGCGAGCCATCCCGCTCAGCGAGCGTTTTCCGTTCGCCCAGAGGGGAATTTGCGCTCTGGAGGGACCGCTATTCGCAGGCGTGGATAGCCTGCGAGTAAATAAATACTACAATCAGTTAACGCGCGCCGTGCGTCAGGACTTTCCGGAGACTTCCCGGAAATCTGTCTCACAACTGAGACGACCGCGCCTTTTGAGACAGCGAAACGGTGAAACAGCGGAATAGTGGAAAGCAAAAGGCAAAAGTCACGAACCGTCGACAAGTCGGGTCGGGACCGGGATTCGATACTTCATCTGGACGCGACGCTTCATCGGATGGTCGCCTCGCCGTAACACTTGCGAAATTGCCCGCGCGTATGGATATGCGGGGAAGTATTAACGATGCGTGTTCGCCACTGTTTGCGAGTCGCAAGGTTCAGCCTGGCCTTGACGCTGGTCGTCGCTCTATCGGCCACAGTATTGGCGAGTGCGGGCGCGCAGGATTCGCCGCAAGGACTCTCAAGGCAGCGGTCCCGCGATGCGACCTGGACGCGGCTGCCTGCGGATTTCGTCGGATGCTGGAGGGGCACCATCCAGGGCGAAGACTTTAAGCCGGCGATTCCGGGAAATACGATGTCGCAGGATCCTGCGACATATGAGCTGTGCTACGGACCGGTGCCCCAAGGGACCTATCGGCTCAATCTTATGAAGCTCGTGATCGGAATGGCCGTGGTACGGCCGGACCGGTTCGAGAGTCAGGTGCTTTCGGCAGACGATCAAGCCGGCACCGCGAAGATTCGAAATCATCTTATTTTGACCCAAACCAAGTACATCCTGTGGGCCGTCCCGGTCAGGTTTCGGGTCGAGGTCGATGCCGTCGAAGACTGCAGGCTCGTCAGCCACGATGTTATTTTGATGCGCGGAACGCAGCTCATTGCGGTTGACGAAAAAATGTATGGTGAGCAGACTTTCCACGCCGATTTCAGGAGAATGTTTTCGCACGCCGTGCCCTGACGAAGAAGTGAAGAAGTAAAGAAGTGAAAAAGTGGAATCGGAACCAATCATTGAACTGCTGTATGAACTGGCGCTCGACCTCGGGGTAACCTGGAACCGTTACAGCGACGACGTTTGGCGGCAGATCGATCCTGAGGTCTGGAGGATCACCCGCAACCCCTGGCTGATGCTGCAACAAGCGTCGTACACGATGCTGAAGTCGATGGCCGAGGACGGGGACTTACGGCATCGCGTCGAGCAACTCGTCGAGGCAAGGCGCAAAGCCGCACAATCACCAGGGTGGTTCCAGAGGGCTCATCCCGGTTCGGCACTCAATCACGTTGGGTACTTCAGCATGGAGTTCGGCCTGAGCGAGGCGCTGCCAATTTATTCGGGCGGTTTGGGCAACGTCGCAGGCGATCAACTCAAGGCGGGTGGTGACCTGGGGGTGCCGATCGTGGGGGTGGGCTTGCTTTATCAGCAGGGCTACTCCCGGCAGGCAATCGGCCATGACGGGCAACAGCGCGACCTGTTTCCGTACAATCCGCCTTCCTGGCTGCCGATCACGGCCGTACGCGATTCGGACGGCGAATTGATGCGCGTCGAATTGGACCTTCCGGGTTACCACCTGCGGCTTCGCGTATGGGAAGCCAGGGTCGGCCGCCTCAAACTCTATCTGCTCGACAGCAACGACCCCGGCAACATGCCGATGCATCGCGGGATCACGAGCGAACTCTACGGTGGGGGCCCCGAGCTACGGCTCCAGCAAGAACTCGTGCTGGGGATCGGCGGCTGGCGCCTGCTGCGAAGACTCGGACACAATCCTGAAGTTTGCCATTTGAATGAAGGACATGCGGCGTTCGCGGTCTTGGAGCGCGCGCTATCGTTCATGAATGAAAACGCCCAGCCCTTTGACGTCGCGCTCGCCGCCACGCGCGCCGGCAATGTGTTCACGACACATACTCCGGTGGCGGCGGGCTTTGACCGATTCTCTCCCGCGCTCATGCAGCTCTACCTCGCGCGGTACGCGGTCGAGCGCCTGCGCATCAGCGTGAAGGATTTGATGGCGCTCGGCCGGGCCAATCCCGACGATGCCGACGAGCCATTCAATATGGCGTATCTGGCGGTTCGCGGCGCTGGCGCGATCAACGGTGTCAGCAAACTCCACGGCGAGGTCAGCCGATCGATCTTTCGGCCGCTTTTTCCGCGATGGCCCGTCGACGAGATTCCCGTCGGAAGCGTCACCAACGGAGTGCACATGACGACCTGGGACTCCGAGTTCGCCAACCGGCTCTGGACCGAGGCCTGTGGCAAGGAGCGATGGCTCGGGACCACCGAGGGAGTTGCCGAAAAAATCAGGGCGGTTAGCGACGCGGCGCTGTGGGAGCTGCGAATTAACAATTGTCAGGAGCTGGTGCGGTTTGTGCGGCTGCGGTGCCAGGCTCAGATGGCGGCTTACGGGGCGCCGAGCGACGAAATCCAACGCGCAAAAACGATGTTCGACCCCAACGCTCTCACGATTGGCTTTGCGCGCCGGTTCGCCACGTATAAACGGCCCAACCTTCTGCTTCACGATCCGGAACGTCTCGCGAGAATTCTCACCAATCCGCAACATCCGGTTCAGTTGGTGCTCGCCGGGAAGGCGCATCCGGCGGATCAGCCCGGCAAGGACATGCTCCAT
>CAVYTJ010000017.1:0-101396 GCA_963771325.1 uncultured delta proteobacterium | reverse complement strand
CACTTAGCCCGCAGGCAATCTGAACAGGCGGGCCGCGTTGTCGCAAATCCGCGCCGCGAGCGCCGGCGCGTCGGCGCCGCGCAGCGCGACCATCGCCTCGAAAGTGCGGCGAACGAAGGCGGGCTCGTTGGATCTCCCGCGATAGGGCTCGGGCGCGAGATAGGGCGCGTCGGTTTCGATCAGCAGGCGATCTTCCGGGACGAGCATCGCGGCCGCCCGCAACGCGCCGGCTTTCCTGAACGTGAGAATTCCCGAGAACGATACATAGAAGCCGAGTTCGACGAACTCCCGCGCCGCGTCGACGTCGCCGGTGAAGCAATGGATCATGCCGCCGGCCGGCGGAAGGCCCGTTTCGCGGACGATCTCGCAAAGGCGCCGCTCGGCGTCGCGGCAATGAATCATCACCGGACGGTCGAGCGCGCGGGCGAGTTCCAGATGCCTTCTAAGCGCGCGCTCCTGCGCGTCGACCGGCGAGTGCATGTAGTGAAAGTCAATCCCGGTCTCGCCGATCGCGACCACTTTCGGCGAGCGAGCGAGCGCGGCAATCGCCGCGATCCGCGGCTCGTCGCAATCGGCGGCGTTATGCGGATGGACTCCGACGGCGGCGAACACGTGCGGATGGCGCTCGGCAATTTCGACCGTCAGCCGGTCGGTCTCGATCGTGTCGATCGCGCCGACCGCGACGATTGTACCCACCGCGGCGTCGGCCGCGCGCACAAGCGCGCCGTCGAGATCCGGATAGAGCCGCGGGTCGGCCAGATGGCAATGCGCGTCGAGAATCGTGTCCATATCAGTTTTCGACGAGCACTCCGTCAATTTTCGACGAGGCTCTGTCAATTTTCTACGAGCACTTGATGGCCGTTGGCGGCGAGCGCCTCGCGGATGCGTTCGATATGGTCGTGGCCGCGCGTTTCAAGCTCCAGCGTCACGCGCGCGCCGCCGATTCGGACGTCGCGCCGCGTGCGGTCGTGCTGGATCGCATGCACGTTGGCGCCCTGCTCGGCGATTACGGCGAGCAGCCGGCCCAGCTCTCCCGGCCGATCCCGCATCTCCACCACCAGCCGCATCAGCCGCCCCGCCTTGGCGAGTCCGTGCGCGATGATCCGGTCGAGCAGGTTGACGTCGATATTGCCGCCGCTCACGACGATCACCACGCGCCGCCCGGCTAACGCGGCGCCCAGCTTCAGCGCGCCCGCCAGCGCCGCCGCGCCCGCGCCCTCGGCCAGGAGCTTCATCCGCTCGAGCATCAGCAGCACCGCTTCGCCGATCTCGAAATCGTCGACCGTCACCACGCGCTCGAGGCGGTCGCGCACAATCTCGAACGCGAGGCGCCCGACGCGGCCGGTGGCAAGGCCGTCGGCGATCGTGTCGACCGCGGTCGGCACGGTGGAGGGCACGCCCTGGCCGAGGCTGAGGCTCAGTTGCGCGGAGCCCGCCGCCTCGACGCCGATCAGTTTCGCGCGCGGAACGCGCGCGGCGAGCGCGAGCGCTATCCCGGCGATGAGGCCGCCGCCGCCGACCGGGACCAGCACGAAGTCGGGCGCGAGCTCGGCGGCTATCTCCAGGCCGACCGTGCCCTGGCCGGCGATCACGAACGGATCGTCGTAAGCGTCGACGAACACAGCGCCGGTGCGCGCGCAGATCTCCTCGGCCGCGCGATGCGCTTCGAGGTAGTCGATACCCGCAAGCTCGACCGTCTGGCCGTAGCTGCGCGTGGCGTCGATCTTGGCGATCGCAGCCGTCGTCGGCATCACGATCGTCGCGTGCACGCCGGCGCGCGAAGCGGCCCACGCCAGCGCCTGGCCATGATTACCGGCCGACGCGGCGACCACGCCGCGCGCAGCCTCGGCGGGCGAGAGCGCCGCGACCCGGTTGTACGCCCCGCGAATTTTGAATGAGCCGGTCTTCTGCAGGTTCTCGGGTTTGAGGTAAATCTCCGCGCCGATCATCTGTGAAAGCGTCACGCTATGGATGAGCGGGGTCGGCTTGACGATTCCCGTCAGGCGCTCGCGCGCACGCTCCAGGTCTTCGATTGTGACGCTGTCGGAGATTCTCACTTTCTTCGGCGCTCACTTTTTCGCATCCGCGTCGGCGGGGTTCGGCTCAGTGCTGATGCTGATGGGGAGTGAAGCTGCGCTCGCGAGACGCGCCGAAGGAATTGCCCTCGAATTCGACCTGGACGCACTCGCCGCTTCGCCAATCGAGATCGAGCAGCAGGTAGCGGACCGCGCGCTGCTTGACCGCGTTGACCAGTGAGGCGACCTGCGCCGGATCGGCCGGGTCGATCGCGGCGGTCTCGGCGGCGTCGAGATGGCTCGCGGCGACGAACTCGCGCGCGCGCACCTCGCTCGAAAATCCCAGCACGCCGGCCCAATGCGTGCCCTCTTCCTGGTAGACGATCAGCGCGCCCGCGGAGTCGAGCAGAAGATGCAGTTCCTTTGCGGCAAGCGCGTTCAAGCCGCCTCGATTCTGAGCCGGCCGGCGCGCAGCGCCTCGGCGCGCTCGTGCACCAGCGCGGGGTAGGTGTAGTAGTGATCGCCGCTTAGGCGCAGGAACGACGCGACGTCGACGTCGTCCAGGCGTATCTCGGCGATTCGCGCCTCGGCCGCGTCGCGGCTCGGGGCTTCCAGGACGAGGTCGTAAATCTCGCGCGCCTGCGCGGAGATAAAGTCCTCGCGCGGCGGCAGCGCCGCGGGCGGAAGTTTGCGGGCGTGGAAGTTGTCGAGGATATAGCGCAGCGCCTTGAGTTCGTGGCGCAACACGTCGATTTGCTTCAAAGTCTTGTCGGGCATCACTTGGAAGCTTATCGCCGCCACGCGGGTCAGTTCAAACGCGGAGTTTAGGGAGACCAACGGGTCGTACGGGGAGGAGGTCAGAGGTCAGAGTTAGCTGCGGGTCAGGCGATGGACCATGCCGAGATGACGCAGCGCCTCGCGCTTGCGGCCTATCGATTCGTACAACTCGGCGAGGTTGCGATGCGCCGCGAGCGAGAGTGGATCGCATTCGCTCGCGCGCAAAAAACTTCCGAGCGCGTTTTGCAACTCGTCGCGGCGGCGATAGAGCAGGCCCAGGCGGATGTAGACGTCGGCGTTGGTGGGAACGATCGCCGCGGCGCCCAGCAGCGCGCGGAGCGAGCCGGCGAGGTCGCCCTCGCGCTCCAGCAGGCTGGCGAGATCGATATGCGCCTCGAAATTGCCCGGCTCGCGACCGAGCAGTTCGCTGTACAGCGTGAGCGCGCGCAGCGGGTCGCTCTCGGCCAGCCGGCGCGCCTCCTCGAAACGTTCGCGCACACGGGCAGGGCCGAAACGCTCCTCGACCTTGCCCGGCGCGCGCGGCGCCTCAAAGTTGAGCAGGATCTGGCCGCTCATCGCCTCGACGATCACGTTGCCGTCGCGCACCACGATCTGGCCGTCGTAGTTGGCGAGCCTGAGCGAGGTCACCGGCCGCGCCGGTCCGAACATCCCGCGCACCCGCTCCAGGCATCGGCGCACCGGGTCCAGATGATGGCGCGTCGGGAGCAGTTCCTTGGCCAGGCGCATCACCAGCAGATCGTCGAAGCCGAAACGCATCTGGCGGCCGCGCGTCAGCGGCCGCACCAGCGAGCGTTTGACCCAGTAGCGAATCCGGTCGGGCGAGATAGCGAGAATACGCGCCGCCGCACGCGTCGAAAAAGTGTGCGCGCGCCTTACCGCCGCATCTTCCAACGTCCCCACCACGGGCCGAGTATAAAAATTAGTGCACGGTGTCTCAACGCCGGACACGGCGATCTTTAAACAGCGCCCTGTTGAGAGGCTGTCGGCAGAACCTGGGAGCGGCCCAAGCGATGGGACATCCGCGCGCGCACGGCCGACCATTGTCTCTTCGACAGGAAGACCTCTCCCCTGACCCCTCTCCCTTCCGGCTGCGCCACGAGTCGCGCAACTCGTGGGGCGGACGCAAGCTTGCGCGGTTGCTCGCAGGCCAGGGGGGCCCAGCGCTGGCGCCGAGCACCGTGACCGGCATCCTGCGCCGCGCGGGGTTGCTCGACGGTGCTGCCGCGCCTGGACAACGCCCTTTGCAGCGCTTCGAACGCGCGGCGCCGAACGAACTCTGGCAGATGGACTTCAAGGGCCACTTCCCCTTGCTCGGCCGCAGCCGCTGCCATCCGCTGACCGTGCTCGACGACCATTCGCGCTTCTCGCTGGTGCTCAAGGCCTGCGCCGACGAGCGCGGCGAGACCGTGCGCAGCGTGCTGACCAGCGCCTTCCGCCGCTATGGATTGCCGGCCGCAATGCTGATGGACAATGGCGCTCCCTGGGGCTCCGACCACGACCATCCCTTCACCGCCTTCAGCCTGTGGCTGATCCGGCTCGGCATCCGCGTCGCTCATGGTCGGGCTTATCACCCGCAGACCCAGGGCAAAGACGAGCGCTTCCATCGCACGCTCAAGTTCGAAGTTCTGCGCCACTTCAACTTCACCACCCTCGAACACTGCCAGCGCGAGTTCGATCACTTTCGCGAGCGCTACAACCTGGTTCGTCCGCACGATGCGCTGGGCCTGGCTACTCCCGCCAGTTGCTATCGCCCCAGTCCGATCCCGTTTCCCGAGCACTTGCCGCCGGTCGAGTACCCTCCCGGTCTCGAGGTGCGCAAGGTGCAAGCCGAGGGTTGGTTTACCTATCGCGGACGCGACTTTCGCGTCAGCAAGGCCTTGCGCGGATTCCCCGTCGCCCTGCGTCAAGTCGATCTCAGCGACTCCCGTCGTGAGGTTCTCTTCTGCCATCAGGTGGTCGCCTTCATCGACCTCGATAACCCTCTTCATTCCTACTCATGATCTCAACTCAAATGTGTTACCTATGTCCTCGCACGCTCCGTTACCTATCTTCCAAGTCCAAACACCCTGCACGAGAGGGGGACCAAGTCGAAAAGGCAACCGGGCTATTCTCCGATTTCCTTGAGCGTGCGCACCATCCGGACCGCCGCCTCGACCGCATTGCGCGCGTTGTCGATACGGTCGAACGCCTGTTCGCGGGTCATCCCCGGCCCGGTCATCCCGAGCGCGACCGGCTTGTCGAACTGGAGCGCCAGGTCGGCGGCCGCGCGCGCGGCGGCGTGGGCGACTATCTCGTCGTGCCCCGTATCGCCCTTGATCACGGTGCCGATTATCACCACCGCGTCGACGTCCTTGCGGCGCAGCAGTTTTTTAACTGCCGGACCCATGTCGAACACGCCCGGAACGTGGACCACGTGGCTCACCTCGACTCCAAGGAATGCGGCGTGACGCCGCGCCCGCTCCTCCATCGCGGAGGTCACGTCAAAGTTGAACTCCGACACTACCATCGCGATTTTCACGTGCCGCTCCTCTCTATACCTTGGTCGCGGAAGTCCAGGTGGATCGCCTCGCGAATTTCGACTCCGCCCGCGCGCAAGTAGCGCTTGAGGTCGGGGATCGTACATTCGCCGTAGTGGACGATCGAGGCGACGATCGCGGCGTCGGCGCCGCCCGCGGTAAACGCGTCGAGCAGATGGCGCGGCTCGCCGGCGCCGCCCGAGGCGATCACCGGAATTCCCACCCCGTCCGCGATCATCCGGGTTATTTCGAGATCGTAGCCGGCCTTGGTGCCATCGGCGTCGATCGAGTTGATACACAGTTCGCCGGCGCCCAGACGCTCGCCCTCGCGCGACCACGCAAGCGCGTCGAGTCCGGTGGGCGTGCGTCCGCCGTCGATTATGACTTCGTGGCCCGAGGGCAGGCCCGCCCGTCCCGTGCGCTTGACCTGCATCGAGAGCACGACGCACTGGCTGCCAAAGGCGCGCGCGCCCGCGGCAATCAGGCTCGGATCGCGCACCGCGCCCGAATCGATCGAGACCTTCTCCGCGCCGGCCAACAGCACCGCGCGCATGTCCTCGAGCGTGCGCAAGCCGCCGCCGACGCTGAACGGGATGAAGATTTCGCGCGCCACCGCGCGCACCACTTCGATCATGATCCCGCGCCGCTCGTTGGAGGCGGTGATGTCGTAGAACACCAGCTCGTCGGCGCCCTGCTCGTAGTAGTAACGCGCCATCGCGACCGGATCGCCAACGTCGGCGTTATCCAGGAACTGGACGCCCTTGGTGACCTTGCCCGCCCGCACGTCGAGGCAGGGGATGATGCGTTTGGCGATCACGGCGTCAGAGCTTCAGGCGGCAGAAGTTGTCGAGCAGGCGGAGTCCTGCGGCGCCGCTCTTTTCGAGATGGAACTGGGTGGCGACGACGTTGTCGCGCGCGATCGCGGCGCAAAACGGCACGCCGTGGTCGCTGGTCGCGATCACCAGCGTGGGATCGTCGGGGACCGGGAAGTAGGAATTGACGAAATAGAAGTGCGTATTGTCGGGGACGCCGCGAAACACCTGATGGGGCCGCGTCTGGCGCACGCGGTTCCATCCGATCTGCGGAACCTTGAGCGGGCGCCCGTCGACCGCCGCCGGAAAGCGCGTCACCCGCCCCGCGATAATTCCAAGACAGCGGGCTTCGTCCTCCTCGCTTCGATCGAGCAGAACCTGAATTCCGATACAGACCCCGAGGAAGGGCTTGCCGGCGCGGACCACGTCGCTCCGCAGGACCTCGTCGAGTTCCAGCGCGCGCAGGTTTTCCATCGTGGCACCCGCGGCGCCGACACCGGGCAGGATGGCGCGGTCGGCGGCGCGGACGCGCTCGGGACGGTCGGTAATCTCGCAGCGATGGCCGAGATGCTCGAGCGCTCGCGCCACGCTGGTGAGATTTCCGGCCTTGTAATCGACTATCGCGATCATGCGTCGTCACCCGGCTGCGCAGCCCGGGTAAGCATCTTAGCCTGACCGCCCGGCGCGCTGCGAGAACCTTGTCTTTTACGCTGGCAGACCTCTCCCCTTTCCCAGGAGAGGGAACCGTGACGCGCATTCTGGCTGCGATTTATGTCCGGCGGAGAGCGCGGCCGGGGCGGGCGTTGGTATGCCAGCCGTTTGCGACCACGGCGACGCCGTTGACGAAGACGTGCGGGATACCAGCCGGATAGCGCTTGGGATCGTTGTAAGTTCCGGTGTCGATTACGGTTGCCGGATCGAAGATCACCAGGTCGGCGAAAGCTCCGGCGCGAAGCACGCCGCGATCCGCGAGGCCGAACTTTTGCGCCGGCATCCCGGTCATCCGATATACCGCGTCTTCCATCGTGAGCAGCCCGACTTCGCGCGCGTAATGGCCGAGCACTCGCGCAAAGGTCCCATAAAGCCGCGGATGGGGCTTGCCGCCCAGCGGAATTCCGTCCGATCCGATCATCGTCGTCGGATGGTGCATCACGGTCTGCACGTCGTCCTCGTCCATCAGGTCGAGGATGGCGATCGCGCGATGCTGTTCGTCGATGTCGACCTTGCGCGCCGCGTCTTCGGGCGAAAGACCGAGTTGCACGGCGAGTTCCGCGATCGTCTTGCCCTCGTACTCCGGATGAAACGGCGCGGAAGCGATCAGCACGCGTTCGGGCTCGACGCGCGCGATTCCGCCGCGGTCGCCCTGCGGGTTGAGGGCGTCGTTGTGCAGCACCGCCGCCAGCATCGTGCTGCCCGACGTGTACGGGTACTGATCGGCGGTCACGTCGAGGCCCTCAGCGCGCGCCTCTTCGATTAGTTCGATCGACTCTCGCACGCGGCCCCAGTTTCTTTTTCCCGCGGCCTTGTGATGCGAGATCTGGACGCGCACGCCGGACTCGCGTCCGATGCGAATCGCCTCGCGCACGGCGTCGAGCAGGCCCGAGGCTTCGTTGCGCATGTGGGTCGCGTAGAGTCCGCCGGCCGCTGCCACGTCGCGCGCCAGCTCGATTACCTCTTCGGTCGCGCAATGGCGCCCGGGTTCGTAAATCAGCCCGGTGGAGAGGCCGACCGCGCCGGCTTCGAGCCCTTCGCGCACCACCTCGCGCATCGCGCGCTGCTCTTCCTGCGTGGGCGCGCGGCGCGCCATCCCCATCACTGCTGCGCGGACGGTATTGTGCCCGACCAGCATCGCGACGTTGAGGCTCGGTGGCGCGCGCTCGACCATTTCGAGATAGCCGCGATAGCCCTGCCATCCGGTCGTCGCCATGTTGCCGAAGAAAGTGCCGAAGTGATCGCGCAGCGCCTCATAGGGAGCCGCACCCATCCCGCAGTTGCCAACCACTTCCGTGGTGACGCCCTGCATCAGCTTGAAGTCCATCGTGGGCGTAGTCAGCACCGCGAAGTCGTCGTGGCTGTGGACATCGATAAAGCCGGGCGCGAGCGCGAGGCCACGCGCGTCGATTTCGAGTGCCGAGGCGCCCTCGACCTCGCCTATCGCCGCGATCCGATCGCCGCGCACCGCGAGGCTGCCGGCGAAAGATGCCGCACCGGTCCCGTCGAAGATACGCGCACCGTGAACGACGATGTCCCAGCGATTCTCGCTCATATTAGAGGTTAGCCGCCTGCGAAGCGTGCCGGCGAAACCGCCGCTTCGGTCACGCCCTCGGCGGCGAGGTTGGCGGGAACGCCGCGTTTGAGCGCAAGGGTCGCCGTGAGACGCCCCATCGACGGCGAAGTCTCGATTCCGTAGCCACCCTGCCCGGCCAGCCAGAAGAATCCCTCCACGTGCGGGTCGTAGCCGACGACCGGGCATCCGTCGGCGACGAACGAACGCAGGCCCGCCCATTTGCGGTTGATATGCGCGACCGGAATGCGCGCGGCGCGCTGAATCCGGTCGACCGCGAGCGCGACGTCGAAGTCGTCGGGCTGCGCGTCGCACGGCTCCATCGGCGTCTGATCGGCCGGCGAGCCGAGGAACTTGCCGGCGTCGGGCTTGAAGTAGAATTCCTCGCCGACGTCGATCACCGACGGCCATTTCGCGATATCGGCGCCGGTTGGCGGATCGAAAATGAACGCGGTGCGCCGTTTCGGCACCAGGCCGATCGGAGCCGCACCGGCCATCGCGCCCACCACGTCGCTCCATGCGCCCGCCGCGTTGACTACGACCGGCGCGGCGAAGTCGCCCGCCGCGGTCCTCGCGATCCATCCATGGGAATTGGCTTCGCCCGTGCGCTCGAGGCCGCGGAGCTCGGCGTCGGTTACGAGCTTGCCGCCGCGCGCGCGCATCCCGCGGATGAAGCCCCAGTGGATCGCGTGCACGTCCATGTCCATCGCTTCAGGGTCGAGCACCGCCCCGGCGAGGTAGTCCTCCCGGAGCAGCGGCACGAGCCGGCACGCCTCTTTCGGGTCGAGGCGGCGAACGCCGGCGATATGGCGTGACGATTGAGTGAAACTCTGCTCGAGCATCGCGGACTGGTCCGCGCGTCCGATGAGGAGCATCCCGCGCTCCGTCAGCAGAGGATGCTCGGCGAATCCCGCCGGCGGATCGAGAAAAAAACTTTTCGCGCCCCGGCTAAGAGCGCGAATGACCGAGGGCCCGTGGGTCTGCACGAAGAGCGCGGCGGAGCGGCCGGTCGTGTGGTAGCCGGGCTGGCTCTCGCGTTCGAGCACCAGCACCCTGCCGTGCGCTGCCAGTTCATATCCGGCAGAGGCGCCCGCGATACCGCCGCCTACGACTATGAAATCGTAATTGTCCATCATGAACACATAAAAAATCGCTCCGCGTTGATCCTTCACTCCGGCAGCCTTCGTTCAGGATGACAACAAGAGCCCCCTTGCTGTGATCCTAAGCGTCAGCGAAGGATCTCCGCGAAGCGATGGAACTTTTTCTCCCATTTACCGACACCCTCTTATCGCTCGCGCTACTGGCGGAGATCAAGCCGGTTGCGGAACCCGGAAGGTTCGGGCTAACGATTCATGCGACGCGCCGTGCGGCGCTTAAACCTCAAAGGGACGTAGTGTGATGGCGAAGACGGCGCTCGCATTCTCGATCATGCCCGACAGCCCGATCGAAAAGATCGTCGAGTGGACCCGGGACGCGGAAGAGATGGGCTATGCCGCGGCCTTCATGACCGAGGCCAACAACGATTCGCTCGCCTGCTCGCTGGCGCTCGGGATGCAAACGCGGCGTATCGGTTTGGGCACCGCGATCACCAACATCTACCTGCGTCATCCGGCGCTGCTGGCCAACGAGGCCGCGACCGTGCATCAGTTCACCGGCGGACGTTTCATCCTGGGTCTCGGCACCGGCCACGGCGAAGGCAACTCGCGCCTGGGAATCGAGATGGGGCAGCCGATGGTGAAGATGCGCGAGACCGTCGCGACGCTGCGCAAGATGCTCGAAGGCGGCGGCACCGGGCCCAAAATAAGCGGCAAGCTGCCGCTCTACCTGGCGGGCGTGTCGCGCCCGATGGTGCGGATGGCGGGCGAAATAGCCGACGGAGTGATTTTCAATTTCTTTCCGCCCGCGCGCGTGCGCGAAGCGCTGGGCGAGGTCGCCGACGGCGCGCGCGCGGCCGGGCGCAACCCGGCCGAGGTCGAGGCGGCGCTGTTCGCGACCGCGTTCATCGCGAACGACCTCGAAGCGGCGCGCCGTCCGGCGCGCACGCTGCTCTCGCGTTACGGGGCGCTGCGTTTTTACGGCAACATGATGGCGAAGGCCGGCTTCGAGCGCGAGATCGCGGCGATTCGCGCGGCGCGCGGCGACGCCGCGGCGGCGCTCGCCGCGGTGAGCGACGCGATGATCGACGCGACGCTGCTGGTCGGGTCCGAGGAGCGCGTGCGCGAACGGCTGTCCGAGCTGTGCGCGCCGGGGATCGGCACGGCGATCGTATTCGTCAACCCGGTCAACGAACCGCGCGAGGCCGCGGTTCGCCGGCTGATGCGTGCGCTGCGCCCATAAGGGCGCAGCGCGCGCAGCGGCCCAAAAAGACCTACGACGGCGACGCCGGCGGCCCGCCGGCGTCGCCGCCGCCCGGCTTCAGCATCGCGAAGAACCCACGGATGCGATTGTAGTTCACGCCGAAGTCGCCGGTGCCGTCGCGCGAGCGCGAGCGCATCTCGACCAGGCTGCTGTTCGCGTCGGGTCCGGGACGCACCTGGATTACAAAATCGTCGCAGAAGTGGAACAGATTGGAGAATTGCACTCCCTCGATCGTGTGCGTCGCCGGATCGTCGTACACGATAACCCATCCCGGCGTCGTGCTCGCCGCGGCCTTCACCTTGGCGAAGGCGTCGTCGGGTTTTCGGTCGAGCTGCAGCGGATCGAGCTTCGGATATTCCTTGCTCTGGACCGGCTCAAACTTGGCGCGGTCGTACTTCATCGAGTCGGCCGCCAGGCCCGGCGGTTGAACGAACGCCGGCGGGTTCGCGTAGTCGGTCGTGATGTCGTTGATCTCCGGAAACGGCATCGACATCCAGCGCCACATCGTGAAGCCGACCGGGACGGCGACCAGCAGGCCAATCACGATACCGGCGACGGCCTTGGGCCGCCCGGGCCGGCGCTCGGGGGCCGACGTGCGCAAGAGGCCGATCAGTCCGAACAGCAGCGCCAGGACCGCCATCGCGAAGCTCAGCAGGAACATCGAGAAGCCGGACATCGGCAGCACCAGCCCGAGATGGGCTCCCAGGAGGCCGACCCCCAGCAGCACCGCCGCAAGTATCGCGTCCAGCATCGAAAGCCAGGCCGGGATCATAGTGGTTTCTCCTTGACTGGGCGGCGCGCCCCGCCACTTTTGCGCGCGTCGTGTCCAGCATTAGTGAACTGATTAGCGAACTCGCCCGGCGCGCCAAAGTTCCCAAGACGCCGCGGCCTGCGTCTTGACATCCTTGCGACGAACCGCGGCAACTGAGCGATCCGTTACAGCAATTGCTGGGCAAATACAAAACGTTGAGGCATCGCGCCAAGCGAAATTGCCCGTCACGCCCCGCTCGGATAGGCTGGAGGGCCGAGGCCGCCGGGCCTCTTCGTCTTAAGCATGAGAAGCACTTCGGACCGAATCGGGCTTTTGCGCGACCGACTGGCCTCCCGGATCGTCATTATCGACGGCGCGGCGGGGACGTCTATCCAGAACATGCATCTCACCGCGGCCGACTTCGGCGGCCCGCAACTCGAAGGATGCAACGAGAACCTGGTCCGCACGCGCCCCGACAAAATCCGTGAATTGCACGACAGTTTCCTCGACGCCGGCGCCGATATCATCGAGACCAACACTTTCGGCGGCGCCTCGGTGGTGTTGGCCGAGTATGGCCTCGCCGAACACGCGCGCGAGATAAATCGCGTCGCCGGCACGATCGCGCGCGCGGCTGCCGACGCCGCCAGCACCTCCAGAGTGGCCGCGCTTCGTGGCGGGCTCGATGGGGCCGACGACCAAGGCTATCTCGGTCACCGGCGGCATCACTTTCGACCAGCTCGCGCAAGCCTACCAGGAGCAAGCCGAGGGCCTTATCGAGGGCGGCGTCGACCTGCTTTTGCTGGAGACCGTGCAGGACACGCTCAACTGCAAGGCGGGACTGGTCGGAATCGAGCGCGCGATCGCGAAAACCGGTATCGAGGTCGCAGTGGCGGTCTCGGGCACGATCGAGACGATGGGCACGCTGCTGGCGGGGCAGGATATCGAGGCCTTTTACACCTCGCTCGCCAATCGCGGGCTCATCTGGATGGGGCTCAACTGCGCGACCGGCCCGGACTTCATGACCGACCATCTGCGCACGCTCTCGGAGATCTGCCGGTTCGACGTCGCCTGCGTGCCCAACGCGGGCCTGCCCGACGAGGAGGGCCGCTACAACGAGTCGGCCGAATCGCTCGCGCGCAAGCTCGAGCGCTTCGTCGACGCCGGATGGGTCAACCTGATCGGCGGATGCTGCGGCACGACGCCCGAGCACATCCGGATGCTGGCGCGGATGGCCGAGGGCAAGCGGCCGCGCAAACCCTCGAGTCTGCGACGTTCCGTGGTGTCGGGGATTGAGGCACTGGTGATCGACGAGAACACGCGCCCGGTGATCGTCGGCGAGCGCACCAACGTGCTGGGGAGCCGCAAGTTCAAGCGGCTGGTCGCCGAGGGCAAGCTGGAGGAAGCGGCCGAGATTGGCCGCCTGCAGGTGCGCCGCGGCGCCCACGTGCTCGACGTCTGTTTGCAGGACCCCGACCGCAACGAGATCGCCGACCTCACCGCCTTCCTCGAAATCGAGGTCAAGAAAGTCAAAGTTCCGCTGATGATCGATTCGACCGACGCGGCCGCGCTCGAAGAGGCGCTCAAGCGTGCGCCGGGCAAGTCGATCATCAACTCGATCAACCTCGAGGACGGCGAGGAACGCTTCCAACGCGTGGTTCCGCTCGCGCGCCGCTACGGCGCGGCGCTGGTGGTCGGCTGTATCGACGAGGACAAGCAGCAGGCGCAGGCGATCACGCGCGCGCGCAAGCTCGCGATCGCCGAGCGCTCGTTCAAAATTTTGACCGAACGCTACGGCGTCGAGCCCGAGGACATCATCTTCGATCCGCTGGTCTTTCCGGTCGGCACGGGCGACCGCAACTATATCGGTTCCGCCGTCGAGACTATCGAGGGCATCGCGCTCATCAAGGCTGCGCTGCCGCGCTGCAAGACCGTGCTCGGCATCTCCAACGTCTCCTTCGGCCTGCCCGAGGCGGGGCGCGAGGTGCTGAACTCGGTGATGCTCTATCACTGCGTGCAGGCCGGGCTGGACCTCGCGATCGTCAACTCCGAGAAGCTCGAGCGCTACCACTCGGTGCCCGAGGAGGAGCGCCGCCTGGCCGAGGACCTGATCTGGTGGCGCGGCGACGATCCGATCGCGGCCTTCGCCGGCTATTTCCGCTCGCGCAAAGCCAAGCCCAACGTCGAGCAGCGGCGCTCGTTGCCGCTGGACGAGCGCCTGGGGCTCTACATCCTGGAAGGCTCCAAGGAAGGACTCGTCGAGGACCTCGACGAAGCGCTCGGCGCCCGCTCGGCGCTGGAGATCATCAACGGCCCGTTGATGAAGGGGATGGACGAAGTTGGGCGCCTGTTCAACTCCAACCAGATGATCGTGGCCGAGGTGCTGCAATCGGCCGAGGCGATGAAGGCCGCGGTCGCCCATCTCGAGCCGCACATGGAGAAGGCCGACAGTGCAAGCCGCGGCACGATCGTGCTCGCGACCGTCAAGGGCGACGTCCACGACATCGGCAAGAACCTGGTCGACATCATCCTGAGCAACAACGGCTACCGGGTCGTCAACCTGGGCATCAAGGTGCCGCCCGAGGAGTTGATCAAGGCCTGCAACGAGCATCGCCCCGACGCGATCGGGCTCTCCGGGCTGCTGGTGAAATCGGCGCAGATGATGGTGGCGACGGCGCAGGACTTGAAAGGCGCGGGTATCGGATGCCCGATCCTGGTCGGAGGCGCGGCGCTCTCGGCGCGTTTCACCAGGATGAAGATCGCGCCCGAGTACGGCGGACTGGTCGCCTACGCCAACGACGCGATGGAAGGCCTGGACCTCGCCAACCAGTTGATGGACGAGGAGCGGCGCGCCGCGCTCCGCAAAACCCTGGAGGCCGAGACGCAAAAGCTGCTCGCGAGCGCGGCCAAGCCGGCGGCGCCCGCGCCGATCGCCGGCCGGCGCGCGTCCAGTGTGCGCCAGGACGTCGAGATCCCGCTGCCGCCGGATTTGAAGCCGCACGTCGTGCGCGCCTACGACCTCGCCGAGGTCTTCCGTTACATCAACCCGGTGATGCTCTATACGCGACACCTGGGGCTGCGCAACTACGAGGCGGCGCTCGCCGGCGGCGACCCGCGCGCGAAGGAACTGACCGCGGCAGTTGCGGAGGTCGAAGAGGTGATGCTGGGGCGCGCCGATATCGGGGCAAACGCGATCTACCGCTTCTTTCCCACGCGCTCCGACGGCGACCGTACCGTGATGATCTACTCCTCCGACGGCAAGACCGTGCTCGAGAGTTTGATCTTCGGCCGTCAGAGCGACGAGCCCGGCCTTTGCCTTGCCGATTACGTCGCCCCGCGTTCATCGGGCAGAACCGACTACCTGTGCATGTTCGTGACCACGATCGGCGCGGGCGTCCGCGCGCTGGCGGATGAATGGAAGGACCGCGGCGAGTACCTGCGCTCGCACATCCTGCAAATCCTCGCGCTGGAGGGGGCCGAGGCCTTCGCCGAGCTGTTGCATCAGAAGATCCGCCAGATGTGGGGGTTCGGCGATCCGCCGGGGATCACGATGAAGGAGCTGCATCAGGCGCACTATCACGGCAAGCGGTTCTCGTTCGGCTACCCGGCCTGTCCGCGCCTGGAGGACCAGGAGAAGCTTTTTCGTTTGCTTGAAGTCGAGAAGCACGGAATCGGCCTCAAGCTAACCGAGGGCTTCATGATGGATCCCGAAAGCGCAGTGAGCGCGATGGTCTTTCATCATCCCGAGGCGCGTTACTTCAGCCTTTCGGCGGCCGATATCGAGGCGCTGGAGCGCGAGCTGAGCCCGGTGCCGGCCGACTCGCCGCTCGCGCTCGCGTCGCGCTAGTTCTTAGCTGAAGATCGCTTCGTTATGCGGCGCGCGCGCTAGGCGCGGCGGCGGCGGATTTCGCACGTGCGCGGGAACGCGATCGTGAAGGTCGAGCCCTCGCCCTTGCGGCTGGCGGCGGAAATCTGCCCGCCGGCGAGTTCGACGCACTTGCGCGCGAAGGCCAGGCCCAATCCGGCGCCTTCGAAGCGCCGGTGATGGCCGGTCTGTTCCTGCGAGAAAGGCTCGAACAACCGCGGCAGGTAGTCGTTGTCGATACCGATGCCGGTGTCGCGGACTTCGAGTTTCAGCGTGCCGGCACTGTCGCGATCGAGGCCCAGGACGATCTCGCCGCGGTCGGTGAACTTGATCGCGTTCTGGAGCAGGTTGCCGAGAGCGCTTTGCAGGCAGTATTCGTCGAAACGCACGGTGGCGTCGGACTCCGCGATCTCGAGCCGCAGCTTGAGTCCCTTTTCGGCCGCCAGCACGTTGAAGTCGACGGCCTGGTCCTCGATGAACGGGGCGAGCGCGATCGCCGAGGGGTTGAGCGTCAGCGCCCTGGCTTCCATCCGCGAGTAGTCGAGAATCTGCTGGATGGTCTTCAGCAGGCGGCGCCCGGCGCGCCCGAGCGCTTCGAGGTAGGCGTCCTGGGTATGATCGCCGATATCGGCCAGATGCTCGCCGACGAGATCGGTGTATCCCAGGATGACGTTGAGCGGGGTGCGAATCTCGTGGCTGGTGTTGGCGAGGAAGGCGGATTTAAGGCGCGTCGACTCCAATGCGGCGTCGCGCGCCTGGGCCAGCTCGAGGTCGGCTGCGCGACGCTCGCTGATGTCGCGCAGGATCGATACCACGCGCACGCCGACACCCAGATCTACCATCACCGAGGAGAGCAGCGTGGGCACGGTCCTGCCGTCGGCGGTGCGCAGATCGGCTTCGAAGTTGCTCAGCGCCCCGCGCTCGCGGAGTTCGCGCGCGAGGCGGCGATAATCCTCCGGATTCGCGAACAGCGCGAGCGCCTGCGGATCCTTGCCCAGCACCTGCTCGTGGCTGTGGCCATAGATGCGGCTAAAGGCGCTGTTGACGTCGACGATTCGGCCGTCGTCCGGGGTCGCGATCACGATCGCGTCGTGGCTGCTGTCGAAGATGCCGTGAAAGCGCCGCTCGCTATCGCGCAGCTCATTCAATATCCGCTCGCGCGCCGTTACGTCGCGCCCATTGGCTACCAGGCAGGGCGCGCCCTTGACGTCGAGCGCGGAGCGGCCGCTCCACTCCACCACCCGCCACGACCCGTCCTTGTGACGGAGTCGGGCGCGCAGCATCCGCTCCTCCGCGCCCTGCTCGGCGATGCGCCGCAGATCCTGGGTAACCGCCTCGCGCTCTTCAGGATGGCAGAAATCGAGAGTGCTTCTGCCGACCAACTCTTCGACCCTGTAGCCGAGAGTCCTTTCCGCTGAAGCGCTGACGAACTGGTACCTGTGCTCGAGGTCCAAGACCACTATGAGATCGTTGGTGTCTTCGATGAGCGAGCGGAAGTAGCGCTCGCTCGCGCGCACCTCCTCCTCGGTTTCGCGCTGCCCGATCGCGAGGCCCAGGATATTGGCGACCGATTGGAGGAAATCCACCTCGTCGTGGCTAAACTGGCGCGGCTGCGTGTCGTGGATGGCGAGTACGCCGAAAGGATGTTCGCGGCCGTGGATTACCACCGTCACGCCGCTCTGCAACTCCCAGCGTTTAGCGATCAAACTGCGCAGGCGCTGCTCGCTGCTGAAGTCGGTCACGATCACCGGCGCGTTAACCAACATCGCGTAGCCGGCATCCGAGCGAGCGCCAACCTCCGCCACGATCGTGCGCACCACGTCCGCTTCCCATCCGGAGCCAGCCTTGCCGACCAGCGTCTCGCGGTCCGGTCGCAGCGCCATCACGGTGGCATACGAAGCCTGCAGTGTTTCGCGCACCAGGCGGGTGGCTTCGTCGAACAGTTGCTGCAGAGTGCCGCCGAGCAACGCGTGCTGGCTCAGCGAGGCGATGACCGACTGCTGAAGGGCATAGTCGTCGCGCGCATTGCTGGCGTCTTTTATGTCTTGGTCGACCATCGCCGCATCGCTCGCGTGCAATGATCAATGGAAGATCGTTATGGACCCGACTACGTGAGCCGTGTGGTCACCGCACGAGTTTTGCTATTGGTAACTTAAGTTACTGTCTAAGCGCACCTAAACCAAGGGCCATGTAACCGGTTTCGCTAATAGTAACCGTCGTCGCGGCCTGGCGCAGCGAGACTGGCGTCAGCTCACTGGAGGCTTGACGGTCGCGCGAACCGGATGATAATTATTATCATCTGGCAGGCGGAGCAAAATCGGCGCGCTGGGAACCATCCAAAGCCGGGCGGTCCAGGGTCGCGCGATTGAGCCGCGCCGCAGCCTGGCGCTGACGTAGCGCGCAGTGTTGCGGCGCAAAAAAATTACGCCGCCTTTGATGAACCACAAAACACGCTCAGGGAGAGCACAACGATGAAGAGTCTGAAGGGAACCAAGACGCACGCCAATCTCAAGGATGCCTTTGCCGGCGAAAGCCAGGCCAACCGACGCTACCTCTACTTCGCCAAGATCGCCGACGTTGAGGGTCAGCCCGAAATTGCGGGGCTGTTCCGCGACACCGCCGAGGGCGAGACCGGACACGCCCACGGCCATCTCGACTATCTCAAACAGGTTGGCGACCCCGCCACGGACCAGCCGATCGGCGACAGCATGCTCAATTTGAAGTCGGCCGTTCACGGCGAGACCTACGAGTACACCAACATGTATCCGGGGATGGCGAAGACCGCCCGCGAAGAGGGCTTCACCGAAATTGCCGACTGGTTCGAGACCCTGGCCAAGGCCGAGAAATCGCACGCCGGACGCTTCCAGAAAGCCACCACGACGCTGTAACAGGGACGCTTGCACGATGCGCGCCCGGCGCACGCGCCGGCGCCTTCCGCGTCGGTAAGGATTCCGGCCCGCCGGACGCGCTATCGGGCGCCCGGCGGGCCGGGCTTGCGCCGGCTTAGCCGCCGTTGCGCGACCGCAACTTCGATCGCCGCCCGAGAGCCGTTTCCCCGAGAGCCGTTTCAATGAACCGTATTCAGTCGCGACCGACCGACGCTCTTACTTACAATCCCAACGAGCCCAAGTACTGGGATCGCGCGAAGCTCGATCAGGAAATCGAGCGCGTCTTCGACATCTGCGCGGGCTGCCGGCTGTGTTTTAACCTGTGCCCGTCGTTCCCGGAACTGTTCGGCGCGCTCGACCAGACCGACGGCGACGTGCGCAGTCTGAGCGCGGTGCAGAACCAGCGCGTGATCGATCTGTGTTACGGCTGCAAGCTGTGCGAGGTGCGATGCCCGTACACGCCGCATGACGGCCACGAGTTCCAGCTCGACTTCCCGCGCCTGATGCTGCGGGCGCGCGCGGTCGAGGTCCGCGAGCATGGGCTGGGCATGCGCGAGAAGATGCTCGGCAATCCGGACCGCCTCGGCAAGCTCGGCAGTATCGTTCCCAAACTCGCCAACTGGGCCTGCCGAAGCCCCTTTCAGCGCGTGATGATGGAGAAGCTGCTCGGCATCTCGCGCGCCAAGCAGCTGCCCGAATTCGCCGGCGAAACGTTCGAGGCGTGGCTCGAACGCACCGGTATCCCGGCCGCGCCGGCCGAGCCCGCGGCCAAGGTCGCGATCTTTCATACCTGCTTCGTCAACTACTACAACCCGGCGCCGGGGCGCGCGCTGGTCGCCGTGCTCGCGCGCAATCGATGCGCGATCGCGTCGCCCGAGCAAAACTGCTGCGGGATGCCGGCGCTTGACGGCGGCGACGTCGCCTTTGCGCAAAAGCTCGCGCGGGCGAACGTCGCCTCGCTACTTCCGCTGGTGCGCCAGGGCTACCGGGTCGCCGCGATCAATCCAACCTGCTCGTTGATGATGCGCAAGGAATATCCCGAGTTGCTCGACACCGCCGAGGGCCGCGAGGTGGCGGCCGCGGTCGCCGACCCGCACGAGTTGCTCTACGCGCTCAGGCGCGAGGGCAAATTCGACCGCGAGTTTCGCTCCACTCCGGGCAAGGTCGCTTATCACGTGCCGTGCCATCTCAAGGCCCAGAACGTCGGGCTGCGCTCGCGCGATCTCATCCGCTCGATTCCCGGCGCGGAAGTCGTGACGGTGGACGCGTGCACGGCGCACGACGGCACCTGGGCGATGAAGAAGGAGTTCTTCGAGCTCTCGATGAAGTGGGGCGCAAAGGCGTTCGTCGGAATGAAGGATGCCGAGGCGCAGGTGCTGGCCACCGATTGTCCGCTGGCCGCGATCCAGATCGAACAAGCGATCGGCGTGCGCCCGCTTAACCCGGTCGAAATACTGGCGCGCGCCTATGAGGGCGACGGCTTCGCCGCGCCAGTGCCGCCGCCGGAGCCGCCGGCCGCTGAGGAGTCAGAGCCGTGAAATCCATAACTCCGCTCGAAGTGCTGCCGGTGACAATCTACGATCGCGTGCGCCCGTTGCTGCGCCCGCTGTGCATCGCCGAGAAGGCGCGCCGCCGCCTCGCCGTCGGCCCGCATCTCACGCTGATGTTCGAGAACCGCCAGACCGTCTGGTATCAAATCCAGGAAATCCTGCGCACCGAGCGCATCTTCGAGGACGCCGCGATCAACGCCGAGGTCCAGACCTACAACGAACTTCTCCCGCGCCCGGGCGAACTCTTCGCCACCCTGCTAATCGAGTATGCCGAGCCAGCCGAGCGCGATGCCGAACTCGCGCGGCTGGTGGGTCTGGAGCGCCATCTGTGGATGGTCCTCGACGGGCGCCGCGTCGCGTCGCGCTTCGATGAGCGCCAGATGTCACCCGACCAGATAAGCGCCGTCCAATTCATCGCTTTTCCGCTCGGCGATGAGGACGGTCGCTTTGGAGAACTGGCGGTCGCAGGCAAGGTTGCGATCGAAGTCGACCACCCGCACCTCTCGCTGCGCGTGCCGATCGAAGGCCCGCTAGCAACCGCGCTGGCCGACGATTTACGGCCTGATTAGGCTTCTTTTCTACCTCGCGCCCGAGACGATCGACCGGATCCAGGGCCGCCCCGGATACGGCCTCTTCACGCGTAACGCCGCATTTTCGGCTATTCCTGAATTTGCATCATATAATTGCTTGAGATATACTCAAGCTACTTTTGAATGTCTAAAGCATGCGTACGTGCACTTGGAATATCGGCAGGGGTTCTTGCCACACAACGCTTATTTATGTGGAGTATAAATTCGCAGGGCCAAACTGCTCGCTTCGGGCAGAGCTGCTTCTTATTTCGCTTGGCCTCGCACTGTCGGCGGCTGAACTAGCTTGATGACCGCTATCACCGAGAAGCTTGCCATCTGCGGCGTAACCGCCTTCGGCTTGACCGTCGCGGTAACGCCCGCGGCCAGGGCGCTTGCCTTGCGCTTGAACATCGTCGCGCCGCCTTGCGAAGAGTCGGGCCATCCAAAGCCGACGCCGGTCCTCGGCGGCATTGCGATTGTGGCCGCCATAATCGCGGCGCTCGGCCTGGTGGGCGAGTTGCCGCTATGGACGCTTTTCGGGATGCTCGCGATGCTGGCGGTCGGCACCCTCGACGACGCGGTGGCGTTGACGCCGTCGCGCAAGTTGCTCGCACAGATCGCAGTGATCGCGTTCTTCCTGTGGGCCGGGCCGCGAGCGCCCGAGGTCACGCGATGGCCGCTGGTCGACCTGGGGCTGGCGGGCTTCTTTATGCTCGCGGTGATTAACGCCTTCAACCTGGCTGATGGGCTCGACGGACTGGCCTCCGGGGTTGGAATTGCCGCGATGGGCGCGGTCGGCGTCGTCGCATGGTGGTCGCGCGACGTGGCGCTGGCCAGCGCGGCGTTGGCGGCCGGAGCGGCGTTGAGTGGCTTCCTGTTATTTAATTTTTATCCGGCTTCGATCTTCATGGGCGACAGCGGCGCGTTGCCGATGGGTTTCCTGCTGGGCGCATTAGCGCTTGGGGGTGCCGCGCTGCAACAGAATTCGCATCTGTCGATCGCGATCTTTCCGGTGCTGGTGATGCTGGTGCCGCTGCTCGATACCAGCATCGTTACGGTGTCGCGGCTGGCCACGGGAAATCCGATTTCGCGCCGCGGCCTGGACCATTCGCATCATCGCCTGCTGATGCTGGGGCTGACCGTACCGCGTGCAGTCGCCGTAAGCTGGACCCTGGCGGCGACGGGCGCGCTGCTGGCGGCGGGCGAGAGCCTGCTGTCGCATCCCTATGTGCTGAGCGCGCTGCCCTTCGCGATCGCGGGAATCGGTGTGATGGCGCTGTTCATGGTTGACTTGACTTTCGAGGGGAGCGCGCCGGGAGAGGCCTACGGCTATTTGCAGGGTCTCGCGCGCTCCATCCTGAGCCTCGGTTACAAGCGGCGCCTGGCGGAGGCGATGCTCGATTTCGCGCTGATTCCGGCGGCCTATTTTGGCGCCTGCCTTTTGCGCCGCGATTTCAAACTCAACGACGCGTTGCTCGTGTCAATGATGGGGACCACGCCAGTATTTTTCGTTGCCACCTACGTCGCCTTCGCGCTGACCGGCGTCTACCGGAGCATTTGGCGTTACGCCGGTATCGCCGACATCATCCGCTTCGCCAACGGCTCGCTGCTGGCAGGCGTCCTGGTCGCAATAACCTCGCTGTTCATCCGGCTCGAGGTTTCGGGCTCGGTCGCCGTCCTATACGTGGTGCTGCTGTTCAACCTGCTGGTGTTCACGCGGATGTCGTTTCAGATCCAGCGGCGCGCGCTCGCGCTGTTCGCGCTCCCGACCGAGCGCGTGCTGGTCGTCGGCGCCGGGCGGATGGGCGAGGCCGCCGTACGCTACATCTTCTCGGGCAGCGACCGCCGGATACGGCTCGTCGGTTTCGTGGACGATGACGGGTTCAAGGACGGCAAGCTGGTCCACGGGCACCAGGTGCTCGGTTCGCTCGACGATCTGCCGCGGATTTACGCCGCTACCGGCTTTCACCGGATCCTCATCGCCGCCGACGAGATAAGCGAGGACCGTCTCACGATGGTCAAAGCTTTCACCGACGCCTATCATCTGTCGCTCCAGCGCTTCTCGATCGAAGTCAACGAATTCGTTTCTGCCATCGCCAACGGCAGTGTTAACGGCGACGGCAGGGAGGATGGCAAGAGCGATAGCAGCGGGGATAGTAGGGCTGCGGCCACTCAAGTGCCGGCGCCGGCCGCTGTACGGCCTTCGGTCGCTTAAGGACCCTCAATTCGCGAGGCGTGCGACGGCTGGCCTCCAGGGCCTTTTTGTCGCGAGACGCTAGTGTGCATTGCTATCTTCTGGCATTGTGAATGTAGCGAGGCTGCCGGATTTGGCGTCTACGCCTCTGGCGGGGCGTCAAGACGGGCGTCTGAAGGGGACTGGTACAGTAATGAACCGCGCACGTAAGCCAGTCAGGATTGTGCCCAAGGGGTGGGGACGCGAGGTATGGATCGTCAACGGCGATCTCTACTGCGGCAAGATCCTCGAGATTCGCAAGGGCAAACGCTGCTCGCTGCACTTTCACAAGCTCAAAACCGAATCGTTCTACCTGCGCGCGGGCCGGCTCAAAGTCCGCGTCAAGGAATCACCCGACTCCGAGGTTATCGAGGAGTTCGAGCTCGCCGCCGGCGAGTGCATGGACGTTCCGCAGGGGCTGGTGCACCAGATGGAAGCGCTGGAGGACGCCGAGTTGTACGAGTTCTCCACCCAGCACTTCGACAGCGACTCGCATCGCCTGGTCCCCGGCGACTAACCGGCGCACAGGACACGAAATAAGGTCGATGGCCAAAGTTGCGTTGATAACCGGGGTTACCGGGCAGGACGGCTCGTACCTCGCGGAATTCCTCATTCAGAAGGGCTACGAAGTGCACGGCGTAGTGCGTCGCACCTCGAGCTTCGCCACCGGGCGCATCGACCATATGCGCAAGGGCTTCGGCCCGGGTCCTTCGCCGCTGCAACTGCACTATGGCGATCTGGGCGACGGCACCGGGATGCGCGCGATCATCGAGCAGGTGCGCCCCGACGAGGTCTACAACCTTGCCGCACAGTCGCACGTGCGGATCTCCTTCGATCAGCCCGAATATACCGCCGACGTGGTCGGACTGGGCGCGCTCCGCCTGTTGGAGGCGCTGCGCGATCACAACAAGCGTCACGGACGCGCGGCACGCTACTACCAGGCGGGCTCGTCCGAGATGTTCGGGCGGGTCGCCGAAGTGCCGCAGCGCGAGACCACGCCGTTCCATCCGCGCAGCCCCTACGCCTGCGCCAAGGTCTACGCCCACTGGCAGACCATCAACTATCGCGAGGCGTACGGACTGTTCGCCGCCAACGGCATCCTCTTCAACCACGAATCGCCGCGGCGCGGTGAGAACTTCGTCACTCGCAAGATCACCCGCAGCGCCACCCGCATCAAGCTCGGCATGCAGGACAAACTCGCGCTCGGCAACCTCGACGCGCGCCGCGACTGGGGCTTCGCCGGCGACTACGTTGAAGCGATGTGGATGATGCTGCAACAGGAGAAGCCGGACGACTACGTGGTCGCCACCGGCGAAACCCATTCCGTGCAGGATTTTCTCGAGCGCGTGTTCGAGCTACTCAAGCTCGACTGGCACAAGTACATTCAGGCCGATCCTCGTTACCTGCGCCCGGCCGAGGTCGACCTGCTGCAGGGCGACGCCTCCAAGGCGCGGCGCCTGCTGGGATGGAAGCCGCGCGTCGATTTCGAGCACCTGATCCAAATGATGGTCGAGGCCGACCTCGAGTTGGCCGAGCGCGAACTGCGCGGCCGCGGCCACTGACCCTCGCGCGACCGCATGGCGGTGCGCCCCGGGCCACACTCGCCGCCGGCGCCCGCTCGGATGCGGCGCTTCTCAGGAAAGCCCGTAACAGCGCGCCGCGTTCTCTCCCATGATTTTTCGTTGCGTTGCGGGCTCCAGCGCGGCGCAATGCTCGCGCAACTCGCGCATCGCACCGGGAAATTCGCAATCGTAGTTACCCCCTCCGTTCTGATTCCGCCGGATTCCGCCGGATTCTGCCTGCGCCCGGGATGCCTGGACTTTTCTAACCACCGATAACGCTGCGATTGCAAATCGATTGGCCTTGCCCTTGAAGGCCATTTCGCGAAATATGAATCGACGGGACCTTAAGCTATGGCTCAACGGCAACGCAGATTTTCGGCCTTCATGGTGCGCGGTGCACTGGCGCGGCACTCGCTCAACGACGAGAGCGGGGCCTTTCCCGAAAGCTTCGCGCTCACGCGGCTGAATGACGCCGTGCAGTGGGCGCGCAAGTACTCCTTTTTCGCCTATCCGTTCGTCACCGCCTGCTGCGGGATGGAATATTTCTCGGTCGCCGGCCCGCGCTACGACCTCGACCGCTTCGGCGCCGCGCTGCCGCGCTTCACGCCGCGCCAGGCCGACCTGCTCTGGGTCGTCGGCACCATCACCCAGCGTCAGGCGCCCATCCTGCGCCGCGTGTGGGAGCAGATGCCGGAACCGAAGTGGGTGATGTCCTTCGGCGCCTGCACCAGCTCGGGCGGTCCTTACGACAACTACGCCGTGCTGCAGGGCATCGACCGCATCATCCCGGTCGACATCTACATCCCCGGATGCCCGCCGCGTCCCGAGGCGGTGCTCGACGGGCTGATCAAGCTACAGTACCGCGTCCAGAACGAACGTCAGCCACACCTATGGTCCACTCTCCATGGCAGCGGACGCAAGCTCGACTAGCCCGGCAAAGCCGAACGTTCCGAAGGCGCCCAAGATCGTGAAAGTCACGGTCGACGGCCGCGTGTTCGAAGCGCCCGAGGGTACGCCGCTATTGCAGGTGATGCTCGACGGCGGGCTCGACGTCCCGCACTACTGCTACCATCCCAAGCTCAGCATCGACGGCAGTTGCCGGCTGTGCCAGGTGAAGATCGAGGGGATGCCGAAGCTGCAGATCTCGTGCAACACGCAGGTGCGCGACGGGATGATCGTGCATGCGGCGGATCCGGAGATCGCGCTGACGCGCCGCGGCGTGCTCGAACTGCTGCTGATCAACCATCCGCTGGACTGCCCGATCTGCGACAAGGCCGGCGAGTGCTGGCTGCAGAACTACGCGATGCGCTTTGGCAGCCGCTACGCGCGCACGCTCGATCCGCGCCGCAAACATCAGAAGCGCATCGACATCGGCGAGCGCATGCTGCTCGACCAGGAACGATGCATCCTGTGCCGGCGCTGCGTGCGCTTTTGCCGCGAAATCAGCAAGACCGGCGAGCTCGCGGTTTTCAACCTGGGCGATCACTCGGTGCTCGACGTCTACGACCGCCGTCTCGACAACAACTACTCCATCTGCACCGCCGACATCTGCCCGGTCGGCGCGCTCGAAAGCAAGGACTTCCATCATCGTATCCGCGTGTGGTTTCTGCAGGAGACCGCGAGCGTGTGCCCCGGATGCTCCAACGGCTGCAACATCATGATCTCGGAGTATCGCAATCGCATCTGGCGGCTGATTCCGCGCCGCAACGACGCGGTCAACGACACCTGGATGTGCGACCAGGGGCGCCTGGATTACAAATTCGTCGACGCGCCCGAGCGCCTGCGCGCGCCGATGGTCGCCGAGAACGGCGCGCTCGCCCAGGCGACGTGGCACGACGCGCTCGCTCGCGCGTCCACGGCGATCACGGCGCTCAAGGCGCGTCACGGTGACGGCGCGATGGGTGCGCTCGTCTCGCCCCATCTCACCGTTGAGGAGAATTTCTGCTTCGGCGAGTTGATGCGCGCGGCCGGTGCGGGCAAATTCGCGATGGCCGTGCGGCGCGGCCCCGCCGATGACTTCCTGATCAAGGCCGAAAAGGCGCCCAACGCGCGCGGCGTGCGCGAGCTGGGACTGGTGAGCGGCAGCGACGACGGGATTGGCGAGTTGATGCGTGCCCTGGAAGTGGGCGAGCTAAAGGGGCTGTACCTTTGCGGCCGTGATTCGGCAGAACCGTTCGACCTGCTCGACGCGCTCGCGCCCGGGCGTCTGGCGGCCATCCTGGGGCGGCTCGAATTGCTGATCGTGCAGACGCTGACTCTCGACCCGCGCCTGAGCGCCGCGACCGTGGTTTTTCCCACCACGACCTTCGCCGAGAAGGACGGCTCGTTCATCAATCACGCCGGGCGCGTGCAACGCATCTACAAGGCAATCGAGTTGGGACCCGGATGGCTCAATGATGGCCAGATCTTCACGCGCCTGCTCAATGCGATAGATGGCGGTGAGCGCCGCTTCGACGCTGAGGCGATATGGGAGCCGATAGGGCGCGCGCATCCGCGCTTCGCCGGGATTTCGCTGGAGGCCCTGGGCGCGGGCGGCACGATACTGGAGAGCGCGGGCGAGCAGCGCCCGCAGCGCTAGGACGACCGCTGAATCGCTTGCCGTCGGGCGATCAATTGACGCACTCTGTGCTTGCGAACCGGCCTTGCTGGCCAGCGAACAACCGCAGGGAGACAAGAAATTATGGCGACCGCAGCGGTTTCTGGACCGAGTGGCCTCAAAGGCTACCTCGCGACCCATCGCACGCTCGAGACCTATCCGGTCGGCGCGCATCGCTGGGCGATGCTGATGCTCACCGTGCTCGCCACGATCATCTCCTTTTACGAATTCCAGTTCGCGCCGCTGCTGCCGCTGTGGATTCCGACGCTGCACTTCAGCCTGGAAAACTTCACCGTATTTCTGCTGTTCGCGGTGCTGCTCTCGGGCGGTTCGGCGATGATCGGCGGCCCCCTCGCCGACCGCCACGGCCGCATCATCGTCATCGACGTATGTCTCGCGATCATCATCGTGTTGACCTTCGCCAATCTGCTGATGACCGGGTTCTGGTCGTTCGTGATCATTCGCGGCGCGATGAATCTGACGGCTGGGCTGATGTGGGGCGCGCTCGGCGGGCTCACCCGCGATATGTCGCCGCGCGTGAGCCGCGGCGCGGCTTTCGGTTTGCTCACGGTCGGCGCGGTCGGCTGCATTTTCCTGTGGAACTTCATCAGCGGCGTGACGCTGCCGATCTTCAACACCTGGCAATCGCAGATTTGGATAATGGGACTGCTGTCGATCCTGATGTACATCCCGGTCCTGCTGTGGCTGAAGGATCTTCACCCGAACCTGCGCCTGACCATCGTCGAGAGCGAAACCACGGTGGCCGCCTCTACCGCGGAGCACATGCGTGACATGCCGATGGAAGTTCCGGCCAGCGGCGGCGCGGCTTTCAGGGAATTGCTGAGCCGCTGGGAGGTGTGGGTCCTGGTGGTCGGGTCGGTGGCCTTTCTGACTCTGCCAATCACCAGCCAGACGTTTTTCCCGGTGATGTTCAATCGGGCGTTTCATTACAGTCCGGCCGAGGCGGACAAGATGGCCTCGTACTTCTGGCTGCTCAACCTGTTCATGCTGGTGCCGGCCGGATTGCTCTCGGACAAGCTGCGGGTACGCAAGCCGCTCGTGTTGATCGGTGATGTCGCGGCTTTGGCGGTGCTGATCTGGTGGATCGGAACGTTTTCCAATCCGTTGCCGCCGTTCCAACTCGGCGCGGTGATGTTCCTGCTCGGCGGACTGGTCGCTTTCGCCTTCATCCCGTGGTGCGCACAATATTCGGAACTGCTGGAGGACATCTCCCCCGCGCTGCAGGCCAGCGGATGGTCGTTCTTCCAGTTGATTTATCGCGGCTGGATAGCTATCTCGGGTCCACTGGTCGCTTACGTTTCGAGCCACTACGGATGGGCCGCATGGATGTGGGTCGCCGTGGCGGGAATGGCGACGCTTATTCCCGCGATGCTCGCGGTGCGCGGCGGTTGGGTGCCGGCCAAGGCCGGTCAGGGCTCGGGCGAGCATGCGGCGCCAACGGCGCGACCGTCGCCGGCCTAAACTGATAGCGCGAGATTGATACTGCGACCCTGAATCTGCAATCTGATTCTGCAAAGCTGATAACTGCAAGGCTGATACTAGAAAACAGCTAAGGACTGTCCTCGGGACAGATGAAGCGAGCTACATGGCGGTTCGAGTAGTAAAGGTCGCGCGGCCGGCGCCCAGCCTGATCGGGCCATATTCGGTGCGCGCGGTGCTGGTGGGACTGTGGGTGGCCACGGCCCATCTGCTGCGCAACCTCTTTGGCTTCATGCGCGGGCGTCAGGACTTTACCGTCTATTTTCCGGAGCAGCGGTTTGTGCAGCCGCCGGCGATGCGCGGGATGCCAGTGTTGGTGCAGATGGAAAACGGCAAGGAGCGATGCGTCGCGTGTGGGCTCTGCGAATGGGCCTGCCCCACCACCTGCATCACGATCTTTCCCGCCGAGACCGCCGACGAGGTCGAGCGCTATCCCGAAATTTTCGACATCGACATGTCGCGCTGCATGTTCTGCGGGCTGTGCGAGGAGGCCTGCCCCGAGGAGGCGATCGTGATGAGCCGCGAGGTCGAGATCGCGAGCTACTCGCGCCGCGGCTCGCTCTGGCACAAGGCCGATCTGCTGGTGCCGCAGGCTCGCCTCAAAACCCGAACCGATTTTTTGCGCGGCCACTACGAATAAGCGGCTGCGAATAAGAACCCGAAGAAGAAGCCGAATAAAAACCCGGATAAAAAACCCGATGACTGCCGCCGAAGAACCAAAAACATCCGCGCCGCCCGAGCTTTCCGCACTATTGCGGAAAGTGACCGCGCAGCTTGGGCCGCTGGTCACCGAGCATCAGAGCTTTCGCGGCGACGACTGTATCCACGTCGCGCGCGAAAATATCCTCGAAGTGGCGCGCGCGCTACACGACTCGCCCGAGCTCGGCTTCGACCTGCTGCTCGACGTCACCTGCGTCGATTATTTCGGCCAGCCCGACGGCTTTCAGAACGCGCCCGAGACCTGGGATCGCAACCACAACCTGGTGCGTAAACGCGCCGAGTGGCGCCATCGCGTCAACCTTCCCGCGCGCGGCGACGCGCCGCGCTTTGCCGTGGTCTATCACCTGGTCTCCACCCGCCTGCTCCATCGCCTGCGGGTGAAGTGCCGGGTGCCCGAGGACAATCCGGTAATCGCGAGCCTGAGCGCGCTGTGGCCCGGCGCCAACTGGCTGGAGCGCGAAACCTTCGACCTCTACGGCATTCGCTTCGAGGGCCATCCGGACCTTCGACGCATCTATCTCTACGACGAATTCGTCGGTCATCCGTTGCGCAAGGACTACGCCAAACACGACGAACAACCGATTCAGGACTATGTCGGACCGGGAGCCAACGAACCGCGCCGTCCCCACTGACCTGCCGCCCGCCGATCCGTCGCGCGATCTGCTGACGCCGCTGATGCGGATGCAGATGGGCCCGTCGCATCCGGCGACCCACGGCACGGTCAAGATGGTCCTCGACCTCGACGGCGAGCGTGTGGTCAAGGCCGACATCCAGGTCGGCTATCTCCATCGCGGCTTCGAGAAGGAGTGCGAGACCGGCTACTACTACCAGAACATCCCGTATACCGACCGGCTGAACTACAGCTCGCCGATGCTCAACAACCTCGGCTACTGCCTCGCGGTCGAGAAGTTGATGGATCTGCGCACGCCGCCGCGCTGCGATTTCATCCGCGTGATCGCGGGCGAAATCTCGCGCATGAGCGATCACTTCCTGTGCCTGGGCGCGATGGCGCTCGAGTTGGCGGCGATGACGCCGTTTCTCTACCTGATCGAGGCGCGCGAGCTGATGTGCGATCTGCTCGACGCGCTCTGCGGCGCGCGCGTCACCACCAACTACATCCGGATCGGCGGGGTCTCGGCCGACCTGCCCGACGGCTTCGATCGCTTCGCCGCCGAGCGCCTGGATCGTTCGCTGGTCCTGCTCGGCGACGCCGACAAGCTGCTCACCCAGAATCCGGTTTTTCGCGAGCGCGTCGAGGGCACCGGCCATCTGGCGCCCGAGATGCTGATCGGGCACGGCGTGACCGGTCCGCTCCTGCGCGCGGGCGGTGTGGCCTACGACGTGCGCCGCGTGCATCCATATCTCGTGTACGGGGAGTTGGACTTCGACGTTCCGGTGGGCGAGCATAGCGACAACTTTGACCGCTACCTGGTGCGCCTGGAGGAAATACGCCAGAGCCGCCGCATCATCGCGCAGTGCTTCGAGAAAATTCCCGCCGGGCCCGTAAACTCCGACGATCCCCGCGTGCGCTGGCCGCGCAAGGGCAAGGTCTTCGGCCGGATGGAAGAATTGATCGACCAGTTCAAGCTGGTCACCGAGGGCGGGCTGATTCCGCCGGGCGAAGTTTATCACGCGGTCGAGGGCGCCAACGGTGAACTCGGTTTCTATATCGTGAGCGACGGCACCGGGAAGCCGTACAAGTGCCGATGCCGCGCGCCGAGCTTCTCCAACATGTCGGCGCTGGAGAAGATGATCACGGGCGGGATGCTGGCCGACGTGGTGCCGACTTTCGATTTGATCAACATGATCGGCGGCGAGTGCGACCGTTAGGGCGCCGTTGCCGCGACAACCGTTCGAGCATGAAACACGATGGGCTTGTCGGCTGAAACGCAGCAAAAGATCCGCGCCGAGCAGGCGCGCTTCCCCAACCCGCGCGGCGCGCTGCTCGCGGCAATCTACCTCGCGCGCGACGACCTGGGCGCGCTCGGCCCCGAGGCCTTCGCCGAGCTGGCGCCGCTGTTCGGGATGCGCCCCAACGAAGTCGCCGAGGTCGCGTCCTTCTATTCGCTCTTCAATCTGCCGCGCGCGCAGGCGGTCATCCAGGTCTGTACCAATCTGCCGTGCTGCCTGCGTGGCGCGCGCGGCGTGGTGCGCGAGCTCGAGGGCCGGCTTCGAGTAAAGTCGGGCAACGCGACGCCCGACGGCCGCTTCGCGATCGTGGAAGTCGAATGTCTCGGCTCGTGTGCGACCGCGCCGGTCGTGCAGGTAAACCGCAACCCTTACCTGGAAAATGTCACGCCCGAGTTCGCCGCGAGCCTGCTTGAGTCACCCGACGCGGCGCGCGCGGCTGCTCGCCCCGCGCCGGTTATCTCGCGCGTTCCCGACGGCGTCGACGGCTACCTGCTGCCGCGCGGGGACGAGAAATGGCTGACGCTCGAGGAATACCGCGGACACGGCGGGTTTGAAGCGGTGCGCAAGGCGGGCGCGATTGCGCCCAAGGACCTCGCCACGCTGGTGAAGGATTCCAACCTGCGCGGCCGCGGCGGCGCCGGTTTCGTCACCGGGCTTAAGTGGACATTCATGCCGCCGCGCGACGCGCGCCCGCGCTACCTGGCGGTCAACGCCGACGAGAGCGAGCCCGGCACTTTCAAGGATCGCGAGATCATGGCGCGCAATCCGTTCCTCCCGCTGGAGGGAATAATGATCGCCGGGATGGCGATGGAGTCCACCGCGGCCTTCATCTACATCCGCGGCGAATACGTCGAGGAGTTCGCGGCGATGAGCGCGGCGATCGGCCGGCTGTACGAGGCCAAAATTCTCGGCGACAACGCGCTCGGCTTCAACCGCCGCTTCGACATCACCATCCAGCAGGGCGCCGGCGCGTATATCTGCGGCGAGGAGAGCGGGATGCTGGAATCGATGGAGGGGCGCAAGGGTCAGCCGCGCAAGCGTCCGCCCTTTCCCGCACAAGCGGGATTGTGGGGCCAGCCGACCACCGTCGACAACATCGAGACCCTCTCGCACGTGCCGGCGATCGTGAAGCGGGGCGCGCAATGGTTCCTCGACGAAGGGGTCAAGAATGCCGCCGGCCACACGCTGTTCGGCGTGAGCGGCCACGTCGACAATCCCGGAATCTTCGAGCTCAGGCTCGGCGTGAAGCTGCGCGACCTCATCTATCAGCACGCCGGCGGCGTTATCGGCGGCCGGGCGATCAAGGCGGTGATTCCGGGCGGCGTCTCGATGCCGGTGTTGCGCGGCGATCAGATCGACGTCGCGATGGATCACGAATCGCTGCGCGCGGCCGGCACGCTGATCGGCACCGGCGGCGCGATCGTGATGGACGACCGCACCTGCATGGTGCGCACGGCGCTGGTGGTCGCGCGTTTTTTCGAGCACGAATCGTGCGGCCAGTGCACCCAGTGCCGCGAGGGCACCGGATGGACCTACAAGACGCTCAGCCGGATCGAAAGCGGCCAGGGCGCGCCGCAGGACCTCCAGACGCTCGCCGATACTTTCGATTTCATGGACGGTAAATGCATCTGCGCGCTCGCCGACGGCGCCTCGTGGGCCGCGCGCGCGTTTCTCAAGCAGTTCCGCGCTGACTTCGAGGCGCACATCGCGGAGCATCGATGCCCCTTTCCGGAGAGCTTCGAGGTATGAACGACCATCGGCCGGCCCGCAACGCGATCGTCGCGATCCTCGGCACGCCCGACCGTACCGAGGGCAGCCTCGACGATCCGCGCGAGCGCGAAGAGGACGGCGTGCTCTTCAACGAGAAATGGATTTACACGCATCTGCACCGCGACCCGGCGGGCGCTGCGATGCGCACGATCTACTGGATGCGCTACGATTTTCGCGGCACTGCCGTGCGCAACAGCGATGCGGAGCCGTGGCGGGCCGACACCGCGCTCGTGGAAGCCGCCGCGAAACGGGACGGCCGTCTCCCGCCGCTCGATTCGTCACGCAATCCGCCGCTTGCGCCGAGCACCGAATATCGGCCGGTTTCGGAATTTACCGGCGAATCCGCTCTCGGCGGCGAAACCCAGACAAAGAAATCCTGATTCGAATTCGCTGACGCCCGCACCGCCGTCAGACGCCGCACCGTTGGAAATATTTCTATCCGCGCCCGACGACGCGATCGGTAAGTCCGTCACTATACCCAGTCGTGTGATCGCGAACAAAGCGCACATTTCATCGACGTAACAGGTATCACGAATTTATTCACAGACATAACTCGTGCAACACATTTGAAAGATTTTCGTGGGGTTTTCGTCCTTTGATTACCATTATGCGTTGGCACAAGAGGTGCAAACTTTCATCATCGAATTACGAACTACAAGGTTCTCATTTCGTCTTGACGCAATTCGATATTTAGAGGTCACATGATGCGGAAGCTTATACATACCACGACCCTCGCTATTGCAGGACTTTCAATGGTGCTGGCGGCCGGATGCTTCAGTTACCACAAAACCGAAACCGAAACTCCGGCACAGGTCGTCCCGGCGGAACCGCCGGGCCAGAACACGACGACCAGTACCACTACGCAATCCGATGATGGAACTGTGCGGCAACATACGACCACTACCTATACGCCGTAAATTCAGGGGATGAGCCGGACGGCCGAACTCGCCAACAGTTCCTCTCTGAAAGCGAGCCTCGGCCGTCCGGCGTGATGTACCGTCCGACCTGGGGCGTTGTGCGACAAACAATTAAATATGCGCGTTAGCGTTAAACCGAATGCGTTAAACCGGGCGCGTGAGAACAATTCGCAGCTTGAGGACAAATCTCAGCGACTGTCAGTTTTTACAGCGCTCGCGGAATCAGGGCCGTTCGAGTCATCGATGCGCGAGGCATTATCGGCGAATGAATTCGAGGGTTGAGATGCGACTCTGGACGCACGGACCGCAGCGGGGCTCGTTGGTTCCGAACCGGATAAATAGACCTTCTGGCCGGGATATATTCTGTTGATGTCCATTATCTGAGGATTGTCGTCTATGATCTCATTGAGTGCGTATCGCGAACCAAGGTACCGCTGTGCTAATTTTTCGAGCGTATCTCCATATTTGACCAAGATGCTGCGTTTGTGATCGGCCTCCTGCGCGACGGACGGCGTTGATACATGGACCGATTGCTGGACCTTCCCCACTTCGCGGGTTTCTTCGCTCTGGCTCTTTTCGTTCTGACTATCTTGGTCCTTTATGGCCGGCTGAGCAGGCAGCGCGGCAGGCAACACGAGGTCCGCAATATCGGACTGTCGTACCTTAGGGTTCTCCGGTTGGGGTTTTTCGGCGGTGGCAATCGACACCGCGCGAAGAGCGCAGAGTTCCTGACGATCGATTTTCCGCATTCGCGTCCGCGGTTGGTCGTTTAATTGGTGGAGCTGCCACCACGGCCGCACTTGCGACTGCTTGTTTCGTCACGGTGTTAACTGCGGCCTTGAAGGATACCTTGGACCCCCGCGCAACATTGCGCGCAACATTGATCGATCGCTCGCCGATACTCCGCGCCGCCTGCATCGAGACCGCTGCCGATGCGTCGGCGCTGATCCGCGGTGCCTGCGTGGGCACTGCTCTATAGCCATACCCGGCAAAGAGAAGCAGCCCCAATGCGGCGACACCAACATATATAGGTTGCAATCCGCGGGAGGGGATAGTCAGTGTCCATGCACCTAATAGCGACTCGCCATGATCGGCCACTGCCGCCCTGGCGGCCTTGAGATCGACCAGCGGCGCTCCGGCAGAATATGCCAGCAGCATCGCGTTGTGGCACAGCACATTGATTTGCCGAGGGATTCCGGCGCTATGGCGAAGCAGATAGTCGAGAGCATCCGAATCGAAAATATCCCTCGAGCGCCCGTCCCTCGCGCGCAACCGATATCCGACGTATTCATGAGCCTCGGCGAAACTCAGCCGGCTGAGCACCGAGCGCGCGGCCACTCGCTGATTGAACTGCCGCAACGACGGGCTCTTCAGGCGAAGTCCCAGTTCCGGCTGCCCGACCAGCACCAGTTGCAGGTACTTCCCGATCCGCTGGCCGTAGTTCGACAACAGGCGGAGCTCTTCGAGAGAGTCGTCGCTTAAGTCCTGGGCCTCGTCCACGATTATCGCCAGCCGCTCGTTCGGCATTCGAGCGCCGAGGAAGCCGACCAATGCCTCGATGCGGTCCAGCTTGCCCGGTTCCGCACATGGAATGCCGAACTGGCCGAGGATTACCCGCAGGATGTCTTCAAACGAGAGCTTCGGATTTATCACGTATGCGGCGCGCAGCTGGGCGAAATTGCGCGCGAGTATGGAAGATACCAGCGTGGTTTTGCCGGTTCCGGTCTCACCGGTCAGCGTGGTAAAGCCGCTTGGTTCGTGCAGCAGACCCCACTCAAGGGCTGCCAGACTTTCGCGATGGGCCCGGCTGAGATAGAGAGCCTCCGGACCCGCCAAGGCTTCGAAGGGCGGACCCGTCAGGCGGAAGTGTCGGTAGTACATGGGCCTCCGTTGTGTTGTCGATGCCGACTGATGCGTTTAAGCAAGCGTCGTGCCAATAGACGATGGTGAGCCTATTTTTTTGACGCTTAGACCACGGATATCAAGAGATACAGGGAGGAGAGTTCGTCTATCATCCGATAAGCCGCAGAAATTTGTTGCCGGACGTTTTTAAAACTAGGACGGAAGGCCCGGGTTTTGAACAGGAAGTTTGTACTCTCCTGCTTCGGGAGCCCTAAAACTTCCGACCTTCGAAACGCAAATATGTAAAACCTACCCATTGAAGATATTCCCGTGTGGATTGAAAACTTTCCAATCCAATGCAGGACATCAATCAATAGAGCGTGCGGAAAAGCGAGATATCGTCAGAAGTTGCGTTCGGCATAGCTATTGCTCGACGCAGACTACCAAGTTTTATGGATATTAAACCCTCGACCGCCGCGCGGATCTGTTCCCGAATGAAAACCCTGCCCCCCTTTTTCGTTCGGCGCTCTGTACCTTCCGCGCGGCGGTCACCTACTCGAGGCGAGCGTAGTCGCGCGCCGGTCGGAGGTTCACAAGCGTGAGCGCGATGCCCTCGGCCAAAATTCCTCGGCGCGTATCCGCTGATTCCACCGAGTCATTGTCGCCAGCAGTTCGGCGGAAATTTTACTGCGCCGGCCACGGACGGGAGGTCCGGGCGTTTCCGCTTGCGCCTGCCCGTCCCGAGCTGCCGCTTGCTCTGGCGGACGAGCTACTCGATTTTTACGCTTTCATTTTCTGCCAAGGCGGATTTCGTGTCCTGGGGATGACCTTCGAGCAATTTCTTCTGGTCGTGGCGACGGTCGTTCCGGGCCGGCTGCGCCCGACATACGACCACATAGGAGATCGCTTCCCATAGCGGCGTCGCCTTCAAGGGTTTTCCCCCGAAATTTTCGAGGCGGTCACAATTGCGCGATTTGCTTCGACACGGCCGCGATGTTGGATGGCTACGCCAGGGGCGCCGCCGATTTTCTGGTGCGGCCCTTCGAACCCGAGATCCTGCGCTGCAAAGTGGCCGTGTTCGTCGATCTTTATCTGAAGGAGCAGACCATCAGGCAGCAGGCCGCGACGCTGCGCGCGCAGGACCGCGGCATCCCGCAACGTGACGACACCGAAAACGTATGTATGGTCAAGCCCTTGGATCTCGGCCGTCTGATCGAATACGTTGCGTCGGCCGTCGGGCGGAGCGGCGAACAATCCAAGAAATAACAACTTCATTGTCGGTCGAGAAAGGTAAATCTTACAAATTCGCATGGTCGAAGATCTAACCATTCCCACGCTAACGACCGCTTTCGAGTGTTATATGATGTTTATGAACCTTCATCTAATCTGAACGAATGGCATCATTGATGCAGCTATCCTAATATCACAGCGACAGGCGAATGTTTTAGGCGGGGGCGTGTCCAGAACACGCGGATCGATCGCGTCTTATTTCAGAAAATTCTAAATTGCGCCGAATGCGAGCAAGCACTATTACCCGCAACGGCCTTTGGGCGGATGAGTCAGCTCAGCAGCGAATGCGAACACTATGAAAGCCGGCATCAAAGTACTCATCGTCGAAGACAACTCCGACGCGCGCGAAGCGTGGTCCACTTTGATCTCCTCCTGGGGATACCGAGTGGACAGCGCGGAAGATGGCGAGCAGGCTTTGCAGTTAATTGAAAGCTCCGATCCGCAAATCCTTTTGCTCGACCTGAGGCTGCCGAAAAAAGACGGCCTCGCGGTGCTCCGCGAAATCCGCGCGAATGGCTGGCAGATTCCCACCATCGTGATCTCCGGCGAGGGCGATATCGACGACGCGGTTCAATCGATAAAGCTCGGAGCCTATGACTATCTGCGCAAGCCGGTCGATCCGCATCACATGGAGGTGCTGCTCAACAATCTGCGCACCCATCTGACCGTCAGCAAGGAAAACCAGCTTTTGCGCCGCCGTCTGATGGACGCCGGCGAACTCGGACAACTGATCGGGCAATCGCTCGCGATGCGCCGCGTAATGGCCGCCATCGACCAGGTCTCGCCGAGCAGCGCGTCGATCGTCATCGTCGGGGAGAGCGGCACCGGAAAGGAACTCGCGGCGCGCACGATTCATGAGCTGTCCCCGCGGTCCAGCGGTCCTTATATCGCCATCAATTGCGCCGCCTTGCCCGAGACCCTGATGGAAAGCGAGTTGTTCGGTCACGAGCGCGGCGCCTTCACCGGCGCCGATCGCCGCCGCGAGGGCTGTTTCGAACTCGCCACCGGCGGAACGCTCCTGCTCGACGAGATCGGCGAGATGAAGCCGGAATTGCAGGCGAAGCTCTTACGGGTGCTCGAGGAACGGAAGGTTCGCCGCCTGGGCGGTAGTGCCGAGATTCCTGTCGACGTGCGCGTCCTCGCCGCGACGAATCGCAACCTGGAGGGGCAGCTTCGCGATGGAAAGTTCCGCGAGGACCTGTACTACAGACTCAACGTGTTCACGATCCAACTGCCGACACTGCGCGAGCGGTCGGAGGATGTCCCGATCCTGATCGAACATTTCCTGCAGCAACTTGCTCCGGCCGCCGGCAAATCGGTTATGGGCATGGAAGCTGAGTGCCTGGAGTTGCTCAAAGCTCAGCGCTGGCCGGGAAATGTGCGACAGTTGCGCAATGTGATCGAGCGGGCGCTCATCGTCACGCGCGGGCCGATGATCTCGACGGCAGACCTGCCGGAGGAGATCACGTTCGATATGCCAGAGAGCGTCAAGCCCAGCCCGCCCGCGGGTTTCAAACCCGACAATGGGCACGGCCATCCCGCTCTGGACGTGCATGTGGGGATGTCGCTCAGCGCGGTCAAACGCGAACTTCTCCTGCAGACGCTCAAATTTACTGGTGGCAACAAGGCAAAGGCCGCGGAAATTCTCGGCGTCTCGCTGAAAACTCTCTACAACCATCTCAAAGAAGAGTAATTCGGGCCTCCTGACAGTCTAAGAAAAAAGCCGCGCGCCTGATCCACTCCTCCAGGGACGCGGCCTTGAAAGCTCGCGAGTTCGATGCGCCAAAAACTTGGTTCGGCGCGTACGTAGAGCTCTCATCGCATTCCAGCTATTTCAAAGCGGTCGCTGCAAAAGTAATTTGTGCCACTCCGCGCGTGCAATACGCGTAGTCGTGCCTCGCAGATTCAAGCGATAGCCAACCAAGACAGCATTAAAACTCGTCGGCACGGGATTTTCATATAGTCAGGGTTAGTTCCCGCGGCCGTTATGATTTTGTTGATCAGCGAGAAAACGACAAGGCTGATGGCTTTCGCGGCTGATGTCTTTGTGAAAATCGCGCTGCGCGCGGCGTAAACAACCTCACTTACGGTTGGTGAAAATGGCTACAAGCACCCGAAAATACGGCAAGAAGGCTTCGTCCAAAGTTGGGCGCGCGATGCATGAAATGAAGCAAGGAAAACTCAAGTCCGGGAAGTCCGGCAAGAAGGTGAAGAGCCGTAAACAGGCAATCGCTATCGGCCTTTCCGAAGCGCGGAAGTCGGGAGCGAAAGTTCCCTCGCGATAAAGTCGCGAGAATCGATCAGAACCATCATCGGACATCGATTTTTCTGGAGAATAAGAAAAATGAAACACTGGAGATCGTGGGCTACCATCTTCATCGCCGCATTCGCCGTCGGTTTTTGCTCTGCATGCGGTCCGACTGCCACCAGAGAGACCACCACTACAACCGAGTATGGAACAGTCCCGCCGCCGGCCCCAGTTGTGACGCCTCCACCTTCGTCGTCATCGGAGACTACCACCACAACGACCACCTCAAGCCCGGATGGCGTAATACAGAAGCGGTCGACGACGACTTATTCACCTCCATAAACCAGACTAGTCAGTAAGCAGTATAAATAGCCGTGGTTGATTTGAGTGAGTTGTTCGACCGCGGTCATCGGAACCACAGATGTGGAGCGCCGATGATCGCGGTCTCGTACGGCACTGTAGTCCGCACGCCCAATAGGCAGGTATGAGCGACCTTTATAGACATCCTGATGAATACGACCTGGAACACCTGGGCGACAGCGAAGACGTGGAGTTCTACGTCTCACTGGTGCGGAAGCTCCGACCCCAAAGGGTTCTGGAGCTGGGCTGCGGCACAGGCAGAATCACCTTGCCTTTGGCAGAGCAGGGCGCGCGGTTGGGCTTTGATGTAATCGGCGTGGACAGTCAGGCCGAGATGCTTGAGAGCGCCAACAAACGCCATCTTGAGGCCCCGCCCGCAGTGCGAGAAAGGCTCCGCCTGATCCAGGCCGATATGCGGACCTGGCAGTCGGAGTCGGCATTCGATCTCATCGTGATCCCGTGCTCGTCGATCAGTCATCTGCTCGCTCTTGAAGATCAGCTCGCCGCTTGGAACCAATGTCGACGCAATCTCACACCGGGCGGCAGATTTCTGGTCGAGATAACCATGCCCAACATGGCCATATTCGCGGACTCGTTCAACGTGCCGCCGCGCGCACTGGTGGAGATCGACGTGGACAAGTGGGATCAATCCGACGGAGTGAGATTCATTCGGCGCAAGACTTCTCGCTATCTAAGCCATGAACAGTGCGCCCAAACGCGCTTCTTGTACGAGAAGTACCAGAATGGACGCGCCGTCGACGGTTACATCGATGACTTTGTCGGCCACGTCTTCTTCCCCCGAGAGCTGCAGTTGCTCTTCATCCACACGGGATTCGAGATCGAACAAACGTTCGGCGACTACCGGGGCGGACCGCTCAAATCGAATTCACCTCTGATCATCATGATTGGCAAAGTGGCCGGCGACGACGTCGTGGACAACCGCTCGCGCCGCGATTGAAGAGACAGAAAAGGGTTGCGCCGATGCCTGTCCGATACGCGACAGAGAGCGACCGAGCCGCGCCGGAGCGATACCCGCAGTCGCGCGGGGCGCGCTTCGTGCGGTGGTTGACGGTGGCTTTTGTTGGCTGCCTGGCCATCCTGTTGGCAGTATCGTATCTACTGGATCCGACCATCCGGAGGTTGGCCGAACGAAATCTGAATACGCGGCTGACAGGTTATGAAACGCGCGTCGCCGGCGCGCACCTGAATATACTCGACGCCGCCCTCACCTTGCGCGACGTCACATTGATCCAGAAAGCGCATCCACGCTCTCCCGTCGCACACTTTCCAATCTTCACCCTGGAGATACAATGGCATAACCTGTTCACCGGGCACGTCGTGGCCGACCTGTTTCTCTTTCATCCGCGGCTGCATATCGATCTTATACAGTTGCGTACTGAGTATGCCGACAAGGTGCCGTTAACCAAAAAGGGATGGCAGGACGCCATAGAAAGCATCTATCCCTTCAAGATCAACCATTTCACGATTGAAGACGGTGACGTCGTTTACGTCGATACTGATCCGAACCAGCCGCTTAGACTCGAGCATCTGTACGTCACCGCGGATAACATCCGAAATACACGGTCGGCCGCCACCGCGTATCCGTCGCCCATACAGGCCGAAGCGACTGTCTTCGATGTGGGGCAGGCAAGCATCAAGGGAAACGCGAACTTCCTGACCAAGCCGGTCGCCAGCGTCGCCGCAAGCTATCATCTGGAAAATGTGCCGCTCAAACAATTCAAGCCTGAGCTCAGCCGGATCAATTTCACTGTCGAGGGCGGCACGCTATCGAGTAACGGGTTCGTTGAGTACGGACCGAAAGTCGAAAGCGTCGAAGTCTATCAGGCCAAGGTCGCCGGCGGACGATTCGGGTATACGCATGCGACACCCACCGCCGCTGCGGAGGCTCGCCGTGTGGCCGCGGTGAAGGCGGGAACCCAGAAAATCAACAACGCGCCGGAAATCCTGGTCAAAATCGCCAAGCTCGAAGTTGTTGATAGCCAAGCGGTTTATGTCAACGACACCAAGGATCCTCATTACATACTGTCGATATCGAATCTGGATCTTCAGCTGACGAATTTATCGAACCATTTCAACGAAGGTCCGGCACACCTCGTCTTGCGCGGCCGGTTCATGGACAGTGGAGTGACCACCATCAGTGGAGATTTTCGCCCCGAGAAACCCGGTTCTGACTTCGATCTCGATCTCGCGATCCGCGACGCCAGTCTTCCGTCGCTAAATAATCTGTTGCGCGCATATGGCAGGTTTGACGTCCAGGCAGGGGAGCTGTCCGTCTTCTCGCAAGTCACGGTCCGGCGCGGAGAGATGACAGGCTATGTGAAACCTCTGTTTACTAATGTGAAAGTCTATGACCCCGCCAAGGACAAAAACAAATCGGTCGTACATCAAGCTTATGAGCTTGCCATTGGCGCGGCTACCAAGGTAGTCAAGAATTCATCCACTCAAAAGGTTGCGACCAGGATCGACGTGTCCGGAAAGCTAGACAATCCGAATGTGAGCACCTGGCAGGCGTTGATGCAATTCGTGCAGAACGGATTTATCAATGCCATTCTGCCAGGGTTCGATCGCCAGACGAAAGCAACTGCGCCGGGCTGAGAATCCCGACACCCGTTCGCGCAAGTATCAGCAATTCTCGCGGACGAGTCGCACCAGTGCATCAATGTCCAAAGGCTTCCTGAAAGCTCTAACGACTCCAAGGTCCGACACAGTGGAAATGTCAAGAGCGCTCACCACGACGACCGGAATTTTGGCCAGGTCCGCAACGTTTAAGAGCGCGGCCCGAAACTGTGTGCCATTCATAACGGGCATCAGAAGGTCGAGAATGATCAGACAAGGCAGATCCGAGGTGTGCAGATAGTCCATGGCTTCAACGCCATTGCAGGCTCCAACAGCCTTGAAACCCTCAAGCTCAAGGATCTGCATCAGGACCTGCCGCGATTCTTCTTCGTCTTCGACCACCAAAATCGTATGAGTTTCCATTGTGTTTCGCGTCCCTTCTTCAAGTATTCGGCTCCCTGGAGAGAGGCAGCTGTATGGTGAAAACCGCGCCTCGGCCTGCTTGCCCCTCGGCATTAATCAGACCGCCGTGGGCTTCCACCGCACGCCTGGCAATCCAGAGGCCGAGTCCCAGGCCCTCCGTGTTTGATTGGGATACGGCACGTTCGAAACGCTCGAAAATGCGTTCAGAATCATCCGGCGCGATCCCGATTCCTTGATCCTGCACCGCCACGCACGCCTTCTTGTCGTCGACCGTAACCACCACGGTAATCGGCTTGCGCAGGCCGTACTTGATCGCGTTTGAGATAAGGTTTGACAGGGCCTGGTCAATTCGCAGCCGATCCCAGGTGCCCATTACCGCGCAGTCCATCCGAAGCACGAGAGGAACATCAGGATGCATCTCGGCGAATCTTTGAGCGATTTCCTTTACCAACTCGATCAGATCGAATGTCTCCAGTTCCAAATCTAACTTGCCTGCGCGAATCCGTGTGACATCGAGCAAATGATTAACCAGAGAATTTATCCGGTCCAGTTGAACCCGGAGCTTATCGATTATCCCCCGTATATCGTTCCCGGCTTGATTGGGCATCCGGTACAAAAGCTGAAGTGTCAAATGAAACACGTTTAGCGGATTACGCAGTTCATGAGCAGCCACGCCGACAAAGTCATCCCGCGCCTTGAGCGCTCCCACCAACTGACGCTCAACTTGTCGTCGCGCTACTACCTCATTTCTCAGACTTTCCAGCTGCTCGTTAAGCTCCAGCAAACCGTTAGCCGCCTGGTCATCATCAGAGTCACAGCGGATGATTATCAAAGCAGAACGTGCCTCGTCGGCCGGTCGCGCGCACCACGCGATCAGTTGACAGACTTTCGGCCCATTCGGTATTCGCCATACGAGCTTGCCGCCGATTGAGGAACGGCTTTCTGTCGCACGCTGAAGAAGCGACGTGACCTCAGCCTCGGAATTTTCCACAAAAGAAGTCAAGCGAAGGCAATGGTCAAAGGTCACCGGCCCTACGATGCTGAGAGCAGCGAGATTGGCATCCGACACGATGCCTTCTGAAGTTACCAGGAAAGTGGGTTCCGGCAGACATCGCACTGCATCGATATAGGGGACTGCGTCTGTCACATTGACGGCCAAACCGCGGTTCGGTCGGAAATTTCCGGAATACCCATCCGACGCAATAGCAACTCCGGCACGATGAAACGACTTCGAATGATTAGTTCAAAGACGCTAAAGCACATGAGTGACGAGGTACCATAACACGAGAACTGAAATAGGTACGCCAAGAAGCCATGCCACCAAATATCGCATTTGTTGCCTCCAGATTGGGTAGTGCGGCGCGGCTTCAGGAACGCTAGCGCAGACGTTCCTGAAAGCCGCGACCGCAATCCAGCGAACTACTGAGAGCGCTCGTTAAGCCATTTCCGAATGTCTTCCTTCCGGTCGCCGGTCCGCTCCTGGATCCTGCCCGAGAGCTTGTCCATATCGCCTTCAACTTCCAGAAAGTCGTCATCGGTCATTCTGGCCCACTTCTTCTTGATTTCGCCCTTGAGCTGATTCCATTTTCCTTTAACTTGATCCTGATTCATTGCGTCTACCCCTTTGTCTGCACGCGGCAGACATGGTTGGTGTTTGCAGCCAAAGTAAGTAGCAGCAACAACTGTGCCGCCAAAAAACCTTGTTATGAATTGGGCGGAGGGACGGCTCGCGTCACGACCTATAGAAGGTTTTTCAGGACGCTTGAAAGAAGCACACCCTGGAGGAAGGGCATCAATGCAGAGTTAACGTTGAGAGTGAGCGGCGCAAAGCGGCTGGCTAAGGGAGGCGCAGAAAGGGCTTTGGAGATCTGAGGGCGCCGGCCCTAAGTCGTGACCATCGCCAGCGGCCAGACCTCGCCGAGTGGGCCGGATCTCGGCCGAGCGGTTCAGACCTCGGATTCGCCCAACGCCTTGCGCACCGCGGGCGCGAGCTGGGCCATCGTGAAAGGCTTCTTGACCACGATTTCGTCGGCGAGCTTCCCGTTGAGCCACGTGTGATCGACGTAGCCGGTGATAAACACTGCCTTGATTTCCGGGCGCTTGGCGCGCGCCCGTTCGAGAAGCTCGAGTCCCGACATCCCCGGCATTGAAAAATCGACGATCAACAGCTCGATCGCAGGATTGGCGGCGAGCGCGGCGAGCGCGGCAATGCCGCTGGAGGCCTCGATCACGCTGTATCCGGTATCGCGCAACAACAGCGCGGTAATTTCGCGCACGTCGTCGTTATCGTCAACTAACAAAAGATTTGGCGCACTCAATCGATGTCCTGCAAGACGAGGTCATCGCAGCTCGCGACGACGGAAGTCGATCCGTCAAATATGCTGACAGCCAATCGAACGTATGTAAACGGCTAAAGGGCCTTGATTGCCCTCCTTAAGTACGTGACTCTGCGTTGCTGACCGAGAGGCCCGATTCGGGCATGTGAAAATCTATAGCGAGGAGCAGCGGGGCACGACGGTGCGCTTGTACCTGCCGCGTCTGATAGTGCCGAGACCGGCGAGGGTGACCGTCCGCGCCTCACCGAATCGTCGCGCGAAATCCGGAATGAGACGATGCGACGGTTATGCGGATATTACGAGTGCTTGGTATCGCCGAGATAAAGCGCCGCGCTGAATCGAGCGATCTCGATTCCGGCTAAGGAAGAATCGAGGATGGCGGGCGGCGAAGGAGCCGCAACCGTGCCACCGAAGCGCTGCTCGCCTGTAAAGAGCACAAGCTCGAAGCCCGAAGCCTCGCGCGGCATCGGGACTGTTCGCGTTTCCGGACTCAAGTTGCACAATAGCAGGGCGCTTGCGCCCGACGGATCGCCGCGCCGGATTACCATCCATCGCTCGCCTTCACTGAAATCAACCTCTGTCAGGTCCTTGCGGCAGTTCGAGAGACAGCGATTCTCTTTGCGCAGCAAGATGAGCGCGCGGTTGAGTGCGAGCAACTCCCGATGGGGCGATCGTGCGGTCTCGCTCCAGTCGATTTGCGAGCCGGCGAAGGTTTCGGGCGCTTGCGGATCCGGGAAGGCCCGGTCTCTAAAAAAGGACTCGTATTCGCGCCGGCGTCCCTCAGATACCGCGCGGGCCAGCGCCGGGTCGTCGAAGCTGGTAAAATAATTAAACGGCACCGACGCGCCGAACTCCTCACCCATGAAGAGCATCGGCAGGTTAGGCGCACACATCAGGATCACGGCCGCGAGCCTTTGCTGGTCGGGCGTAAGTAGCTCGGAGAACCGCCTCCCCGCGTCTGCATTGGCAATCTGGTCGTGATTCTGATTGAACACAACGAATTGCTGCCCAGGATTCGATTTGGACGAAGCACCGTGGCGGCGCTGGCGATAGATCGACCGGCGGCCGTCATAGACAAATCCGTCAGTTAGCGCCTTGCCACAGATCTCCGATGCGGCCGAAGTCGATAAAATAGCCATTCCTGGCGCCGGTCAGCAGAGTGTGCAACGAATGGTGAAAATCGTCGTTCCACTGGGTATCGATTCCGTGGCCGCCGATCCCCGGTGCATTGATCACGCGTGGATCATTCAAATCGCTCTCGGCGATAAGCCACGCATCGCGCCCGAGCAAGCGTGCCTGCCGATGAAACGCCTCCGCCATCTCGCGGAGCACATGAACCGCGCCGAAGTCGAAGATCTCGTGAATTGCGTCGAGACGCAGAGCGTCGACGTGGTACTCAGTCAGCCAGTACAGAGCATTGTCGATAAAGAATCGCCTGACCCCATCGCTCTGCGGACCGTCGAAATTGATGGCCGCGCCCCACGGCGTTCGATAGCGGTCGGTAAAGTATGGGCCATACTCGCCAAGATAATTTCCTTCCGGGCCCAGATGGTTGTAAACGACGTCGAGCACGACCGCGAGGCCCTCGCCATGGCAAGCGTCGACGAAGCGCTTGAGTCCGAGCGGTCCGCCATACGCGGCATGCGTCGCGTAAGGATAGGCGCCGTCGTAACCCCAGTTGCGAGCGCCGGGAAATGCCGCAACCGGCATAAGCTCTATCGCCGTGACGCCCAACTCGCGCAAGTATGGAAGCCGGCCGATCGCGCCCTCGAACGTCCGCTCGGGCGTGAAGGTTCCGGTATGAAGCTCGTAGATGATGAAGTCTTCCAGGGGACGCCCTTTCCAGTCGCGATCGGTCCACGCGAAGGCGTCAGGATCGACGATTCGAGAAGCGTCATGAACTCCGTGCGGTTGCAAACGCGAAACCGGATCGGGACGCCGGCGGCCGGGCGCAAATTCATAGTAGTACTCCGCGCCGGCGGCAAGACGGTCGGCGAATGCGGTGAAGACGCCATCCGCATCTCGATCCATCGGCAAGACCGCCTGGCGCGGACTGGTGACACATACGGAGAGACGCGCCGCCAGCGGCGCCCAGACGCGAAAGACAACTCCCTCTTCGGTTGGACACGCGCCAAACTCAAGGCGCCAAATCCGGTCTTGCCTCGTTCGAGAATCCAACGGCTCTCTCAGTCCGACCGCACGAGCATCGAGATCGGCATTCGCGCGAACACTTCGTCCATCGAAAGTTGCGATAGTTGTGCCGTGCCTTCCTGCGCGCGCGCCTCGATCTCGCAACCCGTAAACAGATCGACGTAGCGGCGCGGCGCAAAATCGGGCGGCAATATGACCCTCGTATCCGACCACGCGGCGCCCGTCGGAAACGAATCCGCGGCGGTTCTCTCGAGCTTGGTGAAAAAGCGGCCGGCGGCGATTATCACACGGTCGCGCCCGGCGCGTCGCGCGAAAGCGATCACGTGACGCGTGCACTCGCCGCCGGCCGTTAGCGGCACGTATGCTCCACTCGCGAACAACTCTGGATGGTTGCGGCGAAATTGCAAGGCGCGGTGGACCACATACATCTTGATGCCCCCGTCCTGCGGGCTGCCCAGGAGTTTTTCCACCAGCGTCGCCCGGTTGCGATCGGCCTCGCGAATGATCTCCTCGAGCATTGCCGAGCGAATCGCGAAGTCCACGGGCCTCCGGTTATCCGGATCGACCAGGTTATAGTCCCACAATTCGGTGCCCTGATAGAAATCAGGAACTCCAGGCGACCCTGCTTTGATCACGGTCTGCGAAAGTGAATTGAGTATTCCGGCCATCGCGATGGGCCGGCGAAAGCTCACAAAATCTGCCAGGAAAGGGTTCGCCGAATTGGGCTTGAGCGCCGCGCGCACAAACTCTGCGAGCGCTTCGTCATGGGCGGCGTTCGGGCTGACCCAGCTTGTGCGGACCTTGGCCTCCTTAGAGGATTTGTCCATGTAATCCTCAATCCGCCGGACGAACAGATCATGCTCGGCGGGCGTCATTCGCTCGAGCGGCCACGCTCCTACGAGCGTCTGGTAGAAAAGGTACTCCTCGTTGGCGTCCGGGACGCAGATATCTTCCCATTTGACGCGTAGCGAAGCGTTAAGACCTTGCCATCGGCGCACGGCCCGCTCCCAGGCGTCGGGCATTTCCGAGAGTACGTTGATTCGCGCGCGCACGTCCTCGCCGCGCTTGGTGTCGTGCGTGGAAGTGGCGGACAGCGCGTGCGGCCATTCACGGAGCCTGCGCTCGTTGCGAGCATGAAAGGTTTCGACGGCGATGCCACACGAGGTTGGATTGCCGCCGACTTCGTTCAGCGAAGCGAGCGGATAAACCCGGTAGAGCGCGGTGTCTTCGAATCCCTTCGCCATCACCGGGCTGGTGAGCTGCTGGAAGCGCAAAGTGAAGTCGAGCCGTTCCGCGCGCGTGGCGTCGTCCAGGCCCTCGGGATGATCCAACAACAGCACCGCCGCGAGAAAGTCGAAGGTGGATTCGCTGAGCGCGGCATTTCTGCGCTTGGCGGCGTTGACCGCGGTCATGACCTGGCGGCGGTCCTCGCCGCTCACGGAACCTTCGGAGGTCACGTACGAACGATAAACCGGAAAGCAGGCGATTACTTCGGCCAGCACGCGGCCGAGGCTGTTGAGCGTGAAATCGCGCGACCATCGATGCTGTTCCGAAATGCGATCGAGCTTGCGCGCCAGCACGTTCTGCTCGCCTGACATCAACGCGCGCAGCACGAGCTTCTTGCAATCGTAGACGATGTCGGAAAACTCGCGCCGGCGCTGACTGAAGCTCGAGTAAACCTCCATCAGTCGCTCGCAGTTGCCGCCATCAACGTAGAGCCCATTGAGATCGTTTAAAAATTCGTAGCCGGTGGTGCCATGCACCGGCCAGTCCGCACGCAATCGCTCATCCTCGCCGAGAATCTTTTCAACCACGATATAGAACGGACGCGCCTGCGGATCGCTCGGCCCGCTGTCCGTCTGGCACGGAACAAGGGCCGTCTCCGCGGCGCCAAGTGCAACCGTGCATTCGTTTTGAAGCGTATGTAGATATTGTCCCGGGTCGCGCAGCCCATCGACGTGGTCAATCCGCAGCCCGCTAACCGCCCCCTCACGAACCAGGGCCAAAATGAGTTCGTGCGTAGCTTTGAAAACATCGGGGTTTTCGACACGGATTGCGGCCAGGTCATTGACGTCGAAGAAGCGGCGATAGTTGATTTCGTCAGCCGCGACGTGCCAGAAGCTCAGCCGATACGCCTGGGCGTCCAGGAGCTGCTCCAGACGATCGAAGCTATGCGGCTCGCCCTTGATCCCGTTGAGGTCCGCGATCGACGCAGTAACGGCAGCGCGCACGGACGCACTCGCTTCCATCAACGCGGCGAGCCGTTCCTTCACGATCTCCTTCTCACGCTGGCGTTCCCGGACCCTCGCGGCGTCGGTCTCGGTGCGCAGCGGAAGATGATTGAGTGCTGTGATTATGCTGGCTAGTTCCAAGGACTCACGGCTTGTCTCGCCCAGTTCAGTTGTCAGGCGTGCGAGGGCCGGTTCCAGGATCGTGGTCCAGGTGCGTGGCGCGAGCGGAAAGACGTGGTCGTGGTAGGCGGCTTCGAAAGCGCCCTTTCCGTAGGCGATCGAAATCTGGCCGTCTTCGAGCGCATGCCCGAACTGATCGCCGAGCACCGGGAGCAGGACTTTATTTGCCAGGTCAGCCTTGGGCGGCTGCCAGTCGATATCGAAAAAAGACGCATACGGAGAACTCGGTCCGTTCTCGAGCACGTCAAACCACCATTGGTTGGAACTGTCCGCGATGCACATGTGGTTGGGGACGGTGTCGACAACCATGCCCATGCCGTGCTCCCGGACTCGGCGGGCAAATTGGCGAAATCCGTCCTCGCCACCGAGCTCCGGATTGAGCCTTCGGTGATCCATCACGTCATAGCCATGCGGGCTGCCCGCCCGGGCCTGCGTAATTGGAGAGATGTAACAGTCGCTGACGCCGAGCCGGTCGAGATACTGAACTATTCCAGCCGCGTCGATGAGCGTGAATTCGCCATTGAGCTGGAGTCGATACGTAGCCGAGGGAATGCGCGCGCTAACTGGCAAGAGAACTTCAATCTCTGCCCTTCAAGGCGACGCCGGCCACGATCAGACCGCCACCCAGCACGATCGCTACCACGCTCGCAGTTGGAGGGATGACATGCAGCACATTCTCACGATGCTGAATTGTGACATCGCCGAGTTGCGCAACGTTCTTGTTATCCCTGGTCCAAAACGCAGGGAACGCCAGAGTCACGATACCCACAAGCGCGAGCAGTGCTCCGATAATAAGCAGCGATTTCATAGAAACTCCGTTCTGCGCATACCATCTGGTTTATAGATAAGCGCACGGGGGAACGCTCGTCCCGGGACTATCGTATGCGCGTATACGCGAACGTGCCAACGGATTTCCTCCCATTCTCGATCGGGCAGACTGTGACGTGCCAGAATCTGTCAGGCTACGTCATGCCGCGCTCCTTTGTTTATTTGCGATTTGTTTCCTCCCCTGCCGCCTCCTGTCTGCCCGCGCCTCTTCGCGCGCACAGTGCAATTCTTACATGGAAGGAACTTCACCCATCGATGCTCGGCGAGACCGCGATCATGGCGATCTAACAAGTGCCATCCAGGGTTTCGCCGGCAAGTATCCTCTGACCTCGCTAATGTACCCCAACGACGGTGGGGTGTACCATCCGCCAGAATAGTGCATACCGATACATCCCCATAGGACGCGGTCGATATCGCCGCTGGCGATGTCGGCGGCGTATGTATTGGGCTGCTGCGCGGCGCTCGCGAAGTATCCCGCATAGTCTCCATTCATGCAGGCGCGCTGGTCGGCGTAGCGATAGTCGGCATTGAAGGCGGTGGAATCCTTGATCATCGGCCAGGTTCCCCACTCATAGTAGACCTTGGTCTGGAGAATTCCCCATGACTGGTAGCAACAGTTCGGGCAACCGAAATTCCACAAGGCCGTAAACTCGCCCTGCTCGCATTGGCTCTGCGATACCCGCTTGTCGCCGCCTCCATCGCCAGGATTAGGACCGCCCTGCCGCCATTTGCTCTCGGCCCACGCCTGTGCCCGCGCGACATCCTCGTCGATGCCCCATTTGCATGCGGCCCAACGCAAAATCATGTCAGTCGAGCCAACATAGTGGCCATCGACGCGAAAGAAATCCGAAGCCGGTGGATTCGCGCCAAAGACAGGGTGTCTATAGAACTCGGCAAGCTGCGATGCCGTCGGCATCGTTTGGTTGAAGGGGATATTGGCCGCTACCGTCTCCGGGGCTCGACGGTATCTCCGCCGCACAGTCCTGTCCCGAGGGCAACGGCGCGCGCGGCGGCAACGTACCGAAATGCGCCGGCCCGCCTGCCGCACCGCCTGCCCCAACTGACAGCATAACGGCGGCGCAAGCCGACGCCGCGACAACCACCAAGACGGGAAGGGTTAGCGCTCGACCGAGCGGACTCCGTCGTCGGCAACCTGAATACCTCATATCAACTGGCTCTTGGCTGGATCCGTTGTGTCACGAGTGCGATCAATCTGCCGCGGGATTTGCGTATTGCCCTCCGTGATCCGGTGTCGGTAGTGCAGTCTTCCTCGTGACGTGCGCTCGATCGAAGCCTTAAGCGCGCTCTTGAGGCGAACGCGAACGTAAGCAAGGTCAAACAGGGGCTGTACGATGGTCCCCAGTTGCGGCCAGCCTGCGCAGAGATAAGTGTATTCTTCCACGACGGCTCCGCCGAAAGACATCTTGAATCTGACCCTGCCATCGCTTCTGTCGTCGCTAATTCCGCCCCAATCGTAGGTGTCGAAGCCCTCCTCCTTATATAAACGCATGTTATGCCAATGCAGCATACGGTTCAGGTTACCCACGAGCCGAGCCTTCTTCGGATCGTCGGTGTCCAAACGCCGACTGCCGCTATACAGGCCTCTGACGCGACCGCTTTCGGGATCGCGCAATACCAGATTAACCACCATGGGCTGCCCATCGAGATACAGGACGAGCCGGTCGGTGAACCGCTCGTAGCGCTGGAGGATACGGCTGGAGATTTGCCGCACGCCATCCTTCAGCCGCGCGAAATCGTTGAACACGGCCAAAAAATCCTCGCGACTTGCCTCCTCATTGCATGTAATTCGGACGCGCGCGACCAGGCTCTCGGCTCTTCGGATGTCCGTGCGACTGCAGTGCGCCAGGCCCTTCCACATCTTTTCCAGCGGCTGGCGTAGGTCATTACACACGGTGCGGTTCCGATCGCGTCCGATCACGAACCGCGATCCATCAAGCTTCTCTGTCATGTAAAAGAAGCGCGCCAGCTCTGTGGGTCTCAGATTCTCAGCGACTCGATGCAGCGAAGCCTCGTTGGCAAAGAAGACCATCTTGTAGGAGAGCAGCCTCGCGAATCTTCGCTCGACGACAACCACGTAGGACTCTCCCCCACGCGCAGAACTCTGTGGGCGAGCCCCGCGAGCCCGTCCGGTAATGCCCTACTTCGTCATGTGTAAAGGCGACGCCGCCCGCGAATTAGCGGACCTCGCCCGCTTCCGCCAATGCGATTACTGGCCCTGGCAGCGTCGCCAATGTTTCCGCGCGGATAGTGTCGGCTCGTTGCAAGGCAAGCATGCGATAACGTTCGCCAAGTGCCCAAACCAAGCCGAACAACAAGCCCACGCTATCGGTAAAATCGCCCAGAAGTGCCTCGGAGAAGTTATTGATCAAGATCGGTATTACTATAAGGAAAAAGATTGCCTTAAAGTTCCAACTGTCGCCGGACCGGCGGAACACGAATACCCACGGCTCGAGGATGATGAAAAGCCAAAACAGAGTGGCTGGTATGCCTACTCCGACGGCATGATCAAGGTACCCATTATGCAGTGAACTATGCGGACCGAGGTCCCAAGGGCCCCACCAAATAGGAAAGTATGAGCTCTGGAAGATAGCTCCCGACACCGCATATCCATACCCCAGGATAGGTCGGTCTTTTATCTGCTGTATTACGAAATTCCAGATGTCGGTACGGCCGGTCAAAGTCCCCACATCGCGTCCCATATACGCGCCCAGGTCACCGTGCGAATAGATGAGGAGTACCGCACCGAGCACCGCGGCGGCTGCCGCCAATACCAGGACCCCGCGCACACGCCACCGCCATATCGAGTAGAGAGTGACGCCTACCGCTATAGCGAGAAACGGAGAGCGCGAATCGGCCAACGCCGCCAGCGACACCGCCCCCGCCACGAGTGCCGCCAAAAGCACGCGCTGGCGCCGGCTCGCGCTTCGCCAACACACGAGGGCCGGCCCAACCACGAGGAGCATCAGGCCGCCAATATCGTTCGGCCCGCTGAGGAGCCCTCTGAAGCGGTCCAGGCCATCGGGCGAAAGCCCCGCCTTTTGCATTCTGTCCAATTCGTCGGGAGTGAAGCTTTCGAACGGGCTCTGCCACGTGATGGCGTGCGGCAAAATCAAGGCGCCAACCGCGTTGAGTACGAGTATTGCCCCGGCAGCCACGAGAAGGTGGGACAACAGACGTGTCGGGGCGCCCGCCTCGCGCACATCGAGCACGATTGCGGCAAGGGCGGCCAGAATCAGGAAGGCCTCGGCGAGCCGGGCGAAGGAGTATTCCGGAGCCAGTGAATAGGGGATCGTAAATGCTGCCCATAGGAAATAGATCGTGTACAACCTGAAGCCGCCGCTCCGAAAGACGTCGGAGCGAAGCGCCGTGCCGAGGACCGGAAAGCAAAGCAGCACGAGCGCACCATAGTGGAAGAACAGGCGCGCGGTCGGATCCAGAAACGACATGCTGTTGATGAGGAGGACCAGCACGAACGCGCAAATCAGCCAGTCGCGATGGCGCGTGACGAATGGCAGACCATACCAAATGACGATCAACGCACCGATGCCGCCGAGCGCCAGCAGCATCTTGGCTTCGTCGACCTGCAGACTGAAAAGAAGGACGCCTGCCACGGCCGCAGCGATGATCAGCCGCGCGGCGTACGGCGTGGCGCGCTCGCGAGGTGGCGGAGAAAACACGAATGCGTCAGGTCCCGCCATCTTCACCACTACAATCTAACTGCCCAGGCCGTTGGAACGGGCGGAAGCGGTTGTTGCATTTCCATCAGCTCCCACGCGTTGCGGCCCTTTGCATGAGAGCAACCGTTGTGCCATCGCGCAGGCGGGTGAAAACGAGTCATCCGACGTTGTTTTTACCGAAATAAGCTCCAATCAAGCCGAATGCATCCAGTAAATCGTACCGGACCAGACGGTAATTGTTTCTATCCTGCGGCAGCGGCCCTCGCGCCGTCCACGAGCTTTGCCATACCGAGGCACCGGTCTGGCGAAGCGATGATGTCGTGATTGGTGAAGCCGGAGAGTTCTGCGCTCAGTGGTCCGCGGAGATGCCGCTCCAGGGGTAGGCAGCTTTCCTGCTCTGATGGCCGATCGGAGAGACAACTTAAGGTGTGTGCGACGTGCCGACCATTCCCCGGCCTGTTCACGCCGCGAAGGGATGTTCCTTTCTGGGTGAATATGCGCGTAAGGCCAGTATGCTCGGAGGCTCGACAGTGATTGCATTTCCGATCTCGTCCACGCACACGATCAATTGCCGACCCTGACGAATCACCAGGTGTTCGCGCTCCAACTGAGCCAGGTGCTCGGTGACTCTGGGCCGCGAAGCGCCGACGAGATCGGCGATGTCCTGGTGGCTGAACGATGCTTTCAGAAGCGCGCCACGCGATTCCATGATTCCGAAGTCGGCGGCCAGTTCGAGCAGCGTGATGGCGATGCGCTCGTGAAGGCCGAGGTTGAGAAAGCCGGAGCTGCGCAGCAGCAGCCGGTACCACTGTTGCAAATCGTTCTGATGAAATTTCTTGAATACTGACTCCGAACCATGCTCCGCAATACCGTTGAAATCGTTCCAAGCCAGGCTGCCGACCCTGCAATCGTTGTAGGCCTCGCAGCGAAAATCGAACCGGCTAAATGGCAGCGAAGGAAACTCGGGGATCGGGCCCGGCGCAAGCAAGGCGATGGTCACGCGCTCGCCGCGGGTGTTCCGGCACGTGATGCGCGCGATGCCTTGTAACAGGATATGCGCGTCCGATGCGAGCGCGGCTTCGCGCAAGATTACCTGCGGCCGTTTGAAGTTGGCGAGCGCAAGCGCTCCGGCCAATAATCGCAACTCCGAAGCGGAAAGCCCCGACAACGGTTTCAGCCGGCTCAGCCTGTCGAGATCATTGTCTGACTGATTTCGGGTCCCATTCAAAACTGCACCTAAAGGAACTACTAGGGACCCTATGCCCCGAGCAGCGAACAAGCAAATGAAATGTAATCGAAGGAACAGAAACCGTGTCTTTTGAATGACTTTCTCGTTTCTCGTTTATCGCAGCCTTTAACACCGGACCACCATCATCCAAGAACGACGCGCACGCGATGAGTGGTGCCGTCGTCGGTCAGAGGAATGTGCCGGGAGATGTCCCGCAGCGCCGCGCCATCGAGTTCAAGGTAAGTGACTCCGCGGCTGACTCCACGCGGGTTCTCGACCGAGATCTCGTAGCGCGCGGAGCGGTATTTGAAAGTAATCTCGTAACCTCGCCAGTTGGGCGGTATGCAGGGATCGAGGAGCAGCGCTTTGCCGCGCACACGAAATCCGAGTATCCACTCGAGGCCCGCCCGATACATCCATCCGGCGGAGCCTGTGTACCACGTCCATCCGCCGCGTCCCGTGTGCGGAGGCGTCGAGTAAACGTCGGCGCACGCGACGTACGGCTCAACCTTGTAGCGATGGATGCTGGCGCGCGTGTTCGAATGATTGATGGGGTTCAAGATTGAGAACAGCTCACTGGCCTTGGCGCCGTCCCCGAGGATCGCGAAGGCGATCACCGACCATACCGCCCCGTGCGTATACTGGCCGCCGTTCTCCCGGATGCCGGGCGGATATCCTTTGATGTATCCGGGGTCTAGCGGCGTGTGGTCGAAGGGCGGGGTGAAAAGCAGGACCAAACCCTCGTCGCGGCGCACGAGGTATTCGTCCACCGCCGCCATTGCGAGGGCGGCGCGAACTGGATTCGCCGCGCCGGAGATCACGCCCCAGGATTGCGCGATCGAATCGATGCGGCACTCGAGGCTGGAGGCCGAACCAAGCACCGTTCCGTCGTCGAAGTAACCGCGCCGATACCAACTGCCGTCCCATCCTTCCCGCTCCAGCGATTCCCGCAACCCTTCCGCATGATGCCGCCAGGCCGTGGCACGGACCGGCTCTTCGCGCGCATCCGCCAACGGCGCGAATGCCGAGAGCGCGGCGTGAAGGAACCAGCCGAGCCAGATGCTCTCGCCGCGGCCTCCAGCGCCGACCCGGTTCATGCCGTCATTCCAATCTCCCGAGCCAAATAGCGGCAGGCCGTGGCTGCCGACCGCGAGACTGAGGTCGAGCGCGCGCGCGCAGTGTTCGTACAGAGAGCAGTGTTCTTCGGAGACCGCCGGCAAAAAGTACGATTCAGCCTCGCCTTCGGCGAGGGCGGGGCCGTCGAGAAAAGGGACCATCTCGTCGAGAACGGCGAGGTCGCCCGTGACCTCGACATACTGAGCGGCGGCAAACGGCAGCCATACGCGGTCGTCGGAGACTCGAGTTCGCACCCCCTGGCCCAACGGCGGAAGCCACCAGTGCTGCACGTCGCCGGCGACGAACTGGCGCGCGGCGGCGCGCAGCAGATGCTCGCGCGCGAGGTCCGGCTTCGACATCATCAGCGCCATCACGTCCTGAAGCTGATCGCGAAAGCCGTACGCGCCGCTGGCCTGGTAGAATGCCGACCGGGCCCACACGCGGCAGGCGAGGGTCTGATAGAGCAGCCAGCGGTTGAGCATGAGGTCAATGGAACGGTCGGGTGTTTTCACCTGAACCGCGCCAAGGACGTCGTCCCAAAGACGCTTGGTCGCGGCGAGGATCGCGTCGAGGTCGGCGGCCCGGTATTTCGCGACCAGCGAAAGCGCCTGTGCCCTGCTCGCCGCCTGGCCGAGAAAGAAAACGATTTCGGTCACGCCGTTTGGCTTGAGCTCAACACGCGTCTGCAGGGCGCCGCAAGGATCGAGCGCGGCGCCGGTTCGATTGGAGAGCGGCGCGGGGCCGGCGAGCGCGGCCGGATTGTCGAGACTCCCATTGCGGCCGAGAAACTCGGTGCGATCGCCTGTCCACGAGAGTTGCCGTCCGCCCAGGTCCGCGAATGCGACTCGGGCGCCATAGTCCGTGCTGTAAGAGTTCCGCGCCAGCATCGCGCGGGTGTCAGGATCGACCTCGGTCACAACGGACGGCGCGGACGCGCCGCGCGAAGTACCGAGCACCCATTCGACATACGCGGTGACCGCGAGCCGCCGCGAGCGCGCCGAGAGATTGCGAATCTTCAGGCGTGAAATTTTGATCGAGTCTTCGAGCGGAACGTACTGCTCGAGTTCGAGCGAGACTCCGTGCGCCGTGTGCGCGAAAATGCTGTAGCCCTGGCCGTGACGAACCGCATAGGGCGCGGTCTCCTCGCGAATCGGCAACGCGGTCGGGCCCCAGAGTTCGTTGGTGTCTTCGTCGCGAACGTAGATCACTTCACCCGGCCGGTCGGCGACCGGGTCGTTCGACCATGGAGTGATCTGATTCTCGCGACTGTTCATCGACCAGGTGTAACCCGCGCCCTCGACCGAGACCTGGAAGCCGAACGAGGGATTGGCGATCACGTTGATCCATGGCGCCGGCGTCCACTGTCCCTCGCCGAGAATCGTCACGTATTCACGACCGTCAGCGGCAAAGCCGCCGAGGCCGTTGAAAAATTCCAGCGCGGGCCATGCCGGGACGGCGTCGGGTTGACCAATCGCCGGCGCGCGGCGCGGGGGCGGCGCAGCGGCGGGCTCGATTACCTCCAGGCGTTGGACTTGCTCCGCGAGCGTCCCGCGCCGGCTGAGCAGCACCGCGCGCGCCACGGCCTGAAGGAGGTTTCGCACCTCGAGTGAAACCAGGTCGGCGCGCAGCACGAAGACCTTTCCGCGGGCGCCCTGTCGGTCGGAATATGGCCGCGCCTGGTTTGCGCGTATCAGCGCCTCCAGCGCGGCCTGCAAATCCTGATCGTAGGACACCGCCCGCTCGTTCATGATCACGAGATCGGCGTCGAAGCGTTTCATCCGCCAATATTCGTGGGCCCGCACCAGCTCGCGAACGATTTCCAGATCCTCGGCTTCGTCGATTCGAACCAGCACGATCGGCAGATCGCCGGAGATTCCGTCGGCCCAGAGCCTGGATTGTCCGCCCTCGCTCCGCTTCAGCACGTCGGACGAGGGCCGCAGGGTCGGATCGGAGTAGAGCAGGCGATTGGCGAGACGCTGAAATAGATGCGCCTCGTCAGGGCCGACGCCGAGGTGATGGAGTTGCACTTGGGCCTGGGTCCAGGCGAGCGTCACCGCGCGGTCGAAGGCGGTGGGTTCGTGATGCTTGTCCGCCAGATCGAGTGCTTCGGCGCGAGTGGGCGCGGCCATGGTCCAGAACGCGACGCGCGCGGTGGCGCCCGCGGCTATACGCACGCGGCGGCGAAGACTAAAAATCGGATCGAGTACGGTACCGACGGTATTGGAGAGCGGCTGGCCGTCGATTACCGATACCGGCGTGCGAATGGCGCGCCCGCGCCCAAGGAAACGCGCGCGGTCGGTCTCGAATTGCAGGTCGCCCACCGACTCGCCCTCGACCACCGCGAGATGCGCAGCCCAGGCCTGGGGGTCGGTGGCGGAGCGCGAACGTCGGGTTGCCAGCAGTGCGCCGGCATTCACCTCGAACTCCGTCTGCACGAACATCTTGGAGAAGGCCGGATGGGCGGCGTCGGCCGCGTCGGGCGCCAGCACGATTTCGGCATACGAGGTCAGCTCGATCTCGCGCGTGCGGGTGCCGAAATTCGAGATCGACACGCGGCGAACCTCGGCGTCATCTTCCGCCGAGACCGCCACCTCGAGCGTCGTCCTGATCGTGCCATCGTGTCTCACGATCTCGGCGCGATCCTCCGTAAACTCCACTTCGTAGCTATCCGCCTCGACACTGGCCGGTTGGTAGCCGGCCGACCAAACCTTGGCGCTCTGTACGTCGCGCAGGAAAATGTACGTGCCCCACGAATCGCAAGTGACATCCTCGCGCCAGCGCGTGACCGCCAGGTCGCCCCAGCGGCTGAAGCCCGAACCAGCCGCTGTGATCATCACCGTGTACCTGCCATTCGACAGCAGATGGGTGCGGGGAATCAGATCGTGCGGCGAGTGAAACTGCCGGATCGTGGGAGGAGCGACCTCGCGAATGTTGGCGTCGGCCTTGACCTCTTCGGCGCGCGGACGGGCAACCGCGACGCCGCGCGGAGTCCGCTCCTGCAGCAACAGTTCCGTCGCCTGGATGATCGGTTCGGCGTGAAAGCGCGAACGCATCACGCCGCCCATAAGCGCGTCGGCGATCGCCACCAGCGTCATCCCCTGATGGTGCGCCATGTAAGCACGCACGATTGCGACCGTCTCGCCCTCGGGAACGCGCGACGGGGTGTAGTCCAGGGCCTCATACCAGCCGAATCGGCCGAGGCCGCCGGCGGCACGGAGCCGCGAGAAATTCTGCGCGGCGGCTTCCGCATCCACCATCGCCGCCAGCGCCGTCGCGTAGGGCGCGATGACCGCGTTCTCTCGCAGTCCGCGCTTGAGTCCCAGACCAGGCACTCCGAAATTCGAGTACTGATATGTGAGTTCGAGATCTCTCGCATTGTAGGCGGATTCCGAGATGCCCCACGGCACCCCAAGTTGGGCGCCATATTTTATCTGACGCCGCACCACCAGGCGGTTGGTCTGCTCCAGCAGGCTCCCCGCCGGCGCACGCATCACCAGCGACGGCATCAGGTACTCGAACATCGATCCCGACCATGAGATCAGCGCCGAGCCGCGATCCACCGGCGTGAGGCCACGCCCCAGGCGAAACCAGTGCAGGGCCGGCACGTCACCCTTGGCAATTGCGACAAAGCTCGCAAGGCGGGCCTCGGAGGCCAGCAGGTCGTAGCAGTTGGGGTCGAGGCGAGCCGTCGGCGACGCGGTAGCCGATCGAAAACAGGTGGCGCGCGGGATCGAAGAGAAAGTCGAATTTCATCGCGTCGAACATTTTCGCCGCGACGGCGCCGAGTCGCCGTAAGCCTCCGCTCGAGCGCGCGGGCCGCGTCGGCGGAGCGCGCGAGCGCATCCGCTAGTGCGTCAATTCGCGTGAGCGAATCCGCAGTTGCCACAGGCTCATCGGCCTGATCGGTCTGGTCGGTGTTGGCCGCGAGCCTGGCTTTGCGGCATGCGAGGATGGCGATCGCCTCCGCGCAACGGTCAGCCAGATCGCCCAGCGTCGGTATTGAATCGAATAGAATGCCGAGCGCGTTGTCGCGAGAAGTTTCGCCGGCTTCTTTCGCCGCAGGCGCGCGCGCCGCGTCGGAAGCGAGGAGACTCGCCCACGGCATGAGCAAGTCGGCGTCGCGCCGATGACTATCGATGGAGGCGCGGATGGCGTGCGCCCAGGCGAGCAACTCCGCACCGGCGTCATCGCCGCGTTCAGTAGTCAGTGTCTGCGCAATGTCGACGACCGCGCCGGCCCGAAGCCCAAGCTCCGCCAACTGCGCGGCCAGGCCCGCAGGAGTTCGCGGATCCGGCTGGAGCAGAACGGAAAGCGCGTCGAGCGCCTGCCCCAGTTGCTTCGCGGTGACAGTGTGCGTGCGCAGGTCGCCGGCAAGCGCGGGAAGCGACTCGCGAGCAAGTGCGACCGCGTCTTCAATTCCGGAGCGCCACGGGGAATCCGCGATCGGACGGCCGATGATCTCGCGGCACGCATTGCCGAACGCAATCAGATGTCCGGCGAGATTCCCGCTATCCACTGACGAGACGTACTTCGGCTCCAGCGGACGCAGATCGCGCGTTTCGTACCAGTTGTAGAAATGTCCGCGAAAAAGTTCGAGCCGGTTCATCGTCTCCAGCGTCGCTTCCATCCGTTCCACGGTCTCGTGCGTACCGATCCAGCCGAAGTCGTGCGCCGCGATCGCGGACAGCAGATACAGCCCGAGGTTGGTGGGCGACGTTCGATGAGCCAGCACCGGCCGCGGGTCTTCCTGGAAATTGTCGGGCGCAAGCATGTGATCTTCCGCCGTCACGAACGTCTCGAAGAAGCGCCAGGTCCGGCGCGCGGTTAGTCTAAGGGCCAGCGCGTCGGTCAGGGGGAGCGGTCCGGACTCGACCAATTGCGGCGGAAGACTCGCCCATCGCGCCACGGCCGGCGAAAGAATCCATAGGACTACGAACGGAGCCGCGATAAGACCGCCTCCGTGTCCTGCGAAACCGGCGAGCACGGCGGCCGCGGCGCCGAGCGCGACGCCGCCGGCCATCCTGCCGTAGAATCCGCGAAGATCGAGATGTGTGGTCAACTTGGCCTGCGCGGCGGTCACCCACTCGAGCATCCGCCGATGACTCACCAATAGACGGTAGAGCGTTCGGGCGATTGCGTCGCTCATCAGCCACGCCTGATGCGCGAGCAGCGTGACGAGCATCGCGATCCGCGAAGCGGCAACGGCGAAATCCGTCGCCACCGCTCGCGCATGACTGCGCTTGGAAATATCGAGGCGTCGCGGCACGAGCCCGGTGAGAATCGGCAATATCGCCGGCATCGCCAGGGCCGCGAGAACGAAGCCCGTCCAGAGCGCGGCGGCAGCGGGAGCGAGGGTCCATCCCGCCATCAATGCGAGGTACGCGGCCGGCGCCGAGAGCGTGCGGCGCAGGTTGTCGATCATTTTCCAGCGGCCGATCATCGGTATCGCCATCCGGCGTCCGGGTGTCGTCATCGGGCGTCCGGGTATCGTCATCGGGCGTCCGAGAATCGCATCTGGACGGCCGGGAATCGCCGTCGCGCCGCGGCCGGAGCTGGCGCCGTGCGCGTAGCCGAGAATCCAGGGGAGCAATTGCCAATCGCCGCGCGCCCATCGATGCTCGCGGGCCGCGGCGACGTCGTAACGCGATGGAAATTCCTCGACGAATTCGACCTCGGAGACTAATCCGGCGCGCGCGAAGATTCCCTCGAGCAGGTCGTGACTCAACAGCGTGTTATCGGGGACGCGGACGTTCAGCGCGGCTTCGAAAATGTCGACGTCGTAAATTCCCTTCCCGCTGTACGAACCTTCGCCGAATAGATCCTGGTACACGTCGGAAACCGCGAATGCGTATGGGTCGATTCCACTCGCGCTGGAGAAGACGCGCTGAAAGACCGACCCCTCGCGGCCCGTCGGCAGCGAGGGCGTGACTCGCGGCTGAAGCACGCCGTAACCCTCGACTACGCGGCCGCACCGGGGGTCGAAGCGCGGGCCGTTGAGCGGGTGGGCCATCTTGCCCACCAACCGCTTGGCGGCGCCGCGCGGCAGGCGGGTATCGGCGTCGAGGGTGATGACATAGCGGACGCCGGCAGGAGCGATAGAGGCTTGATCGTCTGAGGCAAGGAACGTCGTGTCGGTCGCACCGCGGAGCAAACGATTCAACTCGTGAAGTTTTCCGCGCTTGCGTTCCCATCCCATCCACCTTCCTTCCGCCTCGTTCCAGATTCGCCGGCGATGAAACAGTAGGAACCGTTCCCCATCCAGTGCGCGGCCGTGGCGCTGGTTCAGCCGCGCGATCGCGGCGGCGGCCGCGCCGAGAAGCTCGTCGTCGCCCGGCGCCCTTTCAGTTGCGGAATCGGTCCAGTCCGAGAGCAGGGCGAAGCGAAGGTCACCATCCTGGCTCGCCAGATAATGAACCTCCAGTCGTTCGACCTGCTCCTCGAGTTCCTCCAGTGTCGTCAGAAGAGTGGGCACGACGACAATCGTGCGCAGCTCGGCCGGCACTCCATCGTGAAGCTCCAGTTCAGGCAGGGTTGCCGGTTCGATGCAGGCCGTGACGGCGCGGTTCACCAGCGATACGGCCGCGTCTATCGCGGGAATCGTCGCGAGGATGGCGAGGGTGATGCGCGTCCATCCGCTGACGCCGGATTCCGCGAGCGCGAATAAAAGCACGACCAGGAGGATCGCGCTGACGGCGGCGATGGTTCCGAGATAGCCCAGGATTCCGGCGGCGGCGTTGGCGCGAACGATCCACTCGCGCAAGGGAGGGCGAAATCCGAGCGCTCGCTCGAGCGAATGGCGCCCGCTCGAGATGAGGTAGAAGCCGGGATCCTGTTCGCGCCGAATAGTTACATCGTCGCGGTTCGGATCCTCGGGAGCCGTGCGCCTGGCGGCCGCGATCGTGAGTCCGGCGACTTCGATCTCGGTGTGGCCGGAGCCGCGTGCGAGTTCCTCTATCGCGTGCCGATAGCGATCGCGGGTCGGGAAATCCATCGCGGCGAAGTTGCTGTTCGCGCGCAGCACCGCATCGACCTGGCTGACGCTCTCGAAGAACTCGGCCCAATCGACGGCGGACATGAAGCGCATGCTCGTGATCACGTTGCGCACGGTCACGTTCATCGCGCCCTGCCCCTGATGCTCGGCGCGGACAATCTCGTCGGCCGTCGTTCCCTGAGCCAACAGCCGCCGGTCGAGCCACCGCAGCGCCGGCGTCACCTTGGGATCCTGATCGCGCAAGCGCTGAACCAGTTGGACCGCGAAGGCGCTCGGCAAAGGCGCTTGGCCGAACCCCTTGAGGACCGTTTCCGCGGGCTCCGCTTCGCGGCCGCCGACTCCGAGCAGCCGGTCGGCCAAAACGTCGGCCTCGCGTCGCGCTGCGCGGCTGCTCGCGATACGCTCGGCGGCGCGCCGCAGGTTTTCCACCAGAACTATTCTCAGCGTGATCGCAACCGCCCACAGCTCACCGATCGTCAGCGGCTGCACGCGCTGGTAGGCCTGTACGAATTTGCCCAGCAGCTGCGGGTCGAAGCGACTGTCAGTGTGGGCGACAAAGGCCCAGGCGATGCCGAATACGCGCGGATAGCCTTCCAGCGGACCGTCGGCAAGCTTGGGGAGTTGACGGTAGAAGCCGCGCGGAAGGTCGTCGCGGATTTCGCGAATCTGTTCTTCGACTACATGAAAATTATCGACCAGCCACTCGGCCGCCGGCGTGATCGCACGTTCCTCGCGAATCGCGTCGGCGATCGCGCGATACGCGTCGAGTAAGACGCGGCCGTTCTCCCGCAGCCGTGCCGCCAGCCGCCGTCCGGTTTTCGGCCTGCTCGTGACTGGCTGCGCAGCCGCGAGGCTCTCGGCATGCTGCTCGAGCCGCTCGAGGCTGAACAGTTCCGCGCGGATCGGCTCCTGTTCGCGCCGATCCGAAGTCCCGAACAGTCCCATGAACGGACGGAGGCTGGAATAATACAATTTCGCCTTTTGGCGCCGAGTGCGCGCCGAGACCGCCCACGGCAACGGTCATCTCTTTTGAATTCCCGAGTGATCCGACGTTGCGCGAATGCCGCGGGCGCGATGGGCTGACAGTGCGGAGAGCTATTATGGCGGCGACGGTAACAGCCGCCGGCCGGGCCTAAGCGTTCAATACATGCCCAGCGCTGCTCGTCGGGTCCCCGTGGTTCTCCTCGCCCGCGCCGATCGATCCGGGCGTGGAGAGATGATCTTCTGCGGGTTCGTGGCGCCGCCAAATCTTCGCGTCTCGCTCCTGCTCTTGCTGGCAGTCGCAACAGCGGCGCGTGAAGGGCACTGCGCTCAGACGGGCTTCCGCGATTTCGAAACCGCAGGTGTCGCATAAGCCATAATTCCCGTCGCTGAGTCGCGCGAGCGCTTCATTAATCTGCTCGATTTTGGCCCGCTCGCGCGCGGAAAGTATGGTGCTCAACTCGCGGCCAGATTCCTCGGACGCGAGATCGCTGCTGTCCAGACAATCATCTCTATTACCTTCCCGCTCAGTCCGAAGGGTCGCCTGGGTTTCGTCGATCAGCTTGGCCTTCATGTCCGCCAAGCGTTCGTACGCCTTCGCGAGAAATCGCTTGCGCCTCGTCGCTTCTGTTTTCTTGGTCATAGATTAAATTCTCATGCTCAATCGCAGGATGGCTTCTTCACGCCGGGGACAAACCTGACCCGATTCGCATGCTTGTTTACGGCCTCTCCAGCCTACATCAGACGCGAGACCTAAGGCATCGCACGTGCGGGCTGACATTGTTCTGTGGAGAACCGAGACCCGCGAAAGCCGAGCGGAGCTGTGCACAGGTTTTTGCGAGGCGCGGCGCGTGTCGCAGATAACGTTCGTGCAGACGCGCCTATTCCACCCTCGCTGAAGCCTCGCGTCTCACATAGTGCGCCGAGACCCGGAGCACCGCTTTACAATTTGAGGGTCGGCTTTACGATTTGAAGAACTCCAGCACGTAACGGGCGGTGTCGTCCGGCTTTTCCAATGGTGCCAGATGCCCGCAGCCTTTCACGATCGAGAGCTGCGCTCCCTTGATCTTCGCCTCGTAAAGCCGGCCATGCTCCAGGGATATAAGCTGGTCCGCTTCACCCCACAGGATCAATGTGGGAGCTTTGACCCGATACAATCGATCGCCGAGCTTAGGATCATGAAGGTACGGATTCCACGCCACCCTGGCTGAGGCCTGCCGAGAGGTCAGCATCAGATCCAGCATTTCCGCCGAAGGTGCGTCCGAGACGAAATTGCGCGCCAGTTCGGAATCCGGCTTCATGAATATCAGAGATCTCGTCTCGTTTGGGTTTGCCGCGAAGATATCCGGGATAAAATGTCCCGCGACATTGAGTCCCATCGCGTCGATCAGTACGAGTTTTCGCACACGATGTGCGTAATGCACCGCGAGTTCCGCGGCCAGCCAGCCACCAAGGGACAGGCCCACGATGTGCGGTTTTTCCAAGCCCAATTCGTCTAACAAGTCAGCATAATGAAAAACCATGTCATGGATTGTATCCGTGCCCTCGATACCTTCCGAACCGGCAAAACCCGGATGCGCAGGAACGTACACGGTAAAGTCGCGGCTCAGAATGTCGAAAAAGGGCAGCCATGTTACCTCGCCCAAAACGCTATGCAGATACAGCAGCGGCTCTCCTGAGCCTGCGCGCAGCATGCGAATGCGCGCCCCACGTACCTCGACCCACTCCTCATGAGGCGTCATGTTTCGCTCCTAGGCCGCCTGAGACCGCTTCTCTTCCATGCCCTTGAATTCGCGCTTGAGGAAAGGCATCACTTCGGTCGCGAACAGCTCCATGTTTTTGATCGTGCGGTCATGCGGCATATCGCCGAAATGCAGCAATGGCAGCAAAAGTCCGAAGTTGAGATCCCTGATATACTTGACCAGCCGCTCGCGCACGGTTTCGACGCTGCCCAGCAGGCAATAGCCGCGCTCGTTCAACTCCTTGACATCCATGTTTTCCCAGTTCAGTTCATGTGAAAACCCGATTATGCGACGCATGGACGGAACAGATGTATATCCCGGCGGAAAGAACATCTCCCACTTGTGGCGCAATCCTTTGTGATACAGCCAGAGCACGTGCTCGCCGGCCTCTTCGAACGCCTGCTTGTCAGTCTTAGCCACATAGATCGGGAATAAATGTCCCATCTGATAGGGAGAAGCCTCGTAGCCGAATCCGTGCGCGGCCTCCCGGTAAGCATCGAAGAACCATTTCACCAAATGGTCCGGCATGAATACCGCCAGGTACGCGTACTTGCGGGACGGGTCGGCGCACCACTCCACCGTCTCCTTGCTGCCAAACCCGGGTATCCAGATCGGCGGATGAGGCTTCTGCAACGGGCGCGGCCATACGTTTACATAACGAACCCGATAGTGCTTGCCTTCGAATGGAAACGGGCCGGGCTTCGTCCACGACTGTATAATCAGGTCGTGCGCTTCCTTGAAGCGCTCCTGCGAAAAAGTTGGATTTATGCCCATCGAGTAGTATTCGTCGCCAATACCTCTCACGAACCCTGAAATGATTCGCCCGCCGCTGATCACATCCAGCATCGCGACCTCTTCCGCAACCCGCAGCGGATGATCGCGAAGGGGCAGCCCGTTTCCCACGATTGCAATCTTCATCCGGCTGGTTCGCCGGACCAGCGTGGCTGCCATGATGTTCGGCGCGGGCATCGTTCCGTATGCGTTCTGATGGTGCTCGTTGACGCACACGCCGTCGAAACCGAGCTTCTCGGCATACTCAAGTTCGTCCAGATAGCGATTGTAAAGAAGATGTCCCTTCTGCGGATCATAGTACCGGTTGGACAAGGTCACCCAGGCCGACGGATGCTTGCTTTTGTCGTCGAAATCGGCGGGAAGATCAGGCCAGGGCATGAGGTGGAAGAAGTAGAACTTCATAGAGCCTCCTGTTTTTGCCAGCGCTCGAGGTTCGTTAGCCGATGTCCTCGCTACACGAATTGCTTTTTCAAAAGCGCGGCGCGATGACGGAGTTGGCCGGCCGAGAGTATACCGGCCAAGAGGATATCGCGCCGTCGTACGCAGGCGTTTATCTATCGCCCGCCGACCTCATGCGGCCGGTCGGCGCAGCACCACCGGATCCACCTTGCGCGGGATCAGCTGCCCGTAACCCAGGTTTGCCAGCAGCTTGCCGTTTTCAACGATCGCCTTGCCGCGCAATATCGTGGTTACCGGCCATCCCGCGACCTCCCATCCCTCCCACGGGCTGTAGTCGCTCACGTGGAAGTCCTCGCGCGTCAGTTTCTTCTTGATCGATGGGTCGATGAGCACGATGTCGGCATCGCTGCCCGCGGCGATTACTCCCTTGCGCGGATAGAGGCCAAGGATGCGCGCCGCGTTGGTCGAGGTCACGTCAGCGAAGCGCTGCAGAGTCATCCCGCGCTTCACCACGCCCTCGGTGTAAACGATTCCCATCCGCGCCTCGGCGCCCAGGTTTCCGCCGGTCACGTTGTCGATCCGTTTGCCCGATAGCTTGTGATCGAGCGAAGTCGGAAACTCATCCGTCGCGGTTGTGGATACTGCATCATTAATCAGTCCGTTCCACAGCGCCTTGTTGTCGTCGCGCCCTTTCAACGAAGGATAGGTGTGGTAGCAAAAGCCGCGAGGCGTCTTGTAGTCATCAGCCGAAAAGCACGCATAGTGATGCAGCGTCTCGCAGTAGATCGGCAGGTTGCGCCCCCGGGCCTCGGCCACCGCTTCCACGCCTTCACTCGCCGAAGTATGTACAAAATACACTCCGGCGCCGCTCGCGCGGGCCAGGCGGATTACCCGATCGAAGGCGAGCTCCTCGGAGAGCTTGGTGTGGACCAGGTTCATGTTCCATCCTTCGGTCCTGCCCTCGGCGGCGAACTTTTCGTAATTGAACTGGACCAGGTCGTCGTCCTCGGCGTGCACGACCATGATGCCGTCGTTTTTGGCGACCTTCTCCATCGCCAGCTGCACGCGCCCCATGTCGAGCCGCAGCCTGACGCGCTTGGGATGCGGCGGCATCACGTCTGTGGTGAAAATCTTGAAGCTTGGGAATCCCTGCTTGATTACATCGCCGATCTGATCGAATACGCTAATAGGAAGAGCGCCCATCAAGCCGACATGGAAAGAGTAATCGACATATGATTGCTTTTTCCATCGCGCCACCCGCGCCTCGATCCCCCCGGTTATATCCATTCCCGGCTCGATGAAACAGAAGTCCAGATGAGTAGTCGTCCCGCCGAACGCCATCCCGCGAGTATCTTCTTCGGGCCCAAGCGTGCTTACGCCGGCGTCGGGATTGGTAAGATCGTAGATATCGAGATGGGCGTGAGGTTCGATTCCTCCCGGGACCACGATCTTGCCGCTGGCGTCGATCGTTCGCCCCGCCTGGGGCGCATGCTCATCGGTTCCGATAAAAGCGATCTTTTCGCCCTGAACGCCGACGCTCCACTTACCGACGCCCTGGGGAGTAACGACTTCACCGCCGCGAATCAGCAGGTCCAACATTTTCGGATGCCTCCGTGAAGGACTCGCGTATCGATACATCCGCCTATTCTGTCTAGCGGCCTTGGCGCACGCACCGGGCGCCGGCCGATTTGCGATCTCTAGGACACTATGCGCAAGAATTCAATGAGCGCCCTGGACGACGATCAGGCAACGGTCGCCGTCCGGAACCTCGTCGAGCGGTAATCCGATCTCGTCGGCGAATCTCTTTCCCACGATCAGCAGCCGCCCCGGGCTCTGCCGGAATAGTTGCTGGCGGCTCCGCTGAGTGAGCACGTCGCTGTTAAACAACCGCCCCAGGCGCGCCCGCGCGTCGCGGATCAATTCGACCAGCACGGCGTCCGGCTGAGTGGCGCTGATCGCCAGCGCTTCGTTGGATATCAGCAGCGCGCGCAGCCGAGATCGATTGTTGTGTGCGATGCGGGCGCCAAGCTCGAGCGCCGCACGGCCATCGGGTCCCGCGTCGATCGCCGCGAACACGCGCTCGAACGGGCGATCGGTTCCCTGGATAAAGGCGCCGGCGTTGATCGACACCTTTTTCGCCTCGACCAACACTTCGCGCACGACCCCGCCCAGCGTGTCGCCGCCCGACGCCGCGCGATGGTAGCCCAAAAGAATCCACGCGACCTCGGCCGTGCGGGCGGTATTGATGATGTCGAGAGCCGGAGCGTTGGAGCGCATCGCCTGCGCGTCAATCGTAACGCCGTGCGCCCGGGCGTATTCGATCGCCGCCGTCAACGCGGGCGGCGGCGCTAGCGGCACTTGCGCCTGAATCGCCGGCGCGTCGCTGGCCGCTGCGCCGCTTCGCTGTCCGACCAGCGCAAGCACGCGCGGAGGCGGTTCGTCGTAGGGATCGCTGGCCGCGATCGCGATCGCCATCAGCGGCGCGACTCCGTCGGGATTCGCAACCGCGACCAGGACTCCGCGCTTATGCGTGGTCGTCATCGCCTGAGAGAATAGACTGACCGCCGCGTGTCATCCGGTCAAACGCGGCCGACGGCAACGCTGTCACTTTGCCGCCGAAGCATATCTGTCTCTCGCCAGACGCTTGTGACAGGCTGAAATAGAATGTTCGCTATGATGGCGCGGGAGATGATGGAGATGCGGGGTTGCGGATGAATCGCAGGCGACGGTTGCTGGTCAGCGCTTTTGCGATCTTTCTCGTATGCGGTCTGGGCGCCGCGCCGGCGCACGCGGATGAAAAGCCGCTCGCGCGCATTGTAATCATGCCCGAGCTTATCCCCGGCGTCGTACGACAACTGATCCCGATTACCGTCGAGCTTGCGGACGGCCGCGCCGGCCCGCGTGCTTCGAAGATCAAGATTGCCGGCCTCGTGTATTGCGGCGGCGATCGGCAAGGCGGCGCGTGGGCACTCGGCGTTGTCTATCCTCAGTCGGCGCCGCTTTGCGGCAGCGAATGTGCTCTCGACGGCCGATTGCCAGGGTTCCCTGGCCGCGATCGCGCAGCGGCTCGCGCACTCCGCGGACGCGCCGGACTGGGTTGAGGTCATGAAGACGCACGTCACCTGGATGCCGTGGGTGTTGCGTTTCGCGGTCGCCGACGCGGCCAGCGCAAGCAGGAGCGGAAGCCCGGCACCCTCGCTCAAGGAGCTCGGAGAGTTCAAAAGCTTCTTGACCTCGAATCTGCACATCCTGCCGCCGCCCGGCCAGGAGAACCGGTTCGACGTCGCGATCGGTTTCCTGGAATCGTCGATCGTCGTGGCGCTCTTTCCCTCCGGCCACGTCAGCAATCCCGAGCCATATCTTAAGCGCGACCCCATCCTCGAAGCCGAGATAGCCGACGCGCCCGCACGCGCCAACGCGGTCGCCGACGCGCAATATGGATTCATCAACGCGCTGCTCCGGCTATACGCGCCCTCGTTTGAGATCCCGCTTCAGCTCCAGGGAATGACGCAGGCGCTGACCGCCCGAAACATCAGCGCCTCGGGCGGCGACAACACGATGACGGTCACGGGACAGCTCGAAATCGGAAATATCAGCTACAACGCCGCGGTCCATTGCGAGGGCAACGACCTCGCCATCCGCCAGATAACGCTCGCGGCGCCGGCGGTCAACTGCGATAACAATGACGTGGTCGTGCAGCTCCAGTGCCAGGGGCAACAGGCAGCCAGCGGCGCGCTCGGCGCGGCCTTGACCAATCTCTATCAGGGCCAGAGGTTTCACTACTCAACGGTCGATCGCCCGCTGCGCTTCACGCTCGGGGACGCGGAGTTCGCGGCGAAATTCGAGGCGCTGCGATCGAGCTCGCGCGGATCGACCGTGACTGAGGACGGGAACGTGACGCTCGAACGAATCGGCGGCGGGCCGGCCGCGACTCGCTAGCGAAGACTATCCGCTCGGCCGGCTCCGCACTGCGTATAGGCCATACCCAGCCAGGACGCAGATGATCGGCATTACGGGATGGCGGAACCGGCCCCAGTCACCGGGTCCACCCGCAATAGCCATATAGTAGGCCACTATTAAAGACACGGCGAGAATGGAAGGGTCCAAGATCACCCGGCTGCAGAGTGTTATGCACGCAGACGACAGATATGTCAGCAGCACCGGGACCATCAGGGCGGTACTCCAAAAGAGAAGTGGATTGGCGTAAAGCGCTTTGATAGTTGCGATTCTGCCCTTGTCTACCTCAACCGTAAGAAGACCGCCCTCCTTTGGATAGAGGTCGAAGAACCTGAGAAACTCGGTAGAGCCAGGATCAAAGGTGCCTCGAAGGATGCCGTCGAAGTAAATCCAGGCATAGGTCAAGGAGTTGTCCAGCAAAATGTGCTCGGCCGCCCGATCCAGGTAGCTGGTTCTCTGCGCTACAGACCAGGTCTTCTGTTCAGGATGATCGTGGAGATAAGCGCGCGGGTTCTGATAACCCAAGCGGTCCCGCATGCCGTAATAGGACACATGCTGTTCAGCGGCCAGGACCGAAGCGGCCAGGATGAAGTACATGTTGTCGCTAGCGATAGCCGAGAAGCCGGAGTAGTCGGTCTCGGCTTCGTTCCGAAGCTGCCAGAGACCGGTCAGCGCAAAGGAAACGATGACGAAGGCTATGGTGTGGACGATGAGGCGATGCTTGTTCTGCTGAGCCGTGACCACAGCCCACGCTGCCAGCCCGGCAGCGATTGTCACCGGCAAAAAGAGTCCGATCGGCCGAACGTACACCGAGGCGGCCAGGGCAGATCCCGAGGCGAGCAGATCCGCCGGTGATTGCTTTTTGAGGTATCTCACCAGATAGTAGACTCCGACCATTACAACCGCGGTGAACAGGGTTTCAGGAGCGAGCAGGCTGGTGAATAAAATGGAAAACGGCTCTATCGCATACAGCGTCGCGGCAATGAGGGCTATCCACTCGCCCTCGAACAGTATACAGGCTGTCTGGTATACCATGTATACCGCGAAGCAACTAAGTAAGATTTGAAGTGCGATCGTGACAATTTCGAGATGGCCCAACAGTAGCCCAGCCGTGAGCAGCAGAGGGTAACCGGGTGTTCGAATGATCTCCGGTGCTCCGTCAGAATAAAAGCGGTGATGCGCGATTAGTTCGCGGGCCGGCTCAATATAGGAAACTGTGTCGGGCGTGTAGACGATGGAAGCGTCACGCGTATAAAAATATCCTAGTGTCGGGAGTAAGGTGCGGAGCAGCAGTGCCAGCCCCAAGACCCACCAGATGTTAGGTGAGGCATTTCGTTTTACTTCCATGTGGAGCGGCGCTCGATTCAGGTCGAATTCGGAAGCAAGGCCCATGCCTTCCGCTGACTGACTAGTAGGGCGGCGTTAAGAGGCGTTCTGGCTGCCAGGAAAGGGAAGTCTGAGTTAAGTCCGTCCGAGAATTTGAACACAGATGTTCAAATTCGGACAAATTGTGGCGGAAATCGAAAGGGCGGGTACTTCGTGGCCCGTTCTGAATCGCGCCTTCAGCGCGTCACGCTCTTGATGCGGTGCTTGGCCAGCTTGTAGGAAAGATGGCTGCGCGAGAGTCCAAGGCGCCGCGCCACCTCGGCCTGCGCGCCGCCGGTCATTTTAAGCGATCGCTGGATGATTGCCGTTTCGACCGCCGCTAGAAATTCCCGAAGATCAGAAGTCTCGGGAATCAGCTCCGCAAGATGATCGGGATTGAGCGCCGTTGGGGTACGCGGCACCGCGTCACTTGAAGCCGAGACTGACGCGGCTACCGGAAAGTTTTCCGCCGTGATTTCCTCGCCGGTCGAGAGAATACACGCGCGCTCGATGAGATTGCGGAGTTCGCGTATGTTGCCGGGGAAATCGTAGTTCATCAGCGCGCGCATCGCGTCTGCGCTGATCTTGCGGGGTGACACCTTGAGATCGCGGGCCGCTTGACTCAGAAAGAGCGTGCACAGCTCCGGGATGTCTTCCAGATGTTCGCGGAGAGCAGGAACCGACAGCGGCACGACGGCGAGCCGGTAGTATAAATCCTCACGAAAAAGACCCTCCTGTGCCCGTTGCCGTAAGTCACGATGCGTAGCGACAATCAGACGAACATCGACCTGGCGCGGCTTGGTCGAACCGATTCGCAACACCAGACCGTCCGTCAGCACGCGCAACAACTTGGCCTGGGCCGCCATTGACATCTCACCCGCCTCGTCGAGGAAGAGCGAGCCTTCATGCGCCGCCTCGAACAGGCCCTCGCGCGCATGGCTGGCGCCGGTAAATGCCCCGCGCTCGTGCCCGAACAGTTCGCTTTCCAAAAGCGTCTCGGTAAACGCCGCGCAGTTCACGGCCACGAAGGGTTTCGAGGATCGGGGGCTGCTGTGATGAATCGCGCGGGCCACCAATTCCTTGCCGGTCCCGGTTTCGCCGGCGATAAGAACCGTGGCGTTGGTTGGCGCTACGCGCGCGATTTGCTCTCGCAGCCGGCGAATCGCGGCGCTCCGCCCGGTGATCTCCGAGGAACCTTCGAGCCGCAGCACGGTGTCGCGCAGCCTTTCGTTTTCACGCAAGAGCAATGTGTGCTCGACCGCGCGGGCCGCGGACGCGAGTAGCGCTTCGGTCACAAAGGGTTTCGTTACGAAATCAAACGCTCCCCGCCGCATGCTTTCGACCGCAAGTTCGATGGTCGCGAAGGCGGTTAGAAAAACCACTGACAAGGCAGGGTCGTTCTCATGCACCGCGGCGAGAACCTCCAGGCCTTCTCCGTCGCCCATCTTTTGATCCGTAATGACGGCATCGAACCGGCACTCCGCGAGAAGACGGCGGGCATCGCCGACGCCGTTTGCCTCGACCAGTTCATGCTGCTCCTGCCTCAGATTGGAGACGAGGATTCGCCGCATGCTCGGTTCGTCATCGACCACCAATATCCTGCCCATTTTCAGACTCTCTGCGGCCCAGCCGAGCCGTTGGCAAGCGCGGGAATTTCAATCGAAAAGCATACCTGTGCCGGTTCGTTGATCCTGAGCATGAGGTCGCCCCCATGCGCCCGCGCGATATTGCGCGCGATGGCAAGGCCGAGTCCGTTGCCGCCCTGCTTCGTAGTAAATAGCGGTTCGAAAATGCGGGTAACCGCTTCTTCGGGTATCGGGCCGACCGGATCGATGACATCGATGCGTATAACGTCAGGTAATTTGGTTTGCGCCTGCAGCCGGACCGAATCGCCACCTTTACACGCGTCGATTGCGTTGAGCACCAGATTCAATAGGGCCTGCTGAATCTGCGCCGGATCGAAATCGCCCTCCATCTGGATCTGCGCGTGCACATCGATCGTCACCCCTTTGTTCGCCGCGTGAGCGCGAGTGACGGACGCCACATAGTTGAGCGTATCGGTGACATTCGCCCGAGCGATCTGCGCTGCGCGCGGCCGCGCATATACCAGGAAGTCGTTAGTCAAGCGCTCGAGACGCGCGGCTTCCTTCGCCGCGATCGCGAACATTTCCTTGCGCTCTGCTTCGTCCTGCCCGGCACGGGTCGCGGTCGCGAGCGAGCTGGAAATCATGGCCACGGGATTTCGGATTTCGTGCGCGATTGCCCTTGATAGACGGCCTACCGCGGCAAGCTTCTCTTCAGAAAACAGCTGCTGTCGAGTGCGCTCGAGTTCCTCCAGGTTGCGTACGAATCGGGCCTCTCGCTCGCGCGCATTGTTGATCAATAGCCATACGAGCACTCCCATCACCGTGTAAATTACCGACATCGCTCCGGCTTCGATGTACTCGCCAAATGGCAGCCCGTATGCGCCGAGGAAACTGATGAAGTCCGCCAGCACGATCACCGCGATTGTCGCGCCAAGACCGAGCCTGAACGCGGCTTCAAGTATCGGAAGCAGCATCAGGGCATAGTATGCCGTGTCCCCGCGAATGGTCAGACAGGTGAGGACCAGCGCGAGCGCTGAGTTGAATCCAAGCGACCACAAGGTCAAAACCTTGCGCTCTGAAAGGGACGGCGGCGCGGTCTGGCTGTATCGCCATGTGACATAAGCCGCCTGGATCGCAAAGCCAACCGCCAAGACTATCACAACAGACGCAGCGGGTTTGCCGCGAACGATCCTGGAGATTTCTTGCAGGGTCAGCAGCGCGCCGATTAGAACGAGATTCAGGAGCGCAAAGAACATCTCCTGTCGTCGAAAGCACTGCTGGTCATTTACTGCGCGGTCGGGGCCGCCAACGCCGGTCGTCGTCGCAAAAAAGGTTAGCTTCCCGAAACGCCTGGTCGGTTTATCGTGAGTCATCATAGTCATGGTGCAGACTGCGCGTTCTCCTCGAAGGAAGCGTGCCGCGAGCGTAACGCAGAAAACGTTCCGCCCTCCGGAGTCCGACGATTAAGATTCTCGCCGACCCGGATTCTTCACCGCGAACATCGAACGCAAATGCGATGCCCGGCACGAAACCAGCACGGGATTCAAGATTCGCTAAAAATCGGCGAAAACGTTTCGTAGTGTGAGCCGTTACCTTTCAAGGTACGTTCAGAATTTTGTACGGATTCGCCTACCGCGTTCAAATTTTCGGACCAACAGGCATTTGGGTTGGGAAAAATGAGGTCGGTAACCTGCGAGAAATCTGTAGCAGGGCTACCGATCGGATGGCAAGCAACTTGCTCAGAACCACCTTAAACCTTTAACGCGGGAACCAGTAAAGGCTGAGCATCGCGCTGTTCTGCCGTGCTGAGGACGGAACGTGACGCTCGACATTGCAGGCGTTCTGAAACAGCGCGATCCTGCCGCGCCTTTCTCGCTCGCTTCGGTGTTACAAATTCCGTAAGCGTATTTCTTAGATGGTCGTGGCAACGCACACCATAGATGTATGACAGCAAGTGGCATCTTCACATGATATACCATCTCACCCATTTATGCGCGGAGCAGAATTGATATTGATTATGGCTCTCAATTCCAAAGACCTCTGAGCGTTAGATTTTAGTGATACTTTCCAATCGTCAAATAAATTACACTAAATATACCTCTTCGACATGCTTCGGATGAATGCGAAGTCTGATGACGCCTCCGCAGCGTCCGCACTTCCACCCGCTAAAGGATCCTGTGTCTACATTTTGATTCGCCCGGCGGCGCCTGTTCGACGACCTCACATCGCCCCAAGACGCTAACGCCTCGATGCGGAACGAACAGCGGCAAAAACGCGAGCTGCGAGAGGAAAAGCCCGATGTTGGAAGCAAGGCGCGTCGCCGATCGCGAAACGCTTTACGAAAAATACGTGAATCCGCAATGGGCGCGACTGCTCGATGTGCTGCAGATGAACCTCGAGTATACGCACTGCGTGGGCGCCGAACTCCATACGACCGACGGGCGGCGGATCCTGGATTTTATTTCCGGCTATTGCGTCCACAATGTCGGTCATAACCACCCCCGGGTGAACTCCACGGCGGTGAGACTCTCGTTCCCGTTGGTCGCTAACTGGCGCGACAAGGATTAGCAACAACATGACATTGTTTACGGGCATGACACACTCGATGAGCCGCGAGCTAAATCGAGTGTCGCCGCACAGCGGAATATCACAGGGCAGGATTGCCGGCGTGGCGAGCGCACTCCCGGAGCATCGCTATCCTCAGGAAGTCATTACCGCGGCGCTCAAGCATCATTGGAACGGAAGCCTGGCGCGGCCCGAACTTTTGGACCGTCTGCATACTCGCGCAGGAGTCGAGTACCGCCACCTGGCCTTTCCACTCGAGCAGTATGCGCGCTTTGGGAACTGGGGCGAGACCAACGCCGCGTGGCTCCAGGTTGCGCAGGACCTGGGCGCACGCGCGATCGATGGTGCGCTCGAATGCGCCGGCCTCAAGCGCGGAGACCTCGACGCGCTGTTCGTGGTTTCGATCACCGGCGTCGCGAGCCCGTCGCTTGATGCGCGGCTGATAAACCTGATGCGGCTGCGGCCTGATATAAAGCGCACACCGATTTTCGGCGTCGGCTGCGTTGGCGGCGCGCTTGGCCTCACACGCGCCGCCGACTATGTATTGGCCTACCCCGGGCATGCCGCCGCGCTGTTGTCAGTTGAGGTATGTTCGCTGACTATCCAGCGCGACGATATCTCGACCGCCAACCTGATTTCGACCGGACTGTTCGGGGACGGCGCCGCGGCCGTGATCGTGACGGGTTCGCAGCGAGCGGCCAACCAGCAATCTACGCAGGCGGGACCGCATATTCTGGGCTGCCGGTCGGTCTTTTACCCGGACACCGAAGACGTGATGGGCTGGAACATTTCGCAGGACGGCTTTCGTATCGTTCTTTCGCCGCGGTTGCCCGAAATAATCAAGCGCCATCTCGCGGGCGACGTTGACGCGTTTCTCCAAAGCTTTGGCCTTGCCCGCGCCGACATCGGCAACTGGCTAATTCACACGGGCGGGCCCAAGGTGCTCGAGGCTATTCAGGACGCGCTGGAACTCGGCGATGGCGAGCTCGATCGGTCGTGGGAATGCCTGCGGCGCTGCGGCAACCTGTCTTCGGCTTCGGTCCTGCTGGTGCTGGAAGACGTGATAATGCAGCACCGGCCCGCGCCCGGAACGCTTGGCGTATTGCTGGCGATGGGTCCGGGGTTCTGTTCGGAGATGATTCTCGTCCGGTGGTGAGGCGATGGACGAGTTGCCGAGTGAAACCGACGTTTTCGTGATCGGCGGCGGACCCGCTGGACTCGCCGCGGCTATCGCGGCACGCCGGCGCGGCTTCGAGGTGGTCGTCGCCGATAGCGCGCAGCCGCCGATCGACAAGGCGTGCGGCGAGGGCCTGATGCCCGACGGCGTGGCGGCGCTCGCCCGTCTCGGAGTCGCCGCGACCATCAGTCACGGCTTTCCCTTTCATGGTATCCGCTTCGTGGAAGATGGATCGTCGGCCGAGGCCTGCTTTCCCGAAGGCTATGGTCTGGGCATTCGCCGTCCGGTGCTGCATCAGCTACTCATCGAGCGCGCGCTGGCGGATGGCGTCGTACTGCGATGGGCAACCCCGGTGAGCGCATTTGACGGCGGCGCCGTCGAAGCCGGCGGGCGGACGGTGCGCTGCCGATGGATGCTCGGGGCGGACGGCACGAATTCGCGGGTACGGCGATGGGCCGCGCTCGAACCGGTGTGGAGCAGCGTGATGCGGGTCGGGCTGCGCCAGCATTTTCGCGTCGCACCATGGACCGACTTCGTCGAGGTCCATTGGCACGATCGCTGCCAGGCCTATATAACGCCGGTCGGACCCAACGAAATATGTATCGCGCTTATCGGCGACAGGGCCGGCTTGCGTTTCGCGGACTTGACGGTGCTGTTTCCCGAACTTGGCCGGCGGCTTGCCGGTGCGACGCCGATAGGCTCGACGCGAGGGGCAGTCTCGGTGTCCACCCGGTTAAGCCGCGTGATCCGCGGGAGGCTCGCGTTGATCGGAGATGCTTCCGGATCGGTAGACGCGATCACTGGAGAAGGACTCGCGCTGGCGTTCCGGCAGGCGACGATTCTGGCCGAGGCGTTGTCGAAAGACGACCTCACGATATACCAGGCGGCCCATCGGCGAATCGGCAGGATGCCCCGGCTGATGTCGCGCCTGATGCTGGGGCTGGGTGGCCGCGCTGCTATGCGGCGCCGTGCGCTGCGCGTGCTGTCTTGCCGGCCGCGCACGTTCAACCGGCTCTTGGCGGTTCACGTGGGCGCGCTACGGCCGTCGGCGGCCTCATTGGACGTCGTCGGCTTTGCCTGGCGGCTGCTCGCGGCCAACGGTTCGGCCGGCCGCGGCTATCCGTATTGATTCTACCGTAGGTGACCAGGGTGACTATTCGCAGATTGTGCGCCACGTTCGGCACCAGGCTCGGACTGACGTTGGCGATACTACTCACTATATATTCGAAAGGCCTGGCTATCTCGGCGAACGCGCGACAAGCTGAGGGTGAGTTTTTCACCCGGGTAAGGACATCCTAAGGTCTTGCGTAAGATCTTGCGGGTCAGCGCGGGGCGGCGATGCGGCAGAAGCATCCGCGCGCCGCGCAACTCGTCACGCCGTTGGGATGGGTGATGTGAACGTCCATCTTATGATTGCACTTGGGGCATTTCTGGCCCGGACGCGGCACCAGCCGCGGTGTCGGACGCGAGGGCCTGAATTGGATCACTTTGCCCATGGCGGCCGCTCGTCTAACGATTGCCCTCGGGTTTGGGAGGGCCCAGGCGCGCCAGCGCGCGCAGGCGCATCGAATTGAGCCGGATGAAACCGTCGGCGTCGGCCTGCTGGTAGCCGCCGGCCTCGTCGAAGCTCGCGAGCGAAGGGTCGTAGAGCGAATTGGGTGACTTGCGCCCGGCGATCGAGACGCCGCCCTTGAAGAGCTTCAGGCGTGCGACGCCGGTTACGCTCTGCTGCGCGCGATCGACCAGAGCCTGCATCGCGTCGCGCTCGGGCGCGAACCATTGCCCGTTGTACACCATCTCAGCGTAGCGCGGGACCAGTGAGTCGCGCAGATGCAGGGTCTCCCGGTCGAGCGCGAGCTGTTCGACCGCGCGATGCGCGTGCAGGAGCATCGTCGCGCCCGGGCTCTCGTACACACCGCGCGACTTGATTCCGACGTAGCGGTTTTCGACCAGGTCGACGCGGCCGACGCCGTGTTTTCCGGCGATCGTGTTGGCGTGCTCGATCAGCGCGGCCGGAGAAAATCGCTTGCCATTTATCGCCACCGGATCGCCGCTTGCGTATTCGACCTCGACGTACTCGGGCGCGTCGGGTGCGCTTTGCGGCGAAACGGTAAGCCGGAACATATCGTCATACGGCTCGCGCCACGGATCTTCGAGGATACCGCCCTCGTAGCTGACGTGGACCAGGTTGCGGTCCATCGAGTAGGGCTTCTCGGCGGTGACCGGCACAGGGATTTTTTTCTCGGCGGCGTAGGCGAGCATATCGGCGCGTCCGCGAAACGGCCATTGCGGATGGCGCCACGGGGCAACCACTTTCAACTCCGGCGCGAGGCGGGCGAAGGTGAATTCGAAGCGTACCTGGTCGTTGCCCTTGCCGGTCGCTCCGTGGCCGACCGCGTCGGCGCTCTCGGCGTGTGCGATCTCGACCTGGCGCTTGGCGATCACCGGGCGCGCGATCGACGTGCCGAGCAGGTAGTAGCTTTCGTAGACGGCGTTGGCGCGCATCATCGGAAAGACGAAGTCGCGCGCGAACTCCTCGCGCAGGTCTTCGAGGTAGAGCTTGCTCGCGCCGGTCGCGAGCGCCTTCTGCTCGAGCCCGGCGGTTTCCTCGGCCTGGCCCACGTCGGCGCAATACGCCACCACTTCGCAGCCGTAGAAGTCGCGCACCCAGCGCAAGATGACCGAGGTGTCGAGCCCGCCCGAATACGCGAGCACCAGTTTTTTTATTTCCGTGGTCGCCACGCCGACATCTTAAGGCATTCGCGCCCGCGCCTTAAGCGCTGCCAGGCGCGGCGGTGGTGCCGATTATCGCCGGACGCAGCAGCCAGACCATCACGGCCTTTTGCGCATGGAGGCGGTTTTCAGCCTGATCGAGCACCAGCGAGCGCGGACCGTCGAGCACCTCGTCGGTGATTTCCTCACCGCGATGGGCCGGCAGACAGTGCATCACGACCGCCCCGCGGCGCGCGTGGCCGAGCAGTTCGTGGTTGACCTGGAAGGCCTTGAAGTCGCGCCGGCGCTCGGCCGCCTCCTTCTCGTGGCCCATCGAGGTCCAGGTGTCGGTATATACGACGTCGGCCCCGCGCACCGCCTCGACCGGATCGTGCGTAAGGATGCCCAACTTATCGTGGCGCATCCGCTCAACGAACTCGCGCTGCGGTTCATATCCTCGCGGGCAGCCGAGCCGCAACTCGAAACGCGCGAGCGCGGCCGCCTCGATCCAGCTTTGCGCGAGGTTAAAGCCGTCGCCGACGTAGGCGACGCGCAGCTTGCTCAGATCGCCGAAACGCTCGCGGAGCGTCAGCAGGTCGGCCAGCAATTGGCAGGGATGCAGCAGGTCGGTCAGCCCGTTGATAACCGGCACGCCGGCTTCCAGAGCCAGTTCGACGCAGATCTCGTGGGCGAACGTGCGAATCATGATGAGGTCGACCCAGCGCGAGAGATTGCGCGCCACGTCCTTGACCGACTCGCGCTCGCCGATCCCTATATCCTGGGGGGCGAGGTAGATGGCGTGGCCGCCAAGCTGCGCCATCCCGGTCTCGAAGGTTATCCGCGTGCGCAGCGAGGGCTTCTGAAAGATCATCGCGAGCGTGCGGCCGCGCAGGTAGGGATGCTCCAGCCCCGCGCGCAACTCGGCCTTCAGGCGCGCCGCCAGCCCGAGCAGCCGCGCCAGCTCATCGACGCTGAGCGAGCCCAGGTCGAGAAAGTCGCGCTTGGCGCCCGGCCGGCGCCGTTTGCGCGCCGCACTCGCAGGATGCGCCGGCCGGCGCTGTGCCCCGCCCTTGGTCATCGTGTAGCGGTTGGTGCAGCGGCTGAGGCGGCCGCCGGCGCGGCGGAAAGCGCGCGCTCGATTATCTTGAGCCCGGCGTCGGCCTCGTCGCGCGTCAGCGTGAGCGGCGGCAAAAGCCGCAGCACGTTCTCGGCCGTGGCGTTGACCAGCAGCCGCTCGCGCAGGCAGGCGTCGGCGGCGCTCTTGGCCTCGCCGTGCAGCACGATACCGATCATCATGCCCAGGCCGCGCACTTCGGAAACCCGCGCGCAGCCCTTGGCGAACGTGCGCAGGCGCTCGAGCATGTAGCCGCCGACGCTGGTCGCGTTCTCCATCGCGCCGTCGTGCTCGAGCGCGTCGAGCACGCCCAGCGCCGCGGCGCACGAGACTGGGTTGCCGCCGAAGGTCGAGCCGTGACTGCCTGGCGTGAGGCTCTGGGCAATTTCGCTTTTGGCGATCATCGCGCCGATCGGCAAGCCGCCGCCGAGCGCCTTGGCGAGCGTCATGATGTCCGGCTTGACCCCGACGTGCTGCCAGGCGAAAAGCTTGCCCGTACGTCCCATCCCGGTCTGCACTTCGTCGAGGATGAGCAGAATTTTGCGCCGGTCGCAGAGATCGCGCACGCGCTTGAGATAGTCGATGCGCGGCGTGACCACGCCACCCTCGCCCTGGATCGGCTCCAGCATAATCGCGATCGTTTCGTCGTGGACCGCCTTGTCCAGTGCTTCGACGTCATCATAGGGAACCATGCGGAAACCCGGCACCAGCGGCTGGAAGCCGATGTGATATTTTTCCTGGCCGGTCGCGCTCAGCGTGCCAAAGGTGCGGCCATGGAAGGAGCCGAGCGTCGAGACGACCTCGAAGCGGCCGGCGCCGCGGTCGTGGCCCCAGCGCCGCGCCAGCTTGAGCGCGGCCTCGTTGGCCTCCGCGCCGGAGTTGCAGAAGAACACCCGCCCGTCGCCGAAATGGCCGCACAGACGCGCCGCCAGCCGCGCCATCGGCTCGGTGTGGAAGACGTTGGAGACGTGCGTAAGCTTCTCGGCCTGTTCCTTGATCGCGCGCACGACGCGGGGATGGCCGTGCCCCAGCGAAGTCACGGCGAGGCCGCAGAAAAAATCCAGATAGCGGTTACCGTCGGCGTCATAGAGATAGGCGCCGGTGCCGCGCACGAAGGCGAGCGGCACGCAGCCGTAGGTGTTGATGAGATTTTGATGGGCGAGGTCGACGATTTCAGCGTTATTCATCGTTGTCCTTCCTGGATCCCCCTGGATCTTCGGGCTCTCTGGCAACCGGACCACGCCGCATCCACCCGCGCGCTCTCGATCGCGGACGCGGGGCCCGGCGGGCCGTCTAAGCTGTATGCCACAGGACGGCGCGGAATGCTCGCCCTAGCTGCCTGCTACAACCTCGGTGCCCACGCCCGCTTCGGTGAAAATCTCAAGCAGGATTGCGTGGCGCGTGCGTCCGTCGACCACGTGGGTCTTGCCGACGCCTCCATTGAGCGCCGCGACACAGCACTCGACCTTCGGGATCATCCCGTCGCTAATCGCGCCTGCCGCGATCAGTTTTTTTGCCTCGGCGACGGTGAGTGTCGGGATGAGCTTGCCGTCCTTGCCCTTCACGCCTTCGACGTCGGTCAGCAATATGAGCTTTTCGGCGCCGAGCGCGGCCGCGAGGTCGCCGGCGGCGACGTCGGCGTTGATATTGTAGGTCAGGCCGTCGCGTCCATGGCCGACGGGCGCGATCACGGGGATGAAGCCGGCGGTCTCCAGTGTGCGCAGCACCTGCGGATTCACCTCTGCGACTTCGCCGACCAGTCCGATATCGACCTTGGACGGCACGCCGGCTTCGTCGTTGAGCGTCATTTCGAGCTTGCGCGCGACGATCAGGTCGCCGTCCTTGCCCGAGAGCCCCACCGCCCGGCAACCGTGGCGCGAGAGCAGCGCGACGATGTCCTTGTTTAGCCGCTGCAGCACCATCTCGACCGCTTCCATCGTCGGCGCGTCGGTCACCCGCATCCCGCGCACGAAGCTCGACTTGAGCCCCAAGCGCTCGATGAGCTGGTTGATTTGCGGGCCGCCGCCATGCACCACCACCGGATTCATCCCGACCGCCTTCAGCAGCACCACGTCCTCGGCGAAGCTCTCGCGCAAGTCAGCCGCCTCCATCGCGTGACCGCCGTATTTGATGACGAAGGTCTTGCCGTGAAAGCGCTGGATATAGGGGAGCGCCTCGACCAGTACCGACGCAATTGTGTTCGGATCCTGCACCGTCTCTCTCTCCGCCGCCGTAAGCGGCCGGGCACGCGCGTCCTCCCGCACTGGGGCGGGGCGCATCGTCACGCGGCCTGCGCCTTGGCCAGGGCCGTTATCTTAAATAGGGCTAACGAGGCCGCTACAAAATGTAGCGCGACAGATCCTCGTTTTTGACGATCGGGTCGAGCCGCCGATGAACGTACTCGCTATCGACCGTGACGGTGCGTTCGGTCAGCTCGGGCGCGCTGAACGACAGCTCCTCGAGCAGGCGTTCGAGCACCGTATGGAGCCGGCGCGCGCCGATATTTTCCGAGCGCGAGTTTACCTCGGCCGCGATCTCCGCCAGCGCCGCGACCGCGTCGCCGGTGAACGTCAGATGCACGTTCTCGGTCTCCATCAGCGCGACGTACTGGCGGGTCAGCGCGTTCTCGGGCTCGGTCAGGATACGGATGAAGTCCTCGCGCGTGAGCGCGCGCAGCTCCACGCGAATCGGAAAGCGGCCCTGGAACTCGGGAATCAGGTCGGAGGGCTTGGAGGTATGAAACGCACCCGAGGCGACGAACAGGATATGGTCGGTGCGCACCGCGCCGTACTTGGTGTTGACGGTCGAGCCCTCGACGATCGGCAGTAGGTCACGCTGCACGCCCTCGCGCGAGACGTCGGGGCCGTGAGCGGACTCGCGGCCGGCAATCTTGTCGATCTCGTCGATAAAGACGATCCCCGATTGCTCCGCGCGATTGATCGCCTCGTGTGCGACCTTCTCCATGTCGACCAGCCGCGCGGCTTCCTCCTGGGTGAGCAGCTCGAGCGCCTGCGGCACCTTGACCTTCTGCCGCTTGGACTTCTTGGGCATGAACTGGCCCAGCAGCTCGCGCATGTTCGCGCCCATCTCTTCCATGCCTTGCGGCGCGAGCACCTCGACCATCGGGGTCGACTGCGCGCTGATTTCGACTTCGACCTCGCGATCGTCCAGATGGCCCTGGCGCAGCAACTTGCGCAGCTTCTCGCGCGTATCGGCGTGCGAATCGCCCACCGCGTCGGCGTCGGGCGCGATTCCGACCGCGCGGCGGACCTTGGCGGGCGGCGGATAGAGGATATCGAGCAGGCGCTCTTCGGCGGCGTCGCGAGCCTGGATCGCGACCCGCGCGCGTTCCTCCTCGCGCACCATCTTGACCGCGATTTCGGCCAGGTCGCGGATCATCGATTCGACGTCGCGGCCGACGTAGCCGACCTCGGTATAGCGCGAGGCCTCGACCTTGACGAATGGCGCTTGCGCCAGGCGCGCGAGGCGGCGCGCGATCTCGGTCTTGCCGACGCCGGTCGGACCGATCATCAGGATATTCTTGGGCGCGATTTCGTCGCGCAATTCGGGCGCGACGTTTTGCCGGCGCCATCGATTGCGCAGCGCGATCGCCACGGCGCGCTTGGCGTCGTGCTGTCCCACTATATAGCGGTCGAGCTCCGAGACGATCTCGCGCGGAGTCATTACGTGCGGACTTGCCATCATTCCTTCAGCTAGTAGCCCCGCCTTCTCCGCGCGCCCTTCTCCGACGGGCGCGCGCCGGCGGCGCCGGCTCTCTACAATTCCTCGATTATAAACCGATCGTTGGTGTATACGCAGATCTCCGCCGCGACCTGCATCGCGCTCTCCGCGATCTGGCGCGCGCTCATCGTTGGAGCATGACGCACCAGCGCGCGCGCCGCCGCCAGCGCGTAATTGCCGCCCGACCCGATCGCCAGGATCCCGTCGTCCGGCTCGATCACGTCGCCCAGCCCCGAGATCAAGAGCGAGCTTTCGCGGTCGGCCACGATCAGCATCGCCTCCAGGCGGCGCAGCACGCGGTCGGTGCGCCAGTCCTTGGCCATCTCGACCGCGGCCCGGCGCAGGTTTCCGTTGAACTCCTGCAGCTTGCCCTCGAATTTCTCGAACAGCGTCAGAGCGTCGGCGGTCGAGCCGGCGAAGCCCGACAGCACCTTGTCGTCGTGCAAGCGGCGGACCTTGCGCGCCCCGTGCTTCATGATGGTCTGGCCGACGCTGACCTGGCCGTCGCCCGCGACCACCACGTGGCCGGCGTTGCGCACGCACAGGATGGTCGTGCCGCGGATGACGGTGTCGCCCTCAGGCGCGCGGATGGGCACGGCGGTAGACCTCTTTGAGATGGTTGACGCTGACGTGAGTGTAACGCTGCGTGGTGGCGAGGCTCGCATGGCCGAGCATCTCCTGGATCGAGCGCAGATCGGCACCGGCGTTGAGCATGTGGGTGGCGAAGCAGTGGCGCAGCCCGTGCGGGGTGATCGACGATCCCAATCCCGCCGCCACGATACGCTGGGCGAGGATATTTTCGACCGCGCGCGTCGTCAGCCGCCCGCCGCGCAGGTTGGTAATCACCGGGCCGTCGAGTTCCCACGCCTTGGGCATCGCGCGCCGCCACGCTTTGAGCGCGTCGAGCGCCGGTTCGCCGATCGGCACCATCCGATCCTTGTTGCCCTTGCCCGAGCGCACCAGCACCATCCCGACCTCGTCGTCGACGTCGCGCCAGTTAAGGCCGACCAATTCGCTCACGCGCAGCCCCGAGGAGTAGAGCGTCTCAAGGATCGCGCGGTCGCGCAGAGCGGCCGGCCCCCCGTCCTCGCTATCGGCCTCGATCAGCCGGCGCACGTCGTCCTCGGGCAAGATCGCGGGCAGGCGGCGCTGGGCGCGCGGCGAGCGCAGCGCGCGCGCCGGGCTCGCCACAGCCGCACTCGCCGGCGTGACCATCGTTTCGCGCCAGCGAAAGAAGGCCTTGATCGCGAATAGGCGGCGCTGCACGGTGGCGCGGCTGAGCGTCTTCATCGCTTCGGAAAGATAGCCGCGGATATGATCGGTGGTTATCGCCTCGGGCTCGACTTCATCGCCCGCCGAGGCGAGCGCGGCCCCGCGTTCGAGCAGGAAGCGGCGAAAATCGCACAAGTCCCGGCGATAGTTCGATACCGTATTGTCGGCCGCGCGCGAGGCCTTGCCCAGCGCCGCCGCGAATGACTCTATTTCCGCCTGCATCGACTCGGGTCTAACCCAAACGCTATGCTATCAAGCGGGCGCAACGCGCAAAAGCATAGGCAAAAATACACCAAAAATCGTTCGGGCGACCCGCCGCCAGCGCCCTTGTCGGCGTCGCGCGTCAGTGGAGCCCGCGTCTTTATTGTGAATTGCTGGATGTGAATTGCTGGCGATGAACTGCTGGAAATGCGGCCATCGGGTCGAGACGATCGAGCGCGTCGGGTTCCACGCGCATTGTGCGCAATGCGATCGGGCCCTCCACGTATGCCGCAATTGCTCGCTTTACGACCCCGCCTATAACAATCAGTGCCGCGAGACGATGGCGGAGCGGGTGGTGGACAAAGAGCGGTCGAATTTCTGCGAGTACTTCGCGCCTAACGCCGCCGCCGCTGCCGCATCGTCTCAGCCGGCATCGTCCCGGCCGTCGCCGGAGCGCGCCGCGCGCGAGCGGCTCGACGCGCTGTTCAAGAAGAAAACACCATGACAACGGCGTCGGGGGCGATCGTCCTGGCCGCCGGGCTTGGCACGCGGATGCGCTCGGCGCGCGCCAAGGTGCTGCACGAGCTTGGCGGCGAGCCGATGATCGCGCGCGTCATACGATCGCTCGCGTCGCTTGCGCCCGCGCCGCTGGTCGTGGTGGTCGGCCATCAGGGCGACGAGGTCGCGGCCGCCGCGCGCGCCTGCGTGCCGGGCGTGCGTGTCGACGTCGCGCACCAGCCCGCGCAGCGCGGCACGGGTGACGCGGCCCGATGCGGCCTGGAAGCTTTCGCGCCGGACTTCGACGGCGACGTGCTGATCCTCTACGGCGACATGCCGATGGTCCGGCCGGCGACGCTACAGGCATTCATCACCGAGCATCGCCGCGCGGGCGCGGACGTATCGTTCATCAGCGCGACGCTCGACGGTGCGGGCGCGTATGGGCGCGTAGTGCGCGACCACGCGGGCGCGGTTGCGGCGATCGTGGAGGCGCGCGACGCGTCGCCCGCCGAGCTTGCGATCCGCGAAGTCAACACCGGGGTCTACCTCGCGCGCGCGGCCGTGTTGCGCGCGGCGCTTAAGGAATTGCGCCCCAATAATGCGCAGGGCGAATACTATCTTACCGACCTGGTGGCGATCGCGCGGCGCGGCGGCCTTGCCGTGCAGGCCTGGTGCGCGCCCGACGCGGCCGAGTTCGCCGGAATAAATTCACTCAAGGAGCTGGCAGAGATGGAAGCCGAGTTAAGGGCGGCGGTTAATCGCAAGTTGATGGAGGCGGGGGTGACGATCGTCGATCCCGCGACCGCGTATATCGGCGAGCAGGTCGAAATCGGGCGCGACTCGACAATCGGCCCCAACGTACAGATTCTCGGCCGCAGCAAAGTCGGCGAAGGCGTGCGGATCGAGGGCACGGCATATCTGCGCGAGGTCGAGATCGGCGACGGATGCCATCTGAAGCTTGGCGTGCGCGCCGAGGAATGCTGTATCGGGCCGCATTGCGAAATCGGGCCCTTCGCCAACCTGCGCGCCGGCACCGAGCTCGAGGGCCACAACCGGATCGGCAATTTCGTCGAGACCAAGAAGGCGCGGCTCGGCGAGGGCACCAAGGCGAGCCATCTGAGCTACCTGGGCGACACCGAGATCGGCCGCGAGACTAACATCGGATGCGGCGTGATCACGGTCAACTATGACGGTTACGACAAGCACCTCACGCGGATCGGCAGCCGCTGTATGATCGGATGCGACACGCAATTGGTCGCGCCGGTCAAGGTAGGCGACGACGTCTACGTCGCCTCGGGCACCACGATTTTGCGCGAGGTCCCCGACGGCGCGCTCTGCGTTTCGCATCATCCGCAGAAGATCAAGCCGGGATGGACGGCCGAGTGGCGCCGCCGCCACGGCGATCGCGCCGACGGGAAGGGCTCGGATTAGCGCTGGCGCCGCTTCGCCCGGACCGGCAAACTTAAGGGTGGGCTGGGAAAGGTGAAATTTCGATGTGCGGAATAATCGGATACGTGGGCCCGTCCGAGGCGGTCCCGATTTTGCTCGGCGCGCTCGCGCGGCTGGAGTATCGCGGCTACGACTCGGCCGGCGTCGCGACGATCAATGGTGCCGGGATGGAAATCCGCCGCGCGGTCGGCAAGCTCGAGAATCTCCGCCGCGCGCTCGACGGCGCACCGCTTAAGGGATCGATCGGAATCGGCCACACGCGATGGGCCACGCACGGCCGCCCTTCGGAAGGCAACGCCCATCCGCACAAGGCCGGTCCGGTCGCGGTAATCCATAACGGCATCGTCGAGAACTACGTCGAATTGCGCGCCGCGCTGACCGGGCGCGGGCACAAGCTGAGCTCCGAGACCGACACCGAACTGATCTCGCATCTCATCGAGGAACGAGTGCGCGCCGGCCTGGGGTTGACCGAGGCGGTGCGCCAGACCGTGCTCGAATTGCGCGGATCGTTCTCGATCGTGGTGCTCTCCGAGACCGAGCCCGACAAGCTGGTCGCCGCGAAGACCGCGACGCCGCTGGTGCTCGGGCTGGGCGACAGCGAAAACTTCGTCGCCTCCGACATCCCGGCGATCCTCGGCCATACGCGCCGCACTCTTGTGCTCGAGGACGGCGAACTGGCCGAACTCACCGCGCACGGTGTGCGCCTGATGACTTTCGACGGCGCGGCGATCGAACGCGCGCCGCGGCTTATCGAATGGGACGCGGTGGCCGCGACCAAGGGCGGCTTCCAGCATTACTTGCGCAAGGAGATCGCCGAGCAGCCGCAGGCCTGGATCGACACGCTGAGCGGACGCGCGGCGGCCAGCTCCAGCGCGGTGCGCTTCGAGGGCGAGCTGTTGCCGGCGGCCGGGCCGGAGGCGATCGGGCGAATCGTGATGGTCAGCGCGGGCGCCTCTTGGATCGCCTCGCTCATCGGCAAATTCATGATCGAGGAGCTGTGCGGCGTGCCGGCCGAAGTCGATTATTCGGCCGAGTTCCGCTACCGCCAGCCGCCGATCGACGCGCGCACCATGATGATCGCGGTGTCGCAGTCGGGCGAGACCGCCGACACTCTGGCCGCGCTGGAGGAAGGGCGCCAGCGCGGATGCCATCTGCTCGCCATCACCAATACCGTCGATTCCTCGATCGCGCGCAAGGCCGACGCGCAGCTCTACACCCGCTGCGGTCCCGAAATAAGCGTCACCACCACCAAGTGCTTCCTGACCCAAATCGAGGCCTTCTACCTGTTCGCGATCCATCTCGCCGCGCGCCTGGGCAGGCTCAGCGAACGCGAAGTCAACGCGATGCTCCAGCCGGCCTTCGCGATCCCGGCGCAAATCAAGGAAGTGCTGGAAAAGCGCGAGCGCCAGATCGAGCGCGTGGCGCGCAAGTACGGCAAGGCGCGCGACTTCCTCTATCTCGGCCGCGGCATCAACTACCCGGTCGCGCTGGAGGGCGCGCTCAAGCTCAAGGAGATTTCCTACATCCATGCCGAGGGCTACTCGGCGGGTGAGATGAAGCACGGGCCGATCGCGCTCATCGACGAGGAGATGCCGGTGGTGGTGATCATCCCGTTCGACAGCGTTTACGAGAAGACGCTGTCGAACCTGCGCGAGGTCGAATCGCGCAACGGCCGTATCATTGCCGTGACCGACCATCCCACGCCCGAGCTCGAGGAGGTCGCGTGGGAGATAATCGAGGTTCCCACGACGCATCGGATGCTGATGCCGGTGCTCACGACCGTGCCGCTGCAGCTCCTCGCGTACCATATCGCGGTCTATCGCGGCACCGACGTCGACCAGCCGCGCAACCTCGCCAAGTCGGTGACGGTCGAATAGCGGCGCGCGCCGCGGCCGGCGGTCAGGCGATCAGTTTTTGGTTTTGACGATCGGGTATTGCGCGGCGCCGCCGTCGATCGCCAGCGAAGTCTCGTCCTGGATGAATGCCGCCACGCCCAGATGGTCGAGTTTCCATGACGGATCGAGGTCGACGCTGAGTTCGTTCTCCAGCGCGGAGCCGGCCGCCGGGCGCAGTTCGAACGCGGGAATTATTTTTCTCACCGTGTAGTCGTACCTGATCCGATGGCCACTGTTTTCGCCCCCGTCGATCTTGGCCATCAGGCCGTTCTCGTAGATCGCGACCACCACGATCAGCGACTTATCCCCGGCCGTGCGCATGATGTGCGCGCTCACACTGACGTTGAGCTTGTGCGAGCCCGCGGCCGGCGGCATCGCGCGCACCGTGACCACGCCCGGCGGCGGCGTCGCACGAGCGGTCGCGATCGCGCGCGTGAGAAGGTTGGGGTCGGACCCGACGCATTGCCATCTGCCGTTTATGACGATTTGCGGCGTATACGAGCCGCTCAGTTGCATCGCGCGAACGTACTCGACCTGGCGCATCGTCCATTGGCTCGACGAAAACGGATCGGACCATCCCAGGCTGTCCCAATAATCGACGTGGTAGGCGAGCGGTATTACGCCGGGAGTTAACGCGCCGATCCTGCTCAGCAGTTCGTCGGCGGGCGGGCAGCTCGAACATCCCTCGGAGGTAAACAGCTCGAGCACCACCGGAGTATCTTCGGACGCCGCCCTGGGTTGCCAGAATCCCGTACGCTCGCCCGCGAAGAGGTTGCCGGCTCCCAGAGCGAGCGCGAGCGCGCCAATCACGGCGATCAACCTCAAGTGCACGGGCGCGGACTTTCTCATACGGTCCTCGCCAGTAACAAACCTCCGAACCGTCCCGCAGGTTCCACGCGACTGGGTGGCCGAACAGAAGACGGCACGAAAGTTTGGCGAAGATGCGCTCAGGTCGCCTCGGTATAGACGTTGGTGAAGTCGGGGTTTAGCTCGCGTCCGTGATAGAAAATCGCCGCGCCCAGGTGCTCCTCGGTCCAGGTGATGGTCGGCATGTCGCGGGTAACGAAGTAGCCCAGCCCGGCGAAGGTCTCGTTGCGATTACCCGCGGGGTCGAAGAAGTAGATCGTCGCGCCGCGCGTGATGCCGTGGCGGGTCGGACCGATGTCGATCTTGACCCGATTCTTGGACAACACGTCGGCCGCGCGCAGGACGTCGTTCCAGTTATCCAGATAAAAGGCGAAGTGATGAAAGCCCGGACGCGGACCGCCAACGAACGCGATGTCGTGCGGCTTGCTCGTGCAGGAGAGGAACGCGGCGGCCTGGATGCTGTTGCCCGGACCAACCATCACCTGCTCGGTCAGTTGGAAATTAAGCACTTCGGTAAAGAAGCGGCAGGTGTCGGCAACGCGGTTGATGCCCTGGGACGGCTCGATCTCGGCCATCAGGAGGCAGTGGTCCAGATGCATCGCGCCCGCGCCCTTGACGTCGTCCGGCCACGGGTCGGGGTTGATCGCGCCCACGCTTCTGCCCACCGCCTCCTTCTCCGCGAAGAGAACCATCCGATGACTGCTCGGGAGCGTGAAGCGGATCGCGCGGCCCACGAACGGGATCGCGCCGGCCTTTAGCTGCTCGACCTCGATGCCGCGTTTCGCAATTGCGTCGCCAAACGTGTCGAGTTCGGAGTCCCGCTCGACCTTGTACGCGATATAGTTGGCGCCCGAGTGGTCGGAGGGCGTGAGGACCACGCTGTAACGATCCCATTCGTCCCAGGCCTTGTAGTAAGTCGTCCCGCCGCTCTCGCGATGGGTTTCGATGAGCCCGATCACGTTGGAGTAATGGTCGCGGGCTTTTTCGATGTCCGTTACTCGAACCGAAACGTGTCCGATGCGCATCACCGCCACGATAGCGCCCTCCGTGGATCGAGATGCCCCAATGCTAACACCCGCGCCGCCCCGCTGTCATCCGTCGCGCGCAGCGCCCTTGGGCGATACAAAAGTCTGCTCCTTTTCGTCCTGCCACGTCATCCGATATTGTTTCCCCGCGATATTGTTGCCCCGCGATATTGTCGCCCTGTTTGTCGTGAGGAGGTGCCAGGCGCGATGCCGGACGTTGCCCCGCTTGCCGGAATCACGGTCGTCGATCTCACCCGCTACCTGGCGGGGCCGTTTTGCACACAGATTCTCGGTGACTATGGAGCCGAGGTCATCAAGATCGAGCCGGTCAAGGGCGCGCGCGCCGAGATGGGCGGCTACACCGGCAAGGACAGCTACTTTTTCATGAGCACCAACCGCTCCAAGAAAAGCGTGCAGATCGATCTCAGGCAGCCGGCCGGGCGCGACGTGATGCTGCGTCTCGCCGACCAGGCCGACGTTGTGATCGACAACTTCCGTCCCGGCGTGACGGAAGCGATGGGCCTCGGCTACGAAACGCTCGCTTCGCGCAACCCGCGCATCATCGGATGCTCGATCTCCGGCTTCGGCGCGAGCGGTCCGATGCGCGATACGCCGGGGTTCGACCAGATCGCGCAAGGCTTCTCAGGACTGATGAGCGTGACGGGCACCGAGGAGAGCGGCCCGATGCGGGTCGGGATTGCGATCTGCGATCTGCTGGGCGGGATCTTCGCCGCGCAGGGTATTCTGCTCGCGCTCCAGGCGCGCCATCGCAGCGGCATCGGCCAGCGGGTCGAGACTTCGATCCTCGAAGCGATCGTCAGCGTACTCAGCTGGTCGGCGGGCATCTATTTTGACACCGGACGCACTCCCGGACCCGCCGGCAACCATCACCCGCTCGCGGCACCGCACGGCGTCCACGCGGCTTCCGACCGGCCTTTCAATATCGCTTGCGGCAACGAGACGATGTGGCACGCGCTGGCCGATGCGATCGGACGGCCCGAGCTCAAGGACGACCCGCGCTTCTCCTCGCTGGGCGATCGGATAAAGCATCGCGCGGCGCTGACCGCCGAGATCAACCTCGCGCTCGCCTCCAATACCGCGGCGCACTGGATCGACCTGCTCAATCGCGCGGGCATCCCCTCCGGTCCGATCCTGACTATCGAGGAGATGTTCAATCATCCGCAGATAGCGGCGCGCCAGATGCTCCTGCGCCTGCCCCATCCAGTGCGCGGCGAGATCATGACGACCGGGCTGGGGGTGAAACTCTCCGAGACGCCGGGCCACGTGACGCGCCCGCCGCTGCTCGGCGAGCATACGACCGAGGTCCTGACGGCGCGCGGCTTCACCGTCGAGGAGCTCGCCCGTCTGCGCGAGACTCGGGCGATTGGCTAGCGCGCCGGGGCCGGAATCTTCGCCGGCACGCAAGGACCCGCTGTTCGGCGACGCGCTATGGTCGCGGCCGAGCAGCCGCAGTGCGTGGTGGCTCGGCTGTTTGTTCGGTGTGGAGACGCTCGCCTACGCGATATTCCGGCTGCCTACCGATCTCGGCTTCGACGCCAACGCGTTCGGCGATCGAGGCGAACGTATCACGCACGGTCACGCCGGCCGCGATCACCGGCGCTCTCCTGATAGTCATCCTGTCCGCCGTCTATGGGCCGCTCGCGCTGGCAAAGACTATCCTGCCGCTGGCCGGGATGGCGGCGCATCGTAACCAGGCGTCGGGTTTCTTTCACGGCGTCGGGCGCGATTTCTGGTATCAGCCACGTCTGGGGCTGCCCTATTATCTCTTTTCGGTAGTCGGCTTCTGGATTGCCGCGACTTTGTGGCTGATCGTCGCGGGACTGCGGGCGGGACGCAGATTGCTATCGGCACGGCGCGGGCGCGACATTTTCCGCGCTGCCGATGAGTTCATCCTGACCTGCGCCATACTTCACGTCACATTCGTCACGGTCTTTTTCGGCTCGGAGGTGAGCTGGCGCTACTACTGCTACATCCTGGTGATGGGCGTCGCCGCGACCAGCATCCGGGATCCGCAATCGGCGCGACTCGCGGGGCTGCTTGCCGTGATGGCGCTGCTGGGCAACGTCTCTCATTTCGCGCAAATCGCCGGCCAGTGGCGCACCACGGCGCCGAGTCCGGTTACGGCCGGGATGTGGGCGTCGTCCGAGGAAGTGCAGGAGTGGGAACAGGTGCAACGTGCGATCGACGGCCATCGTGCGCTGCTGCTGACCGCGATGGGATGCGGGCCGCTGCTCTCGGCCCAATTCGAGCCGCCTTCGCAACCATTTCACTCCGGGAGAGTTGATGCCGGACCAGCTCGCGCGGCTGATGCTTCAGATAGATGGCGCGCAGCGGATCGTCGTGGTGGTAAGCTCCGGCTTCGGCAACATGCTGGTTTGGTGGCCCGATATCCAGTTCGCCAACCACTTCACTCCGGGAGAGTTGATGCCGGACCAGCTCGCGCGGCTGACCCGGCAGATGGATGGCGCACAGCGGATTGCCGTGGTGATCAGCTCCGGCTTCAGCAACATGTTGATATGGTACCCCGACATTCCGCGTCTACTCGACGGCCATGAGCTGCTGTGGAAAGGTAAGTCGTTCGCGGTGTACGGAGCGCGCAAGCCGCGCTAGCGAGCGCGTAAGCAAACCTAATCTCGTGGCCGCGGCGGTCAGGCTGGCAGGTGGACCGGGTCCGGCAGCGACCATCTGCGGGGTATCGCGCCAGACCATCTACGATTGGATTAACGAGCGGCGCGTGGAGCGCCTGATCGACGCGCTCAGGCTCTCGCGCGCGTCAGGCGTGGCGATCGAAAACCTGGCCGGGGATGACGTCGAAAAGCTCGCCGCCCCCGCTCAAACACCGCGCCCGAAGCGCCAGGGGAGGAAGGCTTCACCGATTCTCCGGGTCTCTAGCTCACGATGTGATCGGTGAGCGATCGCCGCCGACTGTGCATACGTCGTTTCCGCCGGCTATTTCCTTCAGACCCACACCGCGCGTTTTTTTAGGCGCTGCCTACCTGCTGCCTATTCTGGAAAACGGCTTACAGCCAACCAGTGGCACAACGCATCGCTCTCAATACCTCATTTTCATGGCTGTTGTTTCCGGCAATCGGAAGCGCGGTGCGTCCGGTCTTGCCGTGCTCCTATTCATCTCTGCGGCTATGTATGTGTGGTTTGGTTACTTGAACGCTACGACATGGTCTATCCGCAGGCGGTGCTCGCCGATTATCTGGACTTCTTCCTTGTGCGCCCGCGCGCTGCCGCGGTCCTCGCCGCCTACCCGCACGACTTCGTGCTTCTGAGAGTTGCCTCGCCGGCATACGGCTTCATGATGGCGCAGCCGGGATGGCGAATCGTTATCGGGATAAAGTTGCGGCTCTTTTCGCCTGCGCGAACACGCCGGCCGCACAACACAAGGGCATCCCGATCGAAGGACGGTCCGGACCTGATTTCTTTCTGTGGCCGTTGTACGGACGCGGCGCGGCCGGCCGCGCGGCGCTGGCGGTTTCGTGTGCGCCGCCCCCGTTGTTCGCCGCCTCCGCTTCCATCCCCGCCTCGGGCATCATCCTAGCCGCGCCTCGGGGTTTCTCAAAGCCCTGGGCCTGACCTACAAGATGTTTGCAGATGCTGCGCGCGGGACCGCGAGCGCGGCCGGCCGCGCTCTCACTGTTGCGCTATTCACCGGCGCTCGTCGTCTTCATCATCGCGGTCGCTGACGTCGGCCGATGGGCCGATCCCGACCTCTGGGGTCATATCCGATTCGGCCAACTCACGCTCACGCTCGGGCATGCACCCGTTCGGAATCCCTATTCTTACAGCGCGCTAGGATATCTCTGGCGCGACCCTGAATGGCTCGCCGAAACTCTGCTCGCTCTCGCCTATGACACCTTGGGCATCGTCGGGCTGAAGCTGATGAAGTTCGCGGCGACGGCGCTGACCGTGCTGATGATGGCGCTCGCGGCAGCCGAGACGCGCGCCTCAGTCCGGATTCAACTCGTGGTCCTGACTACGGCCGGCGTCGCGCTGATTCCGATGATGCAGTTTCGGCCGCAGCTCTTCACCTTCATACTGTTGAGCGCGCTGATGGTACTGCTCGCGCGCGACAGTTTTCGTCCGCCCAGCGCATCGATTTGGCTCGCGGTGCCGATCTTCGCGTTGTGGGCCAATACCCACGGCGGCGTGGCCGCCGGGCTTGCGGCGATGGCGCTCTATGCGGGAGTTCGCGGGGTCGAGGATCTCGCGGGCGGGCGCGGCTGGTGGAAGGCGATCCGCCTGGGCGGCGTCACGCTGGCCTGCGCGGTCGCGACCCTGGTCAATCCGTACGGCGTCGGCAACTGGCTCGCAGTTGAACGGGCGATACGCAACCCGCTGACGCGCGCGTTCATCAGCGAATGGCAGCCGATGATGTTCAAGATGGCAGAGCAGTGGCATGAGTCGCCGGCGGTCGCGGTTAACTACGCTGTCGTGATAGCTCTGCCGCTCGCGCTCGCGGTGTGCTTTGCGATACGGCCGCGCGGCGATGATTTGGCGCTGGTCGCGCTCGCGGCACTGATGGCGCTTGGCGCGTGGCTCTCGGTGCGCAACATGGCGCTGGCCGTTATCGTGACGATGGCGCCGCTATGCCGCCACACCGCACTGGTGCTCGAGAAGCGGCGCTTCGGCGATCCGGCCGCGGTCGAGCCGCGTCAGGCCGCCAATGAGATTTTGGTGGGCGTGCTCGCCCTCCTCATCGTTTTGCTAAGCGGGCTCTTTTCGCGCACCCTGATCGTGCAATTCGGACTCCCCAAGGGCGCGGTCGATTTCATGCGGGCGCACGAGCTCCGAGGAAACCTCTTGTGCGATTTCAGCTGGGGCGACTATCTCATCTGGCGGATGGCGACCGCTTCGAAAGTTTTCATCGACGGCCGCTACGACTTTGCCTATCCGATGCCGGTGATCCGGGACTATTTCGATTTTAAATTCGACAGTCCGCACGCAGCGGCGGTGCTCGATTCCTATCGGCACGACTACGTGCTGATAACGCCGGCCTCTCCGGTGCGCGAACTGATGGCGCGCCGACTGGACTGGAAGCTCATTTATCGCGATCCAAGGGTATTGATGTTCGCGCGCGCAGACTCGGCGGCTGCGCACCTTGAGGGCGTGCCGATACAAGGCCGCCTGCAGCCCCAGACGTTTCCATAACGCACGCGCGCGAAATTCGTGTGGCGTTCCGCGTGGCAAGACCGAGTCGCTGGTAAGATCGACCATGCTCCCGCGCGGGAGTTGATTGGACCCTCGCGGATTGTTGACCTCAAGGGCATTGACTATCCGAATTACAACGCGTCATATACCGCCTATCCGATCGATACCGGCCGTTTATGGCCGCGTGCTCCAGATAGCCGCCGAGAAGGCGGGCTGGGGCAAACGCAAGATGGGCAATGGAACCGGGATGGGCATCGCGGTGCATCGCAGCTTCCTCACTTACGTGGCGACGGTGGTCGAGGTCGAGGTCGACAACCGGGGCAAGCTCAAATCCCGCACGTGCATACGGCGGTCGATGCCGGACTGATCACCAATCCGGAAATCGCCCGCGCCCAGTTCGAAGGCGCAGCGGTATTCGGCACGAGCCTCGCGCGCAGCGCGAAATCACGGCGACCAACGGCGCGATCGATCAGTCGAATTTTTACGATTACCCTGTTGCCCGCATGCCCGAGGCACCGCAACGCACCGACGTCTACCTGGTCGACAGCGACGCTCCGCCGCCAGGGATCGGAGAGCCCGGGGTTCCGCCGTTTGTGCCGGCGCTGTGCAATGCGATATTCGCGGCGACCGGCAAGCGTGTGCGCGAGCTCCGCTGAGCAAGCATCAGATATCCTGAGCCTAACGGACGTCGCGACTTGGCGTGGGCGGCTAGGCGACAGCCGGCAACGCGGAACGGATGTGTTGGTAGCGGGTCTTGAGCCGCAGGAAAGGCGTCTCAAACCATCGATAGGAAATAGCGGAAATCGCGATCGTCGCGCCGAGGCTTAACGGCGGGCCAGCTAGCCATCGGAGCCATCCGGGTGCCGAGGCGAAAATAGCCAGGGTCATCAAGATGGCCGCCCCATGATAAACGTAGAGTCCGTATGAAATCCGGCCGAGATAAATAAGCCGCCGATTGTACATCCAGGCGCCCGCGCCAATCGCCGCAAGCGTAAATGCGCCGCATCCGAGCGCGACGGCGGCAAAGGCGACTATCAGATCAATTGGGGTCGGAGTATTCGAGTGATAGAGACAAAGGCCGGCGAACGCCCACAGATCGACACCGATGAGAGTGAGAAATCGACGCGAGATTCTTAGTTTCGGCTCGGAAGACCCGCCGAGAAACGACGATAGCAGCATGCCGCAGGCGATCGGGTCGAGCCGGCAAAGCGTGCCGATCTCGATCAAGTGAGCTGAGAATCCTTCACGGATCATCAGCCATCGGCTGAAAATCGACAGCAGCCAGATTAGTGCGCCTGCGATGGCTACTCCGCGGCGTGACAGATATCGCGCGATCAATGGCCAGGTGATATAGAACTGCTCCTCGACACAAACACTCCACAGCGGGACTATTGCCAGGCCGGGCGCCAACCCGATCGTCGCGAGGGCGAAATTCCCGAGGAACACCGAGAAAAAAGCGAAGTACAGCCAATCGATCTGAAGAACCGGAAAGATTCCGGAAGCGACGAAATAGGCGGCGAGGAATCCGAAGTAGAGCGGCCAGATTCTCAGGATGCGCCGGACGTAGAACGCGCGCACATCCAGCCGCCCGAACCGCTCCTTCTCGCGCATGAGCAGTTCGGTGATTAGATAAGCACTGAGCGTGAAAAAGAGGTCCACCCCAAAGCCGCCGATGTTGGACAGCACGTCTCCGTATCCCATCTCGTGAGTAAGATGACAGAGGAATACTCCGAAAAACGCGAAGAAACGTAAGCTGTCAAGTTCGGGGACGTAGAAGCGTGCTGCTTTGAACTGCGATTGCGGCGCTTTAAAGGCTTTGTGAGAGCACTAGCCACGCGTTGTAGTGTTACAGTGGATAATCCCAGACGCAACCGCCTTTGGTTTGCTAGCCAACGGGTTCAGACAAGCATTTGAAGCGAAAGGAGTGCAAAACAGAGGTGAATGATCAGACTGTGGCTGCTGGAGATTCCAAAAGCGAGGAAACCATTAGAGTTTTGGAAGATCGCGCCGTCGGCTGGCCTGCATGCTCGCACTCATCACGACGCTCTCTTCACTGTTAGTTTGCAGGAAATGGCCTCAGCGATGCAGCTCTATGCGGGCTTCGCGTTGGTGGTGATCGCGATCATCGCAATCATCGCGCTGGCGGCCATTGTGAGCAATCTGATCGGCGTGCTGCGGCGCCGATCCGGGAGGACTGGAGCATCGCGTTTGGCCACCCTCGCATCGCGTTCGGAGGATCCGCGCGCTTCGCGCTGACGCCGCGATCTAGCCGGCTCCGCTACGCGACATGTTGGTCGAGCAGCACCCATGCCGTCTTGAGATCATCGATTGATCAACAGGAGCAATTCGTCTTCGCGCCCGACGAATGGAATCAGCCCACGCGCTGCCGCAGTCGCTTTCGAGCCACCCTCGTACTCCGCTGGGCTGGACTCCCGGCAAAAGCTGGATCGGCCGATCCCTTGAGCGCCTGCGCTCGCCGATTCTCGACCGCGAGCAGCCGGTGACCCCTCGAGCATTCGCGCGTTCATCCCGAAGGTCCTGTTATCGCGGCGGAACACCTTTTCCGACAGGACAGCTCCAGCTCATGGACGCCCACAAGTCTATCCGTTTCGTCGCTGCCTGTGGAAAAACGCCGTCAGTTGTCGTCAGTGATCGTCAGTAGCCAAAAGAAAAGTGTATGGCCGTTCGGATCACTGACGGCTACTGACAGCAACTGACGACGTTTTCTGACCATGCGCAGCAGCGACGACGGGAGATCACGCGCCTGCCCTGCACATCGTTGCGGCTGAACTGAAGCTCCACTCCTGCGGCGCGGAGATTGGTGGCCATGCGCCTGAGCGCATTACCCAGGCCGTTGGGCGCCTTGGGCTAGCGCACCGAACGGCGCATGGCGTCGCTCACCATGGAGTCAAGGCGCGCATGGAGGTCCGCGACCGTTCCGGTAAAGCCATCGCGGGCCAACTCGGCCAGCGGCCCGTAAAGCGGGGAAGCTTCGAGGGCGAGGTCGCGTGCCGCGGCGCAATTGGCCTGGCAGGCCGCTATCGCCTCTCCCGGCTGCATGCCCATAGCTTCCTCACACGCGTCACCCACAGCGCGAAGTCCGCCAGCCTCGGCGGACGATCGAGTTTAACCTGAGGAAGATTTCCGAGTCCCGCCACCGCCGCGTCGAGCAAGGCACCCAGGATCTGCGGCTGTCGTTCGGAGAATTCACGCCAGAACTGCGCTTCATCGCGCTGATCTGGGCGTGATACTCAGAAACTCGACTATCAGCGCACGGTCGAGAAAATCGGGCCTTGCTGTACCGAGGTCGGGGATGGCGCTGAAGACCAGCGGCCGGGTGGCGTCGAAAATGGATTCATCGTGGTCGCTGTAGAGTTGGCGGCCACCGAAGCCGCCGCCGGTCGCCAGCCGGCAGGCAGCATCGGCCAGATCCTCGGGTAAGCGGCTCAGGTTATCGAAACACACGAGCCAGGAGTTTCTGGCTGCGGCAGTGAGATCACGCACCTCGCGTGGGACGCCCCTGAGCGCCGAGGTGCGAGGGTCAATGAGCGAACTGATTATGCGGCACGCGGTCGACTTTTCCCGCGCCCTGCTCGCCCTTGGCGACCAGAATCTACGGCAAAGGGAAGCCCGGACGCAGCGCGGCGACCAGAAAAGCTCTGATTAAGATCCAGCCGTGGTGATCGACATTGAAGAAGGGCCGTAGCTCCTCGAGACTGCCGCCATGCTCCGGCTCGGGCAGCGGTTGCGCGCCGCGCGTGCGGCG
>CAVYTJ010000016.1:0-8680 GCA_963771325.1 uncultured delta proteobacterium | reverse complement strand
TGCGTCGCGTCCAAGTTTGGCCAACGGCCGTCCCCCCCTCGTTCGGCATAGCGCGAAATCCTCCGAGCAAAGTTCGTACATGCCGGCGCGGTACAATGCGCGCGATAGTCGATGACGAGAATCGTGACGCTCGCGGCGTCTCGCACCGTCATCTTTAGGTATCCAGCGACCCCTCCCATTCCGCGCCCATTACCCAAGCGAGTGCCGATAGCTTCCCGCTCAGTAGGCCCCATTCGAAGTCGTCCCAGCCGAGATTTTTCTTGCCGTACTTTCGCTCGATGCGCCGGGCCGCTTTCTTGGCCTTCTCTAGGATGGGCCTCTGCTCCTTGGTCAACGGCTCTTCTCCTGTCTTGATCGCGTGGAGCCAGTTTTGATGGCGATTCCACCACACCTTGTCCCAGAATTCGTTCTGAGCCGCGGCGATCGCGTTATCGTTACGCCTGAGAATTAACGGCCATTCTTTACCCGGCCGCTCGTCGTCGGGTATCCACTCCACCTTATCTCCATCTTTTGTATAACCAACCCTGTATCCGTTCGGTCCGACCTCTCCCGGTTGCACCGGGTCGGTGGTTCGGCCGTTCGGTCGTGGCCTGAGTCCCAGAAGCTCGCGATATCTCTGGCAGTCCTCCGGCGTGACCTTGAGCTTGCGTTGTATGCGAATAAGCTCAGTGATCTCGAATTCTTCGTCCAACCTCCTACTGCGCAACGGTCTGCTTTTCTTCAGTTCCCGAACTTGCCGAAGCAGATCGCGGAAGAGGTTCTGCTGAAGTTCATCGAGCCCTTTGAAACTGCCGACGAACGCCTTCTTGTAGGTGGCGGCTTTGAAACTTCTAAGCCTCCGGTGCTGCTCGAGGTCGATGCTGTTCGGGTCGATGGGGCGGCTGGAAAAGTACAGCAACGCTGGCTTCCCGGCGCGCACGAACTGGTCGATCTCTTCGACGGTGCCCGAATCGGCGACGCCGGTCATTGCCCCCAGTTTAGTCCAGAACATCCCCACCAAGATGTCGCACTGCTGAACAAGTTGGCGGTTGACCGCCTGTTGCGGCCGAACGCCCGATTGAGGTCTAGCGTGCGTTTCGGTTTTTACAGGCAGCAGGACAATCGATTCAGCGGCGGCGTGCTGGGCGTTCCATTGATTGATCGCTTCGGTCGCGGCCTGGCGCTCATCTGCTAAGTCGGACGGCGAGGCAATCAGAACGCTGTAAGTCTCTGACTTGAACGACACTTAGGTAGTTCGCGGGTGCCAACAGCGCACGGCTTGTCTGCGCCTCACGCGATCACAGTTCAGATATCCGTCGCCAGTCGCAATTTCAACCCCTCGCGCTTTTTGAGATGCTGTTTGGGACGAGCACGCCCAGAGCGCTGCGCCGTTCGCGGACCTTCGATAAACAGTTTGTGAGCCACGCTCTAGGCACAGACTAGCCGCTCGCCACAGTTGCGCGGGCCGAGGAGTGCCTGCACTCGGCCTGGCGTGCGCAGCATCTCGATCTATCCAACGCGCCTCCGATATAGTCGCAACCAAAGCTGCGAGTCGGTCACCCTTTAAACGGAGAAAGCCCGTGCGCAACAAAGATCGGTTGGATCCATCCTGGAGCAAAATCGGCGCGAAGCTACCGGGTGGTACCAACGAATTCGAAGGGCTCCGTAGAATGGTGGAGGGTTACGAACAGGATGCGCGCCAATTGTACGGCGACTATCGAGAGCTAGAGACCGCGCAGGCACGTGGCAAAATTACGGCCCAGGAATATCAGGTGCGCAAAAGCGTCTTGGATGCCTACAAAGCCGCGCTGTTGCGTATCCGCGAGACCCTGCGCACGCTGACGACAGCTTCAGCGAAGCAGCGCCACAGACTTTCTAGAACGGCACGCGAGGGCTACTGCTTCGCGGTCGTGTGCAAAAACTGCGGCGAATTGAAGCGGCGCAAATATCGCAGCGACGCCCTTCAGCGGCAGCGCCAGCATCTCGCAGAGCATTCGCGTCACGAGGTCGAGATCGTAGAGTGCAAGGCAAAGACCGTAGCGAAGGCAGCATGAACGAGAGCACGGCTCGCGCGGGCGCGGCGCAGTGCGCTCGCATCAGGGACGCGAAGTACTGTTCGAGTTCCCGTTCGTCGAGGTCGCCGGCGCGCCGCTCGGCGGCCATTTCCCCGGCATCGATCTGTTGAGCGAAGGCGACAGCGTCGGCTTCGACGTCGGATGGACCTCAGGCAGGATTGCGCGTCACGGTGGTCAAGCCGTCGCGCCCTCCGCGCGACGCGTTGCCGGGCTAGGATCGCGCCGCGCCTGGAACATCCGCCACATCCTGACTCCCAGCGGATAGAACTCTCCGATCACTTCGAAACCGTTGCGCGTGTAGTAGGCGACATTGGCCTCGGTCGCGGTCTCCAGGTACACGCCGTCGAGGTCGGAGCGCGCTTCCACCAGTTCGCGCAGATGATTGAGGATCGCAATTCCGCAATGCCGTCCCTGGAATGAGGGCTCCACGCCGAGGATGTTGAGGTAAAGATGCGGCCGGGGCGGATGATTGCGCGTAAGCGTGTCGAGCAGCTTAATCGATCGTTGCACCCCGGCCCACCCTACGGCACGCACCATCGCCGGCAGGTTCAACAGCCCGCTTGCGACCGCTGCGCCGGCCGAGGCGTGCATCGTGCCCTCGACCACCGCCGCGGCGATCAGGCGGCCGGCGTCGAACACGCCGAAGACCGGCTGGCCGTCGCGGCGCTGGAGCTTGAGCACGACCGCGAACAGCCCGGCCAGGCAGCGCGCGCGTTCGACCGGCTCGCGCGGCTCGGGCGCGAGCGCGTTGACTAGCGGATCGTTGACGAAGGCGCGGCCCAGCACTGCGGCGGCGTCGGCGTAATGTTCGGGAAAGACCAGCGCGGCGCGCGGCCAGGAGTTTTTATCCATCGACTTTTTTGGGTCTTGCTTTTACGATCTTGCTTTTGCGATTTCTGCGGCTTCCGCGGCTTCTGCGACTTTTGTATGTCCAGTGCTGAACCGCGTTTCGTAGGACACTAGCGTGCCGGCGTGATCACCGCGAACGCACCGACGGCGCCGTCGCCGTCGAAAATCACCAGATGATTGACGCCGGGCACCCATCCGATCACCACCACGCCGCTTACCCCTCCGCTCGCCAGCACGAAGGTCTTGCGGTCGACTATCGAGAAGGTGACGATTTCGCGCGTCGGACCGGCCGGCCCGTCCGCGTACAATTGCAGCGCTAACTCGGCGAAACCGTGCGCGTAAGTCATCGTGCTCGCCAACATCATCGCCGGCGTCGTGGGAATTCCCAGGGAATCGACGATCATCTGGCCCTGCCTGGGAACGAAACTCGCGAGTTGCGCGGTCACCCGCTTGTCGGGCGACGACGCCGCGGTCTGCGGGTTCAGGTCGCGATTTCCGAGCGCCATCACGATGCCCTCGCCGGTATATGCAGCGGCGCTTGAGGAGACCGCGACAAGTTCGGTCTTTCCGTCGGCGATGTTGTAGCGGAAAACGCCCGCGCCGTGCCCGCGTCCCGCTGGCGTCGAGTACAAAAAGGCGCCGTTTCCCGGCGCCCAGCCTAGCACCCTGATTGGCCCGTCAAGGCTGACCTGCTGGCAATTCCCATTGCTTCTGTCGAAGAGCGACGCCGGCGTATGCTCGTCGCCTTCGCCCACCGCAAAACGCGCGTCGGGACTGAAGACCAGCATCGAGGGCGGACAGCTGAGTTTTACCTGCTCGACCGTCACCGCGCCGAGGACGTGGATCCGGTACAACCCGCCAGCCTGCGCAGGCGAAGCGGCGGGCTCACCAGCCAGGCCCACGGCGAGCGTGTCGGGCGCGACCCAGGTCACGCTCACCGCGTGGAAATTGCCGTCGAAGCTCGCGACCGAGTTTTGTCCGCCATTGCTGATGACGTAGCGCACCACGATCTCGATCCGCCCGGGCTCGGCCTCGGCTACTGCCAGCGTCAGACCGTCCGGGCTCGCCGCGAGGCCGACGATCTTTCCGTGCGGCGCGCCGGGTCCACCGTCGGCCGCTACCAGGCGTACATGCTTGTAAGCGGCACCGCTGAAACCGAGCACCTCCGTGCGTCCCTGGAGCGTCCCGGTCAGCGCGAGCTCCTTACCGCCCTGTAGCCACAGGGGCGACTGCCCCACGATCGGCGTGAACCCGGGCGGCGTCTCGACCAGTGCGTTGATCATGATGCCGGGCGTCAGGTCCATCGTCGCCGTATGCTGGGTGACCGGCGGAGCGGGTGGGGTTTTCTCGTGGCCGAACAGCGAGCAGGAGGCGGCGCCCAGGCTGAGCGGGATCAGCAGGAAGATGAGTGGCAGAGATCGACGCATCAAAAACCGCTAGTTTAGAAGTACGCCCGGGTCAGGTCTGAAGGAGCCGACGATGAGAATAGCGATTCATTCACTGCGACGCGAGTTCAGGGTCGCGATCCTGGTCGCGGTGGTGGCTGGGGCCAGCGCGCTCGCCATCCACTATGGTCTGACGGAAACCGGTATCGGGCTGGGCGTGGTAGCCGCAGTGATTGCGGCGGCCTTCTATCTGATGGTCTGGCGGCCGGCGCGGATTCCGCGCGGCGCCGTGTTGACGATCAAGCTCGCGGGCGCGATGCGCGAGGTCGCGCCGCGCTCGCCGCTCGCGCAGTTGCGCGGCCGCGGCGGTCCCACGCTCTTCGATTTGCGCCAGGTTCTCGAGGGCGCCGCACGCGACCCGCGGCTAAGCGCCGTCATCGTCAGGATTGCGGGGTTGGAAACCGGGCTTGCCACCGCCGACGAGCTGCACGCGCTCCTGCGTGCGCTCGGCAGCGCCGGCAAGCGCACGATCGCGCTCCTTGAGGGCGACAGTGCCGGCGTGCGCGAGTATCTCGTAGCCTCGGGCGCAGGCGAAGTCGTGGCCAATCCCAACACGCTGCTGACGATGCTGGGCGTGGCCGCGGGCGGCGTCTTTTTGCGCGGCGCGCTGGACAAGCTGAAGCTCGAGGCGCAGACGCTGCAATGGAAGGAGTACAAGGGCGCGGCCGAGACGTTTACGCGCGAGCGGATGTCGCCTGAGTTGCACGAGAGCCTCACGGCAATCGTCAGTGATTGCAAGGAATTACTGGCGGCGCGAATCGCCGAGGCTCGCGGCCTCACACCCGAACGCGCCGCCGAGCTTGCGGGCAGCGGCTTCCTGAGCGTGCGCGCGGCGACCGAGGCCGGCCTCATCAACCGCGCCGGCTACTTCGAGGACCTGCGCGCCGAGTTCGACCCCGAGCGCAAGGAGCGTGTGTTCATCGGGTTCGGCCGCTACCTGCGCCGTCTTGCCTATGCGCGGCAGCCCGGCCGCGACCCGCGGCTCGCGCTGATTCATGGCGTGGGTCCGGTGGTCGCCGGCGAGCCGCCCGCGGCGGGCGACTTTCTGAGCGGCGAAGCCGTCGCCGCTCAATTCCATCGCGCCGCCGCCGACAAGAGCGTCCGCGCGATCGTCTTCCGGGTCAATTCACCGGGCGGCTCGGCGCTCGGTTCGGACCTGGTGTGGCGCGCACTCGGCGAGGCGCGCGAGCGCGGCAAGCCGGTGGTGGTCTCGATGGGTGACGTGGCGGGATCGGGCGGCTACTACGTCGCGATGGGCGCGGATCAGATCGTTGCCGGGCCGGCCACGATCACCGGCTCGATCGGCGTGGTCTATGCGCGCTTCAACGCCGGCAAGGCGCTCGCGGCGATGGGCGTGGGGATGGAGTTCGTCAAGAGCGACGAGGTAAGCGACGGGCTCTCGATGTCGCGCGCGCTAAGCCCCGTCGAACTTGGCCAACTCAACGACGCCGTCGGCGAACTCTACGCCAACTTCACCGCCAAAGTCGCCCAGGGGCGCGGTCTCGACGCTGCCCAGACGGAGGCGATGGCCCGGGGACGGGTCTGGAGCGGCGTTGCGGCCAAACGCGGCGGACTGGTCGACGAACTCGGCGGGTTCGACAAGGCGATCGAAATCGCGCGCGCGCGGGCGGGAATCAAGGACGGCGAGCGCCACGAGCTCGTGCTCTATCCGGCGCGCGGACTCCTTGCGGGCATCAAAACGATGACCGCGTCGGCGCGCGTGCCGTGGAGCGTCGGCGTCATCGCGGAGACGATCGGATTGCCGCGGCGATGGACGCCCGCGATGCTGGGTCTGCTGATGCGCGGCGGCGCGCTGCTGCTCTGTCCGTTCTTCTGATTCGGCACGGTCGCGCAGGTCGGTAAACAAAAAATCAAGCGTCGCGGATCAAGCGATCCCACGGATAGCCGGTGCGTTTTACCGGCGCGAGCGCGCCGTAGCCGAGCGTTGGCTTCTGGCGTCAGGCGGATTCCGCGCACACGGCCAGTTGTCCGGGCGCGGGGGCGGGTGCTTTGCTTGAATCAGCCTCCTGGTGGATGCGGACCGGAAGGCGGCTGGCGGCTGCGAGCACGAGCAATTGCAGCATGATAAGCGCCGCGAACGGAATGAGGAACGCGTGCGCCGACGCGGAGACCACATTGGCGGACAAGGAGACGGTGACCGCAATAACGGTCGTGATGGTGGGGCCGCCGAGCCTTTGGACAATGTTCACAGCCATCGTGGCGAGGCTCAATTTTCCCCTCGGGACGGAGGCGTAAGCCGCGGCTAACGAAGGAATGCCCGTGGCACCCTGTCCCATGCCGCGAACAAAGAGGCCGATAAGCGCGGCTGTCATCGAGAAACCGCCGAAAGCCATCCAAAGAAACGGAAGGGTCCCCAGAAAATTCAGGAGCACCCCGCCGGAAGCGACCGCGCGGCAGCCAAACCTGTCCGTCAAATATCCCATGCACGGATACACGCACAGCATGCCCACTCCCATGGACCCAAGAATCCAGCCGGTCTGCGTCGCCGTAAGGCTGCAGCCCGTGGTCAAAAAGAGCGGGATGAGAAACTGGCCGCCGTATATGATCCCGACCGCGAGAAACTGGGTCGTGGCCGCGATTGAAAAATCCCGGATTTTGAAAAGCTCGATGTCAATTAGCGCCTTGGATTTTTTCCGGTGCGCGTGCCGGAGAAACACGCCCAGCAGGACCAAACCGAAAACGAGAACCCGGATGTCCCCGTGCGACAACTGTTCCAATCCATAGAGAAGACACACCAGGCCGGGTGAGATTATGAGAAAACCCGTGAGATCAAAGGGGCGCTTTTGGGTTGCCGGCTCGTCGCGCGGGAGTAACCACGCAGCGAGAACCACCGCCAAAATCCCGACCGGCAGGTTGATGAAAAAAAGCCAGGGCCAGCCCAGGTATTTCAAGATGGTTCCCGCCAGGATTGGTCCCGCCAGCGGAGCCAGCAGGATCGGCACGGCTGCATATCCGAGAACCCGGGCGAACTGCCTTCCGGCAACCCGCGCGACCATCAACTGGGCCAACGGGGCGAGCAGGCCTCCGGCCATCCCTTGAATGAGTCTCGCGCCGATCAACTCGGGCATCGTCGTGGCCGCGCCGCACAGGAATGAAGCCAGTGTGAATGAGCAAAAGCAGATCAAATAAAGCCTCTTTGCGCCGAGGCGGCCCACCAGCCACGCGTTGAGCGGCAGCATGAGGGCCAGGGCGAGCAGATAGCCGCTGACCACCCATTGGGCCGACGCAATGGTCGAGCGCAACTCCTGTTTGATGAACGAAAGCGAGACGTTCACGACCGTCGAATCCATTTGCGACATGAACGGACCGAGCATCGCGACGGCGAGGATTTGCCAGGCCCCGGGCTCCAGCCCTTCGGAATGGGTACGGCTCATGATGCGATGCCCGTCCTTCCGAATCAGCGTATCCAGCGTCAGCAGCGCCGTTTTTTGGGGATCGAGCTTCATGCGTTATTCCTTTTTGTATTTGGGCGGCAAGCTGTCATGACGTTTCCGCTATGCGCTTGATGAGTTCACCGGCCTTGAAGAGTGTTGTCTGTTCCTGCCTGTCGAGTCCCGCGATGGCCCGCGAGAGCCAGGCGTGCGTCGCCTCCTTGGTGTTCCTGCGCAGGGTGATTCCCCGGGCCGTCAGTTTGATATTGATCTGGCGGCCGTCCGTGGGGTGGGCCTTGCGCTCGACCAGTCCCTTTTTCTCGAGCAACCCCAGGGCCGTGCCCATGGATTGCGGCTTGACGCCTTCGGCGCGGGCGAGGTCCGCGGCGGTCGCCGGTCCGTGCTTTTCCAGGCGGGAGAGGACCGCCTTTTGTGTCCAGGAGAATTCCTGCAATTCCGGCGGCGCGTCGGCGCGAATGCGGCGCACCAGCAAACCCAACGCCATGGCAAAATCTTCAACCGCGACTTCACTGTTTTTCTGGGCGATCATGATTAAGCAGTATCACTTATCAGTTTAACTGTTAAGTTAGCGAACCAACGGGGCGCGATCAAGTCCTGATTTAAATTTGCGGTTTTGCTCGTCGTGAGATTTATCGAAGCTGAAGCGGGGGCCGGTTGCGCGTCCTACCGCGCCGCTTGTACCGCCCACACTCCTCTAGGACATGCCGTCACCCTTGGACGGGCCCGGGCGCGCTCACCTCGATTTCCGCGCGGTCGGCGGCGCTTAGCGTGATACCACCCGCCGCCGCGTTTTGCACGACTTGCTCGGCGCTTGTCGCGCCGGCGATCACGCTACCGACAATCGGATTTCCGGCAAGCCAGGCGATAGCCAGCTGCGCCAGCTTGATCCCGCGCCCGTCGGCGATAGCCTGCAAGCGCG
>CAVYTJ010000015.1:0-131032 GCA_963771325.1 uncultured delta proteobacterium | reverse complement strand
GACGCTCGCCAAAAATCTCGCGCACCCTCACAGCCTCGCCTATGCGTGGCACAATGCAGCGGAAGTCCATCGGCAGCGCGCAGACGTGCAAATGAGCCTCAAGTGTGCAGAGCGGACACTTGAGCTTTCGCATGAGCACGGATTTCCGCTTTGGTCTGCACTCGCACAAATTTATCGCGGTTGGGCGCTAGCCCGTCTAGGCCGGCATGAGGAAGCGCTCGCAACGATTCCGCGGGGCATAGCGGACTACCGCGCAGCCGGCCACGAGATGGCAATACCGCGCTTTCTGGTCCTGCTGGCCGAGGCGCACGGCCGTGCAGGACAGGCCGGTAAAGGCCTTGGCGTGTTGGCCGAGGCGCTCGTCATAGTGCAGCGCGATGGCGATCGCAATGCGGAGGCCGCGGAACTCTACCGCATCAGGGGAGAGCTTCTGCTCGCCGTCTCCGCCGAGCATCAGGACGAGGCCGAAGCAAGTTTGCGTCGCGCCTTGGACATCGCTCGTCGCCAGCAGGCGAAGTCGCCCGAGCTGCGTGCGACCATGAGCCTGGCTCGGTTGCTCGAGAAACGCGGCGATCGCAAGGAGGCTCGCGCGATGCTGGCGGCGATCTACGGCTGGTTCACTGAGGGCTTCGACACCGCCACTCTAAAGGAGGCAAAGGTATTGCTGGAACAATTGAGTGGAAAGGCGACATAGTGTGCTCAAAGCGCAAACAGAGAGACCTGTGTCGCACTCTCTCTCGCAGAGGGACCGCGGCTACGCGTTATCGCTCAGGAAGCGCTCGCACATAACTGTTCACGAGGGTTCCGAGATGGACGACGAGTTGCTAGAGAATATCGTTGCTGCAGCGCTTGCACGACTTCGTATCAGTGTCGAATGCGGCACTCCATTCATGGGCCAGCGTATATTGGAATGGCTGGGTAGCCTATACCCGAATCATTCTTTGCAAGAATACTGTACCCATCCGGACGCCTTTCCATTGCTTCTGACGCCGTGGTGGTTGGAAAAAACTTTGCGCGAAACGCTGGATACCTCTTTCCAACTGGATCTCGTTTATTCTTCGATGAATATGTACTATCACCTCCGGCTCATAGACAACCTGATGGACGGTGATGTGCCAACCGACCGCAATTTATTACCCGCGCTCGGCTTTTTTCATACGGAATTTCAGAGACCGTACCATCGCCACTTCGGTCATGAGCATCCGTTTTGGGACTATTTTGCCAAGGTCTGGTTTCATTCGGCGGAAGTGACGATGCTGGACGGTAGCATGTCAGACTTCGATTCGACGCAGTTTGAAACAATCGCGGCGCAAAAGTTGTGTGCCGCCAAAATTCCCCTGGCAGCAGTGTGTTACAAGTATGGACGCACAGACGTCCTCCCGGCATGGTCCTGCTTCCTCGAACGTTATGCCTTGTGGGGTCAAATGTTGAACGACACCTTCGATTGGCTGAAAGACTCGCAGCACAAGGCCGGAACGTTTTTCCTTTCGGAGGCCCGACGGCGAAAGTCCTCGGATGAATCGGTAACCGGGTGGGTGATCAGAGAAGGATTCGGATGGGCAATGGCGAGGCTAGAGGCCTTAATGTACGAGTTGCGAGCGCTTGCAAACGATCTTAAGAACCCAGCCATTTTGGAGCATCTAGATACGCGAGCAGAGACCTTGGCGAGAAAGAGAGACCGTGTCTTCGAAGGATTGCTGAGCCTTGCGAAATTGCGCGATGCACTGGGTCGGAATCAGTAGTGGAGCTGCCCACGGCAGAACGTCGAAGTGTAACTCACCAGTTGTGCTTGCCCTAGGTTACGCTACATGGGGCTCTGATTTAGCGGATTCGTGTACAGTTTGTTCGGGTTGACAAGTTCTAGCGGCTGATAGGAGGTTTGTGAAATGGCAGATAAAGATTTTGTGAACCTAATCGAAAGGCTGCTCCATGATCGGCCCTTTTCTGAGCAATTTCACGACCCAGCTAAGAGGGCGGCCGCACTCAGCCAGCTCAATATACCCCCGACCGCTGCGCTGTTGAACGCGCTTAGTATGGTCGACTATGGTATTATCGAGACTGTGAGAGCCATTTTCGAACCTGATACTACTGTGAGACCATTTAACTGAGCAATGATTTGTACAGGTTCGAGGGGTTTCTCCAAGAGAGACTTCCTTTACGACCCTGCTGTCGAAGACGGCTGCCGTCGGGCTCTTCGGTTGAGGCGCCGCCGATAACGTACAATCAGCGCGCAGGTCGAGCTGTCGTATTGCGACGTATAGGTCGCTCCGCCACAAGTCCGGATCGGAAGACATGAGGCTCCGGACGGCAACCCCGAGGCCGGTGTCCGCGGCCTTGAGCCGATCGTGAGCTTGCACTTAATGGTCGCCCCTAAGCCGGGGCCACCGGGCGCCAGGTGAAGATCACCTGCCCGCGCGCGACGTAACAATCGAGATCGTAGTGACACAGGCCGAGCGCCGCGCGGCCCAACCGAAAGCCCTCGATCACGCGCAGCAGCATCTCGGGTAGACCTCGCGATTCCTCGACGCGGGCGGCTGTCTGATCATTGAGATTGCCGTCGTTGAAGTTGCCGGCGTGCAAGTTCGGCCTCGCGCTCAGCTCCACCGCGATGCATCCGGCCCCGCGATGGCGCCCGACCGCGTCTGCGCCCGTCTCCATCGCCGCGCATCCGAGGCACAGCACCACCTGCCCGCCCGATTCGGCGGCCCGTCCGAGGTCGTCGCCCAGGCGCGCGAGCGCCGTCGTACATTCGTTCCATCGCTCGTGGGCGCGCTCGGTCGAATAGCGCCGGATGGCTCGTGCGACGCGGCTGAACGCCTCCTCGCCCGCGCCCGGTCCCAGCGTGAAGACGCCGTCCTCGTCGATCCGCAGGCCGTCTGCGAACGGGGCTGCAAACTGTCCGGCGAGGAACTCACGCAGGTTAATCGGAAGGGCGCATTTGAGATTCAGCGGTGGCGAGCCGGATAGCGAATTGCGGGTCGAATTGCGAAGTCTGGCGGGGCGGGCGCGATGGTTGAAAATCCGCTCGCGGCCCAGTGGATCGATGAAGGCTGGCCGCAGGAGGCCGGTGGTAAAGCCTTCGATGAATCGCGAGATGTGTGCCTCTCTACGTCCCAAAGGTCCGGTCCGCAAGGTACCAACCTCCTATGACTGTAGCGCCGGGAGTCCTGGCTTCAACGGCGGCCAACACACGTACGGAGGCCGGGCGCAGCTCGGCCGCGGCCGTTCTTCAAGCCACCACGATGTCGCGCGAAATTTACTGCGGGGAAATTTTACCGCGAGATGTACAGGTGAGGCGTCGCGTTGGCCGGTCGTAGCGCGGGGCTGTGGCCGAAGGTTCCGCACCGTCCTAAGGCGCTTGCGAATACCCTCGGCGGGAACCGCGGGGTCCGATAGTGGAAAAGCGACGACTCCATCTCGCGTCATGCGATGAGGCCCTTTTCATCATCACCACCAGCCCGCTCGACTCCCCAACCGCCTCCGCCCGTCCACTCTCCTCATCCTGCCGAGCGGCGACTCGTGGCACCTACGCGACCTTGGCCAACCGGCGCCCCACGCGGGCGTCGTTCGCCAGGGCCGTGCGTTGCTACAGGCTGTACGGCGACATCAACCTAAAAATTTGCGCCGGACAGGACACTGTTTAGCGCGCTAGCGCGCGGTGGGCAACGAGGGCATGAAAAATCGATCTGTGATCGCGAACTTGACATTGCGCGGTACGCGTGACCCATTTCGCGCGCCCAGCCAGGCCTGTGGGCCACGTGTATGAGGGCAGCTAATGCAGATCGATCCCGCACGCGTGAGTTCGCGCCGCCGGCGCGGCGAGGGCGAAAGCCGGTGCCTCAAGCGGGGACGGCGTTTGTCGCACACGCCGCGCGCGTCGCGGCGCTCCGCGCCGAAGCGGCCCCGTAAATCATCGCAGCGCGCGAGATAAGTTCGTGAATTAAGAGAACAAATTGATCGCGGAGGCCGCGCTCGATTCGGTCAACCGTTATTATGCACCGAAAAATTTTTCGGGCGGCTGAGCGGAGAGCATGCGGAAAGTCCCCCCCGGCGGCGCTTTCCTAAGGCTCCAGCCGTTCCATCATCCGCGGAAACGGGATCGTCTCGCGGATATGATGCAGCCCGCAGAGCCACGCCACCACCCGCTCGATGCCCATCCCGAACCCGGCGTGTGGCACCGAGCCGTAGCGCCTCAGATCGAGGTACCAGTTGAGCGGTTCGACCGGCAGGCCGTGCGCGACGATGCGCGCGCGGAGCGTATCGTAGTCGTCCTCGCGCTGGCCGCCGCCGATAATCTCGCCATAGCCCTCGGGCGCCAGCATGTCGACGCATAACGCCACCTCGGGCCGCTCGGGGTCCCGCTTCATGTAGAATGCCTTGCACTCGGCCGGGTAGCGATGGACCATCACGGGGCGGTCGAACTCGCCCGAGAGCGCCGTTTCCTCGTCGCCGCCAAGGTCGTCGCCCCATTTGACCGCCAGTCCCTTGGCCTTGAGCCGCTCGATCGCCTCGTCGTACGAAATCCGCGGATAGGGCGTCGCCGCCGCGCGCTTTAAGGGCTCGACGTCGCGCTCGAGCGTGGCCAAGTCCGCCGCGCGGCGCTCCAGCACGCGGCCCACGATGTAGCTTACGAAGTCCTCGGCGAGCTGCATGTCCTCGACCAGGGTATAAAAGGCGACCTCCGGCTCGACCATCCAGAACTCGGTCAGATGCCGCCGCGTCTTGGACTTCTCCGCGCGGAAGGTGGGGCCGAAGCAGTAAACCTTGCCCAAGGCGAGCGCGCCGGCCTCGGCGTAGAGTTGGCCGCTTTGCGTGAGATAGGCCTTGCGCTCGCCGAAGTAGTCGATTTCGAAAAGATTGGTGGTGCCCTCGCACGAGGTCGGGGTCAGGATCGGCGCGTCGAACAGCACGAAGCCGCGCTCGTGGAAGAACTGGCGCGCGGCGGCGGCGACTTCGTCGCGCACGCGCAGGATCGCGTGCTGGCGCGCCGAGCGCACCCACAGATGGCGCAGATCGAGCAGGAAGGCGACCCCGTGCTCCTTGGGCGTGATCGGATAGTCGATTGCGGGCGCGTAAACCTTGAAGCGCTTGACCGTAAGCTCGAAGCCGCCGGGCGCGCGCTTGTCTTCGCGCACCACGCCGGTCACTTCGAGCGAAGTCTCCTGCCCCAGATGGTCGGCGGCGGCGAACGCGTCGGCGCCGACCTCATTGAGCAAGGCGACGCACTGGCATACGCCGGTGCCGTCGCGCAGCAGCAGGAAGTGGATTTTGCCGCTCGAGCGGCGGTTGTAGAGCCATCCCTTGAGCGTCACTTCCTCGCCCACGTGACGGCCCAGTTCGTCGATATAGACCCACGCCATGGAGCTATTTAAGCAGATTGGCGACGCCGGGCGGAGGCGGCCGCGCCGGGATAGGCGTATATACGCTGCAGCGCGACCGATAGGGGGGATATATTCTGGCGGAGGTTAGTATCTCTCGGTAGGTGTGAAAGACAAGGGGGAGAAGAATGCGACGATTATTTGCAGTGTTGGCCCTTAGTATCATCGGATGCTCGAATCCGTCTACACCGGCGGGTTACGTCGGATACGTCACGAAGCATCCGTACACAATGCCCGCTCGATTCTACGAACTCCAAACAGGACCGACTTCAACCGGCCTTGGCTGGAGGCTCGACGTGACCAACATTTCGGTGACGCCAAACACGAGCACGGAACAGTTTGTCGGTCCGGACGCTGTACTAGCCAAGGACAATCTGCGTATCGAGTTTCGAGCGCATCTGCTCTGGAAGATAGATCCTGAGAACGTCAGGACGTTCGTCGAAAAATATGGCCAGGCGGGCTGGAATCCCGAAGAAGTGGCTTACAACAATTTCATCAAAGAGCCATTTAGAACCTACACGCGCGACGAGGTTCAGAAATACGATGGGCTGGATATCAAGGAAAACATCGATGCGATCGGCTCTGCAGTGCAAGCCCGAATTTTAAAGCTGACACGGGGCACTCCGTTCACAATCATCAGCGTCGTTATCGGCAATATTCAGTATCCGCAAACTGTCGCTGATTCGGTCGCCAACAAGCTTGCTGCTACCCAAGTTCTCGACCAGACGACCATCGAAATCCAGACTGCGAAGGCCAAGGCACAAATTCGAGAAGCTGATGCGGAAGGCGTCGCCAAAGCGATGGACACCATCAACCAGAAGCTCACGCCGCTCTACGTTCAATACGAAGCGATTCAGGCGCAGCAGAAAATGGTCAACTCCCCGAACCACACGGAAGTATATATTCCGGTAGGTCCGATGGGCGTACCCGTGGTGGGTACAATGAAGCTCGGACAAGAGGGCAAGCAATAGCGCGGGCGGTCTCCCACCCGCGCGGGTCCTTCGGTCTAGAAACCGTGCCGCACCCAGGCGGCGGCGCAAAACTACGCCGCACGGTGCCAGCCGCTGCCTTCGTGGCCGAATTGGAACAGCTCCGGATGCAGGATCTCGGCGAGGATTTCCAGTGACTCGGCGATTCGCGGCCCCGGCCGATTGAAATACTGGCTGCCCTCCGCGACGAATACCCGGCCCTCGCCCACCGCGCGCATCGAGGTCCATCCAGGGCGCGCGGCCAGCGCCGGCAGTTCCTCCATCGTGTGCCGCATGTTGAAGCCGCACGGTGCGACCAGGATAACGTCGGGGTCGGCGGCGAGCAGCGCGTCGAATTCGAGCCGCCCCGAGTGCTCGCCCGCGCTGCCGAAGATATTGTGGCCGCCCGCCATTTCGACCATCTCCGGCATCCAGTTGCCCGCCGACATCAGCGGGTCGAGCCATTCGATGCATGCGAGCGTCGGGCGCGAGGCGGCCCGGCGCGCGCGCGCCGCGACCGCGTCCATCCGGGCCATCAGCCGCCCCACCAACTCGGCGCCGCGCGCGGGCTCACCCAGCGCGCGCGCGACGCGTTCGATGTCGGCGAAAATGTCCGCGAGTCCGTAAGGCGCGAGCGAGACGATCCGTGGCTGCGCACCGAGCCAGCTTCCAACCGCGTCCTCGACGTCGCGCTCGCTGACCGCGCATACTTCGCACTGCGACTGGGTGACGATGACGTCGGGGGCCAGTTCGCGGAGCTTTTGCGCGTCGACGCGGTAGACCGAGAGCGCTTCGCCGACGATGCGACGCACCTCGCGGTCGATCTCGGCGCTAGGGCGCTCGGGATTGAACTTGGGCTCGGTGAGCGCGGGCAGTCGCGTGACTCCGGCCGGGTAGTCGCATTCGTGCGAGCGGCCGATTAGTTGCGACTCGAAGCCCAGCGCGCAGACGATTTCGGTCGCGCTGGGAAGCAGGCTGACGATTCGATGCACGCGGGGCTCCTTGGCTCTGAGCGATAGCGTCAGATTACTGCGCGTGGCGCCGTCTGTCATCACGGCGCGCGGCGCTTTCACGCCATTGGCGCGATCGGCGGATGCTGCGCTATACAACGGGCACAGGATCGTAAATCGGTGTGACCGCCAACGGGAGGATCGAACAATGCTCCACGTACATTATTTCATCACGCGCAAGGCCGGGATGGGCGATGCGGAGTTTCATCGCTACTGGCGCGAGACCCACGGGCCGATCGCGGCCAAAATTCCGCAACTCCATCGCTACGTGCAAAGCCATCGCATCGCCGCTTTCGGCTCCAACTCGCCCTACGACGGCGAGGCCGAGGTGCTGATCGACGGACTCGACGCGATGGCCGCGCTCAGGCGGAGCCCCGAATATATCGACGGCGCGCTGGCCGACGAGCGCAAGTTCATCGATCTGACACGCGTGGAGTGGATGGTGACGCGCGACCACGTCGTGCTCGACGGGCCGACCGGCGGCAAGCTGGTCAAGGGCGTATGGCAACTCGTGATCAAGCCCGGGATGACGCTGGAGGAGTTCCGCAAGTACTGGCTTGAGGTGCACGGTCCGATGGCGCTCAAGCTGCCGGGGATTCGCCGCTACGTGCAGTCGCATCTGATCGATGAGGCCTATCTCTACGCCACGCCGCGCTTCGACGGCGTCGCGCAGCTCTGGTTCGACAGCGTTGAAGCGTTCGCCGCGGCCTTCGCGTCGCCGGCCGGCAATGATCTGCTGGCCGACGGCCGCGTGTTTATCGACGCGCCGCGGATGACGTTTTTCATGGCGCAGGAACATATCCAGATCGCGTCGCGCTGAATCCGGCGGACGCATCGGGCTGAATTTCCGGAGGTACTGAAGATGGCAGGGCTACTGCATGGCAAAGTCGCATTGATAACCGGCGCCGCGAGCGGGATCGGCCGCGCCACCGCGATCGCCGCCGCGCGCGAGGGCGCGAAAGTACTGGTGGTCGACGCGGTCCCCGCCGGCGAAGATACGGTCAAGCTCATAAAGCAGGCGGGCGGCGAGTCCGCCTTCCACAAATGCGACGTGACGCGCGCCGCCGAGGTCGAGGCGACGGTTGCCGCCGCGGTCAAGCATTTCGGCCGTCTGGATTGCGCGCACAACAACGCCGGCATCATCGGCAAGTCGCTGCACACCGCCGACGACACCGAGGAGAATTTCGACCGCATCATCGCCGTCGACCTCAAGGGCGTGTGGCTGTGCATGAAGTACGAGATCCTGCAGATGCTCAAGCAGGGCGCGCGCGGCGCGATCGTCAACACCGCCTCGGCCGCCGGGCTGGTCGGATCGCACGGGCAGCCGGCCTACACCGCGGCCAAGCACGGCGTAATCGGACTGACCAAGGTGGCGGCGCTCGAGTATGCGCGTCACGATATCCGCGTCAACTCAGTCTGTCCGGGCGTAATCGACACCGCGATGGTGGCCGAGATGGTGACGGGGCATCCGCGCCTGCGCGACCGCCTGATCGCGGTCGAGCCGATCAGAAGAATGGGCAAGCCCGAGGAGATCGGCGAGGCAGTGGTGTGGCTGATGTCGGACTACGCGTCATTCGTGACCGGCGCGTCGCTGCCGGTCGACGGCGCCATGACCGCGCAATAGATATGACTGCGCAATAGACATGACTGCGTGGTAAATATGATCGTGCAATAGCTATGTCGCACAGCATCCGTGACTGAGTAACCGGGGAGTGCACAATGGACCGGCTCAAGGGCAAAAACACGATCATCACCGGCGCGGCGGGCGGACAGGGCCGCGTCGCCTGCCGGATGTTCGCCGAAGAGGGCGCGCGGATTTTAGCCAGCGACGTGAATCCGGGTCTCGCGAAGGAAATCGAAGCGCTCGCGCCCGGCGCGATCACCTACGTCGCGGCGGACGTGACCAAGACCGACGGAATCCGGACGATTGTCGACGGTGCGTTGAAGGCGTTCGGCGGGCGAATCGACGTGCTCTACAACAACCACGGCGTGATCCTGGGCAAGCCGTTTCTCGAGACCACGCCCGAAGAATGGGACCGCGTGCATGACGTCGATTTGAAGTCGGTCTATTTTCTGAGTCAGCGGGCGGTGCCGGCGATGCGCGGGGGCTCTTCGATCATAAATATCTCGTCGGTCGGCGGGCTGGTCGCGATGCAGAACATGTCGGCCTACTCGGCGGCCAAGGGCGGAGTGGCGATGCTGACCAAGGGCATGGCGCTTGACCTGAGTTCGCGCGGAATCCGGGTCAACGCGATCGCGCCGGGAGCGATCGACACGCCGATGCCGCATAATTTCGTGAAAGACCTGCCCGACAAGGAGGGGATCTGGGCGGCGATCGAAGAGCGTCACATGATGAAGCGGTTCGGGCAGCCGCACGAGGTCGTCGCGCTGGCGGTGTTCCTCGCCAGCGAGGAGTCGAGCTTTATGACCGGCAGCGTGGTGACGCTCGACGGCGGCTGGAGCGCGTTCTAGCCCGCGCGGCGGCGCGCTCACCCCGGGAGCGAGAAGCCATAAACCCGCGCGCAGTTCTCGCGCACGATCTTTCGCCGGTCGGCTTCCGGCAGCGGTGCGAAATCGCGCGCCAGCACTTCCATCGTGTGCGGCCAGGTCGCGGCCTGATGCGGATGTTTCGCGGTTGAGACTTCGCGGTTGAATATTCGAGCCGGTCGCGCTTGCGCGCTAGAGTTCGAGCTCGATCACGCGGCGGTCGCGCTTTTTGAGATCGAGAAATTCGATATATGGGCGTGCGCCGGACGCCTTCTCGGTGCCGACTTCGGTTTCGAGGTCGGTGGTGCCTTCGCCGGGATTTTTGCGCGTGACATTGATGAACTGGCATTCCGCGCCCAGCGCGATCACGTTGTGCCAGGTGCCCTTGTCGATGAATGCGGCCTGGCCCGGCTCGACGATGAAGGCGGCCAGCTTCTCGTAGGCTACTTCGAAGCGCTCGTGACCCTGCTCGCGGTTGCGCGGCGCCGGCGCGACGATCAAAGCCATCGATCCGCGCACCGGAATGAAGGTCTGGTTGTACGAAAAATGCACCGCCATCTGCGAGAGCCGCCGCGGATTCACCGGCCGCTTGAGCGTCAGCAGTTCGATCGCCACCCGTCCTTCGCCGGGTTCGACCTCGGGATAAGACCGGCTCCTTGTCTTCGAGCATCCGGCCGAAGGGCCGAAACGCCTCGGCGGTGATCGGCTCCACTTTTACCTTGATCGTTTCTTCCATCGGGACTCTGCCCTCCGCGACCGGTGCGCCGCGCGGCATCGGAAGCAAAAAAATCATTCGGCCAGCGTGTCGATTCCGATGTCTAGCAACCCCAAATTAGTTTGACAACGAAGGGATTCGACGGCCTCACGCTTAGCTGGGTCGACTACGACGAGGGTATCGCGCAGTATCGCGACCAGCTCCGTCCGCTGCTCGTCCAGGCCGGCTTGCGCGTCGTGTAGCGACGCTCGCCGGCGCCGGCGATCCTTTGTCTAATGCTCTCCGCATAGTCGCTCACTCAGTTTTGGCGCACTTGGATTGCGTATAGACATAAATAAAGGTGTCTTGACTCTAATTGCGATGAAATAGTAGCTTGCAAAACGCGGGGTGTCCCCCAACGAGGGGATGGCAGCACCGGGTCTGGAGGTGCCGTTTTGACGGCCGCTCCAAACCGCTCCGGCGCGCCAGGAGTTACGCTAGAGGAGTCTCATAAGGTCCATGTACTATAGCCACTTCGGTCTCACGGGTCCGCCGTTCCAACTCACTTCATCGCCTGCCCAGCTCTACATGAGCAAAGAGCATCGGGAGGCCTACGCCGCCCTGGAATGGGGCCTGCTGCACGAACCGAGCGGCTTCACCGTGCTGATCGGCGAGGTCGGCACGGGCAAGACGACGCTCGCGCTGGCGATCCTCGCGCGCGAGTTCGAAAACGTGCGCACTGCCTACCTGGCCAATCCCAAGCTGACCTTCGAGGAAATGGTGAAGGTCATCATGAAGCAGCTCGGGATCAAGGCCCGGAGCAAGAGCAAGCTGGCCGACCTAGAAGCGGTAAACGATTTCCTGTGCGCGCTGAGACCGGGCGAGCGCGTCGTGATCATGATGGACGAGGCGCAGGGGCTCGGCGACGAGACGATGGAACAGTTGCGCCTGCTCTCGAACAGCGGAAAGACCGACGAGAAGCAGCTTCACTTCGTCTTCATCGGACAGCCCGAGCTACTGCGCCGGCTGACCAATCCGTCGCTGCGCCAGCTGGAGCAGCGGATCGGCGCCAAGACCGTGCTCAATCCCCTGCAGCGGGCCGAATGCCGCGAGTATATCGAGCAGCGGCTCAGCGCGGTGAACGGCACCACGGAAAGAATCTTCAAGCCAGGCGCCTTGCGCTACCTTATCCGCCACGGCGGCGGCATCCCGCGGCGCATCAACGTGCTCTGCCACAACGCGATGCTGCTCGCGTACTCCGGCGGCGCCAGGATGGTCGATACGCGGATGGTCGAGGCGGCGGTGACCGAATACGACAGCCTGTTCTCGACCCTGCGGGCGCAGGCGCCGGGCGAAAAGGCCGCGCCGGTTCGCCGATGGCTCGGGCGCGCGCTCGAAGCCGTCGCGCTCAGGATGCTGGCGCTGGCGCGCCGGCTTAATCCGCACGAAATTCACGCCTTCGATGACGAGCCGGAAAGCGCGGACGTCCCGCAGGCGGACGGCGACGGGCTCGAAAAGCCCGGCACGATGGCGCAGACCAGCTAGCGTCAGGCCGTGGATTTTCCGCCCGGCCCGGAGCGCTCCGGCCCCATGAACGGGTTGAGCGCCTCGACCGCCTTGTCGAGCCGCCCGATTTCATCGCGCACCGCATGCACGCGCTCGCCGACCGGCTTGCCCAGCTCGGCGTCGCGGCGCAGGAGATCCAGCTCCGAGCTGATCGCGCTCAGCGGGTTGCGAATCTGGCGCGCCACGTCCGAGATCACCTCGCCGAGGCTCATCAGCCGGTCCGAATGATCGACCACGTTGCGCAGCCCGCGCACCGGCTCGAGGTCGCGCAGGATCACCAGCATCCCGGGCGCCGGCGGCTGAAGCCCGAGCGCCAGGACCGTGACCAGGAAATGTACCCGATGCGCGCCGTCGTCCATCTCGATCGGCACGTCATGGACTCCCTGTCCGACGTTGCGCGCGGTCTCGACTATCCTGACCAGCGGATTGTCGTCGCCGAGCAGCCGCGCGAGCGGCTTGCCGTCGGCGATCCCTCCCGCCGGCAGTCCGATCCGGCCCTCGGCCTCGGCATTGGCGAACAGCACCGTCGCGTCCATGTCGAGCACCAGCACCGCGTCGCTGATCGAATGAAAGACGTTCACCAACTGGCCGCGCTCGGCCTGCCACTGCGCGTGGTTGAGCCGGACTTTCTCCGAGAGCTGGTTGAACTTCGCGGCCAGCACGCCCAACTCATCCGAGCCGGCGACCGGAACTGTGACCTCGTCGTCGCCCACCGTCATCTGCTCCACACCGCTGGTGATCGCGGCGAGTGGCCGCAGCACCAGTCCGCCGAAGAAAAGGGCGCCAATCAGGCTCAGCGCGATCGCGCATCCGGCGACGATCAGGATTTGTCCCAACGCGCGATGGAGCTTGGGCGCGATCAGGCTGGTCGAGACCCCGACCGCGATGATCGCGATGGGCCTGCCGTTGGACTGGACCGCGCGGCTCAGCTCGTAGTCGTGCGCCGCCCACAAGGCGCGAATCGCCCCGAGCGGCCACCATCCGTTGGCGATCTCCTGAAGGTCGTCGAAGGGCGGCGGTGCGCCCGCAAACCCCGACTTGCCAATCGACGTGGCGGGCTCACCGGCGATAATCGTGCCGTCCGGTTTCTCGATGCGTAAGTAGACGACGCCCTTGCCAAAGGCCTGCGCGGATCCGATGAACGCCTGCAATGGTTGGCTATCGCGCAGGTCCGCGATCGCATCCTGGCCCGCGCCGCTCTCCGCGCCACGCACCTGTTCGAACGTCAGGTCGATCAGCAGCGATGCGGTGTCGCCCAGGTCCGCGACCATCACGGCGATCGTGCGGTCGAGCTCGAGTGCGGTGACGGCGATTATCGGCGCAATGAGCAGGAGCAGGAAGACCGCCGCGAACTTTGCCCGCAGGCCCATCTATAGATGAGGGCGGCTAGGTGAACATCGCCGCGAGGCCCTTGGGCCGCACCAGCTTGCCGGCCGGCTTCAACTCCGCCGCCAGCCGCTCCAGACGCTCCTTGAAGGCCTTGAGTTCTTCCGCCTGCCGGCGCTCGAACTCGGCGCGATCGAGCTTCAGCTCGCCGCGCTCGAAAGCCTCGCGGGCGCGCTTGCGCGGCCCCCAGAAGTCCTCGAAGACCTGGCGCATCTCTTTGGCGATGGTGGTGCTGGGGACCCATGAGCCCTGGCACGACGGGCAATGGAAGACCACGCCGGCGTGGAAGTTGCGATAGGGCACGACGAACGGCTTGTCGCAATCCTTGCAGATGAGCGGCACGTCCCATCCGAGCGGATCGAATTCGTTGATCGGCTGCGGCTTGGGCGGCGGTGGTGGTGGCGGCGGCTGAGGCGCGGCCGCCTTGACGGCGGCCGGCGCCTCAGCCGCCGGAGCTGGCTTCGCTGCGACGGGCGACGCGGCCGCTTTACCGGCCGGGTCGCCCGCCGTGGCAGGCTGCGCAGCGCCAGCAGGAGCGGCGGGTTTTACCCCCGCCGCTCTTGCTGGCGCAGGGGGGAAGGAACCCGCGCCCGCGCCTTCGGCGCCGGCACGCGCATCGCTGACGCCAGCCGGCGCGCCTTGCGATGCGTCGTTCTTGTCCTGCGGGGCGCTCTTGTCCTGTGAATCTTCGGGCGTCATCGATACGTTCGTTCGCGCTCGTGTGAGGCGCTTTCCTGGTGGCAACTTATCAATGGGTTGCCAGCCCATCAATTATGCCAGCATTTGCAATTACGGCAGCACTCGCAACTATGACGGCATCGGCAATCAGCTTTTAACCGCGCGCCGCTTTTGACTATGCTTGGGCGAGCATCTGCCCCGTAGGCTGGAGCGCCCGCCAATGGATCTCGAATTCACGCCAGAAGAAGAGCAGTTCCGCAAAAAGCTTCGGCAGTGGCTCGAAGAGAACGTGCCGCTGAGCGGCTTGCGCGGCGCTGATCCTAACGCCACGCGCGACCGGGCCGCGATCGAAAAGGCCAAGGCCTGGCAGCGCCGCCTCTACGACGCGGGTTACGTCGCACTCGCGTGGCCCAAGGAGTACGGCGGCCAGGAACTGGACCCGGTGCGCCAGTCGATCGTCAATGAGGAGATGGTGCGGGCGCGCGCGCCGGGTCTCGTTGGCGGGATGGGAATCTCGATGCTCGGTCCGACGCTGATCAGTTGGGGCAGCGACGAGCAGAAGCGGCGCTACCTGCCGAAAATTCTCACCGCCGAGGAAATCTGGTGCCAGGGCTATTCGGAGCCCGGCGCGGGCTCGGACCTCGCCGCGTTGCGCACGCGCGCCGAGATCGTCGGCGACGAGTTCGTAATCAACGGTCAGAAGGTATGGACCTCGGGCGCGCATTACGCCGACATGATGTTCTGCCTGGTGCGCACGGATCCCGAAGCGCCCAAGCATCGCGGCATCTCCTACGTCCTGCTCGACATGCACTCGCCCGGCATCACCGTGCGTCCGCTGATCCAGATGACCGGCGCGCACAATTTCAACGAGGTGTTCTTCGACAACGTGCGCGTGCCGCGCGAAAACCTGGTGGGCAAACTCAACGAAGGATGGCTGGTCGCCAACGCGACGCTCTTTCACGAGCGCAACATGCTGGGCTCGACCACCACCAGCCAACAGTCGATGGCGCGGCTGATTGCGCTCGCCCGCTCGGTCCATCGTAACGGCCGTCCGCTTACCGCCGATCCGATCTTCCGCCAGCGCCTGGTCGATCTCGAGATCCGGGTCGAGGCGATGAAGTACCACATGCTGCGCCAGCTGACCGACCAGGTGCGCGGACGCAATCCGGGAATCGAGGCCATGATCAACAAGCTCGCCGGCACCGAACTCAACCACGACATCGCGACCGCCGCGATGGAGGCGATGGGCGACTACGCGATGCTCGCGCGCGGCGAGGAAGCGGCGATGGACCGTGCGTACTGGCCCTACGAATGGATGTTCTCGCTGGGCCTGGTGATCGGCGGCGGCACCTCGCACATCCAGAAAAACATCATCGCCGAGCGCGGGCTCAAGATGCCGAAGTCGCGCTAGATCGGCGCGGAAATTTAAACGGGAAACCTGAAATGGATTTCGGTCTCAGCGACGAGCAGCGCCAGTTGCGCGAGAGCGCCCGCGAATTTCTGACCCACGAATGTTCGCCCGCGTACGTGCGCAAGACGATGGCGGAGGAGGCGGGCGCGGCGCGCGAACTGTACGCGGCGGTAGCTCTCCTTGGATGGAACGGGCTGATCGTGCCTGAGCGCTACGGCGGCGCGGGCATGGGCGTGCTCGACCTGGCGGTGCTGCTGGCCGAAACCGGCTACGCCGCGATGCCCGGTCCGTTTTTGTTTTCTTCCGCGCTCGCGGCCAGCGCGCTCGTGCATGGCGGCTCGGACGAAATCAAAGAGCGATGGCTCGGCGCGCTTGCCGCCGGCACCATTATCGGGACGGTCGCGATCACCGAGCGCAACGACTCGCTCGACCCCGCCGAGATGGCGATGAGCGCGCGGCGCGAGGGCGCCGGATGGGTGCTCAACGGGACCAAGATGTTCGTGCCGTACGCGCACGCCGCCGGTTTCATCGTGGTGGTCGCGCGCACCGGGCCGTCGCCTACCGACCTCGGCCTGTTTTTGGTGGAGACCGGCGCACCCGGCGTGCGCATCAGGATGCTCCAGGGGCTCGACCTCACGCGCCGCGTGTGCGCGCTCGACCTCGACAAGGTTATCGTGACGCCCGGCGCGGAACTAAGCGGTGGCGCGGCGCTCTACGCGCGGCTGCTCGATATCGGCGCGGTCGCGATCGCCGCGGACTCGCTCGGCGGAATGGATCGCGCGCTGGAGATGGCGGTCGAGTACTCCAAGGTGCGCGAGCAGTTCGGCAAGCCGATCGGATCATTCCAGGCGCTCAAGCACGCGGCAGCCGAGATCGTCGCCGAACTGGAGCCGGCGCGCGCGCTGCTCTGGTACGCAGCCTATGCGCAGGATGCCGGAACGCCGGACGCGCCGCGCGCCGCCGCTATGGCCAAGGCGCTGCTCTGCTCGATCTATGCGCGCGGCACCGACCGCGCGGTGCTGATGCACGGCGGAATCGGCTTCACCTGGGACCACGACATCCATCTGTGGTTCAAGCGCGCACGCTTCAACGAATCGTTCCTCGGCTCGCCGGTGTACCATCGCGAACGCGTCGCGTCGCTCGGCGGATATTGACTATCGGGTGTATCGAGTGAAATTCGACCTCTTCTACCAGTTGCCGTCCGCGGACTCGCAGAACCCGGCCGCGCGCTACCGCGAGCTGGTAGCCGAAGCGGTCGAGGCCGACCGGCTCGGCTTCGACACGTTGTGGCTGGCCGAGGTCCATTTCACGCCGCGCTTCTCGCTGATGCCTGCGCCGCTGCTGCAGCTCGCCGCGATCGCCGAGCGCACGACGCGGCTCCGCCTGGGGATCGCCGTCAACCTGCTCCCGCTGCATCATCCGGTGCGCCTGGCCGAAGAGATCGCGACGCTCGACGTGCTCTCGGGCGGGCGAGTCAACTTCGGCGCCGGGCGCGGCGCGTTTCCGAGCAACTACCACGGCTACGGCGTCGACATGGCGACCAGCCGCGAGCGCTTCCAGGAGATGCTCACGTTCATCAGGCGCGCGTGGACCGAGGATCGCCTGGACTTTCGCGGGCGGTTCTATGAGGTCGAAGGGGTCGAGGTGACCCCCAAGCCGCTCCAGCGTCCGCATCCGCCGTTTCGCCTCGCCGCCAACAGCCCCGACACTTTCAGCTTCGCCGGCGCCAATGCCTATCCGATTTTCGCCGGTGGACCGGTGAATCCGATCAACGTGCTGCCGGAGCGCCTGGCGGTGTATCGCGGCGCGCTGGAGGAAGCGGGCAAGAAGCTCCCCGAGGACTGGCTGGCGGCGATGTTTCTCACATTTCCAGGCAAGGATCAGGCTGCGGTCCGGGCGACTATCGGACCGAGCCTCGAAAATTACTTTCATACGATCACGGAAACCATCCGTCCCGAGAGCCTCGCAGAGCCCGACGACTTCCAGCGCGTGGTCGAGCGGATGCGCGCGATCAAGTACGAGAATGTGGATTCGCTGATGGGCGTGTTCGGCGAGCCGCAACGCTGTGTCGACCGGATCACCGCGCTCAAGGAACAATTCGGATTTACCCGGATGGTCTGTTGGTTCGAGATCGGCGGCTTAAGCGGTCATCGCAATTTGATCGAGGCGATGCGCCTGTTCGCCGAGCGCGTGATGCCGCACTTCAGTTGAAAGCGCCCGGGCGTGAGCGCCCCGCGTGCGCGCCGCCATTGCCGCCATTGCCGCCGTTGCCCAGCGAGCGCAGGATGTCGGTCTTGGTGACGATCCCCTCCAGCGCTCCATCGCGCGATTCCGTGGCTGCGGTCACCAGCAGAATCTGCGGCGCGTTCTCGCGCGCGAGCTGGCGCAAGGCTTCGTCGAGGTCGGTGTCGGGTGTTATCCGGCTCACCTGGGAATCAGCGATGTCGCCCACTCGCGTCTGTTCCCAGCTCTCCACCGGCACCTTGCTCAGCGCCCACACCGGCACCGTGCCGACGGTGCGCGCACCGTCGTAGACCGGAAAAACCGCGTAGCGATGATGGGCCGCGACGCTGTCGGCAAACGCGCGCAGGGTCGAGGATGCTTGCACTCCCACTACGTGGCGTTGCATCACGTCGCCGACCTTCATCCCACTGAGTTCGCTGATGCGCGCCGCCTGGTGAAGGCGTTGGTCACCCGAGACCGAGGCCTCGCCCGAAACCGCATAGGCGACCGCCGCGCCGATGAGCGTCGGTATGATGTAGGAGTGGCTGCCGCTGGTCTCGGCCACGAACACCACCGCCGCCAGCGGGGTCTTGTAGCCGGCCGCGATGAACGACGCCATCCCCACCGCCGCAAACAGGTCGCCGCGGGTGGAACCTACCACCAAGTGGGCAAAGGCCTTGCCAAGTGCGCCGCCGGTCAGAAACAGCGGCACGAACATCGCGCTCACGCCGCCGCAGCCTAGCGAGAACAGCGTCGCCAGCAGCTTCGCCAGCGCAAACGCGATCAGCTCGCCCGAGCCGCGCGCCTGGTTGAGGATCATGTCGACCGCTTCGTAATTGGGGCCCAGCGGAATCAGCTTGCCGGGATAGAGCGTGACGTACGCGAGGCCGCAAATTCCCGTGAGCAGGCCGCCGATCAGCAGCTTCACCGTGTGCGGGGTGCGCAGGTTGACGAAAAAGTTGCGCGTGCGGCGAAAGCCGTTGGCGAAGTTCATCGCGACGAACCCGCAGATTACACCGAGCAGCGCCGACCAGAGCAGGTCGCGGTCCGAGAACGGCGTGACCCCGCCGAAGGCGAACAGCGGCGCCGTGCCCATGAACGCGACCAGCACCGCGTAGGAAACCACCGAGGCGATGAGCGAGGGTAACAGCGCCTCGTGTGCGAGGTCGTCCTTGTACGGCATCTCGAGCGCGAAGATGAGTCCCGTGAGGGGCGCGCGAAACACCGCCGCCATCCCGGCCGCCGCGCCGCTGATCAGCATGATACGCCGGTCGCGCGGCTCGAGCTCCAGCCCCAACCGCTTGAGCCTTGTCCACAGCCACGAACCGATCGCGCCACCACCGTAGATGCTCGGACCCTCCAGCGCCGCGCTGCCGCCGAAACCCACCGTGGTGACTGCGGCGATCAGTTTGTACCAGAACGGATGGATGTCGATGTCGCCCTGATGCTCATGGTACGACTGGATGATCTCCTCGGTGGAATGGTGATCCGGATCGCGGGTCAAAAATTGCATGATCAGTCCGGTGAGCAGAAAACCGAATAGCGTCACCGGAATGATCGCGCCGTGATGGTCGACGAAGAAAGGAAGTATCGCGGCCCAGATGCCGCTCAGGATCAGCAGCGCGATGCCCGTAATCACGAGGCCCGACGTCACTCCGATGAACGGCGCGACCAGCAGCCATTTCTGGATGTCGCGCGAGTAGGTCGCCGACAGATCCTCGCTGACCAGCGCCGAGCACTTGCGGATCAGCGGATTGTCGAACCATCGCGAATTCTTGATAGACGCCATCAAACCCACTCCGAAAAACCTCCTCCACTTGAAAGCCCGTCGACGTCGCGCGTCGCTATGGAATCCGGCCCAGGCTGTGCCGATGTGCAACAGCTGTTGCGATAACGACCCTAAGGCCGTCTCATTGGACGACCCGGGGGCCAGCTCTCGCGCGCGGATCCGAAGCGACCGTCGGACGATGGTTGTACTTTATAGCTAGTCAAAGGGGTCTTACAGCGAACTTCCTCAATGATTTCGATGGGCCCCGCGCTCACCAAAAATCGCACGGCGACAGGTGAAAATGAACGTAGATACCTCAAGCATCCAGGACTATAGTCACGTCGCTATGGCACGGCAATTGTATTAGAAATCAATAACGCGGAGCGTGCCCGCGGCGTTTGCGGCCCTGAGTCGCGTTACTTCTGCCGCGATTAATGTATAGTGCTGGGTGCGAGGCTGTATGGATATGGACACCAATGAGCAAGCGCCGCCGGAATTCGGCGTCCGAGTTTTCCTGGTCGAAGATAATCCCGAACACTCCTTTATCGCGGTGACCGTAATTCGCCAGGTGCTTGGCGATGCGAGCGAAGTTATCGTGGCCGAAAACGCCGACGAAGCGGTCGAGCTGATCCAGCAGTTCACCGACACCGACCGCCCCGACCTGATGCTGGTCGACCTGCGTCTGCCCGACAACGGCGGCTTCGCCGTGCTGTCGGCGGCGCGCGCGCACGACCCATGCTCGCACGTGCCGATGTTCGTGATCACCAGCTCGCTCTACGATCTCGACATCGCGCAGAGCTACGAGCTCGGCGCCTCGGCGGTGCTGTGCAAGCCGCTCTCCCGCGCGCTCTTGAAGGAAGAGCTCGCGCGCATCGGCGTGATTCCCGGCAAGCCGGGCTCGCCGCCCGCTTCGTCCTGAATTTTCCGAAGCCGCGTCAGCCGCGCCGCATTACCGCGTGGCCGTGGCACCGCCGCTTCTGCGTGCGGCAGTGTATTCTCACAATTCGGGCCAGCTTTGATTCCACGGCCGCATCCGCTCGTAAGCATGCGCCGCCTGCAGCACGAGGTCGTCGCGATGGCGTTCGGCGACGATCTGAATTCCGCACGGCAGGCCGCCTGCGCTCATTCCTGCGCGCACAGCGATTGCCGGATGGCCGCTTAAGTTGAACGGGTAGGTGAATACCAGCGCCGCCAGCGGATCGGGCAGGCGTTGCCCCTCGATTTCCGTCGGCGGTGGCCCATTGGCGGCAAACGCCGTCGTGGCGCTCGCCGGGGTCAGCAACAAATCGTAGCGCTCGAAGATGCGGCGCGCCCAGTCGTTGAATTCGGCGCGCAGGCGCTGCGCCGCGCCGTATTCGCGCCATCCGGTTTTCATCGCCGCCTCGGTATAAGCGACGAACGCGCGGTTCATCTCCGCGCGATGCCGCGGCAGGACATCGGCAAGCTGCGCCAGAAGCTGCGCCGCACGCACCGTGGTCCACGCGCCTGCGGTTTCGGGCACCGGGCCTTCGATCGTTTCGACCACGCATCCGAGCTCGCGAAACGCGCCCGCCGCGGCTTGCGCCTCACGCGCCACCTCGCGTTCCACGGCGTGGCCGAAGTCGGGATGAAACGCGACGCGCAGGCGCACCGGCAGATGCCCAAGCGTGGCGAGGTAGGAGATGCCCGGATGGGGCAGCGAGTCGGGGTCGGCGGCATGATAGCCGCAGGCCACGTCAAGGAAGAGGGCGGCGTCGGCAACCGTGCGCGCGATCGGCCCGACCGACGAGATGCCGTTGAACGACTCCATCCCCATCCGCGGCCCAGCCGGAATCCTGCCATGCGACGGTTTGAGTCCGACGCATCCCGTATACGCCGCGGGCAGCCGGATCGATCCGCCGGCGTCCGACGCGGTCGCGATCGGAACCATCCCGCTCGCCACCGCCGCCGCGCTGCCGCCCGAGGATCCGCCCGGCGTGCGTTCGAGGTTCCATGGATTGCGCGTCAGGCCGAAGAGCAGGTTGCGGGTGAACGCGCTGTGGCCGAACTCGGGCGTGTTGGTCTTGCCGATCACGATTGCGCCCGCCGCGCGCAGGCGCGCGACCTCGATCGCGTCCTCGGCGGCGAGGTTGTCGCGAAATGCCCTGGAGCCGAAGGTGGTCGCCATCCCGGCGACTTCTTCGAGGTCTTTGACGCCGATCGGCACGCCGGCGAGCGCTCCAACCTCCTCGCGCCGCGCGATCCGCTCGTCCATCGCGCGCGCCTCCGCCATTGCCCGCTCGGCCCGCATCGCGCAGAACGCGTTGAGTTTGCCGTTGAGCGCCTCGACCCGCGCAAGCGCGTGCGCGACCGCCTCGCTCGGTTTGAGCTCGCGTTTGCTGATGAGCGCGGTCAGGTCACACGCCGACTTGAACTTGAGTTCCGCCATCACGGCCTCTCCTCCGCATTGCGCATAGTCGAACCGGCCTTGGTTCGAGACAACTAATATCCGGTGCGGATGCTGGTTGAAAGTGGAATCGCCGGGCGGACTTGACAACCGCCTCGCGTTCGTTGTAATTAACCATCAGGTTATTTAACCGTATGGTTCATCAGCAGCCACAGTCCGACCGCTTGAGCGCCACCTTCGCCGCGCTCTCGGACCCCACCCGGCGCGCGATCCTGGCGCGGCTCGCCGCGGGCGAGACCTCCGTCACCAAGCTGGCCGAGCCGTTCGAGATGAGCCTTCCCGCCATCTCCAAGCACCTCAAGGTGCTCGAGCGGGCCGGACTCATCGCGCGTGGGCGCGAGGCGCAATGGCGGCCCTGCCGGCTCGCGGCGGGACCGCTCAAAGACGCCGCTGGCTGGCTGGAACGCTATCGCCGTTTCTGGGAGGAGAGTTTCGATCGGTTGGAGGACTATCTGCGCGAGCTGAAGCTTCGCGAAGCGAAAATCAAGGAGAAGAAAAAAAATGATCACAGAAAATAGCGCGGCCACTCAGCCTGAAGAACGCGTGCTCGTGATCCAGCGCGTCTTCGATGCGCCACGCGACCTGGTCTGGAAAGCCTGGACCGAACCCGAGCGCATGGCCCGCTGGCTAGGTCCTCGTGGCTTCACCACTACCGTGCTCAAGGCGGACTTCCGCCCCGGCGGCGCTTATCGCTTTCACATGCGCTCAGCGGAGGGCACCGAACATTGGCAGCAAGGTGTCTATCGCGAAATCGTGGAGCCGGAGCGACTGGTCTCCACCTATGAGTGGGCGGATGCGGCGGGCAAACCCACCCGTCCGGAAACGCTGCTGACGGTGACCTTCGAAGAGGATCGTGAGAAAACCAAACTGACGTTGCATCAGGCCGTCTTCGAGTCGGTCGCGGCGCGCGATCTGCACAACGGGGGCTGGAGCAGCACCCTGGAACGCCTCGCCGAATATCTCGCGAAGGCCTGAGAAATCAACGCGATGCAAAGGACGGGAGGAACCGCGCCATGGAAAATCCGCAGGAATACTATCGGCACCATGGGCCGATGACCTCGGTGGACGCGCATACGGCGGACCTAAGCGCGCTGCCCAGGGATATCGCGGCGCTATGCGCGGTCATACAGGGCGTGTTGATTCATCGCGACATGGCGGCCTTCGCCTATGGCGTGACGCTTTCCGACGAGCGCAAGGATGACGCGCATGTGCGCCCGATCGCTGAGATGCTCGCGCGGATTCGTGCGCTCGACAGTCGTCCGCTGAACGTCGCGCGCGAGCCGGGTGATCGGATGGCCGGCGTCTGCCGTCATTTTTCGCTGATGTTGTGCGCGATCCTTCGCGAGCAGGGTGTTCCAGCCCGTGCGCGATGCGGCTTTGGCGCGTACTTCACCTCGGGCAAGTTCGAAGACCATTGGGTATGCGAGTACTGGAACGCCGGCCAGGCGCGCTGGATCCTGGTGGACGCGCAGCTCGACGCGGTCCAGCGAAAGGTCTTCCATCCCGATTTCGATCCGCTCGACGTCCCGCGCGATCGCTTCATCATTGCCGGCGACGCGTGGCAAATGTGCCGGGCCGGGCGCGCCAGCGCGGATCGCTTTGGCCTGTCCCACGTGCCCGGTCTCAGCGGGGCGTGGTTTATCGCGGGCAACGTGTTGCGCGACCTCGCCTCGCTCAATCGGATGGAACTGCTGCCGTGGGACGTGTGGGGATTGATGCAGATGGGCGACGCGGGGCTGCTCGAGGGCGAGAAGGGCGCGTTGCTCGATCGGGTCGCCGCCCTGACGCTTGCGGGAGATGGCGCGTTCGCCGAGGTCTGCGCAATCTATGAGGACGATCGGCTGCGCGTGCCGCCGATGGTCTTCAACGCGTTGCGCAATGCGCCCGAAACGGTCGAGGCCGCGCTCTCGTAGAGAGCGCGCGAGATTATTCCGAGAACTACGCGAGGACGACAAATGCGCATCCGTAGAGATCACCTGGGCGCTGGCTTTGAAGTGTGGACGGGCGGACAGAGCTGGTTCTGGTGCCTGCTCAACCCGCGTCGCGACGGCGGCGCGATCGGAGCGGCTGCGACCGAAGCGGACGCTATACGCGAGGCTTCCGTGGCGATCGAAGAGATGTCCGCGCGGCAGCTCGAAGATGTACCTGCCGTGCTCCTCTCCCCCTGCCGGTTTTTCACGAGCGTCAGCGCGTGTCGAGAAATCTGGACCGATCGTCTGGACCGCGTCGCCGAATACCTGGCGAACGCCTGAGCGATTCATTTCGGATTTTCATTCAGCAACTAATCGGAGGAGCACACCATGCAATTGAATCCTTATCTCCTTTTCAACGGCCAATGCGAGGCAGCATTCAAGTTCTATGAAAGAGTTCTTGGCGGCAAAATCGAAGCGATGCTCCCCCACGAGGGCACACCGGCCGCGGAGCAGGTGCCGCCCCAGTGGCGTAAGAAAATCCTTCACGCTCGCCTGAGCGTGGGTGACCAGGTCCTGATGGGCTCCGACGCTCCGCCGGATCGCTACGAAGCGATGAAGGGATTCTCCGTGACGATTAATGTCAACGACCCCAAAGAGGCGGAGCGCATATTTCATGCGTTGGCGGAAAACGCAACGGTGCGGATGCCGATCGAAAAACCTTCTGGGCCGAGCGTTTTGCCATGCTGGTGGATCAATTCGGCACGCCGTGGATGATCAATTGCGAGCAAGCCGCGTGAATTTAACGCAGCACGACGGAGATAGAACAATGAAGTCAAATCGAGTTGTTTCACAAGAAGAGATGCTCGGTGCGGAAGGCAGCGGCGCCACGGAATCCGCTGAACGGGTGCTGATGATCGAGCGCGTCTTCGACGCGCCGCCGAGCCTGGTGTTCAAGGCCTGGACCGATCCGCAGCACCTGGTCCACTGGTATGGTCCGCGCGGGTTCACCTTACCCTCGTGCAAGTTGGATTTGCGCACGGGCGGCGCATGGCGAAGCTGCATGCTTTCCCCCGAGGGCCGCGAGCATTGGGTGCGCGGCGTTTTTCGAGAGATCGTCGAGCCGAACCTGCTGGTTTTCACTTGGGCGCATGAAAATGAAGACGGAGCGCTGGGCCAGGAAACGCTGGTGACGGTGACTTTCGCCGAGCAAGGCGGAAAAACGAAACTCACTCTGCACCAGGCCGTTTTCGAGTCAGTCAAGGAACGCGATTCGCATCGCGGTGGCTGGAACAGCTCGCTGGATCGTCTCGCGGAATATCTGGCGAAAGCCTGATCGCAGGAGATAACGATGGCTATGGCCACGAACGCGAAGCTCTCGCCCGCCGCCGGCGATATCCTGCTGATGGTCGGAACCGTCAAAGGCGCTTTCATTTTGCTCAGCGATCGGCGCCGCGGCGATTTCAAAATGTCTGGTCCGCATTTCGCCGGACAATCAGTCTGGTCGGCGGCTTTTATCGGCAACCATGCGCCGCGAATCATCGTTGGCAACAAGAGCAATCATTGGGGCGCGATGGTCAGTTGGTCCGATGACTTCGGCGCCACCTGGAATGAACCCGCCGAGGGCAATATCAAGTTTCCCAAGGGTAGCGGCGAGACGCTCAACGCGGTCTGGGCGCTCGAGGCCGCGACCGCGCTGGGGCCGGAGGTGGTGCTGGCCGGAGTCGACCCGGCAGCGATGTTCCGCTCGGACGATCGCGGCGAGACGTTTCGGCTGAACGAGGCGCTGTTCAAGCATCCCGACCGGCCGAAATGGAACCCCGGCTTCGGCGGACTTTGCCTGCACTCGATTCTCGTGCATCCGCAGGATCCCAAGCGCATGTATGCCGCGATCTCGTCGGGCGGGATCTATCGCACCGACGACGGCGGCGATTCCTGGAGCGCGTGCGTCAACGGCTTGCGGGTGCACCCCGACGTTCCCGGTGCGACGCTTTGTCCGCACAAGCTGCGCTTCGACGCGGAAAACCCGTCGCGCATGTATCTGCAAAACCATCCTGGGGTCTATCGCACGGACAACGAAGCGCGTTCATGGATTACGATCGAAAACGGGCTGCCGTCGGATTTTGGCTTTCCGATGGTCGCGCATCCGCGGCGCGGCGGAACGATTTATAACTTTCCACTGACCTCGGACGAATTCCGCGTGCCGCGCGACGGTACGCCGAGGGTCTGGCGCTCGCGCAACGCGGGGGCGTCGTGGGAGCCGCTCGGCAGGGGACTTCCCGATCGAGACGGATTTTTCACCGTGCTGCGCGACGCGTTCTCGGCGGACACGCTCGACCCGGTCGGGCTGTATTTTGGCACACGGGGCGGTCAGCTCTACGGATCGATCGATGAGGGCGAGAGCTGGCGCGCAATAGCGGAGTTATCTGCCGCCGATCCTGTGCGTCAAGACGGCGATCGTGGATTAGCGATGCGCGTGCATATCCCGTCAGCGCTGCGCAGATGGACCGGCGGCCGCGACGTGGTCGAACTGCCGCTTGGGACAGATATGCGGATGACCGCCGCGGAAGTTATCGACGCGCTCGCGCGCGAGCATCCGGGAATCCGCGACCGCGTGCTCGACGAACAAGGCGAGCTTCGCCGCCACGTGAACATTTTCATCGACGGCGAAAACGCGCGCTTTGCCGGCGGGCTCAAAGCCCAGGTCGGTACCGCCTCGGAGATGTGGATTCATCCCGCGCTGTCCGGCGGTACGCACCACAGTTGAGCAGGGCGCCGTCGCGCGCGTCACATCAGCTTGTAAGCGCGGGCGACGTTCTCGCCGAGGATTCCGCGCCGGCCCGTCTCGCTCATCGGCGCCACCATCCCGCGCAACTCTTCAAGGTAGTTGCCGGGATGGTCGGGATGCGGATAGTCGCTGGCCCAGAAAAATTTGTTTTCGCCCACGTTGCGCATCATCCCGGCGATCGTGCGCTCGTCTGGATCCGCCGAGATGAAGCATCGCTCCTTGAAATAGTGCGAAGGCTTTTCCTTGAGACGCACGGTGCCGCCCAAAGACGTGCCGCTGTAAATCGCGTCCGCGCGGTCAAAGAAGTAGCCGATCCATCCGGCGCCCGACTCCAGCACCACCACTTTCAGGCCCGGAAAACGATCGAACGTGCCGCACTGGAAGAAGGTCGCGAAGGCGTGCTGCACGCCCTGGCCGGCGAACAGGTCGAAGTACCAGACCGCCCAGCGGAAATTGTCGAAGCGATGGTGCACGGCGAAATCGGTCGGCTCAAAAGTCGGATGGATCGCGAGCGGAACGTCGAAGTCCTGCGCCGCGGCGAACACGCGGTCGTGCGCCTTGTCGCCATGGGCGATCTTGGTGATCGTAAACGGCGCGACGAACGCGCCCTTGCATCCGTCCTTCACCGCGCGCTCGAGTTCTGCGGCGGCGGCTGCCGGATCGCCGAGCGAGAGATGCGCGATCGGAATCAGGCGCCCGTCCGAATCGCGGCAGAAATCCGCGATCCAACGATTGTAGGCGCGGCAGTAGGCGGCCGAGATTTCCGCGTCGAAGCACTCGGCTTCCCACATCAGGCCGAGCGTGGGATAGAGCACCGCCTTGGCCATCGCTTCGCGGTCGAGCAGCGCGACGCGCTCTTTCATGTCCATCGTGCCGAACGCCGCGCCCGCCAGGTACGTGTCGCCGGGACCGGGCATCTGGTAGCGCAACTCCTCGGGCGAAAGCTCGCCGCGCATCGCGCGCTCGCGCATCCGCGCCGCGTCCGCGACCTTCTTGCCCATCCCGCCCAGCGTCGCGAGCTGGCCGCGGCGGCACAGGCGCGAAATCTTGCGATCGATCTCCAGGTACTCGTAGCCGTCCTGGCCGACGACGATCCGGATCGCGCGCTCGCGATACTTCGGCTCGAGGTAACGCTCCCACAGATCGGGTGGTTCGAGAATATGCCCGTCGGCGTCGATGACTGTCACTTCGGAAGGCATCGTTTTCTCCTCGGCGGGGCGCATCGCGCTCCCCGTCTGTATACAGGCTAGAAAATCGCCACCGGATTTACCGGCGACGCGGTTCCGCGCTCCAGGATGAGCGGCAGCATCGTGAACATGAATTCATAACGCGCAAGGCGTGCGCAGGCGGCGCCGAGCGCGTCGAGGTCGGCGTTGTCGATCAGATGCACGCCCATCGCCACCAGCATCCCGACGTGGATCGGGAAAATCAGCTCGTTGCCGTAACCGGTCGGGAGCACGTCGCTCACCCCGTCGCATCCCAGCACCGCGATCCGCCGCTCGTGGAGCCACGGCAGGCAACTCGGATCGAGGCCCGCCATCCCCTCGTTGCGGCTGTCCCACGCGCCGAGCTTCTTCCGCCGCGCCATCCGCCCGGTCCGCACCAGTAGCACGTCGCCTTCCTCGACGCGCACGCGATGCGCGCGTTCGGCGGCGTCGAGGTCCTCGGGAAAGACGCGCTCGCCCAACTCCATCCATTCGACGTTCTTAAGGCGCGCGATGTCGAGCAGTACGCCGCGGCTCACGATCCCGTCGCGCGCGACGTCGATCCCGCACTTGCGCGTGCCCCAGCGTCCGACTTCGCTGGAACTGAAGCCGTTGTACATCTTGCGCTCCCAGAACACGTGGCAAAGCGCGTCGAGATGGGTAAACGCCATCCCGTGCGGCGCGATCGCGAAGTAGTCGAGCGCGGCGGCCAGGCCGGGGCCTGAATAGAGCATCACGTGCGTGACCGGCGTGGGATTGTCGGGGCCCGAGGTGGTCGCGAGCGGCAGCGCCATCGAGACCGTCTCACCGCTTTGCACCAGGCGGCCGGCGGCGGCGCGCTTTTGCGGCGTGATGAAGTTGAGCGCGCCCCGTTCGTCGTCCTTGCCCCAGCGGCCCCAGTTGCAGAGCTTCTCAAACAGGCCCTTCACTTCGGCGGCGCTGAGCCTGGGTGTAGTGGTGCCCATCGGCTTCTCCCCGGATCGGTTCACTCAAGTCAGATCGGTTCGCTCAAGACAGTCCAATAGCACGCGCCGGCGGATACCGACTAGCTGACGCGTAGGCGATATGCGAGGTGATATGATTGATGCCACGGCGATGAGGGTGTGAGCTTCAGCCGCCACACGCGGGAGTTTCAAAAAAATTGGGTAATCGCGATATCGAAGCGGCGCGCACTTATCACGCGACGACCAAACATTCGTACACCAGCGTGCGAACGGACGGGCATTTCCTGGACTGGGAGAACCGCCCGATGCCGTACAAGCTCTATCCGGAAGTGTCGGGCCTCGCGTTGCCGCGCGACTTGAGCCTCGCGCGGCTTCCGGCGCTCGAGGCGATCGCGGCCGCTGATTCGCCGGGTGGTGGCGGCGAACTTACGCTCGAGGCGCTGACGCGAATCCTGTTTTGCGCCGACGGACTGACGCGGCGCACCAGGGTCGGCGGTCAGGACTACCACTTTCGCGCCGCCGCGTCCGCGGGCGCGCTTTACCCAGTCGAAATTTACGCCGCCGTCGCCGAAACCGGCGAACTGGAACAGGGGCTCTATCATTTTTCGCCCGCCGACCTGCGCCTGCGCGGATTGCGCCGCGGCGACTGGCGCGGATTGATCGCGCGGGCCGCGGCGGGACGTCCCTCACTGCTTGGAGCGCGCGCAGTGCTCGTGCTGAGCGCCATTTTCTGGCGCAGCACGTGGAAGTATCGCGCACGGGCCTACCGCTACTGTTTCTGGGACGCCGGTACGATTCTCGCCAACCTGCTCGCCGCCGCGGCGGCCGAGGGGCTCTTCACTGAACTGGTTACCGCCTTTGCCGACCCTGAGATCGAGGCGCTGCTCGGGATCGACGGCGAGCACGAGGGCGCACTCTGCCTGGTCGCGCTCGGTAGTGGCGCCGCCGCGCCCGCCACCGAGCCGGAATTGCGGCCGCTCGGTCTCGAGACGATTCCGCTCTCGCGCGAGGAGGTCGGCTATCCGGACCTGGTGCGGATGCATCAGGCGTCGCGCTTGCTCAGTCCCGACGAGGTCGCCGCCGTCGCCGACGCGCGAGTCGATTCGGTACCGCTGCCGCCGGCGTCGCCGGCGAATGCGGTGAAGCCCAAGCTCCTTGATGCGAGCGCGGGGCTGAGTCTCGGCGAGACGATTCTAAGACGCGGATCGACGCGGGCATTCGCGCACAAGCCGATCACGGCCGAGGAGCTGGCGACGATCATGGCCGTCTCGAGCCGTCATCCGCGCGCCGACTTCCCGCCGCTCAGCGATACCTATTTGATCGTGAACGCGGTCGAAAGGATCGAGCCCGGGGCATACTACTACCGGCGGCAAAGCGGCGAGTTCGAGCTGCTCAAGGCCGGCAATTTCCGCCGCGAGGCCGGCTACCTCTGTCTCGAGCAGCCGCTGGGCGCCGATTGCTCGGCGTTGGTCTGCTATATGGCCGACCTCGAGCGCGCGCTCGGCGCGCTCGGCAATCGCGCGTACCGCGACGTTCATCTGGAGGCCGGATTACACGGAGGCCGGGCCTACCTGGCGGCCTACGCGCTGGGACGCGGCGCAACCGGACTCACTTTTTACGATGACGACACCACGAACTTCTTCGCGCCGCACGCCGCCGGGAAGAGTCCGCTCCTGATGGTGGCTATCGGCGTGCCGCGCTCGTCCGACGACGAAACCTGACCCGGGCGGCGCGCCTGGCGCGCTAGCCCCGCCTGCGCGACGCTCGCGCGCGCGCCTACGGCGTTCGCGCGGACGTTGTACCGGTCACGGCAGCGGCCATCACGGCAGCGGCCGCCTCCACCGCCGCAGTCATCATCTCCAGCGTCATGCTCGGGGCCTGGCGATGGCGCACCGCTTGGCGCGCGGCGTACGGCAGGTGGATGAATCCCGCTGGAACCTCGGGCCGCGCGCGCAGCGTATGCAGCGTCGCGTACATCACCGAGTTGCACACGTACGCGCCCGCGCTCAGCGAAAGCGCCGCCGGGATTCCGCGGCGCTCGAGCGCGCGCAATATCGCGCGCAACGGGAGCCGCGCGAAAAGCGCGTCCGCGCCGCCGCGCACCACCGGCGTACCGGCCAGGCCGCCGTCGCTCTCGCGCCCGGCACGGCGCTCGATCAGGTTGATTGCGACCTTCTCCAGCGAAATCGCGGGACGCCCGCCCGCCTGTCCCAGGCCGAGCACGGCGCGCGGACGAAAGCGCCGGATCGCCGCCGCGATCGCGCGCACCGCGCGCGCAGTGCTGACCGGCAGCCTTACCGCCTTGACGACGAGCCCGCCAAACTCGCGGCCGTCGAGCTGCGCGGCGACCTCCCAGGAGGGATTGCTGCGCTCGCCGCCGAAGGGCTCGAAGCCGCTCAGCAGCAACACACCGCGCGCGCTGCCGGCTTGGGCACGCGGTGCTCGCGAGCGCGGTGCGCGCTTCATTTGCGGCGCGGATGCTCGATCGGCAGGTCTTCGCGGTTGCCCCATTCGCCCCACGACCCGATGTAGTTGCGCACGCGATCGAACCCCGCGAGCCTAAGCGCGTAGTACGCATTGGCCGAGCGATATCCGCCCTGGCAATACGGAACGATCTCGGCCTCCGGGCGCAGCCCCAACCGCTCGAAGGCGTCGCGCAACTCGGTGGGCGATTTGAACGCGCCGCTCGCGGCCACATTGTTGACCCAGTCCAGATGCACCGCGCCTGGCAACGCTCCCGCGCGCCGCGCGCGTACACGCTCGCCAAAGTATTCCTCGTCGGTGCGAACGTCGAAAATCCGCACGTCGGCGCGGCCGAGCCGTTCGACGAGGTATTCGTTGGAGGCGAAGATCTCCTCGCGCGGCGCCGCCACAAACGCGCCCGGCACGATCGGTTCGACAGCGGTCGTCAGTTCCGCGCCCGCCAGCTTCAGCCCGCCGTCGAGGATGCGCACGCGCCGATGGCCCATGTACTCGGCGAGCCACGCCGTGCGCGTCGCGCGCATACCGGAGTCGTTCTCGTAAAAGACCAGCGTTTCGTTGCCGGTGATGCCGAGGGCCGAGAAGATCCATTCGAGCTGCGCGCGAAACTCACGCATCCCGGACTCGCCGGTATCCGCGTGGTGAAACGGAAACGGATCGAAATGACGCGCGCGGCGCAAATGGCCGGCCCGAAAGTCAGCCGCCGGACGCGTATCGACCAGCATCACGCTCGTATCGGCACGATGCTCACCGAGCCATCGTGCGTCGACCAGGATGTCGTTTTGATCCCGCTCTTCTCCAGCCATCATGTTCCTCTTGTCATTAATATGGGCGGCACTATCGAAGGCGTTACGACGGTTCGCTCTCTTTGGCCGGTGCCGCGCTGCCGACCGCCTGGCCGATCGAACTCAGCCCGTCGCGCGCGAGCAATTCCAGCAAGCCTTCCTTGATTTGCCGCACCACGTCGAGCCCCTCGTAAACCAGTCCCGTGTACAACTCGACCAGGTTCGCGCCAGCGCAAATCAGTCCGTAGGCGTCTTCGGCGTTGGACACTCCGCCAACTCCAATTATCGGCATCCTGCCGCCGGTGCGGCGGCGAATCTCCGCGACCGTTGCGCGCGCCCGCGCCTTTAGCGGCGCTCCGCTAAGCCCGCCCTCGTATTCGGTCCGCACGCCAACCGCCTCGCGTGCGGTTGTGGTATTGCACGCGACCAAACCGTCGACACCGTTTACGGAGACCGCCTCGCACACCGAGGCGAGCACCGGCGCGTTGAGGTCGGGCCCCAGCTTCACCAGCACGGGTCTCCGCGGAGTGAGCTTGATGGCCTCGGCTAGAATCGGGCGCATCAGGGGCGCAAGGCGCGCCGCCGACTGCCAATCGCGCAGCCCCGGCGTATTCGGCGAGCTCACGTTGATCACGATAAAGTCGGCCATCGCGCCCAGACGCGCAACCAGCGCCGCGTAATCCGCCGCCCAGCGCTCCTGCGGCGTGTCCTTGTTGGGCCCGAGGTTCAATCCGAGCCGAATTTTCAAGGCGCCACGGCGCAGACGTTCAAGCTGGCGCGCCGCCGCTTCCATCCCGGCGCTCGGAAAACCCAGCCGATTCACCAGTGCGCGATGCTCGGGCAAACGCCACAGGCGCGGGCGCGGATTGCCGGGTTGCGCCAGCGGCGTCACCGTTCCTAGCTCGGCGAAGCCGAAACCCACTGCCTGCCATCCGGCGACCGCGCGAATATCCTTATCCATTCCGGCCGCAAGCCCGATCGGATTGGAAAACCGGATACCCCACGGAGCGGTCGCCAGCGCTGGCGGGTCGGGTGCCGGCTTGCGCAGCATCGCAAGCGGCCCCATCATCGCGAGCGTCAGCCGATGCGCGCGCTCGGGGTCGAGTTGGAAGAGCAGCGGCCGCAGGATGCGGTGGTAGGAGTTTTCGAGGGGCGGCGCCATGAGCGGGAATCTAGGAGTCTCGGCGACGATGCGCAATGGGAGGCGGAGCCGTCTGTTGATGGAGGTTGATAACGGCGCGCGCCGCGATTACGTTCCCCGCGCGGGTGAAATACAGTGGAAGCTAGATTGAGTGATCTTAGGATGAGATTGCGATGACGACGACCAACAGCCGGGCCGAGATGCAGGTCAAGCTTATCGACTATGCGAGCGACCCGCTGGAGAAGCTCTACGCGGCGTTTCGCACCTGCTACTCGTCGGATTCGCCGATCGAGGTCTGGGAGAAGATCAGGAGCGAAAAGATCAGCCACGAACGGATTCGCGAGTTCATCGCCGAGCGCCTCAAGACTGGTCACGCCTCGCCGCTGGAGCAGATCGTGTTCTGGTTCGCGATCGCCGGCGTGTCGCGCTCGCTCTCGCATCAGTTCGTTCGGCACCGCATCGGTATCAGCTTCGAGCAGCAGAGCCAGCGCTACGTCAAGTTCAAGCAGGACCGGCTGGCCTTCGTGATGCCCGAGTCGTGGCGCCGCGCCGGCATGGAGGAAGAGTTCGCCGGGCTGCTCGAACGCACCTCGGAGCTTTACGCTCGCGCGCTCAAGGCCGGGATTCCGGCCGAGGACGCGCGTTTCGTGCTGCCTAACGCAGCGCCGACGAACTTTCACGTGATGGTGAATTTCGCCGAGATGCTGCACATCTGCGACCTACGCCTGTGCGTGCGCGCGCAGTGGGAAATCCGGCGGATGGTGGCGATGATGCGGGCTCAGATAAAACACGTGCTGCCCGAGATCGCCGTGTTCCTACAGCCCAAGTGCGGCGAGAACCGGATGGGCTATTGCGACGAGTCGCTCGAGGACTGGCAGAAATGCCCACTGGGACGCGTGCGCCCGCACAAGTCCAGCCTCTTCGAGCTCTACGAACGTCACGGCACTCGCAAGGCCGAGGCGCTGGGCGAGGCCGAATTCCGCGCGGTCGAAGAGAAGGAACTTCTCTAGCCAAAAGTTTTCGCGCCCGTGCGACAGCCGCGCCGGCGAATGCGCCCCGCTGGAGTTGGAACTGGCGAGTATATTTCGCAATATATTTCGCGACCAGATCTGCAACTAAGTCCGCAATTATTCCGCGACTATTCTGCACGACTATTCTGATGAACGGCGAATTCCATACGGCAGCCAGCCGCCTGCGGGCGCTTCGCGCCGCGATGCTCGGATGCGTGCGATGCGCCGCGCTGGTCGGATGCCGCTCGCAAGTGGTGCCGGGCCACGGCGCGGCGCCGGCGACGGTGGCGTTCGTGGGGTTGGCGCCCGGACGCCTGGGCGGCGACCGCACCGGAATTCCGTTTAGCGGCGACCGTTCGGGAGAACTGCTGCGCCTGATGATCGCGCGCGCCGATCTTAGGCGCGTTTTCATCACCAACCTGGTTCGATGCAATCCGCGGGACGGGCGCGGCCGCAATCGCGATCCCAGCGCGCGCGAGATCGCCAACTGCCGTGACCATCTGGCGGCCGAGCTCGCCGCGGTCCGTCCGCGAATCGTAGTCTGTTTAGGAGCCGTGGCCTGGCGCGAGCTGGCGGAGCGCGGCGCGCCATTTCGGCCGCGCCGTCCTGCCGCACTGAGCGGCGGCGGCCAGCTGCTATATCCGATGTATCATCCGGCCTACGTTGTGCGCGGCGCTTACCCGGTCCAGGCGTACGCACAGGATTTTGCGCGCCTTGGGCGGCTAATTCGCCGGTTGGCGGAGCCGCCGAGACACACCGATGTATCGTCGGCAGGGCAGTTTGCCGACAGCAGACCGATTTGGGAATGATTTGAAGTCTTCACCATCGTGAGACCGGGCTACGGTCGTAAAAGCCAGATGGTTGAAGCAGTCAGTTTTCCACGTCCAACCCGCGCGGTTTGGGCCGGAACGAGATCGGCATCGATGTATAGTCCGGTGGTGTGACGAGTGCGGCGCGGGTAGCTATTCGCGCCGCGAGTGCGTCCACCCAACCGGTTCGCTCTAGCGGTCGCGGCCCCCGCCGCCGCCCCCGCCTCCCGGGCGCCGCTCGCGATCGTTGCCACTGCGAGCTTGCGCCTCGTTGACGCGAATCGGGCGTCCCTTGATGTCTCTGCCGTTCAACTTTTTGATCGCCGCCTCCGCGGCATCATCCGAGGCCATCTCGACAAAGCCAAAGCCGCGGGACCGATTGGTCGCACGATCGATGATGACCTGGGAACTGTCTACCTTCCCCGCCTCCGCGAATGCGTCCTGCAGGTCCTGGTCGGTGACAGTCCAAGCTAGATTCCCCACATACAGTCTACGACCCATTCAGAACTCTCCTACTCACCCTTGACACCAGATGCTCAGCGCTTCGCGCGCTCCTGCGCGCTTTCCCTAAGCAAAATGATCACCGGAACCCCTCTGACAAACCATTCAAATCTCAAAGCGACTATTGCGACGCACGTTACGTTCAAAATAGCGTATTTTTTATAGCACTGAGTCAAATCTAAGCATAGCGTGACCATAGTGCGGCGCATTGTAGCAATTTGTTGCTTTAAGATGCTTTACCGTTTGCGAGATCGAGTGTGCAAATCGTGGCGACGGCCTTTGTGACTCTCACGCCATCGTGCCCTTTGACAAAGCAGTTGGTGCGCCTCTTACCCTGTCTATCGAAATTCGTGTCAGCGAGATCGACTTAGACCTGAGATTTCATATTCAACTGTTTTGCGTGTGCGCGAATAGTCGCAACCGGTTAGCGCAACAATCGTATTAGGCATCACGGCAACGCGGTAGTCGCGTTATAGGGTGCGGGGCGAGTCCGCGTTGCTCGCCAGCGGCGCGCCGGAACCGATTTTCACCTCATTGTTCATGCTATCTAGGCAAGTACGGTCAGCGCAGATATCCCGCGCATTGTTCGATATATTGGCGATAGCCATGAAGTACTAAACGCTGTAGTATTACTGGATAGGTCCGGCAAAATGCTTGTGGATCGGATGTCCGTTGTGTAGCGTGAGACCGCTTCACCTTTTGCCGAAACGCATTTATCCAAGGAGACTATTGGATGCCACGAAGGAAAGGCTCCGCATCGACTGCGTCCGCAATCCGCCAGGTTCGGCGCCAGGCCGGCGCAGTGCTCGCCAAGTTGCGCAAAGACATCCGCGCCATGGAGACCGAGCTCGCACGGCTCAAGCATGATGAGGATTTATGGGGCCGGCTCGCCGGAGGCGGCAGTGCAGGCCGCGCTGTTGCACGTGCCCCGCGAGCTGCGGGCGGCGGCGGTGGTGGTGGCGCCAGCGGTGGCGGCGGAGGCGGAGGGCGAATCAACTGGCGCAGCGTGCTCGCGCAGTTGCCCAAGCAGTTCAAGGCTTCCAATGTTCGCCAGATCCGTGGACTCAAGGACAAGCGCCCGTCGGAAATCTTTGCCGCGATCACGCGCTGGATCGAAGCTGGCTTGGCCAAGCGCAAGACTCGCGGGCTTTACGAAAAATCCTAGCGCGCAAGGCGCATCACCGGTTGTCGCATCGCGCACTGCCGCGGCAGTGCGGGCGCCATGTGCTATCGCACAACGGTCACGGCATTGTCGCGAATTTGCCAAGGCGCATCATACGCAGGAAATATATACTCTCCTGCGCGTAGAGATTCGCGTGAGTATGCGTGCGCGGATGCATCCAAAAGCGGCGCGCCAAAACCCGCTCGCCACTGACTCCGGCGGATTCGCGAGCTGGTTCGATTGATCCGAAATGGCTGTAAAGACCATCGAATGGCGCGATGACAAGGTTCGCATGATCGACCAGCGCCTGCTCCCGGGGCGCGAGGTCATCCGTGTCTACCGCGACTGGCGCGGCGTCGCCGAGGCGATCCGCACGATGGTGATTCGCGGCGCGCCCGCGATCGGGGTCGCGGCCGCCATGGGCGTGGCGCTAGGGATGCGCGGATTGAGTGGTCCGCGCGCCCATACGCGCTTTGCCCAAGTCGCAAAAGGGCTGCGCGCGACGCGGCCCACTGCGGTTAACCTGGCCTGGGCGGTCGAGCGGATGGGCCGGGTGGTCGAACGCGGCCTCGCGCTCGACGCGGCGCATCTTTTCCGCCGCCTGCGCGACGAGGCGCTGGCCATCTATGAGGAAGACCTTGCGGCCAACCGTTCCCTGGGGCGTTTCGGCGCGACTCTGCTCGCGGACCCTGCAACCGTGCTCACGCACTGCAATGCCGGCGCGCTCGCCACGGCGGGCTATGGCACCGCGCTCGGCGTGGTGCGCGCCGCGCGCGAGGCGGGCAAGAAGGTCGTGGTCATCGCGGACGAGACGCGGCCTTTTTTGCAGGGCGCGCGCCTGACCGCGTGGGAGTTGCACAAGGACCGCATCCCGGTAACGGTCATCGCCGACAACATGGCGGCGAGCGTGATCCGAAGCGGAGGCGTGAGCTGCGTGGTCGTCGGGACCGATCGTACGGCGGCCAATGGCGACGTCGCGAACAAGATTGGCACCTATCCGCTGGCCGTGATGGCTAAGCGCCATGGCGTGCCGTTTTACGTCGCCGCGCCGCTCTCATCGATCGATCTCGATTGTCCAAGCGGCGCCGAAATTCCGATCGAGGAACGATCCGCCGAAGAAATAACTCATCTCGGGGGCAAGCGGATCACGCCCAAGGGCGTCAAAGTCTTCAATCCCGCTTTTGACGTGACTCCGGCCGAACTGGTCACCGCAATCATTACCGAACGCGGAATCGCCTACCCACCGTACGTCGAGACTCTGGCCGCGCTCAAACGCAGAGCGTGACTCAATAGGCACTGACTTGGCACTTACCGGCTTGTATGCTGTTCACTGACCGCGAGTACCTATGCTTGTAGGCAAACCGGTACGTGTGGCGCGCTGACCACGTCAGCCGCGCCGGCCAACCGCTCGCGCGAGTCCGTCGCCGAGCAGGTTGAAACCCAGCACCGAAGCGCCGATCGCCACGGCCGGCGCGGTAGTCAGATGCGGCGCCACCAGCAGGAACGCGCGCCCGGTGTCGAGCATGTTGCCCCAACTCGGCGCGGGCGGCAGCGCTCCGAGACCGAGGAACGAGAGCGCGGCCTCGGCGATGATGATTCCGCCGACGCCGAAGGTCGCCTGCACCGCGACCGGGCCGGCGAGGCCGGGCAGCAGATGGCGAAACAGCAGGCGGCCGGGGGGCGCACCGAGCGCGCGCGCGGCCTCGACGTACTCGCGCTCGCGCAGCGACAGCACTTCGCCGCGGACCAGTCTCGCATAGCCAGTCCATCCCATCGCGCTCAGCGCCACCACCAGGTCGACGAGACCGGGGCCAAGAATCGCGGCGAGCGCAATCGCGAGTAGAAAGCCGGGGAACGCCAACACGACATCGACCAGGCGCATCACCATCGAGTCGACGCGTCCGCCCGCCAGCGCCGCGGCGCCGCCGACGAGGCTGCCTGCGGCGAGCGAGAGCATCACCACCGTGGTCGAGACCATCAACGAGAGCCGCGCTCCCCACAGCACGCGCGCAAGCATGTCGCGCCCGAGCGCGTCGCATCCGAGCCAGTGGCCGCGGCCCGGCGGCGCAAGCACCCGCGTGAGATCGATCGCGAGCGGGTCGGCGCGCACCACGAGCGGCCCCAACGCGGCGGCCAGCGCGAGGGTCGCGACGATCGCACCGCCCGCGACGAGCGATAGATTGCGCCGCGCCATTATTCATTCCCCCAGAGCTCGCGGATGCGCGCCACAATCGGCGTTGCGGGTGCCATCAATCGCGCACGAGGCGAATCCGCGGGTCAACCATGCCGTAGACCAGATCGGTAGCGATGTTGACCACCACGTAGCTGAGCGCGAAGGTTAGAACGCATCCTTCGACCAGCGGATAGTCGCGCGCGCTTATCGCGGCGATCAGCAGCCGTCCCATCCCGGGCCACGAGAAGATCATCTCGGTAACGATCGCGCCGGTCAGCAGCGCGCCGGCCTCGAGACCGAGCAGCGTAATCACCGGCGTCAGCGCGTTGCGCAGTCCGTGGCGCATCAACGCGGCAAACGCGCTCAGCCCCTTGCTGCGCGCGGTGCGGATATAGTCGGCCTCGCGCACCTGGACGAGACTCTGGCGCAGCATCCGCGCCAGGATCGCCGCCAGCGCGGTCCCCAGCGTCACCGCGGGCAGCACCAGATGCGCCAGGCCGCCGCGCCCCGTCAGCGGAAACCATCCGAGGTCGAGCGAGAAGACAATCATCATCAGCGGGCCGAGGCAGAGATGCGGCACCGAGATGCCGAGGATCGCAAAGCTCATCGCGCCCATGTCGGCGGCGCCGCCGGGATTTGCGCCGGCGATAAGGCCGAGCGGGAAGGCGACCACGATCGCGACCAGCAATCCGGCGCCCGCCAGCTCCAGCGTCGCCGGGAACCGTTCGGCGATTAGCCGTGCGACCGGCTCTTTCATCGAAATCGACTGGCCGAGATTGCCGTGCGCGAGGCTCCACAGGAAGCCCGCGTACTGCGCGGCGATCGGACGGTCGAGTCCCAGTTCGTGGCGCATTCCCTCGATGTCCGCGTGGCCCCGCGGTATCGCCCAGCATCGCGATAACCGGATCGCCGGGCACGAGATGGATGAGCGCGAAGGTCAGCGTTGCGACGCCCAGCGCGACCGGAACGAGCGCGACGAGGCGGCCGACGAAGTAGCCAATCACTTGCCGGCGCTCCCCGCCTCTGGCGTCAGCGACACGGTGGCGAGCGAGCGCAAGCTGCCGTTGGGAAGCGGCGTGAAGCCCTTGACGCGGCGATTCATCACTACCACGTTGTCCATCCACCACAGTGAGACGTACGGCAGGTCCGCGGCGGCGATCTTTTGTACTCCGGCGTAGATCTCACGGCGCGCGACGGGATCGAGCGTCACTTCACCCTGCTCCAGCAGGCGGTCCATCGCGGGATTCGAGTAATTACCACGGTTCGAGCCGCTGGGCGGCGCCATTTTCGAATCGAATACCATGAAGTACTGATGCGCGAGGTCGGTCGCGACCCAATCGAGCGAGGTCAAATCGAAGTTGCCCTTCTGTATATCGCTATAGAACGTCGCGAACTCGTTGGTCCGGATGTCGAGCGTGATCCCGATCTGCCGCAGCATCGCCTGGATCGCCTCGCCAAGCCGCCGTCCCTCGGGTGTGGTCTTGTAGACGAACTTCAGATCGCGCGTCCCCGTCGGGCCGATCGGATAGCCAGCCTCGTCGAGCAGCCTGGAAGCCTTGAATGGGTCATATGGATAGCGCTGCACGTCACCGTTGTAGGCCCAGTTCTCGGGCGCGAGCATCCCGCTCGCGACGCGTGCGGTGCCCTTATATAACGAGCCGACGATCGCCTCGCGGCTAATCGCATAGGCAATCGCCTGGCGCACGCGAAGGTCGCGCAGATGCGGATCGCGGAAGTTGAATTCCAGGTAGTAGTATTCGCTTCCGGGCGACTGATTGATCATCAGGTCGGGCCGCATCCCGAGATAGCCGAGTAAGTCGGGCTGAATATTGTTCTCGGCCAGATCGCAAATGCCCTCGGCGAGCTCCAGCGCGCGGACCGTCGGATCGGGCACCACCTTGAAAACGATTCCGGGGATGTCGCCCGGCGCGTGCGTGCGGGCCGGATTGCGCGCGAGCACCAGTGCTTCGTCGCGCGCGAAGCTCGCAATCTCGAACGCGCCGCTGGCGGCCGGCCATCGCGGAGCACCCTTGCCCGGCAGCGGCGTTCCCGCGGGCACCACGCCCATCGTCGCCATCTCCAGCGCCGGCGCATACGGTCCTTTGGTCGTCATCACGACGGTCGCGTCGTCGGGCGCGGAGATCGCAGCGAGCTGCCGCAGGCCGATACGCTTGGGCGAGACGCTGGCAGGGTCGAGAATCGAATCGTATGTATAGATGACGTCGCGAGCGGTCAGCGGCCGCCCGTCGCTGAAGCGCAGGCCGCGGCGCAGATGGAAAACCAGTGTGGTGGGCGATGGCCGCTCGAAGCTCTCGGCCAGGTCGCCGAAGAACTGTCCATGCGCATCGACTCTGACCAGCGCATCGAAGACCAGCTCACCGGTGCGCGAGGAAATCGCATCGGTCGCGAACCGCGGGTCGAGCGCGATCGGCGACGTTTCGAGGTCGACCTGGAGATAGCCCGATGGAGCGGCCGGCGCCGCGCGATGGCGGCCGCCGACCGTCCAGACGAACGCGGCGGCGACGAGCGCGATCACCACGGCCACGCGGCCAAGAGCGAAGATCGCACCCGGCCAGGATGCCTGCCTGCTCGTCGTCTCGCTCATCGGGTGCGGCGTGATAATAGCACAAGCATGCGGTGCATCAGCCGCGACGGATCAATCCGGCGTGGGAGGACATACGACGGCAGAACAATCTACGGGAGGACATGCGAATGGACCAGGGATGGCGCTCGAAAGTCATGCTGCGCAAGGGCGACCTGACCGAAGCGGCGGTCGACGCGATCGTCAACGCGGCCAACAACGATCTGATCCTGGGCGGCGGCGTGGCAGGAGCGATTCGCGCGAAGGGAGGACCCTCGATCCAGGCCGAGTGCGACAAGCTGGGACCGATCCCGATCGGCGAGGCGGCAATCACCGGAGCCGGCAAGCTGCGCGCGCATTACGTCATCCACGCGGCCTCGATGCGGCTTGGCGGACGCACGAGCGAGACGGCGCTGCGCGACTCGACAAGCAATTCGCTAAAGCGCGCGACGGAACAGGGGCTCAAGTCGATCGCCTTCCCCGCGATCGGCACCGGGATCGCCGGCTTTCCGATCGAGCGATGCGCCGTGGTGATGCTGGAGGAAATTCGCGACCATCTGCGTGCGGGGACGTCGCTTGAACGGATCGAACTGGTGCTGTTCGACGAGCATGGGCTGGGCGTATTTCAACACGCGCGCGCGAAGATGCCCGACTGAGACATCGTCTGCGATATTTCCAGCCTAATGCGCGGCGGAAGGGCCGCTTGAGCGTTGGCCTCTGCGCAAGAGCAGAAAGCCCGGGATCATCAGCGCCATCACGACCGCGAGGATCCGATAGATGTCGTTGAAAGAAAGGATCGCGGCCTGCGCCTGGATCGCGTTGTAGATGGTTCCGAACGCCTGATGCTGACCGCTTATCATTTGCGGCAGGTAATGGAAGGTCGGCGCGCCTGGCACGCTTGGCGCGCGCTCACTGAGCTTCCAGGCGTCGAAGATCGAGAGATGCTCGGTCAGGCGCGACTGGTGAATCTGCTCATGGTCGACCAGCATCGTGGTCATGTAGGCGATCCCGATCGCGGCGCCCGTGTTGCGCATCATGTTGTAGAGGCTCGCGGCGTATCCGATCTTCTCGCGCGCCACGACCGACAGCGAACTTGCCGAGAGCGTCGGAAAAATCATTCCCATCCCAAGGCCCATCACAACACTCGGCATTACGACGACCCAGAGGCTGACGTCGAGGTCCCAGCCCGACATCGTCCACAGGCCCATCGTCATCAGGACGAAGCCCACGCCGACCAGCGGACGGGTGTCGAAACCGCGGCGCGCAATTTGCCCGACCACCACCATCGACAGCATCGTCGCAAGGCCGCGCGGCGCCAGCACCAGCCCGGCCTTCCACGCCGTGTAGCCCATGAACTCCTGCAGGAATATCGGCATCAGCAGGCCGGTGCCATAGAGCACTGAACTCATCGCGACGATCAGCACCAGCCCAACGCTGAAAACCTTTATCTTGAGGATTCGCAGATCGAGGATCGGGTCGGCGATGCGCAGCTCGTTGATCGCGAGAATGATCAATGCAGTCGCGCTCAGCACGCTGGTCCATACCACCCAGGGCGACGCGAACCAGTCGGCGCGCTGGCCGCGGTCGAGCACGATTTGCATCGCGCCCAGCCCCACCACCAGGCAGGCGATGCCCACGTAGTCGACCTTGGCGCTGCGCGCGCGATGCTGGCGCAGGAAGGGAGGATCCTGCACAAATGCTGAGACCATCAGGAAGGCGATGATCCCGATCGGCACGTTGATATAGAAATTCCAGCGCCAGTTCCAGTTGTCGGTGATCCAGCCGCCCAAGGTCGGTCCCATGATCGGGGCGACCATCAGGCCCACACCCCACGTCGCCATCGCGAGCTGCTGCTCGGCCGGCGGAAAGGTCTCCATCAGGATGGCTTGCGACGACGGCACCATCGCGGCGCCCGCCGCACCCTGGATCAGGCGAAACACCACCATCTGGTCGAGCGAAGCGGCCGCGCCGCACAGCGCCGAGGCCACCACGAAGACCGACACCGAGATCATGAAGTAGCGTTTGCGCCCGAAGCGCGACGAGATCCATCCGGTCATCGGGATCATGATGCCGTTGGCGACCAGGTAGCTGGTCAGCACCCACGCGATCTCGTCGACGCTGGCCGAGAAGCTGCCCTGCATGTGCGGCAGCGAGACGTTGACGATCGAGGTGTCGAGCACTTCGAGCGTGGTGCCGAGCATCACGGCCAGCGCGACCAGCCACTTGTGCGAAGGTGTGGCGGGCTCGGCGTGAGCCGCCGCGATCGGTACTGCTGCTTCCATCCGGGGAGGCGCTATTCGGCGTGCGCGGTCATAACCTGAGTCTGGGCCTGGCTCCGTGCGCGCTTAAGACCGATAAACGCCGGCACCATCACGAGCATCAACACGGCCATGATCCGGTACAGGTCGTCGAACGACAAAATTGCGGCTTGCGCCGTCACCATCTCGTACACTCTGCCGAGGCCTTGTTTCTGGCCCGTCACCAACTGTCCCATGAAATGAAACGGCGGGCTGCCCGGCATTGGCAAGCCGCGCTGGCTCAGACGCCACGCGTCGAACACCGATAGATGCTCGACCAGCCTCGACTGGTGAACCTGCTCATAGTTTACCAGCATGTTGGTGAGATACGAGATGCCCATTGCGGCTCCGGTGTTGCGCATCAGGTTGAACAGGCTCGCCGCATCGCCCATTCGGTCGCGCGGGATGTTCGAAAATCCCACCGCCGCGAGCACCGGGAACAGCATTCCCAGACCGGCGCCGAGCACGAGGCTGTCGATCACGACCACCTGCATGCTGACGTCGAGGCTCCATTGCGCCATCCACCAGAGCCCGATGGCGGAGAGCAGGAAGCCTAGCCCGACCATCGGGCGCGTATCGACCTTCAGCCGCGCCACCTGTCCCACCGCGAACATCGAGAACATCGCGGCCGCCGCCCGCGGCACCATCATCAGCCCCGCTCGCCAAGCCGTGTAGCCCATCAGCTCCTGCAGAAAAATCGGCATGAGCAAGCCCGTGCCCCACAGGGTCGCACTCAACACCACCATCAGGATCACCGTCAGCGCGAAGACCCGGTCCTTGAGGATTCGCAGATCGATGATCGGCTGCGGAAATAACAGTTCGTTGACCACCAGCGTCAGGATCGCAAGCGCCGCGCATGCGGTCGCCGCCACCACCCAGGTCGAGGCAAACCAGTCGGCGCGCTGGCCACGATCGAGCACGATTTGGGTCAGTCCCAGGCCAATCACCAGGCACGCGATGCCGACGTAGTCGACGCGTCCGCCGCTCGAGCGGCGCTGGCGCAGGTACGGCGGGTCATGCACGAACGCGTAGACCATCACGAGGGCGACGATCCCGATCGGGATGTTGATATAGAAGTTCCAACGCCAATTCCAATTGTCGGTAATCCAGCCGCCCAAGCGTGGGTCCGAGGATCGGCGCGACCATCAGGCCCACGCCCCACGTCGCCATCGCCATCTGCTGCTCTTCGGGCGCAAAGGTCTCCATCAGGATCGCCTGCGAAGACGGAAGCATTGCCGCCCCTGCAGTGCCCTGCGCGAGCCTGAACAGCACCATCTGCCCGAGCGACTGCGCCGCGCCGCACGCCGCCGAGGCGGCGACGAAGGTCGCCACCGAAGTCAGGAAGTAGCGCTTGCGGCCGAAGCGCGAAGAGATCCAGCCGGTCATCGGGATCATGATGCCGTTGGCGACCAGGTAGCTGGTGACCACCCAAGCGATTTCATCGACGCTGGCCGAGAAGCTGCCCTGCATGTGCGGCAGCGAGACGTTGACGATCGAAGTATCGAGCACCTCGAGCACGGTGCCCAGCATCACCGCGAGCGCTATCAGCCACTTGTGCGCGGCGACCGGACGCTCATCGGCGACGGGAATCGGGGTTGCGCTGGCCACGTTGGATTAGCCGGACGTGGGCCGCTGCCAGGCGGCTCGGCCACACGCTAGCGAGATCGCGACGGTGCCGGTCTTCCCCATCGACGGCCCTGTCCTCCCCGTGTCCTATCCCGACGGCCACAACTATGCCCCAGCCGTCACGACTTGAAAAGCCGCTGGTGCGCACGGCGCGCTTTCCACAACCTCGCCCGCCGCGCCGCGAGGCTGTGAAGTGAAGAGACCGCGCGATGCTGACAAGGGCGCGCGCGCAAAGTACGCTTTCACTATGCGTCTGGCCGCGATCGATGTCGGTTCGAATTCGGTCCACATGGTGATCGCGGACGTGCGGCGTGACGGGCACTTCGAGGTCATCGACCGCGTCAAGGAGATGGTGCGGCTGGGACGCAACGCGTTCACCAGCGGCAGGCTGGCGCGCGAGCCGATGGAACTGGCGGTGCGCGCGCTCAAGAATTTCGCGCGCCTGGCCAAGGTGCGCCGGGTCGATAGGATTCGCGCGGTCGCAACCAGCGCCGTGCGCGAGGCGCAAAACCGCGAAGCCTTCATCGCGCGCATCCGGCGCGAGACCGGCCTCAAAGTCGAAATCATCTCGGGCGCCGAAGAGGCGCAATTCATTTTCAGCGCCGCCCGCCACGCGCTCGGGCTGGAAGGCGGGCCCTACCTGCTGATTGATGTCGGCGGCGGCAGCGTCGAGCTGGTGCTGGTGCGCGACGGCGAGGCGCTATGGATGGAGAGTCTGCCGCTGGGCGTCGCGCGGCTGACCGAGCGGTTTCTCACCTCCGACCCGCCCGACCCTGCCGATGTGCGCAGGCTTGAAGACCATCTGCATCGCAAGCTCGACGCGCCGCTGCGCAAGGCGCGGCGTGCCGAGGTGGTGCAGGCGATTGGTACCTCGGGAACCATCAATGCGCTGGTCGCGATGGCGCGGGTGGCGCGCGACGGCGAGCAGGATCGGCTCCACGGTCTGAGCATTCCCGCCACCGACGTCACCTGGCTGCGCAACCGCCTGCTCAAGCTCTCCGCCGATGAGCGCGCCGAACTTCCCGGCGCCGACCCCAAGCGGGCCGACCTGATGCCTGCGGCGGCGGTGCTGGCGGACTTCGTGCTGGAGCATGCGGGCGTGCCGGAGCTGGTCGCCTGCACCTGGGCGCTGCGCGAGGGAATCCTGCTGAGCATGGTCAACGCGAGTGCGCGAGGACGCGGCACGATCGAGGCGCGCCGGCGCTCGGTGAGCGCGCTGGCGCGGCGCTTTGGCGCGCTCAACGGGCATGGGCCGCAGGTGGCGCGCCTGGCGCTAAAAATTTTCGACGCCGCCGCGCCGGCGCTCAAGGCCGGCCCGCAGGCGCGTGAACTGCTCGAGCATGCCGCGCTGCTCCACGACATCGGACGCGTCATCGACCACGATCGCCACAACCGTCACACCTACTATCTGGTCAAGAATGCCGAGCTGTTGGGCTTCGATCCGCTCGAGATCGAGATCATCGCGCAGGCCGCGCGCGGCCATCGCAAACCCTCGGCCCGGCTCGATTCGCCGGAGTTCCGCGCGCTGAGCCCGGCAAAACGCCATTTGGTCCGCTCCATCGCGGCGGTTCTGCGGTTGGCCGATGCGCTGGACCGAAGTCACTTCAGTGTGGTTAAAGATATAAGTATCCGACGTTCACCAGACCGATTCACCATCACAGTCGATGCCGCCGGTGGGCAGGCAGACCTTGAGTTATGGACTTGCGAGAGAAGATCGGACCTGCTGTCGAGGCTGCTGAGCCGTCAAGTAACGGTCAGGCGCCGGGCGCAGCGGGCAACGGTACGTCCGAGGCGGGCAGTGGCGGCGCGGGGCGGACGGTAAACGGCCATCGGCGCACGCTGCTCAGCTCGCCCCATCCTTATCCGGGCCGGCTGATCGCGGTCGAGGGAATCGACGGGTCGGGCAAATCGACCCAGGTGAAACTGCTGGAGCGCTGGCTGCGCGCGCGCGGCTACCCGGTGCATTTTACCGAGTGGAATTCTTCGCGGCTGGTGCGCAACTCGATGCGCCGCGGCAAGCGGCGCAATCTCCTCACGCCGAGCACCTTCAGCCTGCTGCACGCGGTCGACTTTGCCGACCGCTTCATCTACCAGATCCTGCCGCCGCTGCGTGCCGGGATGATCGTGCTGGCCGACCGTTACGTTTACACCGCCTTTGCGCGCGACGTCGCCCGCGGCGTGCATCCCGACTGGGTGCGCGGAGTCTATCGCTTCGCGCCGCGCCCCGACCTCACGTTCTTTTTCCGCGTGCCCATCGACGTCTCGCTCGAGCGCCTGCTGGCCGGCCGGGCCAAGCTCAAGTATTACGAGGCCGGGATGGACTTGGGACTATCGACCGATCTCGCCGAGAGCTTCCGTCTCTTCCAGGGACGCGTGCTGGAGATCTATGATCAGCTGGCCGAGGAATTCGATCTGCGGGTCATCGACGCCAGCCATGATATCGCCGGCCAGCAGAAGGTCGTGCGCCGGATGACCGGAGAAATCCTGCGCGAGTACGATCGCCAACGCGCCCGCAACCACCATGGCAATTCAGCCGCTGCACGCTAAACGCTGGCACGGCCACGGCCTGCCCTATCTCGCTGAGAAGCCGCTGCCCGGCCATCTGATCGTGATCGAGGGCACCGACGGCGTAGGCCGCTCGACCCAGGTCGAGCTGCTGCGCGGATGGCTCGAGTTGGAGGGCTACGCGGTCAGCAACACCGGATGGACGCGCTCGCCGCTCCTCTCGGCAACTATCGCTGAGGCCAAGGCCGGCCATCAGCTCACCCCGATAACCTTCAGCCTGCTCTACGCCGCCGATTTCGCCGACCGGCTCGAACACGAGATCCTGCCCGCGCTGCAAGCCGGCTTCGTCGTGATCGCCGACCGCTACATGTACACCGCCTTTGCGCGCAATGCCGTGATGGGCGCCGACCCGGAGTGGACCCACGAAGTCTTCGGAATGGCGCTGGTGCCGGACCTCGTTTTGTATCTCGAGATCGACGTCGACACGCTGGTGCCGCGCGTGGTCCGCGGCAAAGGGATGGATTACTGGGAGTCCGGGATGCATCTGGCGCTCTCCAGCGACATCTTCGGCTCTTTCCAGAACTACCAGCGGCGGATCATCGACGAATATAACCGCCTCGCGCACGACTTCGGCTTCATCACCATCGACGCCCGCGAGTCGATCAACAAGATCCAGGCCGAGCTGCGCGCACACGTCTCGGACTACCTGCGGCGCGCACAGAGCGGCGTCCTGCCGCAACCTGAAACTCCGTCGCCGGTGTCATCGCTCCAACCCGCGGTCCAGCCGCGCAAGGTGTAGGCCGAAGGTGTAGCTGATGACTCCCGTCAGTCCTGCACGTGCACACGCTGCCGCCCCATCGCTGTCCGATCCCGCGGTCAAGGCGGCAGCGGCGGCGATAGCCCTTCAGCTTCGTGCGATGACCGCCGAGCACGACAAGGCCGTTACCGGCGACGTCGAAGCGATCCATCGGCTGCGCGTGGCAACGCGGCGCTTGCGCGCCGCCTTGCGGATGCTGTGCGAGGTTGCGCCGGAGGACGAAGCGGAGAGCGCCGCCGACGAACTGGGATGGCTCTGCGGCGCGATCGGCGCGGTGCGCGATCTAGACGTGCTCGCACAGTTGCTCCAGGATCGCGCGACGCGCCTGGAAGCCGATTTTATTCGCGCACTGGCGCCGCTCTCCGATACGATTCGCCGTCAGCGCGCGATCGAGCAAGAGCGCCTGGTCGCGGCGCTCGACTCGGAGCGCTACGGCGGCCTCGTCCAGCGCCTGGGCGCGATCGCGCCCGAGCCGGCGGCCGACAGCGTCACGCTTGGCGCGGTGGCGGCGCGGCTGGTGCGCCCCCAGTTGCGCGCGATGCTGCGCGCGGGCGCGGGACTCGACGAGGCCTCGCCTCCGGAAACCTTGCATCGCCTGCGTGTGCGCGTGAAGAAGCTGCGCTACGCTGTCGAACCGCTGCGTGCGGTCGGCGGCAAACCCGCGCGCAGGTTATTGCGGCGGCTCGAGCGCGTGCAGGAGCGCGTCGGCATGTACCATGACGCGGTGACCGCGGCCGCCTGGCTGCGCGGATGGGCCGCCGAATCGCGCGACGCGCCGGCCTTGATGGCGGCGGGCGCGCTGATTCACTCCTTCGAGCGCCGCATTCGACGCTTGCGCTCGCGGAGCCTCAAGGCCTGGCGCCGCGCGGAAATGGACCAACTCGCCCGCGCCTTGCTCCAGGAACTCAACCACACCGCCGCTCAGGCGCGGCGCGCCGCCAAGCCGCCGCTCGTCCTGGTGCCGGTGGCCCGCGCCTCATGACGCTCTACATTTTGCGTCACGGCGTGGCCGAGAACGAGCCGCCTCCGGGCGGCGACGACGGCGCACGCCGCTTGACCGCCCGCGGACGCGAGAAAGTGCGCGCGGCGGCGGCCGGAATGCGCGCGTTGGGACACAAGTTCGACGCTATTCTCGCAAGCCCCCTGCCGCGCGCCGCGGAAACCGCGGAACTGATCGCCGCCGTTTACGCCGGCGGCCCGGCCCCCGAGGTCTTTGCCGCGCTATCCACCGGGGTCACGCCCGCCGATACGGTCGCGGCGCTCAAACCCTACGAACGGCACGACCATCTGATGATCGTCGGGCACGAACCGGGGCTGAGCGGAATCGCCTCATTGTTGCTGACCGGCTCGGCCAACAGCGTGAGCTTCGACTTCAAGAAGTCGTGGAATGATCGCACTCGAATTGCACGACGGGATCGAGCGCGGCGGCGCGCAACTGCTGTGGATGCTGACGTCGCGCCAGTTGCGCCGCCTGGGGAAGTGACGGCACCGCGTTTCGCTGTATCAACTAGCTATTCGATGAACACGCGTCCTCAGTCGTCCTGGGAGTTATGAATGTATTTCGAAGGCGCCGGAAGATTAGCCATGGATGCATCTTCTGTCATCCTGAGCGAAGCGAGTCTGCGAGCGCAGTCGAAGGACCGCGCGAGGTCCTTCGACTCCGGCAGCCTTCGCTCAGGATGACCGAAGAAGCAGCCTCGCGTCATTCTCCCGCGCTTCAGAATCAATTCAACAACTCTCAGGACGACACGCTCTGGTGTGCAATTAATTAATGACACAAATAAGTCGTTACACTATTTGATGTAGAACGCTTCGGGCGCCGGGCGATAGACGCGCGCCAGCCACGTCGGACGCCGAAGTCCGCCGGGCCCCGGCGCCCCGCGCGTCATCTCGAGCCATCGGCGGTATACCTCGTGCGATTTGCGCGTGTCGACAAAGATGTCGCCGTAACGATCCTGCGGTCCGCCCGTGCTGACTGTCACTTTCTGATGCCAGCAGTGCTGGCCGCTTATCGGGTCGGGCTGCACCGGGAAAATCAAATTCTGATGCACGCCGGCGTCCTGCCACCAGATACGGCCCGAGTCCGGGTCGGCGCTCTCAAACGGCTGCACGCCATGTACCTGGCGCATCGTCCAGGTCCCCTCTTCTTTGTGGCTCAGCTCGACCAGTCCGCTCGCCCATCGTTCTCCGCCGCTATCCTCCTTAAGGCGCCAGCGCCCCAGATGATGCGAGCAGGCGATAACGCCAGGCCGGATCGATTCGGTTACCCATACCTTGTCGATAAAATAGCCGATCTCGGTCGCGACCTTCAGCAGTCCGCCGGTGTCGACGCCGAAGCGCCGCGCGTCCTCGGGATTCAGCCATAGCGGATTGCGATTGGATATCTCGTATAGCCACTTGGCGTTGCCGGAGCGAGTATGTACCAGCGTCGGGAGGCGGAAAGTCGGCAGCAGCAGCATCTCGCCGCGCTCCCGATCGATATTGCTGAAGTGGACCTGACTCCTGATGTAAGTCGGAACTGAGTACTCAGGCCATTTCCAGTCCTTCAGGGTCTTCGAATAGAACTCGAGCTTGCGCGACGGCGTGGGAAAGCCGGCACAGGCGCGGCCGTCGATCTCGACCCCAATCGCGGTTCCGCCCTGGGTGATGACCTTGCTCGTGGGGTCAATCGCCGCGCCCTTCAGGGCGTCCGCCGAGAGCGGTTTTTCGTGAACGCGGTACGAGCCTTCCTCGATCAGGAAGGCTCCGTACTTGCGCATGTACGCGAGCGGGGCGAGCCCTTCCTTAGCTGCCGCCGCGGGCAGGCCGGGCACGCTGTTCTCGAAGATCCAGCGATAGAAATCCTCGACCGTCAGCTTTGCTCCCGCCCGATATGGCGACTCGAAGTACTTGCGGATGCCGAGCGCGCCGTCTGGGTCGATTCTCCATGACAGCTCGATCCAGAACTCGTCCTCCTCCCAGACCTCGCCCAGACCGGCCTCGCGATGGGCCTCGTAGGTGAAATTGAAGCGCTTGCCCGCGCGCTCCAGCGCGACCCGCGCGACCGGCTGGCGAAAGCCGATCCAGCGCGCGGCGTGAGTCTCCTGGCTCAGCAGGTCATGGCGTTCCGGCCCATGCCCCATCGGCAGCACATAGTCGGCGAATTGCGCGGTCTCGCTCCAGATTGGCGTCAGGCAGGCGTGGCGCTCGACTTTACTTTCGTCGGTGAGCGCCTCGATCCAGCTCATCCCGTCGGGATTGGTCCACACGGGATTATATACGCGGGTGAAGTAGACGCTTATTTTGCCGCGGCCTTCTTTCAGAAAATGCGGAAGCAGGAAGCTCATCTCGAAAAACGCGAGCGGGAACTCGCGCGGCCACGTAAGCTCGTTCCAGACCTGCGCCGGCGGCGGCATCATCGGCGGCGCGGGCACGAACTTGTTGGCCGAGTTGGGCGCAGTGCCGCCAGGCGCGTCGACGGCGCCCATCAGGACCACCAGCAGCTCGAGCGCACGCGCCACCTGCCATCCGCCCAGATTACCCGCCGCAGCGTTGCGCCAGACGTGGGTGGCGAGCGCCGACCCGGCGCGCCCAATCTCGCGCGCGACCTCGACGATCACCCTGGCCGGCGCGCCCGACTCACGCTCGGCGAACTCGGGCGTGTATTCGGCATAGATCTCGCCGAGCACTTCCAGAAACGTGTCGAAGGTCTGCGCGCGCTCGGGATGCTCTTCGCGCAGAAACTCCTCCCAGTTGACCCAGCGGCGCAGGAACTCGCGGTCGTACAACTGCTCGCGCAGGATCACCTGGCACATCGCCAGCAGCACCGCCGCCTCGCTGCCCGGCCACGTCGACAACCACCAGTCGGCCTTGGTCGCGGTGTTCGAGAGCCGCGTATCGATCACGCAGACCCTGGCGCCGCGCTCCTTGGCCTCGATAATCCGTTGGGCGTGCGGATTGAAATAGTGGCCGGCCTCGAGGTGCGAACTCAGCAGGAGAATGAAGCGGGCGTTGGCGTGGTCGGGCGACGGTCGATCGGCGCCGTGCCAGAACGCGTAGCCGGTGCGCGCGCCCGCCGAGCATACATTGGTATGGCTGTTGTGCCCGTCGATTCCCCAGGCGTGCAGGATGCGCTGATTGTAGATCAATTCATGGCCGGGGCGGCCGACGTGGTAGAGAATCTCGTTGCGGCGGCCTTCGACCAGCGCACGGCGGATTCGCCCCGCGAGATCATCGAGCGCGTCGTCCCACGTCACGCGCTCCCACTTGCCTTCGCCCCGCCGTCCCGCGCGGCGCATCGGGTAGAGGATGCGCTCGGGATCGGCGACCTGGTTGATCGTCGCGGGCCCCTTGGCGCAGTTGCGGCCGCGGCTCCCCGGATGCGCCGGGTTGCCCTCGAACTTGCGAATCGTGAAGTCGTCCTTGTCGACGTATCCGAGCAGGCCGCATCCGGCCTCGCAGTTGAAGCAGACGGTCGGCACCAGCGTGTAGCGCTTCTCGACCTTGCGCGGCCACGCAGCCGGGTCGTACTCGACCCAATCGTCCCATCGCTCGACCGGCGGAAACGCGCTGAGGCCGCCCGCCGGCGCCTCCAACTCCATCGCCGCCGGATTGAGCGGCCGCATCTCTTCTTTTGCCGCAGCCATCGCTGGATTCTAGCTGAGCGGAACGGCCTGGCCGGCCTCTATCCAGAGATTTTCGAAGGTCCATAGGCCGGCCAACGCGAGCATCGCCGCGCCGCCCGCCGCCGACGCGCCGCCGGCGCCCGCGCGCAGCGTCGTGCCGAGCAGAATCAGCGGAACGATCGTGCCGATCAAAACCACTCCGATCCAGAAACGAAAGCTCAACTCTCCGCGCGAGATGAGATCGGCGGCGCGCCTGAAGTCCTCGCTCATCGCGGGCAGCGTGAGTTCGATCAGAATCATCGCGAGACCGACCGTCAGCGCTGCGAGCAGAACGCGCGCGGCCGCAAGAATCGTGGCGGGCCCCGCGCCGAACAGCATCGCGGCGATGATCAAAAGCGCCGCGCCGCCGATCAACGCCTGCACCAGTAGATGCCAGATGAAGACCGGACTCTGCCACAGATCGCGCGCCTTGGCTTGCGCGAACAGAAAAGCGGAGTAGCACGCGGAGCCGATCGCGAAAATCGCCGTCGCGATCGTCAGCGCTGAGGGAACCGCACCGGCAAACCATCCGCAGACGAGCCACGCCGTCGCGAGCCCGCCGTAAATCATCAGGATGTACGTGCCCCAGACCAGCCACGAGCGAAAGTTGGGCTTGGTGATCAAGTAGTAGAAACGCCACGGCTGCTTGAGGTCGGCGATCAGCAGCACCACCGTGATACCGAGAAAAAGCAGCGCAAGGATTGGGCTCACAACTCCGAGTAGCATTCCATCTTCGGCCCCGCGCCCCATTCCGAGCACCAGCGCCGCGACCATCAGCACTCCCGCAGCGATCGATTTGGTCCAGAGATACGCCGCCGGGATCGCACCCCACGGCGCCGCATGCGGAACGTCGTAGACGATGCGCGCCGAGCCGGGCGCGGCGTCGGCGACACCGTCGCCGGTGGCGGGACGCCGGCCGTCAAGCGGATTATGGTCGGCCCACATCGAGCTGTGCTCCGGCCGCATCATAGAGGGTTGCAGCAGATCGCCCTCGATACCGACATAAAAGAGCTTGGGCTGCGTGCCCTTGTGCGCCTTGCGCGTTGCGACCTTTCCGCTAGCGACGATTCGGCTGACACGGCTTTGCGGATCGTCGAGGTCGCCGGTCATGATTGCCTGCGTGGGACATACGACGACGCAGGCCGGTTCGAGATTGGCTTCGACGCGATGCGCGCAGAAGTTGCACTTGGCGGCGGTGCTGGTAGCCGGATCGATGTAGAGCGCGTCGTAGGGGCACGCTTGCATGCAGGATTTGCATCCGATGCAACGGCTGTTGTCGAAATCAACGATTCCGTTGTCGCGCTTGAATAGCGCGCTGGTCGGGCAAATCTCGATGCACGGCGCCTGCTCGCAATGATTGCAGCGCATCACGCCGAAATGACGGCTGGTGTTGGGAAAGGAGCCTTTCTCGATGTATTTGACCCAGGTGCGGAAGACGCCCACCGGGACCTTGTGCTCATCTTTGCAGGCAACCGTGCACGCATGGCATCCGATGCATCGGTCCTGGTCGATCACGAAGCCGTAACGCACGCGCGAGTCCCCCGGCGCAGCCCTTCAACGCACGCCTTGCGCAAGTCGATGCCAAAAACCAACTAAGAAATTTCAGCCCAGCGCGAATCTGGCGCGAATCCGCCGCGCTTCCGTCCTACTACAGGACCGGCGAAGTGGTCAAAGAGGCATTGCCGCCGTGCGCAGTTTCACGGCTCCCAGAACGGCACTTCGGTGATGAGGGTCAGGCCGCGGTTGGTATGCGAGCGCGCGCTCACGGTGCCGCCGTTGGTCTCGGTCAGCGCGCGCGCGATGTACAGCTTCCATGCCATCGAGCCCATCCCCTGGCGATCCTGGATCGGCCGCTCGAAGAGGTGCGAGAACTGTTCGTGGCTGAGTTGCGGACCGGTATCCTGGACCTCGATTATAACCTTGCCGCCGCTCAGGAAGGTGCGCAGCACCACTTCGCCGCTTTCGGTCCGCTGGATACCGTTGCTGAGCAGATTGGCCACGATCCGCTCGAGGTGCAGCGGATCGAGGCTGCCGCGCGGCATCCCGCCCAACTCGGTGCGCATCCGCAAGCCCTTAAGCCGCGCCTCGCGCCCGTAGACGTCGGCCACTTCCTGCACGATCACGTTGGGATCGATGACCCGCGGATGCGGCTGGAGGTTGTCCTCTTCGAGCAGGTACATATCGAGCACGTTCTTGACCAGCAGATCCATCGCGCGCGAGGTCGAGCCGACGCGCGCCAGCAGATGGGTGGTCTCTTTTTCGCTGAGCTCGTCCTCCTCGAGCAGCGTGACCAACCCGACCAGCGTAGCCAGCGGATTGCGAATGTCGTGGGTCATCGTGCCGATCTGACGCTCACGGAACTTGGCCGCCGCCGCCAACTGCTCCATCTGCGCGCGCAGCTTGCCGCGGTAGCGGTCGAGAAACACTGCCGTGAACCACGAGAGCACCAGCGCTGCGGCGAAGCCCAGCGAACGGTAGATCGTGTACTGGTCGTGCGAGGGCACCGCCAACTCAGCCGCACCGAACATCGCCAGGCATCCCAGGTTCAGCATCCCCTGCCATCGCGGTCCCCACATCACAAAGGCCGCCGTAGCGAACGGGCATAGGATGATCGCTATAAAGGCAAGTTCGGGGTTATGGCCGAGCGAGGCGATTCTGATGAACAGCGCGATGATGGTGACGCAGGTGGTGAGCGTCCAGGCCTTCCAATAGCGCCGGAAAATGCTCAGCCAGGTCAACCCGAAGAACAGTGTGATGATGGCGAAGGCTGCGTAGTGATACTGAGTCAGCCCATGCTCACCAACCAGAAACACCACCACGGCGCCATAGGCGGCCAGAAAGAAGATCGCGATCGGCCCGGCGACCTTCAGCGTGCTGATGGCCTCGGCGTCGTGATCGATTTCGAGCAGGACGCGGCGGTCAGCTGCTACGGGGCGCCGCGGACTCAGTACGATTCCTGGCTGCTCCGCGCCGGTTTCGTCGACCGCAATGACCTGCGCTGTTGCCATAATCCCCCCCGGGGAGCTCAGGCTATAGATTTGCCGATGGCGCGACTGGCTTCAAGCGCCTCGGCCATCATTTGCAAGCCAAAATTCACTTCTGCTTCCCCCATGTTCAGAGGTGGCGCCAGTCTCACCACGCGCTCCGCATTCAGCGTCCAGTTGACGATCACGCCGCGGGCCAACGATTCGCGCACAAAGGTCTGGGCTGTTCCCGCACTCCCAAACTCTATCCCTATAAGTGCCCCAATAGCACGCACTGCTGCAACCTCCGCCGAAGCTAGCCGTCTCAACTCCTGCGCCAGTTCTTCGCCAAGCGCGTCTGCCCGCTCCCAGAGCCGCTCATTGACGATGACCTCGAGCGCGGCAAGCCCCGCCGCACACGACAGCGGATGACCGCCGAAGGTCGTGATGTGGCCGAGCGGCGGATCATGCGCGAGTTCTCCGATTAGCCGTTCAGAGGCGCAAAACGCCCCCAGCGGCAGACCGCCCCCCAACGCCTTGGCCATCACCACCAGGTCGGGCACCACCTCGAAGTGTTCCATCGCGAACAGCCGCCCCGTGCGGCCCATCCCGGTCAGCACCTCGTCATAGATCAATATCGCTCCCGCCCGGTCGCATCGTTCGCGCAGCGCCCGCATGAAGCCGGCCGAGGGGATGCGCACGCCGCCCTCGGCCTGCACTGGCTCGACCACGACTGCGGCGACGGTCGAATCGATCGCCTCCAACGCGGCAGCGTCGCCGTATGGCAGATGGCTCACCGGGCCCGGCAACGGTTCGAACGGCGCGCGAAACGCGGGGTTTCCCATCAACGCCAGCGCGGCCATCGTGTCGCCGTGATACGCGCCGTCGAAGGCGACGAAGCGTGCGCGGCGGGTATGCTTGCGCGCCGTCTTGAGCGCGCCCTCGATCGCCTCGGCACCGCTATTGGTGAAATAGACGCACTCAAGTGGAGCCGGCAACAGTTGCGTCAGACGCTCGGCAAGCCGCACCTGCGCTTCAATAACGTATTCCCCATAGACCATCACGTGCAGATAGCGGCGGGCTTGCGCGGCAATCGCGTCGAGCACCGCGGGATGTCCGTGCCCGAGCGCCGACACCCCGATTCCGGCGATCAAATCGAGATAACGGCGCCCGTCGGCGGTATATAGCCACGAACCGTCGGCGCGCACGACCTCAAGGCCGATCGGCGCTGGAGAGGTCTGCGCGACATGGCGCAAAAAGCTCTCGCGCAACGCGCTCATCACGCCGCCCCGCGCAGCAGTTCGAGCATCGCGCCGCCCCCGTGGAGCCAGTCCAGCGGCGGCGATTGCATCCGCCCCGGCTCGCATACATATGTAACGCCGAGTCGGCGCAGACCGGCGTCGAGGCGATCGCTAACGTCGGGCGGCGCCGACAACGCGAAGGCCTCGAGCCGCCCGGCTGCCGCGCCCAGGCGCTCGCCGAGTTCGTCCGCGCTTTTAAGCGCGCTGACGAACACGGTGCGATAGCCGGGCGCGGCGGAAAAGTCGGCAGTGCCGTCATAAATGACGGTCCATGTCATAGATTTGGTCATAGATTCGGTCATACCAGCGCCAGGCGTCTCGCCGGGCGCTGGTATGACGCGCTCGCCCTCCCATAGCGCGACGTCGTGACCGCGAGCGCCGGCCGGGCGCTGCGCGAGCGCGCGCCATCGCGCGCGCTCGCGCAGCGCCCGGATTGCCGCGGCGGCGTCCAGCGGGAGCCGCGCCGGCGCCGGCAGCCGACGCGCCAGGCGCTCCAGCGCACGGGCGAGGCGCGCGGCGAAGCCGCGCGCCTCGCTCGCGTCGCCCACCACGAACACGTGATGCGGCGAGAGACATCCGCGCTGCTCGAACAGCGTGACGTCGCGGGCGAGTCCGTCCGCCGCCGTCTCGGCGGCGGACGGACTCGCCCCGGGCACCACCAGCGCGCCGCTTAGCCGGCTGCCGAAGCCGGCAAGCGGGCGCGCGCCGCGCCCGCGGCGGCGCTCAGCGCTGCGATGGAGGCGTCGTCGCCGTAGGCGACGACGCCTCCATCGCAGGCCGCCCACAACTCGCGCATCGCGGCATCGTCGCCCCGGCCGAAATTCACTACCGCGACGCGCGCCGCGACGGTTGCGTCAACTTCGGCCAGCGTGCGCATGAAATTGGCGAAAAACAACGGCTCGCTGCTAGCGCTTTTGATTATCAGCCCCGCACCGGCCAGCAGCGCCGCGCAGACTTCATGAATGCCGGCTCCTGGAACGTTGCCCGGCATCAGGAAGCCGAACAGGCGATCGGTGCGCGGCAGGTTCGCTGCGACTGACTTCAGGGCGGCGGCGGTAACCGGTTCGAGCAACGCGTCGAGCGATTCGTCGAGCAGCGCAGGCGTCATCCCAAGGGCAGACGCGAGTCCCGCGACAGTCTCGCGGCGGCGCGCGAATTCACGTGTGCGCCAACGTTCGGCGGTATGGCCGAGCGCGGCCGCCGTGCGATCGCAAGTGCAGCGCTCGGCGCTCCGCATCCGGGCCGCGGCTCGCGCTATCGCGGCAGTTGCGGAAACCGACGCCGGCGAATCGGCGGCGCGATGTTGGTTGGCGCGCGAGTCCCCCGGTGCCGTGCCCGATGTGGTGGCGCGATTCATCTAAGCCACATGGCCGGGCGCATCGCCGCTAGGCCTGTCAGCTCTCGCTGGCGGCAAACTGCTCTATCCCGAGTGCGCAACCGCGCGCCTCGCCGTCCTCGGTACGGCCGAGCACTCTGACGGTTCCGTCCTGTATAACTCCCAGATCTCCGGTCAGAATCGCCGATACTGAGCCGACGTTGGCCAGGTCGAAGAACCGCAGCAGGCCCGGATTGCCATCCGCCACGCGTTTGAGACTGGAGGGATCGACCGCCGCAACATCGAGCCAGGCTGGTCCCAGCTTGCGGCGCTCTGCTTGACGCTCTTGAGCGCTTTCCTGTGGAGCGTAGCGGGAATTCCGAGAGTTAAACGACGTCGCATCGTACAGTTGCGAGCACATTTCGGTCATCCCGTATTCGTTGATCACCATCGCGGGATCGAGCCCGAGTAGCGCCTGCGCATGTTCGACGACCTGGCCAGGGCGAAGCGGGACGGTCTGCCCCTTGGCGCCGCCGGTATCCATTAGCCGCGAACCTGCCGCGAGCGCCACGCCTGAGCGCCGCGTATGCAATTCCTCGAACAACGCTCCAAGCGCCGCCGTGGTCGCCATAATGCAGACTGGCTGGCACTGCCGTTCGGCCGAGCGCAGAAACTCGAGCGCTGAGCCAATTTCCACCCCTTTGCGATCGGCCGCGCACAACGCATCGCCGACGCCGAACTCCTCGATCATCCAGCTTATCATCTGGGCCAGCGACGACTCGGGCATCCGGTCGGTGGTCGGATGGAGGCTGAGCATCCGCATCCTCGCGCCATCGGGAAACAGCATCGTTCTTAGATGGCCCAGTGCCGAAGCGCGGTAGATGTCGAGTCGGGGCACGCGATGGCGCCCGCGTTCGTCACGCCCGGCGGTGGTGCCACTGGTCATGAAGACGCGAGCATCCGCAGACTGCGACGGTGTAACCGTATCGGTCAGCTCAGCGTACTTGAACGCGGCAGTGCTCAGAGCGGGAATTTGGTCCAGCGAGCGTGCGTCGTCCGGACGCACCCCGCGGGTCAGGCAGTACTGGCGGTAGGGGGCAATCGTATCGAACTGATGGCGAAAAACCTCGAGCGCAAGGCTCTTGAAGCGCGCCTGTTCGGGTGCGTGGATAAACGCGAGGACGTCGTCGTAAATCGCCATGGGGGTGCTGCTGCGCGGTCCTGTGGGCAAACCCGTGGACAAAGCTATGCAAATGATGGCATCCGGCAGCGACGGTATTCAATCCCGTGCTGCAATCTGCTAATAGAGGGCGGGGTTGTGTGGATGTGGTGGGGTGCTTCAGCCGGTATTACGGGACATCGATGAAAAAATTTATTGCGGGTGTGGTGGTAGGCTTCGTGCTGAGCTGCGCGGGAGTGTTTGCCGCGCCGAGTTTCGATCACAACGGTTCGTACTGGAACCAGCTTAACTCGTCAGCCAAAAGCGGCTACGTCAACGGCTACAGCGACGCGATGCAGGTCAGCGTTGGCAAGCTCAATGTTCTGACGACGGCGGCCGATCTCTTCCATTGGAAGGGCGCCGACAGGATTATCCATCAGCTGTCGCACGAGCTGGCGATGTCGGAGCTGAAACCGGCGGAAGCGGTGGAGCGCCTCGACACGCTATACGCCAATCGCAAATACTCCGAACTCGACCTCGGCACGGCGCTGCAGGTGCTCGCGATTGACAGCACCGATCAGGGCACCGCGCGCGTGACTGAGAAAAAGTAGCTTCACGCACTCACTCACTTCGCGAGCGTCGAATTCGATCGGCCGCTGTTAGCGGCGCTGTTTCAATCCCTTTGGACTCTGCAAAGACCGGCGCTTTTGTCGGAGCGGCTGGGCGAGTTTGCTGCGTTCGTGGTAGCATCGCCGCGCTGCGGTCCGGCGCGCGTGAGCCGAACCCAGGCTCGATTGCGACGAGCGCGCGCCGCGCGGCCGCGAGCGCCCGGCTACGCCGATGACGCAAGAGCTTAAATTCTATTTCGCCTACACCAGCCCCGTTTCCTATCTGGCGAAGGACCCGGCCTACGCGCTCGAGCGCTCGCATGACGTGCGTGTGCGCTACATCCCTTTTGGCGTGGATATCCGGCGCGTCTACGGCGACGTGCCGACGCGCGGCGAGCGCGACCGGCGCAAGCTGCGCTATCTGTACCACGACGCGCGCCGGATGGCGCGCGAGCGCGGCGTGGTGATCTATCCGCCCAGACAGATTTTCAGCGCGCGGCGCGCGTTTTACGGCGGCTTCTGCGCTGAGGACCAGGGCCTGTTCCGCCCGTACTCGGACCGCGTCTACCAGCGCTTCTGGAAGCACGAACTCGAAGTCGAAAATCCCGAGGTGCTGGCCGCGATCCTCGAGGAAGTCGGCGCCGACACTGCGACCTTCCGGCGCTGGATCGAAGACGAGGAGAGCGAAGCCAAGCCGCGGCTTAAGCGAGCCTTCGCCGAGGCGGCGGCGGACCACGTCTTCGGCGTGCCGACGTTCGTGGCCGACGGCGAGATTTTCTGGGGTTACGACCGGATGCCGTTCCTGATCAAGAAATTGGACGCGATGGGCCTGCGCCGCTGAAAGAGCGCAGTCACGAACAGCAGTCGCCGCGGGCCTGATGAGGGTATCGATCGGCCTCCCGCACGCCTGATTGACGGTATCGATCGCGACAGTGGCTATTCCGATCGCGCTCGAAGCGATTCGGCCGTCTCCATCAGGAACCCTTTGAGGTCTGTCGTTTGGAGCCCGTCGATCGCCACGCGGCTAAGGCACGGTAGCGTGCGCGCGTCCGCGGTGACGAACGTGTCCGCCGCCGCGGCGCCACTTACCGCGTGCATGACCTCGCTGGCCTCCTCGGCGCGCGAGGGCCGTCCCTCCACCCTCAGCGCGCAGGCGAGCGACAACGCCGCGCCCACCCACATCCGAACGCTCTTAAGCGCGAGTATCGCTTCGGCGCCGCGGCGCCTGAATTCCGCGCCGACGCCGGCGCGTTCGGCGAGCGCCGCCGCCGCCTCCGGGGCGTTGCGCTCGAAATACTCGTCGAAAGCGTCCGCCCCGGGCGGGGGCGTGAAGCGCGTACCGCATTCGGCGAGGAACTCGCCGAGCCCCGCGGCGAATGCTTCCCGCTCGCGCCGCACCTCGTCGAGCGCTTCAGCGAAGTCCTCGTTCAGTTCCTCACCGTCGCTCTCGAGCAGCTCGGAGATTCCCGTGGTCACCGCGTTCTGCATCGCGCCGTGCAGAAACGGACGTGCTGGATGCCGCGTCCGCGGCAAATGCGCGGAGATCATCGCCGAGCAACTGCCCGCAAGGCTTCACCTGCACGCGCCAGTTGCTGATCGAGAGCAGCAGACGGATCTGCGCGGCCATCGCTTGCGGCGAGGCCTGGCGCGCCAGCACAATCTCTTCGAGATTGTGCAGTCCAAGCGGAATCGAAACCGTGCGGCTGTAGATCGCTTTGCGGAGCGCGTCGATATCGGCCGCGGTGCAATTGATCTTGCGGTACAGATGGCCGAAGGCGCTGCTGGCGAGATACGCGACCATCGCGCTTTAACGGCTCAGTACGATATGACGATGCGGCGCGTTGCTTAGCGCCGAGGCGAACGCGCCGGTGGCGCTGCTGATGTAAGGCTGCGGGAATAGTCCGATCGCGACCGTGCCAACCGCGGCGATCAGCAGCGCCGCGACCAGCGCGGGCCGCGTGCGCATCGCCACCAGCTCCACGCCGCCTTCGCGCGCGTAGATCGCGATCAGTACCGACAGATAGTAATAGGCCGACATGACGCTGTTGATGACGGCGATGATCGTCAGCCACGTCAGATGAGCGTCCATCGCGGCGGAGAAGATGTAGAACTTGCCGAAGAAGCCGGTCAGCGGCGGCACTCCGGTCAGCGACAACATGAACAGCGCCATCGCGGCGGCGAGCCACGGATGGCGCGTCGCGAGACCGCGGTAGTCGGCAATATCGTCATGGGCGGCGCCACGGCGCTCGAGCGCGATCACCACGGCGAAAGCGCCCAGGTTGGTGAAAGCGTAGCCGAGTAGGTAGTAGAGGATCGCGCCGCCGGCGCGCGGCGAGGCGACCGCGGTCATCCCGACCAGGATGTAACCGGCGTGCGCGATTGCCGAGTAGGCGAGCATCCGCTTGATATTGGTTTGCACCAGCGCGGCCAGGTTGCCCGCCGTCATCGTCAACACCGCCATCACCCCCAGCACCATCGTCCACTGCGGGCCGAGCGGCCCCAGGTGGACCATGAAGATGCGGATGAAGCCGGCAAACGCCGCGGCCTTCACTCCCACCGCCATAAAAGCCGTGACCGGCGTCGGCGCGCCCTCGTAGGCGTCGGGCGTCCACATATGGAAGGGCACGGCTGCTACCTTGAAGCCGAAGCCGATCAGCATCAGGCCCACGCCGGCCAGCAGCAGCGCATTGTCGGTCGCGGGACGCGAGAGCGCGGCTTCGATCGGCTCGAGCTTGATCGAGCCGGTGGCGCCATAGATGAGCGCGATACCGTAGAGCAGGAAGCCGGTGGAAAACGCGCCGAGCAGGAAGTACTTGAGCGCGGCCTCATTGGAGCGCGGGTCGCGGCGCAGGAAGCCGGCCAGCGCGTAGACTGCGATCGACATCGTCTCGAGGCCTAAAAAGATCACGATCAGGTCGTCGCCCGCCGCCATCAGCATCATGCCGAGTGCAGCGAACATTATCAGCGCGTAATACTCCGCGCCGGCCAGTCCCTGGTCGGCGGCGTACTCGACCGACATCAACGCGGTCATCGCGGCGGTGAACAGGACCAGCAATTCGAAATAGGCGGTGAAGCCGCTCACCGAGAGCGCGCCCGAAAACGCCAGCGACGGACGCCCGTCGAAGAGCAGCAGCGCTAAGATGGCGGCGAAGACGAACAGTGCGATCGACAGGATGCCCAGGCCGCCGCTATCCTCGTCGTCGATCTGCACGCCGGCCAGCAGCACGCCCATCGCACCCGCCGCCACCACGATTAACGGCAGGATCGGCACCCAGGCGAAGTTGATAACGCTCCAGTTGAACTGCGTCATTTGGCGGCCACGGATTTAGGTTTGAGCAGCGCGGCGAGCTGACTCGCGTCATGCTGGCGGCGGTCGATACGCGCCTGGGCGGCGTGGACGCGGCCGAGCAGCGCGCCCACCGACGGCTCTATCCGGCTCAGCAGGAGGCGCGGATAGAGCCCCATGAAAAGCATCAGCACCATCAGCGGCGCCATCACCGCAATTTCGCGTGCGCTCAAGTCAGCGATCGTTTCGTTGGCCGCCTTGGTGATCGGACCGAACCACACGCGCTCGTACGAATACAGCATATAGAGCGCACCGAGGATGAGGCCCACGACCGCAATTTCGGCGGCCAGCGATTTGCTTAGATAGGTGCCGACCAGGATTAAGAACTCGCCGACGAAGCCGTTGAGTCCGGGCAATCCGATCGACGAGAGCATCACTACCATGTAGACGGCGGCTAAGATCGGAACGCTCTTCCAGAGCCCGCCGAGCTCGGCGATCTCCCGCGTGTGGCGGCGCAGATAGATCATCCCGATCAGCAAGAACAGCCCGCCGGTCGAAATTCCGTGGTTCAGCATGTGGTAGATCGCGCCCTCCATCCCCTGCGGGTCGAGTGCGAAGATGCCGAGCATCACGAAACCCAGGTGGCTGACCGAGGAGTAGGCAACGAGGCGTTTCAAGTCCGGCTGCACCATCGCGACCAGCGCGCCGTAGATGATTCCGACCACCGCGAGCGCCAGGAACAGCGGCGCGGCTTCGATCGCGATCTCCGGAAAGAGCGGGATCGCGAAACGCAGGAAGCCGTAGGTCCCCATCTTCAGCATCACGCCGGCCAGGATGACCGAACCCGCGGTGGGCGCCTCGGTATGCGCGTCGGGCAGCCAGGTATGCACCGGCCACATCGGAACCTTGATCGCAAAGGCGAGCGCGAACGCGGCGAACAGCCAGGTGGCCTCGCGATGGCTCAGCGGCACGCCGTAGAGCGCGGGCAGATCGAAAGTCAGATGACCGAGATGAGCGCGCGCGGCGCTCACCAGGTAAAGAATCGCGACCAGCATCAGGATCGAGCCGAGCATCGTGTACAGGATGAACTTGAAGGCGGCGTAGTATTTGCGCCCGTGCCCCCAAATTCCGATCAGGAAGTACATCGGAATCAGCATCAGTTCCCAGAACACGTAGAACAGAAACAGATCGACCGCGAGCAGCGTGCCCAGCAGCCCCATCTCCAGCACCAGCATAAAGAAGCAGAACTCGCGCGGCCGCGTCTCGATATCGCCGCCGCCCGAATAGAGCATCGAGAGCGAGAACAGCACCGTCGTCAGCATCACCAGAAAGAGGCTGATCCCGTCGATCCCGAGGTGATACGAGATGCCGAACTGCGGAATCCATGAGTATTGCTCGACGAACTGGTAGCCGGCCTGCGCCGGGTCGAATGCCGCGAAGAGATAGATCGAAATGGCGAGCGGGATGAGCGAGAAGATGAAGCCGGCGCGCCAGGTCGCGCGCGCCTCGGGCTGCGCCAGCACGAACAGCGCGCCCAACAGCGGCGTGAAAACAACGGCAGTCAGCCACGAGCCGCCCATCAGCGCACCATCACCAGGTAAACGTAGTACGCGACGATCCCCACCGCGCCCAGCAGGTACACAAACGCATAAACCTGGACGTTGCCGGTTTCCGAGCGCCGCGTGACGTCGCCCGCCTCTTCGACCCCGAGCCCGGTGCCGTCGACGATTCCGTCGATCAGGCCGTGGTCGACGCCGCGGCTCAGCACGTTTTCCGAACCCCAGAACAGAAAGCGCCCGAACACCAGGTTGTAAAGTTCGTCGACGTAGTACTTGCGCACCAGCAACCGGTAGAACGCGCTCACGCGCGCGGCGATTCGTCCGGGCAACTCGGGTTCCCGGATGTAAAAGATGTGGGCCAACAGGAAGCCGATCAGCGTGGCCATCAGCGCGGCCATCCCGATCGCACCGGTGGCGACGCCGTGCGCGGCCTCGGTACGAAACGGACCGAAGACGGGCTCAAGCAAGCGCGTGAACGCGCCGCCCCAGAGCCATCCGTTGGGTAACTGCACCCATCCGCCTACGACCGAGAGCACGCCCAGTATGATGAGTGGCACGGTCATCACCGGCGGCGATTCATGCACGTGCTTGTCGGGCGCGACCCGCGATGTTCCATGGAAGGTCATGAACAGCAGGCGAAACATGTAGAACGCGGTGAGGCCGGCGGTGACGATACCGAGGAGCCACAGCCCAGCGTAACCCGCGGCCAACGTGCGCTCCAGGATGAGATCCTTGGAGAAGTAGCCCGAAAAGCCGGGCACGGCGCTGATTGAGAGCGTCGCCGCGAGCATCGTGCCGTAGGTGATCGGCATCCGGCGCCAGAGCGCGCCCATCCGCGTCATGTCCTGCTCGCCCTCGAGCGCATGGATGATTGACCCGGCGCACAGGAACAGCAGGCCCTTGAAGAACGCGTGCGTCATCACGTGAAAGATTCCGGCCGCGAACGCGCCGGCGCCCACGCCCATGAACATGTAGCCGAGCTGGCTGATAGTCGAGTAGGCGAGTACGCGCTTGATGTCGGTCTGGACCATCGCGACCGTGGCGGCGAAGAACGCGGTCACGGCGCCGATGACCGCGACCACGTACATCGCGTCGGGCGTGAGCGTGTAAAGGAAATGCATCCGCGCGATCATGTAAACGCCCGCGGTCACCATCGTCGCGGCATGGATAAGCGCGCTTACCGGAGTCGGGCCGACCATCGCGTCGGGCAGCCATACGTAAAGCGGAATCTGCGCCGACTTGCCGGTCGCGCCGAGCAGCAGCAACAGCCCGGCCATCGTCGCCACCGGGGCGAGCATCGCGCGATGGGCCTGCAATTCGGCGAAATTGAGCGTCCACACTCCGTGCGCGGCGAGCGCGGAGAGGATCGTCAGGATGCCCAGGATGAAGCCGGCATCGCCGACGCGGTTGGCCACGAAAGCCTTGCGCCCGTTGTAGGCGAACTGCGCGTTGTCGTACCAGAACGCGATCAGCAGGTACGAGCACAGGCCCACGCCCTCCCAGCCGACGAACATCAGCAGCAGGTTGTCGGCCAACACCAGTATCAGCATCGAGAGCGCGAACAGATTCATGTAGGCGAAGTAGCGCGCGTAGTCCTCGTCATGGGCCATGTAGCCGACCGAGTAGAGATGGATTACCGCGCCGACGCCGCTGACGATAAGCGTCATCACGGCGGAGAGCGCGTCGAAGCGCAGCGCGATCGCGGTATGGAACTGGCCCGCGATTATCCATGGCCACAGCGTCACCTCGAGCGCCGCGCCCGCCGGCATCGCCAGCAGCCGCGCAAAACCCCATAGCGCGATCGCAAAGGCGAGGAACATCACTCCCGGGCCGACGAGGTTGACCGCGTCGCGCCCGGCGCGATTGCCATAAAAGACGTTGAACACGAAGCCCAGCGCCGGGAACAGCAGAATCAGCGCGAGCGCGGGAAATTGAGCCGTCATGATATAGCCGTCAGGGTTTAACCGTCAGATTTGGGCCGTTATCCGGTTTGCCGCCGCGCCATTCACCAGCGCATCAGGTTGAGCTCATCCGCATTGACGGTTTCACGGTTGCGGAAGACCGAGATGATGATCGCAAGTCCGACCGCGGCCTCGGCCGCCGCCACTGTCATCACGAAAAACACGATCACCTGCCCGTCCATCGAACCCAGCCGGCGCCCCAGCGCGACGAAGGCCAGGTTGACCGCGTTCAGCATGATCTCGATCGACATGAAGATCACGATAGTGTTGCGGCGCAGCAGCACGCCGGCCACGCCGATCGTGAACAGCACGGCGCTCAATCCCACCAGGTAGCTCATCGGAACCATCGTCAGACGCTCTCCGAATGGGCCGACGCATGAGCCTCGGCAGCAACGGCTTGCGCTCGTGCAGCGGCGGCCTGCGCTTGCGCGGGCTGCATCCCGCCGATTTGCGCTCCAATCGTTCGCGACGCGGCGGCTTGCGGCGACGACGCCCGGCGGGCGAGCGCGATCGCGCCGACAATCGCGGCCAACAGCAGAACCGAGGTTATCTCGAAGGAGATCAGGTAGTCGGAAAAGAGCGTCGTGGCGAGGTTATCGATCGAACCATAGCCGGCCGGCGCGAGCGCCTGGGCGCCGGCCGCGCTGGGCGCGTGCCACAGAAGCACGAACAACTCGGACACCAGCGCCGCGAACAGCAGCCCCGAGATAGCCTTTAGCGCCAGATATCCCGGCGCGCTCCGCATCTCGGCCTGCAGGTTGAGCAACCAGATAACGAACAGGAACAGCACCATGATCGCGCCGGCGTAGACGATCATTTGTAAAAAGCCGACCACGGCCGCGTCGAGCCCGATAAAAAACACCGCGATCGTCAGTATCGTCACCACCAGCGCGAGGAGGCAGTGCACCGGGTTGCGCTGCGCCACTGTGCCGATCGCCGAGATAACCGACAACGCGGCGAGAAAGATGAACACTCCAAGCGTCATCTCTATTCAACGGCCCCCGTCAATTCAATGCGCCCCCGAAGCCAGCACCACGACGATCGCGGTGACGACGACGTTCGCAAGCCCGAGCGGCACCAGCCCCTTCCATCCAAGGCGCATCAGCTGGTCGTAGCGCAAGCGCGGGAGCGTCCAGCGGATCAGGATCTGCAGCCAGCAGAACACGATAGTCTTGATCATGAAGGACACCAGGCCGAGGATCGCGACCAGCAATTGCGGCAGCCATAGATGGGCGCCGCCGGGAAAGTGAAAGCCGTCGCGATAGAGCCACGGCACCTGCCATCCGCCGAAAAAGAACACCGTGATCAGCACTGCGACCAGCACAATTTCGGCGAAGTCGGTCATCATGAAGACCGCCTGCTTGCCCCCCGAGTACTCGGTGAAGTAGCCCGCGACCAGCTCGGACTCGCCCTCGGGCAAATCGAATGGCACGCGCTTGGACTCCGCCATCCCGGCCGTGAGCAGCATCAGGAACGCGACCGGCTGCAGGCAGATTCCCCAGCGCGGCAGAAATCCGAACCACACTCCGCCCTGCGCATGACACATCGCCTGCAAATCGAGCGTCCCGTAGGTCATCACCACCGAGATGATCGCCAGGCCAAGGCCGATCTCGTAGGAAATCATCTGCGCGGACGCGCGAATACCGCCAAGCAGCGCCCAGCGGTTATTGGAGGCCCATCCGCCGAGCGCGACGCCGTAAACGCCGATTCCGATCGTCGCCAGGATGTAGAGCGCGGCGGCATTGATATTGGCCGCCTGCAGCGTGATCGTGCGCGAGCCGATTTGCACCACGTCGCCGAATGGCACCACCGCGAAGGTGATTACCACCGGGAACAGGGCGAGGAACGGCGCGAGGGCGTGAAGGAACTTGTCCGCGCCGTCGGGCACGAAGTCTTCCTTGGTGAAAAGCTTCAGCGGATCGGCGAGCAGCGTATTGACCACGCCGAAGTTGGGCAGGCCCATCCGCGCCCCGAGCCCGGTTATCGAGGCGCGATTGGCGCCGATACGGTCCTGAATAAGCGCGCTGCCCTTACGCTCGACCCACAGCAGGACGCCCGCCAGGTTGAGGACCATCACCACGACGATGATCGCTTTGATCGCTTCGATTAGGAGGTCAATCAGCACAGGGGGTTAGTCTCGTAGATAGGGCGGACGGTGGAAGCCGAGCAGCGCGCGAGATTCGTTGAGCGTGGCGGGGGAAAAGCGCACTTCAGAGCTGATCGCGGCCGACTGCACTATAACCTGACCTTCAAGCGGAGAATTTTCAGTTTTCAGAAAGCTAATGGCCAATCGAGAAGTCCTAAAATACGTAACTCAAATCGCCTTCCCGCGCCAGAGCGCCGGCGCGGACCCGGGCGGCGGGCCCAAACTTGCGGCAAGCGGGAGACTGGGCTATGGTCCGCCCGTCGGCCCGGGGACGCCGAAGATTTAATTGTTGCGACACCAATTCGTCATACGGTTAAGCGCCGCGCGCACCCGGGCGGGAGGCGGCGGCGACGGAACGCACGCGCGATGAGAGTTATTGCGGGCGAGGCTCACGGACGGCGGCTCCGCGCGCCGCGCGGATTGGTGACGCGGCCGGCCACCGCGCGCGTGCGGGCCTCGATTTTTTCGCGGCTGGCCGCGCGCACGGATCTTAGCGGAGCGCGCGTGCTCGATCTCTTCGCGGGCAGCGGCTCGTTGGGGCTGGAAGCGCTCTCGCGCGGCGCGGCGCGGGCGGTTTTCGTCGATTCCTCGCGCGCGGCGGCGACCGCGATCCGCGACAACCTGCGCGCGCTCGGCCTGGAGGAGCGGGCGGAGGTGATAGTGGCCGGGGTGGAGCGCGCGATCGCGGCGCTGGGCGCGCGCGGCGAGCGCTTCGATTTGGTGTTCGTCGACGCGCCCTATCGCGACGACACGAGCGCCGCGGTGCTGCGGGCGCTTACGGAGGGGGGATTGCTTGGCGTGGACGCCTACGTGGTCGTGCGGCAGGCCGGCCGCGCGCCGGAGATTTCGCCGGCGGGACTCGAGGCGATCAATTGTGCAACCCTGGGCGATCATCGGATCGCCCTTTACCGCGCGCCGGCGGCGCGCTAGCTCAAGTAGCAGCGTGGCATGACGAACAAAGGCAAGGATTCGGTACCCAGGTGCGCGATCTACCCGGGGACGTTTGACCCGATTCACAACGGGCACATCGACGTCATCCGGCGCAGCGTCGCAATCTTCGACGAAGTGATCGTGGCGGTGGCCTACAATCCGCACAAGGACCCCGCGCTGTTCTCGCCGGATGAGCGAGTCGACATGATCCGCGAGACCATCCGCGACCTCGAACCGCGGGCCCGGGTCGACAAGTTCAGCGGGCTCTCGGTCGACTACGCCCAGCGCATCGGCGCGCACATCATCATCCGCAGCCTGCGCGCGGTGACCGACTTCGACTACGAGCTGCAGATGGCGCACATGAACAACCAGATGTGGCCGCAGGTCGAGACGGTGTTCCTATTCGCCAACCCCAAGTTGTTCTTCTCGGCCTCGCGCCTCATCAAGGAGGTCGCGAGCTACGGCAAGCGGCTTCCGGAGCTGGTGCCGGAGATGGTGATGAACCGGCTGCGCGCCAAGCTCAAAATCGACTGAGCCCGCCGCGTCTGCTAGGCTTGGCCCTCTCGCGTGCCGCTCAACGGCGCGCCATTTTGTCCGCCAGGAACAGGAGATGCTGAAGCTCAACCGCAGAGTAGCCGCGATCAAGTCGTCGGCCACGTTGGCGGCCGACGCGCGCGCGACCGAATTGAGGGCCGCCGGCGTCGACGTCATCCCGCTGGCCGCTGGCGAGCCCGACTTCGACACCCCCGAGCGCATCAAGGAAGCCGCGCGCCGCGCGCTCAGCGCCGGCAAGACCAAGTACACGCCGGTAGCCGGAACGCGCGAGCTTAAGGACGCGATCCGCCTCAAGCTCAAGCGCGACAACCACCTCGACTACGAGCCGGCCGAAATAATGGCCTCGGCCGGAAGCAAGCCGGCCGAGTACAACATCATCGCGAGCCTCTTCGACGAGGGCGACGAAGTGATCGTGCCGACGCCGGCGTGGGTCAGCTTCGTCGCGATGATCCAGCTAAGCGGCGCCGAGCCGAAACTGGTCGCCTGCCCGGAGAGCAATGGTTTCCTGCTCGACCCGGAGCGGCTGCGCAAGGCGATCGGCCCGCGCACCCGCGGCATCATGCTTAATTCGCCCTCCAATCCGACCGGCGCGGTTTTTAGCGCGGAGCAACTCGGCGCGATCGCGCGCGTGCTGGCGGAGTTCCCCGAGGTCTGGGTGATGTCGGACGACGCCTACGAGCATATCGGCTACGTCGGGCGCATCCCGCACATCTTCGAGATCGAGCCGCGCCTCAAGCAGCACGGGGTCGTGTTCAACACGCTGTCGAAGGCCTACGCGATGACCGGATGGCGCATCGGATTCGCGGCCGGACCGCGCGAGGCGATCGGCGCGGCGACGCGGCTGCAAAGCCAGAACAGCGGCAATCCCAATTCGATCGCGCAGGCCGCCGCGGTCGAGGCGCTGACCGGACCGCAGGACGAAATCGCCACGATGGCGGCCGAGTTCCGCGCGCGGCGCGATCTTGTGGTCGAGCGGGTGCGCCGGATTCCCGGCTTCAGCCTGCCCAACGTGCCCGAGGGCGCGTTCTACGCGTTTCCCAACGTGTCGGCGATGCTCACGCGCGAGTACAAGGGAGCGCCGATCGGCGACGGCGACCGCCTGGCCTCGATCATTCTCGACGACGCGCAGGTCGCGATCGTCGGCGGCAACGATTTCGACGCGCCCAACCACGTGCGGCTCTCGTACGCGACCTCGCGCGAGAAGCTTATCCAGGCCTTCGATCGAATCGAGCGCCTGGCGCGCGAGATCATGCGCTAAAGAAGATCGTGCGCGAGAGAGCGGCGGCGGTTCGCTAACGGCGCCAGGGCGCGGGCAACTCGCCGGTGCGGATGAAGCGCAGGTAGTCGGCGAGAATCTCGGCGTGGTCAAACGCAAGCGGCGCGGGCGGCGCGTCGGGCGCGAACAAGCCGATTCCCTTGGCGTCGTCGGCGGCGCGCGGCTCGCCATGCGCGCGTCCGACGTAGACGACTGAGACGGTCTGGCCGCGCGGATCGCGGTCGGGACGCGAGTAGACGCCGAGCAGTGCGCGCAACTCGACTTCGAGCGTGGTCTCCTCGCGCAACTCGCGCACGGCGGCATCCTCCACCGTCTCGCCGACGTCGACGAAGCCGCCGGGAAGCGCCCAGCCGAAGGGAAAGTTGCGCCGCTCGATCAGCACGATATTGGTGCCGATTTCGGCGATCACGTCGGCCGCGATCGGGGGACATACTGGCCTGGGCATGCTTTGAGGTTAACACTCCGTGCTTCGCGACGCATCGATCGGAAGGGGCGGCCTTCGTTCAGGAACCTCACCCCTGACCCCTCTCCCTGCAGCAGGAGAGGGGCAGAAGAGGGGAATGGCAACAGAAAAGCCTCCATGATGTGGGCGAGGGCTCAGAGAGCAGGCCGTGCGCGGACGGCACTACCGATCCAGCGTGGCGTTTGACAATGGATCGCGCGGACCACAAAGTTCTGGACTGAGATGCAAGTCGCACGGCTTTACGATTTCGGCGATATCCGCGTCGAGCAGGATCCGCGCCCCGCGCCCGGCCCCGACGAAATCCTGGTGCGCGCCCGCGCCTGCGGCATCTGCTCGGGCGACATCATGCCCTGGTACATCCGGCGCAAGGCGCCGCTGGTGCTGGGCCACGAGCCGGTGGGCGTGGTCGAGGAGGTCGGCGCCTCAGTGCGCGAGTTTCGCCGCGGCGAGCGCGTCTTCGTTCACCATCACGCGCCGTGCTTCGAGTGCGCGTCGTGCCGGCGCGGCGAGTACGTGCAATGCGCGACCTGGCGCGCGACCAAAATCGTGCCGGGCGGGATGGCCGAGTACTTCGTGGTGGGCGCGCACAACCAGCGCGACACCCTGCGCCTGCCCGACGCCATCGCCGACGCCGATGGCGTGCTGATCGAACCCGCGGCGTGCGTGGTCAAGTCGCTACGCCGCTCGGGCCTCAAGCGCGACGAAAGCATCCTGGTCATCGGGCTCGGGATCATGGGGATGATGCACGTCATACTCGCGCGCCATCTCGGGGCTGGACGTATCATTGGCGCCGACCTCTTCGAGACGCGCGCGCGGCGCGCGGTCGCGCTGGGCGCGGACGCGGGGCTGGTGGTCTCGGGCGACAACCTGGTCGAGCAGGTGCGCGAGGCGACCGGCGGCGCGATGGCCGACGTGGTGATCGTCGGCCCCGGAAGCGGCAAGGCGATCGCGCAGGGTATCGCGGCGGCCGGCAAGGGCGCCACGGTGGTGCAGTTCACCGCCACGCCGCCCGAGGACGAGATGACGCTTAAGCCGCACGATCTCTATTTCAATGAGACGCGGCTGGTGCCGAGCTACTCCTGCGGACCCGACGACACGCGCGAGGCGATGGCGCTGGTCGAGCGTTCAGTGCTGCGCGCCGCCGACCTGGTGACCCATCGCTTCCCGCTGGAGCGCGTGACCGAAGCCTACGCGATGGCGCAGAAGCCCGAATCACTCAAAGTGATTGTCACATTCCGGGAGTAATTGAGACGCGGCCAAGATAGCTGCGTCACTGCGACGCTGCGAATCTCGTCGCGCGGCCGCTGGCAAACACCTGCGGTCGGGCGAACACACCAATAGCTGTTCGACTCGCCACCGGGCCGCGACGGCTGCAAGCGAAACCACGCACAAGGAAGAGGGCGGCCGTGAAGCCGCCCTCTTCCTATGTGCGGGTTGAAAAACTACGGAGTCGACGGCGCTGGCGCCGCAGGTGCCGGAGCCGGAGCCGGAGCAGCCTCGGCCGGAGGAGCCGCTGCCGGAGCCGAAGTCGTGTGCATCACATGGTGATGAACATGGTGCATCACATGATGATGCACGTGATGCTCACCGCCTTCGGTCTTCATGGCGATCGCCTCTGCGCGATCCGCAGCGGCCTTCGCATCAGCCGCGGCCTGCTCGGTGCGCGTAGCAGCCGCCTGCGCGGCGGCAGCCGACTGCTGCGCCGAGTTGGCGGCAGCTTCAGCGCTCGACGCCGAGGAAGCGGCCTGCGTGGCCGCGGCCTGCGCCTTCTGCGCGGCGTCCTGTCCAGAGCATCCAGCAAATAGTGCGAGAGCCAGTGCAGCCCCGGCCAACCCGATCATCTTCGAAGTTTTTAACCCTTCCATCCTGATTCCCTTCCCTCCTTACAAGTCGGCGACGCGCCGCAACGTGGATCGTCTCAACAGTTAGTCACATCCCCAACCGAACTACCATGCCGGGTTGGTTACGAGAATAACAAATTTCACACAAGTTGGAAGCGGTCGAAGCCAGCAACTCTTATATCTCGACCTGCCCCAACTCAAGCTCAGCTTGTATCTGTCCCTATACCGGCAAACGGCCGAATCCCAACCGTGCAAGTGCGCGAATTAATTAAAAGTCTTCTTCGCCGGTATATTCGCTGCCCATGCCGCCCATGCCTCCCATCCCACCCATGCCGCCCATTCCCGGCATTCCGCCCATGCCGCCCATACCGCCCATTCCACCCATGCCGGGCATACCACCCATCCCGCCGCCCGCTGGCATCGAGGGTGCAGGTGCGGCCTTGCGCGGCGTCTCCGCGATCGCCGCTTCCGTAGTGAGCATCATCGCGGCCGCGCTGACCGCGTTCTCCAGCGCCGAGCGCACGACCTTGGCCGGATCGATCACGCCGGCCTTGACGAGGTCTTCGAACTGCCCGGTGGCGGCGTTGAAACCGAAATCGCCCTTGCCCTCGATCACTTTGTTGAAAACCACCGGAGGCTCTTCGCCGGCGTTGCGCGCGATCTGCCGTAGCGGCTCACCCATCGCACGCGCCACGATATTCGCGCCGGCCTTGCGCTCGGGGGGCAGCTTGAGCGCTTCGACTTCTTTGACCGCACGCGCCAGCGCGACGCCGCCGCCCGGCACCACGCCTTCTTCCATCGCGGCCCGCAGCGCGTGGACGGCGTCTTCGACGCGTGCCTTGCGTTCCTTGAGTTCGACCTCGGTGGCCGCGCCGACCTTGATAACGCCGACGCCGCCGACCAGCTTGGCCAGGCGCTCTTCGAGCTTCTCGCGATCGTAGTCGGAAGTGGTCTGGGAAATCTGCGTGCGGAGCTGGCTCAGGCGGGCCTGAATTTCGGCCTTCTTGCCGGCGCCGCCGACCAGCGTGGTGTTGTCCTTGTCGATGATCGCGCGGCGGCACTTGCCAAGCGCGCTCAGCTGGACGGTTTCGAGCTTCAGACCCATCTCTTCCGCGATCACCTGGCCGCCGGTCAGGATCGCCATGTCGGTCATCATCTCCTTGCGCCGATCGCCGAAGCCCGGCGCCTTGACCGCGGCCACGCGCAGCGTGCCGCGCAGCTTGTTGACGACCAGCGTGGCGAGCGCCTCGGACTCGACATCCTCGGAAATGATCAACAGCGGACGGCCCGCCTGCACCACGCGCTCGAGCAGCGGCAACAGGTCACGCATGTTGGCAATCTTTTTTTCGTGGAACAGGATCAGCGGCTCGTCGAGTTCGACGATCATCCGCTCGGGGTTGGTGACGAAGTAGGGCGAGAGATAGCCGCGGTCAAAGCGCATGCCCTCGACCAGGTCGAGCACGGTCTCGAGACCGCTCGCTTCCTCGACCGTGATCACGCCTTCCATCCCGACCTTGTCCATCGCGTCGGCGATGATCTTGCCGATCGCCTTGTCGCCATTGGCCGCCACGGTCGCGACCTGCACCATCCGCTCGTGTTCCTTGACCGGCCGGGCCATCGCCTTGATCACCTCGGCCGCCTTGACGACCGCGGCCTCCATGCCGCGCTTGAGTTCCATCGGCGCCATCCCGGCGGCGAGCAGCAGCATGCCCTCGCGCAGCACGGCGCGGGCGAGCACGGTGGCGGTGGTGGTGCCATCGCCGGCGACGTCGGAAGTTTTCTGGGCGACCTCGCGGATCAGCTTGGCGCCCATGTTCTCGAATTTGTCTTCGAGATCGATCTCCTTGACCACGGTTACGCCGTCCTTGGTGACGATCGGCGCGCCGAAACTTTTCTGGATCATGACGTTGCGGCCCTTGGGGCCGAGCGTGACGCGCGCGGCTTCGGCGACCAGCGAAGCGCCCTTGATGATCCCGGCGCGGGATTTCTCATGCAGGTGGATGGTTTTGGCTGACATCGAAAAAATCTCCGTAAAAGAAGCTTGGGACTATGCGCGCACCGATACGCCGGGGCCGGATCGGCACGGCCGGCACAAACATAAGCATGCTGGCGCGCATTACAACTAGTATCACGCTTTGTACCCGATCACCGAGCGTGCAAGGATAGGCTCAGCAGGTTTAACCTCAGTGACGATAACTCCATCAATCAAAGCCCCCGCCAAAGCGCCCGCGAACAAGGCGCTGCCGGCTTCATCGGGACCGACGGTACGCCGCGCCACCTCGATACTTGCGACGCTCCTTGGCGTGGCGGCACTCGCTGCGTTAGTCCCGCCGGCAAACCCGGCAATCGCGTCCAATGCCTCAGTAACGCCTTGCGCGGCAACGTCGCCGCGCGCCCACGCGCCGCGCAAAGTTGCGGCCACCTCAGGATTCGTCAGGTTCGCCCAACAGATGCTCGCCCAAGATCAAGATGACGAAGACGACGCCGGCGATAGCACTGCCAACAAGGGCGCGTCACCCGACGAAATTCAAAAGTACGTCGCCGTGTACCGCGCGATGCAGCGCAACCACAGCATGACGGTCGAACAAGCCGCCGCGGCTCAGGGACTGACCGTGGGAGCTTTCCGCGACCTCGAGCGCCGCATCGAGAGCGACGACCTTGCGCGCGACGACGCGCGTCGCGCACTCGCCGGCGGCGCTACCCCAGCGGCAACGCCGCAAGCGCGGCGCTGAGCCGCCGCGCTCGTCCATCATCAGCTGACGCGTCAGCTGATTGACGCCGCCGATGATTCGAAATCTGCGGAAGAGGAACGGAATCCTCTTCCGCAGACACAGATCGCTATTTCGTACCGTTACTTCGTAACTGAAGAGGCGAATTCCGCTTCGAGGCGGGCGACCGCGTCGTTGGCGCGCTTGACCGAGTCTTCTGCGCCAGCAGCCGCTTCCTGAGCGGTCTTGGCCGACTGGGCGGCCTGGTTGGCCGAGTTCTGCGCGTTGGTCGCCGCAGTGGAAGCCTGCTGCGCGCTGCTCTCAGCTTGCGAAGTCGCTTGATCGATCTGCGTCTGGTAACTGCATCCGGCGGCGAACACCCCACCGAGCGCTAAGATTCCGAGCACGCTCACCAACTTCTTCATCCGAACCCACCTCCTGGCTAAACCGGTAAAATCGGTTCCAATATGTGAATGCAATCTAACAGCCTCGCGCGTCGGCGCGAAGCGTCTACAACCGCAAAATTGTGCTCATCGTTACAAATCAATCTGTTCAAGGCAAGCCGCAATCTTTCAAGACAAGCCGCAATCTGTCCAAGGCCATCCCACTGGCGGCGACCCGGTTGACATCCAAAACTGGCGATGGGTATCGTCAAGTCGAATTCCTGGTTGAATTCCTCGCAACCACTATCGCCGACTCCGCTCACGCTCGTGTCGACAGACAGCATCAGCGAACAGAAAAGCCAAGGTGAGACGGCAAAAGCGGCAACTGACGCGAAGGCCGCCGCTGCCAGCGCGGCGCCTGGGGCCGAGGCGCGAGCAGTCCTGCCGCCTTCCGCCGCCGGCGCGGCTCCCGAGCGCGGGGCAATCACTCCCGATCGAGGACCTCTCATTCCTGATCGAGGACCTTTAATGATGACCGCGATTCCGGGTGGCGGCGAGACCGCCTTGCCCGGGCCGCTGGAGGAGAAACGCTTCGCCGGCGAAACGGAGGGCGACTTCGAAGATGCGCTCAAAAGGGTCGAGCCGGGAGGCCCCGCAGGCCGGCGGCGCAGCCATCGCAGCATCTGGGGATCGCTCGTCAGGCTCGTGCGGCTCGATCGCCTGCGCGGGCCAGCTACCCGCACCGACAGGCATGTCGCGTTCGACGGCTTCAGCAATCCGATGCACGATGAAAAGATCGAACGCGACCGCCGTTACGGCACTGTCTACACGGTCGTCGAGCACGCCAACGCCTACCTGGTGAGCATCCAGATGCCGCGGCGAATCCCCAACTCCTCGCTCAAGGAACTGTGGAAGCTGCCCGACGAGATGCCCGATTACGATTACACCGTCACACTGCATGAAAGGGTGCTCGCCGTGCGGGCGGGAGTGCGCGGAGACGCGATGCGCCGGCTGTCGTATATCTCGGCGTCGTTTCCTTCCGACTTCCTCACCCGGGTCGAATTCGACCGGCCGGTCACGTCTTTCAAGCATCGCTTACGCGACAAGGTGCTGGAGATAGTGGTCTTCAAGGCCGCCGGCTCCGAGACCGTCAGCCGGGTCGCCTAGGACGGGCGGGAAACGGCTTCGGGCGGGGCCATGCGAGCTGACGCGCTGGAGAGGCGGCCGATGAGGACGAACGTGAGAGAGGCCAGCGTGCGCGACCTGCCGCGCATCCTGGAGATCGAACGGCTGGCATTCCCACAGCCGTGGAGCCTCGACTCGTTCAAGCGGGAACTGATGCTGCCGTTCTCGCGGATCGTGGTCGCGACCGAAGCGGAGACCGCCCAGACTTCGCGGGCCGGCACCCACGGCCAGCCTGCGGGATTCCTGTGCCGATGGCTGGTCGCCGACGAATGTCACATCCTCAACGTCGCGGTACATCCTGAGCTGCGGCGCGGCGGTATCGCGATGGCGCTGATGGCTGAGGCCATAAGCGAAGCAAAGACGAAAAATATCCGACTCGTGACGCTCGAGGTGCGTCGCTCGAACGTTGCCGCCAGGAGCCTGTACCGCAAGCTGCATTTTGAAGAACGGCGTTTGAGGACGAACTACTATGGCCCCGGCGAAGATGCGATCGTCATGGAACTCCATCTCGAGGGTCCCCGCCGCGTCCATCAATAATAGGCAATAGTCCCGCCCGGACTCGGGATTTATCGGCCCGTTTGGCGCGGGATCCGGCGGGGTTACAAAACCCTACTGATTGTGTCATAATGTGGGCGTTGAGCCAGCGCTGATCGGCCTGTAGTGAACCGTCGTCACTAACCGGACCGAAATCCATAACGCCTAGCGGCTCGTGAAAGAACATAGATGATGAATCTGCCGTTCAAAAAGGGCGAGAAGGTGGTCTATCCGGCCCATGGGGTCGCGGTCATCGAGGATATTCAGAGCCGTGTCATTTCCGGGACTGAGCGCCGATTTTACATGCTCAAGATCCTGGGCACCGAGAAGATGACCATCATGATCCCGACCGAGAACGTAACCCAGGTTGGGCTGCGGCGAGTGATCGGCAAGGACGTGGTCGACAAGATTTACCGGATTTTGCGCACGCGCAAGGTCGATGCTGACACGCAGACCTGGAATCGTCGCTATCGCGAGTACACCGAAAAAATTAAGACCGGCTCGCCACTCGAGATCGCCAAGGTCCTGCGCGACCTGCTGGTGCTCAAGGGCGACAAAGAGCTGTCGTTCGGTGAGCGCAAGATGCTCGACACGGCGCGCAGCCTGCTGGTGAAGGAACTCTCGATCGCCAAGGCTCATCCGGAAGAGAAGATCATGGAAGAGCTGAAGGTCATGTTTGCCAATTAGGTCCACGAGCTAGATCGCGAAACGCGAACGGAAACACCCAAGGGGATCGGAAGCAATTCCGGTCCCTTTTTTTCGCCTCCTTCTTTGTTTCCTGACACTTGACGCATTTGGCCCGGGCATTTCTGCCCGCGCGCTTTGCCCTCGCGCGCGGTGCCCGATACGCTCGATAACGCCGCGGCAACCGGCATTCGCTTGGCCCCGCCGCGGTATCGAACGCGATGCGATGCTCGGTCATAATCGTCGCCGCCGGAAGCGGGATACGGCTTAAGATGGACGCACCGAAGGCGTTCGTGCCCTTGGGCGGAAAGCCGCTGCTTCATTACTCGCTAGGCGCGATCGCAGCGCTCCAGCAGATCGACGAGGCGATAGTGACCGTGCCGCCCGGGATGGAGCGGCGGGCGCGCGCCGAAGTCGAGCGCGCAGGACTCGAAATTCCGGTCAAGCTGGTCGCGGGTGGCGCGCGAGCGTCAGGACTCGGTGCGAATCGCGCTGGGGCTCACCAGCGCCGAGAGCGAAGTCGTCGTGGTGCACGACGCGGCGCGTCCGTTCGCGACGCCCGCGCTGTTCGCCGCCTGTATCGACGCGGCGCGGCGGGCCGGCGGCGCGATTGCCGCGATCGCGGTCGCCGACACGCTCAAGCGCGCCGAGGGCCGCACGATTGCGGCGACGGTTGCGCGCGAGGGGCTGTGGCAGGCGCAAACGCCGCAGGCGTTTCGGCGCGCGGCGCTGGTCGAGGCGCACGATCGCGCGCTGCGCGAACGATGGACCGCGACCGACGACGCCGAATTGATCGAGCGATGTGGCGGGCGGGTCGAGGTGGTCGAGAGCTCGGCCACCAATCTCAAGATCACTACGCCGGCAGATCTCGAAATCGCCGAGGCGCTCGCCGCGCGAATCTTTGCCGGCTAGAAAAAATCTGGACCGATCAGGAAATCCCGGTCCGATCATTTTTGATTCAAAATGATCCGCGGGAAAAAAGAATTCATCGCTTCGCGGAGATCCTTGGCTGACGCTCAGGATGATAGCAAAGGAGTTTTTTTGTTTTGTCATTCCCCTCTCTTTGCCCCTCTCCTGAAGGGAGAGGGGTCAGGGGTGAGGTTCCGCTGTCTCAGCGTGCGCCGGGAGACGCGGGTGAATCAGCGGGAGCCGGAGCCACCACGCCCTCGTTGAGCGAGCCCGAGCGGAAGCCTTTCAAATCGACGGTCACGAAGCGAAAGCCGAGCTTGCGCAACTCGCGATCGACGCGCTCGCGCGTTGCCGGTTCGAGCAGCCGCGCGATCTCCGCCTGCTCGACCTCCAGCCGCGCGACCTCGCCGTGATAGCGCACGCGCGCGACCCGAAAGCCCATCGCATGCAACAACCGCTCGCCGCGCTCGACCTGTTCGAGCCCCGCAAGCGTGATTCGTGTTCCGTAGGGAAACCGCGACGAGAGGCAAGGCGAGGCCGGCCGATCCCACGTCGGCAGCCCCAGCGCGCGCGACAGTTCGCGAATTTCGGCCTTGGTCAATTCGGCCTCGACCAGCGGATGGCGGACGCGTTTTTCGCCGGCAGCCTTAATCCCGGGACGATAGTCATGCAGGTCGTCCAGGTTGAGTCCGTCGACGATCTCTTCGATTCCGAGTTCAGCCGCCTTGGCCTCGCAGACCGTGAACAGGTTGTGCTTGCACAGGTAGCATCGGTTGAGCGGGTTCTCGGCGTAGCCGGGGACGTCGAGCTCGTTGGAGTCGACGACTAGGTGGCGCGCACCGATCGTCCGCGCCATCTCCAGCGCCGAGCGCCGGTCGTCATCGGGCATCGTTGGCGAAGTCGTGGTGAGCGCGAGCACGCGCTCGCCCAGAGTGTCATGGGCGACGCGCAGGACGAACGTCGAATCGACCCCGCCCGAGAACGCGACCATCAGCGAGCGCATCGGGGCGAAAATCCCGCGCAGCCGCGCGAGCTTGAGCGAAAGCTCCGCGCTCATCGCGAGGAAGGTCGGCGGAGCCCCGCTCATATTCCCTCGGCCTGGAAAAGATCGGTTGTGAGGTAGCGCTCGCCGGTGTCGCAGAAAACCGTGGCGACGACCTTGCCGCGGCCCAGGCGCTTTGCGACCTGCAGCGCCGCGCAGCAGGCCGCGCCCGAGGAAATCCCGACCAGCAGCCCCTCTTCGCGGGCGAGACGGCGCGAATGAAGCGTCGCCTCCTCGTCGCTCACCGCGATGATTTCGTCGTAGACGCTGGTGTCCAGATTTTCCGGCACGAAGCCGGCGCCGATTCCCTGGATTTTGTGGAAGCCGGCCTCGCCACCCGAGAGCACCGGCGAATTTTTCGGTTCGACCGCCACGATCAGCGGGCGGCCGCCGAAGTGCTCGCGCAGGTAGCGCCCGACCCCGGTGATCGTGCCGCCGGTGCCGACGCCCGCCACGAACGCGTCGATACGCTCGAGCTGGCCGGCCAGTTCAGGACCAGTGGTCGCGTAATGGACGTCGGGATTGGCGTGGTTCCTGAACTGCTGCGGCATGAAGAAGCCCGGATTGTCGCGCACCAGCTCCTGCGCCTTGGCGATCGCGCCATGCATCCCGCGCGTGTCCGGGGTGAGCACCAAGCGCGCACCATACGCCGCCAATAGCGAGCGCCGCTCCTCGCTCATCGTGTCGGGCATCGTCAGGATCAACTGATAACCCTTCACGGCCGCCACCAGCGCGAGCCCGATTCCGGTATTGCCCGAGGTCGGCTCGACGATAGTTTCGCCGGGTTTGAGCCGTCCCTCGCGCTCCGCCGCCTCGACCATCGCGACGCAGATTCGGTCCTTCACGCTGCCGCCGGGGTTGAAGCTCTCGAGCTTGGCCCATACTTCGGCGTCGTCCTTGCCCGGCAGGCGATTAAGCCGCACCACGGGGGTGTGACCGATAAGTTCGAGCGGCGAGCGCGCCACGCTGTTCGGCATGTGGCGATTTTAACCGTATTCGGTCCTCTTTTGCGACCACTTATGTGATGTGCGCGCGCGGCGGGCGCGCCGGGATGGTGTAGGTTTATCGGCGATGGAGTTGCCGACACCGACGCGGGTCGCGCAAATGGAGCGCGTGCTGGTGATTTTTCCCGGCGCGCTCGGCGACCTTATATGCCTGGGGCCGGCGCTGCGCGCGCTCGCGCGGCGCCATCATGATTCGGCCCTCGAACTGATGGCGCGCGAGGAACTGGCGCGCTTCGCCGTCGGTCGTATTGGTATGGCGCGTATCGGTATCTGGCGCAGCCATTCAATTGACCGGCGCGAAGTCGCGGCGCTATTCGCCGAAAATCCCGACCTCACCGAGGCTGCCCGGTTTTTTCGTCCCTTCACGCGCATCTATTCGTTCTTCGCCTCCGACGACGCGCGCTTTCGTCGCGCGCTTGAAGCTGCCGCCGCATCCGCAGTCGTCAGTTTCCACGCCTTTCGTCCCGCGGGTCGGGGCCACGTCGCGGCGGGTTACCTGGACGAGATCGGCGAGCGCGCCGCGTCGCCAGATGAATCTCTCGACGCGCATATCGAAGTGCTCGCGGAAGATATTGAGGAAGCGACACAGGCGCTCGCGCGGCTCGGCCTTGGCGATACGCGCGTCGTGCTGCTTTTTCCCGGCAGCGGGAGTCCCTACAAGAACTGGCCGGCGGAGAATTTCGCCGCGCTGGCGAGTGCGCTTGCGCCGCCGCTGCGGGCGCTTGTCGTGCTGGGCCCGGCGGAGGGCGCGATCGAGCCGCTGTTCGTCGCGCGGGGGATTGCACGGCTTCGCGATCAGCCGCTTGGCACGATAGCCGGGCTGGCGCGCCTCGCGGCAGGATTTGTCGGCAACGATTCGGGCGTGTCGCACCTGGCGGCCGCCGCAGGCGCGCCCGGAGTCACTATCTTCGGGCCGACAGACCCGGATCGATGGCGTCCGCTGGGGCGGGTCAAAGTTGTGCGGGCTCTAAAGCTCGCCGATCTGACGCCCGCCGAGGTGACAGCGGCGCTCAAGGAAATAATCGAGATGTAATGATGAGACGCAACCGTCGAATTTTTGCCACGCCTGCATAGTCCAAACGAATGGATGCGATTGGAAGTTTGGATGGTTAGATTAAGCTTGAGAACGCGCGTTGACTGTAAAAATCGCCGGGCGTAGCCTCAAGCAAGCCGAGCCGTTGCAGTCCCCGACGTGCTAAAATACCTTTGATTTGCTGGAGTTTCTACCCCATACAAGGAATCTATGCTGCGTAGCGCCATCAAGACCACAATATTGCTCGGCGCCCTGACCGGGCTCCTGATTCTGATCGGAGGCATCTTCGGCGGACGAAGCGGTGTGGAGGTCGCCTTCGTCATCGCGCTCGCGATGAATTTCTTCAGCTACTGGTTCTCGGACAAGATGGTGCTGAAGGCCTACGGCGCGCAGGAGCTCGACGCCGCTGCCGCGCCCGAGCTTTACTCGATCGTCCAGGAGCTGGCGCAGGAGGCGCATATCCAGGTGCCGCGGATGTATCTGATCGACACCGACACGCCCAACGCCTTCGCCACCGGCCGCAATCCCCATCACGCGGCCGTCGCCGTGACGCGCGGGATACTGCGCATTTGCAGCCGCGACGAGCTCAAAGGCGTGCTCGGCCACGAGCTTTCCCACGTGATCAACCGCGACATCCTGACCAGTTCGATCGCCGCGACGCTCGCCGGCGCGATCATGATCCTGGCCTCGATGGCGCGATGGGGCGCGATTTTCGGCGGCTTCGGCGGCGGCGGCGACGACGACCGGCGCGGCGGCATGGTCGAGCTGTTGCTGATGGCGTTTCTGGCGCCACTTGCGGCGACGATGATCCAGCTCGCAATATCCCGCACGCGCGAGTACCAGGCCGACGCCAGCGGCGCTCGTCTGACCCACCATCCGCTCTATCTTGCCGGCGCGCTCCGCAAGCTGGAGGCCGCCAACGAGCGCATGCCGATGGACGCCGGCCCGGCGACCGCCCATCTTTTTATCGTCAATCCGCTGACGGGGCAGCAGGGCATCATGAGCAAGCTCTTTTCAACCCATCCGCCGCTCGAAGAGCGCATCCGCCGCCTCGAGCACATGGCGAGCACAGAGGTAGTCTAGGCCGATGGCATCCGAGGACGAGAACTCCAAGGGTTTCAAAATTCAGGACCGCCGGCGTTTCTCGGCCGAAGGCGATCTGAAGCCCGAGTTCAGTGGCACCGACGAACCGGCCGCGACGAAGCCCGAAGCGCCGCTTCCCGGCGGCGCGCCGCCGAGCGCCGGCGCACAGGCGTTCGCCCAAGCCCAAGCGGCGACTGCTGAGCAGCAAGCGGCGGCCACACAGCCGCAGCAGGCGGCGGCGGCGAAGGGCTACGCCGCCGCGCGATCGGCGGCCGCCGGCTCCCATCCGTCCGAAACGGGCGCCGAAGCGGGCGCGGAGACAGGTGAGATAAGTTTCGCGGCCTTCCTGATGAGCCTTTCGACCGAAGCGCTGGTGCATCTAGGCGAGGTGGCCGATCCCTCCAGCGGCCAGCAGCAACGCGACCTCGCGATGGCGCAGCAGCTGATCGACATCCTGGGGATGCTGCGGGACAAGACGCGGGGCAACCTCGACCACGACGAGCACTCGCTGCTCGACGCGATTCTCTTTGACCTCAGAATGAAATACGTTGAGATCGCTCGCCGGAACGGCTGATTCGCCTGGGTCCGGCTCAGCGTGCGAATGCTTTCGAAGTTCGGGAACGTCGCCATCCTCTGTTTCGCGGCGCTGATGCTGTTATTGTGCGGCGCCCTGGCGCCGAGCGCCCGCGGCGATCAATTCTGGCACGAACTTACGTCATCGCGCGCGACCAAGGCCGAGACCCTGCCGGACTTCGTCGCGCTGGCTGACAAACTGGGCCCCAGCGTAGTCAATATCTCCACCGAGCAGGCCGGGCCCGCATCCTCCGAGAGCGAAGGCGGCGGCGACAGCGGTGGTGGCGAAGGTGGCGGCAGCGAAGGCGGCGGCAACGAGCCGTTCAACGAGTTCGGCGAGCCCTTTGGCGAGCCGCACGGCCGCAGCCTGGGCTCCGGCTTCATCATCAATGCGGCCGGCTACATCCTGACCAACGATCACGTGATCGAAAACGGCCGCGAGATCATCGTCACCACGATGGACGGCAACCAGTACAAGGCCACGGTCACCGGGCGCGACGCCAAGACCGACATCGCGCTGCTGAAAATAAATGCCAAGCACGACCTGCCGGTGGCGCCGCTGGGCGACTCCGACGAGGTGAAAGTCGGCCAGTGGGTGATGACTATCGGCGACCCGTTCGGCTTCGACCATACGGTCACCGCCGGTATCATCAGCGCCCGCGGCCGCTTCATCCCGGGCAACTACGATGAGTTCCTCCAGACCGACGCCGCGATCAACCCGGGCAATTCGGGCGGTCCGCTGATCAACATCCACGGCGAGGTGGTGGGCGTGAACTCGGCGATTTTCACCCGCACCGGCTCCAACACCGGGATCGGTTTCGCGATCCCGGTCAACCTGGTCAAGGAAGAGCTGCCGCAACTGCGCGAGCACGGCAAGGTGGTGCGCGGATGGCTCGGAATCTACGTGCAGCGGGTGACGCCGGCGATCGCGGACTCGATGGGGCTGGAGGAGCCGCGCGGCGCCCTGGTTGCCGAGGTGCTGAACGAGGGGCCGGCCAAGAGCGCTGGGGTCAAACGCGGCGACGTGATCGCCGCGTACAACGGCATCCCGATCGAAGACTCGCGCGAGTTGCCCTTGATGGTCGCGCGCACGCCCCTTGGCCATAGTGCGACGCTCCGCGTCATCCGCGACAAGAAGTACCTCGAGCTGCCGGTTACGATTACCGCCTCGCGCGAGGCCCATCTCGTCCCGGTCTCCAAACAGGCGAGCAAGGGTATTGCGCCGTTCGGCCTCAGCGTCAAGGACCTCGACGCCAGCCTCGCGCACGACATGGGCCTGGGCCAGAGCAAGGGCGTGGTGGTGTATTCGGTGCAGCCCGGCAGTTCGGCCGACGTGGCCGGCGTGCGCTCGCGCGACATCATCGTGGAGGTCAACCGCCATGGCGTCGGCAATGTTGACGCCTACCAGCGTGCGCTCAAGTTGGGCGGGGGCAGGGCAGTGCTGCTCCTGATCAAGCGTCACAACAGCACCGTTTTCGTGCCGCTCGAACCGGAGGGCTAGGCGATGCGCGGGGGCGGGTACGCGCCGGGCGCAAACGCGCAGACGGCGGAGCTCTCTTGGCGGCGATGAAACGCGCGCTCAAAGTAGTCCTGTTCAGCGCCGCGGCGATCCTGCTCTTCGCCCTGCCGCCGTTGATCTACGAGTTCCTGAGCTACTACCACGCGCTGCAGGACGAAGTCGTCACGCGGTTTTCCGGCAAGCGCTGGAATATTCCCTCGCGCATCTACTCGGATTCCTGCTTCGTCTATCCGGGCCAGAGCCTCGACGACCTCGGCTTCTTCCAGCGCCTGGCGCGCCTTAACTACCATCGCGTCGCCCCGGGCCAAATCGCTTCGCGCGGCGAGTACTCGCTCGATGAAAAGAAACATCGGCTGACCGTTTTCCTGCACAGCTTCGCCTATCCCTATTCCGACTTCGCGGGCGAAGCGGTCGAAATGACGCTGGGGCCGCGCGACACGGTGCTCGCGATGCGCGACCCGCTCGGCGGCAAGGCGCTCTTCTCGGTCGAGCTCGAGCCGGAGCTGATCAGCGGAATTTTCCAGGGTACCTGGCAGCAGCGCCGCCTGGTGCCGCTCGCGCAGATTCCGCCCGCCTTCATCGATGCGATCCTCGCCGCCGAGGACCATCGCTTCTACGAGCATCACGGCATCGACCTGGTCCGTATCGTCAAGGCCGCCTGGGTCGACTTCTCCGCGCATCGCGTGCGCCAGGGCGGCTCGACCCTGACTCAGCAGTTGATGAAGAATTTTTTCCTGACCAGCAAGCGCGACTGGCGGCGCAAGGTCAAAGAGATCCTGATGGCCTACATCGCCGAGCGCCAGTATTCCAAGGACCAGATCCTGGAAAACTACATCAACGACATCTACCTCGGGCAGCGCGGCCAGGAGGGAATCTACGGCGTGTGGGAGGCCTCCGAGTTCTACTTCTCCAAGGAGCCGCGCAATCTGACGATCGGCGAGATGGCGACGATCGCCGGTATGATAAGCTCGCCCAACCGCCTCAACCCGCTGCATCATCCGCAACTCGCCGAGCAGCGGCGCAATGAAGTGCTGCGCCTGATGCTCGCCGACGGCTATATCAGCAAGCCCGCCTACGACAGCGCCGCGACCGAGCCGCTGCACCCGCGCGAGGTCTTTGTCGAGAACAACGACGCGCCCTACTTCGTCGACTACGTCAAGCGCGAACTGGCCGAGCGCTACCCGCCCGACGTGTTGACGGGCGAGGGGCTGAGAGTCTTCACCTCGCTCGACGTGCACGCGCAGAAGCTCGCCGAGAAGGCGGTGCGCGACAATCTCGATTACCTCGAACGGCGCTACCCCTCGCTGCGGCGCAAGGAAAAGAAGGATCAGCTCGAGGAGGCGCTGATCGCGGTCGAGCCGCAAAGCGGCAGGATTCGCGTGATGGTGGGCGGACGCGATTACCGCGAAAGCCAGTTCGACCGTATCACGCAGGCCAAGCGCCAGCCGGGCTCGGCCTTCAAGCCAATCACCTATCTCGCCGCGCTCCAGGAAACGCTCGACGGCGGCCCCGCGCATTTTCTGCCGACCACCTATATCGACGACACGCCGTTCACCTGGACCTACGGCGACATGAGCTGGAGCCCCAAGAACTACAAGGACCGCTACTTCGGCCGGGTCACGCTGGAGTTTGCGCTCGAGGAGTCGCTCAACTCGGCGACCTCGCGCCTGGCCAACCAGATCGGACTCGACCGGGTGCGCGCGATGGCCGAAAAGATGGGCTTCGGCGACCTGCCCGCGTATCCGTCGATCGTGTTGGGCGGAATCGAGGTCACGCCGATGCAAATCGCGCAGGCCTATTCGATCATGGCCGACTACGGACTCGAGGTGCAGTCCTACGCGGTGACGGCGGTGGTCGATCAGAACGGCAAAGTGATCGAGGGCCACGAACTGCAGGCGCGCCAGGTGCTCTCGCCGCAACTCGCCTACATGATCGACTTCATGCTCGAACAGGTCATCAACCACGGCACCGGCGAGGGCGCGCGCAAGCGCGGCTTCACCCGTCCCGCGGCGGGCAAGACCGGCACCACCAACGACTCCAAGGACGCCTGGTTCACGGGCTTCACGCCCAACCTGCTCGCCGTCGTGTGGACCGGCTTCGATCAAAGGGAAGAGCTGGGATCTGACCGGCGCGGAGGCCTCGCTGCCGGCCTGGACCGATTTCATGAAAGCCGCAACGGCCTCCCGTCCGCCGCTGGACTTCGCCCCGCCGCCCGGTATCGTGGTGGAGAAGGTTGACCCGCTGACCGGATACCTGGCGGGGCCGAACTGTCCGGTGGTATTGGAGGGAGCGTTTCCGGCGGACCTCGCGCCGACGCAAGTCTGCCCGTTCCATAATCGCGGCGGCACTACGCCGGCCGCGGTCAATGCGGCAACGCCTGGCGCGCCGCCAGCGCCTGGCGCGCCGGCGCCGCTGGAGGGCAACTGGGAACGCGTGCCGAGCGACACTAACGACTGATGAGAGTTGAAGCGCATTTCGCGCGGTGGGCCGTATCGAAGCCCGCCGCGACGGTTGCACTGGCGTGCGCGCTGGCGCTGGCTGGCTTCGCGTGCCCGGCGGACGCCGCGAGCCGCGAACGCGGCGCGCGACCGATGCGCCGCGTGTACGCGCGCTGCGCGACGACGGGAGCGCCGGAGCCGCAGGCTCCGGCGCTCCCGTCGTCGCGCTCGAAGAGCAAAGCCTGCCGCCGGAGGACTTGAGCTCTCCGGCGGCATCTCCAGCGGCATCGCCGGCGGCGTTACCCGCGCCGCCCGCGGGCTCGCAGAGCCCGGGCGGCGCGGGTGGCGCTGCGCAGGGCGGCGCGCAGGCGTCGCCCCAGGCCGATGACGAGGGCGCGGGCGGCGATCGCTCAGGCGACGGCGCGGGCGACGGTTCAGGATGGACGCGCGTGCCGGCCGAGGCCGGCGGCGCGTCCGCATCCGGCGCGTCCACGCATGGCTCGGCTGGCGCAGTCGGCGTGACGGGAGCGCCCGCCGCCACGGCGGGCGCTCCCGTCGCGCCGGGCGAACCGGCGCCCGAGGCCACGCCGACCGATGCGCCGCCGCCCTACGACGTCGGCTCAATTCAGCCGACCGCGCCGGTCAGCGATCAGCCGCTCACCGGGCTCATCGCAAGCACCAAGGACCAGCCGGCGCTTAACGCCTCGTTGCGCTTCGCGGAGGACGGGCGCAAAGCGCTCGAAACCTCCAAGCTCGACGACGCGATGCGCGACCTTGGACGCGCAATCTCGATCGATCCGACCGATCCCTATGCGTACTTTTATCTCGGCCGCGCCTACATGCTGAAGAAAGACTATACGCAGGCGCTCGCGTTCTTCGGCCGCTCCGAGGTCGGACTCCGCGCGGTGCCCGCATGGCTTGGCGAAGTCAAAAGTTTCGAGGGCGTGTGTCTCGAGGAGCAAGGAAAGTTTCCGGAGGCGGCTGCGGCCTACAAGCAGGCGCTCGACGCCGCGCCGGGCAATCTGATGGCGCGTACCGGGTACGGCCGGCTGAGCGAGAGCCTCTCCGACGCCAACGCGGGCAACGCGGCGCCGCCGCCACCGCCCCTCGACGGTGCGGCGCTCCCGGCGCCCGAGGTCAATTTGGCTCCTCCCGCTCCGGCTGAAGCGGCGCCGCCCGCGGCGGACTCCGATCGGTCCGATTCTGGTGCCGATGGTGCCGACGCGGGTGACGGCTCGGGCGCTGCTTCGACCGGCGCTGCCGCCGGACGGAACAACGGCACGGGCGCGCAAGGCAACCAGTGAAGCAGTGAAATAGTGAAACAGTGAACAGCGAAAAATGCTGATTCTGGGAATCGAGTCTTCGTGCGATGACGCGGCCGCAGCGGTTATCGAAACCTCGCGCCCCGGGGTCGCGTCGATCCGCTCGAGCATCATTGCCAACCAGGACGAGATCCATCGCCGCTACGGCGGCGTGGTGCCAGAGTTGGCCTCGCGCAACCACGTCGTCACCATCCTGCCCGTGATCGAACAGGCGCTTGAGGCTGCGGGATGCGCGCTCGGCGACCTTGGCGGTATCGCGGTGACTCGCGGTCCGGGACTGGTCGGCTCGCTGCTGGTCGGCCTGATGTGCGCCAAGGGGCTCGCGCAAAGTCTCGGAGTCGCGATGGCCGGGGTGAACCATATCGAGGGGCATCTGCTCGCGCCGCTGCTGGAGAATCGCCTCGCGATGCCGTTCCTGGCGCTGGTCGTGTCGGGCGGGCATACCGAACTCTTCGTGGTCGAGGACTTCGGCCGCTATCGCCGCTTGGGCCGCACGCGCGACGACGCCGCCGGCGAGGCGTTCGACAAGGTGGCCAAGCTGATGGGCCTCGGTTATCCGGGCGGCCGGGTGATCGACGAGCTTGCGCGGCGCGGTAACCGCAAGCGAGTGCGCATTTCGCGCGCCCACGTACGCGGCGCGCCGCTCGATTTCAGTTTCAGCGGAGTGAAGACCGCGATTGCGACGCTGCTGCGCACGGAAGCCGGCGCCGCGCTCTCGCGCGAGGACCTGGCGGCGAGTTTCCAGGAGGCGGTGGTCGATATGCTGGTGGGGCCGGCGATGCACGCGGCGCGCGAGACCGGCATCGACGTGATCGCGCTCACCGGCGGCGTCGCCGCCAACTCGCGCCTGCGCGAGCGCCTCGCCGAGGCGGCCGCCGCCGAAGGCCGCAAGGTCGTCGCGCCGTCGCTCAAGTTTTGCACCGACAACGCGGCGATGATCGCGATGGCCGGAAGCTACCGGCTTTTGCGCGGCGAGCGCGACTCGCTCGGCATCGACGCCGAAGCCGCGCTCACCCTGTAGGCGCGGCCAGGCGATGGGGACGCCACGAGTTATACGCGCGCGGCGCGCCGAGGCCGAACGCGCCGACATCGAAAGTGGAAAATCCGCGCGCACCTCGCCATTCGCAGTCGCGGCCGAGCTCGAAGCGGCCGGCGTGCGGCCGCGCAAATCGCGCGGCCAGAATTTCCTCATCCAACCCGCCATCGCCGATCGGATCGTTGCCGCGGCCGCAATCGCGCCCGGCGATGAAGTGGTCGAAATAGGCCCCGGCCTGGGCATCCTGAGCGACAAGATTCTGCGCGCCGGAGTGCGCCGGCTATGGCTGGTCGAACTCGACGCGCGGCTCGCGGAGCGGCTTCAGAGCGCGTTCGCCGGACATCCCGCCGTGCGCGTGGTATGCCGCGACTTCCTCGAGGTCGAACTCGCGGAACTGGCCGAGCGGCCGCCGGTCAAGGTGATCGGCAATCTGCCGTTCAACGCGGCCGCCGCGATCCTGCGCCGGCTCGACGGGATGCGCGGCGCGATCGGACGGATGGTCCTGATGTTCCAGCGCGAGGTCGCCGAGCGCATCCGCGCGCGTGCGGGCGAGCGCGCGTACTCGGCGCTGAGCGTTTTCACCGCGCTCTATTGGGAGACGCGCGAACATTTCCGCGTCGCCGCCGGCAATTTCCGTCCCGCGCCGCGCGTCGACGCCGAAGTTATCGTCTTCACGCCGCACCTGCGCGCGCCGTTTGCACCCGCCGACGAGGCCGCGCTGCTTGGCGCGATTCGCGCCGCGTTTTCCGCCCCGCGAAAGACTATCCGCAACGCCCTTGCCGGCGCGCTCGACGCCGCACCCGAAGCTATCGCCGGCGCGCTTGCCCGCGCCGCCATCGATCCAGGCGCGCGGCCCGCCACGCTCTCGGTCGCCGACTTCGTGCGCCTGGCCGACGCGCTGAAGCGCGCGGGCGCGATCGCTCCCGCGCCGGCCGCGGTGGCGGAGTCCCGCGATGCCTGAGCTGCCCGAGGTCGAGTCGCTCAGGCGAATCCTCGCGCGCTCGGCGGTCGGCCGCACCATCGAGCGCGCGCGCATCGCGGAGCCGCGTCTGCGGCGCAAGGTGGCGCATGACTTCGCGGCTGGCGTCGAGGGCCGGCGTATCGAGCGCCTGGGCCGCCGCGCCAAGTACTTAATCATCGAGCTTAGCGGCGGCTCCGCGATGATCGTGCATCTGGGGATGAGCGGCAGCCTGACCCATCGCGGCAAGGACTTCGACGACGCCGAATTCGCCGCGCGCCACGACCACGTCGAGTTCGCGCTCGACGATCGCACCCGTCTGGTCTACAACGATCCGCGCCGTTTCGGACTCATCCGGCTCGTCGCGCAGGGGGAACTCGCCGCGGCGCCCGAACTTGCCGGGCTCGGTCCAGAGCCGCTCAGCGCGCCTTCAATGCGGAGTACCTGGCGCGGATGGCTCGCGGGCGGCGGGCCGCGATCAAGAACCTCATCATGGATCAACGGGTGGTCGCCGGAATCGGCAACATCTATGCCTCCGAAATTCTGTTCCGCGCGGGAGTCCGGCCGACGCGCCGCGCCGCCAAGGTGACGCGCAAGGAGATCGAACGTATCGTTGCCGCAACCGCGCCGATTCTGCGCGCGGCGATCGGCAGCCGCGGCACCACCTTTCGCAGCTATCGCGACTCGGAAGGACAGCCGGGACGATTCGCTGAACGCCTGATGGTCTATGGGCGCGAGGGCGAGCCGTGCCGCGTGTGCAAGAGCGCGATTCGCAACGTGACGGTCGGCCAGCGCGCGAGTTTTTTTTGCCCGCGCTGCCAGCGCTGAGCGGCCGCGGCTGGCCGGCCGTCAGGTCGTCCCGTCAGCCTCTCCTGAGCGCAGGTAAAACGCGATCGCGTCTTCCAGGCGGTCGTTACCCCAGAACAGTTCCTTGCCAACGATCATCGTCGGCGCGCCGAAGATGCCGTGCACCACGGCCCATTGATTCTGTTCGCGCAGGCGCTGCTTGTTCTCCGGCGCCTCGGCGCGCTGGAGCACTTCGCGCGGCGGCTGACCGACCGTGGCGAGAATCTCCGCGATGGTTTCGGTGCGCGAAATTTCGCGGTCCTCGCCAAAGTTGGCGCGATAGACCGCGCGCACGAAGCGCGGACACCAGGGCTCCTCGGCCGCCATGCAGGCGACGCGCGCCGCCAAGAGGCCGCTTCGCGGGAATTTGCTCGGGCGGCGAAACGGAATTTGGTACTTCTCGCACAGCCGCTCCATGTCGCGCCACATGTATTGGCCCTTCAGCGGATAGAGGTTGAATGGCGAGTCGCCCCATCCCTGCGACGCGAAGATCGGGCCAAGCAGAAACGGACGCCATCGTATCCGCACGCCGGCTTTCGCCGCGACCTCCTCGATCCGCGATGCGGCCAGGTATGAGTAGGTGCTCGCGAACTCGAACCAGAATTCCATCGGTTCCTGTTCCATAACTCCATGCCCGCGCAGTTTGGCCGAACCATAGCGAATCGCCCGCGTAAGGGAAACGCGCGCCGCGCGGCGCGATAAGGCGGTAGTGGCTGGCGGCGCGCCGTCGCCGGCCGTAGAATGTTCGTGTGATGATCGATATCCGGGTTCGTACGAGCGAGCGCGTGCAGCTGGTCGATATCACCGGCGACGTCGCGCGTGCGGTTGAACAAAGCGGCGTGCAAACCGGGCTCTGCAACCTCTTCGTTACCCATACCACCGCCGCCGTGATCGTGTCGGAAAACTGGGATCCCGACGTCACCTCCGACATGTTGCGCCATCTCGAGCGCCTGGTTCCGCTCAAGGGCGACTTCCGCCACGCCGAGGGCAATTCGCAGGCGCACATTCTTTCGGTGATGCTCGGTACGTCGATCAACATTCCGGTGCGCGAAGGCAAACTCGCGCTCGGCCGATGGCAGGGCGTGATGCTGGCTGAGTTCGACGGTCCGCGCGAGCGCACGTTGGTAGCGAGCGTCGCCCGGCTTGACGGATAGCGGAGGGGCGCGAGGGGGAGAACAGGCCGAGGGGGGCGATGGAGCAGGTTCCGACGATTTTCGGCGACGTGGCGGCGCTCGCGCTGGGAGCATGTGTCGGCAGTTTTGCGGTGACGGTCGCGTACCGCTTGCCGCGCGACATTTCGATCGCGACCCCGCGATCGTTCTGCGAAAGCTGCGAGCGTCCGGTCCCGTGGTGGGCCAATATCCCGATCTTCGCCTACTTGGCCTCGCGCGGGCGCTGCCTGATGTGCGGGGCGCCGATTAGCGCGCGCCACCTGGGCGGCGAACTCGCGCTCGCGCTGGCCGCGCTCTTCTTATACGTGAATTTTCCGCTGGGCGACGCGATTGCGCGCTTCGTCTTCATCACCGCGCTGCTCATCTCCTCGCTGGTCGACTACGACTGGCGGCTGATCCCCAATCTGATCACGTTTCCCGGCGTCCCGGTGGGTTTTGTGCTGGCCGCGATGTTCATGCCCGAGGTTGGATGGAAAAGCTCGCTAATCGGAATTACTGCCGGCGGCGGAGTCCTGTTCGTGACCGGCTTTCTTTACCAGATGGTGCGCGGACAGGAGGGCGTCGGCCTCGGCGACGTGTTCCTGCTCGCGATGGTCGGGGCGTTCATCGGATGGCAGGGCGTGCTGTTCACGCTGTTTTTCGGCGCCTTGCTCGGATCGTTTGGGGGGCTCGCGGTCGGGCTCTTTGGAACTCCGCGCGATGCACCCGAACTGCCGCTGAGCATGCGTGAGGCCGCCGGCGCTCCGGCGCCTGCCACGCCCGGCGTCGCGGGAGCGCAAACCGGCGCGGCAGCGGCAGTCTCGCAAACCGACGCGGCGGCGGCGCTCTCAATCGATCCGCAAGCACCCGACAGCGCGGCGGCGGAAAGCGAGGAGCACACGCTGCTCGCGACCGCGGTTCCCTTCGGACCGTTCCTGTCGGCGGCGGCCGGCTTCTACACGCTCTTTCAACCGCAGCTCACAAGCTGGTATCTATCCCGCTGATGGCGGCCGGCATCTTCATCACACTCGAGGGCGTCGAGGGCTCGGGCAAGACCACCCAGGCGGCGATTCTGGCCGACGAACTTCGCCGGCGCGGGCGGCGCGTGACGCTCACCCACGAGCCCGGCGGCACGCGCGCGGGCGAGGCGATCCGCGCGATTTTTCTCGACCCTGCGGTCTCGCTGGGAGTCGCCTCCGAACTGCTGCTGGTATTGGCCGACCGCGCGCAGCACGTGCGCGAAAAGCTGCGCCCCGCTCTGGAAGCCGGCGAGATCGTTATCTCCGACCGCTACTCCGACTCGACTACCGCCTACCAGGGTCACGGCCGCGGCTTCGACCTCAAGCTGGTTGACGAGCTCAACCGGCTCGCCAGCGACGGCATCCGGCCCGCGCTCACGATCGTGCTCGACTGCCCGGTCGAGATCGGGCTGGTGCGCACGCGCGCCCGCGCGCGCGGCGACGTGCGCGGCTACGACCGCTTCGAGGGCGAGCAGGTGGATTTCCATCGCCGGGTCCGCGAGGGCTTCATGACTATCGCACGCGCCGAGCCGGACCGCGTCACGGTTATCGATTCGACGCGCGAGCTCGCGGCCGTGAGCACCGAGATTCTGATCGCGGTCGAACGGCTGGTGGGCCACTGATGCCGCTTGACGGGGTGCGCGGCAACCGCGAGACGATCGAGCGGCTCAACGCGGAACTTCTCTCTCGTCCCTCGCACGCCTATCTGCTGGCGGGTCCGCGCGGAGTGGGCAAGGCGCTGGTCGCGCGCGGCTTTGCGCACGCGCTTCTGTGCGAGCGCACGCCGGGGCCCGGCTTCTGTTGCCGAGTCGAGAATTGCCCGGTGCGCGAGGCCGGAAAATCGGCGCGGCGCGGACGCGGCGCCGAGCGTGCGGGCGCCGCGGCGGCCGCGCGATGCGAGTGTTGCGCGTCGTGCGTGCAGATCGCCGCGGGCGTGCATCCCGACTTCATCGCGGTTGCGCGCGCCGAAGGCCGCAGCGAGGTCCTGATCGAGCAGGTGCGCGAGCTTATCGCGCGGCTGGGTACGCGGCCGAGCCGCGGCGCGCGGCGCGTGGCGATTATCGACGACGCCGAGACGCTCGGCATCCCGGCCCAAAACGCGCTGCTCAAGACGCTCGAGGAGCCGCCCGGCCATACGATCATCTTCATGGTCGCCGAGAGCGAGCGCGCGCTGCTCGACACGGTGCGCTCGCGCCTGCGGCTGGTGCGGTTCGCGCCGCTCGCGGTCGGCGATATCGAGGCGATCGTCGTCGCGCGCGCGGGGGTCGACGCCGAACGTGCCGCGGCGCTTGCGCGGCTAGCGCGCGGCAGCGCCGGCCGTGCGCTAAAGCTCGCAGGCGGCGCCGAACCGCCGATCCGCGATCTTTTGCATGCGCTTGGCGAGGCGCGGCGCCTGGACTTCGCCCAGGCCCAGGCGCTGGCGCAGGAATTCTTCGCCAGCCGCGAGCAGGCGGCCGAGAACTTCGAGTTGATCGCGCGGGTGCTTGAGGAAATACTGTGTCTCAAGCTGATGCGGACGCCGCCGGCGGCGGCCGCGCCCGAAATCGCCGAGACGATGACCAAGATGGCCGAAAGTTTCGCCCTCGACGCGGTCCTCGTCAGTCTCAAGGGCGCCGTTGAGGCGAGCGCCGCGATCGACGAGATGGCGAATCCGCGGATGCAGGCCGAGCAGTGGTGGATGACGGTGCGCGACGCACTGGGGAGCCAATAGTGCCCGAGCAGATCGACCCGTTCGAAGGCGCACCGGAACTGCCGCGGATTGTTGCGGTCAGCTTTCTCGCGGTCGGCCATCTCTACAACTTCCTCGCCGGCGGACTCACGCTCAGGCGCGGCGACCGCGTGGTGGTCGAGGGCGAGGCCGGCGTGCGCATCGGAAAGATCGAAGTCGAGCCACACGAGCCGTCCCGCACACTCGATCTGCGCGCGCTCCGCCCGGTGCTGCGGCTGGCCGAGGCGGGCGACGTCGACAGCGAGGGCGAAAATCTCGACCGCGAAGCGGCGGCGCGGCGGCTTTGCCTGCATCGCATCCGTGAGCGCAACCTCACGATGAAACTCATCAACGTCGATTACATGCTCGACGGGCGCAAGGCCGTGTTCTACTTCACCGCCGAGAACCGGATCGATTTTCGCGACCTGGTGCGCGACCTCGCCAACTCGCTCCGCGTGCGGGTCGAGATGAAGCAGATCGGCGCGCGCGACGAGACCAAGGTGACCGGCGCGGTGGGGCCGTGCGGACGCGAGCTATGTTGCTCGTCGTGGCTGCGCGACTTCGAGGCGATCACGGTCAAGATGGCGCGCGAGCAGGGACTCGCGCTCAATCCGTCGCGGCTGGCCGGGATGTGCGGGCGGCTGAAGTGCTGCCTGCGCTACGAATATTCGACTTACCTCGAACTGCGGCGCGGCCTGCCCAACGTCGGCAAGCGCGTGCAATCGGTCAAGGGCGACGGCAAGGTGCTGCGCCAGAACATCCTCAAGCAGACCGTGTTGATCCAGCGCGACGAGGACGGCGGCGTGGTCGAAGCCGCGCTGCAGGATCTGGTGGACGCGCGCCCGCAGGCTTGAGCCGCACCGTCCCCGCCAAGTAGCATCGAGGCGCCGGTTTCTCGCGCGTGCGGCATGACACGCGAAGCGGCGCAGGAAAAGACCGGCGCCAGGAAAATACCGCATCCCCGATGGCCGAGCGCATCCACATCACGACCGCAATTTTCTATTGCAACGGCACGCCGCACGTCGGCAGCGCTTACGAGGCGCTCGCGGCCGACGTTTTCGCGCGCTATCAGCGGCGCAAGCTGGGACGCGAAAACGTGAGCTTCCTAAGCGGCACCGACGAGCACGGCGACAAGATCCGGCGCGCCGCGCTCGCCCAGGGGTTCACGCCGCAGGCCTATACCGACAAGATGAGCGCGCTGTTCGACGAAGCCTTCCGCGGGCTGGGCGTCAGCTACGACTACTGGGTGCGCACCACCGACGAGGTCCATCAGAAGTGGGTGCAGGAGATGCTGCGGCGCACGCACGCGCGCGGCGACATCTACTTTCGCGACTACGAGGGTCTGTACTGCGTCGATTGCGAGCGCTTTTACACCGAAAAGGAACTGCTGCCCGGCAACGTCTGTCCCACGCACAACCGCCCCGTCGAACTCATCAGCGAGGGCAACTACTTCCTGCGGATCGAGAAGTACCGCACGCAGGTGCTCGAACACATCGAGCGCAATCCCGATTTCATCCGGCCCGAGCGCTACCGCAAAGAGGCGCTCAACATGCTGTCGGAGCCGCTGACCGATTTGTGCATCTCGCGGCCCAAGGCCCGGCTGGATTGGGGAATCGAGCTGCCTTTCGATTCCAACTACGTCACCTACGTCTGGTACGACGCGTTCTGGGCGTACGTGAGTCATCCCGCGACCAATGATCCGAGCTTCGTTGAAAAGGTGTGGCCCACCACCGAGCATTTCATCGGCAAAGATATTCTGAAGACCCACGCGGTGTATTGGCCGCCGATCCTGCTCGCCGCGGGGCTCCCGCTGTTCAAGCATCTCAACGTCCACGGATGGCTCAATTTCGGCGGCGCGCGGATGTCCAAGAGCTCGGGCAACGTGCGCGACCCGGTCTCCTACGAGCAGGCGTTCGGCGCCGACGTGCTGCGCTACTTCCTGATGCGCGAGGTGGTCTACGGCCTGGACGGCGATTTCTCCGAGGAGCGCTTGATCGAGCGCTACAACGCCGAGCTGGCCAACGATTTAGGCAACCTGGCGAGCCGGGTGCTCGCGATGGCCGCGCGGTATTTCCAGGGTGAAATAACCGCGACGCCGGGGGCGGGCGGCGAGGAAATCGATCTCGCGCTCAGTGAGGCGTTTCGCGCGGCGCCCGGGCGCGCGGGCGCGATGGAGGACGAGCTCGCGTTCAATCGCGGACTCGACGCGGTATGGCAGGTGCTGGACGCGGCCAACAAGTATATCGTCGCGACCGCACCGTTTACGCTCGCCAAGGACCCGGACAAGCTGCCGCGCGTCGCGCAGATACTCGCCAACCTGCTCGAGGGGCTGCGCGTGATCGCGGCGACGCTGGAGCCGTTCATGCCGCGCCAGGCGGCGAAACTTCTCGAGCTGCTCGGCGTCGACGAGACGGCAGCGGATGCGCCGTTCGGCGCGGGGCTCAAGCCCGGCGATCGCGTCAAGCCGCCGGTCCCGCTCTTTCCGCGTATCGACAAAACCGACCGCGCGTAGATTTACCCCGCGCGCAGAATCCCGGATCTGGATCGGACAGTTTCACCTGCGCGACGGATTACTGAAATCTGTGTCGGAGCTGCTCGATCGGCTCGTCGACCACGATACTAAAGTCGCTTTCGAAGCAGACCTTGGTTTCCGCCCGCTTTGATCCGTCCTGCGCCAGCGACTCGACCCCCTCGAAGTACGCGATACGATCGCTGTTTATCCAAACTGACTGTCCACCCTTGTTAAGCCTGACAAACGCCATCTGCCACTCCACCCCTTTTCCTCAATTGGCCACCTCCACGCAGGTGGCCCTTCAGCCTTAAAGATTAGCCGCTCACAATCAACACCTGCGGCCTCCGCGCACAATACCGCGAGCGATTTGCGGCCGCTGCCAAGGTGCGGAAGCCAAAGGCGATGTTCACGCCTTTGTCGTAGCGGCATGCCGGGCGATCCAATGAACCCACGATAGCTCCTTCTTGACCGTGTTCCAGAGACGTTCATCGGCGGTCCAGCACTCGCACTGCCGGGTTTCGGCGAGTGCGAGGTAGTGGGCGTCATAAGCGCTGGGTAGCGCGAACCGTTCCATAATTTCCAACGCCCGCAAATTGATGCCGGGGTCCTGCTCCAATCCCGGTCCGTTTTCGAGGAGGGCGGCCAGCCGCTGTTTCGCGGCCTCAAGAGTCAGTTGTGCGCGCTTCACGCGCTTTGCAATAGCGTTGGTTGCCTCATAAGCGAACAGCGTGGGCGCCAGCAGTCGGCAATGGCGTAGCCGCCAGTTCTCCAGAAGCGCCGAGGCTTCAGCGCTGTATGGTTCTTGTTCAATCCATTTGAGGGCGAGGCTCGCGTCGACGACAACCTCGTCAGCGCTCACAGTTGATCCTCGCGTTCCGCCCGGCTTTCTCGGATCAGGTCCGCGGAGTCCTCCGGAAATGGTGCGCGCTGCTCCGCTCGTAGGGCAGCGAAGCGGAGTAAGGTTTCGGCTGACACAGTCCCATCAGCCTTCTTTCTGAGGGCGGCCCCGGCTGGTACGGCGCGGTCGAGGAGACGCGTTACATAACTGGATACAGAAAGATCCTTCGCAGCCGCCGCCATCTTGATTCGCCTCCGCAGAGCGGGAGATATATCCAGCGTAAGACGCGGTCGGCTCGTCTTCATGCGTGCTTTGGCCATTTCCTATCCTCTAGGAGGGGACCTCAACTGAAAGTTTACCCGATTGGCGCCTTGGTTTCATGACACCAGTAGTGGGCGCGAGACCCGACAGGCGGATGAGCGTTGTGGGCGATTTTAGAGCTTCGCGGCTGCGTCGACCCACTTGCGGGCCGCTTCCTCGATTCCCTTCGCGGCTTCCTCGGGCGTGCGCGGCGCGCGCATGTTGATGATCACGACCTCGTCGACGCCGGCGTCACGATAGCGCGCAAGATCGTCGGGCGTGATCGGCTTGGTGTAGGGCGAGACCGCGAGCTCGACCTCGGAGCGCTTGCGGCCGTTGGACTTGAGCAGCGACTCGAGATGGCGAATCTTGTCCGCCGCCTCACCGGGGTCAAGGTTGAAGCCGCACCATCCGTTGCCGTACTCAGCGACCCGGCGGAGCGCCGGGCCGCTCTCGCCGCCAAAGAAGACCGGCAGGTCAGCTCCCCGCACCGGCTTGGGAAAGCTGCGGACGTTTTCGAAATTCACGAACTCGCCCCTATAAGAGCTCAGCGAGTCACCCCACAGCCGGCGCATCGCTTCGATATACTCGCGGGTACGATGCGCGCGGCGCTCCCAGGGGATTCCGAGCGCGCGAAACTCCTCCTCCAGCCAACCCACGCCGACGCCCAGGACGAAGCGGCCCTCGCAGAGCGAGTCGAGCGTCGCGACCACTTTGGCCAGTACCAGCGGGTTATGCTCGGGCACCAGGCAGATACCGGTGGCGAGGCGAATTTTTCGCGTCACCGACGCCATCGTGCACAGGGTGAGGAACGGATCGGCAATCGGCGCGTCGGTCGGGGCGGGCAGGGTGCCGTCGTCGCGATAGGGATAACGTGAGGCGTAGGAATCGAGCAGCACCACGTGCTCGGGCGCCCACAGGGTCGCAAAGCCAACGCGCTCGGCGTTCTCGGCGAACGCCTTCATCACCGCCATTCCGCCGACCCGTCCCGACACGACCGCGAAAAGTCCGATCTTCATGATGCGATACTCCTTGCGCGCGACGTTTCAGCTTTGCCCAACCAGCATCTCACCATGAAATACTCTCCCAGGAAAAGGCAAGTTACCGGCGGAGCAAACGCTTCGCCGACAACTTTTAGTGATGGTAATTTGGTGGCGTTACGCCAGCGCGTGCGGGTAGCCCGAGGTCAGCCGCGGCATCGCGAGCCCGACATTGCCCAGCCGCCGCTCGAGCATCGAGAGATACAGCTCGGTCAGCTCGCCGTTGTCGCGCGCCTTGAGCCCGAAACGCATGCAATCGTAGCCGAAGCCGCTGCCGGGCGGGCCGAAAAAGTTGGCTGCCGCCGGCAGCCATTGCTTGAGCGCCGCCGCCACCGCCTCGGGGCCGAAACGATCGACCGAGCTCGCGAGTTCGCCCACCGCGAACATCTCGTGCTCGGCCTCGTCGTCGAGGATGCGATCGGCGGCGCGCGCGTGCGGCGCGTAGCTGGAGTCCCGGTAGTTGACGCCGATCATCAGGAGCCCGGTCATGTCGAGGCTGAGTGAGGCCATCAGCAGGTCCAACTCACCGGCCGGGGTTTTGGCAAAGCGCAACGGCGCCTCGAACGAAGGCGCCTTGAGCGCCGGGATCATCGCGCGGTCGGCTTCCTCCTGCGTGACGCCGATTTCGCGGAGCGCGCGGTAGACGAGTGCCGCGTGGCGGCATTCTTCGGCGAGATTTTTTTCGATTGTCGGGCGCAACGCTTCGTTGGTGACCGTATCCAGCGCGCGCTGATAGCCGAGTGCGGTCAGTTTCTCGGCGAGCGCGTGCGCGGCGAGCAGCCGGACGAGGCTCTTGACGTAGTGCGGATCGACGCGGCGGAGCCGTACGTCTTCGGCCTCGACCGTGCGCGCGGGAAATTGACGCCCGAGCGGCATCGTGGACTTCTTCTCCGCCCTCCCTTCAGCTCGCGTGAGCTGTCATTTAGATGATACCGCGCAAATCATGCCGCTGAAATCATGCCGCGGACCAAGCCTAGCTAAGCCCGCACTCCTTCGCGCGAGGGTAAAATCACGGTGGCGCTGCCGATCGTGGTCTTCTCGCCCTTGGCGTTTTCCAGCCAGATTTCGCAATCGACCAGATGGTCGCGCCCTTGCGTATACTTCTTCACGACCTTGCCCTTGCACACGACTTTGGAGTCCGGCTGATCCATACCGCGATACTGCACCGCGAGCTTGCGCAGCCATCCCTCGTGGCCGGCGAAGTTGGTCATCATCTGGCCCAGGAAGCCGTTTTTGAGCGCGCCGTGCAGGATCACGCCGGGCAGATTGTTGCCGAGCGCGAAGTCCTTGTCGTAGTGAATCTGGTAAAAGTCGCCCGACGCGCCGGCATACTTGACGAGTTGCTGAGTGGTGGGATTTTTTTCCAGCGCCGGCACTTCGGATCCGGCTTCCAGGTCTTCCCAGTAGGTCTGCTGCGCCATGTAGGTCTGCTGCGCCATTTCGATTCCTCCCCTGCGACAAATCCCGCGCGCGGCTTAGTACCGGATCACGGTCGAGCGCTGCAACGCGCAGAGTTGATTGTGGTGGTTGGTGTAGCTGGTCTCGACCGTGATGAAGACCATCGCGCCGAGCCGCCCCGCGCTCTCGCGGATGTCCGCGATCTTGGAGACCACGCTGATTCGGTCGCCGGGGCGGATCGGCTCCAAGTACTCCCACTCCGAGCCGCCGTCGAGGCCGCGAAACTCGCCCATCCCGATCTTGATTTCCGGAATCGCGGCGCCGAGCGAGCGGCAGAAGGTCGGCGGCGCGATCATCCCGCCAAAGCGGGTTTTACGCGCGGCGGCCTCGTCATTGAAGAGCGGGTTGGGATCGCCGATCGCCTCAGCGAAGCGGCGGATCGCGCCGCGCTCGACCTCGACCACCCGCGCCTCGCTCTGTATCCCGATCTGCTTGCGCACCTCATCGGTCACGTACTTGTTCGCCATCGCAAGAGTCCTCGGTTATTTTGATGTCGTCATACGGCGCCGTGCACACTACTCAGTAGTCACCCACGATTTTGGAATGATCCCAACTCGCCCAACGCTCCGGGTGAAGCCGCATCACGACGCGCTTTTGCACGCGGCGCACCGCCGCCGGATTGTTCGGATCGGCGCCGGTAAGTCTCAGAATCTCGGCCAGCGCAGCCGGACCTTCGACCAGCTCGACCCGCCCGCGAACCATCACTCCGCTGAGTTCCTTGTAAGTGGCGCCGCTTTCGACCAGCACGGTCGCGCGCGGGTCGCGCCTTAAATTCACGATCTTCTGCGCGCGGGCGTAACTGGTCATCATGACCGCGCCGTCCTTGACGGTATACCACATGGCCACGACGTGCGGATAACCGTCGTGGCCGTTGGTCGCAAGCGCGCAGCTATGATGCGCGGTGAGGTAGGCGAGCGCCTGCTCCGGTGTCATCTTGATCGAATCGCGCTGGTTCATCGCATCTCCCCGCGGCAGGCGAGCGTTTGGCGCGTCCGCGCCCGCTGTTGTCTAATATGAGTCCTAATATTAATCAGACCGGCGCGCAAAACGAGTAGCCCGCAACATAGACGCACGGAGGATTCCCCCAATGGCGAAACTCGAGAAGTCCGAAATAGAGCGGCGGCTGAGCGCGCTTAACGGATGGGAATTCAAGGACAACGCAATAAGCAAGCTCTACCGTTTCAAGACATTCATGGATGGAATCCGGTTCCTCAACCAGGTGGCCGAGATGGCCGAGGCGGCCGACCATCATCCCGACGTGAAGATCAACTACACCCGCATCACATTCTCCTGCTCCACGCACGACCAGGGCGGCGTGACCGAAAAGGACTTCAAGCTGGCGTCTCAGATCGAGGAGGCGTTCAAGGCTTACGCGGGGTAGTTTGCGCGGGATAATTTGCACCGCGCATAATTGTCCCGTGTGGAACAATTGTCTGCACTGATGATTTGCCTGCTCCGGTGATTTTTCCCTGGCGCGCTAGCCCTTGCGCGGAACGTAGTAGTGCGAGCCCATGACGGTGCGGTCGATTTCGCGCAGCAGGTCTTCGAGGTCGCCTGGGTCGTCGACGAAGTCGATCTCGGAGCTGTCGACCACCAACAGCGGCGTCTCGTCGTAGTAGAAAAAGAAGTCGCGGTACGCCGCCGAGACGCTCTCGAGGTACTCCATGCTGATATGGCGCTCGAAGGTGCGGTTGCGCTTGCGTAGCCGCTCGGCCAGGACCTCGACGCGAGCGCGTATATAAACCACCAGGTCGGGCCGGGCGAGCTGTCCGTCGAGCAGGCGGTAGACGCCCTCGTAGAGCACCAGTTCGTCGGGGTCGAGATTGAGGCGGGCGAAGATGCGATCCTTGGCGAGTAGGTAGTCGGTGACCGTGGCCTGAGCGAAGAGGTCCTGCTGGGCGAGCTGGCGCTGCTGGTTGTAGCGGGTCAGCAGGAAGTAGAGCTGGACCGGGAACGCGTACTTTTCCGGGTCCTGGTAGAAGCGCGCGATGAACGGATTGCTGTCGGTATCCTCGAGCACGATGCGCGCGCCGATTCTCAACCCCAGCGCCTGCGCGAGGCTGGTCTTGCCGACGCCGATCGGCCCCTCAATCGCGATATAGCCGCCGCCCCGCCTCATCCGGCCGCCGTCTCGGCAACCGCGCTAGTCGGCCGGCAGCGGGAGCGGGAAATGCACCCGCTCCTTGGCCACGCTCAGCAACTCCACCGAGGCTCCGTTGTCCGCAAAGGCGCCGATTATCTGCTCGACCAGCCATTCGGGCGACGACGCGCTGGCCGTGACGCCGAGCGCACGCACGCCGTCGAGCATGTCGGGACGCACGTCGTCGAGCGAATCGACCAGGAAAGCGCGCGCACCGCGCATCCGTGCGACCTCGACCAGGCGATTGGCGTTGGAGCTCTGCTTGGAGCCGACCACCAAAATCGCGTCGCTCTGTCCGACCAGTTCCTTGACCGCGTTCTGGCGGTTCTGGGTCGCGTAACAGATGTCGTCGGTCTTGGGCGCGACCATCGCCGGGAAACGCCGCTTGAGCGTCTCCATGATCTCGCGCGTGTCGTCCACGCTGAGCGTGGTCTGCGTAACGGCGGCCACCCGCTCCGGGTCGGGAACCTCGGCCACCTCGGCCTCCTGTACGCTGCCGACCAGCAACACGCGGCCGGGCGCGACGCCGAGCGTGCCCTTGACCTCCTCGTGGCCCGCGTGGCCGACGAGGATCACGCTGCGGTCCTCGCGCGCATAGCGCTCGACCTCGAGATGCACCTTGGTGACCAGCGGGCAGGTGGCGTCGATCACGCGCAAACCCCGGTCGTGCGCGCGTTCCCATTCGCTGGGCGCGACGCCGTGCGCGCTGAAGATCACGCGCTGGCCCTCGGGCACTTCGGCGAGGTCTTCGACGAAAATGGCGCCTTCCTCGACCAGCGCTTCGAGCACGAAGCGGTTGTGCACGATCTGATGGCGCACGTAGAGCGGACGGCCATAGGTGCGGAGCGCGCTACGCACGGCCTCGACCGCGCGGTCGACGCCGGCGCAAAAGCCGCGCGGCTCGGCCAGGATTATTTTTTCGACGTGATGTTCACCCAGAGGCATCGGGGCTCCTGATTAACGGATGCTGGCCGATCGGTCAAGCTGAATGGCCGACAGGGCATCATGTTAGCAAATCAATGTACATGATTTCCGAATTACCTGCCGAATTGCCGGTTCGCACCATCAATGGGCGTGGCCGGGGGCTGGCGGATGAGAGGTCTGGCAGCCGATCCACACTTCGCCGCCTTCGAAATATTCCTTCTTCCAGATCGGCACGACTTCCTTCAGCCGGTCGATCGCGAAGCGGCAGGCCTCGAACGCTTCCCCACGATGCGCCGCCGAGACCGCGATCGCGACCGAAGTCTCGCCGATGTCTACCAGACCGACACGATGGTTAATCGCGATACGCACGATTTGCCATCGCTCGCCCGCCTCGCGTGCGAGCCGGCGCATCTCGCTGAGCGCCATCGGCTCGTAAGCCTCGTACTCCAGCCGAATCACGTTGCGCCCGGCGTTGTCGGCGCGCGTGGTCCCGGCAAAGGTGACGATCGCGCCGGCGTGCGGGTCGGCCACCGCGCGCTCCAGCGCTGCGACGTCGATCGGGGCGCGGCCGATCGCGATCGGCCCCACCCATTTCGGATCGCGCGACGGCCCGGCGCCGCCGCTCACGGGCGGGATGAACGCGACCTCGTCGCCCGGGCGCGGACGATAGTCGTCGTGCACGTATTCCTGGTTGACGGCGAAGCCGACGGAGTCGCGATGGCCCTTGAGCGCGGGAAACTCTTCGGCCAGCCGCTGCCACATCTGTGCGACGGTCGCGCCGTCGGGAAATTCGCGGCTTAGCTCGGCGGCGCCGGCGCGCTCGCGCAGCGTGGCGAACAATTTTATCGTGATCCGATTCATTGGCGATTCATTTTGCGATTCTTGAGCCGTGTCACAGTTTCAGCAGATGCGCCATGTGACCAAGCTCGGGGATAAGCAGTTTTTCCATCGCGAGCCGGCAGGCGGCGGGCGAACCCGGCAGCGAAACCACGATTTTGCCGGCCGCGATTCCCGCCAACGCCCGGCTCAAAAACGCCGCCGATCCGATCTGCTGATAGGAAAGATAGCGGAACAATTCGCCGAAGCCTTCCAGTTCCTTGTCGAGCAGCACGCGGACCGCCTCGATAGTCGAGTCGCGCGCCGCGATTCCGGTCCCGCCGTTGACGATGATCGCGTCGAGGTTTTGCAGATTGTCGAGCAGGGCCTTGCGGATGCGCGCAGGATCGTCGGGCAGGACCTCGGAGTACTCCACGCGATGACCGGCGGCGGTCAGGAGGTCGCGGATAAGACGGCCGCTCTCGTCGCTTTCGGCGCTGCGCGAATCGCTCGCGGTCAGCACCCCCACCTTGAGACTCTTAGGGCCGTGGCGATGATGCTCTTCTACGGACACGAGGAAATTATATCACCACCGCATGGCATCGGGAGCCATTGCCGACAAGCATTACCGTGGAGCCATTCGCGACGAGCCATCAGCGCAGACGCAGATTGAACGCCTGCGGTCCCTTGTCGCCGGGTCGCACGTCGAACTGCACCTGGTCGCCCTCGCGCAGGTCCTCGAAGTAGACCTTGGGCGAAAGCCGCGAGCGATGGAAGAAGACCTCATCGGTGCCGTCGTCGGGCGTGATGAAGCCGAACCCCTTATCCTTGATCACTTTTTTGATCGTGCCGAACACAGCGTCCTCCGCGGGGGAGCCACGCGCCCCTTAGGAGTTGAGCTTAGGCGAGCCGCGCCGTATGTAAAGAGGGGTCCGGTGGGCGCGGAGGGCGCATCTTTGGTTAAATCGATTGGGCTGGCGGAAATCGAGCGCATCTTCGCGATAACCGACGCGCTCGGAATCTCGCGCGAGGCGCTGGTGATTCCGCTTCGCACCGAGCATCCCGGCCGCTTGCGCAAGCTTGGCGCCGGCAAGCTCGAAATCGTGGTCGAACGCGACGCCGGCTTCGATCAATGGCTCAGTCGTCTTGAGGCGGAGATTCGGGCGGTCTGGCCGGTGTCGCCACCGGACTGAGTTCGATAAGGCGCGCGCCGTGATCAACCATCTGCCCGGCCACGACGCAAATCTTCGCCACGATCGCCGGGCTCTCGGCGTATAGCGTCGTCTCCATTTTCATCGCTTCGAGCACGATCAGCGGATCTCCGTGCTCGACCGGCTGGCCCTCGGCGACCAGCACCTTGAGCACCTTGCCCGGCATCGGCGCGTCGACTTCCGGCGCGGCGAGTCCGCCCGCGCGATGCGCCGTGCGCCCCTCGACCACGACGAACTCGGCCGCGAGCGGGCCCGCGGCCACTACGATGGAAGATCGCAGCCGCGCGCCCGCGACGCGAACGCGTCGGCCGTCCAACTCCACTATCGCGCTGCCGTCGGGCATCGGCGCGACCGTCGCCGCGACCTCGCGCCCGTCGATAGTGATGCGAATCGCACGCGGCGCGCCCGCATCCGTAGCGGTTTGCCCGTTTTGCGCGAGGAACTCGACCTCGAACTCGCGCGCGTGGCCCTGGCGCTTGAGTTTCATCCTTATCGTTCGCCTCGCCCCCACGGCTCGAAGCCCGTGAGCTCCGCCCACGGAGAACGCCCGCCACGCCCCGCACGCGCACCGTTGCCGAGCGCGCCGTGCGATGAAGACGAGCCCAATGACGCCGAGCGCGCCGCGCCGAGCGCTCCGCCTCCCGCGGCCATCGCGGCCGCGACCAACAGGCTTTCGAGCGCGGCGTCATCCGGACTCCATCGCGGAAAAAACTCCTCCAGGAATCGCGTCGAGAGCCGCGCGTCACGAAACGCTTCGCTCGCGATGACCTCGCGCAGGAAGGCGGCCGTGTTGGTGACGCCAAGCAGCGAGAACTCGCCCAAGGCGGCCACCATCCGGCCGCGCGCCTGCTCGCGATCGGCGCCCCAGCAGATCAGTTTTCCCAGCAAGCCGTCGTAAAACGCGGTGACCCGAGCTCCGGTCACGAGATGCGTGTCGATACGCACGCCAGGTCCTGCGGGCAGATTGAGGTAAAGCGCCTCGCCAGTGGCCGGGCGGAAATTCTGCTCGGCGTCCTCGGCATAGATGCGGCACTCGATCGCCACGCCGCGCGGCGTGGATGGCCCGCTTGCGCGCTCGCCCATCGCGACCTTAAGCTGCTCGGCGACCAGGTCGCAGCCAAAGCGCATCTCGGTCACCGGATGCTCGACCTGCAGGCGTGTGTTGGCCTCCAGGAAGTAGAACTCGCCGCCGTCGACCAGGAACTCCATTGTGCCCGCGTTGCGATAGCCGGCCACGCGCGCAACCTTCAGCGCCGCCTCGACCATCCGGGCGCGGAGGCCGTCGTCGAGTCCGGGTGCGGGCGACTCCTCGATAATTTTCTGATGGCGCCGCTGGATCGAACAGTCGCGCTCGCCCAGCGCAACGACGCCGCCGTGATTGTCGGCGAGCACCTGCACCTCGATATGGCGCGGATGGGCGAGGTATTTCTCGAGGAAGACGCGCCCATCGCCGAAGGCGGCCTTGGCCTCGCGCGCCGCCGCCGCCAGCGCCTCGGCGAGTCCCGTTTGCGCCTCGACCAGGCGCATCCCGCGGCCGCCGCCACCCGCCGCCGCCTTGACTATCAGCGGAAACCCGACGCGAGCGGCAAACTGCCCGGCCGTGCGATCGTCGACCGTCTCGAGGCCTGGGACCACGGGAACGCCCGCGTCCGCCGCCAGGCGCCGCGCCGCGACCTTGTCGCCCAGCGCCGCCATCACGTCCGCCGGGGGTCCGACGAAGACCATCCCGGCCTCGCCGACGGCGCGGGCGAATTCGGGACGCTCGGAAAGAAATCCGTAGCCGGGATGAATCGCGTCGGCGCCGGTGGCACGCGCGGCCTCGATGATCGCCGCGATATTGAGATAGCTCCGGCTCGCCTCGGGCGGACCGATGAGGCGCGCCTGGTCGGCCGCGGCGACATGCGCGGCGTCGGCGTCGGCTTCCGAATAGACCGCGACGGTGGCGAGCCCGAGCAGGCGCGCGCTGCGAATTATCCGGAGCGCTATTTCGCCACGATTGGCAACGAGCAATTTGCTGAGGGGGCGGCGCTTCATTCTGCACGCGAGCGTAGCACATGGCGAGCGCGCCGCCGCGCTCGGCGAAGGCGCTTAGGCGGACGCGCGGCCCGCGTCCCAGGTCCGGCTCCGCCGCGGAGAGAAAAAATTTTCGAAGAAAATTTCATCACGACCGTCAAATTGATTGATCGACATGGAGATTTCACTATCTTGGAAAGTCCGGCGCGCGCGTGCCGTCCGCCTGGCCATCGCGTCGAAGGAGAAAATTCTGAATGAGGGAGCGCTAGTGCAGGAAATGGAAGCAACCGACATTCGTACTGTTTACGACTTCCCCGTCGCCGGCCATCTCTGCAGTGATGGAGTGGTGCATTACGTCAAACTGACGCGCCGTTCCGGCAACCCCAAACCCCAAGGCGTCTGCTCACGCTGCCAGACGACCTTTCAGTACGAAAAGCCGCAACGCTCCCGCGTGCGGCGGCACTACAGCAGCGAAGGCGCGAGTCACTTCTAGGCCGCCAAGGGCCTGTTCAATTCACTATTATTACGATCGCGCGGGCCCGTCCGCGCGCGGCTAGCGAGCGCCCGTAGTTCCCGTCGCGGCGCTATCGCTTCGTTCAGGCGCGGAGCCGGTCGCGTTTGACTGCGCCGCGGCGGCGGATGACGGTAGCGCGGGAGTAGCGGAATCATTGGGCGCCGTAAACGCCGGCGGCTCGGGCCGTTCGAAGGCCGGCGGCGCTTTGACCGCAGGCCTGATACTCACCAGCAAGACCTCGGGGCCGCGATAGTAGCGCGACAGCATTCCGCCGACGAAAGCATAGTCCCGCAGAGGGTCGAACCACATCCGGATAGTCGGGACGAACGGCTTCAGGAATACGTTGAACCATCCGAACACCGGATACGCGTCAGCCTTGGCCAACTCGCCGTCGTGCGGGCGAAAGCTCCATGGCGCCCGCGCCAGATCGGCGTGCAGGGTCAGGATGCGCGGGCCGAGCGCGCAATCGAAGACATGGATGTCGAGGTCGGTGGCGCCGCGGCGCAACTGTTCCGCTACCGGCACCAGCACGCCCGCGCCGGCGTAAGTATCCTCGGGAAATTGCAGAACGGCGGTTTCGATCGTGCCCTTGCCGTTCTCATATTTTGCACAACTGGTTTTGCCGCTGACGGCATCGGCGCTGGCACTTAGCTGCGCGGCGCCGTGCGCATCGAAAAAGTCATGTTCGTAAGTCAGCAGCCGGGGGAGCTCGCCCTCGGTGAACTTGAACGTGTCGTGCTCGACATCGCGCTGGCCGTCGATAAAATCGTTGCGCCCCTCGATCGTCGCCACGGCGCCGTGCTGCGTGACGGTGTAGTGCGCCCGCCCCAATAGCTGCGTGCCAGTCGGGTCGTAGATGTACAGGTCGGAGTTCAGCGCGGACACCCCGGCCTTGGCTGAAGCCGCTGCGGCCGCAGCGTCCGTCCCGACGCGGAGGCCCGATAGCAGCGCTACGGCGAACATCGCGGCCGCTATCATTTTTCTCAACTTCAGCACGTCATCTCCGACTCGCTATACGCGTAACCACGATCCGCGTTGCGATCGTTTCACTTGCCAGCATTCGGAAGCCTGACCCTCTATAACATCTGCCTCTTATAGACGAATCAAGAATGTCCGCCCGCCGCCCCAGCACCGACGCCAGCCGGTGATGTTCGCGCTCCCGATGTCGCTGACGATCTTTGAAGACTAGGACGTCGCGAGAGAACGCGCGTACCGTGCTACGCGCTCTTGTTGGGCGTGAAGAGCTTGGAGAACGCCTCGATCGAGGCCGGCGGATGCCGCAACGCCTGCAGCATCTCGCGCACATGCTCCGCGGATTTCATCCCGACCAGCGCCACGTTGATCCCGGGCGCCGAGCGCACGAATTGCAGCGCGCGCTGCGCGTCGGTGGTCAGCCCCTCGAACGCCTGCGTCATGATCGGCGGCAATCCGCGCGCGAGCCGCCCCTGCAGCAGCGAGGCGCTGGCGCATACCGTAATGCCAAAGCCGACCGCGGCGCGCAGCGCCGTGCCGCGCCGGTCGGGCAGCTGCTGATTGGCGACCGTCAGCGCTTCGGGCATCGCCAGGTTGAATGGGAGCTGGATCGCACGGAAGTGATGGTCGCGGCCGGCGATTTCGAAGGCGATCTTAACCAGCTCTTCCATCTGAAGGTACTGCGGTTCCTCGGGACCGAGGCGAAATCCGCTCCAGGTCGCAGTGCCATAGACGCCGATTTTGCCGTCGGCAACCTGCTGCTCCAGGAACTCGAACGCGCGGCGCATCCGCTCCAGAAACTCCCCCCGCTCGATACTGGCGAGCTGGGTTTCAGGATTGTGGATGTAATAGATGTCGATCGTGTCGAGACCCAGGTTGGCGCGGCTCATCTCCAGCATCGCGCTGAGATAGCGCGGCGTCATGCAATGCGAGCCTTCGACCAGCTCGCCCGGCGCGACCAATCCGCTGCTGACGAACTTCTCCTCGAACCACGCCCGCGGATTGGGCGGCATCGTGCCGTCGAACGTGACGTAGCCGCCCTTGGTCGCCACCACCACTTCCTCGCGGCGCAGTTCGCCCGCCGCGATCAGTTCGCCCAGCACCTTGCCGATCGTGCGTTCGCCGCGCTGAAAGCGATAGTTCACGGCCGTATCGATCAGGTTGATTCCGCCCAGGAGCGCGCTCCGAATCGATTGCGCGTAGGCCTGGTCGGTTTCCTCGTCGGGCTCACCCAGGTAAGTGCCGATTCCGACTGACGAAACGCTCAGCCCGCCAAGCATCGGACGGAAATTTCCCGGCAGCTCGGCATGGCGGCGGGCGTAGGCAAGCGTGCCCTCGGCCGTGGCGCGATTCTTCAGCATGGAGGATCTCCTTGACGCGCCGCGGGCTCAGGCCTTGGGCGAACTGATTTCTAAAGCGCTGATATTCGGTTCAAACAGCAGCTGAATAACGTTCCCGTCCGGGTCGCGAATGTAGAACGACGCTGAACCGTCGCGATGCTGGCGCAAGGGATGAACTACATCCAAGCGCTCGGTTTCGGCCCATCGCCATCCCGCTTCCAGATCGGCGACGCTCGCCACGAGAAAGCCAAGATGATCGAGCGCGCCGGCGCTCGCGTCCCCCGGCGCCCCGCGATGGAGCGCGAGATTGTCGCATCCAGAGCTCAGGTAGGCGTTGTCCGGATCGGGTTGCCATACCAGGCGCATCCCGAACACTCGCGCGTAGAACTCGGCCGCGCGCGCGACGTCGTTCACCCGCAGCGCGAGATGGCGCATGCCGCGATTGGTAATCACTCCAGTTCCTTGCGGTAGCCTAGCACGGCCCACAGCGGATCGGTCTCGCCGGAGCTGCGGTCGATCATCTCTATCTTCTCGAAGGCCGCGCTATGGGTAAAGTAGTAGCCCACCAGGTCGACCCGCTGCTGCTCGCTCGCGTTCGCCCAAATCGCCACCGCCTTGGTCGGAAACATCCGGTTGGAAAACGTCACGATAAATGGCGCGCCGGACTTCAGCACGCGTCCGACCTCGGCGAAGACCTCGAGCGGATGGATGAGATATTGCACCGAAACGGTCAGCACCGCGCCGTCGAACGACGCGTCTTCAAACGGCAGTTGAGGCGCGCGGTTGAGATTGTGTGTCACGATTTCGGTGAGTGCGGGATTGTCCTCCATCTCGGAGCGGTTAAGTCCGAGACCAACCACACGCGAAGGCATCAACTCGGGCGGCAGATGCGATCGCCAGCTACTCATGAGGTCGAGAATCGCGCCGCCGCGTGGAAGACGGCTCAAGTAAATCTCCCCGACGGTCCTGATCGCCGCGTCATCGATATGCACGACCAAGCGCGGCGTGAGATAGAACAACTCGTCGTCGGAGTCGTCGAGACGGCGAAAAAACTCGGGTTGCAGACGGTTCGGCATGGCGGAGTTATACCGGATCGCGCGAATATGCCACGATAGTACGATTTATCAGCAAAAACAGCCACTTATGTGAATTGAAGCCAAACGGCGAACAATCGCGTTGACATAAACGAAGCCTGACGCCTAGAGTAAAACGATTTTCCAAATCGGCTCGATCCGTTGCTCCGTCACGGCGGCGTTCGAGGAGAAGTTCGCCATGGTCAGGCGCAACAAAACCAACTACGTCATCCAGTCAGTTGCTCACGCTCTGGACGTGCTGGAACAGTTCTTTGGCGAAGTCGACGAACTCGGCGTCACCGAACTTTCCAAACGCCTGAAACTGCACAAGAACAACGTCTTCCGTTTGCTCGCCACGCTGGAAGCGCGCGGCTATATCGAACAAAACCGGGCGACCGAGAACTATCGCCTCGGAATCAAGTGTCTGCACCTGGGACGCCGCTATATTGACCACATGGGACTGGTGCGGCAAGCGCGCCCGATCCTCTCCGACGTCGCGCATCGATGCCGCGAAAGCACTTTCGTCGCGATCATGCGGCGCGAGGGCGTGGTGCCGCTGGAATCGGCCGAACCGGGCGACCGCGTGGTGCGGATCACGCCGCCGCTGGGCCAGCCACTGCCGCTGCATTGCACGGCCGTCGGCAAGGTCCATCTTGCCTTCGACCTCGAGCAGCAGTTGCGCGCCGACCTGCCCGAGCAGCTCCCGCGCTTCACCGACCGTACGATCGTGGACCGCGCGATGCTCTTCGAGCAGCTCGACTCGGTCGCGCGCGACGGCTTCGCGATGGAGACGTGCGAGTTTTTCGAGGACGTGTCGTCGGTCGCGGTGCCGATTCGCGACTACACCCGCAGCGTCGTCGGATCGCTCGCAGTCGCCGGACCGGCCTACCGCATCGGGATCGAGCGCATCAACACCGAGATCGCGCCGCTAATCGTGGAGGCCGGCCGCGAGCTGTCGCATCGCCTCGGCTACAACGAGTAGCGCTGCCTCGACCCTGTTTGACCTGCCCCGTGGGCCATTGTTAGTTTCTTTTGCCGCCCCATAGGGATGCCATCCGGACCTTGGGCGGCGCCTGTCAGCCGCATCCAGGCGCATCTAGGAATGTTCGGCTGAATACACCCGGAGTGAAACTGCCGTGAAAATTCTGGCTTCCGTAAAACGTGTCCCGGACCCCGCTACGACCATCCGGATCCTGCCCGATGGCTCGGGAATCGCCATCGATAACGTGAAGTGGGTGATCAACCCCTTCGACGAAATTGCCATCGAGGAGGCACTGCGGATCAAAGAGAAGCAGAGCGGTGGCGAAGTCGCGCTGCTGTCGATCGGCCAGCAGACCTGGCAGGAGCAGCTGCGCACGGGGCTCGCGATGGGCGCCGACCGGGCGATCCTGGTGCGCACGGACCAGCCGCTCGACAGCCTGGCGATCGCGCGCGTGATGGCGAAGATCGTTGCCGACGAAAAGCCCGACCTCGTGATCATCGGCAAGCAGGCGATCGACGACGACTCCAACCAGGTCGGCCAGATGCTGGCCGAGATGCTCGGATGGCCGCAGGCGACGTTTGCCTCCAAGGTCGACATCGCGGGCACCAAATGCACCGTGGTGCGCGAAGTCGACGGCGGCCTGGAAACGATTGCCTTCGACCTGCCTGCCGTTATCACTACTGATCTTCGCCTCAACGAGCCGCGCTACGCCTCGCTGCCGGGGATCATGAAGGCGCGCAAAAAAGAGCTGAAAGAAATTCCGGTCGACAGCCTCGGCGTCGACCTCACGCCGAAGCTCAAGATAAAGACGCTCGCCGCGCCGCCCAAGCGGCAGGCCGGACGCAAGGTCGGCTCGGTCGAAGAGCTGGTCAGTGTGCTGCACAGCGAAGCCAAGGTGATCTGACGCGGCCGCGCGACGAGCGCGGCGCACACAGGATGCATCGTATCCGCGTCCGCCAATTAAGCGGACGCGCCGGAGTGAATTCGAGATGGCTGACGTACTGGTCTTTGCCGAACATAAGGCGGGACATTTTCCGAAGACGACCCTGGTTGCGGTCAACGCCGGAATCGAGCTGGCGAAAAAGCGCGGCGGCGGCAAATGCGTCGCCGTGATCGTCGGTGAGAACCTCGACGGCCCGGCCGCCGAGCTCGCGAAATACGGAATGAGCAAGGTCGTCGCGCTGGAGGACCCCAAGCTCGCCCACTACCTGGCCGATGTTTACGCGCAGGCGATGACCGCGCTCGCGAAAAGTCTCGGCGCCGAATACGTGCTCGCGACCGCGACCGCGATGGGCAAGGACCTGATGCCGCGAGTGGCGGCGCGGCTCAACGCCCCGATGGCCTCCGAGATCGTTTCGATCGGCGATGACGGCACGCTGGTGCGTCCGATGTACGCGGGCAACGCGCTCGCGACAGTCGAGATGGACGCTCCGATCAAGGTCGTCAGTGTGCGCGCGACCGCGTTCGATTCGGCCAAGCCTGGCGATTCCGTCGCTCCGGTCGAAAAGGCCAAGCCCGAGCTCGATCCGGCCGGGCTCAAGATGCAGTTCGTCAGCTTCAACGAGACCAAGAGCGACCGGCCACAACTCACCGAAGCGCGAATCGTGGTCTCGGGCGGGCGCGGCCTCAAATCGGGCGAGAACTTCAAGACCGTGCTCGAGCCGCTGGTCGACGAGATGGGGGCCGCGATGGGCGCGAGCCGCGCCGCGGTCGACGCTGGCTTCGTACCCAACGATCTGCAGGTCGGGCAGACCGGCAAGGTGGTCGCGCCCGAGCTATACGTCGCGGTCGGAATTTCTGGCGCGATTCAGCATTTGGCCGGAATGAAGGATTCCAAGACCATCGTCGCGATCAACAAGGACGAGGAGGCGCCGATCTTCAACGTCGCCGACTATGGCTTGGTGGCAGACCTATTCAAAGCGGTGCCGGAGATGGTCGAGGCGCTGAAAAAGGTCAAGCACTCGTAGCGCCTGACCGAATTCCTAGCCGCGTCTTGCCCGTCGCGGCGCGCGGGCCGCGAAGGCGGCGCTCCGCCGCCTTCGCGGAGACGGTTCCCTCGCGGAACGACTTTCATGCGCGATACGCCCTCGCGCGCGGATTGGATTTCGCGCACCGGGGGTGATTTAAGGTTCTGATAGGCACGCTGTCGCGTCGATCATCTCGACGGGCGGCGCCCATAACCGGAGCCTCACATGAACCAGCAAGTCACCCGCGAGATTCTCTGGAATGTCCCCGTTGCATTCAGAATCTTCCTCTATGTGATGCTCATCCCGCTCACCGCCACCTTCGTTTGCGAAGGGATGCGATGGTACCGGATGGTGAGTCTCGGCCAGCCCGTCGACCGTTCCGACCAGCCGCAGCGCCGCCTATGGCTCGTGCTGCGCGACACCGCCGGGCAGTGCAACGTGATCCGCGAGACCTGGGGCTGGCTCCATTACGCCTTTTACGTCGGATTTCTCGGCCTCTTCACCGGCACGACGATCTTTTTTTCAATGACGAGATCGCCGAGGCGGCCGGATTTTTCGGTTTTCCCTATTACTTGGTGGGCATGATGGAGGTTCTATGATGACGGCGATTCTCTTCACTCTTTGCATTTTGGCTGCCGTGGGCGTTTTTTTCTACCAGCTCTGGCGCCGCTTTCAGCTATTGCGGAGCGCTGCCGCCGTGTCCCGCTTCGATCGCATTCCCGAACGCGTTCGCGCCGTGCTTGTCTACGCCTTTGGCCAGAGGAAATTCGTGCGCAGGAATCCGGGAGCCGAGCGGTCCGCCGGGTGGATGCACTTCTTCATCTTTTGGGGCTTCATCATCCTCGGGATCCAGATCCTCACGATGTTCGGGCGTGCCTACTCCGACTCGTTCGTCGTTCCCGGCTTTAGCCTGAATCTCCTGGGCGGCCCCTATTTGTTGCTCCGCGACTTCATGGAGGTGGCCGTCCTGTTAGCGGTTGGGGTGGCGTTCGTGCGATGGGGGATCACGCACGCGCCTCGACTTTACGGCTTTCTTCCGCCTGAGCGTCGCCTGCGCGATAAATCCCACTGGGAGGCCTATTTGATCCTGCTTTTCATCGCGCTGATCATGGTGACAGGCCTCGTGTACGATGGTGGGCGAATCGTTTCTCACCCGAACAACATGCAGATCGTTCGGGGGGCGGGGTGGGAGCCTCTCTCAACCTTGGTGGGTATCGGCCTGGCGAAAGTTCTGGGCACGAGCTTCGCCTCCCACGCGAGCAACGTAGCCTGGTGGGTGCACAACCTCGTCATTCTCGTCTTTTTGAACTTCCTGCCGCCCTCGAAACACTTCCACATTATCACTGCAATCCCGAACATCTTTTTCTCGAAACTCGAGCCCAAGGGGCAGCTCTCGAAGCAGGACCTCGAAAATGATTCCCGCTTCGGCACCTCGCACATCGATCATTTCACGTGGAAGCAGGTGCTCGACATGTTCAGTTGCACGGAATGTGGCCGCTGCTCCTCGAATTGCCCCGCCACGTTAAGCAAGAAGCCCCTGGCCCCACGTCAATTGCTACTCGATCTGCGGGACTACCTCTACGGGCATCAGGACGAGATCATTGAAAAGAGGAGCCGCCCAGGCAAAGGGGATGGCACGGAACCCTTGGAGGTCGGAGAAAACATTGTCGGTCCCGTCATCCACGACGACACACTGTGGGCTTGTACCACCTGCCGAGCCTGTGAGGAGGCCTGTCCCCCGATGATCGAGTACGTGGACAAGATCGTCGACATGCGCCGTCATCTGGTGCAAGAGGAGGCCCGTTTCCCCAAGGAGCTTACCCGCACCTTCAAGAACATGGAGACGCAATCCAATCCGTGGGGGCTCGATTCCGAGCTGCGGTTCGAGTGGGCCGAACGGATGAACGTCCCGACCCTCGCTGACAAGCCCGACGCCGAGTTCCTCTACTACGTCGGCTGCGCCGGCTCCTACGACGATCGCAACAAGAAGACGACGCAGGCCTTCGTCCGCGTTCTGCAGAAAGCAGGCGTAGACTTTGCCTGCCTCGCGCGCGAGGAACTTTGCAACGGCGAAACGGTCCGTCGGCTCGGAAACGAGTACCTCTACCAGTCGATGGCCCAAATGCTGATCGAAACCCTCAACAAATACAAAGTTCGTAAGATCATCGTGAACTGTCCCCACTGTTTCAACACGATCATGAACGAGTTTCCCCAATTCGGTGGTTCGTACGAGGTCATTCATGCCGCCGACCTCGTGCGGCAATTGATCGCTTCGGGGCGTCTCAAGATCTCTGCGGAATTCCAGAAGCGGACCGTATACCACGACTCTTGTTACTACGGCCGTTACAACGACGTATTTGACGAGCCACGGATGGTGCTCAGCCGCGCGGGGGTCCAAGTTCACGAGATGGAACGCCACCATGAATTCGGCATGTGCTGCGGTGCTGGCGGAGGGCGGATGTGGTTAGAGGAAGAGCCGGATAAACGGGTGAATCTGCTCCGCACCGAGCAGGCGCTTCAGACTGACCCTGAGGTCATCGCGGTCTCCTGCCCTTACTGTATGACGATGCTCGGCGACGGCATCAAGGCCAAACAGCTAGAGGAGAAGGTCCAGACCCTCGACGTGATGGAAATCGTCGACGAGGTCACCCGGAGCCGTGATGCAGAGTCCTGAAGAGACCTTCTTCGTGCAGGAACCGCACGTTGTGCTGCGGCGCGGGCGGCGGACGCTTCTGGAAGGAAGAGCGCAGAGCTGATCGCGGATTCGACCGGCGCAGTCGAGAGCAAGTAAGCGCGGCGATGCTGGAAGGAGGAAACGTTAGTGGATGTTCAAACGTACCAGGGCGGATGTCACTGCGGGCGGGTGCGATTTGAGATCACCACTGATCTTTCACGCGCGACCGAGTGCAACTGCTCGATTTGCAGCAAGAAGGGCTACCTGCATCACATGATTGGCCCGGAGCGGTTTCGTATGGTCTCTGGGGACGATGCGCTCGAGTTCTATCAGTTCGGAACACGTGTCGCGCGCCATCTGTTTTGCCGGCACTGCGGAGTGGCGTCGTTCTACCGGCCGAGAGCCGACCCCACCAAGTACATGATCAATGTTCGCTGTCTTGAGGGCGTGGACTTCACGCGCCTGAAGGTAGAAAAGTTCGACGGACAGAGTTGGGAATCGCAGCCCAATGCGCCATACAAGGGCGTTTGGAAAGACGTCTGAGTTGACGTGTGGGCTAGCCGCCCCAGCCGTACCATCGCACCTGCCAGGTGAAGAACGCGACGAAGACGATCGACACCACGATCAGAATTTTCGTCAACTGATCGAGCTTGCGCGGCGCGCCGAGCGCGATCAGTGTCAGCAGGAAAGGATATATCTCCACATAGAAGCGCGCGCCGAGTTGCGCGAAGCCGTTGGCGTACCACAGCATGATCGGCCCCGTGCAAAGCGCCGCCGCCAGCGCCACCAGTAGCGTCGTGGGCCGCAGAAAGCTCGGGCGCAGCGCCAGCACGAACGCCGGGCTGGTGAGCATCAGCGCCTGGCCCAGAAACTCCGGATGGATGTACGGGAACTTGTCGCTGTAGCTCGGCGCCATAAAGAGCACCGTGTAGAGATTGAACGGAAAATGGCTGAGCGCCAGCGGGCCGCCGGGACGCACGAATCGATATTTGTCCTGGTTGTACCAGAGCCACCGCGCGACATCGTAGGGCGTGCCGAAACGCGCCTCGTTGAACGCCACCAACAGCGCCGCCACCGCGACGATCGACGGCAGCATCGTCAGCAACTCGCGCGCCCTTCTTCCGCTCACCCATAGCAGCCCCGCGTAGCAGGGCCACGCCAAGGCCATGTCGTAGCGGGCGAGCGCGGGTATCGCGGCCAGGACTCCGACGGCCCACGGCCGCGCTTCGCCGAACACTTCGCCGAGCGCCGCGAGCGTGAAGGGCACCGTGACCAGCAGCGAGAAGTCCCACGAGCTGCCGAGCGTCGCCTCGTACCAGAACGTCGTGCCGACGCCGAAGAAAAGCGTCAGCCATACGCGTGCCGCCACGCCGAGGCCGATCCTGCCCAGCAGGCGCCACACCAGGCCGAGCGAGACCGCCCCGACGACGACCGAGATCGCGGTCTGGTTCGTCGCCAGTCCCCAGATAGCCACTGCGGGAAGCGTGATCAGCGCGGCAAGCGGCGGATGCAGCAGGTAGCTCCTGCCGTGCCACACGATGTGCTCCATGTAGTCTGGAGCATCGACCCAGGTGCGCCCATGCAGGAACGCATACGCCTGCTGGACCGGCTCGGTATACGGCGTGGGCGGCGAGATAGTCGTGCCGTAAAAGGCGAGGAACAGAACTCCGACGGCGAAAGCGGACCATCCCTCCCAAGCGAGCGCACGTTCGACCAGGCGCGATCGCGCCGAGGCGACGCGCTGCTTACCAGCCGCGAGATCCGCGGCTACTCCCGCGAGCGCAAGGACGAGCGCCGCGACCACCAGCGCGTTGGGCAGTTCATGCCGGAGCCACGGGACGGTCAGGATGTCGGCGAACGCGATCAGCGCGGCCGCGATGAAAAACCATCGCGCCGCGTGCTCAGCGCCCGTAGCTTCCGCGGCAGCCGTGGTTTGTGATTCTTGGGCAACGCTGAGCGACAGAGCATCCATGCGATCCACGCCTCAGGGCGGCCGATCTATCAACGCTCAGGAGACAGCGCCGCACTCGCAGAGCAGCATGCACCGAAGTTCATTTCCGGAGATCGGCGAGAAACTCGAGCATCGCGCGGTTGACCTCCTCGGGCTTCTCCTGCTGCGTCCAATGGCCCGAGCCCTCGATCAGAACGGTCTTGCGCAGGTTCGGCACCCACATCTGCATCCCGTTCGCCATCTCCGGGCGCAGCACGATATCCAGTTCCGCCGTGATCATCAGCGCGGGTTGGCTAACCTGCGCCGGCAGGCCGGCGCTCTCTTCCCAGTTGCGATCGATGTTGCGATACCAGTTGAGCGGCCTGCGAAAGCCGCTGTGCTCGAAGGCTCGCACGAAAACCTCGAAGTCATCGTCGCTGAGAAAGCTGCCGTGCGGAAGATCGGGCAGATGGTCGAGCACGCCGCCGCCGGCCGGGCCGAGCACGCCCGAGGGCATTTTGCGCAGTTCGGCGAAGTCGACGCCCTTGAGCGATTCGCCGCCCTGGTAGAACGAGCGCAGGCTGCGGCGCACGTCGCGCCCGAGTTCCTCTTCGGCCACCCCCGGCTCCTGGAAGTAGACGATGTAGTTGAAATTGCCGGCCGTTATCGCACGGATGAAGTCCATCGGCTTCACCGGCGTGCGCGGAAAGAACGGAGTGTTGAGCGCGATCACGCGCTCGATCCGCGCGGGCGCCATCAGGGCCGCGTTCCACGCCACGAAGCCGCCCCAGTCATGGCCGACGACCACGCATTTTTCGATCCCCATCGCGTCGAGCATCCCGACCAGGTCGGCGACGATCTCGCGCTGGGTGTAGGCTTCGATCGGCTCGGGACCGCCCGTATCGCCATAGCCGCGCTGGTCGGGCGCGATCGCCCGGAGACCGGCGTTCGCCAGCGCGCGCATCTGATGGCGCCACGAGTACCACAGTTCCGGAAACCCGTGGCACATCACGACCGGGTAGCCCTCGCCGGCCTCGGCGACGTGCATCCGAAGTCCGTTGGTGTTGACGAAGCGATGGTTGAACTCGCTCATCGGCAATGACCCCTGCAAAATCTCTGACGAGACCTCTGAAAAACCGTCGCTCGGCCTCCAAGGCTAGCACGCGGACCGCGAACTGGCATCGTTGGCCTTTGACTTAACCGCGACCTGTGATGGACGATGGGACGAGCCTCGCCTTTAAGCGCGAGGCAATCCAGTAGCCCGCGAGGAAAAGCCGATGGCCTTTACGGTGCAGCCGGACAGCTTCCGCTTCGAAAAGGAATTCCGCGCCGGCGTCGAGGGCAAGCGCGTGCTGATAACCGGCGCGGGCAAGGACGGCGGCCTCGGCCAGGCCTTCGGACTGGCGGCCGGCCTCAACGGGGCCGCGAGCGTGGGGGTGCATTTCCATAGCAGCTACTCCGACGGCTTCGACCTGGTCAACGCGCTGCGTGAGCTGGACGTAAACGCGTTTCCGGTCCAGGCCGACGTCACCAATATGGGCGACCTCTGGGCGACGCGCAGCTACGTGATCGAGCAGATGGGCGGCAAGCCGCCGAACCTGATGATCTGCAATTCGGGATTGACCGAGAAGGGTTACGCGCTGGGCCGCGCACTCAAGGAAATCCCCGACGAGGCGCGCGCGATGCGCCGGGCGCGGGTGCGCCAGCACTTTCTCGACAGCTTGCACGAGTCGCGCCTCGTGCTGAATACCAAGATCGACGGCTTCCTCGCGTTGACCCATCTGTGGGCGGGCGAGGCGGTCTATCATCAGGAATTTTTGCAGCTCATCTATGTCTCCTCGCGACAGGCGATCGATCCCGGAGCCACCGTGCCGGGCTACGTGATCAGCAACTGGGGCGTGCTGCAACTGCCCAACGTGCTCGCGGTCAACCTTGGCCAGAACGCGAAGTTCGTCAGCGCGGCGTGTATCCTGTTGCCATTCATCCGCACCAGCATGACCGATCAGTACGCGGACAATCCCAAGGTGTTCGGGCGATGGCAGCCGCGGATGCTGGAACCGAACGAGGCGGCCAAGGCGTTCCTGCAGTTGCTGGCGCGCCCGCATGCCGAGCTCGATAAGGGCCTGTTCGAGCTGATGGTGGACGGCGCGCCGGACAAGGTGGACGTGACCTGGAAGCGCGTCGAGCTGGCGGTGCGCGAGGAGGCGATGGAATGGAGCAGGGGCGGCGCCTTGCAATTCCACGGCCAGCGCCAGGCGGCGAAGAAATAGCGCCGGGGGTGAACGACGGAGGTAACCACGTGATGAATCGGGAATTCGAATTCAAACAACTCCTGCGCGCCTACCGCGGCGGGATAGTCAGCGAAGCGGTATTCGAGCAGGAGATGGCGCGGCTGGAGTCTGGCGGCGCGGCGGAAAGCTGACGGCGCGAACGGCGCCGGCTTTCGCGCCTTTGGCCGCACCTACAAATCCGAGCGCGCGGCGGTCGTCAGCTTTATCGATAAGGTGTGCGCGGGCGAAGCCAACGGGGCCGAGGCGTTTCGGCGCTGGGCCGAGGTCTGCAAGACCGAATGTATCCGCAGCGGCCTGCGGATCGTGGCCGAGCGCGAGGCGTACCATGCGCGCGTGTTCGAGGCCCGGATGCGCGATCTGGGCGCCGAGCTACGCGCAAGCGCGACCGAGGAGGGGCGCAAGTTCACTGCGTTCCTCGCCGATCCCAAACGCACGGATGCCGAGAAGCTGAGGCAATTCGTCAGCGTCGTCGGCGACGCGGACGCCGCGGTAAAACCGATCCACGATTTCGCCGCGCTGCTGGTCGAGGACCTCGAGACCAAGGAGGCGCTGCGCCTGTTTGCCGAGGACGAGTACTCGACCGCCAAGTGGATGCACGACGCGTGCGCGGCGCTGAACGCCGCCGCGTCGGCCGCGGCGGCGCGCCCGTCCGCGCCGGCGAGGCCGGCGCGAGCGAGCTAGCCGCGCGGTGCAGCCGGCCGAAGCGCTTGGGAAGCCCCGCGGGAGGCGGCGCCCCGTCGGGGCGCCGCCTCCCGCGCGCATCGAAAGCGGACGCGGCGGGATGCGCACCCAAAGGTGCGCATCCCGCCGCGTGTCGCACCACCCCGCGCGTGCGCGCCTACTCGGGCGCTTTGGTGCCCGAGGGCGGCGCGCCCGCTCCGGCTGCGCTGGGCGGCGGCGCGCCCGGGCCACCGATAGCGCGGCGCTCGTAGCCGGCCGGCGCGGTGAACGTGTCGGCGGGCAGATCGCGCGTCGCAAGTTTCGTGACCACGGTCTTGGTGGTCTGCGGCCCCTGCTTGGCGATCATTTCCTTCAGCTTGCCGGCCTGGTCGGGCGTCAGCCCGGGCATCGTAAAGCCCGCGTTGACCGTGCGCGTGGAGTCCATCGTCAGCGGAATCCCGCTGGGCATCTTGCCGGCCATCGCTTTGGAGCTCTTCAACTTCGCGCCCATCGCCTGGGTGAATTCAGTGAACTCCGCGGCGCCCGGCGCGCTGGTCGAGAAGCAGCCGGAGGTCGAAACCGCGGCCATCGCGGTCTTGCCCCCGCCGCTATACTCCTCGCAGCCATAATCCAGCACCTTGGAAGACTTGCCGGTCTTCTGGAAATTGAGGTCGAGCTGCTGGGCAGGATTGTTCGACATCCCATGCGGCGGAAACGGCATCTCCGCATACGCCTTCTGATTCGGATCGATCAGCATCATGGTGCCCTTGTCGAGATCGATCACGAACATGTTGCGATCGCTGACCATCTTTTCCTTGTGCCCTTGCACCATTAGTTCGCGGCTATGGGTGACCGCGGGCGCGTTGCCCTGCGTGGTGGTAACCTGCTCGTCGATCACCACTCCGGCGCGCGCGATACCGCTAATAAAACCCGCCGCCGTCAGCAGGCAGGCAAACATTGCAAGCGTCTGTTTCATAGCGACTGTTCCCCTGGCGCGCTGCTGATTTCCAAAACGCGGGGCGCCTCGCCCGTCTCGCGGTCGGCGCGCTCGACGACCAGCCGATGAAGGGTCAGGCTCGAAAGGCCGAAAAATACCCACACCATCTCTTTGAACCTGCGCAGCAATCCCACCGCGAAGCCGACGTCGGCCGGGTAACCCAGCATCGCCATCACCAGCGCCTTGCCGCCTTCCTGGCTGACCAGCTTGGCTGGAATCATGAAGGTTGCGCGCTCGATCAACTGGCCGAATACCTCGACCAGCACCGCGATCTGCCAGGTGGCGGGCTCGTGCAGGAGCAGCAGCAGAATATAGATCTCAACCGGGCCAAGGCTCCACGCAACCAGGTAGCACAGGCACGAGGCGACGAGGCGCGCGCGATGGCGCGCGTGGAAATCCAGCAGCAGCGTGTCGGCCTCGGCGGCGGCGTCGCGCATCTCGTCGTTGGCGATACGGGAGAGGTCCAGATGCGCCGCCGCGCGCCACAGATGCGAAAACGGCCGCTTGATCTGGACGTAGAAGAAACCCGCGGTAAGTGCAATCGCAACGCCGAGTCCGCCCAGCGCCGGCCATAGCAGATGATGGAACCGGGCCTCGAAAGGCAGCACCGTCAGCATCCCGCCGGTGATGAATCCGACCTGGCCCAGCATCTCGGCCAGCGCGGCGACCACCACCGTCACCAACCCGGCCGCCATCGGCAGCTTATGCCGCACCATCATCGCCATTACGAACTGGCCGCCGAGCTGCGCCGACGGGGTCACGTAGTCGACCGCTTCGCCGGCGATCCGGGTCGCGAACAGTTGACCGAAACCGAGCGCGCGCGGGCAGTTTTCGATCGTTACCCGCCATCCCAGCGTGTTGGCCAAGCGCGCGACCGCCTCCAGTGCGACCGTAAGCACCAGGCCCCATCCCGCCGCACGCACGTAATGCAGGACGTCGGTCCATCCGAAGCGATGCAAGAACCAGGCGTAAAAGCCCAGCGCAAGCAGGACGATCAAGGTTTCAATGCGTCGCATCAAATCAGAGCTGGCCGAAAATCAAAGAACGAAGCAAGGAACAAAAAACGATTTGCCGCTGACCGCCCCCAGCCGCGCGGCATCGATGCATTCTTTCAACGCCACCCGCCAGAGGCAAGGCCGCGCCGCGGAGCGCTAAGTCGGTTGTGCTCAGACCTTGAACCTCACGTGGATGATATCGCCGTCGCGAATCACGTATTCCTTGCCCTCGAGCCGGAGCTTGCCCGCCTCGCGCACCTTGGCGTCCGAGCGCAGCGCGGCGAAATCTTCGTAGCTCACGATCTCGGCGCGGATGAAGCCGCGCGCGATGTCGCTGTGGATACGGCCGGCGGCCTCGAGCGCCGAGGCGCCGCGCGCGAGCGGCCAGGCATGCGCCTCGGGCTCGCCCGCGGTGTAGAACGTGATAAGTCCGAGCGCGCGATAGAGCGCGCCTACCAGCCGATCGCGGGCCGGCGCGGTGAGTCCGGCGGCGCTCAGCATTTCGCGCTGGCCTTCGAGGTCGAGTTCCCACAATTCGGCCTCGAACGCCGCGGCGAGCCTGAACAATTCCATCCCGTGCGCCGCGGCAGCCTCGATCGCGCTCGGCGCGGGCGCCGCACCGGCGCGCTCGGCGTCGCAGTTGACCACCACCAGTGCGGGCTTGCGCGAGAGCAGCCCGAAGCTCGCGAACACGGTGAGCTCCTGCGCGGTCAGCTTGAGCGAGCGCAGCGGCTTGCCCTCCTCCAGCCACTCGACGCAGCGCCTTAGCGTCGCGCGCTCGAACTCGGAGGCCGGGTTGCGCTCCTTGGTCAGGCGCTCCAGGCGCCGCTCGCCCTGGTCGAGGTCGGCGAACACCAACTCGGCCTCCACTGCGGCGAGTGCGGCGGGCAACGCGGCCTGATTCCCGGCAAACGCGGGGATTACGATCAGCAGCGCGTCGAGGTCGCGGATGAGCGGGAGCAGGCTCGGATCGAGCGCGGCGCCCTCCTTCTGCTCCTTGGGGTTGGGGGCGAAATCCAGCACGGTGAGCTCGACCTCGACCCGCTTTTTGGAGCCGTAGGTGCGCTCGAGGAAATCCAGCCGCTCATCGGCGACCTTGATCTGGCCCGGACGGGCGCGGTTGCGCCCCTCGGCCTGCCCGGCCAGCGGAGCCAGCCCGGTTAGCGCGTGGAAGACGGTCGATTTGCCCACGCCGCGTGCGCCGATAATTCCGGTCTTCAAAAATGACCACTCCCGATCTCCCAAGACTTACATATACGGCCGCTACGCGAAAGCGACCGTTATTCGGCCACCCACAGGCGCTCGCGTCGGCGCGGTGATCGCGCGTCGCAGAGCGCGAGACCGAGCGTGGGGCGAGGTGCCACACGGAGCGGGATCCGATTTAGACAGGCTACGATTTAGAGAAGTACGGAGAGGAGAAGTCTTTAACCAAGGCGAGCGGTGGGTTAATCTCGTAGCCGCTTCCCCGGCGGCGGAGGCCACCCTAGCTCAGTTGGTAGAGCAGCTGATTCGTAATCAGCAGGTCGTCGGTTCGAATCCGACGGGTGGCTCCAGAAAATTCAATAAAATTAAGCGGTTCTGACGACGCGCGATCGGGTATGTCGGTCGGTTTGGTTTTGTGTCACCACCGTGTTACCACGGGAAGGGAAGTCCGCTCCTGCCTGATTCGCTGACCTGGCCAACCTGCTGAATGATAACCAGCAGGCCAAGCCAACTGCGAACCAAGCGTTGGGAAGAAGCTATAAGTGCGATTTCGAACTCACGGGTCTCCGCGCGCAGAAGAATTGCGTGGCCGATGCTGGGAATCAGGCGGCGGGAAGAACGAACCGCTTCAATACTTCTGCAGCCAAACTCACCCCAATTTCTTTGGCGACGTCGAGCACCCAGAGGCCACCTTTTCCCAAAGCGGACAGCGCCGTCGCGACCTTAGAGGAATCGCCTTCCTTTGCCGCGATTTCTGCTGAAGCGATTGCGCCGACCACGACGCTGCGGTCGGCATCGAGCGCGTCCTTGAGTAGCTGAGTTCGCAGAATTGCCAGCTCTTTTGCCAGCTGCTCCAAGCTGTCGGCGTTGCAGCCAATTGAGTTGACAGTGTTGATTGAATTGTCTGTAGAACCGATGTTTACCCGCGCGTTGTCTCCGGCTACGTGCACCACGTAGCCGAGTTTTCCCTCACGGTGCTGCCCTTCCCGACGATATTGAACCTGATAATGCGCTGGGAGCGCGTGAAACTTGGCTTTGAATCCCGGATCCGTTACGACCAACCTTTCTACAAGGCCGCTGGGCAGGTTGCGTAGGATGACATCATCGGGCGCTATCTCAACAGAGGTGTCGGGAATCATGATCATTTTCCCCGTGACAAGTGCGCGGACATCCTCCTGCCGAGACCCGTTCTATCGCTCAACGGTCACAACTTCGTTGCATTGGCTGAAAAGATTCACGAAAGGTTCCTCGCCTGCCTGTGAAACCCTGACTCCGTTATCTTAAATCGATTGTTACCTAAGTCTTCAACCCAGCCCTTTTCGACGGCAAAAGACATGCCTTGCGGAATATCGGCCGGCTTCCACGGCGCTTTCAGGAAGGAACTAAACAAACTGTTCAGCAGAAGCAACTCTCCCGGTCTACACCCGAAGTGCAGGAATGTGTCGAGTATATGTCGCGCGCTGTCTTCTGATGTCGGAACGCCTGCCATGATTTATCAGGTTCTTATCAGCGAGATTTTTTCTAACTGCCGCACAACATCGTCCGGAATGTCGCCCGAGGGAGCCTGATCCGGCGGTAACGCTTTCGTACCTGAGCCCGAACCGAGTAGCAGCCAGTTCCTGCGCAGATAGTGCGGCTGCGCGAACACAGCCCACTTCGCGGGCGGTGCCGAAATATCCCGATTTTCCACCAGGATCCGGTTCGCGAGTACGGCAGCCGTGAGATCTTCTTCAATGTTTTCCCGAGTCAGGTTGGAGATGACCACCGCGTTCAGCTTCCTGCCGTTCCAATCGATCGCGCCGATGCTGTAAATGTGGTTTGATACCATTCGATTTCCTCCCACATCAGATTATACCCGCTCAATCGCCTCCGAGCACGCGGCACGAGAGCCGCTTTGGCTTCGCGCCGTGCCAAGAACCGACGTGACGAAACGTGCGTCGCGTAATTTTGTCGTTCACTGCCATCTATCGCCAAGCGCCGAATCGAAGGCTCGGAGATCCTTCGACACGGACTGCCCGCGTTGGAAGTGGCACACAACCTGCTCGCGTTCAGAACTCAGCGGGCACGAATTCTACAGCGCGTGCTCGATCGCTAGCAGCGAGGCCTCGACATGGAAGGCAGCGTCTATCTCAAAGCGCGGCAAGGATGGGCGAGCGTTACGCTGATCTGGTTCTCGGCAAACGTAACTGGCAGATCACCGCCGCCGGCATGATGGCCACTTTGTTGTGTTTATGCGCCTGCGCAATTCGGTAAGTTCCGCTTCCGGAATATTCACATGAAACGGACGAATCGCATTCAAGGCCCCATGCGGG
>CAVYTJ010000014.1:0-69545 GCA_963771325.1 uncultured delta proteobacterium | reverse complement strand
GAGCCTGCTCCGCCTTGGCTTCCGCCTGCTCCAGATACCCAAGGTAGCCGAGCACCCGTGCCTCGTAGGAGAGACTCGCCATCCCGGGGTCCTGCCCGTAAATGAAGGCATGCGATTGGTGTTTTTTGGGATCGTAAAGCGTGACCGCTGCCCTAAGATGCTCGCGGGCCGTGACTAATTCCCCTAGATAGTAAAGTGTAGAGGCCATCGAGCAGTGGGCCTCCAGCGCGAAGTCTGGATCTTGCGCAGTTCGGGCCAGACCCAGCATCTGTTCACCGATCTCAAGTGCCTTCTCAAACTCTCCACGAAGCAGATAGTATCCGCTCAGCCTGTACATCACCGGAAAGAGCTGTGGTATCTCGCCCAATTGCTGGCAAAGTTCGCGCGCTCTGGTGAAGGTTCTTTCTACCTGGGGAGCTGAAAAGCCTTTGGCTGCGGCAAGTGGAGCGCCCAGGGTTACGAGCATAGTCAGTTCCTGCTGTGCGTGCTCAGCAGAATCCGGAAGGGCCTTGAGCAACTCCAGCCCCGTGGTGAGATGGCTGATGGCCTCCTTGTTGGCGGAACGTCTCACCGCCATACTGCCGGCGCGCTGCCAGTAGACGATCGCCTTTTCCTTCAAATTGGCTGCCATGCAGTGACGCGCCAGCAACTCAGGCTCGGTCTCTGCGACGACGGGAAACTGTTCCTCTAAAGTTCGAGCGATTTGCAGATGGAGCTGCTCTCGTCTTCTCCTTAGGACCGACTCATACGCGGCTTCCTGAATCAGGCTATGTTTGAAGTAGTACTTCGCCTGAGAGGCGACGCCGCTTTGATAGAGAAGTTCGGCTTCTACCATGGCTGCAAGCCCCTTCTGCAGTGCCACTTCATCCAGTGGCCAGACTGCCCGGATCAATTCATAGCTGAACTCCCTCCCCAACGTGGCCGCGAGCTGCACGACCTCCTTAACAGCCGAGAGTCGATCGAGGCGAGCCGTCAGCGAATCGCGCAGCGTAGAGGGGATAGCAAGTGGCGGCAACGGACTTGACGATTCATACTGACCACGTCGCTCCTCGAGTATTCCCGACTCCGTCACCATCTTGACTAGTTCTTCGACAAATAACGGCACACCGTCGGTCTTGCTGACGATCTGTTGCATGATGTCAGTTGGCAAACTGCCTTGACCCGCCACCTCGCTGGCCATCAGCTCGGCTTGGCGATGCTGCAGGCGCCCAAGCGTGAGTTGCGTGTAGCGGGGGCGCGTTCCCCACTGCGAGACATATTCCGGGCGCGCGGTCGCAAGCACAAAGATGCGTGCTTTCGCGACCTGGTCACCTAAAAGATGGTAGGCTTCCAGCGTCGATGGATCGCACCAGTGAAGGTCTTCCCACACCGTCAATACCGGCCTTCGCTCCGATTCTTTCAACAACCACACCATTAGCAAATCCAGCATTTTCTGCCGTAGCCGTTGGGGCGATTGGGTGTGCGAGGGATAGCCGGCCGGCTCGGGCAGGGAAAGCAACGCGGAAAAGGGAGGTAGCGCTTCTGGCAGCGCAAACCCATACTCGCTCAGCGTCCGCTCCAGCTTGTCCAGTTTCTGCTGGGGTGAGTCTGAAGTCTGCAGATCCAGCACCCGCTGTAAGTGAACGATTATTGGGTAGTAAGCCGTATTTTCATGATACGGCGAAGCTCGGAACTCGGCCTGTATGCATCCCTCGCGAACAACCTGCTCCTTGATTTCCTGGACGAGGCGCGATTTTCCAATGCCAGGCTCGCCGCTGAGCAAAACCACCTGGCCCTGGCCTTCTTTGGTCCGCTCCCAGCATCTCCCGAGTAGTGCCATCTCTTCTTCGCGGTCTACCCGAGGAATCAAGCCCGCCCTGGTTACAACCTCGAAACGGCTGCTTGCCCCGCTTTGACCGAGCACGCGATACACTTCGATCGGCTTGGCGATCCCTTTCAGTATTTGGGGTCCCATGCTGGCACAGACGAAAAGCCCATGGACCAGCTTATGTGTAGTCGAACTGATCGCCGCTGAATCTGGAGGCGCAAGCGCTTGCAGGCGTGCAGCGATGTTTGGCGTTTCCCCGACGATGGCTGTCGGGTCCAGATGCACGCCAGCTCCCATCTCGCCCACCACCACCAAGCCAGTATGGATGCCAATCCTGACTTGGAGCGAGTGCTCCCGCATCACTTCCAAGCTGGTTCGTAGCCGTGCGTTCAGGCGCGGCAGCTCTGCCGTGATCTCCAAGGCCGCCTGCAAGGCTCGTTGGGGATCGTCTTCGTGCGCGAATGGATAGCCAAAATAAATCAGCAGGCCATCGCCAACGTACTGAGCTATGTAACCGCCGAGCCGTTCGATGACCTCGGCGCTAGCTGCCTGGTAGGTGCGGATGACCTCGCGCAATTCCTCGGGATCGAGCTGCCCGGACAGCGCAGTCGAGTCGACCAGATCGCAGAACATCACCGTCAGCTGGCGACGCTCGCCACCGGGGACTTCCTGGCCGACCAAAGCCTCCTTGTGACCAGCGACCGTGGAAGCATTCAGATCCGCACCGCAGTCACCGCAGAATTGCGAGTTAGCCGAATTCTCGGAGGCGCACTTCGCGCAAAGAACGACGAGCGCAGTGCCGCACTCTGCGCAAAACTTCTTGCCCGCCGGATTGTCGGAGCGGCACTTTGAGCAACGCACCGCGCGCCTCCTTACGAAGCTCCTAAACGGTGTGTAGCATCCCGACAGCTCAGCGGATAGCTCGTTCATGAGAATGCCTGAGTTGTACGCCAATAGTCGCATGGCAGTACGACTAAAGAAGTACGGTAAGGGTGGCTTGTTACAATTGCATTAATAGACAGTGCTCGAAAAAACAGACTTGGCCTGACTGTCCAACGAGGTCCATCGCTGAGGGCTACAGCAGTGCCCCTCAGCAAGGGCGGATAATCTCATGCCTTCCGCGAAAAGTGGCGCCTTGCCGGGCTTGCGGAAGAGCGCATGATTCAACGCAAAGGGAAAGCACCAGTGTTCGTGCGGTTGTGGAACTCGCTTGCTGCTCGCGCCAAGCAGGCAAGGCTCATTGTGAGCCAGCGGTGACCGGTGTTCCACTACTCAGCGAGACTGTCCTCCCATCCGAGCCCTGTCGCGCACTATCGGTCCATACGCTGCAATCCATTCGGAGCCGATCCCCTGCTGCGCCTGTTCCAATGTCATCCGGCCTGTGTTGACTTGATTCAGGAAGCGGTCGATTCGAGCCTTCTCGTATGCACCCAGTTGCGGCTCGCGCAGTTGAGCAAGTCGGGCTTTTACAAGACCGGCCTTTTTATCTCGCGCCTTGTCTGAAACATACGACAGCAAGGCGGCCAGAAGAGCTATCACAGTGGCCCCGGCCGCCAAGATGAAGATCGACGGCATGGTGTTCATTGTCCTTTGCCCTTCGCTCGATTGCCTGAAAACACGCGGCACCTAAATAGCCTTGCCGGTGAAGGGGTGACCGCCGGTTTTTGTTGAACGTCCGGCTCTTGCTGCTCGCTGTACCTCTCTTCAAAGAGATCGAGCAGTTCTTCGCTGGTGCTCGCCATCCTGATGTGCCGCTGCGACAGATTCCACAGCAAACCCGGAATATGCGCCACTGCAATGCCCGCCACGCCATAAATTGAGTTCAATGGTGTCTGCATTTGCCGCCCCCTTTGAATGGATACGATAAGGGCCTAACGCAAGGGCGATACCAAAGCGCAGGGCTTACATTTCAAGGCTTTCTTCAGAGAACTGCTGCGTCTGCTTAGCAGCCTGCTCTTAGGTGCTAACGATAGTTAGCGCAGTCCGTACTTTTTCATTTTCTTCTGAAGCGCGACGCGCGAGACCCGGAGCGCGAGCGCCGCATGCGACACATTACCGCCATGCTCGCCCAGGACCTGCGAAATGTACCGCGCCTCGTAGGCACCTCGCGCGTCCTGCAGGGGCGTCGTCGTCCGCGGAATCCGCTCCGAAAGTGCCTGGCTGGGCGACCCCGATCCGTGGTCTTCACCTTCCGGGCCGAGGGCGGACCGAATGCCGGTTGCTGCGCGGTCGGAAACCTCGATGGTTTTTAGCGAGGGCGAGAGCTGGGCGGCCGTTATTGTTTCTCCATCGGTGGCCAGAGCTACTGCGCGCTCGATTTCGTTTTGCAGCTCGCGCACGTTCCCGGTCCAATCGGCACGAGAGAACAAATCGACGGCTGAGGAATCGAAGCCGCGCAGGCTCTTGTGGTGGCGCTCGGAAGCCAGCCCGAGGAATCGAGCGGCCAGAAAAGGTATATCTTCCCGTCGTTCGCGCAGGGGAGGAAGCCGAATCGGGAAAGCTGCCAGGCGGTAATAGAGATCCTGGCGAAAGGCACGCGCCGCCAACGCAGCCTTGAGATCCCGATTGGTCGCGGAGATCACCCTAACGTCAACTTTGGTGGGGCGGGTGTCGCCGACGGGCGTCACTTCATTCTCTTGAACGACGCGAAGCAACTTGGCCTGCATCGCAAGCGGCATCTCGCCGATTTCATCGAGGAATATGACTCCGCCCTTTGCGGCTCTGAACAGCCCCGGTTGATCGTCGGTTGCGCCGGTGAATGAGCCCCGCCGATGTCCGAAAAGCTCGCTCTCGAGCAGGGCCTCTGGCAGAGCCGAGCAGTTCACGGCGACAAAGGGCGCCTCGGCGCGCGGGCTCGCGCGATGGATGCCGCGGGCGACCAGTTCCTTGCCGGTACCGGTCTCGCCCTCGATCAGAACCGGGATCGTGGAGAAGGCGGCGGCCTCCATCAGCCGAAAGACCTCGACCATGGCCGGGCTCACTGCGATTATCTCGCTGAAGCGATCGCTGCGCGCCAGGTCACGGCGCAGTGCGCCGACCTGGGCCTGGAGTTGTTCGGCGGAAGCCTTGACCTCGCTGAACCGGCGAGCGTTTTGAACTGCGACACCGATGCTGAGCGCCAGTTTCTCCAGCAGCGCGAGGTCGGCGTCGCTGAAGAACTCCTGGCCACGAGGATTGACCGCCTCGATAACGCCCAGGCGCCCATCGCCTGTCAGCAGTGGAGCGACCAGCAGCGACCTCGTGGTAATTCCCGTCTTGCGATCCACGCCGGAATAGAAGCGGGGGTCGGACTGCGGATCGTCCACCTTTTCCGCCTGGCCACTGCTGAGCGCCGCACCCGCCAGCCCCGAGGCCGCTGGAATCCTCAGCCCGCTCAGGAGCCGAGCTGCTTCTGGATCGTCTTCCGAGACATAAGGAAAGTAGAGCTCGTCCCGTTCTTCATCGAGCAGCAGCAGCGAAACTCCGCCGGCGTTCAATATTTCGCGGCACTTCGAAATGACCAGCGGTATAAGCTCTTCGAGTCCGAGCCGGGCGGTGAACATGTTGCCCAACTCGTAGACCAGCATGTCGCGCGCACTGTTCTGCGAAAGCTTCATCAGCCGCTCAATTCATCGAGCAGAGCCCTGGCGTCTTTTATCACCCAAGCCGGGGAGAGGCTATCTCGTTGATGTTACGAGCGCGAGTCACGGCAGTCGCCCCGGCTGAATTGTCGGACGGACGCGGAACGTCGCGGACGCAATCCCGCGCGGCGCGGGCCTTTGAGGCCGCGACATCGAGGATGGCGCTGGTTGGCAGGAGCGCTTAGAGAGCGGAGGCGCGACGGCGGCGCTGTTCTTTGCGGCGGCGGCGTTGGGCTTCGGAGCGCTTGCGCTTGCGGCGGACACTGGGCTTCTCGTAAAAAGCCCGCTTCTTCATCTCCTTGAACACTCCCTCCTTAGCGAGCTTGCGCTTGAGCACCCGCATCGCCTGATCGAGAGAGCCTTCAACCCTGATTTCCATAGACCTCCCTGGTTTCCATAGACCTCCGTGTGCCTGTCAAAACAAGACTTTGGAGCTTAAGTCCGCTATCGGGGCGTGTCAACCACAGCTACCGCACATCGCAGACGCTATCTCTGCGTCCTTGCGCCTGCGTCCGTGCGCCCGAGACCGCACGCCCGCGCGGCACGTATCGTGCGGCATGTGTAAAGCATCCGCCGCTTTGCTAGATGATACCCCAAACGCGGCGCAACGCGCGCACGCGCCGGCCCGCCACGGGTCTCCCGGTCGCCAAGGAGGGTAAAAACGATGGATTTGGGTCTTGCGAACAAGGTCGTGATGATAACCGGCGCGAGCCGGGGATTGGGGCGCGCGATGGCCGAGGCGTTGGGCGCCGAGGGGGCGCGCTTGGGCCTGTGTGCGCGCGGCGCCGAAGCGCTGGAGAAGGCGGCGGGCGACTTGCGCGCTAAGGGATACGAAGTCGATGCCGAGGCGGTCGACGTGGCCGACGCCGCGGCGGCCCAGCGATGGGTCGAGGGCGTCGTCAAGCGGATAGGCGGCGTCGATGTGCTGGTCAACAACGCCGGCGGCGCGCGGATGGGCACGCTTGCGGACCTCGACGAGGCGGCATGGCAGGCGGCGTTCCAGCTCAACTTTTTCTCAGCGGTGCGGCTTGCGCGGCTGTGCGCGCCGTTGATGGAGCGGCGCGGCGGCGGCTCGATCATCAACATCAGCTCGGTCTACGGCCGCGAAGCGGGCGGCCCGCTCACCTACAACGCCTCGAAGGCCGCGATGATCTCGTTTACCAAGATGCTCTCGCGCGAGCTGGCGCCCAAGGGAATCCGGGTCAACACGGTCGCGCCGGGATCGATCCTCTACCCCGGCGGCAACTGGGAGAAGGCCTTCAAGGCCAACCCGGCGTTCGAGAAAGACTTCCTGAGCCACGACTTTCCGGCCGGGCGGCTGGGCCGTCCGGAGGAGGTCGCCTACGCGGTGGTATGCCTCGCCTCGCCACGGGCAAGCTGGATCACGGGCACCTGTCTGCCGGTGGACGGCGCCCAGGGAAGGTCACTGATTTGAGAGCTACTGCACGCGACTATTTTCGTGAAACGCGCAGCGCAGACAGGGCCCTCGCCCGCGATTTGTACGCGGGCGAGGGCTCAAAAGGAAAAAGGGAATCTAAAGAAACTAAACCAGCGAGCAGTGCAGCGTATGCGCGGTGGCGGAGTCCACGCGCACCGTCACCGTGTCGCCCGGCCTTATAGAATCGGCCGCCGCAAACACCGCGGTCTTGAATTGCGGCGTCTTCCCGGCGAGCATCCCGCCGCCCCGGCGCGCCGGACCCTCGACCAGCACCGCGAAACGCCCGCCCGCGAGCGCGCGATTGCGCTCGGCCGACACGCGTTCCTGTAGCGCGATAACCTCGGCGAGGCGCCGGCCCTTCTCTTCTTCGCTGACCGTGTCGCCGAGCTTGAACGCCCGCGTGTTCTCGCGCAGCGAATACTTGAAGCTGAAGGCCGAGTCGTAGCCGAGCGCCGCCATCAGCTCGAGCGTGGCGCGAAAATCCGCGTCTTTCTCACCATGGAAGCCGACGATGATATCGGTCGAGAGCGCAATTCCAGGGACCGCCGCACGCATCCGCTCGACCAGGCGCAGGTACTCGTCCACGGTGTACCCGCGTTCCATCGCGGCCAGGATCCGGTCCGAGCCCGACTGCACCGGCAGATGAAGCGACGGCTGCACCTTCGGCTCGGTCGCCATCGCCTCGATAACCGAATCGCTCATGTCCGAGGGATGGGGCGAAGTGAAGCGGATTCGCTCGATTCCCTCGACGCCCGCGACCAGGTGCAGCAGGCGGCCAAAGTCGACGTCGCCGAAGCGGTAGGCGTTGACCGTCTGGCCCAGCAGCACGATTTCCCGCACGCCGCGCGCGGCGAGGCCGCCGATGTCCGCCAGAATAGCCTCGGGCGGCACGCTGCGCTCGCGTCCACGCACGTATGGCACCACGCAAAACGCGCAAAAGCGGTCGCATCCGCGCATCGCGGTGACGTACGCCCGCACGCCGCCCTCGTGCGCGGGCGCGATATCGGCGTAGGTCTCGCTGCGGTCAAGGCGCACGTCGACTTTAGCCGCCGGGTCGAAGCGGGCGCGGCCAAGCAGTTCGGGCAGGCGGCGGTAGCTGTCCGGACCGGCGACGAGGTCGAGCCACGGCGCCTTCTCGACCAGCGCGGCACGGTTGTGCTGAGCCATACAGCCAAGCACTCCCAGCCGCAGCTCCGGGCGGGCGTGCTTGAATTTCGCCAGGTCAGTCAGGCGCCGTAGCACCCGCTCTTCGGCATGTTCGCGAATCGCGCAGGTGTTGAGCAGGATGACGTCGGCGTCCTCGGGGCTCGCAGCGACGGCGTAGCCGGCGCGGCGCAGCACTCCGCCGATAAGCTCCGAGTCGGCGACGTTCATCTGGCAGCCGTAGGTCTCGATAAAGACGCGCGGCCGCGATGCGTCGTGTTGTGCGGACTCGTTCATTCTATAACTCAAGATATCAGGGCTCTGTCGATTTTGTCAGCTTCGCGCATATCGTCGTGACCTTGCGAATCGGCTTCACGCCGGCGCGGGCACGGGGTTGAAGCTTGTACTATGGTCGGATGGGCGGCAGCAGACGAAGCTTTGCATGAAACTTCGCAGAAACGTTTGCATGAAACTTCGAACGACTTCGTGAGCACCAAGGTCGCATCGAAAATGAATGGCGCGCCGCTCCCGGCGCTCACGGCCGAATTCGAGCGCCGGTTGGCGGCACTGGATTGGAGCGCTATGGCCCGCTCGCTCGACGAGTGCGGCTACGCGACGATTCCAGCGCTGCTCGCACCGGTGCGATGCGCCGAGCTCGCGGCGATGTACGACGAGCGCGAGCGCTTTCGTTCGCGGGTGGTGATGGAGCGGGTGCGCTTCGGGGTGGGCGAGTACAAGTATTTCGCGCCGCCGCTGCCGCCGCTCGTCGGCGCGCTCAGAGCGGCTCTCTATCCGCACCTCGCGCCGATCGCCAACCGATGGGGCCGCGCGATGGGGCGGAAGGGGGCGTATCCGGCGGACCTGGAACGTTTCCTGGAGATTTGCCGCCGCGCCGGCCAGACCAAGCCGACGCCGCTGCTGCTCCGTTACGAGGCGGGCGGCTACAACTGCCTGCACCAGGACCTCTACGGCGAAGTCGCCTTTCCGATCCAGATCACCTGCCAGTTGAGCCGCGGCGGGATTGATTTCAGCGGCGGCGAATTTCTGCTGGTCGAGAACCGACCGCGCGCGCAGAGTCGCGGCGAAGCCGTCACGCTGGAGCAGGGCGAGGCGATCATATTCGCGACCAGTGAGCGGCCGGTCGCCGGCAGCCGCGGCCATTATCGGGTGACGATGCGCCACGGGGTGAGCCGCGTGCGTCACGGACGGCGGCTGACGCTCGGGATCATTTTTCACGACGCGAAGTGACGGCGCCGCGCAAGTGACGATGCGAAATCCTGGGAAGTCCTCGGGCGGGCGCCGCCGCGAATCGCGCGCCACGGTTGCCGCGCCGCGCGCCGCCTCGCTATTCTAACTGGCGATGCCGGGAGCCAGAGACCATCGCAGGCCGGCCTTCGAGCGGATGGAAGCGTCGCTGCTCGCCTGTCCGAAGTGCAAGCGCGCGGTCCAGGTTCGCAAGCGCCTGTTGCTAATCCTGCCCGAGGGCGACAAGTACGAATACGTCTGTCCGCACTGCGGATCGACCTGCGGCAGCACGATTCAGCAGGAAGATAAGCGCACGATGCATTGAGCGACCCACGGGGACGCATCGAATCGCGCCGCGGCGCGCTCCGTTTCACCTGCGCGCAACAGCCCTCTGGATCGGCGGTCCCATTGCCGCCGATCCAGGCTCATAACTCACCATGTCGAACTGAACCGGGTAATGCCCGGCTTAGTTCATGCCTTGCCCCGATGTTGGCTCGATGTAATAGATGACGCGCTTTTCGGCGGCATTGCGGTACGGATACGAATCGACGCCCATGTACTTCTTGGCCAGCGAATCGATATGGGCGTCGGCGCCCTGCTCGGTTTCCTTCGTAACCTTGCCGCGGATCTGCACATAGCGGTACGGGTTCTCAGGATCCTGAATCGAGAGCGCGACGCGCGAGCCGACCTTCAGGTTGCGATCCTTCACGCGGCCGCGCGCCGTGTTCACGCGGATCATCCCGTCGGTAAAGTCCAGCCATACCGGCGTGACCTGCGGCGAGCCGTCCTTCATCAAGGTCGCGAGATTTGCGAAGGCCTTTTTGCTGGGGGATAGGAGATCGATATACTTCTCTGGAATTCCTGCCATGGCTTCCTCGTTTGGTTGGAGCAATGTCAAATAAGGGTCAGATTACCGCCGCCAGCATAGCATCGAGACAATCGTTACGATAAGCGCCGCACGTCGGCGGAATTTCGGGCGCCTTTAGGCTCACCTGCAGCTCGCCACGGGGCTTTGTGGAGTCCCGCCTCGATGAACGGTTGCGCGCTTTAGCCTATATCAGCCATTCTTGAACAATTCGTTGACCTGCCGGGAAGCGAAGCGTGGCAATCAAATTGACTCCGTCATTTGTATTGGCTATGAGCGAAGCCTAAACTATGCGGCGTGCGGCCGTGGGCTGCGTTCTCGAGGGGAGTGGTGAAATGGCGCTTTTCAATAAAGAACCGGAAAAGAACGTTCGACCCGATCAGTCCATGAGGCCGACGCAGGCCGTCCCGGTGCCACCGCCGGCGCCGACGCCCGAAGGCCGGGTCGCGCCGCCACGCCAGACGGCGGCTGCTCCGCTGGAGGCGCGCGCCTACCTGGACCAGGGCTGCAAGGTGAGCGGCAAGCTCAGTTTCGAAGGACCCGCCCGGATCGACGGTCAGGTCGACGGCGAAATCACCGCCAAGGACAGCGTGATGGTCGGCGAGAGCGCCGTCGTGACCGCGCAAATCAAGGCAGCCTCGGTGATCGTGGCAGGCAAGGTCAGCGGAGATATAACCGCCAGCCAGCGGATCGAAATTCGCCCCTCGGCCAAGGTGCTCGGCAACCTTACCGCGCCGGTGCTGGTGGTGCACGAGGGCGCCGTGTTCGAAGGCCATTGCGCGATGCAGCCCGAGGGTGCGCGCGAGGATCGCAAGCTCACCGTGTTTCCCAAGGAAGAGCGCATGGTGGCGCAGGCCGGAGGTCAGAAACAGGCCTGACAGCCGAACTCCGGTCGGCTCGGTCAGTCCGGCGAGTCCGGTCAGCCTGTGAGGCCGGTCCGTGTGCGAGTCCGGTCCGGCCGGACCGACAACCCGCCTCCGGTGGCCTTTCGCGCCGGTCGAGACCATAATCCATCAATCCATCCCGCACGGGAGACGCCGTAAAATGCATATTCCGCCCGACTGGGGAATTTTCTTTACCCTGATTGTGTCATTCCTCGTTTTCTGGTTTATATTCGATCGACTTTTTTTCGGCCCTTTCCTCCAGTTGCTCAGCGATCGCGAAAACAAGCTCAAGGACCTGAGCGCGCGCGCGGAGCAACTGCTCAAGGAGGAGAAAGCTGCCGGCCAGGAGCGCGACCGTCAACTGGCGGAATTGCGGCGCGAGGCGCTGGCCGTGCGCGAGGCCGAGCGGCGCAAGGCCGAGGCCGACGCCGCGCGTGTAATCGAGGAGGCCAAGACCGAGGCCCACAGCGCCCTGGAGCGCGTAAGAGCCGGAATTGAAAATGAACTGCGGGCAGGCGAGCGCGAACTCGAGCAACTCAGCCAGGTTCTCGCCGTGGAGCTCGCAGGGCGAGTTCTGGGCCGTCCGGTGGACGGCGCGGCGGCAGACGCACGAGAAACCTCGAACAACTGAGCCATGCAGCTTAGCGTAATCGCCATAAAACGCAGGTCGATCGCCATGCGTAGCGTTATCGGCAAGCGTAGCGCTTTCGGATTCGGATTGACCTGCGCAGGTTTGCTCCTGCCTGCGGCGGGATGGTGCGCCGAGGGCGGTGGCGAGGCGGCAGCGGGCCGCGGCTCATGGCTGTCGCTGCTTTTCTACGTGATCAACTTCGCCGCGTTCGTGTGGATCCTCGTGCACTACGCGGGTCCGCCGACCCGCAAGTTTTTTGCCGATCGTGCCGGCGGTATCAGAGAGACTTTCGCACGCGCCGAGGCGACTCTCAAGCAAGCGCGGGAGCTGGCCAATCGCGCGTCTGAGCGGATGTCCCGGCTGGAGGCCGAAAAGCAGCAGCTCCGTGCCGACCTGGACGCCGAAACCGCGTACATCGCGAATCGGATCCGCGAGATGGCGCGTGAAACCGCCGAGCGTATCGTCCGCGATACCGAGCTTACCGGCAACGCGATAACTGAAGCCGCCCAGCGCCGCGTGCGCGCGATGCTCGCCAAGACCACCGGGAAGCTCGCGCGCGAGCTGATGGTCAAGAGCTTCAGCGACGACGACCAGGCGCGCCTGCTTCGCGGCTTCGAGGAAAAACTCGCGCAAGAGGCGCATCGGTGAAGGGCTCCCGAGTCGCCAAGCGTTACGCGCGCGCGCTGCTCGGGCTCTCCGAGGATCGCGGCCAGTTGGAGACGTGGGGCACCGAGCTCGAACGCTTGGCGCGGATCGCGGACGCTCCTGAAATCGCCTTTCGGCTCGCGTCGCCTGAAATCTCGCACGAGGCGCGAATCGAGGCGATGGCGAAGATCGCGGAGCGGCTCGATTTGAGCTACCCGCTGCGCTCGCTGGCGGTGGTAGTGGCGCGCCACGGGCGGATCGCCGATCTTACCGCGGTCTCCCAGTCCTACCAGGATCAGCTCGACGTGCTGGTCGGCCGCTCGCGCGCGACTTTGACTTTCGCGCGCGAGCCGAAGCCCGAGGATATCGCGGCGGTGGTGCGCGGGCTCGAAACGATGGTGCACAAGACCGTGATCGCGACCGTGAAAGTAGACCAAGCGTTGCTCGGCGGCGTCGTGGCCGAGCTGGAGGGAAAAATCTACGACGGCAGTCTGGCCACGCGGCTTAGCGAAGCCGAGCGCCGGCTGGTGGGCTGAGGCGGCCCAAAAAACCTAACTGCTATGGCAGAAATCAGACCATCCGAAATCAGCGATATTCTCCGCAACGAGATCAAGGGCTTCGAAGGCTCGGTAACCGTGAGCGAAACCGGCCGCGTGCTCTCATGCGGCGACGGTATCGCGCGCATCTACGGCCTGCAAAACGCGGCGTTGGGCGAGCTGCTGGAATTCCCGCACGGAATTTTCGGCATGGTGCTCAACCTCGAGGAGGACAACGTCGGCGCGGCGCTGTTCGGCGATCCGCAGGCGATTCGCGAGGGCGACGAGGTCAAGCGCACCAGCCGTATCGCCGAAGTTCCGGTCGGCGAAGCGCTGCTCGGGCGCGTGGTCAATGCGCTCGGCCAGCCGATCGACGGCAAGGGACCGATCAAGGCCGCCGAGCAGCGGCGGATCGAAATAAAGGCGCCGGGCATCATCCGCCGCCAGCCGGTCAAGGAGCCGCTGCAGACCGGGATAAAAGCGATCGACTCGATGCTGCAGATCGGGCGCGGCCAGCGCGAGCTGATTATCGGCGACCGCCAGACCGGCAAGACCGCGATCGCGCTCGACGCGATCATCAACCAGCGCGGCCAGAACGTGCAGTGTTTCTACGTCGCGATCGGGCAGAAACGCTCGACCGTCGCCCAGGTGGTCGACAAGCTCAACCGTTACGGCGCGATGGAATACACCACGGTGGTCGCGGCGACCGCTTCAGAAGCCGCCCCGCTGCAATTTATCGCGCCGTATAGCGGCTGCACGATGGGCGAGTATTTCCGCGACTCCGGGCGCCACTCACTGCTAATTTACGACGATCTCTCCAAGCACGCGCAGGCCTATCGCCAGCTCTCGCTGCTGCTGCGCCGGCCGCCGGGGCGCGAGGCTTATCCGGGCGACGTCTTCTATCTGCATTCGCGCCTGCTCGAGCGCGCGGCCAAAATGGGCGACGCCGACGGCGCCGGTTCGCTGACCGCGCTCCCGATTATCGAGACCCAGGCCGGCGACGTCTCGGCCTACATTCCGACCAACGTGATCTCGATTACCGACGGCCAGATCGTGCTCGATAGCGACCTCTTCTACTCGGGCATCCGGCCGGCCGTGAACGTGGGCTTGTCGGTTTCGCGCGTCGGCTTCTCGGCCGCGGTGAAGGCAATGAAGCAGGTCGGCGGCACGCTGAAGCTCGACCTCGCGCAGTACCGCGAGATGGCGGCGTTCGCGCAGTTCGGCTCGGACCTCGACCAGGCCAGCCAGCGCCTGCTCCATCGCGGCGAGCGGCTGACCGAGATGCTCAAGCAGAACCAGTACGAGCCGCTCCCGATCGAGAAGGAAGTGCTGATCATCTTCGCCGCCACCGAGGGCTATTTCGACAAACTCGAAATCACGCAGATCAAGGCCTTCGAGCTCGGCCTGTACGCGTTTTTCGACTCGCGCCAAAAAGAAATCCTAGGCGAGATCAAAACCAAGCGCGAGTTGTCCGACGATCTGCGCAAGCGCCTGCGCGCCGCGATCGATCAGTTCCAGCAGACTTTCATCGCCTCACAGGGGGCTGCCTCGCAGGGCGCGGCGACACAGGGCAATGGAGCGGCCCGGGCTTAGCCGCCGCGGCGAGGCGCGGGGACACCTAAACCAACGATGGCGTCGCTCAAGGCAATCCGCCGGCGGATTTCGTCGGTCAGATCGACCCAGCAGATCACGCGCGCGATGAAGCTGGTCGCCGCGGCGCGCCTGCGCCGGGCGCAGGAAGCGTTGCAGAACGCGAGCGCCTACCATCAGGCGCTCGTGCGCATCGCCGATTCGCTGTTCGCGACCGAGCGGGCCGCGCTCGGCCCGGCCGAAGACGCCAAACGCGAGGCACTGGTCGTCGTGATTGGCTCGGACCGGGGACTCTGCGGCGGTTACAACGCCAACATCATGCGCGCGGCGGAGGACGAAGCGCGGCGCGCCGAGCGCGACGGAATGAAGGTCAAGTTTTACGCCGTCGGGCGCAAGGCGCTTGACCATCTGCGCCGCGCCGGGCACGAGATCGCTCATCAGCGGATCAACAATCCGCACCTGGCGACGTTCGGACTCGCGCAGGACCTCGCCTCGCGGATGCTGTCCGACTATCGCGCGGGCGAGGTCAGCGAGACCGGGCTCATCTACAGCGAATTCCGTTCGGCGCTCTCGCAGCGGCCAACCTACGAGCGGCTGCTGCCGGTGCGCGAGGAGAAACCTGAAGATGGCGCGGGCGAGATGGCCGCGCCGGTCGACTACCTGGTCGAGCCGAGCCGGCCCGAACTGGTGCCGGTGGTGTTGCGCGGCTACCTTGAGGATTCGATTTTTCATGCCCTGCTCGAGGCCGAAGCGAGCGAGCAGGGCGCGCGGATGACCGCGATGGACAGCGCGACCAACAACGCCGCCGACATGATCGAGCGGCTGACGCTGGAGATGAACCGCGCGCGCCAGGCCACGATCACCACGGAACTGATGGACATAGTCGGCGGCGCCGAGGCTTTAAGGGCCTGACCGGCACGCGCCGCGACAAGAATTCGCCAGGAAAATCGTAAGCTATGAGTGAAACATCAACAGGCCGCATCAGCCAGGTTCTGGGCAACGTCGTCGACGTCGAATTTCGCAACGGCTCGCTGCCGTCAATCTTCAACGCGCTGCGCGTCTCCAACCCCGCGCTCGGCGACCGCGAGGGCAACCTCGTGCTCGAGGTTGCGCAGCACCTCGGCGAAAACACCGTGCGCTGCATCGCGATGGACGCGACCGAGGGATTGGTGCGCGGGATGCCGGTCAGCGACACCGGCAACCCGATCACGGTGCCGGTCGGTCCCGAAACTCTCGGCCGCCTGATCAACGTGATCGGCCAGCCGGTCGATGAAGGCGCGGCGCTCAACGCGCCGCACCAGATGCCGATCCATCGCGATCCGCCCGCTTTTGACGAACAGGCCACCGAGGCCGAGATTCTCGAAACCGGCATCAAGGTCATCGACCTCATCTGCCCCTACGCGCGCGGCGGAAAGATCGGGCTTTTCGGCGGCGCCGGCGTGGGCAAGACCGTCACTATCATGGAGCTCATCAACAACGTCGCCAAGCAGCACGGCGGCGTCTCGGTGTTCGCCGGCGTGGGCGAGCGCTCGCGCGAGGGCAACGACCTCTACCGCGAATTGCAGGAATCCGGCGTGCTCTCGAAGACCGCGCTGGTCTACGGCCAGATGAACGAACCGCCCGGCGCGCGCGCCCGCGTGGCGCTGACCGGCGTCACCGTGGCCGAATACTTCCGCGACGAAGAGGGACGCGACGTGCTGTTCTTTGTCGACAACATCTTCCGTTTCGTGCAGGCCAACTCGGAAGTCTCCGCGCTGCTGGGCCGCATGCCCAGCGCGGTCGGCTACCAGCCGACGCTCGGCACCGACCTCGGCGAACTGGAAGAGCGCATCACGACGACCAAGAAGGGCGCGATCACCTCGGTGCAGGCGATCTTCGTCCCCGCCGACGACTACACCGACCCGGCGCCGGCGACCACGTTCACCCATCTCGACGCGACCACCGCGCTCGACCGCAAAATTTTCGAGAAGGGAATTTTTCCCGCGGTCGATCCGTTGGCCTCGACCTCGCGTATCCTCGACCCGCAGGTCGTCGGCCAGGAACATTACGACGTCGCGCGCCGGGTGCAGCAAATTCTCCAGCGCTACAAGGACCTCCAGGACATCATCGCGATCCTCGGGATGGACGAGCTGTCCGCCGACGACAAGCTGGTGGTCGCGCGCGCGCGCCGCGTCGAGCGCTTTCTCTCGCAGGCGATGCATGTCGCGGAGCCGTTCACCAGCATCCCGGGCGCTTACGTGCCGCGCAAGGAAACCGTGCGCGGCTTCGCCGAAATTCTCGACGGCAAATGCGACGACCTGCCCGAGCAAGCCTTCTACCTGGTCGGCACGATCGACGACGCACGCGCCAAGGCCGAGCGCCTCGCGCGCGGCGAGGCGCGCTGAGCGCGCCGCTGTCGGCGGCGAAGCGGCACAGCAGGGAATCGGGGAGCGGTAGCGAAGCGCGATGGCGACGACGTTCGCATTCAAACTGGTGACGCCGACCGGCGTGCTATTCGACGGTCAGGCGGAACAGGTCAACGCGGTAAATCCGCTCGGCGAGTTCGGCGTGCTCGCCGATCATGTCAACTACATCACTTCGCTGGTGCCCGGCCTGCTGACGATCCGGACTGCGGACGGGCAGACGCTCGAGTACCTGGTCACGGGCGGGCTGGTTGAGGTCAAGGACGGCGTGATGACGGCGCTAGCGCAAAGCGCCGAGCCGCCCGCGCAGGTCGCGCCCACCGACGAGACCGCACTGCGCGAGGCCGAAGAGCGGCTCTCGCAGATGAGCATGTTCGATTCGAACTACGATGAAGAGAAGCAATCGGTGATGGTGCTCCGGGCGCGCCACGACGTCGCCGACTCCCGCCGCATTTTCTCGCACTAGATACCGTGGAGTGCGTCAAGAATTGCGTTGGCCGTCCTACGGATTGGAAAAACGGCGCGATGAAGGGTCGGCTGCGAGTAGCCATACTCGAGACCGGCGCGAGCAGCTTTCGTACAGACTGGGATGACAGCTACCTTGCCAAAGTTTCTGACATCGCGCTGATCGAAATCCGCTCTTCACTCCGCCAGAGATTGCGGTCTCGGCTTGTCCAGCGGCGGCTCGAAGAACAGCCTGAACAACGCTCCTTTGCCCATCGCTCGGCTAATCTCCTGCATCACCAGAAACGATCCGACCAGCAAGCTAATGAGCAGTACCAAGCCGAGGAAGCGATCTAAATTTGCGTTAGCCACTACAAGACTGATCCCGTCTTGAAGACTGCCCGCCTCGCGAACACTGTGAAAAAGCTTTTCACCGATCCCGAGGATGATCACGACCAGACCATAGATGAAGGTCTTGCCTGCAATCACGATGGCTCGGCGATGGGTATCGAAGCGGTAGCCGGATTGCGCCCAGTCGAGCAAGGGGATTACCTTGCCCAGAATCAGTGCTGCGACCGCCGCTCTGCTGAAGGCGGAGAACTCGATCTCGTACTGCGAAACGAAGAGCTTGAAGATTACGAAGATCAGGAGAAACGCAAAGAAGAAGAAAAGCACTACCGGCGCCATCTCGCGTATCAAACCGAACAGTCCCCCCTCGATCGACGCGGACGCGGTTGTAAGCCGGGCACGAAAAGTACGATTCATGACAGGAACTATGGCTCCTTGCGTGTCGCTGAAAGCCTAGCGATCTCCTCTGCGAGAATCGGCACGCCCAGATTGCATGACTGGACTCCCTGCACGACGCACAACTTCAGCACCTCCATAATTTCTTCCATCGTCGCGCCCAGCTTCAGCGCCGCCTTGATGTGACGTCGAACTCCTGGCGCGTACATGTGCGTAAATGACGCGTCAAGGGCAATACTCAAAAGCTCGATAAGCTTGGGTGTCATCACCCCACTGCCGTAAAGGCCCATCCCTACTGCCATGAACTCATCGGTCCATACCGGATCGAGTTCAAAGAAGGGATTCCATGCTTCATTCCATTGACCAACCGCCCGCATCTTATCGCACGCGGGGGTGGGCGGAGGATTCGCGTTGCGCACCGGTATGACCCCGGCCGCTTTCGCCTCTTCTAGAAGAATCGGGGCGCCTAGGCTGCACGAATGGATCGCAGGTCCGAAGGCAGCTTTAAGCGCCATCAAGATCTCTTCCCGGCTCGCACCTGCTTCGAGGGCGGCGCGAATGTGCCGCCGAGTTCCGTCGGGATTGAGATTCGTACAAGAAGCGTTCAGCGCAACGCCGATTAACTCGACCGTCTTCTGCGGCAAAACACCGCTGCTCCATGGATTGGTGGACATCTTGACGCAGGTCTCTGCCCACGCTGGGTCCCAATCGCGCAGTTGCGCCACCGCCGCGTCCCAAGGGCCTGTTTCACGTGTTTGGTCTTTGGTGGTCATTGCGGTCTCCTCACTCGAAATGGGTTACTGCCGAAAGATCATTACAAGAAAAGCTAAAGTTCCGAGAATCGAGATCATGGCGGCCAGCCATAGCGCCAACGACCGGGGTGCGTCAGACCACTGCTGCTTGAGGAGTCGCTGACTGCGCCGATGCTCCAGCGTCGCCATCGCCAGCGAAATGAGACCCAGAGCAACCAATATAAGTGCAAACTCGCGAGGCCCCAGCAGGCGAGACTTCTCGGCGCGGCCCGGCAGCTCGAGCTGAAAAAACTTGTAGATGGTGAAGCCGAAAGTAATCAATGTTATGGCCGTCCGGATCCACGTCATCATCGACTGTTCGTAGGCGATATGCGTTCGCTCAAGATCCAGTCTGGTCGCGAGATCGGGTTCGGCTCCCGCGGATTTCGCTCTTGCCATATTTTTTTCAAAGATGGTCTTTGCTTAGATAACGGCGCCGCCGTTCGGACTGATGATTTGGCCGACCAGGTAATGCTCGTCCGACGCCAGGTAAACCGCGAGCGATGCATATTCCTCAGGCATGCCCAGACGGCCGAGTGGAATAAGTTGATAGAGGTTCCGTTTCTGCTCCTCGGTCGCCTTGGCGAGATAGGCCTCGAATGGCGGCGTGAGCACTCCGCCGCATGCAATCGCGTTCACATAGATATTGGCTCCGGCAACGTCCAGCGCGCAGGTCTTCGTGAACGATACGACGGCCGCCTTGCTCGCCGCGTAACCTGGCTGGTGAGCGCTGGCCGCTGATATGCCCGCTATCGAGGCGATGTTGATGATCTTGCCGTAGCGTTGCGGCTCCATCAGCCGCAACGCTTCCCGCGTGCAGTAGAACACCCCCGTTGACGTTGACGCCCCAGAACCGCAGCCAGTCATTGTCGGTCATGCTCGTAACAATTGCGAGCGACTGCCGCGCCATCGGAGCCGTCTGGTACGCATAGAGACGGTTACGGCGCTCTTCATCTCCGGGCGACGTCGGATTCAAGGCGGCGTTGTTGACCAGAATGTGCAAGGTGCCGAATCGCTCCCGGATCGCTGAAAAGATCTGCTGCACGCTCTCGCTCGACGACACGTCGCAGCGAAGTCCGAGACTCGGCCGGCCGAGTCCTTCGATCTCTTTCGTGGTCTCGGCCAGTGTGTCTGTGTTGATATCGCAGATGGCGACACTCGCGCCCTCTTTTGCCATCGCCAGCGCGATCGATTTGCCCAAGCCTTGCCCGCCGCCGGTGACCAGGGCGACCTTGTCTTTCAACTTCACGCTTGCCTCCATAGCAGCTTCTACTCGACTGCGACTAGGATCTTTCCGTCCACAACTTTCGCCGGATAGGACGCAACGCCAAATCCGCCAGTGGTAACCTGGCCGGTCGTCACATCGTATCGAAGGCCGTGCGCGCGGCAGGTGACGATCCTGCCGCTTAGTTTGCCCGATCCAAGAGATGCGCCGGCGTGCGGGCACGAGTCGCCCATCACATAAAAGTTACCATCGACGTTGAAAATAGCGATTTCCTTGTCGGCGACTTTGACCGTGGTGCCCGTTCCCGGTGGGATCTGGTCCACTCGTGCGGCTTCGACAAATTCGGACATCGCCATTCCTCTGGGCTTTATTCTCGAAAAATCATCTCGATCAACGCCATGACTCCGAGGCCGGAAGCAAGGCCGCGATGTGAACGATTGTCAGCGAATACTGCCTTCGTGATGCGCGCGACGCGGCAGGGTCTTCCGTCACGCTGAGATGGAAGACCCTGCGGCACATTCGCCCTCACGTGGCTGCTGGCGGACTCGCGCTACTTGGCGGCGAACTGCCCCGCTATCGGGTGCCCATCGGATCCACTGACCGGCGGATGCAGTCGTCCGTCGGTCTCCTTGACGATGAAGCCCAGTTGACCATCCTTGCGGTTGGGCGGCAGGCCCAGATTGGCCAACGTCTCGTCCGGGCTGTTGTACCAGGTGCCAATTTTTAGGATCTGGCGCGCTTCGTCCGCGGTCGCGACCTTGCGTCCCAATTCCTTCGCGATTCGCACTACCTGCTCGACCTGTTGCACCGAAGTCATGCGCTCACCCTTGCGCCGCCACATATTGTCTTCGAGACCGACCCGGATATGGATGCCGAGCGCAACCGCCATGGCCGCGTATGGTGCCACTGTCCGCCAGAGCGACTCGTACGTCGCGACGGAGCCGTGGGGCGAGCGACGCACCCATTCCATGAAGTCGAAAGGATTGCGGCCGCAGCCGCCGGCCCCGCCGATGGCCGTCATGGTGTGATTCAGCGGCCCCATGTACACGCCGGTGCGGATGAGATGCTCTATCGCTTCGAGGGTGTGGACGTGGGCCATAGCGAACATCGGCTGGACCCCGTTCTTGCGTAGGCGCTTAAGATGCTCGACGTAGAATTCGGGTGTCGCGTCAGCGACCATGTTCTGATACGCGGCCTGCATTGCGGGATTCGCGAGCTGCGTCCCCTGGACATCGTCCGGCGTCGTGAGGTCGAGGATGTTCATCTGCGTGCTGCCTACCACGATCGTGACTTGATCCGGTTTCGGATTGAGCTCGGTGAGCATGTGCCGTGTGTCGTAACCGAGCCAATGCGCCTTTTCGTGATCGTCGGCCGGAGCGAACGAAATCGACCCTCCGACTTGGATGATCATCTTCGGTACGGCCTTTCGCAGCCGCGCAATCTGCTCGTTGAACTCGTTGAAATTTTTCGAGCCGTGGCCGGTCTTTGGATCCCTGACATGGAAGTGCAGCACCGTCGCGCCCGCGTTGAAGCAATCGACGGCCTTTTGAGTCTGTTGCTCCCAAGTCACGGGGATGTCTTCCGGGTAGTCGCTCGGAAGCCATTGCGGCCCATACGGCGCCACTGTGATGATCAGAGGCTCTTGATTCTCGGGCAGCAAAGAATCGCTCGTGAAATACATACGAAACTCCTTCTTAAAGATTTCCTAAGGCTAAAGCCGAACCAACCCGAGGTCTATCGGACCTTGGTCCGATCGCGATCGGCAGCGCTGTGAATCCGACGGCAATCACCCAGCCCGCACAGCCGGGTCGTCCGGTGGGCGTTCTTCGATTTGCACCGCAGACGACGGCGAAGGTCCCCTCAGGTTCTTCCTGCTTCGGACGGCCTCGGCGCCTTTCTCGGCCTGACCAGTCATTCACAACAGCTTCGCAACCAAGGGTTGAGGTGCCCCGCAGTCAGGATTGGCATCTGGCTGATATTGGAGATACGTACGGAACGAAGGGGCGGCGGTGAACAGCCACGCTCCAGACCGCTGCAAGCAGCTTTCGCAGCTGCGATGACCGCGACCTTGCCGGGTTTGCCCGCTGCCCGAAGGCGCTCGTAGTATTGACGAAGCCACGTTAACCGCCGCTTGTCTTATCGCGGAACTCGGAGATCCGGCACGCTTTCGCAGCCCTGGCGCCATCGCGAGCTATGTCGGCGTTGCGCCGCGATTGCGGCAATCGGGCAAAAAGCGCTTTTCCGGCATTGGCGGCGGCTATCCACGCTGATCGGCTCGAGGTCGGCGGTCGCCATCCGTCCAGGGATGGCGGCGTTATAGATGGCAACTATCGCGGAAAGGTCGTCGACATTTGCGTCCCGGATTACCATCGCTTCGCCTGCGCCCTCCAGCGGATCGCCGGCTACATTTGCGGGTTTGATAGCCGGGCGAGGTCGCGGAAAAAATCCGGGTAGGTCTTGGAGACGCATCCGGGATTCCTGATCCGGATACCGGCGGTCTTCAGCCCCGCCACCGCGAACGCCATCGCGATCCGATGGTCGTCGTAGGTCTCCACCGCCGCCGCGCCAATCCGCGACGGCTCTATCAGCATCCCGTCCTCGCATTCGTGGACCGAGGCGCCGAGGCGCTTAAGCTCGGTGGCGAGCGCGCGCAGGCGGTCGCTTTCGTGATGGCGGATGAAAGAGACGCCGCGAATCCGCGTAGGCGACGAACAAAACGGGGCGATCGCGGCGAGCGTCGGCACCAGGTCCGGCATCCCACCCATCGCGACATCGACGCCGCTGAGAATTTTTCCGCTGCCGCTCACTTTCACGCCGTCCTCGCGCCATTCGACGCGCGCGCCCATCCGCTCCAGCAGCTTCATAAACTCGATATCGCCCTGCACCGAGTCGGCGCGGAGGCCGTCCAGCACGAGGCTGCCGCCGACCAGCGCGGCCGCCGCAGCGAAGTAGCTGGCGCTCGAAGCGTCGGGTTCGACCTCGAAATTTTTTTGCGCCGCGTAGCGCTGACCGCCAGGCACGACGATTTCACTGCCGCTCATCGTCGCGCTCGCGCCCCATCGCTGCATCAGCCCGAGCGTCATCGTGATGAACGGGCGCGCGGCGTCGCCGATGACGGTGAGCGCGAGCCCCTGCGGCCAAAGCGGCGCCGGCATCAGCAGCGCCGAGACGAATTGCGAGGAAACCGCGGCGTCGACTCGCGCGGCGCCGCCGCGCACGCCGCCTTCGCCTATCTCGATTAGCACCGGCGGACATCCGTTGTCCCGCTCGGCGCGCACCGAGACGCCGAGCGCCACCAGCGCATCGAGCAGCGGGCCGATCGGACGCTCGCGCATCCGCTGGTTGCCGTCGAGCCGGAAACGTCCGCGCCCCAGCGTCAGAAAGCCGAGCAGAAAGCGCATCGCCGTGCCCGCGCCTCCGGCGTCCAACTCTCCGCCGCGCGCAGGTATCGCGCCGCCGCGCCCGTCCACGACAATTCGCGCCGCCGCTTCGTCGACAGCAAGCTCGAAGCCGAGCGTGCCGAGCGCGGCCGCCATCCGGCGCGTGTCGTCATTCAGGCCCGCGCCGGAAATGGTCGAACGCCCCTTCGCCATCGCGGCCAGCAACAGCGCGCGGTTAGTGATGCTCTTGGAACCGGGGACCCTGATGGACGCGGCCAGCGGATGCCGCAGCGGAACTATTTCAATTTCGTCCACGTAGATGCTTCGATCGCGAGCTTAGCTGCGCATGCAAACCCAACTCAAGCCGCCACTGTTGCCAGCGCCAGTTCGCGCATTCATCGATCTTCGGGCACCTATAAGAAGCGTAGCGTTGCAAGCCAGGGGATTTGCAGGTGATTCGCGTTGATACGTTAAAGCATTTTGTTGACTACCTTAGCTCATAAGCATAGTTAATATGTCTTGATATCGGCCGCCGAGCGGGGGGAAGCCGCGCGCGGACCTTGCGAGTGATGGTAGCGGCAGAGGGCGTAGATGCCGAGAACAAACCGAGCAACTGGGCAAATCAGCCGGGCGGCAGTGGCCGCCACGATGGCCATACTGATGGCTGGTTTGCCGCGCGCGGCCGCCCGAGCAGCGAGCGAGGTCGAAAGCGCGCGAGTCAGTACTCGGGTCTCGCCCTTCCCACGTCCCGCCGCGATCGAGCCCAACATCGATTTCTGGGTCAAAGCCTTCACCTACTGGAGCGAGCGGGACTTCGTCGTTCACGACCGCGACAATGTCTCGCTGGTCTACCAGAAATTTCATATGCCGGGCGACGGCGCTCCGACCGGCGAAGAGGTCGAGTGGGCCAACGCCTACCTGAAGGCCAAGTATGGCGACATCCTGAACCGTCTGGCCACGGGGCAGCAGGCGGTCGGATGGGAAGAGCAGCATGTCGCCGCGATGTTCAAGGGGCAGCCGCCGTCGGCCTATGCGCGAGCGGCGCAGAATTTGCGCGTGCAGCAGGGGCTTTGCGAGCCGTTTCATGATTCGCTCCTGCGCAGCCGTTACTATCGGCCCAGGATGGAGCAGGTGTTTACGAGCAACGGGCTGCCGGCGGAGCTGGTGGCGCTGGCGTCAGTCGAATCGGGATTCTCGGCGCGTGTGCGCTCGAGCGCCGGCGCCTTGGGAATCTGGCAATTCACTCGTTCCACCGGGCGCGAGTTCCTGAAGATCACGCGCTATCGCGACGATCGGCTCGACCCGGCGCGTTCGACGCAGGCGGCCGCGGAGCTTCTGCAATCGAACTACCAGGCGCTGGGAAGCTGGCCGCTCGCGATTACCGCCTATAATTATGGGACGGCCGGGATGGAGCGTGCGGCTTCTGAATTCGGCAGCGACTACGTGAAGATCGTGCAGAACTACACCGGCGAGCACTTCGGATTCGCGGTCAAGAACTACTACGCCGAGTTCCTGGCCGCCGACCAGGTATATCGATACCAGGACAAGTATTTCCCCGGAATCGAAAGCGAGGAAGCTCCGCCACCGCCGGCCTCATCGCCGATTCTGCGGCGCATCATCCATCACTTCCGCTTACACCATCATCACGGTCAGGTAAGGCGGGTTTCCGACACGCATCGCCGCAGCGCGGCGGCCGCCACGCATCGCGGCAACAAGTCTTAAGGCGGTCAGCCTATCCCGCGCGGAGGACCGCGCTAGTTCCTTCGACTCCGCGAACCTGCGCTCAGCGTAGCTCGCTCGCCTCGGCGACTTTGGTGCGCGGGCTTATCGCGCGATAGCTCGGCCGCAGGCGCAATTCCCGCAGGTAGCGCTCGACGCGGGGAAATTCGTCCAGCGCCAGCTGATCGACTTCGAGCACCATCGCCAGCACCATCATCGGCACGTCGGCCATCGAAAAGCCGCCGCGCAGACATCCGCCGGTGGGCGCCTCGCCGAGCACTCTTTCGATAAACGGAAGATCGCGATGCCGCAGTCCCTCGCGTCCTTTCTCCATGCGCTCGGCGTCGCGCTTGTCGGGATCGCTCCAGTAAGCCATCCAGATCGGCGGCAGATCGCCGGCCAGTAGCGCCTCGTCGGCGAACTGCTCGAGTTGCCGCACCTGCGCGCGCGCGAGCGCCTCGTCGGGCAGCAAACGGGGCGGTCCGTAGCGATCGTCGAGATATTCGTCGATCACGGTCGAGTCAAAGAGCGTCACGCCCTCGTCCTCGATATACGGGACCTTGCCCAGCGGATGGCGCGCCAGCATCTCGGGCGGCTTTTTCCAGAGATCGCCGGGACGCAAATTTTCGATCCGATAGCGGATGCGCTTTTCCTCGAGCACCACTTTGGTCTTGCTCGCGTGCGTGGAACGCAACGTGCCCCACGGATAATCGCGCTCGGTCGTGTACAGAACGATCATCTGACGAACCTCCCGGCGCAGTCTGCCGCAGTCTAGCATCGCATCAAGCCATGCTGCCATCGCGTACGACTCGGCCGTTGCCGGGACCGCCGCCGCCATCGCGCGCCCCGGCGCGAGGCTCTGCTATTGTGATTGACGATGCCCGAAACGGTTGTGCTCGCGCCCGAGCTTCGCGATCTGGCGGCGCAGCTGGCGCGCCTGCTCGGCGATCCGCATCTCGCCGCCGCGGCCACGGCCGCGGTGGCGCATCGTGCGCCCGACGAGCGCCTGGCCCTCGCAACCCTGCTCAAGCTCGTCGAACAGTCGCCGGCGGAGCTAAGAGCGGCGCTCGCCGATCCCGCGCTCGCGGACGATCTCGCGCTATGCGTGGGCGGCTCCGAGGTCATCGCTCAAGGACTCGGCACGATGGGCCCGCGATGGCTTGAGTTCTTCCGCACGGCGCGCGGCGCAAGCGTCGAGTCGATCGGCAGCGCCATCCGCTTCACCGCCGGCGCCAGCGCGGATCGGCAGGAAGCCGCGCGCCGGCTTGGCGAATTCAAGCAGCGCCTGTTTCTGCAAGTCGCGATCGCCGACCTGGTCGGCCGGTTCGACGTGGCGGCGACGATGCGCGCGATGTCGCGCCTTGCCGACGAATGTATCGCGGCGGCTCTCGATTGCGCGCGGCTCATCGTGGGACGCAAAGCGCCGGCGGCAGGCGAGTTCTGCGTGCTCGGGATGGGCAAGCTGGGTGCGCAGGAACTCAACCTCAGCTCCGACATCGACCTGATCTACGTTTTCGACGGCCGGGACGGCGACGAGGCCGAAGCGGTGGCGCGGCTGGGCGAGACGCTGACCGAACTCTTGTCGGCAAAATGTTTTCGCGTGGACATGCGGCTGCGTCCGGGCGGCAGAAACGCGCCTCTGGTCACTCCGTTTGAGGGCGCGCTCAGCTTCTACCAGAGCTTCGGCGAGACCTGGGAGAGGGCCGCGCTGCTGCGCGCGCGCCCGGTGGCCGGCGCGCTCGAGGTCGGACAACGGCTGCTCGGCGAACTCGGCCACTTCGTCTATCGGCGCTACCTCGACTTCGACACGCTGCACCAGTTGCGCGCGATGAAGCTTCAAATCGAGCGCGAGCTGCATGCGCCCGACCTGGTCATCCGCAACATCAAGCTCGGCTACGGCGGAATTCGCGAGCTAGAATTTATCGTGCAGGCGCTCATCCTGGTCTACGGCGGACGCGATCCGCGCCTGCGAAGCGCCCAGACCCTGGCGGCGCTCGAGCGTCTCGGTGCGCTCGGCTACCTCAACCCCGCCCGCGCCCGCGAACTCGCGGCCGCCTATCTCTTTTTGCGCGACGTCGAACACAAGCTGCAAGTTGTCGCCGCGCTCCAGACTCACGTGCTGCCCGCCGGCGACGCGGTCCGGCGTGCGCTGGCGGCGCGGATGGGCCGCGGCAAGGACGCCGGCGCGCGGGCGCGTTTCGAAGCCGAACTCGACCACCATCGCCGACTGGTCGCGGCGCAGTTCCGCGAAATGCTGGGCGCCGCGGAGGATCGCGGCGGCCGCGCGGCTTCGGAAGCCGCCGAGCGCGCGTGGCGCACGGCGCTCGATCCGCAGCACTCGGCGTCGAGGCTGCACGCGCTCGGCTTCGCGCGGCCCGCGGAGAGCGCGGGGCATCTGATGCTGCTGGCGCGCGGCCCTGAACATGCGATCGCGGCGGGCGCGCCGCGCCGGCGCGAGCTGCTGGAGCGCCTCGGCCCGCTGTTGCTGGACGAGATTCGCGAGCTCGCCGATCCCGATCTCGCGCTGATGAACCTCGCCTGGTTCATCGCCGCAATCGGCGCGCGCAGCTCCTTTCTGGAGCTGCTCGAGCAGCACCCGGCAACCCGCCGCGTGGTGCTGAGCCTGTTCGCTTCCAGCGCTTACCTCTCGACGATTTTCATTCGCCATCCCGACATGATCGACACGCTGGTGCGCTCCGACCTCGCGCGCCCGCGGCGCTCGCTTAACGAACTCGACGAAGAATTACGCGCGCTGCTAGCGGCGAGCCCCGACTTCGAAAGCCGCCTCGACGCGATCCGCGCTTTCCGTCACCAGGAGTTCCTGCGTGTAGCGATCGCGGACCTCGCGGGCGACCTTGACGCCGACGCGGTGCAAGCCGAGCTTGGCCTGCTGGCCGAAGTGGTGGTGCGCCGCGCGCTCGAGGTAGCGCGGGCCGAAGTGGCCGCGCGCATCCCGATTCCGCCGGCGCTCGAGCTGGCGGTTGTTGCGATGGGCCGGCTGGGCGCGGCCGAGATGTCGTACAACTCGGATCTCGATCTGATTTTTGTCTACCACGACCGCGGCGAGGTGGCCGAGGGCAGCCGCGTGGCCGCGTCCAAAATCGTGCAGAAGCTGATCGCCGTGCTCGAAGCGCGCACGCGCGAGGGCTACGCCTACAAGATCGATCTGCGGCTGCGCCCCTCGGGCAACGCCGGGCCGCTGGTCGCCTCGCTCGAGGGCTTTCGCGAGTACCATCGCACCAATTCCTCGGCCGTCTGGGAACGTCAGGCCCTGGTGCGCGCGCGCGTTATCGCGGGCGAACCCGAGCTGGGCGCGGAGGTCGAAGCGGCGCGCCGCGAATTCGTATTCGGCCGCGGACTGAGCCGCGCGGAGGTCGGCGAGATCGCCGCGATGCGCCAGCGGATAGAGCATGAGCTTGGCGCTGACGGACGTGGCCGCCTCAATATCAAGCAGGGCCGCGGCGGCCTGGTCGACGTTGAATTCCTGAGCCAGATGATGGCGCTGCGCTACGGCCACGTGCATCCGGAACTGACCAGCCGCGCGACCGTCGCGCTCGTGCGCACAATCGGCCAGTGCGGGCTGCTCGAACGTGGCGCGGCCACTCAATTGGAAGCCGACTACCGTTTCCTCTCGCGGCTGGAGAACCGGCTGCGCATCGAGACCGACCAGGCCGCCTGGGCGCTCTCGACCGCGCCCGACAGCCTGGGTCCGCTGGCGCGCCGGATGGGCTACCGGGACGCCGACGGCGCGGCGCGCCTGCTGGCCGAGCTCGAAGCCTGCCGCACTCGCATCCGCGCGACCTTCGACGAATGTTTTCGGATCGAATTGTCGCGCGACGGATGAGCAGGCGCGAATATCGCTAGAAATCCATTTTCACTCCGGCAACGAAATTGACCGGTGGCGAAGGAAAGCCGAACACCTCGGCGTAATGGCGGTCGAGCATGTTCTGCACTCGCACGTAGACCTGCTCGTTGCGAATCAGCCGCCAGGGGATACCGGCCTCGTAGGTCATCGTCAGGTCGAAGCGGTTGTAGGCGGCGTGGTTCTGAATCAACGAGGTTTCCGGATTGAGGTCATCGCGATCGCCGACGAAGTAGTAGGCGAGGTTGGCCGACACCGCGTCGTTCGCGTTCCATAGCGCCTTGTGCGCGTATGTGAGCAGCGCGAAAGCTGCCCATTTGGGCACGCGCAGCGGCCGGATTTCCGGCGAGGATGAAACGTGGGTTTCGTCGATGTAGGTCAGGTTGCCGCTGAACGCCAGCCCGCGCATCAGTTGCACCGCCGGCACCAGCTCGACGCCCTGGGTGTCGACGCGCCCGGCGTTCGCCGCCTCGACGCATCCCGGAAACGTCGTGCACGGCTCGGCCACGATAAGGCTATGCACGCGGCGCGAAAAGTAAGTCGTGGTGATTGACAACGACTCGCCAAACGTCTTGGTGATACCGCCGTCGTATTCGCTGGAGATCTCAGGATTCAGCTTCGGATTCCCGAAGTCGGGAAAAAATAGCTCGTTGAAGCTGGGCGCGCGAAACCCCTCGCTGTAACTGCCACGCAGCGTCACGCCCCATCGCTCAAGCGGTATCGCGACCGCCCACGACGGGCTTACCTCGATACCGAATTCGCTGTTGCCGTCGACTCGCACTGCGCCGGTCACCAGCATCAGGCCGTTGAACAGCCGCCCCTCCTGTTCGAGGTAGCCGGCGTACTCCTGGCGGCGGGCATGGAATGCGGTGAACGACTGCGTGGGCGGATCGATGGTGTCGAACAGATCCGCCGAGCGCACCCAGCGATCTTTGAAGTCGAAGCCCACCAACGAGCGGAAGCCCTCGCCCCAGCGGTAGTGCAACTCCATGTTGACGCCTCGAATCTCGTCCGGAATGCGGTCGCGCTGGGCGGTGAGATTGGCCGGGAACGGTGTGTCGTTGAGGCGGAGATCGTTGCGCACGAAGAAGGTGCTCATCCGTCCCTCCAACCGATCGGTAAACTCATGCGTGACGACACCATTGTAAAGCATGAACTCGTTGCGCTGATGGGCGTTGGGGTCGACTGGCGTAATGAAGTTGGAGAAATTGACCAGGCTCACGTTGGAGCGGATGTAACGCGCGAAGCCGGTGAATTTTGTGTCGGGCGTGAGATGGTAGTCCACGCGCAGGACGCCCGAGAGATCATCGAAGCTCGCATTGCGCGGGCGAAACGCGGTGGTCGAGTAGTACGACAGCGCTCCCGAGTAAGCGAGCCGCCCATCGGCGCCATCGAAAACCACCGCCTGGCGTTGGGTCGCGCGGTTGCCGCCCTCGCCGTCGTAGCTGAGCTTGAACGGGCCGCTGCCCTCGCGCGTGATGAGGTTCACCACACCGCCGATCGCCGACGATCCGTAAAGCGCGCCGCCCGCGCCGCGCACCACCTCGATACGATCGAGATTGTCGCTGGTCACGTCCGCGATGTCGAAGCCGCCGGTCGCACCGCTATTGACGTCCACGCCATCCATGAGGATCAGCGTCTCGGCCGCGGTCGAGCCGCGAATCGAAACGTCGGTCTCGGTGCCTGCCGATCCACTCTGGTTGATCTCGACGCCGGGCACCTGCCGCAAAGCGTCGCCCGAGGCGTGGATCTGCTGCTCCTGGATCTGATGCGACCCGACAACGCTCACTGTCGTCCCGACCGTGTCGAGCGCCTGCTCCATCCGCGTCGCTGTCACCACGAACAGCATTTTTGGCAGCTTGCGACGCGGCTTGACGGCCGTTGCGGCCTTGTTTGATTTGGCTTGCTCGCTGGACTTCGTCTGCGCCAATTGCGGCGCCGGCGCGACGTTACGGATTGCGCCGACCGGGTTCGACGCTCGCGCATTGCGCGGCGGCGCGGCAGGCGCGGGCGCACTCTGGGCGTGCGCTCTGCGCGAGCCAATCGACAATCCACAAAAAATAAAAAATGTCAGGGCAAGAGCAACGGCGACCGATCTTTTCATAGCCTCCCTCGAGCTATGCGTCAGCCACGCAGGATCGACTGACTCAGGCGCTCGGGCAGGCTCCCGACGAAGGGAGTAGCGAGTGGCCTAAGCCTCCTTTCCCACGAAAGGCGGACGGCTTAATAGTCACCCGGCCGGTCTCCTGGCTTGGGGATCATCCGCGGGCCCGCCTTCCCGCTCGTTAGCGGTGGCTCGGATGGGCCGTTGTCCCCCCGTACAGTTGCGGGGCAGCGCCGGACTCTAACCGGCTTCCCGTACACCGGGCGCAGAAGACTGATATGATTTTCGCGCCAGGTAAGTCAACCATCACGAGACGCCGCAAGCGCATAGTAGATAGTCGGGAACGCGGTATGGGCACCGTAACGCTGATAACCGGAGGCGCGCGCAGCGGGAAAAGCGCACACGCGCTCGCGCTGGCGCAGCACGCGCCAGGTGCGCGCCGCTTTTTCATCGCCACGGCCGAGGCGCTCGACGACGAGATGCGCGAGCGCATCGCGCATCATCGCGCCAATCGTTCCGCCGATTTCGCAACGATCGAAGAACCGATCGCCGTCGCCGACGCGCTCTCAAAGCTGGCGAGACGCGCCGATATCGTAGTCGTCGATTGCCTGACGCTTTGGATCTCGAACCTGCTGATGGCAAATCGCAGCGACGAAGAAATTCTAGATGAGGCGCGCGGACTCGCAGCCACGATGGCCGGCGCGCCGTTCGCCACCATCGTGGTGACGGACGAAGTGGGGGCGGGAATCGTGCCGGAGAACGCGATGGCGCGGCGGTTTCGCGATCTTCTCGGATGGACCAACCAGGCGCTGGCGCAAACCGCGGAGGGCGTGGTGCTGATGGTCGCGGGCTATCCGATGCGCGTCAAATAGCCGCCATCACCAGCAGCACCGCGAGTTCCACCAGTTCACCTGCCGCGCCAAGAAGATCTCCCGTCACACCGCCGAGCCATCGCCGGTACGCCGCGCGCAGCGCGGCCGCAAGCGCCACGGCCACGGCATAAGCCAACAGCACTCGCCACGACAGGATGGGCAGCGCAGCGGTCACCGCGAGCGCGCCGGCCAGCGCGAGATTGCGATCGCCGCCGGGTCCCACCAGCAGCGTCCCCGCGCCCTCGGCACGCAGGTAATCGATACGCCATCCGACGGCCACCATCGCCCAGCGCGCCAGGCCCGGCGCGAGGCACAGCGCCACCGTTCGCCGCGCCTCACCCATCGTCATAAGCGCCACGATCTCGAGGGCGAGAAAGAAAAATATCGCGGCCGTGCCGAAGCTGCCGATCCGGCTGTCGCGCATGATCTCCAGTGCGCGGCGGCGGTTCGACCCCGCGCCCAAGGCGTCGGCGGTATCAGCGAGCGCATCGACATGAACCGCGCCGGTCAGCACTGTGAGTGTAAGTACCAGCAGGACCGCGGCGAGCGCATCGCCGAAGAGCGGAGTCAGCACCAGATTCCCGGCCGCAAGCAGCGCGCCGAGCGCAAACCCAACCAGCGGAAACCATCCGAACGACGCCGCCAATGTCTCCGGCGCCACAGCGGCGCGCGGCAGTAGCGGCAGGATGGTCAGGAAGCCCGCGGCAAGGCGAATTTCGGTGAGTTTTCCGCCGCGCGCGACGCGAGGCGGCACCTGCGTATCGTTCTCACGATCCGGTGCGCCCCCGGCATTCTCACTCATCCGATCTTCTCCGACACTCCGGCGCTCTCGAACGTCGCCATCTCGTGGAACAGCGCCAGCGCAGCTACGATCACGCTCATCGCCAGCGCCGCGCCGGTGCCTTCGCCCAGGCGCATCCCAAGGTCCATGATCGGCCGCACGCCGAGTTGCTCGAGCGCGATCGCATGGCCGCCCTCGGACGAGCGATGGCCGAAGAACAGATGGGCGAAGAGGCCCGGGCACAGGCGCTCGGCGGCCACCGCGGCGGCCGTGGCGATGAAGCCGTCAACCACCACCGGCGCGTTCAGCGCCGCGCCGCCGAGACACGCGCCGGCCATCGCGGCGATCTCGAAACCGCCAAGCGCGGCGAGCGTGGCGAGCGGATCTTTAAGCGCCGCGCGATGGAGCTTGAGCGCGCGCTCGATCGCCGCTACCTTGCGCCGCATCCCGGCATCGTCGACGCCGGCGCCGCGACCGGCCAGGCGCGCCGGCCGCAGCCCCGTGAACGCCGCGAGCAACGCCGCCGCCGAAGTGCTGTTGGCAATTCCCATCTCGCCGATTCCAATCAACGTGGCGCCGGACGCGACCGCATCGCGCGCGACTTCCACGCCAACCTCCAGCGCGGCGCGCACCTCTGCGAGCGACATCGCGGGTTCGCGCGCCAGGTTGCGCGTGCCCGCACCGATACGCCGATAGAGAACTCCGGGCAGCGCTTCGGCGCTGGTATCGGCCGCAACACCGACGTCAGCGATCCACAGCCGATAACCGAGGCGTCGAGCGAGCACGCTTACCGCCGCGCCGCCACCCGAGATATTGCGCAGCATCTGGGCCGTGACCGCCTGCGGATAGGCGCTTACGCCTTCATCGGCAACGCCGTGATCGGCGACGAAAACGCACAGTGCCCCACCGCCGATCCGGGCCTCCGGATCGCGCCTGATCGCGGTGTAGCGGCGCACAATTTCTTCCAGGTAGCCAAGACTGCCGCGTGGCTTGGTCAGCGAATCGAGCCTGCGGCCGGCCCCCGCGGCGGCAATCTCATCGGGTGACGTTATCGCCGCGAGCGTTTCTTCGAGCACACTCATCTATCCGTCGCCATTCGTTCGCCGCATCTATTCACCGTATCTACCGATTGACTATTGTTCTATTGACTAATCGAAGTACGTGCGAGCGGCCGCGATCAATTGCTCATTCTCTTCGCGCAGGCGCACCGCTACGCGATACATTCCGCGGCCGCACCCTGGCAGGTCGCGCAAATCGCGCACCGCGATACCGCGCGAGAGCATATGTTGCGCGAAGCCGATAGCACGCCCAGACTCGGCCACCTCCAGCATCAGGAAGTTGGCGGACGATACGAAAACACGGATACCCTCGATTGAGTTGAGCGCGCAAAAGAGCTGTCCGCGCTCTCTCGCTATCAGGGCGCGGCTCTGCGCGGCAAATTCCTCGGCCACGTCGAGGCAGGCGATACCGACGTGCTCGGCCACCACGTTGACCGACCAGGGCTCGATCGCTTCGCGCAAGCGGCGCGCCACATCGCGGGCGGCGACCAGGTAGCCAAGGCGCAAACCGGGAATCGCGAACATCTTGGTCAGCGACCGCAGAACGATGACGTGCGGGTTGTCGGCAACCATGCGAATCGCGGAATGCTCTTCGCCCGCAAAGTCCATAAACGCCTCGTCAAAAACGCACCAGCATCGGCGCCTCGAGCATCGCGCGGCGATTTCGGCCGCGTCACCGTTACTCAGCATCGCGCCGGTCGGACTGTTCGGCCGCCCGATGAAGATCGCGTCGGCGCTCCGTTCGAGTGCGCGCTCGGCTTGCTCGACTTCAATTGCGAAGCCGCGCTCGCGGCACGTCGGCAATGCATCGGGCGCCGCGCCCGCAACGATCATTGCATTGGCGATTTCGCTGAAAGTCGGTATGGCGACAAATGGGCGGCGCGGACCGAGCGTGCGGGCGAGCAGATGGATTAACTGAGTTGAGCCACTACCCACTACGACGTTATCCGACACGACGCGATGGCGCCGCGCCAGGCGTGCGGCGAGATCGCGGGGATAGGGCGATGGGTAGCGCGCGATAAGCGCGGCCGCGTCATGGTACGCGGTGAGCGCCTGCGGCGGCGGCCCCAGTGGATTGAGGCTCGCGCTGAAATCCAGCACGCCAGGCGGCGCTGCGCCGCCATGCGTTCGGTCGATCAGAATTCTTTTTTCCTGGAGCTTTGTTTCCTCGAGCTTCATCTTTCGAGCTTCATTACCAAGAACTAATCGCGTGTGGTGCCTCGCGCGAAGTTCATCGTATGTCAGTAGCCGGAGAGGACATAGCGCACGAGCGCGAGCAGGCCAAACCCGATCGCCGTCGCGATACGCATCAGGCGGCGTGCGGTTGCAATATCGTCGACCGCCGCAGCGCGCTCCGCGCGCCCCAGGCGCGCGCGATGCTCGACTTCGCCCGCGTATATCGCATCGCCGCCCAATTCGATTCCGAGCGCCCCCGCCATCGTGGCCTCCGGAAAGCCCGCGTTGGGGCTCGCATGTCTGCGCGCATCGGCACGGCAGGCACGGAGCGCCGCACCGCCACGTCCGAGCGTCAGTGCGGCGGCGGCGGCGAGGCAAAGGGCGGTAACGCGCGCGGGAACGAAGTTGACGGCATCGTCGAGCCGCGCCGCCGCGCGCCCGAAGTAGAGATGGCGCGCGTCGCGGTAGCCGATCATCGAGTCGAGCGTATTGATCGCTTTGTAGGCGAGCGCAAGGACCGGCCCGCCAACGAACAAAAAACAGAGCGGCGCGAGCACTCCGTCGGAGCTGTTCTCGGCGACCGACTCGACCGTCGCGCGCACCATCGCTTCGCCGTCGAGCGCTAACGGATCGCGTCCGACCAGCGCGGGCATCGCCGCGCGTGCGAGATCGTCGCGTCCGCATCGGAGCGCTCCTTCGATTTCACTGGCGGCGCGGTCGAGGCCATTTAGCGCGAGCGTCGTCCACGCAATCAGCACTGCCACCGCCAGGCCGAGCCAGCCGGCCACGGTCGAAGCGATAGCGATAGCTATCCACGCGGCGAGCGCCGTCACGATCACCACCGCGTAGGCGAGTAGCGCACCGCGCCAAAGGTCCGCCCGCGGTTCGCCGGTGCGGAAACAGGCTTCGCCAGATGTCACGGCGCGGCCGATTAACCGCACCGGATGCGGCATCCACGGCGGATCGCCGAGCGCCAGGTCGAGCGCGAGCGCCGCCGCGATCGCCGACGCCGGAAGATAGAGTCCGCTTGGCATTTCCGCGCGCGGCTCAGCGGATGCGGCGGATGGCGCGCGCGCAGCTTTCGAGCACCGCACGGCCGATTAGCTCGCCGAGCAGCGTATGCTTGCCGCAATAGCGCTCCGCGCGCACGCCCCGCGAGGCCGCGCGCGCCGGCGCGGCAATCGCGATACAGTCGGTGCCGGTGCCGGTCGCCGGCGCACCGGAGCGGACGCTTTTAATCCCGGCCTCGAGCACCGCGAGCGTGCGCGCCTCGGCGGCTATCTGCACCGCCTCGACCATCGCGGCGCTGGTCAACGGGCGATTCGCCATCACGACGATATTGATCGTGCCGGCATGGGTAGAAGGAACCGTCGCGCGATCTCCCACCCGGAGCGCATTGGAAAATCCGGCCGTGCACCACGCGCCGGCGATCACGCCGGCGCGTGCCGCGCGTGCATAACCGGCGCGCGCCACTTCCGCGCCGGTCATCAGCGCGACCGCGCGCCGCGGGTCGTGCCCCGCGGCGCGAACGACGCGCGCGAGGTAGGCGCCCGGCGCGCGCATCGCCTCGGGCTCGTCGATCGCGACCTGATGATTTGCGAGCAGGCGGGCGATACGAATTCCGCCGCTGAGCGGCGCCCAGCTAAGCACGCGGCACGCTTCGTCCGGAACGATCCATAGCGTGCGCGCGCCGATCCACCATCGCCATGGCGCGACGGCGCCCTTCGCGCCGAGCGCGCGGCGGCCGGCCGCCGTCGGGATCGACGGTCGCACGAAGCCGCCGCGCCGGCCGACGTTTAGGCCGCCGCCTTGCGCGCCGCTTCGAGCGCGGCTTCGAAGTTGGGCTGGTTGGCCACTTCCTTGACGTATTCGGCGTATACGACGTTGTCGTTCTTGTCGAGCACGAAGACCGCGCGTGCGAGCAGGTGCAGCTCCTTGATGAGCGCGCCATATTTCTGGCCGAACTCGGCCGCGCGCCAGTCGCTGATCGTGGTGACCTTGTCGACGCCGGCCGCGCCACACCAGCGCGCCTGCGCAAACGGCAGGTCCATCGAGATGGTCAATATCTGCACGTCGCCGGGCAGCTTGGAGGCTTCTTCGTTGAAGCGGCGGGTCTCGGCGTCGCACACGGGCGTGTCGATCGACGGAATCGCGGCGATGATTTTGACCTTGCCCTTGAACTGGTCGAGCGTCACCGGCGCGAGCCCTTTGCCCACGGCGGTGAAGGCGGGCGCCTTCTGTCCGGCCTTGAGCTCCGGGCCCACCAGCGTCATCGGATTTCCGCGCATCGTGACCGCGCCTTTGCGTTCTTCAGCCATCGTCAATTCTCCCTGGTCAGATTGCCGGCCGCGGCGAACCAGTGCGGCGGCCGGCGCTACGGTTTATCCCGAATTGGCCGTCGTGTAGCGGCGGCGGCGCTCCTGCTCGGCCAGATCGGCGTCGGCTTTTTTCGGCCGCGGCGGCAGGAATCCGGGCGTGTAGTCAGTCTCCTCCCATCGGCGATCGTTCGGATCCCATACGTAGGGCAGCTCGACGATCGTCCCGGGCTTGCTTATCGTCTCAAACGCATTGAGCGCGGCGCCCACGATCGCGCGCTGGTTTTCCGGATCATCCGGCTTGCCCGTCTGATGGCCGAGCGGGTAGTTGAGAAATACCGCGCGCGGCGGATTAACAGCTTGCGTGATGTCGTAGGCGGAAGTCATGCACAGTGTCGGGATGCCGGCGGCTTCAACTTCGCGGGCGATCAGTCCAACGGACTGATGGCACACGGGTCAGGCGGGCACCAGGTAAAACGCCTCCACCTTGCGGCTACGAAGTTCCTCGACGATTTTCGGCGCCAGTTCCTCGCGCACCTTGCGCGCCGAGTAGATTCCGCCCATGAAAGTGAACGCCGGATCGCACAGCTCTCCGATACGGCCCGTGGCCTCGAACTCGCGCATCCGCTCGAGCGGAAAAACGCAGTTGGGATCTTTCTCGGCATCTTTGGTCGGATAGCCGAAGTGCCAGACGCTGAGTTCGTCGCGCCGCGCGTTCTTCGGGACGAGCCGGTAGCTCGCGTCCTCGCGATGGAACCGCGGCTGATCGCGGTAGAGCACGCCGCCCGAGCTCATCAGCGCGATCTTGCACTGTGCGAGCGGCTTTTCAAGCGGCGTCCACGGCGGCGGCTCCTCGTTCACGACCCATCGATAGGGCGTGTACGCGTTGTATAGCTCGCGCGTGCGAGGGATGTAGTCGACGGGCATTCGATACGCTCCTCGTGAACTTACCTGACCTGCCTCCGGGCCTGAGCTTGCCTCCGGGCGCGCGCATTCTAGGACGCGTCGGGCGGAAACATCATCTTACCTGCATGGAATTCGCGCGCAATGAAATCGACAAAGCCATGACGCACCGGCCATTCCAGCCGGCTGTCGCGCCAATGGATACGGCCGTCGGGGCCCTCGAACTCGTCGGCGAGGTCGGCCTCGGCCATCGCCTTGCGCGCGCGCTCGAGGTCGGCGGCGACCAGGGGAATCGCACGCATCCGCTTCTCCCAGGCCGTCACGCGGGGAAATTCTTTCATCGGAAGGCGCATCGCGTGGGCCACCGGCGGATAGCAGATCGCGGCGAAGTCGGCGAGCGAGAGCGCGGCGCCGCAAAAGAACTCCCGGCCCTCAAGCTCGTGCTCCAGCCGCGCGAGCAGAGCCTTGAACTCGGCGCGCCCCGCGTCCTGCATGGCCTTTGACTCGGGCGCCGTCGACCGCACCAGGCCGAGGAAATAGCCAAAGACGGTCGCGTCGAAAGTGCGGTCGCACAAATCATCGATCGCGCGCATCCGCGCACGCTCGAAAGGATCGGCGGGAAACACCGGCGGACTGGGATGCGCGTCTTCGAGATACTCGCAAATGATGGTGGAGTCCGCGATCGTGCGGCCGTCGTCGAGCACCAGCACCGGGACCTCGGCGCGCTCGCTCGCCTCGCGCAAGTCCGGCTTGCGATCGAGCGAGTAGCATCGCTCGGCCATCTCGCACTCGATCCCCTTGTACTCGAGCACCATCCGGGCCTTGCGCGCGTATGGGCTGGTCGCAAAAGTGAAAAGCTTCATATGAAAACCTCGTTAGCGCGCGCTCAGGCCGCCGTCGACGATTAGTTCGGTGCCTGTGATATACGACGCGTCATCGGAGAGCAGGAAAACGATCGCCTTGGCGATCTCCCACGGCGTCCCCTGGCGGCGCATCGGGATGCGCGGCGCGACGCGCTCCTCGCGGTCGCCGACCAGCCGGCGCACCATCGAGGAGTTGATCAATCCCGGCAGAATCGTGTTGACGCGAATCTTGTCGCGCGCGTGCGTGACTGCGACGGAGCGGGTGAGCCCCAGCAGCGCCGCCTTGGTGGTCTCGTATGGCAGGCCCGAGCCGGTGCGAATCGCGGCCAGCGAAGAGACGTTGACGATCGCGCCGCCGCCGGCCTTCGCCATCTCGGGCACCGCGTACTTCATCATCAGGAACTGGCCGCGCACGTTGACGTTGGACATCGTGTCGAACTGCTCGGTCGTGGTCTCGAGCAGGCGGCCGCCGATCGCGATCCCGACGTTGTTGACCAGCAGATTGAGCTTGCCGAAAGCCCGCACCGCGGCCTCGCATGCGCGGCGGCAATCGTCCTCGCTCGTTACGTCGGCGGCGACCGAGCCAGCGCGGCCGCCCTCGGCGCGAATCGCCGCGGCGGTCTCGCCGGCCAGCGTCTCGGAGCGGTCGGCGACCATCACCGCGGCGCCCTCACGCGCGCACAGGATGGCGGTGGCGCGGCCGTTGCCGATCGAGAGCGTCTCGCCCGCGTTGGGCGGCCCGTCGGCGCCTCCGCCGACGATAAGTGCGACTTTTCCGTCGAAGCGTCCCATCGCAAGAAACCTCCGTCACGCGCCGAGCGCGATTGGGCCGCGCGCCGCGCACCCTATGCGGCGAGCTTCTGTTTGATTGCCGCGTAGCCGTCGAGCATCGGCAGCACTTTGTCGGCCGGGGCCGGCGGCAGTGCGAATATAATTTCATGAAATCCGATCTCGATAAGCTTCTTAACCTCGTCTTCGCGCGGCGGCACACCAAAGACCGTAAGTTTAAGCGACTCGAAGCGCCGGCCGGCGCGGCTTGCCGTCTCGCGCAACTGCTTCACGCCTTCGGCCAGCGTATGGTTGCGCCGGTAAATCGGCATCCATCCGTCGCAGTATTCGACCACCCGCTCGAAGCATCGCTTGGCCTCCGAGCCCAGCAGCACCGGCGGTCCGCCCTTTTGCACGGGCTTGGGAAACGCGCGCATCGGCTCAAAGTTGACCAACTCGCCATGGAACTCCGCCGGATCCTTGGTCCAGATGGCGCGCATCGCCAAAATCCGCTCGCGCAGCAGCGCCCATCGCTTGCGAAAATCGGTGCCGTGATCTTCCATCTCCTCGGCGTTCCATCCACCGCCGATTCCGAACGACAGCCGCCCACCCGAAATCAGGTCGAGCGAGGCGCACTCCTTGGCCAGCACGATCGGGTCGCGTTCGATCACCAGGCACACTCCCGTGCCGAGCCTGATGCGCTTGGTCGCCGCGGCGGCCGCTCCCAGAGCCACGAACGGATCATGCGTATGCCAGTATTCCTCGGGAAGGTCGCCGCCGCCGGGCCACGGACTGCGGCGGCTGGTCGGAATATGTGTATGTTCGGGAAAGTAGAGCGAATCCAGTCCGCGCTCCTCGATCGCGCGCGCCAGCTCGATCGGCTGGATCGCGTAGTCGGTCGGAAACATCATCGCGCCAAAGGTCGTCGACATCGTGGCCTCCACTGGCAGGTGCTGATTTGCGTCGCGCGTGAGCGACATTAGATCGAATACCACGGTCGCGCCCGTTCACCCAAGGGATGGCCCAATCGTGCGGCTTGCCCGCAAGGGGCCGCGCTGGATACAAGAAGAGAGGCCTTCACTTCGCGCGAGGGAGGGACTTCCCCAATGGCATACGACCTCATAATCAAAAACGGCACCGTGGTCGACGGCACTGGCGCTCCGCGAGTGCGCGCTGACGTCGCGATCAAGGATGGAACGATCGCGGAAATCGGCAAGGTCAGCGGCGGCGCGCAACGCACCATCGACGCCGGCGAACTGATCGTCGCCCCGGGCTTCGTCGATCCGCATACCCACTACGACGCGCAGATTTGCTGGGACCCGCTGCTCACCTGTACCTCGTGGCACGGCGTGACTTCGGTCGTGATGGGCAACTGCGGCGTCGGCATCGCTCCGTGCAAGCCCGAGGTGCATGAAATCGCGGCCTGGGACCTGGTAAACGTCGAGGCGATTCCCTTCGACGCGCTGAGCAAGGGTATCACCTGGGACTGGGTGAGCTTTCCCGAGTTCATGGACGCGGCCGAGCGCCGCGGCGTCGGAATCAACGTCGGCTTTCTCGCGCCGCTCACGCCGTTTCGCCATTTCGTGATGGGAGAGGAATCGATGGAGCGGGCGGCGTCGCCCAACGAGACCCAGCGCATCGCGGCGCTGCTGCACGAAGCGATGGCGGCCGGCGCGATGGGCTTTTCCACCACCACGCTCGCGCAGCACATCGGCTTTCGCGGCCAACCGCTCGCCTGCCGGCTCGCCAGCCGCGACGAGCTCAAGGCGTGCTCCAACGTACTCAAGGAACTCGGCAAGGGCTCGATCGAAATCGCGCTCACGCGCCGCGCGGGTCAGGTGCTCGACGACGAGTATCAACTGCTCGACTTCCTGCTCGCAGAAAGCGCGCGGCCGGTGACGTGGCTCGCGATGGCGTCGCGGCCGGACAAACCCGAGTACGCGGAAGCAACGCTCAAGCGGCTGGAGCCGCTGATCGAACGCGGCGGCGTGCCGCAGGTCTTGTGCAAGCCGTTCGTGGTGCAGATCGATCTGCGCAATCCGTTCAGCTTCGCCGACATGGAGGCGTGGAATCACGTCTTCAACCAGCCAGCGGAGGCGCAAAAACGGATTTACGCCGACCCGGCGTTTCGCGATTCCTTTCGCAAGGAGCTGACGCGGCCGCATTTGTTCAACGGCAAATGGCATCGCGTCGAAGTGCTCGAAGTCGCAAGCCCCGCGCTCAAGGCGCTGGAGCGCAAAAACGTCGCGGAGATCGCCGCCGAGCGCGGCCGCGACCCGCTCGACACGTTCCTCGACCTCGCGCTGGAGGACGACCTAAACATCCAGTACACGATGGCGCAGTATCACGAGGAGGGAATCGGGCGGCTGATCGGCGACTCGCGCACGATGCTTGGACTGTCCGACGGCGGCGCGCACGTCGACATGCTGTGCGACGCCGGATACTGCACCTACCTGCTCGGCAAGTGGGTGCGCGAGCGCCAGGCGTTGACGCTGGAGCACGCCGTGAAGCGCATCACGTCGGAGCCGGCCGACTTCTTCGGCATCCAGCGGCGCGGGCGGCTGCGGCCCGGGCTCGCCGCCGACGTCGCGATTTTCGACTACAACACCGTCGGCTCGGCCAAGCGCGCGCGCATGCAATACGATCTGCCGGGTGGCGGACGGCGCCTGGTGATGCCCGCCGAGGGCATCGAATACACGATCGTCAACGGGCGCGTGCTCTACGAGCACGGCCGCGCGAGCGGCGCGATGCCGGGGCAGGTGCTGCGCTCGGGTCAGTGCTAAGCGGAGCGCGTGCGAAGAATCAATGGCCGATACCGCATGCCGAGGCTAGAACCCGGAGCGTGCATCGCGGCCTCCCTTGATAAAGACCTGCTGAGAACTATAGACCTCCCGAGGCTTATCGGCTGCGGCGCGAATACGGAAAGCCGACACGCCGTGAGCAGGAACAACGAGGCCATACTCCTCGGAAGATTCGGTATCGATGAGGTTGCCAGCGGCGTCGAAGTAACGCACCTCCAATTTGAGGTTCTCCCACGGGATGTCTCCGACATTGCGGATCGTCCCGATGGTAGAGATGTTGTTGCATTTTCCCTCAGCACCATAGTGCATGCTCGATTCGACGATGCTGAGTTCGTTCGCATGCTTCGCGAACGGCTCCGAGCCTAGGATGGGAAAATGTGAGAATGAGAACGCCCACAGTTGAAGCCCTACCGCGGAAGCCACGCAAGCGCCAATAAAGCCGTACATCGCTATAGCGTAGGTTCCCTGCAACCGCCGGCAGTGTGGGCAAACCCTTGCGTCAGCGTTGATCGTCTCTCGGCAAGACCGACAGATCTTCGTCGTGTTTTCAGGCATTATCTGAGCGGCTGCGGCGGCGCGTGCCGGCGGTCAGCTAATCGTCCAGCCCGCGTCGATCACGAACGGCGCGCCGGTTGCGAATGACGAGTCGTCGCTCGCCAGGAACAGCGCGACCTTCGCGATTTCCTCCGGCAGCCCCATCCGGCCGAACACGGAAATTCGCTTGACCGCGGCCGGACGCGGCGGCTCGCCCTTGCGCACCCGCTCGGCCATCGGCGTCTCGATCGCGCCCGGGCAGATGCAGTTCACGCGGATGTTGTAACGCCCGTACTCGAGCGCCGCGACGCGCGTGAGCGCGATCACGCCGGCCTTGGAGGCGGCGTATGCGGCGCCGCCGCGGATCGCGATCATCCCGGCGATCGAAGCCTGGTTGACGACCGAGCCGCCGCCGAGCTTCACCATGTGCGGCAACACGTACTTCATCCCGAGGAACACGCCGCGCAGGTTGATCGCGATTACCTTGTCGAAGGCGGCCTCGCTCATCTCGGCCAGGAAATCGGATTCGCCCTCGATGCCGGCGTTATTGTAGAGCACGTTGGGCGGCCCCAGACGCTCGAGCGTCGCCGCGACCATCCGTTGCACGTCCTCGGACTTCGCGACGTCGGCGCCGATCGCGATCGCCTCGCCGCCGGCCTTGCGTATTTCGCGCGCGACGCTTTCGACCGCGGCCTCGCTGATATCGGCCGCCGCGACTTTCGCGCCCTCGCTCGCAAAGAGCAGCGCGGTCGCCTTGCCCATTCCCGATCCGGCCCCGGTGACCAGGGCGACTTTTCCTTTGAGCTTCATGTGTGTCGATCCTCCTTGCGATCGCGGCCGGCCGCCCAAGAGCGCCGGTCCGCGTGACATCGAGCTGGCCCCAAGCGAGCCTCTACCCAAGCAAGGCTGTACCATTGATAATTGAGATTGGGAAAGTCTTATTTCGTTGGGAGCAACAAGGGCGATGGGGCGGGGTGTCGGGCTGGTAGTGCTCGCGGCGGTGGTGTTCATATCGGGGCCGCGCGCGGCGCGCGCGCAGGAGCCGCTTGAGGTCGCGCCGCCGGCGCCGCAATCGCAACCGAGTTTCCGCCCGCGCCCGGCGCCGACTGCACGGCCTCCGTTGCCGCCCTCCAATCAGCTCGAAGAAATTCCGTCCGCGATCACTCCCACGCCGGCGCCGCCGCCTCCCGCGCCGCAGTTGCCGCCGCCGCAGTGCCCCCTCCACCTCCGCCACTTCCGCCTCCTTCTTTGCCACCACCGCCGCCGACGTCGATGCTACGTTCGCAGCCGATCCTGCCGGCGGTATTTCGCGGATGCTGGGACGGCCGCGTGGAGTATCTCGATTCGATCGAGCGGATGTTCGGTGCGCCCAAAGTCGGGGTCTGGACGCCGAAGACCTATCGCATCTGCTACCAGCGCGTCGGCAACGGGCCGTTTGAGCTGACTTTCAGCCAGGTCGGCGTGGACCCGAACACGAAGATCATCAATCCCACGGGCCGGATGGATCTAATCTCGACCGACGGCCGCGACGCGGCGCGGATGCGCGCGCTGTTGCACTTCGACGAATTTTACGCGCATCGCCACCTGGGTGCTCCCACGTTCGGAGTCGACGAAGAGGCGATTTTGGACTGCGACATCCAGGGCGGAGGCGGGATGCTGGTGCGCGGGCAGGTGTTCGGCCGGCGCGACGGCAGCCCGTGGTTCCGCGCGAACTGGCATGCGGTGTTCTCGCGCGTCGGCGGGTTGCCGGAGTAGCGAAAGCATCGAAGCAACTTGCGCGCTCGAGAATTTCTCGCAAGTTCGATGAATACCAGCCCGACAGCGACTTTCAGGCAAGCCTCAGAACCGCGCGCCGAAATAAGAGCTGGCCGCTTCCTGACGCTTGCGGATCTCGAGTCGGATCTGGCCGCAAAGCGGCGCCCCTCCCGCAGTTCGCATTCCTAGCTGGTATTCCCACTATTCGCTCCTGGCGACTGTCGAGGCCATCTTCAACCTGGCCACCCCGATGTCGGACCGGTTCAGGGGCGGAATCCCTTAGGACTTCGCTTTCTTCGAAGGTTTCGACTTGCCAGAACTGTTGAGGGCGACCGCTTGGCGAACGAGCGCCTTGAAGGCGGACTCGTCAACTTCTTCGCCTTCGTGGATGTCGATCGCGCGGCGTACGTTTCCGTCGAGACTCGAGTTGAAGAGACGGGCCGGATCCTTCAGAGACGCGCCCTTGGCGAAGGTAAGCTTCACGACCTTCTTGTAGGATTCGCCAGTGCAGATGATGCCGTCGTGCGACCAAACCGGAGTGCCCATCCACTTCCACTCCTCGACGACGTCCGGGTCTGCTTCCTTGATGAGCTTGCGCATTCTGCTGAGGGTTTCCCCGCGCCAGTCCCCGAGTTCGGCGATTCTTTTCGAGATGAGCTCCGATGCCGACTGGCCTTGGCTCGCGCCCGACTTTTTCATCTTCTCATCCTAGAAGTTCAGATATATTTCATTTGCAAGACAGTGGAGGATAGTCGTTCAGTTGAGGCCCTACGAAACAATGCCAGCGATGCCGCCATCGCAAGAAGCCCGCCGCCGCAAGCGCGCTCGAGCCAGGCCACGCCAGACACTTGAGCCTAGATGTCTTACGAGCTCCGGTTCGCGCAGCAATTTCGCAAGGACCTGGAACGCCGCAAGCGCGAGGACATATACCGGCGCCGCTAGCGGCGCAGGCGGCCGGCCGTGTCGACGCGCGTGCGCAAGGCGCGCAACTCCTCGGCGGTTGGCGGCGCGGTCGTCGGCACCGACGCCGGAATTACCAACTCGAAGCCCGTGCTCTCGCGCACCGTCGCGGCGCTGACTCCCGGATGGAGCGAGCAGAGACGCATCCGCCGCGTCTCCTCCTCGAAGTCCATCACGCACAGCGGCGTCACGACGTACTTCGGACCGCCGCCCGGAAGTCCCAGCTTGCGCCGCGCGTCGGCCCCGCCGCCGCCCCATCCGTAGGCGCTGATATAGTCGCAGCGCTCGACCAGCAGGCGCGGGCTGTGGCTGTTGAGCACGATGTAGTAGCGGCCGACGTGAGTGCTGAGCGTCGGTGTGCCGACCGAGCCGGGTCCGCGGAACTTCAGGCGCCGGTAATCGGGTCCGATACCGATCAGGTTGGTGTTGCCGAAACGGTCGACCTGGACGCCGCCAATAAAGAAGACGTGGTTGCTCCAGTCCTTGAGCCGGTCGAAACGATGGCCGGTGTCGCTGTACGACTCGGTCCAGCGCACCACCCGCCGGTCCCATCCGAACGCGGGCATCGGGATGGTTTCGAGGTCGGCGACATTCATCCGCCCGCCGAGAAACACCAGTTCCATGTTGGGGCCGTGCGTCAGATGGGCCAGGCGCACTGCCGCCTCGGCCACCGGCATCGCGACGCCGACGCGCAGGAGTTCGCCGTCGTTGAGGTCGCGCGCGAGGAACACCGCCATCAATTCCTGGGTGCCATATTTGTCCTGGACGCCATATTCGCCCCGCGCGCTATATTCGCCCGCCATGCTGTCGTCGCGACTCATCGGTGATGCTCCGTTCGATCCGGCGCGTGCGTCTACGCGGGCGATGTGCTTTCGGCGCTCTCGGCCGCCGCGCCGCTCGCGTTGACGCGCGCCACGTAGCGCATCGGGAAACGCCTGGTGAAGATGAAGCCGTAGATCAGCAATCCCGTCGGGATCAAAAATCCCGGCACCAGCCGGCCGAGGTTGCCGCCGACCATCACGGCAATCACGCCGAAGAAGACATTGACGCTGAACAGACCGCACCAGAAAAACGTCATGATCCAGTTGACGCGATGGAATATCGGAAGGTCCCAGACCTCGGGCGGCTGCTCCTCGCGCGCGTAAGCGGCGGTAAACGGCCTGCCGAGAACGACTGACGCCCATCCGGCGACGGCGTAGAACGACCAGATGATCATCACCTGGTAGGTCGCGAGCACGTTCGAGTGCAGGCCGATCGTCAGGATCGACGCGGTGACGAAGAAGGCCAGCGTCGTCCAGTCCATCAGCTTGATCGTCGCCTGCCGGCTCAGCACCGAGAGATAGACCAGGCACATGATCATGCCGCCCGCGGTGGCCACGCCCCAATGGTTGCCGGCGGAGGCGAAGATGTAGACCAGCCAGGGCAGGAACGCGAATAGCGCGATGGCCCTCGTCGAGTATTTTTTTTCTTCCGCCACCTGTAGCTCCTTGGATCGGAATTCGGGATCGGAATTCGCGATCAGTATTCGTGCAATTCGAGCAGCCGCTTCATCCCGATCGTTTCCAGGTAGTCCGCGAGGCCCTCGGGCCTGCGGCAGTGGCGGTCCAGGTACTCTTCGAGCGCCGCCCGGTCGCCGCCCGCGGCTTTCTCGGCCGCCTGCAGGTAGGCGTGCAGATGCGGGCCGTCGGTGATGTAAAAGCCGCGGCTATAAAACGGATGCGCGCCGAAGGGCGCGCGCACGATCGCGTCGGCGGCGGCGATAGTCGTGGCCCACGGGTCGGCGCGGATTTCCTCGTTGGCGATCACCTGCTCGACCTGCACGACGGTGCGGTCGGCGGCGCGGTATTGGAACAGGTCGAGCCATCCGGGGCCGCCGAGATGGCGCACGTTGCCGTAGGCGTCGGCGGCCGCAGCGTGCAGCAGCGTCAGGTCCGGCTTGATCGGCGGCACCGCGATCAATTCCTCGCCGCGAATCGGATCGCGGAACAGCTTGAGGTCGGGATTCACCTGCGGCAGCGAGGTGCCCACTCCACCGCGCCACGGCATGAACGGCAGCATCTGCGCCGCCGCCTGCAACCCGGCGCACAGGATGCCCTCTTCGCACTCCCAGACCTCGATCTCGCCGCGCTCGGCCGCGCGCCGAAACGACGGCAATACGGGAATGCCGGGCCCGCCGCCCGCGTAATAGCTCACGGTCTTGCGCACGCATCCGGCCGCAATCAGCATGTCGAGCGCGAAACCGCTGGCGACGACGGTAAGATTGCGCACACCGCGCCGCACGATCCGGCGCACGAGCGCCATCGGCGCGGGCTCGCCGATCGCGACGGTCATCCCGTCCTCGATCCAGGCCGCAGCCTGCTGCTCGTCGATGATGCGCTCGCGCCGTCCGGTGTTCATGGCAGCTCTTCTTGCCTAACCTGCATCAGCTCTGCTTCGTTCCCACTGTGCTGCCAACCAGTGCCATTGGGCAAGGCCCGCGCTCTGTACGGGACGGCGCGCCATTACTGGCCCGCGCAGTCAGATGACTGGCGCGCGCGGCTAACAGTCGCCGCCCGCACTTTAGTAGGATTCGGCCCATCATCGATTCGTATCCGCACGGCAGGAGAGAAAAATAATGAGCAAGTTCGAGGAATACCAGAACAAGTACAAGCACGTCACGATGGAACGCCGCGACGGCATTATCCAGATGACGCTGCATAGCGAGGGCGGCCCGCTCAAGTGGGGCGGTCCGCCGCACGAGGAATTGTCGTACGCCTTTTACGATGTCGCGCGTGACCACGGAAACCGCTGCGTCATCATCACCGGCACCGGCGACGCGTTTTGTGCCGAGGTCGACCTCGGCGGCGGGCGCGGCGCTCCGGTGGGCAAGACCGCGATCGGCGAACCCGCGCCGGCGCCGCACGCGGGCGTCCGCACCACGACCTGGGATCACATCTACAACGACGCCAAGTACCTCCTGATGAACCATCTGCATATCGAGGTGCCGATGATCGCGGCGGTCAATGGCCCGGCGCTGATCCATGCCGAGCTTGCCGTTTTGTGCGACATCGTGATCGCGTCGGAGAACGCGGCGTTTCAGGACGCGCCGCACTTTCCCAACGGGATCGTGCCCGGCGACGGCGTGCACGTGGTATGGCCACTGGTGCTGGGACCGAATCGCGGCCGTTACTTCCTGCTCACGGGGCAGAAGCTCTCGGCGCGCGAGGCCCTGGAATTGGGCGTGGTCAGCGAAGTCGTGCCGCGCGAGCGCCTGGTCGCGCGCGCCTGGGAACTCGCGCAGCTAATCGTCGCCAAACCGCCGCTCACCGTGCGCTACGCGCGCGTCGCGATAACCCAGCAGCTAAAGCGCCTGATGCTCGACGATCTCGGCTACGGACTCGCGCTCGAGGGGCTGGCGGCGGCGATGTCGTGGCCCGGAGCCAAAGGCCCCCAACGCTGATATAAGAGGACAGCGGAAAAGGAGACCTACGCGATGATCTACGAACTTCGGACCTACACGCTGGTGCTGGGCGGCGCCCCGCAGTACATCCAGATAACCAAGGAAGAGCTGTTGCCGATCCTGGCCGAGCACGGGCTCAAGCCGCTCGGCTACTGGTCCACGGACATCGGACCGCTCAACGAGCTGGTTCATCTGTGGGCCTTCAACGATCTTAACGAGCGCCAGCAGAAGTGGTCCGCATGGGGACGCGACCCGCGCCGCGCGGCGATCGTTCCCAAGCTGCGCTCGCTGGTGGTCAGCCAGAGCAACAAGATCATGACGCCGGCGGAATTCTCGCAACTGAAATAGAGCGACGGCGTTTGGACACGCGGAGACAGGAGAGGGTATGAAACTCGGACTTTTTCTGATGCCGTCGCATCCGCCGGAGCGCGGCCTGCTGGCCGGGCAGCAATGGGACCTCGCCGTGCTGCGCGAGGCCGACCGCCTGGGTTACAGCGAAGCGTGGATTGGCGAGCACTTCACCTCGCGATGGGAGCCCAATCCCGCGCCCGACCTGCTGATCGCGCAGGCGCTCATGCAGACGCGTCAGATCAAGCTCGCGCCCGGCGCCCATCTTCTGCCCTACCATCATCCAGCCGAACTCGCGTGCCGCGTCGCCTACATGGACCATCTCGCCGAGGGCCGCTACATGCTCGGCATCGGCGCGAGCGGGCTGCCGAGCGACTGGCAGTTGTTCTGCGTCGACGGTATGAAGGGCGTCAACCGCGACATGACCCGCGAAGCGCTCGAGATCATGCTCAAGGTCTGGGCGAGCGATGGCGGGGTCGAGTACAAGGGCAAGTTCTGGAGCGTGAACGTGCCGGGGCCGATGCTGCGCACGCTGGGCCATCATCTGCGCCCGCTGCAGCAGCCGCATCCGCCGATCGGAATCGCCGGCCTCAATCCCGGCTCGGAGACGCTCAAGCTCGCCGGCGAGCACGGGTTCATGCCGCTCAGCCTCAACATGAGCCCGAGCTACGTCGCCACGCATTGGGATGCGGTGCTGGACGGCGCGCGGCGCAGCGGCGCGCGGTCGAGCCGGCAGGACTGGCGAATCGTGCGCGAGATTTTCGTCGCCGACACCGACGAGGAGGCGCATCGCAATTGCGTCGGCGGCATGATGGGCCGCATGATGCGCGAGTACCTGCTGCCGCTCATGGCGGATTTCCAGTTCACCAAGTATCTCAAGCACGATCCCTCGGTGCGCGACGACGCGGTCACCCCCGAGTATCTTGCCGACCACGGATGGCTGGTCGGATCGCCGCGCACGGTGCGCGACAAGCTCTCGCAGATGTACAAGGAGCTCGGCGGCTTCGGTACGTTGCTGCACTTCACCTTCGACTACGCCGACAATCCCGAGCCGTGGTTCAAGTCGATGCGCCTGATGGCGGAGGAGGTGCTGCCGCATTTTCAGGGCCTCGACGCCGACCATCTCGGGCACGCGCCGGCCGCCAATCCATAGGACGCCAAGATGGGCGAGTACAGTATCAAGGACAAGGTCGCCATCGCCGGCCTCGGCGAGACCAAATATTACAAGCGCGGCCAGGCGCCGGTCAGCGAATTTCAGCTCGCCTGCGAAGCGATTTTGAAGGCGGTCGAAGACGCCGGAATCAAAGTCACCGACCTCGACGGCTTCGCCTCCTACAGCAACGATCGAAATGACGCGGCTCGCCTCGCCACCGCGCTGGGACTTCCGCACTACGCGTGGGCGAGCATGGTGTGGGGCGGTGGCGGGGGCGGCGGCTCGGGCGCCGTGGCGCAGGCGGCGGCAGCGGTGGCGGCGGGCTATGCCAAATACGTGGTGGTGTTCCGCGCGCTCGCGCAGGGCCAGTTCGGCCGCTTCGGCCAGGCGGCCCCGGTCGACACCGTCTCCGGCCCCTCCGCCTACGCGTGGCCTTACGGGCTGTTCGTTCCCGCGCAATGGGTCGCGCTGCGCGTGCGCCGCTTTATGCACGAGCATCGCGTCACTCAGGACGCGCTCGCCGCGGTGGTGCTCGCCGACTACCATCACGCGCAACTCAACCCGCGCGCCGTGATGTACGGCCGGCCACTGACCCGCGAGCAGTACGACCGCTCGCGATGGATCGTCGAGCCGTTTCACCTTTACGATTGCTGCATGGAGAACGACGGCGCCGCCGCGCTGATCCTCACCAGCGCCGAGCGCGCGCGCGACCTCAAACAGAAGCCGGTCTACGTGATGGCGGCGGCGCAGGGAGCGCCGCATCGTGCTGCCGCCGCGGCCGAGAACTCACCCGACTACGCATCCTCGCATTTCAGGACGCTCGCGCCGCGGCTCTACCAGATGGCGGAAATCAGTCCCGCCGACGTCGATGTCGTGCAGATCTACGAGCACTTCAGCGGCGCCGTCCCGATTAGCCTGGTCGAGCACGGCTTCTGCGAACCCGACGGCGTGATGGAACTGTGCAGGCTGGAGAACTTCATCGCGCCCCGCGGCAAGCTCCCGCTCAACACCAGCGGCGGCAATATTGCCGAGTGCTACATGCACGGCCTCGAACTGGTCAACGAAGCGGTGCGCCAGTGCCGCGGGAGCTCGACCGCGCAAGTGCCCGACGCAAAGATCGCGCTGGTGGCGTCGGGCCCGATGGTTTCGCCGGTGAGCGATCTTATCGTGCGCGGTTGAGCGACATGGCCCAATCACCGCACGAAGCCTGCAAGACGGAGTAAAATTTCGGATGGCTGAGAAGTCGCCCTACTATCTGCCCGAGGGATTGCCCGCGCCCAAGGCGCAACGCGACGGGATGGACGCGGGCTTTTGGGAGGCCTTGCGCCGCCACGAACTGGTGGTCCAGCGATGCAATCGTTGCAAGATCTTTCAGTTCGGTCCGGAGTGGATTTGCCACAAATGCCAAAGCGGCGATCTCAGGTGGCATCGCGTGTCAGGCCGCGGGCGGCTCTATACCTGGGTGCGATCGTGGAACCCCGTGCATCCGGCGCTGAAGCAGGCCGGGCCATTCATTATCGCGGTGGTGGAGCTTCCGGACGCCGATAACGTTCGCATGGTCGGCAACCTGCTCGGCGACCCGATGCGCGATGCGCCGTTCGACGCCGAAGTCGAAGCGGTCTTCGAGGATCATCCCGAAGCGACGCTGGTGCAATGGAAGCTGGTGTGAAGGTTATTCCGTCGCAAACCCGCGCATCGAAACAGTCAGGATGGACGGATTTCGAAGCGGAATCGTTTCATTTTGACGGCTCTAACAAAACAAAAACCCGCCCCATCGGGCGGGTTTTTTGAGTCCGCAATGGCTCGCGCGTTTCGCCGGATCCGTCGAACAACAACCTCGCGCACGCGACCCAATCCGTCGCATGCGTGAGCGGCAGACGGGCCCTATGCGCTGGTCAAGTCCGAATCGATTCCGTTCGCCATCGAACCGATGTCATGGCCCATAAGGTTGTAGGCGCCCCACGCTACGACGCCAACGGAAGCGATGATCAGGGCGTATTCGACCATCGTTTGTGCGCGAAACCGACGCACCGCGATCTCCCGCGCACGAACGAATAGTACCTGGGCTAAGGCCATAGCACATTCTCCTACAGGTTAGGACGGAACCGTTAGAGCTGACGTTCAAGATAGTAAAATATGGTGCGATTGAATGTCAAATGAATTTAATCCACCTTATTTCATCTTCGTTATGCTTCTTATCTCAACAAATAGCAGCTACTAACGCAGCCTCTTTTCGCCAGTTCTTCGTTTTAGTCGCCAATGCCAATTCCTGGGGGTCAACGGCGTGCCTGGCGAGGAACGGTTGCCGGCCGTCGCCAGCGCCTGATCTCGCACGCCGCGCGCGCCCGCGCGCCAGCGAAAGCCCGCATCGAACGGCGGACGGACTTAGCCTCGATGGCGCAATTAATTACCAGCGGTTTAGTCTGGAATTAAATTTCCGCAACGCTCAGAACCGGTCTTTCAGTTCACGGGTCTTGGCGAAGATCGCGACCGGCTCGTCGCCGATTGCCGGATCGATCTTCTTGAGGCTGGCGCGTAATTCCGGACTATCGGTGCGCAGAAACGGGTTGAAGCGCTTTTCGTCGCCGATGGTCGACGGAATCGTGAATTTGCCTTCGGCCCGCGTCTTGCGCGTCCACTCGTACTTGGCCTTGAGCGCCGGGTTGTTCGGCTCGAGCGTCAGCGCGAATTGCAAGTTCTTCTCGGTATACTCGTGGCCGCAATAGACCTGCGTATCGTCGGGCAGCTCGGCGAGCCTCCCCAACGAGGCCACCATCGTCTCGGCCTTACCCTCGAACACCCGGCCGCATCCAGCGATGAACAAAGTATCGCCGGTGAACACCGCCTTGAGCGCGGGGAAATAGTAGGCGATATGGCCGCTGGTGTGGGCGGGGATTCCAATCACGCGTCCACGAATCGGACCCACCGCTACTTCGTCGCCGTTGTCGACCTCGTCGGTCATCGCCGGAATGCGGCCCGCCTCGCCGCGCGCGCCATAGACGCGCAGCCCCGGCACGGCGCGCACCAGGTCCTGGTTGCCGCCGACGTGGTCGGGATGCCAATGCGTGGGCAGCACGGCCACCAGCTTGAGCCCGCGCCGGCTTACCTCGGCCAGCACCTTGTCGGCCTCGGAGCAGTCGACCACGCCGCACTGTTTGCTCGCGTCGTCGATTACCAGGTAGGCGTAGTTGTCCTTGAGCTGGGGCACTGCAACAATCGCCATCGCCCTACTCCTTTGTCAGATGTTTTTTCCATCTGCGTTGGTTGGATGTTTCCCTGATCATAGGATGTTTTCCTGATCAGATGTAGGTTGGCCCCGACGCGTGTCGCTGCTTTTGTTTGCGGCGTCTACAGGCCCACGATGCTGTAGCCGACATCGACGTACACGGTCTGGCCGGTGACGCCGCTTGAAAGATCGCTCAGCATCGCGGCCGCCATCTTGCCGACCTCCTCGGGCTTCATCCCGCGGCGCATCGGCGAGCGTTCCTCGACTTCGTGCGCCATGGTGAAGTAGTCGCGGATGGCCGAGGACGAGAGCGTACGCGCGGGCGCGGCGCTGATCGCGTTGACGCGGATGTTTTTCCCTCCGAGATCGACCGCCAGATAGCGCACGCAGGCTTCCAGAGCCGCCTTGGCCACTCCCATTACGTTGTAGTTGGGGACAGCGCGCACCGCGCCGAGGTAGCTCAGCGTCAGTATCGCGCCGCCGCCGCGCGCTTCCATCAGCGGCTCGGCCGCGCGCGCCAGCGCCACCAGCGAGTACGCGCTTATCTCCAGCGCCTTGGCGAAGTTGCCGCGGCTTACGGTCAGAAAACGGTCGCGGAGATCCTCGCGGTCGGCAAACGCGACCGCGTGGACCAGCATGTCGAGCCCGCCCCACAGCTCGCGCAGCTCCGCCATCGTGAGCCCGATTTGAATGTCGTTGGTGACATCGAGCTCGCCCACCACCAGCGCGCCGATCGACTCGGCGAGCGGGCGCACGCGCTTCTCCAGCACCTCGCCCTGATAGGTGAGCGCGATCTCCGCGCCCTGCGCCTTGAGTTCCTGTGCGATCGCCCAGGCGAGGCTCTTGTCATTGGCGACGCCGACTATCAGCGCACGCTTGCCGTCCGCGATACCCATCCGGCAGGCTCCTTTGCTTTTTTCCGTTGCTTGCGGCGAGCCATCACGCACGAGCCGAATCGAAGTCCGTTCGAAGTTCGGCCCGCGAGCGACAACCGCCCGTCCACGAGCATAGCCAGCCCGCGCGCGCGGCACAAAACCGTCAGGCGTTGATTTTCAGCAGCCCGTCAGGCGCTGATTTTCATCAAATCGTCGGCCATCTCCATCCCGACCTCGCCCTTGCGCTCGAGCACCTCGCGGCCGAGGTGGGTCAGGATCATGCGCTTGGCCGTGAAACGGCCGTGATTGCGTTCGATGATCGGGTAGTTGAGATGGAAGTCGAGATGATTGCTCTCGAAATAGGTGCACTCGCAAAGGAACAGGTCGGCGCCCGCGCTGATTCGCACCAGCTCGTCGGTCCATCCGCTGTCGCCCGAGAACGCGAGCGACTTGCCACCAACGGTCACCCGCAAGGCCAGCGAGACGTCGGGCTTGGTATGCGGCGTGCGGACGGTGGCGACGCGCGCCGGGCCCACGCGCGTGGTACGTCCGGCCTCGAGCTCGACGAACCGGAGCTTGCGCATCAGGGGATGCGTGTTCATGCCGGGATACATGTTATGAAAGAGTGCGCGGGTGCGCTGCTCGAGATGGCGCGGCCCGGCGATGGTGAGGACGCGTTTGCGCGGGCTCTCCCACATGTACTGCAACATCAGGAAGGGCAACCCCGCGAAATGATCGCCGTGCAGATGGCTGATGAGGATACAATCAAGGTCGGCCGGATTGATCCGGGTGCGCTTGAGCGCCGCGAGCAGCGTCGGCCCAGCCTCCATCAGGATGTGCGCGCCGTCGGCTTCGATAACGTAGCCGGCTTGGAAGCGACCTCCGCTTGCGAAGGCATCGCCTGCGCCCAGTACGGTTACCTCAAGCTCGCTCACCGGCGACAGATTATCCGATCCGATGGGAGTCCGCTATGGTACTATCGAGCTAAGCGGGAGCCGTCATAGTTACGGAGAATTGGTTAAGGAGAATTGGTTATGAAGCAGGTCAAAATCGGCGTCGGATTCGGGCTTTGGCGGCTCGGGATGCCGACGCCGGAGACCATCGTGCACGTGGCCGAAAAGGCCGAGGAATGGGGGCTCGACTCGTTCTGGCTCTCGGACCATTTGCTGTCGCCCTCGCCCGAACTGGACGTGGTCGCGACGCTCGCGGTGCTGGCCTCGCGCACCTCGCGCATCAAGCTCGGCCCCAGCGTGTTGCTGCTCAACCTGCGCCATCCCCTGACGGTGGCGAAGTCGTTTGCGACCCTCGATTACTACTCGCACGGGCGGATGGTGATGGCGGTCGGCACCGGGGCGAACCTGGCCGATTACGCGGCGACCGGAGTTGCGCTGGAGACGCGCGGGCGGCGCCTGGACGAAGGCGTCGACGTGCTGCGCAAGGTGTGGACGCAGTCCAACGTGAGTCATCACGGCCGCTTCTTCAATTTCGACAACGTGACGCTCGAGCCACGTCCGGCGCGACGCACCAACAACGACTCGGGCACGATCGACATCTGGGTCGGCGGCAAATCGGAGGGGGCGCTGCGGCGCACGGCGCGGATGGCCGACGGTTACTTCGCGTCCTTCCTGACGCCGGAGGAATTCGCGCGCAACATGAGCGCCATCCGCGGCTATGCGGCCGAGTACGGTCGGGCCAACGCGCGTATCGAGTCCGGTCTGATCCTGCTCTGCCGGCTCGGCCCGACGCGCGAGCGGGCCAAGTCCGACCTGGAGCCGGTGGTGCGCTCGCTCGATCGCGGCGGCGAAGAGTTTTTCAGCCGCACCGTGTTCGGCTCGCCCGCGGACATTATCGAGCGGGTCGACCAGTACGTCGCGGCGGGACTGGACAAGTTCGTGCTGTGGCCGGTGGCCGAGCCGCAAGCCTGGGCGGGGCAGGTTGAGATGATCGGGCGCGAGATCGCGGCGCCACTACGCGCGGCTGGCACAGGCGGCGTAGCGCGGTTTTGTTTGCGGGGCGCGCGCCTCCGAGTATAAGTTGCATGATGAAACGCAGGCGTGTTACGCTTCGCTGATGCGGCGCAAGACCTTCGCTCACATGAATTGCTCGATCGCCCGCGCGCTCGAGCAGATCGGCGAGTGGTGGACGTTCCTCATCGTGCGCGAGGCCTTGATGGGCACGCGGCGTTTCGACCAGTTCCAGAGCAATCTCGGAATCGCCCGCAATATCCTCGCCGCGCGGCTTAAAAAGCTGGTCGCGCGCGGAATTCTGGAGCGCACCGTCGCTCCCGGCGACGCGCGCCGCGTCGAATACCGGACGACCGAAAAGGGCCGCGCGCTGTTTCCGGTTCTGATGGCGCTGCGCGAGTGGGGCGACCAGTGGGTGGTCGGACCCGGCAGGGTTCCGGTGATAGTGGTCGATCGCACCAACGCCCAGCCGATCGAGGTCCGCGTCACCAGCCGCGATGGCCGTCCGATCGGATGGCTCGACGCAAGGATGATTCCCGGGCCGGGTGCGCAAACGGCGCTCAAGACGCGCCTTGCGCGCGCGCGCAAGCCCGCGGCGCCATCGCTGGATCGGGACGCGGCCTTAAGCGTATCCGCCAAAGCCGCACAAGGCGTCCAGCAAGCATAGGAATACACCTCGAGACTCGCGCTTTGCCTTAGTGGCGCCCGCAAAGCTAGAACAATCGCATATCGCTACGGCGCATATCTTTACGGAGGACGGCCATGGAAAACATCCGCTTTGACGACGTCGAGAAACTTCGCTCGAAGGTCAGCCAAGAATTCAGCGCCTGGAGCCAACCGATCGACGTGACCCAGGACAAGATCAACCAGTTCGCCGACGTAACCGGCGACCATCAGTGGATCCATATCGATGTCGAGCGCGCCAAACGCGAAAGTCCGTTCAAGACGCCGGTTGCGCATGGCTTCCTGACGCTTAGCCTCATACCTGCCTTCGAGATCCCGCGCGACTGGAACGTCACCAGCTTCCGCAACGTGGTCAACTACGGCGCGAACAAGCTGCGCTTCATCTCGCCCGTGCCGGCGGGCGCGAAGGTGCATGCGCGCTCGCGCGTGGTCGCGGTCGAACCGAAGCCGCAGGGCACGCAGGTCACGATGGAGACCCAGGTCCAGGTGGTGGGACAGGACAAGCCGGCGCTCATCTACGAGGGAATTTTCCTGTACGTGAAGTAAGCGTCGATTTTTGGCCGTGGCTTGGAGGAATCGCGATGAGCCAGGCAGAGTACGATATCGTCACCGTAGGTGGCGGACTCGGCGGCGCTGCCGTCGCGGCCGTGATGGCGAAAGCCGGCGCACGTGTGCTGGTGGTCGAGCGCGAGACGCGCTTTCAGGATCGCGTGCGCGGCGAATTCATGGAGCCGTGGGGAGTCGCGGAGACGCGCCGGCTCGGGATTTATGACGCGATCCGCAACGCCGCCAACGATTGTCCCTTCTGGCAAATCTACCTCAGCGGAATGAAGCTCGACCGCCGCGACTGCGTAGCCACCACGCCACACAACCTGCCCAATCTGGCGATCTATCATCCCGTGTTGCAGGAACTGGTCCTCGCCGAGGCCGCGAAGGCGGGCGCCGAGGTTCGCCGCGGCGCCAAAGTGCGCGAGGTCAAGCCCGGCAATCCTCCGACGGTCGCGGTCGAATCAAATGGCCTGGTGGAAGAACTGACACCGCGGCTGGTGGTGGGCGCGGACGGGCGCAGCTCGATGGTGCGCAAGTGGTGCGGCTTCGCGACGCAACGCGAACCCGAGCGGTATTACATCGCCGGACTGCTGTTCGAGGAAATGCCCGCTCCGGCGGACACCGCCTTCGGTGCGTACAATCCGACGCTCGGGCAGGTGGGCTATCTTTTCCCGCAAGGCGACGGCCGCGTGCGCGCCTACGACGTCTATCCGATCGACGCGGATTTCCGCCTGCAGGGCGAAAACTCGATCGACCAGTTCGTTGCAGAAGCGCTGCGGAGCGGAGTTCCGCCCGAGTACTACGCGGGCGCGCGCGCGCGCGGTCCGCTCGCTTCATTCATCAGCGCCGATCACTGGGTTGAGAGTCCCTATCGCGATGGCGTGGTGTTGATCGGCGACGCGGCCAGCGCGAGCGATCCAATCTGGGGACAGGGGCTTAGCCTCACCTGCCGCGATGCGCGAGTGCTGACGGATTTGCTGCGCGAAAGCCAGGATTGGACCGCGGCGTGCCGCGTCTACGCCGAGGCTCACGACCAATATTTCACGAATGCGCGCGAAGCGGACAATTGCATGCGCGAGCTATTGGTCGATCGCGGACCGGAGGCTGACGCGCTCCGTGCGCGTGCGCTGCCGCGGGTTGCACAGGGAATCGCGCAAATGCCAGATCAGGCATTTTGCGGGCCCGATAAGCCTTTCGACGAGGCCGATCGCCGCCGCCTGTTCGGCGACTGATACGGATAAGCTTCAACCCGTTAGTGGGCAAGTTCCCGATCAGTTCGCGATCAATTCGGCTCTTCGTCAGACTCCTGGAGCGACGCTGTCGGCAGCACTTCGCCCGAAACGTCTTCCAGAAACCGCGACACGCGCCCGAGCGTGTAGCCCATCGCGCGGTCGAACATATAAATAGGATACGAGATGTACAGTTCGTCGCGCGCGCGCGTGCTGGCGACGTACATCAGGCGGCGCTCCTCTTCCAATTCCTCCGCGCCGACGCTCTGCGGGCCGGGAAAGCGTCCGTCCGCCGCCCAGATCAGAAACACCACGCGCCACTCCAGCCCCTTGGCCGAGTGAATCGTGCTGAGCGTCAGATAGCCCTCGTCGGGCTCGACCGCGAGCACGTCGCCGAGCGAGTCGCTGGGCGGCTCGAGCGCGACGTCGGCCAGCATCGATTCGAGACTGCGATAGCGCTCGGTGATGGTCTGGAAATGTTCGAGGTCGCGCTCGCGCTTCGGATAATCGTCCGGGTAGCTCTCGCGCATCAGCGGCAGATAGTACTCGAGCGTGCGCGCAATCTGATCGGCGGGACGCGCCTCAGTGTCGCGCCGCAACCCGGCCAGCAGAGCGGCGAGACGCGCCGCGGCCGCCGCGGTTCCGCCGGCGCTCGAACCGGGGCCGCCGCCTGAGCGCGCGCCGGCGCCGATCGACTCGGCGGCCTGCACCAGCGCCCGTTCAGGCTCAGGCGCGGCGACGATTTCCTCGATCAGGCGCTCGGCGCGGCGATGGCCGACTCCGGGCACCAGCATCAGCGCGCGCAGCCAGGACACCGCGTCGGCGGGATTGACGATCACGCGCAGGTGCGCGAGCACGTCCTTTATATGCGCGGTCTCGATGAACTTGAAGCCGCCGCGCTTGATAAACGGGATGTCGCGGCGTTGCAGTTCGAGTTCGAGGTCGAAGGAGTGGAAGCCGGAGCGGAACAGCACCGCGATCTCGCCCAGTTCGACGCCCTGCTCGCGCAGTTCCAGGATGCGTTCGGCGACGAAGCGCGACTGCATGTGCTCGTCCTGCGCGCGTATCAGCAGCGGGCGGAACTCGCCGCGGCGCTCGGCGGCCAGCACCTTGGTGTATTTGTCGGCGGCGCGCGAGATGACCTCGTTGGCGACGTCGAGGATGCCTTGCAGCGAGCGGTAATTCTGTTCGAGCTTGACCACGCGGGCGCCAGCGAAGATTTCCGGAAAGTCCATGATGTTGCGGAAGTTGGCGCCGCGAAACGAATAGATCGATTGCGCGTCGTCGCCCACCGCCATCACGTTGCGATGGGTCGCCGCGAGCAGCCGCACTAGCTCGGCCTGGATCAGGTTGGTGTCCTGGTACTCGTCGATCATGATGTAGCGGTAGGTGTCGCTCAGGCGCCGGCGCACGTTGTCGTGCTGCTCGAGCAGCTCGGCCAGCCGGTAGAGCAAGTCGTCGTAGTCGAGCAAGCCGCGCTCGCGCTTGTACGCGTCGTAGGCGGCGGCCAACCGCACGAGGTCCTCGCGATGCTCGACGAGATGTGGAAAATCGAACTCGATCTCCTCGCCCAGCTCGCGGCGTTTGTTGCGCGCCATGCTGATCACTTCGGTGATGGTGCCCTTCTTGGGAAAGCGGCGATCGCGCGAACCCAGGCCCATCCGCGTCCGCAGCAGGTTGACGACGTCCTCCATGTCCGAGCGATCGAGAATGGTGAAGTTGGGCTTGAGCCCGATCGCGGAGCCGAACTGGCGCAGCGTCAGATTGGCGAAAGAGTGGAACGTGCCGCCGGCCACCGCGCGCGTGCGATCGCCGACCAGGTGCTCGACCCGCCGCAGCATCTCCTGGGACGCGCGCCGGGTGAAGGTCAGCAGCAGGATCGCACCCGGCGGAACGCCGCTTTCGATGAGCCGCGCGACGCGGTAAATCAGCGTGCGGGTCTTGCCCGAGCCGGCGCCGGCGATCACCAGGATGGGGCCGTCGCGATGGGTTACGGCGGCGAGTTGCGAGGGATTGAGCAGCTCGGCGTACTTGATGCGGAAGCTGCGCTCGTCAACTTCCTTGCGCGCGGAGCGCAGTACGATCACTTTGTCGGCCACGGCGTAACGATCCTACCACACGAGGCGTCAATGCGGCGGGTTGCCGGGCGGGCGAGCGGTCATTAGACTCGGCTCCAATGGCGGATCTGTCCAACAGCCGCAACGCCGGGGTTCCGTGGCTCATCGGGGCGCTCCTCGCGCTCAGCCTGGCTGTGGTGATGCCGATTCACCTGAGCCATCCCTTCCTCACCGCCTCCAATACAGTGCGCGCAGGTGTGCGCGCGGCGCATCACACGGTCGTCGATCAAGTGGCCGGCCGCCTCGAAGCACAAATCGAGGCCGGCGATGGTGATCCGTTCAGCCACACCGCATTCTTACGCGTCTGATTCGCGTCGTGGCGGCTTAGGATCGCCGCGACATGAGATGGATCGCGGCTCGCGCGAACGCGAGGCAAGGGCGCCAGGCCGCACGTTCTTTGATCGTTGAACGGCGCTTTGGATTCGAACTAATCTCTGGCCCGGAGTATCTGCAAAGATGCCGCAATTCTCGTTACGCCAGCCACATTTGATTATCGTCGCGGCGCTGTTGATCACGATCCTCGGCGTGTTGGCGTTTGCGCAGATGCCGGTTGACGTCTTCCCTCGTCTTTATATCAAAGCCGCGGTTGTGGCGACCTTTTATCCTGGATTCGCGCCGCTCGCGATGGAGCAGGATATCACCAGCCGTTACGAGCGCTTTTTTACTCTCGGCAACGGTATTGAACACATCGAGTCGCGTTCCATTCCGGGCGTCAGTGCGATCACCGTGTATTTCCATTCCGACGTCGATATTGGTGTCGGCGCCGCCAATCTGGCAACGCTCGCCATGGGCGACTTGGGGTTGATGCCGCCGGGTACCTTGCCGCCGCTGGTCCTGGAGTACAACGCCTCGTCGTCGATTCCGGTAATTCTCGTTACGGTCTCGGGTCCCTATAGCGAAACCGAACTGCAGAACGAAGCTCGCTACAATGTCCGCAATTTCATGGCCACCATTGAAGGTGCCGCGGTACCCTATCCGTTCGGCGGCAAAATTCGGCAGATCATGGCCTATGTCGATCGTCAGAAACTTCAAGCGCGGGGCATCACCTTGGAGGATGCCGTAAACGCGATCAACGCGACCAATCAAATCCTTCCGTCGGGCGACGCCAAAATCGGTCCGTACGACTGGTATATCTATTCCAACGCCGAGATTCCCAGCCCCGAAGCGCTCAATCACGTGCCGATCAAGATCGGTCCAAGCCAGGCGCCCACCTACTTTGGCGATATTGGCAACGCACAGAAGGCCTCTGCGATCCAGTACAACCAGGTACTGATCGACGGGAAGCCCTCCGTCTATATTCCGATCCTCAAGCAAACCGGCGCCAACACTTTGGCAGTCATCAACGGCATCGAGGATGCGGCTAAACAAGTCACCGGGTTGCCGGCCAACATGAAGGTGGGAACCCTCTTTAGCCAAGCCGGGACCATCCTGGACGCCGTCCATGCTCTCGAACATGAGGCGGTGTCGGGAGCAGTGCTCGCCTCCTTGATGATTCTCCTCTTCCTCGGAAGCTACCGCTCCACCTTCGCTATTTTCCTGTCGATACCGCTTTCGATTCTGGCGGCCTTGGTAGGCCTTTCTCTAAGCCATCAAACCATCAATCTCATGACGCTGGGCGGGTTTACCCTCGCGATCGGCCGCCTTGTTGATGACTCCACCGTCGTGCTGGAAAACATCAACCGCCATCTCGCGATGGGCAAGACACCCGAACACGCGGCCGCCGAAGGCGCTGGAGAAGTGACCTATGCGGTCCTCGCATCGACCATTAGCACTATTGTCGTCTTCCTGCCGGTGATTTTTCTCTTCGGTGTCAGCAAAAGGCTTTTCAGCGCCCTGGCGCTGGCGGTCTTCTTCTCAATGGCCGCTTCCTACATTGTCTCCATGTCGATTATTCCGATCTATTGCGCGCGCTTGCTTGATCCTGAGGAAGCCCGGCAGGCCGAGGAACGCGAACGGACCGGGGTTGATAATCGGCGCGGGCCCCTGGCGGCCTTCGACCGGAGCTACGGAAGGTTTTCCAAGCGTTTTGCCGCATTGCTCGATCGGACCATGAATCACAAGTTCCTGCTAATCGGTGGGGCGCTCGTATTATTCGTTGCCTCGATGTTCGTCTTCCCGCGGCTTGGAACCAGAATGTTCCCGGAAACCGACTCCGGCAAGTTCATCATCAATATCGTCACGCCGGTCGGCACCCGGCTCGAACTCACCTCGGTGGCGGCGCAGCAAATCACCGCTATCATTCATCGCGTGGTGCCTCCGCGCGATCTGGAAAATGTCATCGCGAATCTGGGCGTCGTCCCCAACATCTCGGCGCTCTATACACCGAATTCCGGCGAAGACACCGGCCAGATAATGGTGGCCCTCCGTAGCGGCCACAAGCGGCCGACCGCATTCTATCAGCAGGCGGTGCGCTCAGCGCTCGTCCGCGAAATGCCGAACGTAAAAGCCTTCTTTAGCTCCGGCAGTATCATCGACGCCGTGCTGGACTTCGGGGCTCTCGCGCCAATCGATATACAGCTTAGCGCTCCCCTGCGGGAGGACTACGGGCCCATGTTCGACACCGCGCGCGAAATCGAAGCCCGGCTGAGGCCGGTGCCTGAAGTGGGCCAGATGATGATCAAGCAGGTGGCCAGCTATCCCACTTTGAACATCAACGTGGACCGCACCAAAGCCGCGCGCCTGGGTATAACGGAGCGCTCTGTGATCACCAATTTGATCACCGCGCTTAATAGCAATAGCTTGATCAAGCCATCGATCTGGATCGACCCGCGCAGTGGGGACGATTACTACCTGAGTGCCCAGTACTTCGAGGAACATATTAAGTCGCTCCAGACCCTTCTGGATATTCCAGTAGGCACTCGGCTTGGTGCGGACTTTCACGACTACAGTTACACCAGCGAGCGTTCCCGGGAGGACACGGGCAGTGGTCATGAGCAATCCATTTTGCTCGGCGACGTCGCCACCGTGCGGCCAACGCGCTATCCTTCCGAAGCCGATCACTACAATATCCAGCGCGTCGTCGACGTCCTGATCTCGCCTCGCACCAGTGACCTGGGCGGTACGCTGGACGCCATAAAGCGGACGCTAAAGAATTTCCAGCCGCCGCGCGATATCAGAATGTATTTTCGCGGCTCGGTGGTGAATATGCAGCGGACCTTCAAGAGCATGGAGGGTGGATTCTTACTCGCCGTCGTCGTCGTCTACCTGGTTGGCGTGGCGCAGAGCCGCTCGTGGCTCGATCCGTTAATTTTTCTTTTTTCGGTGCCGATGGGCCTGATTGGCGTGGCTTGGATGCTGTGGGCCACCCACACCACGATCAATGTCGAATCCATGATGGGCGTCATCGTGATGATCGGAATCGTCGTCTCCAACGCCATTTTGCTCATCGACTTCGCCAATGAGCGCCGGCTCGCCGGCCATAACCTGCGCGACGCCGCGGTCGAGGCGGCGCGAATCCGCATGCGGCCCATTCTCATGACCTCGCTGGCCACGGTCGCCGGCCTTGCGCCTCTGGCGATGACGCTTGAGGCCGGCTCGGCAGCTTCCGCACCGCTCGCGCGCTCGGTAATCGGCGGCCTCGCGGTGTCGCTTGTGATGACGCTCTTTCTGGTCCCGAGCCTGTGGGAACTCTTCTATTCGCTTAAGCAAAAGGCAGCGGCGCCGAAGGATGGGAACTCGCAATGATCGTCCAGCAATTTCGGGAGTTCTGTGGAAACGCGGGCCGGAACCTGGGCATCAGAGGATTGACCGGACTGATCTTGTTTTGCGCTGGCCTTGCCCTCCTCGGATGCGATAGGCAATCGAACATCGCCGGGCCGCCGGCTGAGCGAACGGTCGGCGTCATCCATCCCGCGCGCGGCCCGATGTCGCTGAGCATCGAGCTACCGGGCGACCTGGTCGGCTTTTACGAAGCTGCTTTACACGCCAAAGTCACAGGATATTTAGCATCGATTTCCGTCGATAAGGGCGATCGGGTCAAAGCCGGCCAAATCCTGGCCATAATTGAAGTGCCTGAGCTTCGTTCCAACCTGGAACAGGCACAGGCGAGGATGGCGATTGACCTGATTACCTACCAAAGATTGCGTCGCGTGCAAATCTCCGATCCGCGGCTGATCGCGCAACAGGACGTTGACATCGCCAACGCCAAGTACCGCCAGGCACAGGCCTCGGTTCATACCCTGCAAACGATGGTTGGCTATACCCGTATCATTGCCCCCTTCGATGGAATCGTCACCGGGCGCTTTGCCGACCCCGGTACTCTTGTTCGTGCGGGCGGCGGCGACATTGGCGAAAGCGAGAGTTCGGCCTTAATCTCGCCGGGTGCCACTGAAGGCGCTGGCGGCCATCGAGGTGGCGGAGGGCCCCTTTTGACCCTCGCTAAGATGGACAAACTACGGGTTTACGTTTACGTCTCGGGAAGATGGTGCCGTTACATCCGGCGTGGTACCCCCGCCACACTGACCTTCGACGACTTGCCTGGCGCCTCCGTTGCTGGTTCAGTGACCCGCTATGCCGCGGCGCTTGATCTTAGCACTCGTACCATGCTCACCGAGATCGATATTGCCAATCCCACTGGTGTGCTATATCCGCGGATGTACGCGAGCGTAAGTCTCGTTCTCGTCTCGCATCCCAATGCGATGCGCCTGCCTATCGCCGCTGTTAACCAGGAAGGTTCGAAAGCCTTTGTCTTCGTGGTGAAAAACGGGCAATTGGCCGAGACCCAGGTCCAACCCGGCATTACTAGTCCTGACTACATCGAAATCACCTCGGGCCTGACTATGAACGATTCGGTCGTCGCTTCCTTCAGCAGTGATTTGCGCAAAGGCATGAAGGTGCGCACAACCATGGCGCCTCAACCCGCGACGCCTGCGTTAACTGATACCGTATCGCGCTAACCCCCGGCTGTTTTGATGTGGCGGAGCACTTCGAGGCTGGGCGGCCGGGTCATCGGCTTCGTCCGCGGGCTCGCCGTTCCCCCACTAACCGAGCTGCGCAGTGCCGAGCTGGTCAAAGAAAACCACAACTGAGCGGAGAGAAAAGATCATGCTGATCAAGCTTGGGCGCGCGCTCGGCGTCGCGCTGTCTTGCCTGCTCCTCGCCCCGTCGCACCCGCTGTGGGCCGTCTCGATGCCCACGCCAGGCCAGCGTCTGACGCTCGGCGAGGCGATCGGTTTCACCTTGGAGAATCATCCGCGGCGCCTGGCCGCGAGTTCCGAGGCGGGTGCGGCCGAACAACAGGTTGGTGAGGCGAAGTCGGCGATGCTGCCGCAGGTGTACGGAGCCGCCGACTATCTGGGCTCGACCCAAAACGGCATCGGCGTGGCGAACTATCTCAATCCCGGCTTCGTTGTGCGTCATAACGGGGCGGCAGGCGAACCGCAGGCCTGGTCGCTGGAAAACAACTACCTCGGCGCAGTGGGCGCGTCGCAGTTCCTATTCGACTTCGGCCGGGCCAAGGGTGCGATAGCCGAGAGTCGTGCGCAGGCCGACGCCGCCGGTGCCCAGCTCAAGCTCACCGAACTCGACCTCATTTTTCAAACTTCCCAGCGTTACTACGAGCTACTCGCGGCCAGGCAACTGGTGACCGTTTATGAGGAGGCTATTACCCAGCGCCAGGAGCAGGTGCATCAATCGAAAGTGAAATCGGCGGCCGGGCTTACTGCGGAAATCGACGTCTATACCGCCCAGGCGCAGCTCGCGCGCGCCGAAACGCAGCTACTCGCCGAGCGCAACGAGGTTCTCAAGGCCAAGGCGGCGCTGGACAACGCGATGGGCTTGGGGGCCGAGGCGCCCGACTACGAAACCGCCCAGACGCTCAGCCCCAGTGAGGTCGTTGGATCGGCCAAGCAATACATCGACGCTGCGATGAAGCTGCGTCCGGACCTGCTCGCGCTGGAGGACCAGGCGCGCGCGGCCGGGGCGAGGGTGAAGGAATACCGCAGCGACCTGTTCCCGTCGGGGAGCGCCGTGGCCGGGTACAACATCGTCGGGACCGGGCTGCCCGGAGCCAACAACTACAACATCGGCCTGGTCATCAGCTGGCCGATCTTCAACGGGCTGCTGACGACGCATCAAATCGAAGAGGCGCGGCTGCGACGCGAGGCGGTCGAGCATTCGATCACCGACCTGCGCCAGCGCATCATGCTGGAGGTCAAGACTGCGTTCCTGGACTGGCAAAACGCGCATCAGGAGATTCACGAGGCCACCGTCACGCTCGACGCCTCGCGCGTGGAACTGGCACTCGCCGAGAAGCGCTACACCACCGGACTCGGCAATATCATCGAGCTGACCGACGCCGAGCGCGACTTCGTCCAGGACAAAGCCGCCTACGTCAACACGCTCTATGCGTTCGCGGTAGCCAGGGCGGGGCTGGAACGGGCAGCCGGACAATCGCTCGAAGGCCGCTGAGCGCGCGCGCGGCGGCCGCCCGGGTTGGAGCGCGCGGTCAGTACATGATGAACGGGCCCGGCCACAGCATCATGTTCATCTGCTCCTGCTCGGCCGCCTCCTCGTTCATCTGCGCCGCCTCGGCTTCCTGCCGCGCGGCCTGCTGGCTCAACCTTATCTGCTCATACTGCTGGTAGTTCTTTTCGCCGCCGACATAGACGCAATGACAGTTCACCGGGTCGTTGAACCAGTAGCGCGGCTTGCCGTTGTCGATGAAGTAGCGAACCTTCAGCGGGGTCAACCGCTGCGTCTCGGCGAGCCGCTCGGGCGTGTCGGCGGGTAGCATGTGAAAGCCGGCCGCCGCCAGCATCGGCTCGATCCTCTGAGCGCGCTGCTGCGGCGTCTCCTGCGTGAAGCATCCGGCGAGTAGCGCGGCGAGGGCGATCGCGAAGGCCGCCGCCGCAAGGCGGCGCGATGGCGGTCGCGCGCCGCAAAGATGCGGCCGCGGCCGATGGCTTATTGAACGAGTGCGATAGCCTTCAGTTCCTTGTCCACCACCACTTGCGGTAGCGGCGCGTAGGACAGCTTCGAGGTCATCCCCTGGCCGGTTGTAAGAATCCATTTAAGCAGATTCGTTATAGCCGTTTTCTTGGCCGGATCGGAAATCTTTTCGGGAATCAGCAGCCAGGTAAAGCTCGAAATTGGATACGCGTCGGCCGCGGCGGAGTTGGTGATCGACACCCTGAAGTCATCGGGCATCGCAACGCCCGCAGCGGCGACGCTTGCGCTCGCGAGGTCGCCCTTTATGAACTTGCCCGCCTTGTTCCGCACTTCGCCGAAGGGCATGTCGCTCCTTAGCGCATAGATCAGTTCGACGTAGCCGATCGAGTTCGGCGTATTCTTGATAATCGCGGCGACTCCTTCATTCCCTTTGCCGCCCAGTCCGGCCGGCCATTTGACCGCCGTGCCTTTGCCGACGTTTTTGGCCCATTCGTCGCTAACCTTGCTCAGATAGTCAGTCCATACATAGGTCGTCCCGCTCCCATCGGCGCGATGCGCCACCACGATGCCGGCATCGGGGAGACCCGCGGCGGGATTGATCTTGACCAGCTCCGGAGCGTTCCATTTCGTGATCTTGCCGAGGAAGATTCCGGCGAGCGCTTCGGGCGTGAACTTCAGCGGCCCCTTGATGCCCGTCAGGTTGTACGAGGGAACAACGGCTCCAATCACGGTCGGAAAATGCAGGAGGCCGAACCCATGCTTATCCTTGTAGGCCTTGAGTTGCTCGTCGTTCATCGGGCCATCGCTGGCGCCGAAATCCACGGTTCCGTCAGTGACCTGCCTGATTCCGCCACCTGAACCGATCGATTGATAGTTGACCTCAATCTCGGGGTGCAGTTTGTGATAGTCGTCGAACCACTTCGAGTATATCGGGTAAGGAAACGTGGCGCCGGCTCCGGTTAAGCGGAGCGCGGCGATACACACCTGGGCGCCGACCGCGAGAATAGCCGTTGCGCTCAACAACAGGACGGATGGTCTAAAAATGTGAGCTGCTAAACTACGGACGCGTGCGTTCAATTGCCCTTCCTCTATTTCGTCGTCGCAGAGCTGTCTGTATTTCCTCTCTCAACCCTTGCACATCTGGCTATCTGAAGAAATGCGGCGGCGGCCGCGGATGAGCCGGGGAGGACTCATCCACGCCGCCGCCGTGGC
>CAVYTJ010000013.1:0-31411 GCA_963771325.1 uncultured delta proteobacterium | reverse complement strand
CGCTCAGTGCGGCGGCTGCGGCGGGTTCGGCGTGGCGATAGTGAAGGGCAAGCGCGAGCCGCTTGTCTTCGACCTCGAACCCGGCGCCATCGGGGACATTGCGCGCGAGCCACGCGCGCACGCGATCGAGCTCGGGGGCGTATCGGGCTACGTCATCGGGTACGTGGACATCATCGTTATTACTGTTGTGATTATTGTCGTGGACATCGTCGCCGCTCGCCGCGCGTGAGCGCCCGGCGATTTCGGCTCCGTGCACGCCGACGTACATCACTTGATGCCCCAGGCCGGTCATCCGGCGCAATTGCGCGACCGGGCGGCCGCTGACGATCGCGACGGCGATACGCTCGCGGCGCGCCGCGAGCGCTTTTAGCGCCGGCACCACGCCCTCGACCGGACGCGCCCTCGCGGGGCGGCTCACCAGTTCGGAGATCGTGCCGTCGTAGTCGAGACAGAGCAGGATTGGGCTGCGGGCGGCGAGTTCCTCGAGCGTCGCAGCCGGCAGGGGCGGCGGCGGCTTAGAAGCCGGCGGAGGCCTCTGCGGCAAAGTTCCGCTCCGGCAGCAGCGCGCTCAGGAAGAGCTCGGACCAGTGCTCGAGGTTGTTGCGATGCACCTGCGTGCGCATCGCGTGCATCCGGGATGCACGCTCGGCCGGGCTCATCTCGAGCGCCTGCTTGATCCGCGCGGCGATCGCGTCGATGTCGTACGGATTGACCAGCAGCGCTTGCGTGAGCTCTTCGGCGGCGCCGGCAAACTCGCTCAGGATGAGCGCGCCGTCGTCGGCCAGGTGCGCGGCGATATATTCCTTGGCGACCAAATTCATACCGTCGCGCAGCGGCGTCAGCAGCGCAACGTCAGCGGCCTGGTAGTAGGCGACCAGGTCCTCGGCGCCGAATTGCGTATAGAGATAGCGAATCGGAACCCAGCCCTCGGATGAGAAGTGGCCGATGGTGCGGCCGACGAGCTCGTCAAGCTCGCGCTTGAGCGCCGCGTAGTCGGCGACCTTGGTGCGCGAGGGCACCGCGATCAGCACCAGCGTGACGCGCCGATGGTAGGCCGGGTTGGCTTCGAGGAAGCGCTCGAAGCCGAGCAGGCGCTCGAGGATGCCCTTGGTGTAGTCGAGCCGATCGACGCCCAGCACCACGTGCGGTGTGCGCAGCGCGCGGCGGATGCGCTGGGTGCGCTCCTGCACCCGCGGGCTCGCGGCGAGTCCGGCGAAGTAGTCGGCCGGGATGCCGAGCGGGAAGACGCCGACACGCACGGGGCCGCGATGGGTCGCGACCTCGTCGCGCGAGCGGTCGACGCGCAGGCCCAGGATGCGCTCGCAGCAGTTGAGAAACTGGATCACGTAGGAGCGCGTGTGGAAACCGATCAGGTCGGCGCCGAGCATTCCCTCGAGCAGTTCCGAGCGCCACGGAAAGACCCTGAAAATCTGCTCGGGCGGAAACGGGACGTGCCAGAAAAGTCCGATCGGGACGCGCGGGCGCTGCTCGCGCAACAGGCGCGGGACCAGCGCGAGATGAAAGTCCTGCACCCACACCACGTCGTCGTCGCCGGCCTCGCTGGCGGCGAGCGCGGCGAAATTGCGGTTGACCGCCTCGTAGTAGCGCCAATGGAGCGTGTTGAAGTGACAGCTCGCCGTCATGAAATGCATCAACGGCCACAGGCCCCGATTGCACATCCCGTAGTAGTAGTGCGAGACGTCGCGCTCGCTCAGCGGGCAGAACACGATCTGAAAGCGCGGCGGGTCACTTCCGGGCGGCATCATCAGCCGCCCGGGAGTCTTTGTCTGCGTGCCCGACCAGGCGATCCAGAGACCGCCCTGATGCTCGAGCAGGCGCAGAAAGGTGCTGCCGACGCCGCCCACGGTGGGCTCGATTCGCTGCTTGCCGGCCTCGTGCACCACGCGTATAGGCGCGCGATTGGACATCACGATCAAGCGGCCTCGGCCCATTGGGTGCGGTCCGCCAGCGGCGATCAGGGGATGTTGGGGTGAACCCTCTATGCCTTTGTGCTCCATCGGGCCGCGCTGCGCGTTCGAAACAGAATCGAGCGCGATCGAGTGCAGTGAAAATTGATGGGCGATCAATCGCATCTCAAATGTAACGCCGCGCTCGCTGGAGAGGCAAGCGCGGAATGCGGGACGAACGTGCGGTTACAAGGTCACGACGCGCCCGGTGCAACCTTATGGGGCCGCATCGGGCGGGTCGCGAGATTTATAACTGCGACCTGGAGCTTATTTGTGCAACGGTTGTTTTCGGAGCGATGGTCAGCTGCCAGCATTGCCGGCAAAAAAGAGCCCGCGTTGGCATAGCCACACGCGGGCTCGGCGCTCGATTATTTCTTCTTATCCCTTGGGCTGCGGCACGATCCGAAGGTAGGGTTTCGGCGCCTTCCAGCCTTGCGGGTAGATCTTCTTGGCGTCGTCGTCAGAAACCGAACCCGCGATAATCACGTCCTCGCCCGGCTTCCAGTTGACCGGCGTCGCCACCTTATGCTTCGCGGTCAATTGCAGTGAGTCGATCACGCGCAGGACCTCGTCGAAGTTGCGCCCGGTGGTCATCGGGTAGACGATGATCAGCTTGATCTTCTTGTCCGGACCGATCACGAAGACGTTGCGCACAGTCAGATTGTCCATCGGTGTGCGCTTTGAAGCGTCCCCTGAAGCGCTCGCCGCAAGCATCCCGTAGAGCTTCGAAACTTTCAAATCCGTGTCGCCAATAACCGGATAGTTAGGCGCGTAGCCTTGCGTCTCCTTGATGTCATTGGCCCATCTCGAGTGGTCGGAGACCGCATCGACGCTGAGACCGATAATCTTGGTCTTGCGCTTGTCGAACTCACCCTTGAGCTTGGCGACCATGCCGAGTTCGGTCGTGCACACGGGCGTGAAATCCTTCGGATGGGAGAACAGCACCGCCCAGGAATCGCCGATCCAGTCGTGGAAGCGAATACGGCCTTCGGTCGTATCGGCCTCGAAATCCGGCGCAACGTCGTTAATCTGCAAAGCCATCGCGGACCTCCTTGGTCCAAATTCTAATGTAGCCCCGTCCCGTACGGCATCATGACGCGGTCAGATCTGTCGACAAGAATGCATCGTTGCGGACTTCTGTGCGTGTCGTACCACGCCACTCCAATCGAAAATGCACTCGAGCCGCCGAGATTAGCGCCCTTGTCCGCTGCAGGAATTGATCAATAACAAATCGAGCTTGTTAAGTCACCAATTATAGGACCAGACGGCCCGTGGCGCAAGTTCTCCGCGCGATAGCCGTCCGAGGTCGTTGGCTACCGCTTCTTTTTGTGCTTGCGCGCCTCGCGAGTCCGCGCCTTGAGCCGTTTCTCGCGCCGCTTGCGCCGCCGCTTGATTTCGCGCTGTCGTTCCGTCGCCATCGCCACCTCTTGCTCCAAAGATCCGGTAAGACCCGGGCACTTCCGATTGAAGAGCCGGCACTTCCGCTTGAAGACCCGCTACTTCCGCTTGAAGCCCCGGAATTGTCGGACTACAAGCGACCTTAAACGGCGCCGCGCCCGAGCGCAAACGGCCGGCACCATCGCGCATCGGCGCCAAGGAGTCCAGATAATGTCCAGGATCATCATCGAGAAAGACATCGCCATCCCGATGCGTGACGGATGCGTGCTGAAGGCCGACCTCTACCGGCCCGACGGACCCGAGAAACTGCCGGTACTGCTCAACCGCACGCCGTACGACAAGTCCTTCCCACCGATTACGCTCAACACGCTTGGCGTGGTTCGCGCGGCGAGCGCAGGCTACAACGTCGTGGTGCAGGACTGCCGCGGGCTGTTCGCTTCGCAAGGGACCTTTCGCTGCTTCGTCGACGAGGCGCGCGACGGCTACGACACGATCGAGTTCATCGCGCGCCAGCCGTGGGCCGACGGCAAGGTCGGCACGTTCGGCGCTTCCTACATGGGCGCGACGCAATGGCTCGCCGCGACCGAGCGTCCGCCGAGCCTCAAAGCGATGGTGCCGTCGATCACGGCGAGCGACTATCACGACGGATGGGTTTACCAGGGCGGCGCGTTCGAGCTGTTCTTCAGCGTGAGCTGGCTGATGATCACGCTGGGCCTTAGCCGTCTGATGCGCGAGCGCGCGGGCAATCCCAAAGCCGCCGAGGAGTTGAGCGCGCTGATGGACAGTATCGACGTGATGCGCGAGCGGATGGACTTCGCGCCGCTCGCTGAGTTTCCGCTCTTTCGCACCGGCGCGCCGTACTTCTTCGACTGGCTCGCGCATCCCTACTACGACGACTACTGGCGCGCGCTAAGTATCGAGGAGCAGCACGACAAGATCGACGTGCCGGCGCTCAACGTCGGCGGATGGCACGACATCTTCATGGGTGGGACGCTGCGCAACTATCTCGGGATGCGCGCGCGCGGCGCGTCAGCGTCGGCTCGCGCGGGCCAGCGCCTGCTGGTCGGCCCGTGGCATCACGCGGTGCCGTTCTCGAGCCTGGTGGGCCAGGTCGATTACGGCTTCCGCTCCGGCCCGGTGGCAATCGATTACGACGGTACGCAATTGCGATGGTTCGACCATTGGCTCAAGGGCGCCGACAACGGCGTCGAGCAAGACGCGCCGGTCAAGCTGTTCGTGATGGGCGTCAACGAATGGCGCGAGGAGAAGGAGTGGCCTCCACCGGGAGCCGAGATGCGCCGCTACTACCTGCATAGCCGCGGCAAAGCCAACAGCGCCTACGGCGACGGCGCACTCGCAACTGAAGCACCCGGCGACGAGCCGCCGGACTCGTTTCTCTATAATCCGCTCAACCCGGTGCCGACCGCGGGCGGGGGCCTGTGCTGCTACGCCAATGCGCAGATGGGCGGGGCGCTCGACCAGAGCATGGTCGAGCATCGCGCCGACGTCCTGGTCTACTCGAGCGAGCCGCTTGCCGAAGACCTCGAAGTGATCGGGCCGGTGACGGTGACGCTGTACGCGTCGTCGTCGGCGCCCGATACCGATTTCACCGCCAAGCTGGTCGACGCCGGGCCGTGCGGCTTCGCGCGCAATCTGACCGACGGAATCATCCGCGCGCGCGTACGCGAGTCGCGCAGCGAACCCAAGTTGATGGTCGCGGGCAAGGTGTACGAGTTCAAGATCGATCTGTGGGCGACCGCCAACGTGTTCAAGGCAGGCCATCGCGTGCGGTTGGAAATCAGCTCGTCGAATTTTCCGCGCTTCGATCGCAATCCCAACACCGGGCACGAGCTGTTCACCGACGCCGAGATGCGCCCGGCGTTGCAGAGCGTGATGCACGAGCGGAGCTTCGCGTCGTATCTGAGCCTGCCGGTAATGCCCAGCCGCCGCTGAGTCGGCGAACGGCGTGTGGCTTCCCGATGAAGTGGCGGTCAAGCGTGCCGTCCGGCCGATAGGTAGGATCGCGGACGAAGTAAATTTCAGCGATATTATGCTTATCTAGTCTTTAACTATCATATGCTCGTATTTATCGCTCTATGCATAAAATTCGGTTGTAACACACCAAATTAAACGGTATTCTCGGTTTTGAGATGAGTTCCTTCCCCGGAATACCGCTGGGAGCCACCGCCGCTTCGGCTTTTGCCGGACAATTTCGGTTCACGCCCCGCCGTGTGACCGACGCCGAATTCCTGTTTGCCGCCCTGCTGAGCATGACCCTGGTTATGCTACGGCAACGCCTGGAGATAGCCAACTGCGTCTGTCACTGCCTTTGGCGCCCAGATCTGTGGCTTTATCTGCCGCTGCTAGCCTATCAGGATGTTATCGCGCTCGCGATCATAGCGTGGATCTCATATGGCTTGTTCATGTTGGCCCGCAATCCACGCGTTTGCGGAGGTCTCACCCGTACCGGCTGGTATTTTCTTCTGCTCCTTACATTTTACACGTCCATAGACACCGTGATTTTTTCCTACATCCATACCGAGGCGACATACAAACTGTTCGTTCTTTCCGACAACCTGCGGATGGTGGCAAGGTCGATCCCTGATGCTCTGGGCGGCGACGGACCATACCTGGAGCTGGTAATCGGGATTTTGACGTTCGTGCTGGTCGCCGAGAGCCTTTCGCGCTTCGCGCCCGATTTCCTCCGCCGGCTTCGGATGAGATTTTATTCGCCCTTGGCTCTCGCACTGATTGCCGTATACGCGATTGGCGCCCACGCGTGGGCGGCGCGTTACCTTTCGTATCCGCCGACAGCGCGCAATGCGGAATGGGCGCTCGTGTCGCCGCTGTTTCAGCACCCCCCCAAGGTCCCGGTATCGATTCCGACGGCGTACCTCGATGATTTCCTGCCTGCGGGAGAGCGGCCATTGACTGCCACGGTGACGCCAGCGTTGCTGCACGAGGCTCGCCCACTCAACGTGGTGATGGTCGTGATGGAATCCGTCGGGACGCGCGACCTTGGCCTCTATAGCGCGCCGTACAAAGACACTCCGCAGCTCGAGCGCCTCGCGGCTCATAGCGCGCTGTTCGATCGTGTCTTTGCGGCGCAGGGCAACACCTCCGCCGCAATGACCGCGCTTTTCTGCTCCTTGTATCCACGGCTGGCATGGTTTCCTGTCCCTCGCTGGAGACCGGATCTGGCGGCGGTAGGGCTGCCGGCGCTCCTCGCTCAACACGGCTACGCCACGGGATTTCTCGACTCGGGCTCGATCGGAGAGGACCGCCGTGCCGAGTTCCTGCTCGATCACGGTTTCGGAGTGGTCGCCGCGGAGCATCGCGACCCCAGGTTGCCGCAGGACGGGCCGTTGCTGCCGGCGGCCGTGGACTGGATCGATGCGCATAAGTCGAAACCGTTCTTCCTCACGCTCTGGACCATGGATACCCATCACCCCTATATCGTCGCGGGCGACCGGAACTACGGCGTGCGCGATCCCGCGCTCAACCGATACCTGAACGGGGTGCAATCGATGGACGCGCTGATCGGACAGCTTGCCGACCAGCTTAAAAAAATGGGACTCGCCGACAATACGCTGCTGGTGATTACCGGCGATCATGGCGAGGCGTTCAGCGAACATGGTCAGTCCATTCACGGATTCACGGTATACAATGAAGAGCTGCAGGTTCCGCTGCTCATCATCAATCCGCGCCTGTTCCCGCATGAGCGGCTGATGAACGGACCGGCTCGTCAGATTGATATCGCACCCACCCTGCTGAGCCTGCTGGGCATCCCCGAGCCCGCGCAATGGCAGGGAATGAGCATGTTCCGGTGGCCGCGAGGCAGGCGGGTCTACATGTTCTCGGCCAACGGCAATTACCTGTTGGGGCTGATCGACGGGAACATGAAATACATCTACGATTTCAACCTGGACCGCGCCGAGCTTTACGATCTGGCGACGGATCCGTACGAGCACAACAATCTCAGTTCCGATCCCACCTATGCGGCACTGATGGGGCGCGAGAAGCTCCATCTGCAGGCATGGATTTCGTTCCAGAACCCGTATCTCCGCCGCCTCGCGTCCGCTCCGGTCTCCGACCGATATTGAAGGCTCGCCCCCGGCCGCGCGGCGCTGGGGCGCGCGTGTACATCGCCGGCCGGCCCCGTCATTTACACTGTCTGGCGCATCCGCCGCCAACCCACTAGACTCAAGAGCCTCGCACCCGTCGACAAGGGCGGTTTATGTCCGATCGGGAATCGATTCTCGAAGCTAATCGCGCCTTCTACCGTGCCTTCGAAAGCCTCGATGCGGACCGGATGGGCGAGATGTGGCTGCGCGACCCGCGTATCGTTTGTATCCATCCCGGATGGAGCCGGCTTATCGGATGGGGCCCGATCATGAACAGCTGGGAGCGGATCTTCGATAATGTGTTCGAGATGAAGTTCGAGCTCGGCGATCTGCAGGTGATGGCCAGCGGTGACCTCGCGGTGGTGGTCGTCGAGGAAAATCTCGTCCAGCGCGGCTACGACGGCACCACGCGCACGCGGGTCCTGGCAACTAACGTCTTCGAACGCGCCCAGGGGCGATGGTGGATCGTGTCGCATCACGGATCGCCCGTGATGGAGCCGCCGGACAGCGAGGAACCGCCGCTGCAATAAGATTTTTGTGCGCGGATCGCCGGCGGCCCGCGCCTGAGCCGCCCCAACGAGCCGGACGCCTGAAGCGTCCCGGAAGAATCTAGAAGAGTCAGAAGAATCAAAAGAGGAATCAGATGAAGCCGGTGGTACCAATGAGCTGGGTGATTAGTGCGCTCGTCGCAATCTGCCTGACGCCCGGTCTAAGCCGCATCCCACGGCGTGGCGCGGCGCCGCAACCCGCGATGCTCGCGCAAGATGACGGTGGTGCAGTCGCGGTCCCCGGGTCGGCGGATGCGCCGGCGGCGCCCAGCGCCGATGACGACAGCGACGATCAAAGCGGACAGGCGCAGAATAACGGTCAGACGCAGGACGACTCCGACGCGCCGCCGGCTAACGTGCAGCAGCCGCCCGCCGATGACAGCGGCGACGACACGTCCACTCAACAACAGTCCGGCGATAGTGGAGACCAGGACGCGGCGCCCGCCGCACCGTCCTCGAACGACGACAACTAAGGCGCGCCAGCTCGCGCCCGCTTAGTAGCTCCTGCTCAGGCGCCCTCGCGCATCGCGCGCGCCAGGATAGCCGCGATCTCAGGACGCGTATACTCGGGCGGCGGCGCCTCGCCGCGGCGCAACATCTCGCGCACCTTGGTCCCCGATAGCAGGAGACGGTCGGCGTCCTCGTGCGGGCAGGTCTTGTACGACGCCATCCCGCCGCATCGCTTGCAATAAAAAGTGTTCTCGAAAGTCAGCGGCGTGATACCGATTTCGGCCGCGCTGAAGCGCTCGAAAATCTTCTGCGCGTCGTACGTGCCGTAGTAGGTGCCCACGCCGGCGTGGTCGCGGCCCACGATGAAATGAGTGCAGCCGTAATTGCGCCGGATGATGGCGTGCAGGATCGCTTCGCGCGGCCCGCCGTAGCGCATGTGCGCCGGCATCACCGACAGCATCGCGCGGTCGCGCGGATAGTACTGTTCCAGCAGCACTTTGTAGGTTTCCATCCGCACCGCTGCCGGGACGTCGTCGCCCTTGGTCTCGCCGACCAGCGGATGGAGCAACAGGCCGTCGCAGATCTCGAGCGCCGCCTTCTGGATGTATTCGTGAGCGCGATGGGTCGGGTTGCGAGTCTGAAAGGCGACAATTTTGCGCCATCCGCGCTCGGCGAACGCGGCGCGCGTCTGGCGCGGCTCCAGCCGGTACTCCAGGAAAGTCCGGCCGGGAATCTCGCTCAGCAGCACGACGCTCCCGCCCAGGCACCACGGCGGCGTCGCGAGCACGTTGGCCGCTCCCGGATGGGCGGGGTCGGCGGTGCCGAAGACCGCCTCGGCCTCGCGCGCGCGATCGACGCGATAAACTTCGGCGAGCTTCAGGATCGCGAGCCGGCTGCCGTCGCCGTCGGTAAGCGCGACTTCCGCGCCCGGCTTGAGCGCGCGCGCCTCGTCTTCCGCGACTCCCAGCGTGATCGGAATCGACCACGGCACGCCCGAGCCCAGGCGCATCGCATCGCGCGAGCGCACGTAATCCGCCTCGCCCATGAAACCTTCAAGCGGCGAGAAAGCGCCCGAAGCCAACATCTCCAGATCGGCCAGGTCGCGCGCGCTCAGCCGAACCGTCTTGAGCCCCTCGACGTGGCGCACAACTGCGGATCGCTCCGCCGCGGGAACCTTGAGATCGGCGAGCGCACCGCCGCCATGCGCAGTTATCGGATCGCCTGCTCCGACGCTCATCGTTTCGCTCCATCGCGGCTGATATAGCCGCGCGCCTCGAGGCCGCCGAGCAGCCGGGCGACACTCTCTTGCGGTGTTTCGCGGCTGGTCGAGATCGTCAGCTCATGCTTCAGCGGCGGCTCGTAAGGATCGGAGACCCCGGTGAAGCCCTTGAGCTCGCCCGCCAGAGCCTTTTTGTACAACCCCTTCACATCGCGTTCGACCAGCGTGTCGAGCGGACATTCGACGTAGGCCTCGAAGAAACGCTCGTGCTGGGCGCGTACCTCGTCGCGAATCTCGCGATAGGGCGAGATAGCCGCGGCGATCGCGATCACTCCATTGCGCGCGAGCAGCTTGCACACGTACCCGATGCGCCGGATGTTGGTGTCGCGGTCCTCCTTGGAAAACCCCAGCCCCTTGGACAGGTTGGTGCGCACCTCGTCGCCGTCGAGGACTTCGACCCGGTATCCGCGCCGGCGCAATTCCTCGGCGGCCAATCCCGCCAGCGTCGACTTGCCCGCCCCGGACAAGCCGGTGAACCACAACGTAAAACCCTCGCTCATCGTGCTGGAATGTTGCTCCCTGAGTATAAGATACTAATTGAGCCTCTTAAGTTATGTAATTCCGCTAACCGGCGCAACAAGTTAATCAACCGATGAGCGCTTGAGGCTTGGCGGATCGAGGCCGATGGCCGGCAGGTCGAGATAAATAGCCATCGCGGACGGCGAAGAGAAAACCGGCGACGCGCCGAGCGCGGTCAGCCGGTCGCGGCCCTCGGGCTTGGCATTGACGCCGTAAAAGCGTACCCCGGCGGCCTTGGCGGCCTTGAGGTCGGCCTCGCTATCGCCGACAAAAGCGGCGTCGGAGGGCGCGACGGCGCATACCGCCAGCGCGCGCTCGACCGTCGCGGGCGACGGTTTCAGCGGGAGGCCACTATCGCGGCCGACTATCAGGTTGACCAGATGATGCGCGTCGCGGGCGCGCAGCCAGGCTTCGACCGTGCGCGAGGAATTCGACGTTACGATCGCGACCGCGCCGCCCGCGGCGCGGAGCGCGTGGAGCAGCTCGATCGCGCCGGGCGCGGGCGCGACCGCGCCCACGCCGGCGAGTTCGTGGCGCTCGATGATGGCCGAGGCGCCGTCGAGCAGCGCGCTATCGTGGCTGGGGGAGCGTCCGCCGCCGGAGGCGGCGGACGCTCCCCCAGCCAGCACCGCGCGGGCGGCGTCGCCGCCCGCGCAAAGGCGCGCGCGCAACGCCTCGTAGAGCACCAGGTTGCCGCGCGGGAACTCCTCGAACAGCGCCTGGGCGACGCCCTGGGCGGCAAGCCAGGCCTGCAGCTCGCGCCGGCTGCCGGCCCAATCGACGGCCGGCTCCAGCGGCGCGAGCGTGTTGTCGAAGTCGAACATCCACAACTTCGGCATAATCAATGCCCGATCTGTGCGGATGTTTTGCCATTCAATATCTCGGATGTGGCTGGCTCAACGGCTGCTCGGCCATTAATCTCACGCGTCACGGCGCGCTCGGAATTCCGGCGGCGCTTTTCAAAGTAGTAGCCCGGTGGCAGGACTTGCCAACCTGCGACCTCGACTCGCCCATGCTGTGCGTTAGTCGCCCTACGTCATATGAAGAAGGCGAGGCGCTCGTATGCCGCCTGAGCTACACCGCGAACTTTTATCCCGCTACTCGTCTTTAACGAGGCGCAACCGTCGGCCTCCCCTTATCGGGCGCCGTGGCCGGGACGATGCGGCGGCCCGACTGCGCGGCTTGCTGCACCTTTTCTGCCGCGTAAGGCGTAGCTTCCTTGATGAGCCCGTCGAAATGGTACAGGTTCGGCTTACTACCCTGCCCACGTCATGCGTCGTTGCTCGCCGTCGGATCAGCCTTGCCCTTCTCCGATTTCAGCGATGTTGCCGCTGCACCGTCACGAGGAGTAACCCGCGACTGCGGCAGCAATCGTATTTTTCGAATGCGATGAGGTCTTCCTGTTGCTCGTGGCGTCCACTCAGCAGAGCGCCGAATGCATCAGGATGTTCGATGTCGACTGCATCGAGGCACGAGTACCCGTTGCCGCTTCTGCATTATGCACGTTTGCGCCATGACCGATTCTCAGCCGGCCGCGCATCAGCGCACTTCGACCATTTCGCATTCGTTCACTCGGGAGCGTGGATGGATCGAACTAGCTGTGCGGATTGGCCTGTGATTACTCGATCTGCTAGTTTTCCGTGCCTCCGACCAACAATGGCAATACGGCGTGAAATGTCAGGACATGTCTAATTCAGACGGCATCCGAGCGCTAAGGGGAGTACACGCGTGTCCCGGAGCGCGGATTAAAGTTGAGTTTGCGTATTAACATCTCGACTCGGTGTGCTCTAACGTTGTGTCGTTTCACGTTGGCTCTTGTTCGTAGGACCGCCTAGCGACCTCCAATCACCGGAACATCCAGTGCCGCCCCTCCGAGACTCTATGGTCTTCCACTGGCGGAGTTACATGGGATCTTCGGAGGGTTCCTGCTTTTCGGCATGCGAACCCGCGCCCTGCTCAAGTGGTAAGCCAAAGGAACTACCATCGCTGGCGGCGTCGCTCCATCGTGGGTCGCGGCGGCTGCTTCAGCGGAGTCGCGCCGCGATGCGTCGCTCATGATGCCGCCGCCTCGCAGGTGCAGCGCGCTTCACCGCCGTGGCGGTGAAGCACGCGCGTCCGGCTGGCATAGCCGTCGAACTCGATCAGCGTGGCCTCAGGCTGCTGGCCGGCTAAGCCGGCCAGCAGCCTGAAGGCCTCGGTCACCGCGACCATCGCGATCGCGCCGGCGTTACCGGCGCGCTCGCGCGGCGGACTCAGCAAGTCCGCCTCGGCGCATAGCAGGACAGGGCGGCGGCGCGGGCAGGAGCGCGATCCGCCCCGGCGTATCAAGGCGCGCGATGATCGCGGCGCCGCGGCGATACTCGCGCGTAACGCGGGCCGCCGCCTCGGCGGCGGGCGCGTCGCCGATCAGTGCGAGCATAAGATCGCACTGTTCGGGCATTTCATCGCTCGCGATCTCGACGCTCACGTCGGGATTCAGATCGCCGATCCGCTCGACGAGCGCGCGATACGGCGCGCCGTCGCCGACGGGATGCACGACGATACGGCCGACGCCCGCGCCCGCCAGGTAAGCGACCGCGCCGGATGCGTCCGCGGGCGCGGCCACGATCGCGACGCGCGAGGTGAGCAGCCGTTCCTGCGCGTGTCCGCCAACGCCGGGAACGATTATCTGGCGGCTGTAGCGTTCGATCTGAGTGTCGGTAAGTATCATGAGCCGGACGCAGCGCGCCGGATTCGACGCCCTACCGGCACCGGGGCGCGCACCTATTCGATCACGTTCTTTTCGATCGGCTCGACCGTGACGCCGCTTTGGCGCAGCCACGCGAGCGCGCGTTCGATCTGCTCGCTCGATCCCTCGAACTCGACCGCGACCAGGCCCATCTCTTCCGAGACGCTCGCGCCGCGGATGTTGAACACCAGGTCGAACTTCTTGACCAGGTGGTAAAGCAGCGGCTCGCGGATGAGCGACTTGGGATAGGTCAGGTAGTAGCGCTCGCGGAGGCGGTCCATTTGCTGACGAGCTTTTGCAGGCGCTCCTTGCGCCATTGTTCCCATCCGATCCACAGATTGGTGGACAGGTACTTGTCACCGAAATCCGGAAACACTGTCACGACGCATCCTTCGCGCAGCCCGCGCGCGACCCGTATCGCCGCCACCAGCGCCGCCCCGCACGACTGCCCCACCAGCACGCCCTCGATTTGTCCCAGCGCGTAGACCATCTCGTAGGCATCCTCGGTGCTGACCGCGAGGCGCTCGTCGATCTCTTCAGGGTGAAAGATGCCGGGCACGATCGACGAGGCCATGTGCTTGAGCCCCTCCAGCCCGTGCATCGCGTCGTCCGGCTCGACCCCGATAACTCTGACCGCCGGGTTTTGCGACTTGAGGTAGCGCCCGGTGCCCATCACGGTGCCGCCGGTGCCGACTCCGGCCACGAAGTGAGTGATACGGCCGCGCGTCTGATGCCAGATTTCGGGCCCGGTGGTCTCGAAATGGGCGAGCGGATTGGCTTCGTTGTTGTACTGGTCGGGTTTGAAATAGCGCTCGGGGTTGGCGGCGATGATCTGGCGCGCCATCAACATCGCGCCGTCGGAGCCCTCCAGCGGATCGGAGTAGATTGGCTTGGCGCCGAACGCCTCGATTATCTTCTTGCGCTCGCGGCTGACGTTGGAGGCCATCACGATCTCGACCGGATAGCCGAGCGCCGCACCGACCATCGCGAGCGCGATCCCGGTGTTGCCCGAGGTCGAATCGATTATCACCTTGCCCGGACGCAGTTCGCCGCGCTTGAGCCCGAACTCGATCATGTGGCGCGCGGCGCGGTCCTTGACCGAGCCGCCGGGGTTGAAGCCCTCCAGTTTGGCGAAAATCCGCACGCCGGGACGCAGCAGCCCCTCGGTCACGCGCGTGATTTCGAGCAGCGGTGTGTTGCCGATCAGCTCGAGCACGCTGTGCGCCCGCGCTGCCGGCACGTATTCCTGGCTATTCGCCGCCGGCGATCGCGGGGACGATTGAAATATCGTCGCCATCCTTGACCTGTGAGTTTAGCTGGTTGAGGAAACGGATATCGTCGCCGTTGAGATAAATATTGACGAATCGGCGCAACTCGCCCTTATCGTCGAGCAGTCGCTCGCGCATCCCCGGATGGCGCTTTTCGAGATCTTCGATAACCGCGCGGACCGATTCGCCCGCGGCCGGAACCTCGTCGGTGCCCCCGGTGAACCTGCGTAGTGGGGTCGGTACTCGTACCCTGACTGGCATGATCGAAACTCCTACCTCCAGACTAGCGGAGAAACTAGCGCGGAGCCTAGCGTTTTGTTGAGTATGCTTCGTCCCATGGCTTTACAAGCGCACTTCGCCCGCGCGCTCAGGCCGCTCCCAAAAGCGAGCGTTTGCCGTCGCCGAGACTTTCGTAGATCGCGTCGAAGTCCTTAAGCCGCGCCTCGATCACGAGCGGCGGCTCGATACTCTGGGCAACCGCCTCCAGCGTCTTGTAACCGTTGCCGGTGATCGAGACCACCACGCTCTCGTCGGTTTTGATCCGGCCGGCGGCGATGAGCTTCAGCGCCACGGCCAGCGTGGTGCCGCCGGCCGGCTCGGCGAAGATGCCCTCGGTGCGGGCGAGCAGCTTGATCGCGTCGATGATCTCGGGGTCGCTCGCCATCTCGCCCCATCCGCCCGACTCGCGCACGGCGCGCAGCACGTAGAAGCCGTCGGCCGGATTGCCGATCGCGATCGACTTGGCGATCGTGTCGGGCTTGACCGGCGTTATCAGGTCGGTGTTCTTGTGCAGCGCGTGGATGACCGGGGCGGCGCCGGCCGCCTGCGCGCAATGAATCTTGAACTCGCCGCCGTGGACCAGCCCGACCTCCTTGAGTTCCTTGAAGGCCTTGGCGACCTTGGGCAAAATCGTGCCGCCCGCGGTCGGCAGCACGATATGGTTGGGCAGTTTCCATCCCAGTTGCTCGGCGACCTCGAAGCCGAAGGTCTTGGCGCCCTCGGTGTAGTACGGGCGCAGGTTGATATTGACGAACGCCCATCCGTACTTGTCGGCAATCTCGCTGCACAGCCGATTGACGTCGTCGTAGTTGCCGCGAATCGTGATCACCCGCGCGCCGTAAATCGACGAACCGACGATTTTGCCCGACTCGACCCCCTCGGGCATGAAGATTACCGACTTGAGGCCCGCGCGCGCCGCATGCGCCGCGACCGCGGTCGCCAGATTGCCGGTCGAGGCGCACGAGACGGTGGTGAAGCCGAAGTCGCGCGCCTTGGTGATCGCCACCGACACCACGCGGTCCTTGTAAGAGAGCGTGGGATGGTTGACCGTGTCGTCCTTGATGTAGAGCTTCTTGAGCCCGAGTTCGGCGCCGAGGCGGCGCGCGTGCAAGAGCGGCGTGAAACCCGAAAACGGTCCCGCCTCGGGCTCGCCATCGACCGGCAGCAGCTCGCGATAGCGCCAGAGGTTGTGCGGGCGCGCCGCAATCGTCGCGCGCGAGACCGCGGCGCGAATCTTCGCGTAATCGTAGATGACTTCGAGCGGGCCGAAGCAATCCTCGCACACGTGCAGGGGCTTGATCGGGTATTCCTGGCCGCACTCGCGGCATTTGAGGTTGGTGACGTAGCTCATCGCATGGGTCCTCATTAACTCGACTATTTGCTCGACTGGTTGTGTCCCGCGGCCAACGCCGCCGCGCTCTCTGCACGCCGGGCCGCGCCGCAGGCGCATCCGGCGCGCGCGCTTACCTCGAGCGTGCGCATTCGGCCGCTTAAGGCCGCGTCATAGGTCAGGATTTTTCCCGCCAACTCGGGCACGCCGCCGCCAAGCCATCGCAGCGCCTCGGCCGCTTCAATCTCGCCGATCACCGCGGCCACCGGGCCGACTATTCCGGCCTCGCGGCAACTCGCGATCTCGCCCGGCTCGGGCGGCTGCTCGAACAGGCATCGCAGACACGCCGTCCGCCCCGGCAATACCGTCATCGCCTGGCCGGTCATCCCCAGCACGCCGGCATAGACGAAGGGCCGCCCAAGGGCGAGGCAGGTGTCGTTGATCAGAAACTTGGCCACGGGATCGTCGGTCGCGTCGATAACGAATTCGTGGCGCGCGATCAACTCGGCCGCGTTGGAGGCGTCGAGGGCGACCGGGTAAGTGTCGATACTGAGCGCCGGATAGTCTTCGCGGATCCTGCGGGCCGCGGCCTCGACCTTGAGCCGTCCAAGGCTCGCCGTGCCGTAGATCACCTGGCGCGCGAGATTGGAAAGTTCGACCGGGTCGAGATCGGCCAAGCCAAGCCGCTTCGCACCGCCGCGCGCGAGCGCCGAGGCGGCCGGAACACCCAGCCCGCCCATCCCGACGATCAGAATTGCGTGTGTCTGTTCTCCCAACGCGTTCTCACGCCCGGGCCTTGGATTTCGTACCGGCGGCGCTGCGAGGGATGAAAAATGAAAAAACCCTCCTCCGGATAAGGACGAGGGTGCACGGACTCTCGCCTTATCTACCGAAGCCTCATTCGGGCTCCGTTGGAGTTAGCACCAGCACCCTTTTTTGGTGGGCCGGTTGCTGCGGCATCGTCGGGCCAGTCCCTCCGCCGCTCTGGATAAGGCCATCAGGCTCATTACGGTTATCCAAGCGCTTGTGCAAAGTCAATCGCCGGACCTATCGGTCAGTTGTCGGTCAGCTATCGGTCAGTTGTCGGTCAGCCGCTCGCGCAGGCATTTTTCCTTGCCGGATTGGTCCGGCGATGCTTTAAGTGGGCTTGCCACCGGAGCTTTTATGCGGCTTGTTCGTCGCAATTTTTCCGGCACGGGAGGTACTTATGCGAATCGGATTTATCGGGCTCGGCAACATGGGCGGTTCGATGGCGCTCAACCTGATGAAGGCGGGCCACCAGGTCACGGTCAACGACGTCCGCCGCCAGGTCGCCGAGCCGCATCTGGCCGGCGGCGCCAAGTGGGCCGAAAACTCGGCCGCCGCCGCCAAGGACGCCGAGGTCGTCTTCACCTCGCTGCCGGGACCTCGCGAGGTCGAGGCGGTAGTGCTGGGCGAGGGCGGGCTTATTGGCGCGATGGCGCCCGGCAGCCTCTACATCGACCTTTCGACCAATTCGCCCACCGTCGTGCGCCAGGTCCACGCGCGCCTTAAGGCCCGGGGCATCCGGATGCTCGACGCTCCGGTCAGCGGCGGCGTCGTCGGCGCGCGCAAGGCGACGCTGGCGGTGATGGTCGGCGGGAGCGAGGCCGACTACAACGAAGTCAAGCCGGTGCTCGACGGGATCGGCGACAAGGTGACCTATATCGGCGAGATCGGCGCCGGCTCGGTCGCCAAGCTGGTCCACAACATGATCGCGATCTGCTCGACCCAGTTGCTCGCCGAGGCCTTCACGATGGGCGTCAAGGCGGGCGTCGCGCCCGAGGCGCTGCTGCGCGCGGTGCAGGGCGGCGCTTATGGGCAGGGGATGGTGCTTAATGCGGCGCTGCCCAAGATGGTCTTTCGCGGCACCTTTGACCGCGCGACCTTCGCGCTCAAGCTGGCGCGCAAGGACCTCGGGCTTGCCACCGAACTTGCGCGCGAGCTCAACGTGCCGATGCCGCTGGCGGCGCATGCCGAGCAGGACTTCCTGGAGGCGCTGAACAAGGGCTGGGGCGAGAAGGATTCCTCCGCGTCGTTCATGATCCAGGAGGAACGCGCCGGAGTAAAAGTCCGCAGCTCGTCATAGATCGCGCATTATACAGTTCGCACCAACTGGTATTTTCGACTAGTCACTGTTCGCAGTTGCTATTCAAGGGAGAAAACGGAAATGGCCGACGACAAGCATGAAAAAGGGATGGCGATACGCACCCAGCTATGGGGCGAGAAGGGCGCCAAGGCGGGCAACGATTTCCTGAGCGGTTTCGACCCCGACTTCGGCAAATTCCTCAACGACGAACTGTTCGGCGGTATCTGGGCCCGTCCGGGACTGCCGATCAAGACCCGCTCGATGATCACGATGGCGGCGCTGCTCGCGCTCGGGCGCGGGGCGGAACTCCGGGTGCACATGCGCGGCGCGCTCAACCTGGGCATCACGCACACCGAGCTCAAGGAAATGATCTTCCATCTCTCGCAGTACAGCGGCGTGCCGAGCGCGGTCGAGGCGATTCGCGCCTTCACCGAGGTTACCGCGCCGAAGAAATAGCCCGATGTCTGTTTGCCGCAAGTCTCACGACCGGCTCGGATTACCGGATGTGAGTCTTGCGGCAAACCCGGGAAGGAAGTCGACGATCACCGGCGCATGATCGCTCAAGCCTTTGGCGATCCATTTCGCATACGAGCCAACCGCAACTCGTTGCAATAAGTTAGTGGCCACCTTTGGCACGAAGACATAATCAATATGGAAGGTCGGCCCGGTACGGGAGCGATCGCGCCAGTAAAGGGTGGGATGCCGTTCCGCGCCTTGCTCGAGTCCGAAGAAGGCGTGGTAGGCACTGATCAGACCTAGCGCGGCGCTGGCAGTTACTGTGGTGGCATGGTTGCTGGCCTTGCCGGGCTTGTCCCAACGGACGTGATTGTTCAGATCCCCTGCCATGATCGAGGGGCTTCTCTCAGAAAGCCCGAAAATGCACGGAGCGCCAGCAGGGTCGGTCCGAGGGAGGCAACCCTCACTGGTGTCGTTCCGTAATGCGACCACAGTGCGACAAGATTGAAAGTACTCGGCCCTAGTACTCGAGTCGGGAGCGCGTAGGTAATCGTGGCATCGTCGCAGCCCGCGCGCGCCAGCCGATATGGCCCGAACGAAAATACGCCTAGTCCCCGATCTGGATTGCGGCCGGTCCAAAGGGCGTCGGTGGGCGTGAACTCAGGGGCCTTTCGGGCTAGCGTGCCGAGGTCGGCGCATTCCTGCACAATCGCCACGTCCGGCGCGAGCGCCGACAGTGCGGAAATCTTACGATGGAAACCGGACCCACAGTTCCAGGACACGAGGCGCATACTCGTCTTCTATGTAATGGATGGGTTATGCCCGCACAATCAATTGGAACGAATTGCGTGGATCTTCGATTCGCCTATGAACACTTGAGATTTCTGGCCGTCGCGAGCTAAATGAGACGATCGACCCTCGAGGCGACGATGTCCTACCTTGCCGAGGTTTTTGCCGCGTAACGCGGTTCGTATCTCCCAATCTTCGATGGCTCGTTCCGAACGATCGATCAGGCGAAAGGATATCACCGAACTGGCGCGTGAGGCCTGGTGCCGCATCTGGTCAGACCCAATGCCGCAAGGCTGGAGGGTCTATATGGTCCGTAAGACCGTAATCCAACAGGTATTTGGCAGACGGGTATGCGGAGTTACGCTGCGGGATCGCAAGACGATTCTTATTGGCCGTCACACGCGGCGCTATAGCTTTGAAACCTTAGTGCACGAACTGGTACATCTGCGGACCATCGACGAGAAAACCGACCACGGACCGCTTTGGAAGCATGAGTTTGACCGTGTCGCGCGGCCTGCTTTCGGCGTTGAACTGCAAAGAGATATTTGAGCTTTGGTACGCGAAAATTAGAGCCGAAAGTAAGACCAGCGGCACGAAAACTGGCGCTCCGCGAGTATCGGCGTCAAGTCGACAGAAAAGCAGTATGTGAACAGAAGGTGACGTGGTGTCGGGAGGTATGTCCTTACCAGGGGACCTCTGCTAGTAATCAGCACCTCGAATCATTTCGCCCACGCTGACACCGAAAGGGTGATCGATGGGTGACGTTATGGCACAGGCGGGGGGCCTGGTTGTCGCCTTGAGCAGGCATATCTCATGTCGGAGCGACCGACATGACCTACCTGACTGTCTCTGTACAACCACGCCTATAAAGGAATGGCAATAGTAGTAGAAGGGGACCAAAATCCCGTCGAGCCGAGTAACCTTGCTAAAGCTTCTGAGGCCGCGCTCGGAGCGTCGCCGGCGAATAGCGCAGTACGCGATCGGAACGGATCCTCTGAACCGATTCCCGAGACCATCAAGGACCTTTCGGCATACGCGTTGGAACCGCTGCGGCGCGACGCGGAGTTGGTCCTCTACCGCGGACGAAGCGATGCTGACCCGCGCCACATTCTCGTCCTAGCGCCTGCAGCGGAACAGCCTTCTCACGGTACGCTCGGACGGATCGAGCATGAGTACGCGCTACGGACCGAACTCGACCCGGCCTGGGCGGTTCGACCGCTGGCGCTTGTTCGCGACAGGGGGCGTATGGTGCTGGTGCTCGAAGCCCCGAGCGGCGAGCACCTCGATCGGATTCTCGAGCGACCACTTGAACTGACGCAGTTTCTGCGCGTCGCGATCGCTCTTGCTGCCGCGATAAGCAAGCTCCATGAACGCGGGATCGTCCACAAGGACATAAAGCCCGCCAACGTCATGGTGGCTTCGGGCTCTGGCCAGGTTTGGCTTACCGGCTTCGGTATTGCCACCGATCTGTCACGAGAGCGCGAGGCCCCTAAGCATCCGCAAACTATCGCTGGAACCCTCGCGTACATGGCGCCCGAGCAGACCGGCCGTATGAACCGGTCGATCGATTCGCGCAGCGATCTCTATTCGCTTGGGGTTACGCTTTATCAGATGCTGACCGGCGCGTTGCCCTTCATCGCCTCGGATCCTGTCGAATTGGTCCATTGCCATATCGCGCGGCAGCCGTCGCCGCCCCAAGAGCGAAGGAAAGACGTTCCCGCGGCGTTGTCAGCTATAGTCCTGAAGCTTCTGGCCAAGGCGCCCGAGGAGCGCTATCAAACCGCCGCAGGGCTGGAGGCCGACCTCAGGAGATGCCTGGAGGATTTAGAGCGGCTGGGACGCATCGAGCCGTTCGTGACCGGCGCGCGCGACGTATCAGACCGGCTCACGATCCCGGAGAAGGTCTACGGACGCGATCGCGAGACGACCGTTCTGCTCGACGCTTTCGACCGGGTCGTGACGAGCGGCACGTCGGAGTTAGTATTGGTATCCGGCCACTCCGGCATCGGCAAATCCTCGATCGTCAATGGTTTGCACAAGGCGATCGTCCTGTCGCGTGGCATCTTCGTTTCAGGCAAGTTCGACCAGTACAAGCGTGACATTCCCTATGCGACTCCCGCGCAGGCCTTTCAAGCCCTGATCCGCCAGATTCTCAGCCGCAATGAGGCGGAGGTCGCGCGCCGGCGCGACGCGCTCCGCGAGGCGGTCGGTCCGAACGGCCAGCTCCTGGTCAATCTCATTCCCGAATTGGAACTGATAATCGGCAAGCAGGCGCCCGTGCCGGAGCTCTCCGCCCAGGATGCGGAAAACCGGTTCCTCTCGGTGTTCCGGGCCTTTCTCGGTGTGTTTGCGCGCAAGGAACATCCGCTCGCGCTCTTTCTCGACGACCTGCAATGGCTGGATGCAGCCACGCTCAAACTGATCGAGCATATCCTTACCCATCCCGACGTCCGGCACCTCCTGCTCATCGGCGCCTACCGGGACAACGACGTTAGTCGCCTCGCCATCCGCTGATGCTGACGCTTGGACTCGCTCCGTAAGAGCAGCACGATCGTGCGGGACATCGTGCTCACCCCGCTGTCGCTCGACGATGTGGGACAGCTTATCGCCGACAGCGTTCGTGAGGAGCGTGCCCTCGTAGAGCCGCTCGCGCGGCTGGTGTATGAGAAGACGGCGGGCAATCCCTTCTTTGTAATCCAGTTCCTGACCGCCCTGGCCGCCGAACGGCTGGTCGAATTCGATCCGCACACGGCGGCATGGCGATGGGACGTGGCGCGCATCCGCGCCCACGGAATCACCGACAACGTCGTTGACCTGCTGATCGGAAAGCTGAAGCGGCTCCCCGACAACACCCGGGAAGCCCTCAAACAACTCGCCTGTCTGGGAAACAGAGCGAACATTGCCACTGTGGTTATCGTTCACGGGCGGTCAGAGGAGGAAACGCACTCGGATCTCAGGGAGGCCGTGCGAGAGGGGTTCGTTGTACTTTCGGACGGTTCGTACGAGTTCGTCCACGACCGAGTCCACGAAGCCGCGTATTCGCTGATTCGGGCGGAGGATCGCGCAAAAGTCCATCTGCGGATAGGCCGCCTGCTCATCGCGGCAATGCCTGCCGACAAAATCGCTGAGCGGATCTTCAATCTAGTCAACCAATTCAATCGTGGCGCGGCGCTTATTTCCGACCCAAACGAGAAGCAGCGCGTGGCCGAACTCAACCTTCGTGCGGGCACCAAGGCCAAGGCTTCAACCGCCTACGCTGCCGCGTGCATCTACCTCTCCGTTGGGATGGCCCTGCTCCGTCGCGAGGATTGGGAGAGCCGCTACGATCTCGCGTTCGACCTGTGGCTACTGCGCGCGGAATGCGAGTTCCTGTGCGGAAATTTCCAGGAAGCCGAAGGTTTCATCTCTGAGCTGCTCGAGCGGGCAGCATCCAAGGCCGACAAGGCGGCAGCTTATCGCTTGAGGATCGACCTGCACATCATCAAATCCGAGCACACGAAGGCGGTCGACACGGCACTGGAGTGTCTGCGCCTGTTCGCGATCCAGCTCTCCGCGCATCCCACCTGGGAGCAGGTGCGGACTGAATATGAGAAGGTGTGGCAAACCCTGGCCGAACGTTCCATCGAGAGCCTGATCGATCTGCCATCTATGACCGATCCGGAGATACAGGCCGCCATGCGCGTGCTCTCGGTCCTGTACTCCTCGGCCTTCTCGATCGACATCAAGCTCTTCTATCTGTGCATCTGCCATACCGTGAATCTGACTTTGAAGCGCGGGACCACCGATGCGTCGGCGCACGGCTATGCGTATTTTGGTTTCATCCTAGGGCCGGCCTTTCATCGCTACTCTGAGGGCTACCGTTTCGCGAAGCTCGGTGCCGATTTGGTGGAGAAATACGGACTTGCGGCTTACAAGGCCAAGGTTTACATGACGGTGGCCTGGGTCGCGATGTGGACCCAGCCAGTCACCGCCGCCCTGGACTTCGTCCGTTCTGCCTTCCGCGCGGCGGTCGAGACTGGCGATTTGACCTACGCCTGTTACTGCTGCGATTGGACCGTCACGGATCTTCTCACGCGAGGTGACCATCTCGATGAGGTATGGCGCGAGTCTGAAAAATCCCTGGATTTCGTCCGCAGAGCCAGATCGCGCGATTACGTACACCGTGTAGTAAGCCAACAATGGTTCATGCAAGGTATGCGCGAGCGGGCCGCGGCTTTCTTAACCTTCGGTGACGCTCAATTTGACGAAACCGCCTTCGAGGCGCTGCTCAACGATGACGACCGCACAATAGTCTGTTGGTATTGGATTTTGAAACTACAGGCGCGTTTCATTCTGGGTGACTACGAATCGGCCCTAGCGGCCGCCGCGCAGGCAAAGCAGTTGCTCTCGGCCGCCACCGGCTGCATCCAACTGCTCGACTATCATTACTATACCGCGCTCGCGATCGCGGCGGTGTTTGCGACGGGGTCACCGGACAGGCAGAGCGAGTGGCGCGAGGCGCTCAACGCGCACGTGGAGCAGCTTCGAGAGTGGGCGGATAACTATCCCCCCACCTTTCTCGACAAATACGCGCTTGTTTCGGCCGAGCTCGCTCGCATCGAAGGGCGTGACCTCGACGCGATGCGCCTCTACGAACAGGCCATCCGGTCTGCACGCGAAAATGCCTTCATCCAGAACGAGGGTGTTGCCAATGAAGTCGCGGGCAGGTTCTACCTCAATCGCGGCTTCGAAACGATCGGCCACATCTACCTCCAGAGCGCCCGCCGCTGCTATCAGCGATGGGGCGCCAAGGCCAAGGTTGAACGGCTCGACCAACTCTACCGAGGACTCGAAGGGCAGGCGCCGCTCGGGGCGCTTGCAACGATGGGCGCGTCCAGTGAGCAACTGGATCTCACAACCGTGGTCAGGGCGTTGCAAGCGGTATCCCGTGAGATCGATCTCGAGAAACTTATTGAGACGCTCATGGCGAGCGCGCTCGAGCACGCGGGCGCCGAGCAGGCCCTTCTGTTCCTGCGCCACGGGTCCGAGCAGCGCATCGAGGCGAAGGCCACGACCCACGCCGACCGGGTCGAGGTAACCTTCTCCCGGGCGTTCGTCGCGCCTCCCGAATTTCCCGAGTCGCTCCTTCGCTATGCGGTCCGGACGCAGGAAAACGTGATCCTGGACGATGCCTCTGCCGAGAATCCGTTTTCCGACGACGCATACGTGCTTCTCAGGCGCCCGCGGTCCGTCCTGTGCCTGCCACTGGTAAGGCAGCGGGAATCGATCGGCGTGCTCTACCTGGAGAACAACATGGCGCCGCGCGTCTTCACGCCGGACCGGCTCGCAGTGCTCGAACTGCTCGCGTCGCAAGCCGCGATCTCGCTCAGAAACGCCCACCTGTACGCCGACCTGCAGCAGGAGAACAGAGACCGCAGGAAGGCGGAGGAGGAACTGCGGCAAAGCTCCGACGCGCTGAACCATTTGCAGGAAGAAGTGCGTCGGGCCTCGCGCGCTTCAATGATGGGAGAGCTGACGGCCTCTCTGGCGCACGAGCTGAATCAACCGCTCGGCGCAATTTTGAGCAACGCACAGGCGGCGCGCCGTCTGCTCGCCGGCAAGAAGCCGAACGTGCAGGATGCGAGCGCTGCGCTTGACGACGTCATTCGGGACGATACCCGGGCGGCCGATATCATCCGGAACATTCGCGGACTCTTTCAGCGAGACAAAATGGAGATGTCTCCCCTGGATCTCAGGCAGATTCTGCTCGACGTCGAACCCCTTCTGAGGTCTGATGGTTCAACCAAGAAGATCTCGTTCCGGCTCGATCTACCGCCCTCGTTGCCCGCGGTCGTTGGCAACAGGACGCATCTCATAGAGGTCCTGATAAACCTCGTTTCTAACGCCTTCGACTCCGTCCGCGAGAGCGCCGATGGGCCGCGCGAGGTGGAGGTGTGCGCGCGCCAGCGCGAAACCGGGCGGGTGCACATTGCCGTGCGTGACTCCGGCAAGGGCATCGACCCCGAAATCATGCCGCGGCTGTTCGACGCCTTCTTTACGACCAAACCCAAGGGCATGGGAATGGGACTCGCGATCGTGCGCTCGATAGTTGAGAACCATGGCGGCCGGCTTTGGGCGACCCGAAATCCTGACCGCGGGGCGACTCTGGAATTCGAGTTACCAGTGAAGGTTAGCGCAGCAAGCAAGAACTGATTCGACAGCCGAGACGGCCATGTCGTCGCCAATCAAGGTCGCGGTCATTGATGACGACGCGCCGATGCGTAGGGCGCTGGTGCGTCTGATAAAGTCGGCAAGAATTGAAGCTGCCGCATTTTCATCAGCGCGCGAATTTCTTGACGACCCCGTTCATCGAGAAGTGGATTGTGCGGTGACCGATATGAGGATGCCGGGCTTCGACGGGCTCAAGCTCCAGGAGGAGCTTAACAAAACGCTGCCTCATCTCTCGTTGGTGTTCATCACCGGGCACGGCAACATTCCGATGAGCGTCGAAGCTATGAAGCGTGGCGCGGTGGACTTTTTGGAAAAGCCGGTTGACGACAAGGCCCTCCTGGGGGCGATCCGTCGCGCCGCGGCGCGGAGCCGCGCATTGAAGGCGTCGCGCGACGAGAAGATCGCTATCGCGCGGCGCTACGAGCGAATGTCAACTCGTGAACGCCAGGTGTTTGCGTTGGTCACAACCGGGCTCCTCAACAAACAGATTGCCTCCGATCTCGGCCTCGCGGAAAGGACCGTCAAGGTTCATCGGGCCCGAGCGATGGAAAAGATGGAAGCTGATTCACTCGCCCAGTTGGTACGCATGGCTCAGCTGTTGGGCGCTCACACGGACAAGGAACGCGTCTGATCGCCGGTCGGCATCGAAACGCTTCATAACGACGTCATTGATCTTCATGGGAGCTCACAGGCGGCTGGAAATAACGGTGGGTCTCTTGTTCACCGGCAGGAACAGGCCGCTTGCGGTCAAGCATCGTCAGGTTCGCGCGCGCCGGACCATAGTCGGGCGCGTTGCGGAGCAGGTCACGCCACTGGGCGGACGCCCGAGCCTTATCTCCCTGCCGCGCGTAGATCACGCCGAGCATGTTGCGGGCATCGAGCTGCTCGGGCTCCAGGCGCAGCGAAGCTAGCATCTCCTGCTCCGCGTCGGTCAGCATATCGCGCCGCTCGTAGATCAGGCCGAGATTGTAATGTGATTCTGGCTGGCTGGGGCCAAGCCGAACCGCAACCCGCAGCGCATCTGTCGCCGCCTCAAGGCTGCCATTCTCGAACAGCGCGAGGCCCGTGTTGAGGTACAGGTCCCAGCTGAGGAGTCCGAGCGCAGCGGCGCGTCGATACTCATCCAGCTCCTGCGTCCTGTCGCCGACCATCCCCTCGGCAAAACCAAGGTGATAGTGAGCGAGCGCCCTCTGCGGATACTTGCGCAGGACTTCCCGATGGAGACGAATCGCCTCAGGGTAATTCTCCGCGGCGAGAAAATAATCGGCCGTGGCGTCGCAGATCTGCCCTTCCGCTGGATTGACAGCGACCGCTGCGGGGCTCCAGAGACACGCTAGCAGCAGTGCAATCGCGCCGACCGATAGCAATGGACGGGTTCTAATCATCCCCTTTTCGATCCTCAGAACGAGCGCGCACTCAGGCGGGCGCGTCAGGGAGACTTCTCTTGTTCGTGGGCACTAAGGACGATGCGACCGCGTGCGCCCCAGTGACGTGGATTCTGCTCTCAAACAGAGTCGCAGTTCTATTGGACCAAAGGGCAATGGACCAAAGGGCAATTTACCGGCCTGCGGCACCCGCGCATGATCCAGCCCATGAAATCTGTCACCGAGCAATGCCCACTCGACAAACTTAACCATCTGAAAAGGATTGCGCTTGGGGCCTTGGGGGCGGCGCTATTCGCGCTCGCGGGATGCAGTGTCCGAAGCGCTGAGCCAGCACCTGAGCGGCCACGATGCGAACTTAATGCCAACGCCGTCTGCGCGAGCGCCATCGAGAACTACCTGGCCGCGGAGGCCGCGCGGCCTGCTCAGACTGCGCCGCCGAGAAGCCCACGCTTGGTGCCCCTCGTGGCGCCCGTAACGTTGCCGGGTGGCGAGCTGGCCGCGGAAGTCGATTGTTACGTGAACGTCGATCCTAACGGGACCTGGCTGGTCTACGTGCATGTCGCAATTCCGCCGAATTCACCGCAGGTGGCAGAGCATCTGCGCGATAAAGACCTCTGCACAGATGAGTGGCCGGAGCGGAGACTCGCTTTGGAGCCGACGCTTTACCATCCCTGAGGCGCGCGGAGGCTCGCGCTTCAGAACGTGGTCGTCAATTCCACTGGCGCGCGAGACCCGTCTTGAGAAACACAGCGCGGCCACCGGGCCACGCAAAGCCGCATCGTAATCGCCGCCGCCGATGGTGATATCTTTTCGCGAATTATTTCTTCGATTCGTTTCCTGAAAGAGCGAGCGCTCGTGCGATCGCATCGAACAGGGTGCGCTCGTCGACCGGCTTGAACAGCGCCGTGACCGGATGCGCTTGTTCGATCAGGCGTTGAGTCGCGGAGTCATTTCGGCCAGTAATCAATATGGCTGGCAGGCCGCGCCCTGAGGCGGCCAGCGCGCTGCACAATTCGCTGCCAGTCATCTCGGGAAGACCTATATCGACCACCATGCAGGCGTTGGCGCTCGGGATGGCGCTCGCCAGCAGAGCGCTTGGCCGGTCGAAAGCCAGAACCGTGAAGCCGGCGGTTTGTATCAGCCTCGACAGAGCACGTAGAACGGACGGGTCGTCGTCCACCACTACGACCGTTGCGGCCCGGCCGGCTCTTACTGAGTATGTCTTCTGAACGGGCGTACTGCCGCTCTTCGTCCGCCGCGCGAGCTGGCCAGGCTTCACGCGCGCGGCGCTTTGAGCTTCTGGCAATAGCTTCCCAGCTGCGCCGTCAGGGGAAATACACGTCCCGACGATTGCCATCATCCGAAGCGGAACAGAAAGGGCTCGCCTCGACATCTGTTTAAACATCCGCCTTGGGTTCCTTCGTCGATGTGTTGGACGAGCACAGGTTCTCGATCTCCTCGAGGCGGAAACGCCAGTGCCTGCCGATCCGAAACCCCGGAATCTGGTTTCGTTTCAGCAGCCGATGGATCGTCGAACGAGTCACGCGCAGGTACTCCGCGGTCTCCTGCAGCGTCATCACGGTCTTTGACGCCGGAATCGCGGCGGCGGCGCGGCGATTTTTCCCACCAACTTGTACTACGCCGTCTGTCCTGTCCTTGGCCGGACCGGCGGACAATGTTCCAGTCGCACTCGCTGGGGTGCTCATTGCAGGGAAATCCTAATCAGGACGACGGCGTATCTGGCGACGGCTTTGTCCACACCGTTGTCTTTCACCGCCACGTCAATGAACCTCTCCGACCCAGGCTTCTCGATTCCGCTGACGATCGCGTACTCTCGGCCATCATGCCCGACGAATTTCTTGCCGGCGCCCCATTGGGAAATAGCCGACAGAGTATCCTGGGCAAGTCTTTTTCTATCGAACTCCAAAAAGGTCAATCTCGCATACCTCCATTTACATATGAGTCCCGGTTCTTTTGCGTCGCGGCCAGTACGCATGACGCGTATTTCGAGGAAGGTGGACGGCCCGTCAGATTATGTCCCCCCGAATCGTCCCTCCAGTCATCAGTAGCGACGCTTCTTTGCCCTGGCGGGACCGTCCACGATGGCTTTTTTTGTCGTCTGCTCCAATCCGGCGGCGGCTGTGCGATGCTTTTTCCGGGCGGTTCGCCGAGTACTCTCATTCGGCGCACGCGCCGCCAACCTTAACAGTCCCAACATCTCCCGGAATGCCGCGTCGATGCGGGCTCGCTCACCTGTAGCCAGCAAGTCCAGTTGCAGCCCGCGCATCGCAGCCAAGGAGAGCGTGGCCAGACTGCGCGCACGCTCGGGAAGAAAACCACCGGCGCCAAGGGCCTGCTCGAACGGCGACAACCAATCGCCGATGAATTGCTCCAGGAACACAGCGAACTGTTTCGGGTTCTGGAACGCCAAACCGTAGACTCCAAAGCAGAACCTCCAGAATTTCGCCCTCCCTGGCGAGCACCAGGCGTCCCACGCGTGCAGAAGCCGCTCCCGGCGACCACCCGGCTGCGCCATCGCACGCACAAAGTCGGCCTGTTGGCGTAAACGGATTTGGGCTAACGCTTCGGATATCAATTGCTCCTTGGAGCCAAAAAAATAGAGCAACATTCGGGGGCTTGTGTTGACGCCCGCCGCCAGCGGCCGTAACGAGAGTCCGGCGAGGCCGTTGCTCAGGATGTAGTCAACGATTTCGTCGAGCAGCTTGGCCCGGCGTTCAGGCACCGGAACGCTTGTCGTCTTCATGTAACAATCGTTTCATAAAAAGTGCCACACTTGCTACATGAAACGAGCGTTACGATCAATTACGTATAGATAACGACGCCGCGCCCTGGCGCTTTATTCATTCGACTCGGTTCAAATTGCCTGCTGAACACCGTCAGCCGGCCCTTACCACATCAGGACTAGGACTAAGGTCCACCTTCGCAAGACAACTATCTCCTGCCAAAGTTTTCTGAGCGGGCCGGCCGTGGTGTGATAGCAAAGGTGAGTGGAACACGCGCGAATCGATTCGATCCGTCATCGGGCACGACGAGACCCACGCTGCCAGCGGCTTGGGCGTGGAGCTCAAAACACCCAGCGTCCGAGAGATAAGAAAAGGGAAGCCTTGATGCGAACATTTGTAGCCGTAACCCTCGGACTCCTGTTGCTAGCCGCCGCATCAGCGCATGCCGGCGATGTCGTGTTGCCGTTGCCGCCCGAGGATCAACAAAAAATAAACCAAGAACTCGGGACGGGCGTCGTAGGGGAGGCGTTGCCCAGCAAGCCGATCCAGGATGTTGCCACTTATTTGCCGCTGCAGGATCGAGCCCTGACTTACCATGTAACATCCGGCCCAAACGGCGGAAAAACGCAAACGCTCGGCCTCGCAAAGGTCAGGCGCCCCAATGGTAAGCCGGCCTGGCGGTTTATGTTTTCGCCCACCTTGGCCGGATTTGTCCGTCAGACGACTGAGGGCGATCTGATGGTGCCTTCCGTAACCGACACGAGCGAGGGCGTGGTGGTCATCACGACGCCCGCCAATCCATTCGTCCTTAAAGGCATGAAGCCCGGTCAGAGCCGATCCTATTCGCAGCAAGTCGCGGTTTTAGCCCTCGACGATCCGGCGGATCAGAAGTACTCTGGAACTCTGAACGGGACGTACACGTACGTGGGAACGTACAAAGTCACGGTGCCGGCGGGAACTTTCCCGGCGGTGCTGCTCCGTCTCAAATGCTCGGGCAAAATCGGCCCGGCCATGACGCAGGACTCGGCGTATTATTTTTTCGCGCCCGGCAAGGGCGTGGTCGCCATGATTAGCCAGGAGGACGCCACGGCTTTTTGGATCATCCATATCGACACCACATCCGGGAAAGTACTCATCGCGAATTGAATTGCCGGCAGAGAGCAGAGAGGAACACTTACCAAGGGCATTCCCCACACCCGCGGGTATCTACACTTGCGCCTCGCGCGTGGACCGTCCGCCGTCCGGGACGCGACGTGGCGGATACACTTCTTGCGTATTTGATAATGCGAAGGGAGAGCGCAACAATGAAAAAGCCAAAAGCAAGAACGAAGCCTGTGCCAGCAAGGAAGCCAGCAAAGGCCGCGAAACGTCCCGCAAAGACGAACCCTCCGGCGACTCGGGCGCGGAAAGCTCCTGCGGCTTCAAAGTTGGCCGATATGGATTCGCTTGCCGAGGCGATCTCGGCTCTAGCCGCAATCGCGGCAGATCTGCGCCAGATCGCGGACGATCTGCGCGACCTGATGGGCGGACGCCAGGAGCCCGAAGTTGACGCGCTGGTCATCACGGAAGCCGAGAGCCCGGAGAGCCTGGAGGAAGAAGAGTCCTGAGCGCGGAGTGCTCGCCGATCCAGCTGGCAACCTCGCGGTCGACTGCACTTCAGGACAATGGTTCCTCCGGCAACAGCGACGTCTCCTTTCCGGCCAAAAGAGGATCTCAAGTGGCGCCAAAAGCGCGAATGTGTGGTCACGTTTTGCTGGCATGGCCGATGCGCTATGCATTGTGAGTAAGCCGCGGATAGGCCTCGCCAGAGCAGGATGAACCGTCATGAAG
>CAVYTJ010000012.1:0-21739 GCA_963771325.1 uncultured delta proteobacterium | reverse complement strand
CACACTGCCATGCACTGGTGAATGAAACCTATCATTTCCTAGAATAGACTTGAAAACAAGTTATAACAGGATCATAAAAGGTATTTGACATAATAAGGCTAATATGAGATGAACAAGGCTAGCGCGGACTCTATTTCTTGTGCCGAGGGAATATGAACGCATCTCAGCGACATAGGCGTGTAATAAGCTTCACTGTCTGCTTTGCGGTGATTGCCATGCTTGGAATGGCTCTTGGCGCTCCCGAGGCTCGTGCGCAGAGCGCGCTTTATGAATGCGTCAATAACTCCAGCGGCACGGTCAAGGTGATTACGACCCCGGGTCCCTGCCACACCAACGAAACGCTTTACACCTTGACGGGTCCGACGGGGCCTACCGGACCATCAGGACCGACGGGACCGACCGGACCAACTGGACCAAGCGGGCCGATGGGTCTGATGGGGCTGACCGGGGCGACGGGGCCTCAGGGTCCAATTGGGCCGACAGGACCGACTGGGCCTCAGGGTCCGACCGGGCCGACAGGACCGTCCGGGGTTCAGGGTCCAACCGGGCCGACGGGACCAACGGGACCGACGGGACCCCAGGGTCCAACCGGGCCGACTGGACCGCAGGGGCCCACCGGAGCGACAGGGGCTGTCGGACCAACGGGACCAACCGGGCCGACGGGGCCGACCGGACCAACCGGACCTGGCTTCGTGTTCAGGGGACCGTGGAAGAACGCGGCGAATAATCCCCCAGGCTACAACTTCAACGATGTGGTGGTGGCGGACAACCAGAGTGACGCCGCGACACCGACCGGCTCCAGCTATGTCTGCGTCACGAGTGGCGGCTGTCCCGGGTCGGAGGACCCGACCGTCGACACGACGGATTGGAACCTGATGGCGGTCGGTGGTGAAACCGGCGCGACCGGACCGACCGGACCCACGGGGCCGACCGGGCCGACAGGGCCGACTGGGCCGACGGGTGACACCGGACCGCAGGGGCCAACCGGACCGATCGGGCCGCAAGGCTTTACGGGAGCGACCGGCCCGCAGGGACCAACCGGGCCCCAAGGGCCCACTGGACCACAGGGGCCGACCGGGCCTCAAGGACCAACCGGACCGAGTGGGGCGCAGGGGCCGACCGGGCCGAGCGGTGCCGCGGGACCAACAGGACCGACCGGACCGACAGGACCTGGCTTCGTGTTCAGAGGTTCGTGGAAGACCGGCACCGGCTACAACTTCGACGATGTGGTCTCGGCCGACGCCAACAGCAATGCCGCAACGCAGACCGGCAGCAGCTACGTCTGCGTGGAGACGGGTGGCTGTGCGAGCGGCGACGACCCGACGTCGGACACCACCAATTGGAACGTGATGGCGGTCGGTGGCGAAACCGGCGCGACCGGACCTACCGGACCCACGGGAGCGACCGGGCCGCAAGGGCCCACGGGTGACACCGGACCGCAGGGGCCAAGCGGACCGATCGGGCCGCAGGGCTTTACGGGAGCGACCGGCCCGCAAGGACCGACGGGAGCGACAGGACCGCAAGGGTCGACCGGGCCGCAAGGACCGACGGGCGCAACCGGACCGCAAGGGCCGAGTGGGGCTACCGGCACGAACGGGACTAACGGCGCGACGGGCGCGACGGGACCGGCAGGGCCGACCGGAGCGAGTGGACCGACGGGACCGACGGGGCCGACGGGACCGATCGGACCGAACTTCCTGATCTTCAGCAGCGGCAGCTCGGTAAACGTCAGCGCCACCGTGTTCATCGGTCAAGGCGCGCAGAACGCGACCGAATCGAACGTGTACCAGATGATGTCGGCGAGTGCGTCCTTCGGGCACTTCTACTGCGCAGGCCAGAAACAGACGGCTGGCACAAGCATCACTTTCACCCTGCGCCAGTTTACCCCGAGTGGCGGCACGTTCGGCAGTGCGACCACCATCGCCACCTGCACCGTGGCCACTGGCGCCGTGAACGGTGTTTCAAGTGGGACATTCTCACTGACGGCGGGCGACGTTTACGACGTTCAGGTGGTAAACGGCAACGCCGCAGGAGGCGTCACCGCCGCGCTCGGTCCGTAAAAAGTAATCCGCCGGGAGCGGCGAGCAGACCTGCTCGCCGCTCCATGTGGTCTGAGCGTCAGAGTGAAAAGGCAAAGCTGGGGTATAGGAATCATGCAGCGAAAAAAATCGAAGACGACTTACCTGCTCACGTCCGTTGTGGCGGGAACAGTATTGTTTCTGTGGTCAGCGGCGTCGTTCGCCGGCACGCCGACGCTCGGAACCGACTGCGGCACCACCGCTGCCTCGGTCGGCTCGGACACGGCGGGCAAAGTGACTATCGGCACTCCGGATCCCCTTCTGCCCTATACCGGAACCTGCACGCTTACGTTTGGGACTCCCTATCCCAACGCGCCAGCCTGCACCGCGATGAACGAAACCAATGGCGGCGGGTACCCGGCGCCGGCGGGTGCCAGGACCACCCAGACCACCCTTACGCTCGGCTCGACCGTGGGTTGGTCAGTCGGTGATGTGATTGCCTATTCGTGCACAGACTACTAGGCCAGACGGCCGTTCTTGCAAGGAGCAGCTATATGCGACATGGAATTTTTAGCAGGACAGGCATGCTGGCCGTTGTAGCCATCTGCGCGGGCACGCTGGCGCTCTCGGCCACCGCCTTCGCCGGCACGCCGAGCCTCGGCGCCGGATGCGGCTCCGGCGCGACCATCACGGGCTCCGACACGGCGGGCAAGTTCACGCTGGGCTCGAATTCGGGGGTCTGCGTGCTGACCTTTTCGACCACGTTCGCAAACCCGCCGGCCTGCATGGCGATGAACGAGACCAACGGCGGGGGACATGCAGTGTCTGCCGGCCTGAGGACTTCGACGACTCAGCTCATGATCGATGTACCGTGGGCCGACGGCGACACGATAGCCTACATCTGCGGGAGCTACTGACCCCCGACGATTCCGTCCCACACGCCAATGGCGTCGCTGCTCGGACCTCTCTCCAGCACTGGCTGAGGGGTCTCAGAGAGGGTCCGCCTTCGCGCTCGCCGTTCGCTTACGCCCGTCAGGTCGAACCGCGCAGGTCGAACCGCGGGCCCGCTCCATCCCGGCGCCAAACCCAGGAAATTACAACGGCTAACAGCAGGAGCGCGAAAGTCAGCATGGAAACCATGAGCGCGAAGCGGCGCACCTGGGTCGGAAGTAACTCGACCACGATTACATGCTGGCCCGGGGGAATCAGGAACGAGATCGTTCCGAAGGCCGGGGCCGGCGTAACGGCAGTTTCGCGGCCGTCGATCAGCACCGTCCAGCCGGGGTAATACAAAGTTGAGTCCATGACCGTCACGGCGGCCGGCGCCGTCACGGCGTAGACGTGCCTGGTCGAAGCCGATGACAGGGTGCGCACCGACAGCCTGGAATCGGGACTGATCAACCCCACACCGGTGTACTGCAACGGCACCTTGACCCATCGCGGCACGTATTCGCCGCGCGTGGTGGTCTCGTAGCCGGTCTTCGCGATCGACGCTGGATAGAAGTACTCCTCATCGAAGGTCTGGTAGCCCTTGGGTTGGGTATGCGGCAGATTGACCACCGCGATCAACGCGATCAGTGCGATGCTCGCTTTTGGGCCGACCCGCTCGAAGACGAAGAGCGTTAGCAATGGCATGAAGAGCGCCGGCAGGAAGAGCGTGCGCCAAGGAAACTGCAGGTACTGCAGCGTGGCGACCCGCGCCCAAATCGGCGAAGACCAGTCGGTGGCCAACAGCGCACCGGCCAGTGCGGCGCCGGCAAAGACCATCGCGTCGCAGCGGCGCGTGCGGTTGAGCGCGCGGACTCCGATAGCAACTCCCGCAATCGCGAGCGCGATATGCACCAGGCCGAGCGAGAACGAAATGCCGTCGTTGGGACCGGCCATCGAGTAGCCGAAGCCCCAGTGTCCCCACAGCAACTGCCAGGGTGAGATGATATGGACGCGCCAATTCAAAAAGTCCGTCAGTAAAAGCTCGATCTTGACGAACTGCTTTTCCAGCAGCGCGGGCAGCCAGAAAAAGGCGCTGAGCCCAACTCCGCCTGCCAACGCCGCAGCCCCGGCGGCGCCCGTGCGCAGAGGGCGATCCGATATCGCCGAGCGTACGACAACGATCGCCGCGAAGACCGGGAACAGGAGGAGTGCGATGGCATTGTGTGCGAGCGGCACCAGGGCGAGGGCGGCCGCGGCGAGCGCGATGCTGGGCAGACTGGGACGCTCCAGTGCCCTCATCAGGCCGAGCAACGCGAGCGGCGCGACGGCCAGCGCGGAGGCTTCGGCCATCCGGACTGAGACGTATACATCCAGCGCCTGGTAAGGCGCGAAGAGCCATGCCGCCGCCGCGCCGATCGAGGAGATCGGCGTAAAGGACAGTTTTCTTCCGAGCAGATAGACCGCAATCGCGCCGATGGCGAAGAGGATCACCAAGCCGAACTGAAGCGAATCCGCAAGTCTCATCCCGCACTCGAAAAAGGGCAGCGCCACGGCGTAAATCAGCGGGGGCGCGAATTCGAATAACGGTTGGCCATGTCCACTGCCGAGATCCGGCGCCCACAGCGGCGGGAACTGATGGTCGCCGATGACCCTGGCGAATTCGGTCAGGCGCGGGGGATAGGTCAGAGAGTCGTGACCGTCCACGAGTACGCCGCGGAAAAGCCCACGTGTGAAGATCAGAGCCAAAAATGCCAGCGCGAGGACGATTTTCACGCGGTCCGTGGCAAGCCATTCGCCACAGCGCTCCAGGCGCTCCTGGAGCCACTGCTCGCCGCGCTCCCAGTACGCGCCGAGCGATGGGCGGGCGGTAAGGACGAACAAGCCGATGCCGGCCAGGAACAAAAGCGGCTTCAGCGGCCCGGGTTCGTAGCGAACCTCGACCTCATGGCGTCCCGGGGTCAGCGCGAAGGCTCCGAAGTCGGGAAAAACGCGGATTAGACGTTCGCGTTTGCCATCGATCCTGGCCACGAGACCCGGAAAGTAAGTGATCTTGATGAAGCCGTAGCAGGGACGCAGAACGTCGATAGTCGCGCGATAGGTTTCGCCGGCCTTGGATTCCAGCAAAATATGGCCGCGCGGGGTCATGTACTGGATAGACGGGGCGGGCAACCCCTGCCAGCGGCCGATGACGGGGACTCCGGGGAAGATTCCAGAGTTAACTGCTACGACTTCGCCCGCGCGCAGCATCCAGCTCGGCAGCCAGCGGGAAATCGGGTCGAACCAGGTCGCGGGCGGCCCATCATAGCTTGCGCCGATATCGACCAGGCCGAAGTAGCCTTCGATCGAAGTTTCGTACACGGCGATACGGCCGTGAACCGAGCGCCGGCGAAAGTAGGACGGCACCTTCGTCGTGACCGGTGCCACGACCGCGCGAATTCCGAGGAAATCCTCCTGCGCGGCCTGGTTCTCGTCGTGAAGAACCATGTAATCCGAGGTCAGCGATATGGTGTGGTAGAGCTGAGTCGCCTCGTCAAAGCCGGCGCGCGTGACGAACGAGTAAACATTCGCGAAGCCAATTTTGAAGCTGGCGCCCCAGTCCGCCGCGCTTCCGGTCGAGACCCGGCCGGGGCGTTCAGTGAGAATTGCCCGCACATCGTTGAGCGCCGCTTCCAGATCGACACGCTCGCTCTGGTACGCAGTGAGGTTTGCCTCGCCCCACATCGCGTTGACCCTGAGAAACTGCGCCCGGTCCATCGCGAGCAGCAGGATAGCCGCGCCCAGCACCACGCCTGCCACAATCGTGACGAACGCCGGAGCGCGCATCGACGCCGCGATCGCGCGCTCGAGTCCCCATGCGGCCAGCAAGATCGCGAACAGCTCGAAGGCGGCCTCCAGCCGATGGAGATGGAATTGACTGGGGATCCCCGCCAGCCCCAGCAAGTGGCCCCAGGTCTCACGGCCGAAAAAGAGCCCGAGCCAAATGGTCGTCAACACGAGCAGGCGCCTCGCCAACACATCCCTGAGATTGAAGGCGGCGGTCAAGACGCCCAGCGCGACCATCAATGAAAGAACGGGGGCGCGTCCGAAATCGAACAATCCGCCAGAAAAAAGCTCGCGCAATATGACCGGTGCGCCGTAGGAGTCGAACTTATACGCAGGGTCCCACCGGCTGCGATTAACTTCGCCGCCCGCCAGCATCATCGGCACCACAAACCAGGCCAGCAGCAGCATCGCCCTGGCCGCGATCGAAACCGCCCGCGCGACGCGCTGCGAACGGCTGTCGCTCGGCGTGATGAGTGCCCAAATCGCGGTCGATACGAACGCGATGTAGCCGAAAAATATGTGCGAGAGCGTGGTCAACGCGAGGCCCAGCGCGGCGCCGGTCTGCCTTCTTCCCGAGTCAATCGCGCGCGCTACCAGCCCGAGCGCCGGCAGCATCAAGTCAAACGCAAACAATTCCGTAAACAAGCCCGAACCTCGCCACACGTAGGCGCCGTAACTCAAGCCGTAGCGTCCGAAATCCCCTCCTTCGTTGGGCGCCAGAATAAGGATCGAAGCGAGCCCGGCGGCGAGCGGGTTGAGGCCCATCAGCCGAGCGCCAAGATAGGTGCTGGCGGGAACCAGCACCAGCAGTAGGTAGTAGAAGGCGGCGAAGCTCGCCGCAGGTGCGGCAAAGGGCCGGCAGAGTGCAATTACCGCGGCGGCGGCGAGGTGAGCTAGCGGCTGATAGATGCGCCAGAGCGGAAATCCGAGTGACCATTGCGAAACCCAGGGATCCAGGAACGGTTCGCCGTGCGCGATGCTCTCGCCAAGCCGCTGGGAGGCCTCGATTTGAAAAGGCAAATCATTAACCGGGACTCGCTCGATGCGCGCCTCGGGGGCGAGCAGGAGGGCGTTGAACAGCAGCGCCAGCGCCAGCATGACCAGCCCGGCTGCCTCGGGATAGGGCCGGTGCGCGGTCGCATTCCGGGCGGTAGGGCCCGGCTGAATCGATGCTGTCTGAATCGATGCTATCGCCGAAGCGCCGCCGGTTGTGCGAACGGGGTTCTTCTCGGCTGTAGCCGCCATGCCTGCCTTGGCTCAGGCGCCCATCGCAACATGAGGCGATATAACGCCAAAGCTCGCCTGCATAGGCTACACTAACTCACGACGTAAAACAGCCGGGTCCCGCAAACTTACTTTTTCGGCGCGGTGACCTCGGTGAAGGCGCGGACCGCCTCGACCGCGCTCGGCACGCCGCTGGCCGGCGGTATCTGGGCCCATACGGCTCGCGATTTCATGTCGGACCGTATTCGAGATTCGTTCTCACCCAATCTGTTCGAGCTTCACCCTTGCATCCAGCTCCAGGAGTGGAAAAGAGGAGGGAGACACGCAGCCGGGGGCCATGGGGGCGATCGGAAACGGAACTACGTGCATGAGGCAGAGCGCCGCGTCGTTTTGCACGGCAACTTTGCAAGCCAGGTCGAGCGCGGCGATCGAATTGTCATCCAAGTCGATCGGGCAAAGAATCTTGCGAAATGGCTGAGCGATAAAACCTCCTGATGACTGCTCCTCATCGCTGTCTGGAAATAGCAGCCGTCAGGCGCGCAACTTGAGCATCGGTCACGGCTCGAGTCACGGCTCCCTGTACATACTCGTGATGGGCAGTTCTGGCGATGTCGCTCAGCGAGAGAAGACCGACGAGACGAGCCTGCTCGTCGAGGACCGGTAGGCGACGGACCTTGTTATCGCTCATGGTGCTTTCCGCCGCCGAGAGATCATCATCCGAACTGCAAACGAAGAGCCGCCGCGACATGACGTTGGAAACCTTGATTTCGGCGATCGGCCTTCCCTGAAAGAAAGCTGCCATGCAGATGTCCCGATCCGTAACCACTCCCACCACCTGCGCCTGTTCATTCAACACCGGGACGCACCCGCAGTCGTGCTCCCACATCAGTTGCGCCGCCGTGGCCAGGTTGTCGGACTTAAAGCAGGTTCTGACGTTCGCAGTCATCACGTTTTTGATTCGATCTTTATCCCCGAGCATCCGATAATCCCGATTCATCATCGGACTCCCTACCCGATGGGCGACGGCACCATCCCGGAGTTCTACGCGCACATGCCTGACCCGTTCGTGGCGCTGGCGCTCGCGGCCGGCGCGACCACTCATCTCAAGCTCGCCACCGGCATCTGCCTGGTGCCGGAGCGCGACCCGATCGTGATGGCCAAGGAAATCTCGACGCTCGATCACTTCTCGGGCGGACGCTTCATGTTCGGGATCGGCGCCGGATGGCTCGCCGATGAATCCGAAATCATGGGCGTCGAGTTCAAACGGCGCTGGCCGATGACCCGCGAGTACATCGCCGCGATGAAGGAGCTGTGGACCAAGCCCGAGCCGAGCTTCGAAGGTGAGTTCGTCCGCTTTCCCAAGGTCAAGTTTTTTCCCAAGCCCGCGCAGAAGCCCCATCCGCCGATCATCATTGGCGCCGGCGGGATGGGGATCAGCTGCGAGCGCGCGCTCAAGGATACGGTCGCCATCGGTGACGGATGGATGCCGCTCGGGCTGACGCCTGCGCAACTGGCCACCGAACTCGGGAATCTGCGCGCGATGTGCGCGCAGGCCAAGCGCGACTTCAGCAAGATCGAAATCACTTTCCTGATGCTGGAGACGCCGCCCGACGTGGCCCGCGTGATCAAGGAATACCAGGAGGCCGGAGCGCATCGCGTGCTGGTCGGCGCGCCGACGCTGGCGCCGGACAAGTACGAGCGCGAGTTGGAGGACCTGGCGCGCGCCTGCATCCGCTAGAGCGGGCGCCTGGGCCGCGGCTTCGCGGCGCTCTCGCGCCGGCGCGCGGCGAGGCGCGGGCGCTACTGATGCGCTTTCAGGAAGGCGCGCACGCGTGCGACCGCCGCGGGCGTCGCGTCGGGCGTTTTCCATTTCGTGATCAGCTCGGCGTTGGGCGCGAGGCGCGCGATCTCTTCCGCGATCGGCGCCGGATGATAGAGATCGTCGCCCGCCAATACCAGCATCGGCGTGCGGCACGCGCGAACGAACTCGCGCGACACCGAGAAGACGAAATCGCCGTCGTACATCCGCGCGCGAAACGCCTGGAGCGCCGCTTCGCTCAACTCGGGGCGGCCCTTTTTGAGTTCGCTCGCCCAGCCGTCGAACATCTCGTTGAACGCGGTGCGGTTGTCGGGACTGAGCCCGATCGGATTTTGCAGCACCGCGGCGCTGACGCGCTCGGGCGCGAGCTTGATCAGCCCCAGGCAGTACGACGATCCGATACAGCCGCCCAGCACGTGTGCGCGGCGAGCGCCGAGATGGTCAAGCAGGGCGAGATGGTCCGCCGCGTAAGTCTCCCATCCGTCGGCCGCGCTGATTGGCGCACGCGAACGGCCGGCGTTGCGCTGATCCATCGCGATTACGCGGAAATCCTGCGCCAGCTCGGCGGTCGGATCGAAGGGGCTGCGGCGCCAGAAATCGATGCTCGAGCGCATCCCGCCCGGCGCGAACAAAAGCAGCGGATAGCCCGACCCATACTCCTCGTAATAGAGCGATACGCCTGCGCGCTCGAAAACCGGCATTGATTCACCTCCGCTGAAGCTCGATACGTCTTCAGTATACGAAGGTCAATCGCAGAAATGCCCGGCAGGCGTCAATCTCAATGTGCCTCAATCCGCATGGCATAGGCCGAAATAGCCCAATATCGTCATAGGCCAGCGTAAATTGCTTAGAGCGACTATTTTTGGCGTATTCTCGGCAATTTAATGTAACTCACGTTGATCGCGCTGCGAAGAAATCTTAATTTTGACACGCAATTGATTCGCGCGGTGGTATCCTGTTGAGGACCTGTTGGCGATGTGTGGATGACCTGTGGACGACGTAGAGCAGCCATTCTTCAGCAACCGCGAATGTGATCTGATGGCGGAAGTCGCGCGCCGCCTCCTTCCGAATCTCGAGCGGGTAGCCGAGCGTTGGGCCGAGGCGATAGACCTCGACGCGCCGGCCGACAAGCTTCCGGGGATGCGTCAGACGTTGCGCGGGATGACGGTTCCGTTCCTCAGCAGTTTTTTCGAGCAACTGTCCGAACGCAATCCCCAGGGCGCGCTCGCGCTCTACGAGAGTTTCATCGAAAGCATAATCCGCGGCCAGCTCGACGAGCCGGAGTGTCAGCGCGCAACCATCGATGCGCTGTTCTCTTCGGCGCGCGCGGTGCGCGGCCTGCTGACGCAGGAGATCGGAGCGGTGCTGGAAGGCGACGAAGGACGGGTCGCGGCGGTGCTGCCGTTTAACCGGCTGTGGAGCGAAGCGATCGAGTCGACGGGCCGAATTTACGCGCGGTTGCGCGAGGGCCATCTGCGCCAGTTGTACGACGACGCGCGACGGACCGCCGAGAAACTGCGCGAAAGCGAAGAGCGCTTTCGCCTCCTGGTCGAGGAAGCCAAGGAGGCGCGCGACGCGGCGCTGGAAGCCTCGCGGCTGAAGTCGGCTTTCGTGGCCAACGTGACCCACGAAATCCACACGCCGCTCAACATCATCCTCGGCTACGCGGACCTGATGGCCGAGCGTCTGACCGAATTGAGCGACCCGCGCGCGAGCGACTATGCTGATCCCGTGCGCCGCGCCGGCAAGCGCCTGCTCGACACCGTCTCCTCGATCCTCGAATTTTCCAAGATTGAATCGGGCGCGTACCGGATCGATCCGAAGCCGATCGTGCTCGGTGAATTCATCGAACGGCTGTTGGGAGAGTTCAGGATCCTGGCGATCAAAAAGGGTCTCGCGCTCAATGCCGAGATCGACGAGCCGCGGGCCGTCGTGAGCTTCGACGAGATCTGTCTTGCAAACGTGCTGACCAATCTGCTGCAGAACGCGCTCAAGTTCACCGAGCGGGGAGAAGTCGCGGTGCGCCTATGGCGCGACGCGGCGCTGTGCCTGCAGGTGCGCGACACCGGCGTGGGAATCGACGCGAACTACCTGCCGCATGTCTTCGAGGCTTTTTCGCAGGAAAATCCTGGTCTCACGCGCAGGTTCGAGGGCGTCGGCCTCGGCCTCTCGCTGGTCAGGAAATATCTCGCACTCAACGGCGCGGAGATCGCGGTCGCGAGCGAGAAGCATCGGGGCTCGACCTTCACGATTCGCTTCGCGCGCGACGCCGCCGACGACAACTGACAACCCGGACCGACAGCGAAGAAACCTTCGAGACGCTGATCCCGGCGCGTCTCGACCGGCTGCCGTGGAGCGAATTTCATTGGCTGCTGGTGATTGGCCTCGGCATCACCTGGGTGCTCGACGGCCTCGAAGTGACGCTGATGGGCGCGATCAGCGCCGTCCTGCAGCGGCCGGACGTGCTGCACTTCAGCGCCGCAGAGGTCGGCGCGATAAGCTCGGCGTACCTGGTGGGCGCGGTGCTCGGCTCGCTGGTTTTTGGCCACCTGACCGATCGCCACGGCCGCCGCAAGTTTTTCTTCATCAGCCTTGGGATCTACCTGTTCGGGGTCGGGCTCACCGCCTTTTCGTGGAACCTCTGGAGCTTTTCGCTGTTCAGGTTCATCACCGGCGCCGGTATCGGCGGCGAGTACTCGGCGGTCAACTCCGCCATCGATGAGCTCATCCCGGCGCGATTTCGCGGCCGCGTCGACCTGATGATCAATGGCAGCTTCTGGCTGGGCGCCGCCGCGGGCGCGGCGTCGACGGTAATCCTGCTCAACCCGAACCTCTTGCCGGTCAACCTCGGATGGCGTCTCGGCTTCGGCGCCGGCGCAATCATCGGGACGGTCATCCTCTACATGCGCAGGTTCATCCCGGAGAGTCCGCGATGGCTCGTCACGCACGGGCAGCGCGAGGAGGCCGAAAAAACCGTGGCCGCCTTGGAGCAAACGGTGGCGCGCGAAACCGGCGTGCGCCTGGAGGATCCGCCGCGCGACGAGGCGCTGCGCCTGCACGTGCGGCATCAATATGGACTGGAGGCGGTCCTGAAGCCGATGCTCACGCAGTACCGGGCGCGCTCGGCGCTCGGGCTTTCGCTGATGATCGCGCAGGCCTTCGTGTACAACGCGATCTTATTCACTTACGCGCTCGTGCTCACCCGCTACTATGGGGTTTCTGTCCATGCCACTGGGCTCTACCTGCTTCCGTTCGCGTGCGGAAATTTTCTGGGCCCGGTGGCGCTGGGCCATTTTTTCGACACGCTCGGCCGCCGCCAGATGATTACCGCGACGTTCGCTATCGCAGGCCTGCTGCTGATTCTGAATGGATGGCTCTTTGAGCGCGGCGCGTTGACCGCAACCACCCAAACGATCCTGTGGTCGGTGATGTTTTTCTTCGCCTCGCCCGCCGCGAGTTCGGCCTATCTGACGGTCAGCGAGATTTTTCCGCTCGAGATGCGGGCGCTGGCGATCGCGGTTTTTTATTCCGCCGGCACCGCGGTCGGCGGGGTGGTTGCGCCGTGGTTTTTCGGCCGGCTGATCGATTCCAACTCGCGCACGGAGTTGTTCTGGGGCTATCTAGTTGCCGCGGCCCTGATGCTGATGGCGGCGGTGGTCGAGGCCACGCTCGGAGTGGCCGCGGAACGGACCAGCCTGGAAAAAATCGCCGCCCCGCTCTCCTCGGCGCACTGAACCCGATTCGTCAGGCCGACGCCGGGGGCCGTCACTTGGTTGCGAGGATCAATGGCGACACATGCGGCGCCGGGATCGTCGCGACCTTGCTGAAACCGGCTTCCTTGAGCCACTCCCGATACTCGCGCATCGTGAACACGTCGCCGGCCGGAGTGTGGAGCAGCATGTTGAGGCCGAACAACAGCGGCAGCGCCGGCCCGCTGCGTTCGTCATTGGGTACGAACTCGCCGATGAGCAGCATCCCGCCGTCGCTCAGCGCCTCGCAAGTCCGCTTGAGCAGCCGTTTGCCCCAGTCCGGCCCCTCGCCGTGGATGATATGGCCGAGGATGGCGAGGTCGAAGCCGGTTCCGAAGTCGACCTCACGAAAATCGCCTTCGAGATAGTCGAAGCGGTCGCCGACGCCCCAGCGCTCGGCGTATTGGCGGGTGACCTGCGTGATCACGGGGTAATCCGCCACCGTGACCCGCGCCTGCCTGAGCGCTTTCGCGAAAGGGATCGACCATGCGGCAGCTCCTGCGCCGATATCGAGGATGCGCTTGATCCTGCGCCGCGTTGCTGCCGGCAGGCGCTTCACGGCCGCGCTGGCCGCAAGGAAGCCCGCGGGAAAGATCGCCGGGACGAGCTTTGAGAAGAACACCTGGCGCTCCTCCGCCGATAAGTCTGCCTGGAGCGGGCGGCCGCTTTTGACCGTCTCGGCCAGCATCGACCACGGCCCCATCGTCATCTTGCCGATCATCGTCGCGTCGCCCATGTAGAGCGGCTTGCCGCGCACCAGGTGCTCGGCGGCGCTGCTTTGGAGCTTGTAGCGCCGCCCGCTTTTCTTCAGGTACCCCATCCCGCACAGTGCATCGAGCAGCCGCCGTGTCCCCTGCACTGAGGTGCTCGCCCCCTCCGCCACCTGCTCCGCAGTGGTTCTACCGGCCGCGATATGGCTGAAGAGGTCGAGCTCGACCGCGGCGGCCAAAGCCAGGCCGCTCCACGGGAGGTGCAGCATTTCTCCGTAGGTTTGCAAAGGCGACGGGCCGGAACCTGACTGTTTCGATGGCATCGATTTGTTGCCTCCCAGGTCGGAATCGAAAGTAATTCTCGCCGAGCGGACGATATATCACGTAGCGCTATCACGTTGCGTTCAGTTACGGCTACGGGCGGGCGCGATGTGGGCGCGCGCTTGTTGGCCGAGGGCGGGGGTGTTAGAGATGGGTGTCGGTCGGCGCGCAACAACTCGCAGAAGAGCTTGCCCCGATCGTTGCGCAGGAGGAAAACGGCGATGACCAACAAAGGTTTCTCTCATGTGGGGCTTTCGACGCTCGACCTCGACAAGACGCGCGAGTTTTACGAGAAGGTGCTGGGCTTCAAAGTGGTCGTCGCCGACACGATCAAGATCAAGGAAGGCGGAGCCATCCGCCATATCTTCTTCGATACCGGCCGCGATCAGCTGCTGGCCTTCATGGAGCCGCGCGGGATTCCGGGAGTCCCGGTTGAGTACGACGCCGGTATCAATCGCGGACTCGGGACGCCGGCGGCCTTTTACCATTTCGCCTTCGAGGCCGGGTCGCCTCCGGCGCTCGAAGACAAGCGCCGGGAACTCATCGACAAGGGCGTGCAAGTGACCGACGTGGTCGACCACGGATGGGCGAAGTCGATCTACTTCAAGGATCCCAACGGCATGTCGCTCGAGTATTGTTGCCTCGCGCGCAACTTCACCGAGGACGATGCCACGATGCAGGAGCGTTTCGAACTTTCGATCGATGCGCTCGGACTCGACGTCGCCAGGTCCGAAGAGATCAACACGGCCCGCGCGCTGGGCGAAAAGTCGAAACATCCGCAATAGCCTCGCCGCACTCGTAATGAAGAGGACCAGGCGGAGCGGACCGTCCACGCTGCGGATGGCCGGCTACTGCCTGAAACTCCTGCTCTTGATCGGCGTGGCCACGGTTTCCCTCAAAAGCCAGAGTCAAGCTCAGAACCCGCCTCCGGTCGAGAACCCGCCCGCAGCCAATCCGTCCGCATCGGCAACGCCTGCGGCTTCGTCCGGCGTCACGCCGCTCGGCCTCGAGTACGCGCCTGGCGCCGCGAGCGTGGTCGATTCCTTAAGCGGTTTTCATAGCCAACTTCAGGAAACTCTCGGACTTCAGATCCACGGGATGCTGGTGGGCACCTACGAATACAACTTCGACCGGCCCAGCACCGGCAACAACACGCTGCGGGTTTACGATTTCTTCGGGAGCAACAGCCCCGAGCTCGCGCAAGGCGAGCTCTATATCGAGCGTGCAGCGCCGCACCAGGTTGGCTTCGTGCTCGATTTGAATACCGCGAACGTCGCGCAGGTGCAGTACGGCGTCTCGACGGTTTATTGGAAGGTCCCGGGACGCGCCGGCGCATGTGGGCAAAGTCCGTGCGGATGGCTCGATCCGACGCGCGCCTATCTCGATTACACGCTGCCGTTGGGAAGTGGAATCCTGATCACCGCCGGCACGCAATTGCCGCTGATTGGCAACGAGGCGATACCGAGCTGGCAGAACTACAACCTGTTCCAGTCGATCGGTTACGTTTTCCACGCGAGCCCGTTCAACATCACCGGTCTGCGGGCCCATTACACCTTCAACGATTTCGTCGGCCTGACGCTCGGACTCAACAACGGATGGGACTCGATGGCCTCGAGCTATCCGCTGCAGACCTTCGAAGGACAGCTCAGCCTGAACCCCGCGCAGCAATTCTCTCTCCAGGTAAACGGCATGTATGGGCCGCAAGGAGCGACTGGCGGCAATCTGCCGTCGAAGGCCGGCCTGATCGATGTAATCGCAACCTGGACGCCGCCGATCGAGGGCTTGAGCATCACGCAGGAGGCGATCGCGGGTCACCAGGACAGCAACGCGCTCGCGCCCACACCGCTGATCGAGGGGCCGGGAAATCCGTCGAACCCGATTCTCGATGAGTTCCCCAACGGCCGCACCATCCATCCGAGCGACTGGTATGGCGAGGGCACCTGGTTGGCGTACCAGGCTACCCCCCGCTTGCAACTTGGGCTCCGCAGCGAAGTTCTCAAGGATATCGACGGCTTCGATACCGGTCTGCCCCAGACGCTGTGGGACATAACGGCAGGCTTCAATTTCAAGCTCGCCGAATGGCTGGTCGGCCGGTTCGAGTACCGTCACGACGAATCCAGCCGCAAACCATTTCCGAGCAGCAAGCCGTTGGTCTTCTTCCCCTGCCCGGGGCTCGGCACCTGCGCGGCAACCGCGTCGACCTATCACGGGATGGATACCATCCTGGCGACGCTGATGTTTATCTTCTGACGACTAATTTGGCAGAAGAAACATCCGGCTAGCTGACCAGTCGGATCGTGCTCATGGTAGCGGGCAAGCCTTGCACGCTCACCGTTCCGTACGCGTTGGTCGTGGCAACGCCGCCCGCCGGCACCTGCTGTTGCGAAGAATTCACGACACCCGAACTGTCGCCGCCGCACCCAATCTGGCTGAAAGCCAGCATCGTGATCAGCGCCGCGATTACGATCGCGCGCCGGCGCCGACCAGTGGGGATCACCAGGAGACCGATTCCCAGCAGTCCCAAGCTTGCGCCCATCGGCAACTTGCTGTGCGAACCGCCTCCCGGCAGCAGACCAGCATACCTGCCCGCGGTGTCCGCCTGCGCAGCGTTGCGCGAGAGTCTGGCGTCCAGCGTGAACTGCGCCACGCCGCCGGCCGGTATGCTTAGCAGCGGATTGAAAGTGAAAATCGTCCTGCTGCCCAAGGGCTGGCTCGGCGGGGTGTTCGGATCAGTCGGAATGATCTGGATTTGGACGGCGGGAATGTTGAATTGGCTGGTGAAGATATCGAGCACCGAGGGCGTTGGTGAAGAAGACGGTGACGGAAGGGCCGGCAAGATGGCTATTTCCAGCAACGCAATACAGTCGGGCGCCGTGGTGCCGCCATTGGCGCCCGGGTTGGTAGGGGGAGCCTCATTGTAGAAGAGCCAGAAATCCTGGGGTGAGAAGTGCTTGTTGCCGGGAACTGCCGCGAGCGGCGAGATCACTCTGAGCTCCGCGGCCGGCCTAGGCGTCGGTGCCGGACTGGGACTTAGATTGTTCAGGCCGAAAAGCGCGACGATCGATCCCGCCAGGCTGGCGGGAATCTGTGGATCGGTCAGCATATTCAGAACCGTTGCTCACGATCGCGGTGCCCAGCGCCTGCTCTACTTGCGCCACCGACCCGCTGAATCGTACTTCCCGCGTGCCGAGGTCGGCGGACTCAATCGTGAAGCCGCTGCCTTTGAGCCAATCGTTCACGGTCTGCAGTTGAGCGTCGGTGGTGCCAAACTGACGCGCGAAATCAGCGCTGCTAAGCCATTGATGGTATGCAGGAGAACCCGGTTGCTGGAGTTGGTCTTTCAGTCGCACGAGCTGGTCGGTATTGCGCAACCCCAGCACCGCCATCAGGTGCAGCTGACGTTCGGCCGCGGCCGGCTGCCAGGATTGAATGCTCACCAAAGGATGGTTCCCGGCGACGGCAACCGGCTCTTGCGGCTCGGCGCCAACGCTGAGCAGCAATTCGGCGATCGCGACGAGAACAACGAGCATTCTTAGAGACGACTTATTTCTGGGTGCGGCCTTCATTCCCTAGTTGCAGCTCGGCTCGTACTCACTGTTGGGCAGGAAGCCGATCTGGCCGCAGGCGGAATCGTACAGGTAGGTAAACCACGCGAGCGGATGACGTCCGGTGTTGACGAACTTCATCGTCGGGTCTGCGGAACTCGTACTCCAGTTGACCGATGACGGCTCCGGCGTGATCGGCGGCGAATTCGTGGCGCCGGTTGTGAACTGGTAGCACATCGGCGGCGACACGGTGCTTTTGCCGGAGTTGATCTGCACTACCGTCAGGTCGGGCACGACGCAGTTTGTGCCGCCGGTGCATTGGTTAAGCCCGGCAGGCCGCGCACTCCGACGCAGGTTGAGGTACATATCGCCGATCCCGGTATCCATCAGCATAGTGCCACAAAACGTGGCCGACTGTGTCGGGAAACTGAAGCATCCGGCGGCGCCCGCGTAGTCACCCGGCACGCACTGATTGGCTGAGAGCGCGGTGGCATGGAATCCCTCAGCTGAAGTCACCCCGAGCGTGATCAGGCTCGGAGTTATCGTATAGCCAGCACTGACGTCAGAGCCGTGCGCGACGTCGTCGGTAACGTTGAGAAAGGCGTTATCGGCCGGCGAGTTGAAGTAATCGCCCCGCTTGGTGCTGTTGCGGTCGAATCCGATCCCCATGTAATACAGCGGATCGGTGTTGGGAAGCACGAGGATCTTAATCGGATGTGTGGTCACGTGCGTCGTGCCGTCGCTCAGCAGAAACGTGACCGGTGCCAGCCAATACTGGCCGTGGAAAGTATGTCCGCCGTTACTGTCGTAGTATTTCACCCCCGGTCCGGCCGGACCGACGACCTGGGTTTCGCCTGGTGTCAGATTCACTGCCGGCATAAGGCTCTGTGGAACCAGCACCCCGAGCGATCCTGTGTCGACCGTGTACAGATGGAACGTGCTTGGCGGCGATGCGCCGATCGCGGCTTCGATCTGGATACCGGCGCCTGACGTCATGTTGGTGCAGTTTCCGGGCACGGATGCGGGCGCACAGTCCGTGCCCAGCGGGAAGCTGGACATTTGATAGCTACACTTGCCTGGCGACTGACGATTTTTCCGCACTATCAGCGTTGTGCCAATTGAGTATTGGCCGAGCTTTGGCGTGCCGTCCGGATTGGCAATCCAGGCCTCCAGCAGAAGGTCGTTCGGCAGGTACTGTCCACTGTATGTAAATGTAAAACTGGTGCCGGTCAGCGGTTTGCTGGTCGGCGAGATTGCTCCGTCGGGCGCCCCGAAGATCTCGACGTTAAGCAGATTCCCCGGCTTCGGGGTCATCGGGTTACCCTGATCGTCATGGGGCGCCAGTTTCACCGTGATCGTCGCTGGCGCGCCGATAGAATCCAGAGAGGCCGGATTATCGATCACCGGATTGGGCGGTGTGAAGTCGACCGTGCTGATTGCCGCACTCGGCGAAGCTGACGGCGATACGCATGCCGCGGCGGGTGACGGGCTGGGAGCGGCAGTCGGTACCGGCGGCGGCGTCAGAGTTGGCAACGCGGTCGGCGCGGCGCGTCATTACTGTCTCCACCGCATCCCGCGGCCAGCAGGACCAGCGCCGCAAATGCCAGACATGCACAGAGCGCCGCACCCGGCTTCAACGCGAGCTTCGATCCCATTCCACCCTCCCCGCCAGCTTCCCCGGTCTGCCGGGGAAAGCGCCACCGCGCTCTCCACCGCCGGGATCATAGGACAAACAAAGGACAAACCAAATTAGAACGCTGTATATACAGGTGTCATAGTGATGGGATTACGACTACCTGCATTTCACGCTAACAGCCCCCAGCGCTAGAGCATATCATCCCGGGGTCTATTGATTAGAGACAAATTTAGAGACTAACGTCTCTAGTGGACATGAGCAAACTAGTAAAATGGTGCGCGCTCGTGCTCTCCATTCTTACTTTCACCCTTGTGATTGCCGAACGACTTGGCGCCCTCGATTGGTATCTTGACCTCGAGCCGATGCAGAAAGTAGCAGAGAACCTTTCGTCATCGTATGCTCCCGTGCAACGGATATACACGCCGGCTGATAGCGAATGGCGGCCGACGATTCGCTTGATACGGAGATACACATCAGCACCCTTGCCAGAAAAAGAACAGCCGAAGGCAATCGCCAGAACCCCCGCTGTTCTCTCGGGAGAGAAAACCTCCCCAACGGAGCCGTCGCTGAGTGGACAGCACCTTCGACGCCGGTTGTTTTAGTCTACGGACCCGGAAAAGTGCTAAGCATAGGCGACCACGTCGTGGTTGTGGGCGACATTGGGGACTTGTCGACGTGGATAGCGGAATATCGGGATTACTGGAAGTTCGTGCTCAACGACGTGCTTCTCGGTGTGCTATCAGTCGTTACAGGCTTGCTCGCATTCTTGGAAACTAAACGGTAGGTCTAGGGGGACAGGCGAACTTGAGCTGGCGCGGGTTCATGCGGGTCAGCGAGTGCACTTGTTTCGATTCTGACAAGTGAAGTAGGGGTCGAAAGCCCGGCGCGCCGGCACGGGCCGCCGTCGAAGCCGTGCGGCAGCCCCCGCTAGGCGCGCCAGGCCGTCTCAAAATCGGCGCGCCCCTCTACGGGGATTCGAGACGGGGACGCGCTTAAAACCATCGGCTAAGGAGAACACGCAATAGTGAAGAGACGCGCTGTAGCTGTCTTTTCAATGGTAGGGGTAGCGTTAATTGCTGCTGGCTGTGCAGTGTCTTCAGCCCCTGAACCGGCATCCCACACCCCTGAGCCGGCCTCCCACGCGTTAAAGACCGGTGGTCTGCAAAGAGCCAAGATCGATGCTCCGATTTGTGATACTCAAGACGAACTTGTAGCGGCCGCCTACGAATACGACGGCGGTCACACGCCCGACGTGTCCGGCTGCACCGCGCTCACCAAGGGGGAAGATGTTAAGGTCTTGGTTCCAAGTGTCAGCGGCGATCTCAACGGGGTCCAGGTCGACGCGCATGGCCACATCGGCTGGACTAAGTCTTACTACCTCGACGAGCCAGCCCAGTGAAGTCGAATTGACTATTCAGTGACTGTCCAGAACACACAGCTCTTACCGATCTAGAATTCTCAACTCGCGCGCTGCGCGCGCTGGGGCTCGCCTCGCTTCGCTCGCCTCGAAGGAAAGTGCCCCGGAGCGTCTTACGTGCGGGGTCTGGGGCAGCGCCCCAGAGCCATGCGCAGATAGACGGAAGGTCGTAGCTCGACCTTTAGGCTCGAACTGATTCGACTCGCAGCGTAGGCAGCCTGCCAGGTCAAACGTCATGGATTGGCGATCGCTTCCGTGTGGCCGACCACACGCGAAGTGGCTGATTCTGGCGTTGTGTTGACACCTAACTTTATCCGGCGTTACTCTGCCGCAGTCGGGCAACACCTGCGATGCCCGGTCCAACCAAAGAGTCCCGCCCGATGAAAGACACTTTCGTCAGGAAGGGAGGCTGCGACGGCATGGGCGAATGCTCATGTTCGCCTATCTTTACGGGTAGATCGAGATAGATGCAGGCCCGCGGGCACCGGGTAAGCGTGCAAGTGAAATCCTTCACCGCGAGGTCCTGAAGCAATAAGCAGGCCCGGCAAGGAAGACCGGCCGAGCACCGTACCTTTTCTAATTGTTCGACTGAGTAATGTTAGTTAGCCTTCCACTTCCATTTATTCGCGCCCAACCTCTACAGGATTGCGCTGCCCGCGTCGTTCTTTCGAGGTCATGGTGCAATTGCCCTCGAACACCGCGCCCTCATGCACGGCTATTCTGGGACCCGCGATGGTTCCTGACATCTTGGCCGAAGACTGAAGCTCGATTCGTTCGGTGGCACTGATTTCGCCGCTAACCGTTCCCGCTACTACGACTGAGGCCGCGCTGATCTTAGCTTTCACCACGGCTCCTTGACCGATCACAAGAGCGCTCCGAGCGACTATCTCGCCTTCGATCTGGCCGTCGATCTGCGCGGGCCCTTCGAAGCTAAGCTGGCCCTTGATCCTTGTGTGCGAATCGAGATAGGTCCGGGTATCGATCGACTGGGGCATGCCTGAAAAACGCGAGAGCCGCGCTTGGTAGGAATCTTCGGGACTTGCGTTGGTTCCCGATTCTTTTTTGAACAATGCCATTGTTATCTCCTTAGATAGGGGGGCGCTTGGCGGCATTGCGCCATGCCTGACGGCTCCCGCTGGCGCGCATGGGGCGACGGCCGATCGGCGAGTGGAAGAAAGCTTGGAAGGACGCCTGCAAAACATCCAAGGTGCGTTACCGCTGGCATGATCTGAGACACACGTTTATCACGCGGTTGGCGGAGCGCCCGGAAGTGTCGGAGCAAACGATCATGAGCCTCGCAGGGCATGTCTCGCGCTCGATGCTGGCGCGCTACAGCCATATCCGATCGCAGGCGAAGCAGGCAGCTATCTCGGCCCTCGAAGATGCAGCGGAAAAGGCGAATTCTGAGAGTGAGTCCCCACAAAATCCCCCACAGTCGGAGCATGAAGAACAGTCCGTTCTGAACTGAAAGCGCATAAAGGGCTTGAGAATATGAGAGAAGTTTTGGTGGACGCACCAGGACTTGAACCTGGGACCTCTTGCATGTG
>CAVYTJ010000011.1:0-36856 GCA_963771325.1 uncultured delta proteobacterium | reverse complement strand
GGCAAGCGCTCTAACCGGGCTGAGCTATGCGTCCACCGGGAACGAATTATCGCGCCCGCCGCTTCCGGTCGCAAGAGCAATAACCGATGTTCGCCACGGGCATCCCGAGCGTGCATCTGACGCTCGCCGCGTGCGTGCGGCGCGTTTGAAGCGCGGCGCTAACGCCCCCGCGGCATCCCCAGTACGCGCTCGGCGATTATGTTGCGCTGAATCTCCGACGTTCCCGCTTCGATCGTGTTCGCGCGTGCGCGCAAAAAGTGATGCTGCCAGCGTCCCGAATGCACCGCGTGCGCCGAACCTTTGACCAACTGGCCCGCGGGACCCTGAAGCCCGACCACGAACTCGGTCATCCGCTGGTTCAGCTCCGACCAGGTCAGCTTCGAGATCGATCCCTCGGGCCCTGGGTCGCCGCCCTTGAGAATCTTCGAGAACACCCGGTATGAAGTGTACTTCATCATCTCGAGCTCGACGTGGAACTGCGCGAGTTGCTGGCGGACAACCGGATCGCTGGTCGCCGGCACGCCGTTGCGTAGCGTCGCGCGCGCCAACTCGACGATCTCGTCAAACACAATTCGAAAGCGCGCGGCCGAAGCGAACGCCGCCGTCCCCCGCTCGTTCATCAGCGTGGTCATCGCGACCCGCCATCCCTCGTTGAGCCCGCCGACCAGGTTGGCGCGAGGCACTCGCACGTCTTCAAAGAAAACCTCGTTGAACTCCGACTCGCCGGTCATCTGGCGCAGGGGCTTCACCGTGACTCCGGGCGTGCGCATGTCGACCAGGAGGTAGCTGAGTCCGCGATGCTTGGGCGCTTCGGGGTCGGTGCGCACGAGCAGCATGCACCAGTCGGCAAGATGCGCCATCGAGGTCCATACCTTCTGCCCGTTGACGATGAACTCGTCGCCGCGAAGCTCCGCGCGCGTGCGCAGCGAGGCCACGTCGGAGCCGGAATTGGGCTCCGAAAAACCCTGGCACCAGATTTCCTCGCAGTTGAGGATTTTGCGCAGGTAGCGCCGCTTTTGCTCGTCGGTGCCGTGTGTGATGATCGTCGGACCGGCCATCGAGAGCCCCAGCGCGTTGAGCGGCCCGGGCGCGCGGCAAAGCGCCATCTCCTCATTGAAGATTGCCATCTCGGTGCGGCTCGCGCCCTGCCCGCCGTACTCTTTGGGCCACGACATCCCGAGCAGTCCGCCCTGATGCAGCCGGCGCTGCCAGTCGCGCAGGAATTCGACCTGCGTCATGCCTTCGGGCAGACGCTGCTCGGCCGTGCCCCACTTGGGCGGCAGGTTCTCGCGCAGGAAGTTGCGCACGCGCTCGCGAAAGCGCTCTTCGTCAGGGCCGAAACCGAGGTCCATGGGTATGATCTAGTAAACGGTGTCCATCAGCCGAATCAATTCCGCGCGGCCCCATTCGATTTCATGGCGATGGCGGTTGGCCATTTTTTGCAGGCACTCGCGAATCGGACCGCTCTCGGGCGCGAGCGCGAGCGTCTCCTCGATCTTGCGCGCGACCCATTCCTGGCCGCGAATCAGCAGCGCGAGCCGTCCGCGCATATTGCCGACCGCCGCGACCTTGGCCGCGAACGGCCCGGTCGCCGCCGACGGCGTGCCGCCGCCCTCGCGCACCAGCCGCTCCAGCGCGCCGACGTTGTGGCTCTCGTCTTCGCGCGCATCGAGCAGCAGTTCCTTGAGCTCAGGGTGCTTGACCTCGGCCGCGAGCGAGTCGAGCACGGCCATGCCTGCGCGCTCGGACTCGAGCAGCAGATTGAGCATCCGCTCCAGCGCGGCGTCCATGTCGGGACTGTAGTACGCGGGTCAGAATTACGGCAATGGCTTTTGCACAATCGTTCGGCGCGACGCGTCAGAGCAGCGACGGCGGTCCTCACAGGCATTCAAAACCGCCGCTCGACCTCTACCCCAACCCTCGCCCAAGACACTGGGGAGGGAGCAAGAGTCAGACGGTGGTGCTAAGGCGGTCGCCAAGCAGCTCGGCGAGACGCTCGGCCGGCGCGCGCTTTAAATCGGAGGTCGCAAAACCGGCCGCCGCCGCATGGCCGCCGCCGCCGAAGACCCGCGCGAGCGCCGAGAGATCGATTTCCGAGTCCGCGCTGCGGCGGAGGCTCACGCCCTGACTGCGCAGGTCGAACAGCGCGACCACAGTGCGCGTCTGACCCTCGTAGAGCGCCGCCGCGACTTCGCTGCTATAGCCGAAGCAGCAGGCGCTCCGCACCTTGATCCCGTTGCCAAGCATCCTGTCGACCATCGTGGAGCGCGCGAGCTCCAACGACTTCGCCATCGCCTCCCGCCCGGCCTCCAGCGCCGCGCGCATCCGCCGTGACAGCTTCGGTTCGCGCAGGCGCAAGATCTCGCGGTACGACTCGATCCCGCCGAGCGTCTGCACTGCGAGTGCCCAGTCGCTGGACTCGGGAATGCGATGGACCCAGCGGTCGTGATCGTCGGCGATCGCGGCGAAGGCGGCGAACTCCTCGAAGGCGCGCGCGCGGGCCGCCGGGAGTGCGGCCGCGCGCCGGCGCAGATAATTGAAGGTCAGCCGCGCGGCCGAGTACTGCTCCGAAAGCACGCGCGCGGTGAACGGCACCTTGAACTCGGGCGCGTCGGCGCGGCCAACGGCGGTACGATGATGGTCGATCCAGTATATGCGCGCGCCCTTTTGCGCGAGTTCGGTCAGATGCTCGCCGGTCGCGGTCGAGTTCCACGAAAGATCGGTGACCCAGATCTCGTCCTCCTCGCCGCCGGTGCGGAGCCGAAGCTCCTGGAGCACGCTGTCGCTGTCGTTGTTGGCGACCAGGTGCGTGACCACGCGCTCTCCCTCGTAAAAGCGCGCGACCGCTGCCGCCGCCATCACCCCGTCGAGGCAGGACGGACCGTGGCTGATAACCTGGATCGCGCGGCGCGTAGCGGGCTTGCTCATCGTGAACGAAATCCTATGGCATCGAGCCCGTGGGTGCGATAGCCGTCTGAGATAGCCGGCCGACGACACCGGCCTGGCGATAACCCTTCGCGACGGCTGGGCCCCCCGATGAAAGCGTGGTGGCGTGCGTGCTAGATTGGGCTCGACCCTGATGATTGATTCCGGCCACGGCGATTTGGAGGCTCATACCGAGCCCCGCATCCTGGAACGCTCCGAGCATCCGGTCTCCCGCCGCGATATCGACCCGCGCGTACTCAAGGTGCTTTACCGGCTGATCGATGCCGGCCACGACGCCTACCTGGTTGGCGGCGGCGTGCGCGACCTGATGATCGGGCGGCGACCCAAGGACTTCGACGTCGCGACGTCGGCGCATCCCCAGGAGGTGCGAGACCTGTTCCGCAACTCGCGGCTTATCGGACGGCGCTTCCGCCTGGTCCATGTCTTCTTCGGCCAGCACAATATCGAGGTCGCCACCTTCCGCCGCCGCGCCGAGGACGTGCCCGAGTCCGAAGATCCGTTGATCCGCCACGACAACACTTTCGGCACGCCCGAGGAAGACGCGTTTCGGCGCGACTTCACGATCAACTCGCTCTTTTATAACCCGCGCACCTTTCACGTGATCGACTACACCGGCGGAGTCGCCGACCTCGAAGCACGGCTCATCCGCACGATCGGCGATCCCGAGGTGCGGATGCGCGAGGACCCTGTCAGGATGCTGCGCGCGGTGCGCTTCGCGGCCAAGCTTGGTTTCGAGATCGAGCCCGCCACGCGCGCCGCTATCGAACGCCATCGCGAGGACCTTCTGAACGCCTCGGTGCCGCGCGTGGTCGAGGAAATTTATCGCGCGCTGGGAATCGCCGCCGCTGCGCGCGCCTTCGAGCTGATGCACGATCTGGCGCTGTTCGACCTGCTGCTGGCGCCACTTGCGCGTTTCATCCGCGCCGGCCAAGGCCCCGCGCACGAGAGCGCCACCGGGCTCAATCTGGCCGCGATGGGCCGGCGGATATCGGCCGGGATGGAGCCCGCGCACTCGGTGGTGCTGGCGTGCATGTTCGCGGACCTTTGTACGCGCGGGATGCCCGGCGGCGAGCCGCTGGACCTGCTGGCCGAGCTGAGATCGCGCGGCTTCGCCCGTGGCGACACGGAGCGGATGCGCCTCGTGCTCGAGGCGCTGCCGCATCTGGTTGCGCCGTCGCGCCGCACGCGCCGGCTTATCCATCGCCCATACTTCGACGAGGCGCGCGCCGTATTCGAGATCGTCGCGCCCACCTGCGGCGGCGATCCCGGCGTGCTCGCGAGCTTCCTTGGCGATCCCGAGGCCTGGCTCCAGGGCCGGGGCGGCGAGCCCCGGCCCGTCGAGGCGCGCGAGGCCGCCACCGGTCCCGGCGGCGGCGGCCGGCGACGCCGGCGTGGCCGGCGCGGTGGTCGCTCGCGCAATCGGCGCCGCGGCCGGGCCGCGGCGCATGCGCTCGGCGCCTCGCCCAATGGCGAGGGCCGCGCCCATGGCGAATCGAGGACCGAGGCGCACCACGCCGGGCAGGCAGGCTCGGCGGGCGCGCCGAGCCCGGCAGACGAAGCGGCCGCCGTCCCGGCGGCCGGCGGAGACCCGGCGGATCGTCCGCGCGGCTAGCGCCCCGCGGACGATCCACCGCAGACGCGCCGCCGCTTGTCCGGGCCGCCCCGTTTCGACTACCCTGAAATGCTCGCGTTTTTAATCGAGCGCGGCGGGAGCAGGCGGATTTCATCAATTAGAGCAGCCCTATAACGAGGTCGGTTTTGGCAGCGAACGGCTTACGCACGGACAAAATCTGGATCGACGGCGCGCTGGTTCCCTACGACGAGGCCAACATCCACGTCCTCAGCCACAGCCTCCACTACGGCTTGGCCGTATTCGAAGGGATGCGCTGCTACAAATCCGACAACGGCCGCTCGGCGATTTTCCGCGGTCCCGAGCATATCCGGCGCCTGTTCGACTCCGCCCACATTGTCGAGATGCAGATTCCGTTCAGCCCCGAAGAGCTGCTCAAGGCCTGCTGCGACGTGGTGCGGGTCAACCGGCTCGAGGAATGTTACCTGCGCCCGATCGCGTTTTACGGCGAGGGCGAGATGGGGCTCTCGGCGCGCGGCAACAAGGTGCGCGTCGCGATCGCGGGATGGCCGTGGGGCGCGTATCTCGGCGAGGACGGAGCCAAAAAAGGCGTGCGGCTCAAGACCTCGTCTTTCGTGCGGTTCCATCACAACTCCCTGATGCCGCTCGCCAAGGCCTCTGGCCATTACGTCAATTCGATCCTCGCCGGCTACGAGGCGCGCCGCAACGGCTACGACGAGGCGCTCCTGCTCGACGTTCACGGCTACGTGGCCGAAGGCAGTGGCGAGAATTTCTTCATCGTGCGCGACGGCGTGGTCAAGACGGCGCCGTTGGTCTCGGCGCTGCCCGGGATCACGCGCGACGCGGTGATGAAAATTCTGCGCGACGCGTCGATCGAGGTGGTCGAGCAGGTTTTCTCGCGCGACGCGGTCTATATCGCCGACGAGTCCTTCATGACCGGCACCGCGGCCGAGGTCACGCCGGTGCGCGAACTCGACGATCGCACGATCGGAGCGGGCGTGCCGGGCCCGGTGACGATCAAGGTGCAGGAAGTTTTCCGGAGCGCCCTGCATGGCCGCGACGCGCGCTACCGCGACTGGCTGCACTACGTCTAGCCCTAGGCGCCGGCGCGCTCGTGCCGGCGGCGAATCCACAAGAGAGGAACGGGGGGGGCGCCGATGCGGTTCATCATCATGGTGGTGATCGTGGTTGCGGTCGCGGGCTTGGGAGCGATCGCCTTTCGCCCGCGAATCGCGCGCGCCGCGATGCTCTCCGTGGGAGCGACGGCGCCGGATTTTCATAGCCAGGTGGTCAACGGCGACCAGGTCACACCGGTCAGCCTCGCCGACTACCATGGCCACAAGCTGGTGCTCTACTTTTATCCCAAGGACAACACGCCCGGATGCACCAAGGAGGCGTGCGCGTTTCGCGACGGCTACGCGCGCTTCCAGGCGGCCGGTATCTGGGTGCTTGGATGCAGTATTGATTCGGCCGACTCGCACAAGGCATTCATCAAAAAGTACGGTCTGCCGTTTCCACTCCTGCTCGACCCCGACCGCAACATCGCGCGCGCCTACGGCGCCGACAACGGCGTCCCGATTCTCGGTCTCGACCGCCGCGTGACTTACGTAATCGGCGAGGACGGTCACATCCTGAAGGTCTACCCGTCGGTCGATCCCGGTATCCACGCCAAACAGATCATCCATGACCTCGGCGCCGACCATCCGCCGAGCCCGACGCCGACCGCTTCGCCCGCTGCGTCCGCCCAGGAGCCGTCCGGTGCCAAGGGCGGTAAGGGCGGCGAGCAGGCGCCCCGAAAGACCGGAACGCCGCAGCCAGGCGAAGGGAGCGACATTGAATGAAGCCGGGCGCGCCGAAAGCGGAACCGGCGATCGGGGTCGTGATACGGCGTCGAGCGATCGCGCTGGCGGCGATACTCGCGCCGCTGATCCTGGCGGCGTGCGCGGCCAGCAAGCCGCCGCCCGAAATTCCCGACATTCCGCTTTCCTCCTACGCGGCGTTCGAGCTGCCGCCGGTCGCGAACCAGAGCGGGCAGCCGGCCGGCGTGGACGCTGCGCAAATAATCGGCGAGGGGATAGCCGTCGAGCTCAAGAACCGCGGCTACAATATCGTCGCTAGCGCGCCGGCCGAATCGGAGCCGCTGCTGATCAAGTGCGAGCTCACCGCGTATCAGCCCGATACTTCTTCGGCCAACAACGGGACCACCGGGATCACGCTGAAAATCACCTTCATCGATATGAAGAACGGGCACGTGCGCGGCGAATTCGACGACGCGCAGAATGTCCAGGGCGGCGGGCTTCAGAGCGACCGCGATATCCTGCTCGGCTTCGCCAAGGGCGCGGGAATTCAGATCGACTCGCGCATCAAGGGCTAGCGCGCGGCCCGGCGACTGCGCCGGGCGCGTAACCGAGACTCGTCGCGAGCATTATCGCAGCGGCGGCGACGAGCGCACCGTCGCACTCCCCAGCCGCCATCGCGTCGAGCGCTGCGACATGCGCGACGGCGGTCTCCTCGGCGCTCGCACGGCCGCATCCGAGGCGGTCGGGGTCGAACAGTGCGTCGATAAGCTGATTTGGATCGTAGTTGGTCTCGGCCAGCGCCTCGCGCGCGGCGCGCCGCCAGAACTCGCGCGGCTCTACACGGTCGAAATCGACAATCGCTGCGACGCGTGTGCGAAAATTCCCGACCAGCGGATGGTACAACGCGACGGCGTTGAGATACGGACCGACACCCTGGCCATTGAGAAACTCGGCGACCGTCCCGTCTGCTCCATAGACCCCGAGCGACCCGGCGGTCGGCTCCAGTCGCACGAAGCGCTCGACGTAGCCGGCGCCGTCGGCGCCGGGCGCGCGTTCGAGGCCGAGCGGATAGAGCCGACAGGCGAGCGGGCGTCCCGGATGAATCGTGCAGCGCGGCCCCTCAAGCGCGGCGCATCGCCCGTCGGGGAGAAAGCGCAGGAGCGATCCGCGGCGTATCGTGTAGCGTTCGACTACTGTGCCGGTGCTGACTTTGGCGGCCCGCGCGATCCGAATCACGTCATAGGGCGAGAGCGTGATCACCTTGTCGCGGCAACAGAGTCCGCATCGGTTGCAGACGTAAGAGAATTTGCTTTCGCGCTCCATCCGACACAGCTTCACCGGTGAGGCGAAAGCGATCAATCGCTGCCAGAGGGCCGTTCGTGAACGGCCCTTCCTGCGCCACTACCCCGGCGCGGGGCGGTTCGCTAGCATCGCTCTGGAACAGCGACGCTGACGGAGCATCCGAGCGATGGATTTCACCTACACGCCCGAACAGGAAGCCTACCGGATGGAGGTGCGCGGATGGCTGGAGGCCAATCAGCCGCCGCCGCTTAGGCCCGAGGAAAAAGAACGCGCCGACGAAAATTTCCTGTGGGAGCGCCTCAAGCTCTGGCACAAAAAGCTTTACGACGGCGGATGGGCCGGGCTTACGTGGCCCAAACAGTTCGGCGGGCGCGGCGCGACCTTCGTCGAGCAGGTCATCTTCCAGCAGGAACTCGGGCGGCTCAACCTGCCGATGGGATGCAACGTGCTCGGCGTGATCATGACCGGCCCGGCGCTGATGCAGTGGGGCACCGAGGAGCAGAAGCAGCGCTACCTGCAGAAAATCCTGAGCGCGGAGGAGATCTGGTCCGAAGGGATGTCGGAGCCGGCCGCCGGCTCGGACCTCGCCGCGCTGCAGACTCGCGCCGTGCTCGAGGGCGACAACTTTATCGTCAACGGGCAGAAGGTCTGGACCACGCTCGCCCATCGCTCGCACTTCTGCCAGCTTTTCGTGCGCACCGACCCTGACGTTCCGCGGCACAAGGGACTGAGCTGCCTGCTGGTCGACATGAAGAGCCCCGGCGTCATCGTGCGCCCGCTCAAGCAGATAACCGGCGAGTCCGAGTTCAACGAAATCTTTTTCGAGGACGTGCGCGTACCCAAGGCCAATTTGCTCGGGCCGCTCAACCAGGGATGGCAGGTGTTGGTGTCGACGCTGATGCACGAGCGCTTCGGAATCGGCGAGACGATCGGCGGCACCGAGCAGACGCTCGCGCAACTGGTCGAGATCGCGCGCGGCGCAATGATCGACGGGCACTCCGCGGCCGAGGACGACGAGGTGCGCCAGCAGCTTGCGCAGTTCGCGATCGAAGTCGCGGCGAAGAAATACAACGGCCTGCGCTCGCTGACGCGCCGGCTCAAGGGACAACTGCCGGGCCCCGAAAGCTCGATCGGCAAGCTGGTCTCGACCGAGCTGACGCAGCGGATGGTCAAGTTCTCGGTGCGGCTGCTGGGCGAGTTCGCGCTGCTCGAGCGGCGCTCGCCGTTCGCGCCCGACGGCGACTGGCTGCGGCGCATCCTCTACAGCGAGAGCATGACGATCGCGGGCGGAACCTCGCCGGTGCAGAAAAACATGATCGGCGAGCGCATCCTGCAGCTTCCCAAAGGCTGAGGCGCCCACCTACCGCCGCGGCCGCGAATAATTTTTTGCCCGCGCATCCCGCTTGTCCGCCGCGCCAACTTCTGTCACAAACTTCGGCCAATAGCGTTAGCGGGCGCGTCGCAAAGCCGCGCCCGCGCATTTCATTTTGCACGATCGCCCTCGCACAGAAGGAGAATCCACGATGCTGCGGACGAGGCCAATTGTCTGTCTGGGAACTGCCGCCACAGCCCTACTCGTTGCCATCCCGGCACACGCAGCCGACGCGTCGGCGGCCATAAACAGCGGCGACACCAGTTGGTTGCTGACCTCGTCGGCGCTGGTGTTGCTGATGACCGCACCGGGACTCGCGCTGTTTTACGGCGGGATGGTGCGGCGCAAGAACGTGCTCGCGATGCTGATGCAGAGCTTCATCCTGGCCGCGCTGGTTTCAATCCAGTGGATTCTGTTCGGCTACAGCCTGGCGTTTTCGCCCGGCCACGCGCTTATCGGCGGCCTGCACTGGATCGGACTTCACGGTGTCAGCGCCACGCTGCCCAATCCCGACTACGCGGCGACCGTCCCGCATCAGGCCTACATGATCTTCCAGTGCATGTTCGCCGTGATCACGCCGGCGCTGATCACCGGCGCCTTTGCCGAGCGAATCACGTTCAAGGGCTTTCTGGTTTTCAGCCTGCTCTGGATGACGTTCATCTACGATCCGCTGGCGCATTGGGTATGGGGCGTCGACGGATGGCTGCATCGGCTGGGCGCGCTGGATTTCGCGGGCGGCACGGTCGTGCACATTTCCTCGGGGACCTCGGCGCTCGCCGCGGTGCTGGTGATCGGGCCGCGGCGCGGCTTTTTGCGCGAGCCGATGCCGCCGCACAACCTGACGCTGACGCTGACCGGCGCGGGCCTCCTGTGGTTCGGATGGTTCGGCTTCAATGCCGGGAGCGCGCTTGCCGCCAATGGACTTGCGACCTCGGCTTTCGTCGCGACCCATATCGGCGCGGCCGCGGCGGCGCTGGGATGGGTGTTCGCGGAATGGATCGTGCTCGGCAAGCCGACCACGCTCGGCGTCGCCAGCGGCGTGGTCGCCGGACTGGTCGCGATAACGCCGGCGTCGGGCTACGTTGGGCCGATTTCGGCGATGGTGATTGGCGCGGGGGCGGGCGTACTGTGCTTTTTCGCGGTGCGGATGAAGGCGCGCTTCGGCTACGACGACGCGCTCGACGTGGTCGGCGTGCATGCGGTCGGCGGCATCTGGGGCGCGCTCGCAACCGGCCTTTTCGCGAGCGTCGCGGTCAACGCGGCCGGCGCCGACGGCCTGTTCTTCGGCAATCCGCTCCAGTTCCTGATCCAGGTGGTCGCGGTCGCAGCCAGCATCTCGTTCGCGCTTTGCGGCAGTCTCATCCTGCTCGGAGTGACCGACGCGATGGTGGGATTGCGCGCGAGCGACGACGGCGAGCGCGTCGGGCTCGACCTGAGCGAGCACGAGGAGAGCGCCTACGACCTGGGAGCGTAGGCCTCAGCGCTGCATCGCCGCGAACAGCAGCGGCGCGGCCTCCGACATGACCTCGCCGACGATTTCCGAGAGCGGCTTGCTCGGCACGGCGAGCTTCTCGGCGAGCGAGCGCATGATGCGCAGGTATTGCTCCTTGGTGCCGGCACTGATCGAGCCGAGCCGATGCGTCTCCATCACCTCGACGAAGACGCGATGGACCTCGTAGATTTCGCGGTCGACGGGGTCGGTAAACGGATTGGGCTGGTCGAATTTCCTGCCCTTGGCAGCCATCGTTGATGCACCCGCTATGGATTGGGCGCGCCGCGCGCGCCGGAGCGAAAGTATATCAGCCACGTGCGTGACGCGGCGAACAAGGCCAGAGCTCGCTAAGGTCCCGGCTTGGCCGCGTTGAAGGGCAACTGAACCATCGGAATCGCGCCGCCGCCGGTCATCAGCGGCAGCGTCCCGTTCCATCGCTGCAGGCCCTCGTACTGGATGAGCATCGGCGTGAGCGACTCGTTCAGGATACGATTCGCGTCGGCCTGCGCCTTGGCCTTGATCAGCACGGACTGCGCGATGCCGTTGGCCTCGGCCACGCGCTGTTCGGCTTCGGCCCTGCTCTGGGCGACCTTGTTCTGCGCCTCCTGCGCGCGCTGCGTGGCCTCGATGACCGAGTTGATCGACGCTTCGACCTGCTCGGGCAGGCGGGTCTTGCCGATGATCGACACGTTATCGAAGTGGATGCCGTCGGGGCCGAGCTTGCCTTCGAGGTCGTGCTGCACGGCGTCGAGCAGATGCGGCTTGCCGGGACCGACGATATCCATGATCGCCATCTTGCTCGCCTCGATACTGAAGGCGTCGCGCACCTGGTTGCGGACATAGACGGTGGTCAGCGTGTGAGCGTCCTCGCGGAACTTGAGAAAAATCGACGGCACCTTGTCGGCTTCCATCTGGTAGCTCACGCCGACGTCGAAATTGAACGGGACGCCCTCGCGCGAGTTGGCGGTGAAACTTTCGTCAAACGCGCGCCCCTCGGTGACGCTGCGGGTCCACACCACGTTCTGCATGTAGGTCGGGAACTGGTAGATTTCCTCGGTCAGCGGGTTGTACCAGACGCGGCCGGTTACCAGCGGCAGGCTGCTGACGCCGCGCTGACTGCCGTAGAGATTGACCCGCACGCCGGCGTAGCCCGGCTCGACCTTGGTGCATCCCGCCGCAGTAAGCGCGGCGGCGCACAGGACAAGAAGGATCGGTCGCCCCAGCTTCATTTCGGCCCCTCCCACTTCGCCCGATTGGCCCATTTTGCGATCCCGACGTAGAGCCAAGTGATGTACGCGATCGCGATCGCCCATGAAACGGCGAGAATCACCAGCCCGAAGAACACATGCGAGGAGTTGGGCGCGGAGACCAGATTGCATCCCTTGGTCGTCGCCGCCGTGAGCGCCACCGCCAGCACCACCGCCACGACCACGCGCGCTATCAGCGCCAGCGCCCTCATCAGGCTATCGTTTCCTCCCGGCTGCTCGGGCGCCTGCCATTGTGGAAGCTGGTCCATGCGCGTCCGAGAGAGGCCCCCCACGTCGCTAGAAAAGATAGCGGCGGGTATTGATGCTGATCATCACGCCCATCGCCGCCATCATCGCGATCAGCGACGAACCCCCGTAACTCACCAGCGGCAGGGGAATTCCTACCACCGGCAGCACCCCGCTCGCCATCCCGACGTTGATCGCGACCTGCCAGAAGACGATCGCGGTAAGCCCGACCGCAAGCAGTTGGCCGAAGCGGTCGCGTGCGTGGCGCGCGATCCACAGGCCGCGCGCGATCACTCCCGCATAGAGCGCCATCAGCAGGATCGAGCCCGCAAAGCCAAACTCCTCGGCGAACACGGAAAAGATGAAGTCGGTGGTCTGCTCGGGTAGAAAGTTCAGCCGCGCTTGCGTGCCCTTCAGAAAGCCCTTGCCCCACGCGCCGCCCGCGCCGATCGCGATCTCGGACTGGATGATATGGTAGCCGGCACCGAGCGGGTCGGATTCCGGATTTATGAAGCTCACCAGGCGCTGCTTCTGGTAGGGCTTGAGGTAGTGCCATCCGGCGGGCGCGGCCAGCGCCGCCGCCAACATCGCTACCAGCAGCACGCGCCCGTTGAGGCCGCCGGCGAAGACCAACGTGGCGGTCACCACCGCCAGGATGATCCCGGTGCCGAGGTCGGGCTGCTTGAGCACCAACGCCATCGGTACGCCCAGCAGCACCGCCGGGATGATCATCTGGCGAAAGCTCCATCCGCCACGCGGCGGCTCTTCGCGCAGGTAGCGCACCATCACCAGCACCAGCGCGAGCTTGGCCAGCTCCGACGGCTCCAGCCGCAGCACGCCGAGATTGAGCCAGCGGCGCGAGCCGCCGGTCACGTGCCCCGCCACCATCACGGCCGCCAGTAGCCCGACCGTCATCGCATAGAGCGGATAGGCGTACGTCGCGAGCGCGCGATAGTCGAAAAAGGCCGCCGCCGCCATCAGCGCCGTGCCCACCCCGATCCAGACCAACTGCCGCACCACCAGCGGATCGAGCAGGTGCTTCGGACCGCCCCACGACGCGCTCAACACGCTCAGCAGGCCAACGCCCGCCAGCCCAAGCGTCATCAAGAACAGGGTCCAGTCGAAGTGATAAACCAGCCGCCGGTCGAGCGCCATCGTCGATGCCGCCCTCAGTCCCCGCGCTCGGCGACCGATCCCTCGGGCTGGCTTTCGGGAGCCGGGCTTGGAGCCGCTTGCGGCGCGCCCTCTTGCGGCGCGGCCGGCTTGCCGCCCGGCGGTGGATAGAGCTCGAAGAATTTCTGCAGCACGTCGTGCACGACCGGCCCGGCCGAGCTTCCGCCGTGTCCGCCGTGCTCGACCACGGCGGCGATCGCGATTTGCGGATGGTCGCTCGGCGCATACGCGACGAACCATCCATGGTCGCGGTATTTCATCGGCTCCTTGTCCTCGGCGATGCGCGCGTTGCCGGCTTCTTTGACCACCTGCGAGGTGCCGGTTTTGCCGCACACGGTGATGTTGTCGAGATGGGCCGCGTGGCCGGTGCCGCCCGCGGTGTTAACCACGTCGCACATCCCGCTGCGCACGATGTCGAGTACGGTCGGGTCAAGGGGGATGCGGCGTTCGACGATCGGCGGAAATTTCCTGACCACGGATCCGTCAAGCGCCTCTTCCTCTTTGACGAATTGCGGCTTGTAGCGGGTACCGCCGTTGGCGATCTCGGCCGCGACCATCGCCATCTGCAGCGGGGTCGCCGCGACGTAGCCTTGTCCGATCGCGACCGACAGCGTCTCCGCCGGGTACCATCGCTGATGGAACCGCTTCTCCTTCCACAGCGACGACGGCATCACGCCCGGCCGTTCGTTGTCGAGGTCGATTCCGCTCTTCTCGCCCAGGCCGAGCAGGCGCGCCCACTGCGCCAGGCGATCGATGCCGAGATGGATACCGACCTGGTAGAAGAAGACGTCGCACGAACCCACGATCGCGCGATGCACCGAGAGCGTGCCGTGGCCTTGCTTGCGCCAGCAATGGTACTCGCGATTGCCGTAGTACAGACCGCCGGGGCAGAAGTAGGTGGTTGCGGCAGTTAGCGTGTGATCCTCGAGCGCGGCGATCGCGTCGATCAGCTTGAAGGTCGATCCGGGCGGATAGGTGCCCGCGATCGCGCGGTTGGCCAGCGGATGCGCCGGGTCGGTGGTCAGCCCGCGCCACTGCACCGAGGTGATCCCGTTGGCAAAGATGTTGGGGTCGAAGGTCGGATGCGAGACCATCGCGAGGATGTAGCCGGTGTTGGGATCGATCGCGACCAGCGCGCCGGACCAGGTGCCCATCGCCTTCTCAGCCGCTTGCTGTAGGTCGAGGTCGAGGCTCAGCACCACGCTCTGGCCGGGAATCTCTGGAATCTCGCGCAGCAGCTTGAGCCGGCGGCCGACCGAATCGACTTCGATCTCCTGCCCTCCGGCCTGGCCGCGCAACTGACCCTCGAACACGCGCTCGAGGCCGAATTTTCCGATCTCGTCGCCCATCCGATAGTCGTTGGCGTGGCGGAGGTCGCCCTCCGCGACCTCGCCGACGTAGCCGAGCAGATGCGCCGCGAGCGGCCCGTAGATGTAGTGGCGCTGCGGCATCACCTCGAGGCTGACGCCCGGAAGCTGGAGTTGATGGGTCTCGAGCGAGACCACTTGCTGCCAGCCCAAATGCTCCTCGACCGTCACCGGGTCAAACGGCGGCCGCCCATCGTCTTCGGCCTGACTCAGCTTGGCGGCGACGTTGTCCTGGCCGAGCAGACCCTCCAGGCGCGCGACCGTCTGTTTAATGTTGCGCACGTCCTCGGGCACCATCACCGCATCGAACGAGGGCTTGGTGTCGACCAGCGGACGATGATGAGTATCGAAGACCAGGCCGCGCAGCGCCGGCTGGCGATGGATGCGGATCCGGTTGCGGTCGGCGAGTTCGACGAATTCCTTGTGCCGGATGATTTGCAGGTAATACAGGCGCACCGTGACCACCGCCAAAACCAGGGCGATGAGCGCGGAGAGGATGGCGAGGCGCGGTTCGATGCGCGGGATCGCGCGCGACTGTTTGCTGCTGCTGTAATAACGCCAGCGCGCCACGTTCAGGCTCCTCGCGAGGCCCAGCCGCGCGTCCGGCGTTCCTGGCTCAGCCCCAACAATCGCCTGAGGCCCGCGGTCACTCGAAAAACCGGCGGCGCGATCACCGCGGTCACGGTCGCCTGCAACAGTGCGGCCGGCAAGAGCACTCCGAGCTGATCGGGCGCGCGAAACTGCGTGCTGAGAAGAAATCCGCCCAGGCTCTGGATCAGCACCGCGACGAAAACCAGCACGGCGCCGGCCTCCGCGCCGGTGGCGGACGTATGGACTCCCACTTCGTATGCAACCAGATAAGTCAGTGTGACGGCGAAGGTGTTGAGGCCAAGCTGCGAGCCCGAAAAGGCGTCCATCGCGTAACCCATCGCGAACGCCATTATAGGCGCCAGCGCGCGCCGATGCCGCAACCCGAGATCGACCGCCAGCACCAGCACCAGGTCAGGCACCAGCGCGCTCAGCGGCAGCCAGCGCGAGACCGTGGTCTGAATTGCCAGGGCAATCAGGGTTAAAACGGCGAACAACGCAACCAAGCGCACAAACCTCTCAGCCCTTCGGCTCGGCCGGCGGCGGCTGGGGAATCCGCTGGGTCACGACCAGCACCTGTTCGAGACGGCGGAAGTCGGCCGCCGGTGCGAGATTGACGGTCAGGAACAAACCCGGACCCTCGCGCACCACCGACGTGACTTCACCCACCAGCAGGCCGCGCGGGAAAATCCCGTCCAGCCCCGACGTGACTATTGTATCCCCGCTCTTCACGTCCTCCGAACGGTCGACGTATTTCATCACCAGCCCGTCGTCGACCATGCCGGCCACGATCCCGCGGATGCGCGAGCGCTGGTCGAACGCGTCAAGCGCCGAGTTATGGTCGTTGATCAGCAGCACGCGCGAAGAACTCGGACCCACCGCGATAAGTTTGCCGACCACGCCCTCGGTCGAAAGCACCGGCATGCCGGCCTCGAAGCCCTGGTCGGAGCCGCCCTCCAACACCACCGTGCGCGCGAGGCCCGAAGCGTCGGCGCCGATCACGTTGGCCGCCGCCGACTTCAACGCCAGCGCCTGCTTGAGCTCCAGCATGTCGCTCAGATGAAGGGTCTCGGCCTCCAGTTCGGCCAGGCGCGCGCGTTGGGTTTCCTCGCGGGCGAGCTCGGCACGCAGCCGCGTGTTCTCCTGCTGCACGCCCACCAGGTCGACATAGTCATGGATAATGCCGGAGCCGCCCTCGGTCAGACGCGCGGCGGCGCTTTGGAACGGAGCAAGCGCCTCCATTACCAGGCTGCGCGGCTTGGCCACCCGCTGGTCGGGTAGCACTCCACTCCACAGGAAATGGGCGGAAATGAGTAGCAGCACCGCGCCCGTGATCGGAACGCGATTGCGCCACAGGTAATAGTTTTTCACCGCTTTGTGCTTCGGCGATGCCTCAGGGCGTCATGGCAAGGCGGTTCAGTCGACGGTCACGTCGCGCAGCAGGGACAGCTCGTCCAATGCTTTGCCCGCGCCCATCACGACCGCGGTCAGCGGATCGTCGGCCAGCGTAACCGGCAGCCCGGTCTCCTCGCGCAGCAGGACGTCGAGGTTGCGGAGCAGCGCGCCGCCGCCGGCCAGCACGATTCCCTTGTCCACGATATCGGAGGCGAGTTCGGGCGGTGTGCGCTCGAGCGCGATACGGACCGACTCGACCACCTGATGGACCGGTTCCATCAGCGCCTCGCGAATCTCCTCGTCGGTTATCTCGATGATCTTGGGCACGCCGGCCACCAGGTCGCGGCCCTTGATCTCCATGGTCTGGATCTCGTTGCCGGGGTAGGCCGATCCTATCGTTATCTTGATCAGCTCGGCGGTGCGTTCGCCGATCAGCAGATTGTACTTGCGCTTGATGTGCTGGATGATCGCCTCGTCCATCTTGTCGCCGGCCACCCGCACCGAGCGCGAAAAAACCACGCCCGCCAGCGAGATCACCGCGACCTCGGTGGTGCCCCCGCCGATATCGACGATCATGTTGCCCGAGGGTTCGGTGATCGGCAGCCCGGCGCCGATCGCCGCCGCCATCGGCTCCTCGATCAGATAGACCTCGTGCGCGCCCGCCGCCTCGGCCGATTCGCGCACTGCGCGCTTCTCGACCGCGGTGATGCCGAACGGGACGCAGATTACGATTCGCGGGCGCGCGAGAAACCTGCGGTTGTGGGTTTTCTGGATGAAGTGGCGCAGCATGTTCTCGGTAATCTCGAAGTCCGCGATCACCCCGTCCTTGAGCGGCCGGATTGCCACGATCGAGCCCGGCGTCCGCCCCAGCATCTTCTTGGCCTCGGCGCCTATCGCCAGCACCCGCCGCGCGCCGCGCGAATCCTTCTGCACCGCGACCACCGACGGTTCGTTGCACACGATCCCTTCACCCTTGACGTAGATAAGGGTGTTCGCCGTGCCGAGATCGATGGCGAGATCATTAGAGAACCAGCCGAATATGGAATTGAGTACCACCGGATTGCCCCCCTGCCGCCCGAGTATCGGGCTTCCGCATCGACCCACAAGACAGGCTACACAAGGTCCGGGGCGTCGCGCGGTATAAAGAATTTTTAGACGTGCCCGAGACCCATGAAGAAGCTAACAGACGCCTATCATCCGAGGCAAGGCGCTAGCGCGATTTGCGCGATCAAAAGCCGCAAAATATGATGAGTGCACAATGCTCGACCTGATGCGCAAGCATGCGTACTCCTGGCTGACCCGTGCGGTCGTCATCGCGCTCATCGGCGTGTTCGCTTTCTGGGGTGTCAGCACCGGCATGTTCACCCGCATAAAGCCGGTGGCGACAGTTAATGGCCATCAAATCCTGACTAAGGATGTCGATCAGCAGGCCCAACAGTTGCGCCGGAAACTGGAACAGATCTACGGACCCCAGGCCGCCGAGGCATTGGCGCGCTACAACGTCCGCGAACAGGCACTCGAGGAGCTGGTCGATCAGCAACTTGTGCTCGATGAAGCCAATCGTTTGGGACTTAGGATAAGCGATGCCGCTTTGGAGCAGATGATCGAGGGGCAGACCGCCTTTCAGGTTGACGGTCATTTCGATCTCGCCATCTATCAGACGGCGCTGCGCAGCGAGAATATGCGCCCCTCGGATTTCGAGTCCGAAGTGCGGCTCGAGATGCTCCAGCAACTGATGCAGCGGATGGTTACGCAGACGGTCGAGGTCAGCGACGCCGAGATGCGCCAGATTTACGACCAGCTGAACCTGAAGCTTGCGATGTCCTACGTCGAAATTTCCTATAAAGACTTTGAATCGACTATCACGCCCACTGACAAGCAAATCGCCGATTTCTTCCAGGCGCATCGCGAACAATTCCGCGAGCCCGAGCGCGTTTCGTTCGACTTCATCCGTTACGATCCCGACCGGCTCGCGGCCAAGTTCAATCCCTCCGATAAGGAAATCCAGAATTACTACAATCGCCAGCGCGACTCCGGCTTGACCCATCCTGAACAGGTCCGCGCGCGCCATATTCTGATCGCGGTCGCGCCCGACGCGACCCCGGCGCAAAAGGCCGCCGCTAAGGCCAAGGCCGACGAACTTTTGAAGCAAATCAAGGGCGGAGCCGATTTCGCCAAGCTCGCCAAGCAGTTCTCCGATGACCCGGGTAACAAGAACAGCGGCGGCGACCTCGGCTATTTCGAGCAAAGCCAGATGGTGAAGCCGTTTGCCGACGCGGCCTTCGGGATGAAGGCGGGCGAGTTGACGGTCGTCCAGACCCAGTACGGCTATCACGTCATCCAGGTCGAGGATCACAAGCTCGCTCACGTCGAAACGCTGGAGGAGGCACGCCCGCATATCATCGAGGAACTGCGCCATCGCGCCGGCGCCGAGCAGGCCCATCAGGCGATCGACCAGGACCTCGGCGACGCGCTGAGCGGCAAGGGACTTCAAGGACTTGCCGACAAGCGCGGGCTCGACCTCGTGAAGACCCCGATGCTGGCCGCCAATGAGAGCGCCCCCGAGATTAGCGACCCGAGCCTGATGCGGGACGCGTTCAAGCTCAACCCCAACGAAGTGCGCGTCATCAACGGCCGCGACGCGCAGTACATCGTGAAGCTCGTCGAGCGCAAACCGAGTTATCTGCCCAAGCTGGCCGAGATCGAGCCGAAGGTTCGCGCCGCGCTGGTGCGCCAGATGGCGGAAGCCAAGGCGCTGGCGCAGGCGACCACCTTAGTTAAACAGCTGAAAGATCCCGCCAAGTTCGCCACGGCAGCCGCCGCCGCCAAGCTCGCGCTGCATACCACGGGCGATTTCTCGCGCGCCGACGGTTCGATCCCCGGCATCGGCGAATTCCACGAGGCGCTGGAGGCTGCCGCCCTGCTGCCCGGGACGCCCGCAGTCATCGATCGTCCGCTTACGCTCGACGGCAACGCTTATGTCTTCGAGGTCACCGGCCGCACGCTGCCCACCGACGATCAGTGGAAAGCGGCGAAGGCTGCGTTCAAGGATCAGTTGATCAAGCAGCGCCAGGCGCAGGCCTGGGAGAACTTTGTGCAGGAGTTGCGCGCGCGCGCCCAGATTTTCGTGCGTCAGGATCTGGTCGGTGAGCAAGGGTCAACGATGTAGCGGCGACCGGCGCAACGTTCGATACGCGAACGCCAGCGTGAACGCAAAAAAAGGGGTGCCTTAAAGGCGGAGTAACGAATGAGTTCGTCAGACGACGATCCCCACCCAGCTAACCCAGCCGTCGACACCAACGAGTTCTTTTTTCCCGGCGCGGGGGTGAGCGCGCTGCTCATCCACGGGCTAAGCGGCACGCCGTTCGAAATGCGCTACCTGGGCGAGCGTCTGGGCGCCGCCGGCGTGCGCGTATGCGGCGTGCGGCTGGCCGGCCACGCGGGCGCATCCGAGGAACTGGGCGCCTCAACTCACGCGCAATGGTACGAAAGCGTGGTCGAGGGCTTCGAGCGGCTGCATCGTTATGGCGATCCGGTCGCAGTGGCCGGGCTTTCGATGGGCGCCGTGCTGGCGGCGCGTCTGGCGGCCGATCAGGGCGAGGCGGTCGCGGGAGTGGTGATGCTGTCGTCGGCGTTTTTCCTGCCGCTATGGGTGCGTGGGCCGCTCAAGGCGCTGCGCGCGCTCGGTCCGCTCGTCGACCGCATCTACCTGCGCGGCAAAGGCTCGGACATCCACGACGCCGCCGCCCGCGGCGTGCATCCGTCGGCCCGTTTGATGCCGCTCAGCGCCGTGCTTGAATTGCTGAACCTGTCGGCGGCGGTGCGCCCGCGCCTTAACCGTGTCAGCCAACCCGCGCTCGTCATCCATAGCCGCCGCGACCATACCTGTCCGATGCGCCGTAACGTCGATTTCCTGATGCGTCATCTCGGGAGCGCACAAAAGCGCGCCGTGATCCTGGAGGAGAGTTTCCACGTGATCACGGTCGACAGCGAAAAGGAGCGCGTCGCTTCCGAGGTGATCGATTTTGTGAGCACTCTGCGCAGCAGCGCCGAACCCGCAAGCGCGATGGGCTAATCTCAACGTCCGCGTGGTCGGGGGTCCATTATATCCGCACACTTGCGCTCCCACTCCGACACTACCGCCGCATGTTCGACGACGGTGCCGGCCGCTACTTCCTTGAGCGCCTCCTTCACCTCGGCGACAAACCATTCCTCGTAGTCAGCGCTTGGCGGTGCGCATATCAGCGGGCAGTGGAATCTTTCAGCCTGAAGTTCGGATCCCAGCCCAGCTCGCGGCGCGCACGGGCGATCGATACCGCACCGTCCTCCTCGGCGACGTTGTAGATTCCCGGCGCTCCGCGCGCGATCGCGAGCACCGCCGCCTGCGCCGCCGCGTCGACCTGCACCGCCGGTTTGCCCGGGGCCGTCTCGAACCCGGTGCCCGGGCCGTAGAACATCCCGTAGCGCAGCACGAGGCCGTCCAGACCCGAGGTCGTGGTCGCGAGCCGTTCCAGCGTCACGACCCCTTCGCATCGTGGTTCGCCACGGCTCTTCGGCCGGTGAATTGAGCGGATCGCTCTCGTCGTGCGGCTCCGGTCCCGGCGCGTACACGAACGCGATGCTCTGGGCGACGAGCCGGCGGACGCCCGCGCCGAGTGCCGCGTCAACCACGTTGCGCGTGCCTTCGATCCGCACGCGCGCGTTGCGGATCAGGCCCTCGGCCATCAGCTCCGCCTTGAGCCCGGGCGGCAGGTCGGTGAGCTGATGGACGACCACGTCGGGCCGCGCGGCGCGCATCGCGGCGCCGAGCGTGGCGCGGTCGTAAACGTCGACCACGGCCGGCGTGATTCCGGCAGCGCGCAGTTCTTCAGCCTTGGAGGCGACGCGCGTGGTCCCGGTAACCTCGTAGCCGGCTGCGCGCAACAGCGGCAGCATCCGCCGCCCTACCGCACTCGTCGCTCCGGCAAGGAGAATTCTCTGCGCCACTGGAGCACCGCCTTACTTGCCAAGTCTGGTTAGCTGGCCGCGTAGTGTTCTTCGAGCAGGTATTTCACGTCGGGGCGATGGAGCACTTCGATGAAGCAGATCTGTTCGGCGGCGTTGAGGTCGATGATCAGAAACCCTTCCATCGCCTGCAACTCGACGGTCGCCGCGACCTTGACCTCGGGCGCGGTGGCGAAGCTCGCGCAATTCTCGTCGCCGCAATCGCAGATCGACTCGATATGCAGCGCGCGTAACTGGTCGCACAGCGGCTCCGCTCCGCGTTCGCGCAGCAGGAAAACCATCTCTTCGACCAAATCGGGCAGAACTTCGCTAAGCAGCGGCTTGGGCATCGCGGATAGAGCCTAGCCGCAAGCCGCTTACCGATCAAAGCCGCGGTTCGTCGAGTTCGTCCAGATGCGCGCCGCAGTATGGACATTGAGTGGAGAAATGGAACCCCGATGGCAGGCTGCGATTGATGAAGAATGGATTTCCGCATTGTGGGCATCGCGCCTGCCAAGCCTGGTAGAGCAGCCATCCGATCGCACCCGCGATCAGCACGAAGAGAAAATCAAAGGCGTCAAACGCGCTGGTGCGGCCCGCGTAGGTCAGGAACTCGACAATCCACCAGAGCGCGAAAAGCCCGCCGGAAATCATCAGGCCAATCCGGACCTGGCGGATTCTTAAGGACGCGGCCCTGGCGTCGGGTTTCGCCACGGCCTTCGTTTAGACGCCGCGCGCGTCGGGCGCCCAGATATGCTTGTGCATCTGGAGTTGCATCCGCACCGGCAATCGATCGGCCAGGATCCATCCCGCCAGCAGCGCCGGCTCCAGACGGCCGAACACGCAGCTCATCAGCACCGCGTTGACGCGCGCCGCAAGCTTGTGACCGAGCGTCACGTCGCGCGCCCACTCGTAGTCGGCGCGGTCGGCGATCACGAACTTCACTTCGTCGCGCGCTGTCAGATGCTCCAGGTTGCTCCACCGGTTGCGCGCCGCTTCCCCGCTGCCCGGGCATTTCAGGTCCATCACCTTGATCGCGCGCACGTCCAGCCGGCTCACGTCGCTCGCGCCCGAAGTCTCCACCAGCACCGTGACACCCGCCTCCAGCAGGCGCCCGATGAGCGGATGAATCGCGGGTTGGAGCAGCGGCTCACCGCCGGTCACCTCGGCTAAATCGCATCCATAGCCGAGAACCTGCGCGGCGACCTCCTCGACCGCCATCATGCGTCCCTCGTGAAACGCGTATTCGGTGTCGCACCACGAGCAACGCAGATCGCATCCGGTGAGCCGCACGAAGGCGCACGGGCGCCCCGCCCAGGTCGATTCGCCCTGGATGCTGAAAAAGATCTCGTTGATCCGCAGCCGGTCGTCAGTCATCGCTGGAAATCTGCCGGCGCGCCGCGGCTTGCGCCTGTTCGAGAATCAGCCGAAGCGCGACGTGATGCTCGCGCGCAAGACGCTTGCAGTCGTCGTACTCCGGCGAGAGCGTCACCGTATCGTCGCCGGCGCGCGAGACCTTCACCCGCACGCGGCCCCATCGTGTTTCCACTTCCTCGATTTCGCGCGCGAGCTTGAGACGGGCGACCGAATGATACCGGAGCCCGATGGTCGAAGTTTCGGCGAACAGCACCGCGGCGATTCGTTCGCGTGCCGACGGCTCGGCGAGTACGGATATCGTCACCGCGGGGCGGCCCTTTTTCATGATCGTTGGCGTCAGCGTCACGTCGCGCGCGCCGATCTCGAACAGCCGCTCGACCACGTGGTCGTAAATCTGCGGATTGAGGTCGTCGATATTGGCCGCGATCTCGACCAGCTCGTCAGTGTCGTAGGTCTGCGCGCGTTCGCCGACCATCAGGCGCAGCACGTTGGGCCGATCGGAAAAATCCTTGGTGCCCGCGCCATAGCCGACGCGCTCGACGCGGAAGCCCATCGCGGGCGGCGCCGGGACGGCGAGCGCGCGCAGGATCGCGGCGCCGGTCGGCGTGACCATCTCGGCCGCGCCGTCGCCCATGCGCATCGGGAAACCTGCCAGCAGTTCCGCCGTCGCGGGCGCGGGCACCGGGATGATACCGTGTTGGGACCGTACGAAGCCGCTACCCGCCGGCAGCGGCGAAACGATCATTTCCTTAAGCTCTAGCCGCTCGAAGCCCCAGGCCGCGGTCACGATGTCGATAATCGAATCGACGGCGCCGACCTCGTGGAAGTGAACCTGCTCGGGAGTCGTCCGATGGATTTTCGCTTCGGCCTCTGCCAGCACGCCGAAAATCGCGATCGCGCGATCCTTGACGCCGGTGGAGAGCGCCGAGGCGCGCGCGACGATCTCGCGGATGTCGCGCAAGTGGCGCTCGGGCTGCGTCGCGCTCACTTCAACGTCGAACTTCAGCGCCGAGATGCCGCTCACCAGCTTGCGCCGCGCGGCCAGCCGATAGCCGTTAAGCGGCAACGACGCGAGCGCCTCCCGCAACTCCTCGAAGTCCGCACCCGCATCAAGCATCGCGCCGGCGATCATGTCGCCGCTTAGCCCGGAAAACGCGTCGAGGAAGGCTGATTTCATATGCCAGATATATAGAAGAGAGCAGGGCCGGATTCGAGTTTATGCCGCTGCCTGTTTACATAACAGTAGGGCGTCAGTAGAATCTGAATTGTACTTCTAGCGCTCCGTTATTATGAGGCAAAGGGACCTGAATTTCTTCCGTCGCCTGCTCGAGGATCGCAGAAGCGAGATTCTGGAGGAAGCCGAGCGCGCGCTCGGCACGCTCAACACTAAAGCTCAGGAAGCCTGCGCCGACCCTTCCGATCGCGCCTCGTTGGAATCCGACCGCGCCTTTTTGCTCCGGATGCGTGACCGCGAGCGCAAGCTTTTGAGCAAGATTGACGAGGCCTTTGCCCGCATCGACGGCGGCATTTACGGCCAATGCGAGGAATGCGGAGGGCAAATCGGGATCGAACGGCTCAAGGCGCGCCCGGTGACCACGCTCTGCATCACTTGTAAGTCGGCGCAGGAAGCGCGCGAGCGTCAGGGCTCGGCGCGCTAAATCCGGCGTTGCTCTGGCCCGCTCGCGTAAAGGCGTCCGCACCATCCCCAAGCACTCCCGCAGACACTCCGACTCCTCGAGGCATCCGATGAAAGTTCGCAAGGCCGTGATCGTGGCCGCCGGTCTTGGCACGCGAATGCTGCCGGCCACCCGCGTCATCCCGAAGGAAATCCTGCCAGTCGTCGATCGCCCCGCGATTCAGGTCGTGGTCGAAGAGGCGATCGCCTCGGGGATCGAAGAGATCGTCGTGGTCGTTGCGCCCGGGCGCTCGCTGGTGCTCGACCATTTCGCGCCGGTTCCCGATTTGGAACGCCACCTCCAGGAGCGCGGCAAGCGCGATCTTCTCGACCTGGTGCGATCGATCGCCACGATGGCGCTTATCACGCGCGCCGAACAGCGTCAGCCGCTGGGGCTCGGCCACGCGGTGCTGCAGGCGCGCGCGGCGATCGGCGACGAACCGTTTGCCGTGATCTTGCCCGACGATATTTTCGACTCCGAGCCGCCCTGCCTGCGCCAACTGCTCGACGTCGCCGAGGCGCGCGAGGCGCCGGTGGTCGCGCTGATGCGCGTCGGGCCGCAAGACATCTCGAAATACGGGATCGTCGAAGCTTCGTCCGCCGGCGAGCGGCTGCATCGGCTGACCGGGATGGTGGAGAAGCCGGAGCCGTCGAAAGCGCCGAGCGATTTCGCGATCGTCGGGCGCTACGTCCTGACGCCGGAGATTTTCGGCATGCTCGCCGAGGTCAAGCCGGGCGCAGGCGGCGAGATCCAACTTACCGACGGCTTGCTTGCGCTCTGCCGGCGCCGGCCGATGTATGGCTATAAGTTCAGCGGCACGCGCTATGATCTGGGCGACCGCCTCGGTCTGATCACGGCGCAAATCGGCTTCGGCTTGAAACGGCCGGACCTCGCTGATAGGTTGCGGGCCTATTTGAAAACGCTCATTTCGGCGTAAAATTCCTTTCTGCGGTGGGGCAGTAGCTCAGCTGGGAGAGCACCACGTTCGCAACGTGGGGGTCGAGGGTTCAAATCCCTTCTGCTCCACCATCCAGTCCCCCAGTTTTCGGACATGTCGGAGAATCGCTCGAAATCCGCGCGTGTGCGCGCGATTTGCAATCATGCATGGACCCGGAGAACGGCTCCGGCGGCGGGAATTGGAAGAATACGGCAAGACCTATCCGCCCTCGATTTTGTTGGGTCCACGGATGTTCGCTCGCATTTCGCATTCATCGATCAAACCGAGGTGCTCGCCTTACGGCCGTCCGGTTTTATCGCGGGCATGCCTTCGCGCAACCTGATTTCGATGGCCGCATGCGTTCGATCGGCGGCGGCTATCTTCAGCGGATTTGATCGACGGCGCACGGCTACTCGAATTGGTCGCGGCCAGGTGTGTCGTTGGGGAGCACTTGCATCTTTACCTGAAGGGGACACTCGAACCATCGCACCAATTCGTGCACCAGGTCGAACTCGAGCATGTAGTTGCCCGGCTCCCCCGGTGCCAGTACGCCGACCGGAACAATGACCTCATCGCCGGGCGACACCGAGCAGGGAAAGGGACTGCGCAAGCCTTCGGGGACGCGCACGGTTCCGTCGAGTGCGCGCCAGCGATAGGAGACTCGAATCTCGGGAAGCTGTTGGCTGCCCCAAGGCCAGGTCTCCACGCCCAGATTGGTAATCCTGAGATGAATCTTGCGGCCTTCTCCAGCCAACATCCGGTGGTCGCGCTCAAGGGCGTCAAGTCTTGCCCGGTAAGCGTCCAGGGGTGGCTGGCGCCCGTTCCAATAGCGATCGCTCTCGTCACGGGGGACAAGCGGTATCTCGCTCTGCGACGATATTGGCTCATCAAGCGCCGCCAAGACCTCTCGAATTACGGCCCGGTCGTTCTCGGGCACCGTGGCCGGGACCATCCGGGCGTAGCGCTCCGGCAGGTAGTAACGATTCATCGAACCACCGCCGGGCGCCGCCAAACCCGGACGCTTGGCCTCATAAATTCGAGCTTTGGCGGCACGCTCCTGGGCCGTCAGCATTAGCAGGTTCAGATGGTACAGGGGGGCTTCCAGATAGCGGGCGGGCAACGTCTCGCATGCGCAGGTGTGAGTGATTCCTTCGAACCAAAGCGTACCGTCATTGTGGACCAGACGGTTCTGGTAGTCGGGAAACCAGGGCAGTTCGTTAAGCCAGCTATTTAAATCGGGAAACAGCCAGCGTCTGGGAATCCAGTACTGCAGCACGTCGCGCCGGGCGGTGAGCTCAGGCAGCGCCGCCACCAGCGCGGGGCTCGGCACTTCATCTCCGTCCAGACGCAAGATCCAGTCGCCGCGGCACTGTCGATGGAGCCAGGCCACCGCGCGCATAGGGTTGTTGGTATACTCATAGCGCAGCAGCCGGTCGGCCCATTTCGCATACTGTCCGAGGCCGGCGCTGCCAACGCGCGAATCCACACCGAGGATGATCTCATCAGCCACTTGACGCAGTTGGCCGAGCAGAGCGTTGACCAGTGGCGCGGGAAAATCGGTCAAACAGACAACTGATAGAGACATTAACTAATAACCTCAGACGTACATTTCAGAAGATCTGCGGTCATCGGTCGAAGGCGCTCCACGAATCTATAGAAAGGAATGGGGATCGCGCCAGCATTCAGATAGTCGCCCCAATACTCGCATCGTCGAGAAGGCGCCTGCCCCCTGCAATCTACGATGCGAAGCCATAGCACAACAAAACCCATTTCTTCTGGTTGTCACTTGTTGTAAACTGCTCGACCGGGCTTGAAATCGTAGTCTGTATATTTGTTAGCGGTGTTGAAATTATCGAGGTCCACCATCCATTTCCTGAACGCGCCTTTCCCTTCCCAGTGGAAGGGCGGAAAAGCGTCAGTGATGGATGGCTCTTCCACGAAGAGCGTGGACGCTCCTTGAATGTCATGCTCGTTGTAATCGGTGAAAAAGCTTGTAGCCGGTCTGAGTACGGCGGGATCGGATTCTGCCCATGCGGGAAGTATGAGTCCGATAGCCAGCACCAGCACGAGCAGTGATGTAGTCGAAGTTCTGCATTCAGTGCGCAACTGTGAGAGAACGGGAATGACACACGCAAAACCGGCGAATGAAGAATGAACTAGTGTCGTATCTCTCAAATCTCAGTAACGACGGTCGTAAAAGCGGAGCAACAAATTGTGGGCCCTTGTACTATATCTGCCGGTGTAACCGTCACTGTTGTTACTCCTATTTACGAGACACGACACTAGAGAGATACGAGGAGTTTAACAATGAAAAGAACAAAACGATCGTCACGGGTAAACGGACTCGCAATGTCACTCGCACTACTTGCTGGAGCCGCAGTTCTGGCGAGCTTTGATTCGCTGTGGGAGGGGCACGCCACCAAGTTCGCCACCAATGGCAAGACCCTTTCTCCGATGACCAGCGGCTTTACCGGCGGTGAGATGGAAGGCGGCACGTTCGGCGCGGCGCTCGATACCAAGGGCAATGCCTGGTTCACCACCTACGGCTCCAAGGCAATCGTGGTGTTCGACAAGAACGGCAAGCCCCTGACCCCGCCAAAGGGCATCACTTTTGGTGGCCGGTTGGGATTGATGCAAGGTGTCATCGTGACGCCGAGCGGTGAAGTATGAATCCTGGGTGTCGAAAAGAAGCAACTCGTCCACTTCCCCAAGGGCGATCTCACCAAGGGCCGGATTGTCTGCGAGGGAGATAGGGCCGAGCCTTGCAGGTCGTTCGCGGCGCCATTTCATCTCGCCATCGACGCGCAGGATCGGATCTGGGTCTCCAACAGCGGCATCGACCACGTCACGCGCTTCTCCGCTGCTGACACGAGCAAAGCGGAGAACTTCAAGAGCGGATTCAACACCAGCGGTCTTGCCATCGACAGCCAGGGCAACGTCTGGGTCACCGCCCGTTTCGGCAACAGTCTGGTGGGAATGATGCATTTGGTCGACATGGGGGTACGCCTGAAGCTCTACGGTGTGACGAAGGCCTCTGACTACCTAACGAAGACCATGTCTGAGCAGAAAGGCGGTCGCCAAGGGGGCAGCATGATCCTGCTGCGGCTGGACGGCTCCCCCTATCCAGGTTCTCCGTTCACCGGCGGCAGTCTGCCGGGGCCATGGGCCGTCGCCGTGGATGGCGATGATAATGTCTGGGTCTCCAACTTCGCTGGCGCGTCAGGCCAGATTGCGCATCTTTGTGGCGTCCGGACCGAGAACTGCCCGCCCGGCATGAAGACGGGCGACCCGATCTCGCCTCCCCTTGGCTATGCCGGCGGTGGCTTGCAGATGCAGGTTGACATAGATGTAGATCCGGCCGGAAACGTTTGGGTCACCAACAACTGGCAGGACATCGACAGCTGTATCGGTACGCCCAACGAGGCCCTTTCGACCCGCTGTGGCGGCCAGGGCGTCGTGGTGTTCTATGGCATGGCCAAGCCGGTGCGTGCCCCGCAAATCGGACCAGCGCGCGGGTTCTAGAACAGCCGCAGCCGGGTGAAGAAATGAAGCACCACTGCGCGAGTGCGACTGCCCTGATCGGACTCCTTGGCCTGTTGGTCGTCGCTTCTGCGGCCACGTTCGCAACCTGGGGGTCGAGGGTTCAAATCCCTTCTGCTCCACCATCCAGTCTCCAAGTTCTCGGACATCTCAGAGAATCGCTCGAAATCCGCGCGCATGCGCGCGATTTGCAATCATGCATGGACCCGGAGAACGCCCTCGGCAGCCCGAATCCGTAGAATCCAGCAAAACCTATCCGGGCGCGATTTGGCTAGGTCCATGGACCATCGCGGTAAATTCGCCTGCTCATGGAACCCGGCGAACCGGCCCCGCAAGCGATGTCGAGACCGGCGTGCCCGCCCTTGGCGAGTTATTAAAAGATGCAGCGGGTTTTGGCAGGGTCAGGAGCTCGCTCGAAAGACTGTCCGGATTCTCGATTGCAGCTTTGCACCGCATCGAAGAGACTCCGATAGATTCTCGAGCCTAAGCGCCTTCCAACCTCGGAAGGCGCCTCCATTTTGGCTGACCACTGCAGTTCAGACGGTCATGTTGAGGTGCGCGGGCAAGTAGCCTTCAAGACCAGCGGTAGCTCTCGCACTATCGGGGAACAACCAGGCTATCCCAGAACGACGAGCACCTGAAGCACGGCGCCCTTCCAGCTCCCAAAAGTCGTGAATGTCTCTCTCCTTCAAAGCAGAGTTCGGCCCATTTGTGCGTCTCTATACACTGGGCGCAAAGCGGATGGACCTCCAGCAACCACGGGTGCTCGACCAGCCATAGCGGCGGCGCAGAGGTAAGAGGCGGCTGATCGCCGCTCCATAGAATTTTTCCCGCTCAACCGCAGGCGTCGAGAGCGAACTTGCGGGCGCCTTCGAAGAGATCAAACGCCTCAAAGATCGTCTCCAGGATGAGAATGTAGCTTTGAGAGAACAGATCGATCAGAGCCGCCCGGCAAGACCTACGAGTTGTGGTGGATCACCAAGGAGCACGGGCCGGTCGCAGCCGGACTGTTCCAGGCCGAGGACGGCCATCCGGTGGTGGCACCTGTGGCGCTGCCGCCCCCTGGCGAGCACGTGTTGCAAAGCGCTTCGGAGCTCGAATTGCTCGAGCCGGTCGCGCTGCTCGGCTAAGAGCGGTCGGGCGACGTCCTCCGAGAGTTGGCGTTCCGCCGTAAGCTGGCCGAGCCGTTCGGTCGCCGCCGCAATTGCCTCCCGCCGGGCCCGATACTCTTCGGCGCGGTCGGTGTGGCGCTCCCGATGCCCGAAATGGGCGAGACCGAGTGCGCGGATCACCGCGGGTAACATCAGGCCTTGACCCACCAGTGTCGCAACCTGGCGCGCCTCTCCCACTGCGCGAGTTCGCGGCGCCGAGGTCTCGCGACAAGATTGTGAATCTTCGCGCGTAGACCGCTTCGGCGTGGACGGTAGAGCCAGCGTGGTGGTACGTTTCGAAGTGTCGAACGTGAATTCCGCAAACGCGCGTTCGGCCATCCCCAACGCACTCCGCTAAAGGAGCGTCTCCTCTATGGGTGTGCGTCGAGCATTTGAATGGCTCCAAAATGCGCCGCCGAGCGGCGGACGCAAACCAATCGTGCGTCCGTACGAGTACGGCTTCGTCGGCGAGATGTTAGTGCTAACGAATGCCCATCCGCTGATCGGTCCGGCGCTGGCGGAGCTGTTCATCCAGGTGAGGTTCGCGCTGGGCGCGCTTGCGCGGCCCGAGCGCGAGATGGTAGCGGCGGTGGCCGCCGCTGCCCAGCATTGCCGACCGCCTTGAGCAGGCCGTCCTGTGTTATTGACTATGCAATTGAGTTGGAACCCAAGGGAGGAATGTTATGAGCGACGCGTCAGAGGCCGTGGAACAGCTCAGCGGTAGAATGGACAAGGCGCTGGCCACGGTGCTGGCCAGTCCGAGCGCCGAAGAGCGATACTTCATCGGCGAGACGTTGCTGGCCGCGGCGGCGGTTTTTGTGCTGAACCGCTACGCTGGCGCGTATCTGGATAAGCTAGGTCTCAAGCCGCTGGCCGAGCAGCACGCCGAGGCGACTCGTGGCTTCTTGGACAGAATTCGCGCTAAGACGGTCACGCCGGCCGACCGCGAAAAGCAGGAAGTGCAGCTGCAGCAGGCGCTAACAGCAATGCGAGCGCATGGTGTCTCGGCGGAGACGGAGCGCGCCGCCGAGCGGACTCTGGTCGGCGTGCTTGTGGACACGGGCGCAATAAATGTGCAGGCGCAGGACACCGCGCACGAGGTCGCCCTTATCGTACAGGTAATCGTGCGGGGGTCGTAATCGTGACCGGCGCCGACGAGATCGAGCCTGCGGAGCTCCATCTCTGGCTCTCTGCCTGTCGTCTGCTGATGATCGAGCGGCCAGCGGAGGGCGCCTGGCTGGATCGCCCTGCCTTCGAGGGCCAGGCTCCTCGTCCCGGATGGAACAAGTTGGTGTACGAGGACGGGCGAGAGCCGAGTTACATTTTCTATGATCTCGCGGCGATACATGCGGATCGCAAACCCTTCTTGCCGCACGGCGTAGATGAGGCGACAGTGAACGTGGTGCGTCCGGCGGTGGCCGACGACGCTCGTCACAGCCAGCTCTGGTTGCGCGCCTCCCAGCTGGCTTCAAAGCTACCGCAGCGGTTGATGCCGCTCGGTCTGAGCAAGTCGAAGCTCACGATGAAAGCTATCGCGAGCTACACCGCACTTCAGCGCAAGACGGAAGCGCTGATGCCTCTAATGAACCCGATCTTAAAATCGCTGATCGATGGGGTCGATTTCGGCTCTGCGACTGGCTCAGACCCTGCGCTTCGAGTCGCTGAGAGATACATGCGCTTCAAAGTTCCCGGCATCATGGCTCGCTACCTGCTGAGCTCGATCTACAAGGGGGTCTACGCGACCGTTCCGGGCCTGTTTAACCGGCGCTCCGCTCCTGCGCGGACGATGGTGATGCGAAAGGCGGAGGACTTGAGCGACGCCGCCTATCGGTTGTTTAAGGCACGGAGCGCCTATAATGTCGCGGGGTTCAGCAATGCGACCTATCTTGCCACGCTATGCGCCGCCACCGTGATCACTATGGGCTCTGACGAGTCGATGGGAAATCTTCAATTCTCTCCGGAAGAACGTTCAAGACTGCGACGCCTTCGGCAGAACGCAGACGAATTGTCTGCGCATTACCTCTTAGGTGCCTTCAGCCTGCCGGCGCGGTTCCGGGCGAAAGAGATCCTTACATGGGTGCGAACTATGGCGACAGCACTGGGTAAAGCGCCGGTGCAGGTTGCTGAGGAGGAGTGCTTGCATCCTGGCCTGATTGCAGTGCTCACCGATCCGGACGAACAGCGGCTCGACGAGGCCGGTGTGCAAGAGCGCTACGCCCATAATGTAGCAGACCGGCCTGGCCTCTCCATTGATGATAGCCTACATTGCGAAGCCGCCGCTTTGCGGATAAATCTCCACTCCTTTCTACTTGACTGATCTGTCAAAGAGTCGGGCAAAAGGTGGTCGGTCGCGGCGGGGGCGCGCTATCCTCAACTCCCATCAAACCCTCACGATCGCAGGGGAGCGGGTTCCAACGGCGCTATTCGGGGAAATTATGGAGAAACATATCCGCCCTCGATTTTGCTAGGTGAGGTCAACGCAATAGGTGTGTAAATAGGATCACGCGGCGCGGTGCTTCCGGCTCATCTGCTCGACTTCGATTCCGTTCTCGAACAATTGTCCGTTATACACTTGCTCCATGTTAGGCCAGACTATGTCGGCGGTTCGGCGAGGCGGGACTGGCGCCTTGGGTGATAGCCCAGCCACCAAACCCTAGTAGCATTCGGGCCGCTCGACCCAAGGCGGTCAGGCGTCGTCCGCGGCCGGCGGCCATTGGGGTCGCGAAGCTGAGACGCGCATTCTATCGACGGGGAGCGGCGGTCCGCAGACTCGGGATTGAACCCCGAAGACATAGACAAAGAATTCAAAAAAAGAGGGTGCCTCCTAGGGTACCCGCTAGAGTCCCTTGTGAGGCAAGGAATCCATCACCCCGCTACGCGCTCGCGAGGATAGACCCACCTTTGGTCAAACCATTCCAACGAGGGGTGTCGCGGGTGGGGAACGCGGAGCGCAACCCTGGAATGAATCCTGAATTGATCTGCGGTAGCCGTCCGCTGCCTCGCTCGACACGATATGCAACTGATTTCGTTCCAGTTTTGCCGACGCTCGCCTTCTTAAATTGACCGCGAGCGGATTTGTCCTTCGCGAGTAGGCGTCGTACTTGCGCTGTCGCACTTTCGTTTTATCTCGCATAGCCATTACTGCGTAAAACAACTGGCCCGGCTTATATCCCCGGGGAGTGAAGTGATGCCACATTTCCTTAAGAGCGTCTGAGGACTGTGAGTCCGAATTAAAAATGGAAATTCCGGTTCAAACCGAAAATTCCGGTCAACCGCTGCGCGCAGGGACTGAGTCCATATCAGGAATTCCGGTTCCAAAGAGGAGAGCAGATAATGCACCGCAGCGAAGGGCGCTTCTTGACCACACATGTGGGCAGCTTGCCGCGCAGCCCCCAATTGTTGGCGATGTTGCTGGCGAAGGAACTAGGTGCGAACGTCGACGAGGCTGCCTTCAGACATCAAATCGAGCATGACCTCAAAGGGGTGGTCGACCACCAATACAGGGCTGGCATCGATATCGTCGGCGACGGTGAGCTTCCTCGGATCGGATTTTCCTTCTATGTCAAAGACCGCATGAGCGGCTTCGGTGGCGTGGCAAAACGCGGCACTGTGACCGATTTCGCCAAGTTTCCGGATTTTGCTGCGCTCAAGGTGGCGTCCGGCAGCAAGCTTGCCAAAAGCGCGACGATTTATCAGGCGCCGGAGGCATCCGCGAGCATAGGCTGGGGCGGCGCTGCGAAGTCTAGTAGGGGTCTGGGAGGTCTGTGATCTAATTTGCACAGCGCAAGTCGTCCAATGTGTCCACAGGCGCTTACATGGGAAAAGCTGAAATGAAGTGCCGCCTTTTCGGTGCGGTGTTACGCGCGGTAGGCCAGGTTATGTACAGGCCGTGTCGGTCACTTGACCCCGAACCGGGCGCGGGGCGACGGCTAAAGGCTCATAGTTTACAAAGTGAGTTTCGGAGCAGGGGGAGCATCCCCAATTTTCAAGACTGGGAGCGCGTCATGAACCCCATGGAAAGCGATCATGAAGTCCTGACGGTAAGGGAAATTTGCGACCTACTGCAGGTCCACCAGTCCACGATTTACAAGATGATCAGGCAGGGCAAGATTCCCACCTTTCGAATCGGCTCCGACTGGCGATTCCGAAGGGACCGGATAATGCGCTGGATGGCTGAACGGACTATGGGCGCCCATCAGTGAGAAAAGTCATCGGCGCTGCGCGCAAAAGGGCAAGCCTCCTTCGAGACCCGCCCTTCAACAGCTCAATGAGCGGCGCAGCTCAGTCCGCCCGCTTCAGCTTTAAGGTAACTCGCTTCGGCCAAGGGCATCGTTCGCGCTGGTCAGGAAGCAAACCGAGGCCGGGCTCGAAATCTGCAGCTTTTGCTGCAATCGACAGTCGGTCGGCGTGTTCAGCTTAAAAGAACCTCAATCCAAAATGTCTATCGTATGGGAGGCCCCTTAGTAATCGAATACGAGTAGCCGTCTTTGCGTATTACCGGATATCTTGAGGGGTTCAGCATGTCTCCATCAGGTGTTGCTACAAGTACATTCAAGAGATCGGTCTCCATATCTTCAGGTCTTATATTTGGTGGAGCATTTCCGGACGTGCCTACTACTTCTATAGAGGTTTGCCGCGTGTCCGGATATTTGACTAGCTCGTGTTTCAAGTCTGACAGGATTCGGTCTTCCTCTGCCGGTGTGTAGGGTCCGCGAACTGTCACCAGCACTGCGACCGGCGCGCGTTCCTGCACGCTTTTCGGTTGTGCATAGTTCGGGTCGCTTACGAAGGCTCGCACAGAATTCACCGGAATTTGATCCACATTGCGCCAGTGCGTAAGGATAGCCTGGACTGTTTGATTGTTTAGGATGGCTCCGACCTTAACCAGGTGTGCCTTCTGCTGAGCCGTGAGTGGCGCTGGCTGAGTCTGCGCAGCGACAGGCGTGCAACACAGAGTCAATGCAAACAGAAGGTTGGCCGTTCGTGACATCTGCAGCCTCCTGTGGACCGATATTCGGTCTCTACCTACGCTTTGTCGCCCATGACTGTCAACAAAGCCGATTACCGCAGAAAGTATGCTTTGATTCCAAGTGGCTCGCTCACACACAATAGATTAGGAAAGCAAACTAGAGATCTCTGACAGCTAGCCACGGACGCCGACGATGGACCATTCGGTGGCAATTCGAACAAAGCAATGCGACATCCTCCAGACGCGTCCTTCTCTCATTGGCCAGCTCCAGTCCGTCAGTTTTCGGACCTACCGGAGAATCGCTCGAAATCCGCAAGTCCGCGGAGCTCAGCCGCGGTGACTCGGAACAAGGTGGCGGTTACCAACAATTGCTCGGCCATGACCGTCGTGTTCATACCTCAGGTGGCGGAAGCAATCCACCAGACGAACGCAGCAGCATCCGATGCGAGGTCGACAGTCGAGGTCGACGAGTTGCGCGCGGGCGGTGCGGTCCGTGCTTGCAGACCGCGCGTCCGCGACAGCTTATATTTTACGTTTCCTGAGGGATGCAAAGTGCCGACGAGACACGGACGCTCCGCCGCGGACCTTTCGCGGTGTCGCGTGAATTCCTAAGCGAGAGGGTCGTCAGCGTTGATGCCACAGTCTCGTCTCCGAGCACAACCTCGCTACCGTTTCCGGCTCTTCGTCCACTATGATTTTATCTTCCTCGGAGAAACATCGTGCAGGAAGGAGGAAACCCCAATGGGCGTTGACTTGAGGATGGAACCGTACGCGACGATGTTCGAGAAGGAGCGCCCCGAGTCGCGGATAATCGATGAGCTTTGCTTCCCGGACATCACCGATAAGCTGTGCGACCGTCTCGGACTGAGCCGGGATGAATTCCGCGAACTCGCCGACAAAGACGGCCGCCTACCGCACGAAGCCGCCCTGAGACTCCTCGCGGCGGTCGAGTCGCATCACGCTCTAGCCGAAAAAGCTGCTTACCTTGCTTCACTACTACCGCGACTGGTACGAGAATCCCGAACGTGTTGCCACGTAAATGGAGGGAATCACTAAGGGCCGTGCGCCCGGCATGGAGGGCCGAATCGGCCACCTCCCCGACCAGCGCCCCTGGTTAGTGCTGAGATAGCGACCGGCGCCGCAGATTTGGCACGGAAATGCCCCAGGGTCCTGCGCGTCCGCAGGCCCTGCAGAATTAGGAAAGAAATCGTTGGCAGGCATTGCTGCGCGCGGTCTCTCTTGAAATTCGCCCGACTTTAATTAAAATTTTGAACTGTCAAACCCTTGTCGATGCGTCCTTTAGGAGTACCGATGATGGAAAGACCACACCCCCTGCAGACGCACGTCTGGGCAAACGGCGATACACTTCGCAGAATCACGCAGGACGGCACCCTCATTTTCCGTCACCGCTGCGTCCGTTGCGGGCGCGATTTCATGCAAACGCTCGACCACCCGGACTGGCGGGCTGCTAACCTCGGAATTCTCAGAATCGAGTCTTTTCCGAACAACGTGACTGAGAGATGGATAACGGAGGAATGTCCGGGGCGGCTACTGCTCGAGGATAGGGTCTTTGTGAGCAGACGATTGGCGCGCGGCCAGGGCAAATGACACCCATGCAAAAGTGGCACGCAAACGCCAGTTTCTGTGAGGGAGGTGTAAGCGCCGCCCGTTGGCTCAGCGGTTCCGTCGCTCCAGGGGAGGTGGG
>CAVYTJ010000010.1:65000-147475 GCA_963771325.1 uncultured delta proteobacterium | reverse complement strand
CGATCCAGCAGTACAACTCGGGGACCATGCGCGCGCTCGCCGAAATCCTGGCGATCGCGGATGACGCGCAAGTCGAGGGCCGCGCCAGCACCGTCAACCATAACGCGATCGTCGAAGCGGCCGGCACGCTGCGGCGCATCGCGAACCGCCTGGCTTCAATAGCAACCGGGCGCATCGTCACTCCCGTGCCCCAACTGGATCCGGTGACACAATCGGCACGCGATGCTGTGTTCGACGCAATTCGTCGGCGCCTGGAGTCCTGGCTCGGCTTCTTCAGCAGCGCTGACAGCCTTAGCACCTCAGCCGCGAAAGCGATCGCGCGAGCGCACTCACCCGAAGATTTAAAACTGCCTCTCGAGCAGTTCAGTTCGCGGCTGGAGGAGCGGGAATTCGCGCGAATCGAAGCGTGGACGGTCGAGCAGCGGCGGGCGGTCCTTGCCGAATTGCACTCGATGCACCGTCTGGAATACCTGCTCTCCGAGTTGAATCGATGGCTCGCGCGAATTCCCGGCTCAGCGTCGAACCGCGTGCGCTGAGCATGGAAGGTTATTTCACTTGAGTACGGTCTTCCACGGCTCCTCTCGGCTAACGTTCGGCAACTATCTCCGATAAGAACCAGGTTCGGCGCTCGGTTTCGTCGATCCAGTTCTCGATCAAGCTGGCGGTGGCGACGTCATGGTGCTTTTCGCACAGTTCATGGGTCGAACGCAGCTCTACTGTAAGCTGCCGGTTGTCGTCACGAAGCTCGACCAGCATATCCTTGGGCGCGACGAATTCGGCGTTGTTGTCATTGAGGCGTTGGTGCCGGGAGATGTCGCTAATCGACCTGAGTGTTGTTGCGCCGATCTTGCGTGAGCGCTCAGCGATATCGTCGGTCATCGCGAAGATTTGATCTGCCTGCTCATCCAGCAGCAGGTGGTAGTCGCGGAAATGCTTACCGCTCATGTGCCAGTGAAAATTCTTGGTCTTCAGATAAAGCGTGAACACGTCGGCGAGTAAGGCCCGAAGCGCGTCCGCCAAGACCGCCGTTTGGCCGCTGAGATCAGTTGCCGTTTTCGAAAGCTGTGTGATTTGAGTTGCTGAGTTGCTTTTCATTACCCTGTTCTCCTTTTTGAGTTGGTTAATCTTCCAGTAACTACGCTCTCTTTTTCAGGTTTGCTGGATTGGTTCTCTCCTGGTCACCGAGCAACATCCGGCTCTTTGCCAGCTCCGTTGCGACCCATCTCTGTCGGTATCGCCGAAGTTGAACAGGCGGCCTTGCAGCATCTTGTCGGGGGAGGGACCGATGCCCGGCACGGGGTATGCCGGATTGAAGGCCGCCTGTTCTACTTCGGCGAAGAAATTGTCGGGATTGCGATTCAAGGCAATTCTGCCTCGCTTCCACAATTCAGGCGTGAAAAACGACCGCACAACAGGAAGGCTCTCCGCCCGAAAACTGCTTTTGTCCTTAAAAGCGCGGGTTTTGAGCAGCTTCAAATTGTGACCGGATGCCGCTAAGCCCTCGCTGGGGCATCACCCGTGCCCGATGTGCGCTGGTCTTGGGCGATCGACTGGGCGCGGGTAGGCGGCGCCATGAATTCCGGCCCCACTGGATCTTCGATGGTGTCGCGGATGATCCGATCGATCTCACGAAGCGCGCCGCCATCGAGCGTCCATCCCATCACGTCGCCAACCGGATCGAGCTGGCCGGGATGCCGTGCGCCCCATAGCGCGCCAGTGACGCCCGGCTGATCGAGCACCCATCTGAGTGCGAGATGGATGACGCGTTTCCCATAATTGTCCTGAGCGAATCGATCCAGTAGCCGAACGGCCTCCAAGTACTGTCCGAAGCGCGGTTGTAGGAATTTGGGATCGGTGCCGCGGAGGTCGTCGCCCTCAAATTTTGTGCCGGGATTCATCCGGCCGCTAAGCAATCCGCGGCAGATCGCGCCGTATGCCAGAACCGCGATGCCCTCCCATGCGCAGTCTGGCAGGACATCGTTTTCGATCTCGCGCTCGAAAAGATTGTAGGGAGGCTGCGCGGTATGAATCGGCGCGACCCAGCCGAACTCATTCATTTGTTTCGGAGAGAAGTTGCTTACGCCAATCGCGCGGATCTTGCCCTGCTTGAAGAGACTCGCCATCGCGTCGGCGGTTTCGCTGAGCGGAGTCATCGGATCCGGCCAGTGCACCTGGTAAATATCGATGACGTCGGTGCGGAGCCTTTTCAGCGAAGCGTCGATCTCGGCGAAGATTCGCTCGCGGGTCGCGTTGCGAAACGGCTCGCCATTGCTCCAGTCGAGCCCGACCTTGGTGGCGATCGACACTCGTTGTCTCAGACCGCCTGATGCGAGCGCTTTTCCGACGATCTCTTCCGATTTGCCGAAGCCGTACACAGGCGCGGTGTCGATCAGAGTGATTCCGCGATCGATCGCGGAATGGATCGTGCGGATCGATTCCTGTTCATCGGTGCCGCCCCACATCCATCCACCCATCGCCCACGTGCCAAGACCGATGCGCGAAAACTGAAGATTCGCGCTGGGTATTCTCGAGGTTTCCATATTGTTTCTCCTTTTTGAGCTGGTGTTCCGTTTCCTTAAGTACGGCAGTGTTATGACGATTTGCCCGGGATCCTGAAGAGCTGCAACCGCATAAAGTTGAAGGCATAGTCGAACAGCTGCGATACCGACTTCGTATCGCTGGTGACGTTGAGTTGCGCGACCGGGACGTCGGCCGCGTTGTAAGAGATAATCTGTGGAGGTTCGGTGCCGCGGGCCATATTGGAAAGAATGGTCTCGGACACCGCGTTGATCTGAGCGATCGCGCTCGCGATGTCCGCGCCGGGCTGGAAATAAACTTTCAGCAGACCGACCCCAAGCATCGACTCGGACTCGATGTGCTCGATGCCATTTACGGTAGTCGAGTAGGCGCGCTCGATGATGAAGACCATGCGGCGCTCCATGTCCAGGGAGGCCATCCGCGGATAGTTCCAGACCACCATTCACCACGGGCACGTCGATTGCCGGGAAGATGTCGATGTTCATCAGGAAGAACGACAGCGTGCCGAGCACCAGCATGAGCAGCGCCATCACCGCGACAGAAATCGGGCGGCGTGATGCCAGGCGTACGAGCCACATCATGATCGAGATTCCTCGCCGGCCGCTTTCAATGGCCCATGAGCGTCGGTGCGACTATTAAGAAGTCTAAGCGTCACATGTTGCGCCATGGCGCCAAGCTCTGAGCCCAAGTATGGTATGTTGCGAAATCATTTTTTCGGTGACCTTCCTGTTTAATGGGCGTGAACAGGAGCCTCACAGCTCGTGCGATCTGATCTCACAAGCTTTTAATCCAGCCTGCGCCGAAGATTACGTTCAGCGAGGGTCGGGAGCGGTGCAGTCAGAACAAGCCGTTCCTCTTCGCTGAACGCGCACGCAGGTAAACGAATTCAACTATCTGTGGCGGCGAGTTTAGATTCTCTCTAAAGATAAAGCGCAGTTTCAGGTGACCGGCGCTGTCGAAGACATCGGCGACGCCTTGGCCCCGACCAGCCACATCGCCAGGCTTGGCACCGTTCTGGAACGCGTAGACTCCAATGTTCGTTCCGTTGATCTGCGCGATGCCTAACGGCGAGTATCCTAGTGGAGCATCAGGATCGCCGGGTGCTCGGCCGAGGTGCGCCAAGGGAAACCCGTCGTCCGACATGCGCGCTCTGCTGGATTTGAAGGCGCGACCCGAATTTACAGCTTTCGTATTGAGGCTCAATCCGACCGCGGCACATGCGACGCCGACCGAGAAGGCTCCTAATGACGAAATTAACGTAGTCCTGAAGGCCGACATGGCTTCTTCCTCTCACGGCGGCACATGCCCGTGTGCTGCCGCTGTCGTATTCTGATTCAGAGGCGTGAATTACCACCGCACAGAAGCGTGTATGCCGGGGTTAATGTAGATGGTACGATTTCGTGGTCACCACAAATCTGGCCGAAAGGTCTAGAGAAGTTTCCGATGGCACATGAGACGCATAGCGCTCTGTCCGGCTCGGGTGATCTCGGCGACCCGGGGCCGAGCGTCCGTTCTTTGCAAAAAGGGGTGTTCCGCAAAGAAGGCGAATACTGGACCGTCGGCTACGGCGGGGAAGCCTTTCGCCTGAAGGACACTAAAGGACTCGGGTACCTCGCCCATCTGCTGCGTCATCCTACAGTCGAATTCCACGTGCTGGACCTGGTGGGTGGACTCGCAAGCCATCGTGAGGAGGACGAAACCAGTCCGTCGGGGGACGGCGTGCCTCGTCGGGATGAGGATCTCGAAAAGGCAGGGATCCATATCACTAAGCTGGGTGACGCGGGCGAGATGCTCGACGAGCAAGCGAAGGCCGCTTACCGGCGCCGGCTCTCCGAATTGCGGGAAGAATTGGAGGAAGCCAAGGAACTCGCCAACGTCGAGCGCGCGGAGCAGGCGGAACAGGAAATCGATGCGCTGACGAGGGAACTTTCGCGCGCCGTGGGACTGGGTGGACGTAATCGGCGGGCGGCGTCAGCCTCGGAACGAGCCCGCCAGAGCATCACCAAGACGATCAAGGCGGTACTGGAAAGAATCGCGGAGAGCGATGCGGCGCTGGGAGATATCTGCTCGCGATGCATCAGGACCGGCACCTTCTGCTCCTACCAGCCTGACCCCGATTTCCCGATTGCGTGGGAATTCGCCACGAAAGATGTAGGTTCGGCTATCGAGCCCGCAGAGCAGTCGATTGTGAGCGGCGTTCCAGCGTATGCCGATCGCCCACAGAGCTCGGCGGTGGTGCTGGAGGTATCTCCGTTCTCGCTCGCGGAACGAACTCTTTTTGCGGGACGCGAAACTGAACGTAGCGTGATTCACACGGTGATCGATCGCGCGCTGAGCGGCCGCGGCTCGCTGATCATGCTCGGGGGCGGACCCGGCGTGGGAAAGACCCGCTTGGCGATGGAGATGGCGGACTACGCGACGCGCGTCGGCTTCAGATGCCTCGTTGGGCACTGCTACGAAAGAGACGAACCCTTTCCCTATCTTCCCTTCGCCGAGATCATTGAAAGCAATCTGGCACAGGCGGCGAGCCTCGATGATTTCCGCCGACGGATGGGAGAAAATGCCGCCGAACTCGCGCAGATCGCTCCAAGGCTTCGACGAGTGTTCCCGGATATTCCGCAACCGCCGGAACTGCCCCCAACACAGAAGCGCCGCTATCTTATTCAAAGCGTTGCGGAGGCGCTGGGGCGCGCGACTCAAACACGTTCGTACCTGTACATACTCGAGGACCTTCATTGGGCCGACGAATCCACGTTGGCGCTATTGAATCATCTGGCTAATCGCGTCGCCCAACTGCCCCTGGTAATCGTCGGGACCTATCGCGACGGACTTTCGGATTACAACCCGGCATTAGTCAGAACTCTGGAAGAATTGATTCGGATAGGTATCCGTCCGCTAAAGTTGGGCGGTCTATCGAGGGATGCCGTCGCGCAGATGATGCATGGGCTAAGCCAACGCCAGGCGCCGGCAAGTCTGGTGAGCCTCGTCTTTGAAGAAAGCCAGGGGAATCCATTCTTCGTCGAAGAGGTGTACAAGCATCTGATCGAGGATGGGAAAGTCTTTGATACGGCTGGCCGATTCCGCACGGACATCGAGATCGACGAGATCGACATTCCGGAAAACGTGCGCTTGATCATCGGCCGCCGTCTGGAGCGGCTCGACGAGGATGAACAGCGAGTACTGGCCGCCGCTGCCGTGATCGGGCGCAGTTTCAGTTTTCAACTGCTGACTGCGGTCATCCAGATCGATGTCGACGAACTCTTCACGATCATCGAAAAGGCGCAGCAGATGGGAGTAATCGTGCCGAGCTCTGAGGGACCCGAGAAGCCGTTCACCTTCGCCCACGAGCTGGTGCGTCAGACGCTCCTTGCCGGGATCTCGGCCCCGCGCCGGCAACGCTTGCATGCCGGCGTCGCCGACGCCATCGAGCGGCTCGATCCCGCTGCCGTCGAGCGCGCGGGGGAGATCGCCGACCATCTGCTCAAGGCAGGATCGTTCGCTGAGCGCCATAGATTCGTCCGTTGGCTGACGCAGGCAGGGAGGAATGCACTCGAGGCTGCGGCGTATAAGGATGCGCGGCGCAGTTTCCAGTCCGCGCTGTCGCATCTAGGCGCAGTCGACGCCCGAGAAAGGGCTGACTTATTGGCGAGCCTTGCGGTGGCCGAGCGAGGTCTTGAAGGGTGGGACCCGGCGCTCGCCAATCTCCGCGAAGCACTCGAGATTTACATCAATCTCGATGATCGGAAGATGATCGGGAAGGGTTTTGCCGAGTTGACCAATACTTTTATTTGGGCTGGTAACTTCCATGAAGCGGTCGAAACGGCTCGTCGCGGGCTCGCCTATCTTGAAGCCGATGTTAGCGCGAACCGGGTGCGTCTTCTCGCTGCTCTCGGGCACGCCAGCGCACCCGCCGAAGGCTACGAGCCGGCCCATGAGGCGCTGCGGGAAGCGCTGAACATTGCATCCCAGCTCTCCGATCCAAAACTTGTGGCAAGCGTGCTTGGTGCCCGGTCGGTAGCAAATTTTCATTACTTTCGCTTGTCGGAGGCCGCCGCCGACGGGCTCCTAAGCGAGCAACTGGCTGGATCTGCGGCTTCCCCTTGGCTGCGCGCAATCCACCTGCGAATTCTCTATCAGACACTACTCTATCTTGGACGAGTGGAAGAGGCGGCGAGAATCGCGGACGAGCTTGAACCCCTGGCCAGAAAGATAGGGCAGTCTTACTCGGTCGCGCTCTGCCTCGACATGCGAGCCTGGATAGAATTCGGTAAAGCGCCCGATCTCGCCAAACTCGAGGCCGACCTCGGGGAATTCTCGAAAGCCGCACCAGGAGCCCGATTTTCCTTATGGAGAGCTCTCTCCGAGGTACAACAAAGTGTGGTGGATTTCTTCCGCGGAAACTGGGCAAGCGCGCTGTTGCACGCCCAAGCTTCTGGCCGCCCCGAACCGGAGAGCTCCATCGAGGGGCTCGGCACTGGAGCGCTTTTTCGACAGATGGCTTATGCAGGCGATCGCGACGGCGCATATGCAATCCTTGATCAAAAGCGCACGTGGCTGCCGCGTAGCGGCCAACCCAACACCAGAGGTTCGTGGTTGATGCTCGCGCTTGTGATTGAGGGCTTCGTGATGCTCGGCGAGCATTCGCAAGCTGGACAGCTTTACCCGCTGGTTCGCGAGCTGGTCGACACTGAAGCGGTAGCGCTTTTGCCGATCTCCCGCTTCACGCATACGATCGCGGGTGTCGCCGCGACAGCAGCACGTCAGTGGGAGACCGCTGAAGACCATTTTCGGATCGCACTGCGGCAGGCTGAGTCCTTTCCCCACCGCCTCGAACAAGCGGAGATACGCCGCTTCCACGCGATGATGCTAATTCATCGCGACGCATCAGGTGATCGCGAAAAGGCGCAAACGTTGCTCAATGAGGCGCTGGAGAGTTACCAGCGTATCGGAATGCCGCGCCACGTCGAGATGGTGGGAGCCCTCCTGGACTCCAGTAGAGCACAGGGCTGACTTTCGCGATCGTTTCGACGTGAAAAATCGATTCACGGTGTTGTGAGGGCTTCCTTCACGCCGGTTAGGCATGAGGGTTGCTTCAATGAAATCGGTACACGCTGGCAAGAATTATCCGTTGCGGACCACAGCGATCTCTCGTGTCCTCGCCCGCTTCAGGAGTTCCGATGACCTGAAAGAACGGGCGATGACCGATGTGGTGTTGTCGGCAGGGTTTGTCGTAGTTGTCGTGCTCTATGTTGTGATGCTCGTCGGGCTCTATCGTTGGAGCCATTACGCGCCGATCTTTCCGCCGGACGGCGCCGCCGGACCAGCGCTCGAGGATATAGGGCCCTAGTAGCGATGAAACCGGATGCTCGGAACGTAACAATGGAATAATCCCTGGCGTCTACGCGCGAGGCTGGATTTAGACCCGCGCGCGACTATACTGGCGTGGCGCTCAAGCCGTAGCGGCACGAGTCACCGGAAAGCATCCTGGCGGACCGCGGTCGTGCGATCGAAACTCCTCGGGTCGGGGCGTGGCGCAGCCTGGTAGCGCACACGCTTGGGGTGCGTGTGGTCGCCGGTTCAAATCCGGCCGCCCCGACCAACCGAAAATCTTTGGTCTTCAGAAGGCCAAAGGTGCTCATCGGCTTTTCCGTTCATCCACATATTATGCGGCGCTATTTGGAGTCCGCAGGCTCGCATGATTCCCGTACAAACTCAGTTGGGTGCAAGCCCGGGGCGGCATCAAACCGCTACTTACTCTAACCGCAGCGGCGGCGCTGAGGGTCGGTATTTTCTGGGCCGCGCGTTTCCGCGTTTCGTGGATGGCACGTCGATTGCTGCAATTAGCCGATAAACGGCCAAATCAAAATGACTTTATCCAAATTTCGTACGCGTGAACTAACCCGGCGCACTTTGTTGAAGGCAGCAGGCCTATGGCTAGGCACCTCAGCACTTGCGTCCACAATGCCCGCACTGGGGTCAAATATGTCTTCTGAATCAAATCTTCCTTCCGGACCTCGAGGCGTAACTTCTCCCATAACCAAGCCCATGGTCGGCTTCATGTTGGCCCATGAGCAATTTCCTGTAACCGAGATCGTTCAGTTAGGCGTGGCCGCCGAGCAGGCTGGATTCGATTTGCTGGCCACCAGCGATCATCTTCAACCTTGGCAGGCGAACGAACGCCATGCCGGGCAGGCCTGGATCACTATGAGCGCGCTCGGCCAACGCACTCATCGCGTCTGGATTGGACCGACGGTCACCTGCCCGACATTGCGCTACAACCCTGCGGTCGTCGCGCAGGCGTTTGCGTCACTTAGCCTGCTCTATCCGGGTCGAATTTTTCTAGGTATCGGCTCGGGCGAAGCCTTGAATGAGCAGGCCGCGATCGGATCATGGCCAAAGTGGTCCGAGCGTTCAGAGCGGCTGGTTGAAGCAGCGGAAATAATACGCAAGCTATGGACGGGAGAACAGGTGGTTCATGCTGGCAAGTATTACAACGTCAATTCAAAATTGTACGATCCGCCGCCCGGACCGGTGCCCCTTTTAATGGCGGCGAACGTCGGCCCGCGTGCGATGTACCGCTCAGGGCGGTACGGCGACGGACTCATCACCGATCCCGATTCCTGGCACAAGCACAAAGCGGAATTCGATAAGGGCGCCAAGGCGGGCGGCAAAGACCCTCGCCGAATGCCGGTGCTGATAGAGCAATTCGTGGTCGTCGGCGATGAGAATGACGCAAAGGCTTCCGCCGAGCTCTGGCGGTTCCTACCCAAGGCGTTTCGGAGCTATTTCAACATTCGGGACCCGCAAGCCATTCAGGATCGAGCCACTGCCGAGCTCCCGCTCGAAAAAGTCTACGGCCAATGGCCGATAAGCACTGACCCCGATGTCCACGCAAAGTCGCTGATCGAACTATTCAACAGTGGCGCCACGATCGTGAATGTCCACTCCGGCCAGGCAGATCAAAAACGGGTGATCGAATTTTACGGCAATCACGTGTTGCCCAAGGTGCACGCTCAACTGAAAGAGTCCTGACCTCGACCGGCCTCCTTCCTTGCGCGAGGCGGCCGCTCGATCTATATGGGACGATATGAGCGGTTACACAATCATTGACGCAGACACCCACGTGACCGAAACGCCTGACCTGTGGACCAGCCGCGCGCCTGCCAGCATGCGCGACCGCGTGCCGCATGTAGTGAAGGGCGCCGACGGGAGCCAACGATGGTTGGTGGGAGTAGGTCGGCCCCTGGCGAATGTCGGTATGACCGCTACCGCCGGAGTGGGAAGTTTCAAGCACCCGCCCAAGACCTACGAAGAGATGCATCCAGGGGCATACGATGCCGACGCACGCCTGAAGTACATGGACGAGATGGGTATCTGGGCGATGGTCATGTATCCGAACGTGGGCGGCTTTGGGGCGCAACAGTTCTTGAAACTGAATGACCCTGAGCTGATGCTCACCTGCGTACAGATTTATAACGATTGGCAGACCGAGTGGGCGTCGGCGGATGCGCGCCGGCTGCTGCCCATCACCTCAATTCCGTTCTGGGACGTCGCGGCGGCGGTAAAGGAGGTGCGCCGCTGCGCCGCGATGGGCCACAAAGGGATTCTCTTTACCGGAGAGCCGCAATACTTCGGTAAGCCGTTGCTGGGCGACGCGCATTGGAATCCGCTTTGGGAGGTGGCGGTCGAACTGGATCTGCCGATAAGTTTCCATATCGGCTCGGGCGACATGGCCGAGGGCCTGCTGAAGAACCGGGTAGCGACGTACGGCAAGATGGCGGCGTTTGCGGAACTGGCGGTTGATATCTTCCTACGCAATGGCCTTCAATTAAACGACCTGCTGATGTGCGGAGTGCTGGCGCGTTATCCGCGAATCAAGTTTGTCTCAGTGGAAAGTGGCATCGGCTGGATTCCCTTCGTACTCGAAGCGATGGATTACCAATTCCAGGGCAATAGCGTGGCGGAAGAGCATCCGGAATTCGATCTGCTGCCGTCCGAGTACTTCGCCCGCAACGTCTATGCCTGCTACTGGTTTGAGCAGACCGCGCCACGCCGCCTGATTGATAAAATCGGCGTGGATAACATCCTCTTCGAGACCGACTTTCCGCATCCGACCTCGCTCTACGGCGACGAGGTACACGCCCGCATCAAGGGTGGTCTCTCCGACTGTGAAGAATCGGTGCGGCGCAAGATCCTCTGGGAGAACTCACAGAAGCTCTATAAGGTCACAGGTCCATCGGCGGCGGACGAGGCGAAGCGCGCAGCGGCCATCGGAGTGTGATCCGCGCCCTGGTAGGGCTGCGTCCAACAGCCGACTTGTGCACATCCTGTTGATCTTTCGCGAGCCCGCGCTCCTGCACCCATGGCTACGATAGGCTCTTCTGTGATTAGGTTCTGCGAGCACGCGCATCTACAAACTGTTTAACTTTTTAGCTGTGTCCTATTCCAGGCCCGGGCAAGAGTGGCAGCTGTTGTGAAGGGCACCCAGCCGGAAAGTGACGAGGATGAGGAGGAGGAAAACGATGCATCCAAGACTCGAAGATATCCGAAAGCGCTTGCAGACCCCGCCTGTCCCATCCACTCCGCCCCGTTATATTGCGTCCAAACGCGCCGTCGAAGGCGCTCCGGTGCCAGATCCTCCCCAGGAGCCGCCGCCGCCCAATGACTCCGCAGCCGCCGCAAGCGCGGATGAAAATCTGATCGCGCCGAGTTCATCGCAGGCCGATCCGCCCATCGGACAGGGGATGGTCATCGAACCGACTGCGGCGAAAGTGGATGAGCGAGTTGCTCTCGAAACGCCCAAGTCGATGGACGGACTCGCTCGAGCCGTTGCCGAGCTCTTTGAGCCGGCGCGGCAGTGCCAGAATCATCTCGCGGAAATCACTGCGGCATCGGAGTTGATCAGCCATCTGACCCGACGCGCCGTCGAGCTTTGCGGACCACTCCAGATCTTTCATGACCACATACAAAAGCTTTCGAGCTCATTTGAGTCGATGCGCACGTTTCGCGATGAGCTCGCCATGCTTGCTGAATCGTTCTCGCCGGTTAGAGCGCTGCACGGGCAGGTAATTCAATTGGCCGAGACCGTGCGCGCGCATCTGGCCGAAGTGGCCAATGGATTGGAGCCGGCTAAAGCTTTGCAGGTCGAGATTGCGAACCTCGGGCTGGCTATCAGTTCTGTCCGCGAACTGCAGGAGCAGTTCTACGAACTATCGAAAGCATTCGGCGACGCTACCGAGCCGAATGTCGGAAGCGATGAGGCGGACGCCGCCCGACCCTGACAACCCATCTACTATGCCGTCCCCGTCGCCTGTCGCCTGACCTGGCGGCTGGTGTGACCGGCGTAAACCTGTTCTCCGGCCCATGCATGCCAACCCAGGCGGTAGGTGTTTGACGCCCTTCGAGCGCGCGCCAACGAACCCTCAACCAAACGGACGGTCAGCCAGGCACGGCCCCCGGTCCGCCCTTGAGCACTGTCTCCCGGCACTCATCATCGATATAGAGCCTCCGCGCTCGAACAACTCCGCCGCGGCGCGGATCGTGAAAGAAAATCAGCAAGCTGCAAGCCCAAAGGAGGTATGTAGTCCTCCGGTCTCCCTGATATCATTCGATACCGGTTCAAAGCAGGCCGCCCCGACCAATCCAAATCCCACTGGCGCAGGGCTCGCGGGCGGGGCGCCGAAGAGAGAGAAAAATCATGGCGGGCGCTTCCAAATTCGTCGGGCAGCGAGTCAAGCGGCGCGAGGATCCCCGCCTTATAACCGGATCGGCTGTTTACGTTGACGACATTCGGCTGCCAGAGATGCGGTCGGCCGTTCTGCTGCGAAGCCCCCACGCCCACGCGATTATCAAGTCCATCGATCTTTCCGCGGCGCGCAAAGCGCCGGGCGTTGTCTGCGTACTAACCGGCGCGGACGTCAAGGGCCGGATCGGTTCGCTACCCTGCGTCGCACCCGCCGAACACATCCCGTTCCATCCCGTGCTTGCGCTGGACAGGGTCCGCCATGTGGGCGAGGCGGTAGCGGTCGTCGTCGCGCGCGATCAGTACCGGGCGCAAGACGCCGCCGATCTGATCGAAATTGACTACGAGCCGCTCGAAGCGGTAACCGATCCCGAAAAAGCGCTGGAGCCCGGTGCGCCGCTGCTGCATGAGGAGTTCGGCAGCAACGTGGCGGCGCGAATGGAAATGTCTTCGCCAGCGATGGATGACGCGATGCGCCAGGCCGACAGGGTGGTGCGCTTTCGCGTCGTCAATCAGCGGTTGGCGCCGATGCCGCTTGAGCCGCGTGGCGCGGTCGCCCAGTTCAATCCCTGGCAGCGTCATCTTACCCTATGGTCGTCGACGCAGCTCCCGCACAATTTGCGTTCGCGGTTGGCGGAGATGCTCAAGCTGGCCGAAAACCAAATCCGCGTGATTGCGCCTGAGGTTGGAGGAGGCTTCGGATGCAAGCTCAATGTATATGCCGAGGAGGCGCTGGTCGCCTATCTCGCGATGCTGCTGGGTGAGCCGGTCAAGTGGATCGAGCGCCGGCGCGAGAATTTCGCTTCCACTACGCACGGCCGCGACCTGATCACCTACGTTGAAGTTCCGGTCAAGAACGATGGCACGGTGTTGGGTATCAAGGGGCGCTTTGTCTGCGACATGGGCGCCTACCTGCAGCTCTTTACACCGTTGATCCCGGGCTTCGCGGGCTTACTCATGAACGGCTGTTACAAGATGCCGGCGCTGAGCTTCGAGCAGGTTTACGTATTCACTAACAAGATGGCGACCGACGCCTATCGAGGCGCCGGAAGACCGGAGGCATCCTACATCGCGGAGCGCGCGATGGACCTGGTGGCTGCGGAGTTGGGGCTTGATCCCGCCGACGTCCGGCGCAAGAACTTCATCCCCAAAGATGCGTTCCCGTGGACGACGCCAGCCGGCCTGGTATACGACTCGGGCGACTATGCACCGGCGCTCGACAAAGCGCTGACGATGATCGACTATCAGAAAACGCGCGCCGAACAGCGCCACGCGCGTAAACAGGGCCGCTATATAGGCATTGGGATTTGCTGCTACGTGGAAAGCGGCAGTATCGGTCCGTCCTCGATAATGCCGCCGAAATTCCAAGGCTGGGAAAGCGCCACGGTCCGGATCGAACCCGACTGCGGGGTGACGGTGCTGACGGGAATCTCGCCGCACGGCCAGGGCCAGGAGACAACCTTCGCCCAACTCGCCGCCGATGCGTTCGGACTCGACGTCGAAGATATAGTTGTGCTGCACGGCGACACTGCGATGATTCAATACGGCTCGGGCACGTGGGGCAGCCGGGGTACGACGGTGGGCGGGATGGCACTGATGATGTCGGTGGGCAAGCTACAGGATAAGCTCAAGAAGATCGCTTCAACCATGTTGGAGGCGCCGCCCGACCAGCTCGCTTTCGTCAATCGCACGATTGCACTGGCGAGCGACGTCAGCCAATCAATTCCGCTCTCTCAGGTCGTAACCGCGGCCTATGACTACAAACAGCCGATACGAGAGATGGAGCCTGGGCTGGAAGCAACCAGCTTTTTCGAGCCGAGTGGATGCACCTTTCCCTTCGGCACGCACGTCGCAGTTGTTGAGGTTGACCCGCAGACCGGGGCGGTCAGCTTTCTTCGCTACGTGGCGGTAGACGATTGCGGCAACGTGATCAGTCCATTGCTGGTCGAAGGACAGATCCACGGCGGCATCGCGCAAGGGATCGGGCAGGCACTGTACGAGGAAGTGGTATACGACGAAAATGGTCAGCTATTGACCGCGACGCTGATGGACTACGCGGTACCAAAGGCCGCAATGCTGCCGCACTTCGAGCTGGCCGGCACGGTAACTCCCTCACCGCTCAATCCGCTGGGGGTCAAGGGCGTTGGCGAGGCGGGCGCGATCGGTTCGACACCGTGCGTGGTCAACGCAGTGCTCGACGCGCTCAGCCCGTTCGGCATCCGCCACCTCGATATGCCACTTAAGCCGGAGAAGATCTGGCGGGCGGTCCAGGCGGCGAAAGGTGCATAGCGCCGGCGGCGCGGACCGCTGTTGAGTCTTTGCGCTCGCCGCTCGCGGCCGTTCTGGAGGCCTAAATCTGACGTTACGGCAACGAGTCGTGAAATTCGTAGACGAGGAACGGGGGTATTCGATGAAAACCGACATGAGTAATCATCGCTGGGCGAAGCAGAACCCGGATCTGGATACCGCACCGATACCAATCGAACCCTGTTGCTCCGAGGACTATTATCAACTGGAGCGCGAGAGGATCTTCAAGCGGTCGTATTTGATAGTCGGCCGTGTCGAGGACGTGCCCAAGCCGGGAGACTTCTTCGTTCATGATCTGCCGGTCGCTGAAACCTCGCTTCTTGTCGTCCGCGGCAAGGACGACAAGATCCGGGCATTTCATAACATGTGTTCCCATCGCGGCAATCGCCTGGTGTGGGAAGAACAGGGTAGTTGCCGTGGGTACTTTACCTGCAAATTTCATAGTTGGGCTTATGACACGGCCGGCTCGCTTCGCATCGTGACCGACGAGGAGAATTTCTTCGATCTGCGCAAAGACGAACTCGGCTTGACCGCAATAACGTGCAAGATCTGGGAAGGGTTCATTTTCGTCAACCTGGATCCGCAGCCGAAACAGACTCTTGGCGAATATCTCGACGGTGTAACCGGCCACCTGAAAGGCTATCCGTTCGACCGGATGCAACTGGCTTATGGCTACACGATCGAAGAGAAAGTCAATTGGAAGGTGTTGATGGATGCGCAGAATGAGTCCTACCACCTTCCATATCTGCATGAGGCCACGTTTCCAGACTACTTCGCGCTCAATGATAAGAAATCCCTTCGCACGCTGGCCTTCAAACGTTTCGGCCGGCATTCGGTTTACTCGACCGAGGCCAATCCCGATCGGAAGGCGACCGCCGCGGAGAAATGCGCTATAAGCATGGACACCAGTATAGTTGAAGGAGAGCCGACGATGATCGGGGTCTTCGACTTTCACGTCATCTTTCCGAATTCCGTGATCGCATTTCTGGGCAACTGGTATTTCCATTACCGTCTGTGGCCTCTGGCGATGGATAGGACCAGGTGGGAGATTCGGGTCTACTTCCGCCCTCCTCAGAACGCGGGACAGCTGCTGGCGCGGGAATACATGAAGAACAAGCTGCGCGACGCGCTGCTGGAAGACGCGTGCACCCACGAAAAGATTCAGTCGATGCTGAAATCGGGGGCCAAGAAGTTCTTCATGATGCAGGACGACGAAGCTCAAATCAGGTTTTTCCACAAGATGGTCGACGAGCATGTTCGCGCTGCCGAGCGCTAGAGCCAGGGTTGGGAGTAATTTGCGATGAGTGAAGGCGGGTTGCCGAAGCGCTTCTCGAACCTGGAGCCATTCATGGAGTGGAGTCTCCCGACTGAGGCGCAGCGAATAGCTATGCGGCTCGATCGTTCCGACGAGGAATTGAGATCCTTTTACAACGCAATGTTGCCGCGACTCGATGACATTGCTCAGTATCTCAATCAATTCCCGCTCGATCGGATGCCTAACGACGCGGAACGTCTACTGGACCTCGCGAAGGCGTTCATGGAAGTGGCTCAGAGCGTGGAGTACGGCAGATCGAAAGTCGCTGCGCATTTCGATGTGTTCCGGTTCGTGCCGATGCACGAGAAGCGTTCATAAGTTGCGGCCATAGGGCAGCCGTCACTAAGGAATGTTGTGCCTCCTCTGCTGAGCGCGAAGGTCGTGCTCGTTACGGGTGCCGGTTCGGGTATTGGCCAGGCCACTGCGCTCACGATGGCTCGCGAAGGGGCGAGCGTGGTCATAGCTGACCGCGACGAAGCCGCCGGGACAGCTACTCTCGAGATGATAACCGGCCAGGGTGGCCGGGGCCTGACTATTATTGTCGATACGTCGCAAGCGCGGGGGGTCGAGACGCTCGTTCGACGGGCGGTCGATTGTTTCGGACGGCTCGACTGCGCGGTGAACAACGCGGCAGTCCGAGGCCCGGTTGTCCTGACCGCTGAGCACACCGAAGAGAACTGGGATCGCATCGTTTCAACCAACCTCAAGGGCGTCTGGCTCTGCATGAAGTTCGAAATCGGCCAGATGCTGCGCCAGGGTGGCGGTGCAATCGTCAATATCGCGTCAAATTTTGGCTTGGTCGGATCGCCGGGGAGGTCAGCGTACAGCGCCAGCAAGCACGGTGTCATAGGCCTCACCAAAGCTGCCGCGCTCGAGTATGCGCGCCGAAACATCCGGGTAAATGCGGTTTGCCCCGGGCCGACAAGAACGCCTTTTATGGAAAGCATGCTGCGGGAACGACCCGAGGTTCTCCCGGCCCTCGAAGCCGCACAGCCGATCGGACGAGTCGCGCAATCCTCCGAGATCGCGGAAGCGGTCGTCTGGCTGTGTTCGGAGCGGGCAAGTTTCGTCAACGGCGCATCACTTCCGGTTGACGGAGGGTTCGTGGCTCAATAAGTGACCGCACTTGCCGGGATCCCTTTGCGGGATCGGCCTCTTCTATGTTAGAGGAGAAACAGAAAAGCAGGCTGCGCCGGACAACCGAGAACGCGCGTGTTAACACGCGCAGGCCGTGATGGGCCGGGAACCTCGGGCGGACAGCCTGCTTTTTCGTGCTCGTGGTACAACGTCGCTGGTCGGCGATCCATCAGGATTTTAGACGCGGCCGGGCTGCGTGAAATCGCGATAAGGCTGCGCGACGTTCGAGGAGAGCCCATTGATCGTATGCATCATCGAATACGGTGTCAGGCCTGGCATGGAAGGCCGGCTGGAAGAAGCTTTCGCGTCGCTGGTCCCTGAGATTCAGGCAGTCGACGGCTTCATCTCGATGGATAACTTTCAGAGTCAGACGCGGCCTGGGGTGATGCTCGAAGTGTCATACTGGCGCGACGAGCGCGCCCTGAATGCCTGGATCGCCAACGCGGCGCATCGCGGGACCATGCCGCTTGGACGCAATGAGATTTTTTCCTGGTACAAAATCTCCAGCACTGAGATCAAGAGGCAAATCGACTGGACGCGGGAGGCGTGATCGCTTCTGATCGCCGTATTCTCGACAATATTATCGACAGGTTGGGGAGGACAACGCCGATGCTGGTAGCGTTTGTGCTGATGAAGACCGAACCCGCGCACATCGATGACGTCGTCAAGGCGTTAGTCGAAATGGAAATCGTCGAGGAGATGCATTCGCTCGCGGGCGACTACGACCTGATCGTCAAGGTGAGGGTCGAGGACTTCGACCATCTGGCACGCCTGGTGGTCGATCGGATTCAGCGCGTGCAGCATCTGCGCGAGACCAAGACGCTTATCGCCTTCGACGCGTACAACGTCCCGAAACTGCGCGGCAGCTAACGCAGCTTCGGGATCACGTCGCGCGCGAACAACTCCTGAGTTCGGAGCGCCTTCCACACTTCGATATCGCCATAGTGCGAAATGATCAAGATCTCGTCCACCTCAACCGCCCGTTTGAGAGCAAGGCACTGCTCGAGCACGCGCTCCGCCGTGCCCACGAACGCGTAGTCCTGGGTCACGATTTCTTCGTAGCTGAGGCGGGGCAGACGCTCCATGATTTCGCCCGCATAGAAGGCATAGTTGCTATCCAGAAGACGCTGCTTCATGCGCGGGTCGCGGCGCAGACTGGGTATCGGGCATGAGTTGTAAGCAAAGAATCGCTTGAACGCGCGTTCGCACTCGGCTTGCGCCTGCCTCTCATCCTCCGTGATATACACCGCGCGCACGCACGCCACGGTTGGCTTGGTGCCGTACTTCGCGCACGCCTCACGGTAACGATCGACTCCCGGCTTGAAAGCCGCCACCGGAGCCGGACCGCCGAAAGCCAGCGCCCATCCCTTGCGCGCACCGATCTCAAAGGCCGCTCCGCTCGTGCCCACCATGTACACGGGCGGATAGGGTTTCTGAAGCGGCTTGGGGACCACCGAGACGTCGTCCAGATGATAGTATTTGCCGCGAAACGAAAACCGTTCCTGGGTGAATGCGAGTTCCAGAATTTCGAGCGCCTCCTCGTAGCGACCCTGGGTTTCTTCCATGGGGATGCCCGCGGGTGGGTATTCCCATCCGTGTCCGCGTCCGACGCCGAGGTCCAGGCGCCCTCGCGTCAGAATGTCCGCAAAGGCCATCTCGCCCGCGTATACTACGGGATTGCGCAGCGGCAGCGTATGGCAGAGCGTCCGGAAACGTATATTGCGGGTCCTTTGCGCCGCGGCCGAGAACAACGCGAGCGGATTCGCCGAGATGCTGAACTCCTGGAAGAAGTGATGGTCAATTACAGAAAAGACATCGTACCCGAGCTGATCCGCATTCTCGATCAGGCCGAGCACGTCCCAGACAGTCTTCGCGTAGTCGACGCCGAATCCATTTTGCATCTCGCAGTAAATGCCAAAACGCATATTGTCCGCCATCGCTGCGCGCTCAGGGATTATCGAAATGAATCGCAGCCCAGTCGAGCATTGCCTGATCACAGCCGCGCGGTCCGATAATCGACAATCCGAGCGGACAACCGTCGAAGGTGCCGAGCGGAAGACTGATCTGCGGCAAGCGGGCGAGCCCCGCGATCGGCAACAGCGTGAAAGCGTTTGCGCGAAAAGCTTCGACCTCCGCCGGTGGCGTATTGAGCCTGGGCGCGATTCCCGGAGCCGTCGGCAGACACAGCATCGCGTCGTCCCCGAGCAGACTGTCCATGTGGCGTGCTACAGCCTCGCGCGCGGGTTTTGCCGCTGACACCTCAGCGGACGTGATAGTCGCCGCCCAGGCAAACCGCTCGCGGATGCCAGGTCCGAATTCCGGCCGGTAGCGATCGATCCACGCCGCGTGCTGCGCGTGAATCTCGGCGCCCTGGAGAACGCGAAATATTGAGCGCCAATCGGCGGGGTCGCCGGTGTAGACCTTCACGCGAGTCGTCTGCGCGATCGACGCCGCCACAGTTTCGACAGCAGAGTTAAGCGCCGCGGCGATCGCCGGATCGACGGCCGCGAACGCATCGGTCGCGATCAGCAGCCGTTTGGCCACGAACGGCCTCGCGGCCGGCAGCAGCACGGTTCCGACCCGGCGCATCAGGCTCGCCGAGCGCGCGAACCATCCCACCGTGTCAAAGCTCGCCGCCAGCGGGACCACGCCGTCGGCGGGCACCAGGCCATGGCTTGTCCGAATCCCATAGATGCCGCAATAGCTAGCCGGTATACGCACCGACCCGCCGCAGTCGGTGCCGAGCGCGAAGTCGACGAGGCCGCCCGACACGGCGGCCGCCGACCCGCTCGACGATCCACCGGGAATGCGCCCGGGGGCCTTGGGATTGATCGGCGTACCGTAATGCACATTCTCGCCGTTGATGCTGTAGGTCAATTCATCGCAATAAGTCTTGCCGGCCACGCGGGCTCCGGCGGCGAGCAGGCGCTCGACCGCCGATGCAGTGCGCTTGGCGGGTGGATGAGTCTCGAGCCAGAGCGGATGGCCGTTACCGGTGCGATGCCCGGCGATGTCGAACACGTCCTTGACGGCGAAGCTGCAGCCGAGCAAGGGACCGCTCGTGCTGCCTTCGATAGCAACTTCGTCGTAGCGACAGAACGCGTTGAGCGGATCGTTGATACTCATTCGATACTCATGTCTATACTTATATTCTGACTTATGTCTTGCGATGGAGTCGCGCCGGCTCGCGCGATACCGTCATGCGGCCGCGTTTGAAGGCGTACAGCACCGGCGCCAACTCCGCCACCGCCATTGCGGGCTCGACGGCGTCGAGCACCACCAAATCCGCGAACTTGCCGACTGCGACCCCGTAGTCCCGAAGCCGCAGCAACTCGGCCGGCCGCCGCGTGATCATCGCGAAGCACTCCCGCAGGTCGGTATTGCTGCCGACCTGACAGACATTGGCGTAAAGATTAGCCATCCGAATCAGCGAGCAATCCCCATACGGCGTGAACGGATTGAGCACATTGTTGCTCGACAGTGAGCAGTTCACTCCGTGATACAGCAGTTTGTGGACCGGCACCAGCGCCCGCGGCTGGTTATGGTCGTGAGTGTGATTACGCCCCATCAGGTAAAGCTCGGTCGCGGGCAGCACGGTGAGCGCCACGCCGGCCTCCGCCAGCCGGCGTGCCATCCGCTCGAACTCCGCGAGCGGCAGGCTCGCCGCCTTGGTAACGTGGCCGATGGTGACCCGTCCGCCGTACTTGTATTCCTCGGTCCGCCGGCAGACGTGCCAGACATCCATGTCGTCGCAGGTGGGTCCGAAGTCGAGATGCATGTCGATATCGACGTCGAACTCGCGCGCCAGCTCGAACACTCGGTCGATCTGGCCGCGAGGATTTGTATCCGTATAGGGCGCGGCGCCGACCACGCGGCAACCGCGCTTAAGCGCCTGGACCATCAGTTGGTCGGTACCGGGATTGTTGAGCAGGCCCTCCTGGGGGAACACGCAGATATGCAGATCGATGGCCCAGGCATATTCGCTTATCAGCGGCAAAACGCCTTCCAGGCCGCGCAACCCGACGCCGGGGTCGACCTCGAGATGAGTGCGCATGTGGGTCGTGCCCTGGAGGATCGACTTTATCAAGGTACGGGTCGCGCGGGCGTAAACGTCCTCGGCCGTGAACGCGGCCTTGGCCTTGGCGGCTTCGCCGATTGCCTCGGCGAGATCGCCGCGCTCCGAAGCGCAACGATCAAGGATGCAGGACTTGTCGAGGTGGATGTGCGTTTCGATGAACCCGGCGGAAACCAGCCGGCCGTCGAGGTCGATCGTTTCGCCCTCGGCTTCCAGGCGCGGTGAAATCGCCGCGATCCTCCCCGCAGCGATCCCGATATCGCAGCCCTGGTCGTCAACTCGCGCGTTCTTCAGGATGAGATCCAGGGTCACGCTTCGCCTCCATGACGGGCCAACAATCTAGCACTTTGCCGGCGGTGCCTGCACTGCCGCTGAAATCCGCCCTTGCCGGATAAGCGACTGTTGCACTACGGTGTGCTCAGAGGAAAACTCCATGGCCCGCATCATCGACGCTGATGGCCACATCGTTGAACCCGGGACGCTTTGGCAGGATTACGTCGAGCCGGAATTCCGCGACCGAACTATTCAGATTCGCCGCGGCGCCGACGGCAAGGACGAGTTCTGGGTCAACGCCGAGCGGCGCCGCGCCCCGGGCGATTCGATCGTCGCGGCGGTAATTCCCGGCGGCTACCTCGATCCTGAGCGTACCCGCATCGCGTCGTGGGAGGACATTCTCCCCGGCAGTTGGGACCCGCATGAAAGGGTCAAGGTGCTCGATGCCGAAGGTATCGACGTCTCCTTTCTGTATCCTTCATTCTACTTGTTGTATGGCGACCTCGAAGAACCGCGCCTCGCGGTGGCGGCCTGCCGCGCCTACAACAACTGGATGGCGGACTTCTGCCGGCCCTACCCGAAGCGGCTTTATGGCGTCGCACCGATGCCGCTTCAGGATGTCGATGCGGCCGTGAAGGAGATGCGCCGCGCGGTTCGCGACCTGAATTTCAAGGCCGTCTTCATTCGTCCCAATCCTTTCAACCGCCGCCGGCTTTGCGATCCCGCATACGACGTTTTCTGGCGCGAGGCGCAGGAGCTCGACATTCCCGTCGCGATCCATTCGAGCTTCGGCACCAAGATGCCCGCGCTCGGCGCGGACCGCTATCTGCACGACACCTTCGCCTTCCACATGGTCTGCCATCCGTTCGAGCAACAGGCCGCCTGCATGGACGTCATCTGCGGCGGTGTCCTGGAGCGCTTCCCCAGAGTACGGATCGCTTTTCTTGAATCGGGCGTCGGATGGGCTGGCTATTGGCTCGACCGGATGGATAGTCACTACGAGACGATGAGGTCGATGGCGCCGTGGCTGAAAAAGCCGCCGACCGAGTATTTCGCGGACCAGTGCTATCTATCGCTTGATCCCGACGAACGCACACTCCGGGCGATGTGCGAGCTCGGGCTCGATCGCAATATCCTGTGGGGCTCTGACTATCCGCATTTCGATTGTACCTATCCCGGCGTAGTGAAGCAGGTCGAACAGGCACTTTCGGTTCTGCCGCAATCCGCCCGCCACAACATCATGACCGCCAATCCCGCGCGCTTTTACAAGATTGAAGCTTAGCCGCCACGCGGAGCCGAGTGAAGGAGATGACCATATGAACGTCGGACTCATGTTCTCGTTTCGCAATCCGCCCAAATGGAAAAAGCCCTGGGCGGATGTCTACGAGTCGCAACTCGAACAGGCGAAGCTCGCCGAAGATCTCGGCTACGACACGGTCTGGCTGACCGAGCATCACTTCGCCGAGGACGGCTACTCGCCGTCGCTGATGACGCTCGCGGGCGCGGTCGCCGCCAAGACTCGCCGGGTGCGTATCGGCACGTTCCTGCTGCTGCTGCCGCTGCACAATGCCGTTCGCGTGGCGGAGGACGCGGCCACGGTTGACGTCATCTCGCGGGGCCGCTTCGATCTGGGTATCGGCAAGGGCTACGCGAGGCACGAGTTCGTCGGCTACGGGATTCCGCATAAGGAGCGCGCGTCACGTTTCGAGGAAGGTATCGAAGTGATCCGCGGAATCTGGAGCCAGGATCCGTTCTCCTTCCACGGGAAGCACTACAATTTGCAGGACATCCGGCTGACGCCGAAACCTGTACAGCAGCCGTACCCGCCGCTGTGGGTGGGCGCGCTCGGTCCGAAAGCGGTCGATCGCGCGGCACGACTCGGCTGCCATTTCCTCGGCGTCGGTGATACGTCGGCGTACGACGAGGCGCTGCGCCGGCACGGCCGCAATCCGTCCGACTTCAATGTCGCACAACTCGTGTGGGTGCATCTTGCGCCCTCGAAAGAGCAAGCCTGGGACGAGGTCCAGGAGCACGTGCACTGGATGCTCACGGTCTATGGCCAATGGCTGAGCGACGCCGGTGAGCTCCAGGGCCCGCCCACGCTGTTCAAGCCGCCACCGGCCTCCGAGTTGCGCCGCACTACCGATCCATTGCTGTTCACGCCGATCGTGGGCACCGCCAAAGATGTCGCCGAAGGCCTCGACCAATTCACGCGTAGCGCGCGGACGACGCATCTCGTACTCGGCATGCATTTTCCGGGCATCGACCCGAAGATCGTCAGGCGCTCGATGGAGACCTTCGCGCGCGAGCTTCTGCCGAGCTTCAAGGAGAAGCGCTAGCAGCCAATCAGGCTCAAATATTGACCGTACTCATATCGTGATAGCGTCCGCCCACGGCGAAACCCTTGGGCGCGGCTTCCTCGATACGCGCGAGGTCGCTCTTCGACAGTTTCACATCGGCCGCCGCGATATTCTCTTCGAGGTACTTGCGGCGTTTGGTGCCCGGGATCGGAACGATATCGTCGCCCTGCGCGAGCACCCAGGCGAGCGCGAGCTGGCTCGGCGTGATACCTTTTTCCTGGGCGATCTCCTTCAAGCGCGCGACCACCTTTAGATTCTGATCGAGGTTGCCGCCTTCGAAACGCGGCGAGATTTTCTTGCGCATATCATCCGCCGGCAAGTCCTTTAACTCGCCGCTCAACAGTCCACGGCCGAGCGGGCTGAACGGCACGAATCCCACTCCCAACTCGCGCAGCGTCGGAATCACTTCGTCTTCGTAGTCGCGCGTCCACAACGAGTATTCGGACTGCAGCGCCGAAATGGGATGCACGGCATGCGCGCGCCGAATCGTCTTGGCGCTCGCCTCCGACAGGCCGAGGTATCGCACCTTGCCCTGCCGCACCAGATCGGCCATCGTGCCGACGGTCTCCTCGATCGGCACGTTCTTGTCCACGCGATGCTGATAGTAGAGGTCGACGTGACCGACGCCCAGGCGCTTGAGTGACGCGTCGCAGGCGGAGCGGACATACTCGGGCCTGCCGTTGATCGCGCGCGTGCCGTCGGGCAGCACCTGGTTGCCAAACTTGGTCGCGATAATTACGCGGTTGCGATGCTTGCGCAGCACCTTGCCAACCAACTCCTCGTTGTGGCCCGTGCCGTAGACGTCGGCCGTATCGAAGAAATCGAGCCCCAACTCGATCGCACGCTCGAGCGTCGCGGTGGATTCAGCGTCGTCGCGCGGGCCATAGAATTGCGACATTCCCATGCATCCCAGGCCCAGTTCCGTCACCACGAGCCCCTGGCTCCCGAGTTTTCGCGTTTTCATAAACCACACTCCCTATGAAGCGTTCTGCGCAGTACTTGACAGGATGGTTATATTTGGGACCGAGAGGTCAAGACAACATATGAAACGGGCTTTACGGCGTGTACTGGACGAATCGCCCCGTGGACGGAATGAATCGCCAAATGAAGGCGCGCAGACGGCGAACGGTTTGGAGAACGACGGCGGACTGCTGGACGCGTACTCGGAGGCGGTCGCGAATGCGGCCCAACGGGTAAGTCCTTCGGTCGTAAATATCGAGGTTTTTCGGCAAAACGGGGCGAGCGAGGCTCCGGCGGGCACGGGCACGGGCTTCGTGTTCACGCCCGACGGCTTCGTCCTGACCAACAGCCACGTGGTCGCGCATGCGCATCGTATCAGTGTGACCTTGCTCGACGGGCGGCACGCGGAGGGCGCGCTCGTCGGGTCGGACCCGCACAGCGACCTTGCGGTCGTGCGCGTCGGCGCCTCCGCGCTGGCCGCGGCGGCGCTCGGCGACTCGGCGCGGCTCCGCGTCGGGCAACTCGCGATCGCGATCGGAAGTCCGTACGGCTTTCAATGCACGGTCACCGCGGGAGTCGTGAGCGCGCTGGGACGCTCGCTGAGGTCGCAGTCGGGCCGGCTAATCGACGACGTGATTCAGACCGACGCCGCGCTCAATCCCGGCAATTCCGGGGGACCGCTGGTGAATTCGCGCGGCGAGGTGATCGGCGTCAACACCGCGGTAATTCTGCCCGCGCAGGGAATCTGCTTTGCGATCGGTATCAACACCGCGAAGTACGTGGCGGCGCGCCTCATCCGTGACGGCAAAATCGTGCGCGCGTACGTCGGCGTGGCCGGAATGACCGCGCCGCTCCATCGGCGAGTTGTCCGCTTCTATCGTCTGGCCCGGGAGACGGGCGTGATGGTGACGTCGGTCGAGCCCGGCAGTCCTGCCGACAAGGCCGGAGTGACGCCACGCGATATCATCGTCGCCTACGGCGAGAGCCCGGTCGGCGCGGTCGACGATCTGCATCGATTCCTGTCCGAAGAGCAGGTCGGCGCGAAAGCCGAACTGACGGTGATCCGGGGAACGGAACGGTTGCAGCTCGAAATCGTGCCGTCGAAAGCGATGTAGCGGTCGCGTCGATCGGATTGTCTTTGCCGATTTGTTCTTGGCTGATTTGTTCTTGACGTATTCGCTCGATCTGCGCGAGGCTCTACCGAGTATTCCTCAACGGGAGGCAAAGCCATGCGGCTCAAGGACAAAGTTGCAATCGTGACCGGCGCGGGCAGTGGAATCGGCCGTGCGACCTCCGCGATCTTTGCCCGCGAAGGCGCACTCCTCGTGCTGAACGATATCGACCGGCAGAGCCTGGACAAGGTCTCAGCGCAAATCGGTAAAGACAAGAGCCGTACGGTCGTCGGCGACATCTCCAAGGAAGAGACCGCCCGCCGTCTGGCCGAAGAGGCGATGTCGGCCTTCGGGCGCATCGACGTGCTGGTGAACAACGCGGGTATCCATTTCCTCAAGGACGTCACCGACATGAGCGTCGAAGAGTGGGATCGCCTGATGGATATCAATTTGAAGAGCATGTTCTTGTGCTGCAAACATGTCATCCCGCACATGGTGAAGCGAAAGAAGGGCGCGATCGTGAACCTCGCCTCCATATCCTCCTTCATCGGCCAGGAGATGGAAGGCGCGAGCACATTCGCTTACAACATCACCAAGGCCGGCGCGCGCCAGCTCACAACGTCATTGGCCTCGCGCTACGCGGCGGATGGTATTCGAGTCAATTGCGTATGTCCCGGGAACGTCGAAACCAACATCCTGAAACGGCCGACGGCCGAGGAAGCAGCCGAGTTCTGGCGCCAGGCGGCTTCCTGGGAACCCGTCGGGCGCAATGCTCAACCGGAGGAGATAGCCAACGCGATCCTCTTTCTGGCGTCCGATGAAGCGTCGTTCGTTACCGGATGCCCGCTGCTGGTGGACGGGGGATACCTGTCGCGATAGTCGCCAGTTTACATTAGAAATTGTTGAGTTATTCTGTCGGCATGAATCAGAAAACCGAAATCGCGGTCTTCGGCGGCGGATGCTTCTGGTGCACGGAAGCAGTCTTTGGACAACTCAAGGGAGTGGTGTCCGTGATGCCGGGATATGCGGGAGGTACAATCGCCAATCCGACTTACGAACAAGTCTGCACCGGAAAGACCGGACATGCCGAAGTCACCCGAGTCGAATACGACCCCGCACAGATCTCCTTCCACGACCTGCTGGTGGTATTTTTCGCGACCCACGATCCAACCTCGCTCAACCGGCAGGGAGCGGATGTCGGGACCGAATATCGCTCCGTCATCTTCTATACGACCGACGAACAGAAACGGGAGACCGATTCATTGATCGATGAGCTGAACAATTCCGATCCGGCGGGCAAACGGATCGTGACCGAAGTAGTTCCACTGAAAGCGTTTTACCAGGCCGAAGATTATCATCAAGAATACTATCGCAACAATTCGCTCGCGCCTTATTGCCAGATTGTCATCGATCCGAAGCTACGGAAACTGCATAAAGAATTCAGCGCGCTGCTCAAATCATCGAATATCAACAAGTGAAACCGCCGAGCTACGGGCTGCGGTAGCCAGGCGCGAACCATGAGCGAGGAGACCCACGCGGCGGCGGATGTCGTGCGCTGGATGCTCAAGGAGGGCAGGCACAACACCCACATGCGCGAGTTCGGCGACGAGATGTGCCGCCGGATCGTCGCGGCGGGCATCCCCTTGTGGCGCGGATTTTGTGTCGTAAGTACCCTGCATCCGCAGGTCGCGGCCACCGCCTACGTCTGGCGGCGTGACGAAATCGGCGCCGGGCGGCAAACCGCCAGTCACGAGCGCGTGCAAACACCCGAACTCATTCAGAGTCCGTTCGCCGAAGTGCGAAAGAGCCGCCGGATGCTTCGCCGGCGGCTGGCGGATCCCGCTTGTCCCGACGACTATCCCATTGTGCCGCAGCTGCGAGAGCAGGGTGGGACCGACTACGTGGTGATGCCGATGCTATGCTCGGGCGGTCAGATTAACGTCATCAGTTGGGCGACCGATCGCGTCGGGCGGCTTCACCGACCGGGAGATTGAGGCGCTGAGCGAGGTCGCCGAGGCACTGGCAATAATCGTCGAGCTCCAGTCGACGCGGCGGGTCGCGCGCAGCCTGCTCGACACCTACGTCGGTCATCGCACGGGCGAGCGCGTGCTTTCGGGCGCGATAACCCGTGGTAGTGGCGAGGCGATTCGCGCGGTGATCTGGATTTGCGATCTCCGCGGATTCACCCGCCTGACCGACTCGGCTCCGCGCCAGGAGGTGATCGCGCTCCTCAATGACTATTTCGAAATTGTCGCCGAAGCGGTTGTCGCCGAGGGCGGCGAGGTGCTGAAGTTCATCGGCGACGCGATGCTGGCGATCTTCGAGATCGGCGAGAACCGCGCGCCCGCCGAACCCTGCCGCGCCGCGCTCAAGGCCGCCCGCGAGGCGGCAAGTGCGATGGCCGCGCGCAATCTCGAGCGCGCTGGGCGCGGCGAGGAACAGATCAATTTCGGGCTCGCGCTCCACCTGGGCGAAGTCACCTACGGCAACATCGGGGCGAAGAACCGGCTCGACTTCACCGTCATCGGCCCCGCCGTGAATCATGCCGCGCGGCTCGAGAAGCTCGCAGCGGAACTGGGAAAGCATGTGGTCACGTCCGCCAGCTTTGCTGCGGCGGTGGCCGAGCCGCTGCACAGCCTGGGCCTCCATCGGCTTCGCGGAGTCAGCCAACCACAGGAAGTGTTCACGCTCCAGCCGTAACGGCCGCCGAACAGAGAAACACACCGTATCTCAAGCAGCGAGAGGCCGCTTCTGATCTGCGGCGCTCAGCTAGTCGGTCAATCTGAGACAAAACTATCCACCATTTTGTGCGCGAAATTATATATTGACTGACCTGGGATCGCGGTGGGAAAGTGTCAACACTAAGTCGATAACGCGCTCACCCATCCGGGCTCGAAACCGGTCGGTGCGATAGGCCGCCGCGGCGGCGGCACTACCGAAGCAAGGTGCTGAGCCCAATGAACGAAAATTCCGCCGTCGTCAACGAACTCAGAAGTGCCGCTGAGGCGATCGTTCAGGCGGCGGTCGCCAGGGACTACTCGCGCCGGCCTGCACTGCTCGCCAAATATGGTGAGCGGGGCAGGGCGATGTATCTACAGGATACCCGCTTTCACCTGTCCTATTTGGCCGATGCGATCAGTTTCGGCCGCCCGTCCATATTCAAGGATTACCTTGGATGGGTTAGCGCGGTGCTCGCAGCGCGCGGCGTCGCGCCTGAGGAGCTGGTCGAAAACCTGAAGTGCGTGCGCGAGGTGCTGGTTGAGACACTTTCGGACGCAAGTCTGGCTGTGGTGCTTGAAGTCTTCGATGTGGGAGTCGCGGACGTTGGCGGCGCGGCAGACGCGAGCGCGGATCAATCGGACCAGCCGCTGCCCGTGGACGGACCTGCGAAGCGCTACCTAGATTGTTTGCTGCGCGGCGAACGGCAGGCGGCACTCGATTTGGTGCAGAACGCTCTCCGCGCCGGAATGGGCGTCAGGGAAATCTGGCTGCGCGTTTTCCAGGACGCGCAGCACGAGGTCGGCCGCCTGTGGCAGTCCAACCAGATAAGCATCGCCCAGGAGCACTATTGCACCGCCGCGACGCAAATGATCATGTCCCGCCTCTATAGTCACGTGTTCTCCGGGCCCCGCCGCGGACGCATCCTGGTGACAGCGTGCGCTCCCGGCGAGATCCACGAACTCGGGATGAGGATGGTTGCCGATTTCTTCGAGATGGACGGGTGGGACACGTATCATCTCGGCGCCAACCTGCCGGCCGCCGCGCTGGTCGATTTCGTCGCGCAACGCCGGCCCGACCTGCTCGGGCTCTCCGCGGCGATGACTTTTCATCTCGAACCGGTGGCCGTGATGGTCCGCGCGCTGCGCGCAAACCAGGGAACCCGCGATGTGCGCGTCCTGGTCGGCGGCCACGCTTTCAACCGCGAGCGCGAACTCTGGCGCGATATCGGTGCGGACGGGTATGCGCCCGACGCCGAGAGCGCGTTAACGGTCGCCGAGCGCGTGGCGGCCGCGGCGCGGAGCTGAGCGGAATGGACGCGAAGCATCGCGCAGGAGTGCTGCTCCGATGCACCCGGGACGGAGTAGTCATTTCAATAGTCAATGACGGCATCGGCCTTTCGGGCTCGTTGAAAGTTGGCAAACCATTCCACTCGTGCGCCTACGAAGACAATCAGGAACGGGCGAAGACGTTGATCGGCGACCTGGCGAGCGCCGGCGCTGTTTACGAGATACCAATTTCGGTCGACTTGAACGGTCGCCCGAGGTTGCTGCAATTTTCCGGCGCTGGCGTCGGTGATGAGCTGATACTGGTGGGCAGCGCCGTCGAAGGCTACAGGGGAGACATCTACGAAGATCTGATCCGCATCAACAACGAGGAAACCAACGATTTGCGCATGGCGCTGAAGAACCTCGAGCAGCGCAGCCGGCACGCCGCGATCGTGGCCCATGATCTCCGCAATTCCATCGGCGCGATCGCGATGAGCGTCGAACCGTTGCTCGAAGACCGCGACACCCTGAAACCGGACCAACTGCAATTCATCTCCATCATCGACCGGACCAGCCGTTCGGCGCTCGCGCTGGTCTCCGATTTGCTGGACCTCACGCTGATCGAAACGGGCCGGCTGGAGCTGAAATTGAAATCGGTCGATCTCGGCGCGATGATCCGCAATAACGTGGAAAGCAACCAGTTGCTGGCGCGCCGCAAGAACATCCGGGTTGACACCGAAATCGCGCCCGGCCTGCCGGCGGTGAACGCCGATCCCTCGCGCGTGGAACAGGTACTTACGAATTTCATCAGCAATGCGATCAAGTATTCGGAGCCCGGCACCAGCGTGACCGTCCGCGCCTCCGTGGCCGGCGGCGCAGTCCTGGTTGAAGTTCGCGACCAGGGCCAGGGAATTCCGCCAGAGGAATTGGGGAAATTGTTTCGCTTTTACCAGCAGACCAGCGTCCGGCCGACTGGCGGCGAACAGAGCATCGGCCTTGGACTCGCGATCGCGCGCCAAATCGTCGAAGCTCACGGCGGCAAGGTTGGCGTGGAGTCCGAAGTAGGGCGGGGCTCGAACTTCCATTTCACCCTTCCGCGCGCCGCCGCCGCCGTCTGAGGCGAGCTCGACCGCCAAGGAGAGACGCGATGATCGTTGCGGTATCGAGGTTCAAGGTTGGCGCTGTCGAGGCGGCTCGTTTGGAGGTGCGATTTCGATCTCGTCCGCGCCTGGTTGACGTTCACAACGGGTTTTTGGGCCTCGAGGTCCTGCGCACGATCGGGCGCGAACCGACCTTTATGTTGGTCACGCGATGGACCGACCGCGCGGCGCTGAAGCGCTACATGCGCTCGCCGGACTTTCGCGCGGTTCACCAGGGCAACGAGGAGGACGGGGCTGACTTTTCCATCTGCGAGGTCGTGACCGCGACCTAGCTGGGCATCGCAAGCGGCAAACGTCGTTGGAGCCGGCCGTGCGCAGCCGCGGCGCGCCGGGTTGTGCGTCGTTTGCGTATCGGGATCATCTTTTGGGAGAATTCAGGCCGCGTCCGCGCCGAACGGGCTTCGTGCGCCAGGCGATGCTGCGAAACGGAGGAATATCTCAGATGAAATTACGAACTCGCAACCTGTTAAGTGTGCCGATGATGGTGATCGCGATCGCGCTCTGCACGCCGTCCGCTCACGCGGAGGAGCATAAGATGACGGTGCGGGCCGGGTACCTCACGTGTCATGTCGCCAGCGGATGGGGTTTTGTTTTCGGCTCGTCACGCACCGTGAAGTGCGCCTATACCCGGGACAAGAATTATACCGAGTACTACACCGGGTCGATTACCAAGTTCGGCGCCGACATCGGCTATCTTTCCTCGGCCGTGATGCTATGGGCGGTGGTCGCGCCAACCACCAACCTGGGAGAGGGCGCGCTGGCTGGCCACTACGGCGGAGCTACGGCGAGCGTTGCGCTGGGAGTCGGCGCGGGCGCCAACGTCCTGGTCGGCGGATTCAAGAAATCGATTGCGCTGCAGCCGGTTTCGATCGAAGGTCAAAACGGCCTCAACGTCGCGGCCGGGATCGCTTCCTTGAGCCTCAAGTTCGACGAGAAGAAGCCGCCCAAGGAATAGCGAGAGACCTCAGCAAGCGGCGCGCGGCATCTGCGAACATCTGTTGAAATTCGCGAGAGACTCGCGGGGTGAGAGCGATGGCTGAGCAATTCACGATCTGTGTGGGAACGGTCGGCGCCGGCGTGTGGTTCAGCCCCGACGGCGGCGATCATTGGCGGCGCAGCAAAATGGCGCTGCCGTTTCACGCCGAGCCCGGCGAGATCCAGATTCGCGCGCTGGCGCTTTCGCCGCACGACCCGCATCAGGTATACGCGGGCTCCGAAGCCGGCCTGTATCGAAGCGCCGACAACGGCGCGAGCTTTGAACTGGTGCCGTCGCCGATGGACGGGATGCAGATTTGGTCGGTCGCGGTTCATCCGCAGGACCCCGCGGTCATCTATGCCGGCACCAAGCCGCCGGCGGTGTTCCGCACGCTCGACGGCGGCAAACGATGGGAGCGGCTTGCGATCCCGATTGCCGAGAAGTGCCTCGCCGGAGCGCCCAAGGTCACCAACGTCGTATTCGACCCGCGCGACCCGCGCACGATTTGGATGAGCGTCGAGATCGACGGCGTGTACCGCAGCCGCGACGGTGGCGACTCCTGGAGCCATTGCCCTGCGCTGGGCGACAAGCCGCTCAACCAGGACATTCACGGCCTGGCGGTGAGGCTCGGGCGCCGGGCGGAGATTCTCGCCACCACGCCCGACGGCCTGTGGCGCAGCGCCGATGAGGGCGAGAGCTGGTCGTTGCACGGCTTTCCGCGCTTTGCCGAGCGCGACACGATCTCCTATTGCCGCGGCGTGGCGCTCAGGCCCGGCAATCCCGACGTCATGTTCGTCGCCAACGGCGATTTCATTCCGGGCAAGCGCGGCGCGATCCAGCGCACGACCGACGGCGGTGCGAGCTGGGAGAAATGCGCGCTCGAGGTTGAGCCGAACTCCACCATGTACTGGTTCGGCGTCAACTCGGCGAATCCCGACCTCGTGGTCGCCAACAGCCTGCACGGCTACGTCTATCTCAGCCGCGACGGTGGTGGGTCGTGGGAGAAGTTGCGGCGCGAGTTCGGCGAGATTCGCGCGCTCGCCTGGCTGCCGAACTGAAACAGCGGAAATCGTGGAGGCACGATGAGCGCACCAAGCCATCACTTCGTCGAGACCAACGGCATCCGGATGCACTACGTCGAGGCCGGCACTGGGCCGCTGGTCGTTCTGTGCCACGGATTTCCGGAATCCTGGTACTCATGGCGCCATCAGATAGCGGCGCTCGCGGAGGCTGGGTTTCGGGTCGTCGCGCCCGACCAGCGCGGCTACGGCCAGACCGACTGCCCCGAGGCGGTCGACGCATACAGCCTCTTTCATCTGGCGGGCGATATCGTCGGACTCGTGAACGCGCTTGGGGAGCGCTCGGCCGCGATCGTCGGGCACGACTGGGGCGCGCCGGTAGCCTGGTACTCGGCGCAGTTGCGCCCGGACCTGTTCCGCGCGGTGGGTCTATTGAGCGTGCCTTACCGCCCGCGCGGGCCGATGCGTCCCAGCGCGATCGTCAAGGCGGTGTTCGGCGACAAAATTTTCTACCAGGAATATTTCCAGCAAGAAGGCAGGGCCGAACTCGAATTGGAGCGCGACGTGCGCGCGAGCCTGCTGGCGACGTTCTATTCGCTCTCAGGCGACGCCGCGCCCACCGAACGATGGCGTTACGCGTTCGGGCGCGACGAGAAATTCCTCGATAGCGTGGTGGTGCCGCGCAAACTGCCGGCGTGGCTCAGCGAGGCCGACCTCGATTTCTTCGCGGGCGAGCTCAAGCGCACCGGATTTCGCGGAGGTCTCAACTGGTATCGCAACATCGATCGCGCCTGGGAACTGAGCGGGTTTCTCGACGGCGCGAGACTGGTACAGCCGACGCTGTTCGTCGCCGGCGAGAAGGACGCGGTGGTCGAATTCTACGCCGACGCCTACCAGACGCTGGAAATCAACGTGCCGAACCTGGCGAAGAAGGTCATGCTCCCCGGCGCCGGCCACTGGATCCAACAGGAGCGTCCAACCGAGGTGAGCCGGTTACTAATCGAGTTCCTTCGCTCGGTCTGAAGTGCGGGCTCCTCAAGGCTGCCGACAAACCATCCGCTGAATTTCCAGGGCGGTCGAGAAAGCTGCGCAAAATGCCAGGATCGATCGGCTTCACCAGGTGTTCATCGCAACCCGCCTCTTTGGACAAGCGGCGATGCGCTTCCTCGCCATATCCGCTCAATGCGACGATTAACAGATCCGCGCCTTTGGTCTGCTCGCGCATTCTACGCGCCAATTCAAAGCCGTCCATATCGGGTAAGCCGATATCCAGAAAAACGACCTCCGGCTCGAAAGTCCGCAGCATCTCGAGCGCGACTGCTCCATCTCGCGCAACACTGACCGCGTGTCCGTCCCGCGCGAGAATTATTTTCAACGCCTTTGCGATATGGCAGTTATCCTCGACCAGAAGAATCCGCCGGCTCCTCTGCATGGCCTTTTTCATCGGCAGTTTCACCGAAAGCCCGGGTGGGAGCGGCAATCGGACGGTAAACTGACTGCCCTTGCCGAGTCCCTCGCTCGCCGCTTCGACCACTCCGCCGTGCATCTCGGCTAGATTTCGTACCAGGGTCAAGCCGAGGCCAATACCCCTCTCGGCGGTTTTCGCTGACCCATTGACCTGCGTATAGAGGTCGAAGATGCTTTCGATTCTATCCCTGGAAATTCCGATTCCGTTATCGTTGATCCTGATGCAAACGTTCTCGTCCGCGCATTCCGCGGCGATCGAGATTTCACCGCCCTTAGGCGTGTACTTCGCTGCGTTGTCCAGGAGGTTCGACAAGAGTTGAACCAGCCGGCCCGGGTCCCCATTGATAAGAATCGGATCGTCCGGAATTCGAACGGACAGCCGGTGCAGGCGACTCTCGAACTGAGGTTGCGTCACCTCTATGGCCTGGTCGACGATCAGTCTGAGTTCAATCGTTTCTTTGTGGACCTCCAAGTCACCGCGACCGATGCGGGAAAGGTCCATCAGGTCATCGACCATACGCGATAGATGGCGAGCCTGCCGTCCCACGACGTCGACCGCGTACAAAAGATCGGCCTGCAGAAGGTCCGCCTCCGGAAGATCGGTCCGCAGCAGGTCGGCGTCGTTGCCGCTGATCTTCCGCGCCACTTCTTGTGCGTTGATGATCGCAGCGAGCGGATTCTTCAGTTCGTGGGCGAGCATCGCGATGAACTCGTCCTTATGCCGGCTCGACTCCGCCGCCAGCTCATACGCTCGCCACAATTGCCAGCCCGCCGAAGCGAACTGTGCCAACGTGCTCATCACGCGCTCGTCCTCTCGGTCGAACTTCCGCTCAAGATTGTTGGCTACGATCCAGACCGTTCCAACTGCCTTGCCGTGATCATGAAAAGGTATAAGCATCGCTTCCACAAAGCGTGGCTCAGTCAGAAGTGCTGGAAAACAGCGATCCGGCAGATGCATGAGTTGGGTGGCGTTCTGATCGACGCAGACGCCGCAGGGACTGGCGTCACGTGGCATCGTGGAGCCTCGATAGGCGGCGAATACGCCAGCCAGAGCCTCCCAGCGAAAGACGTCGCCCTCCAATACGCTGATCCCGGCAGTATCGGCCTGGCAGAGATCGATCGCCATCTCGACCAGTTTCTGAAGCATATTGCGCGGGTTCGCGGTCATTTCGGCGGTAAGCACCCTGATGGCCCGATGCTCAGCCGCATAGTCGGGCGACCGCTGCGGGCGTGCGCTGAGCTCGGAGCTGATATCGATCTCGTTGAAAGTCGCTGTGCGCTTCGTCAAATCCGCCAACCGAGTGGGATAAGAAGGATTGTGACGGGTGTCCATCGCAAACTCCGTTGGGACATGTGTCCCAGCTTCAGGTACATAACTGCATCACTCGTTGATTAGGAGTTGAACGAGAGACCGAACAGAAATGGCCAGAAGCGCCTCAGGGCACTTCTCAGAAGCAATTTGTACAGTATTGAGTACGTTACAATTACGCCAAAGAACATGTTTCTCGCCACGCGGGCGAGGAGACATCCATCGCACGCGGCCTCCGAAATACGGCGACTACATTGGCGTTTGTGCCCCGCAGCACCGAACCGGGCGAAGGAGATGCTGGCCGGCCCTGGCCATATGATCGAGCAGGAGCGCCCGGTCGAAGTGAACCGGTAACTGACCAAAATTCATCAATGAAGTGTCACGCACTATTTGTACGCAGTGTTAGGTTCTACGGTTACAGAGAACTGCCCAGATTGTGATGTGGCGGTTAAATTCCGTCCGAGCCGCGGCGCCGGCTTAGTAAGCGATCGCGCCTGGGAACTGAGCGGGTTTCTCGACGGCGCGAGACTGGGACAGGTGACGCCGTTGGTTGCCGGCGACAAGGACGCGGTGAACGAATTCTACGCCGAGGCGTACCAGACGCTGGAAATCAACGCGCCGAACCTGGCGAAGAAGGTCCTGCTCCGCGGCGCCGGCCACTGGGTCCAGCGGGAGCGTCCAGCCGAGGTGAACCGGTTACTAATCGAGTTCCTGCGCTCGGTCTGAAGTGCGCTCCCCTCAGGCCTGCCGACATACCATCCGCTGAATTTCCAGGGCGGCCGAGAAAGCTGCGCAAAATGTCAGGATGGATCGGTTTCACCAGATGTTCATCGCAGCCCGCCTCCTTGGACAAGCGGCGATGCGCTTCCTCGCCATATCCGCTCAATGCGACGATTAGCAGATCCGTGCGTTTGGTCTGGCCGCGCATTCGACGCGCCAATTCAAAGCCGTCCATGTCGGGTAGGCCGATATCGAGAAAAACGACCTCCGGCTCGAAAGTCCGCAGCATCTCGAGCGCAACTGCTCCTTCTGCCGCAACGCTGACCGCGTGTCCGTCCCGCGCGAGAATAATTTTCAAAGGCTCAGCGATATCGCTGTTATCCTCGACCAGAAGAATCCGCCGGCGCGTCTTCGTGGCCGCTTTGTTGGGCGGTTTCAACGAAACCCTCGGAATGAGCGGCAATCGGACGGTAAACTGGCTGCCCTTGCCAAGCCCCTCGCTCGCCGCTTCGACCACGCCGCCATGCATCTCGGCCAGATTTCGTACCAGGGTCAATCCAAGGCCGATACCCCTGGCGGCGGTTTTCGCCGACTCGTTGAGCTGCGTATAGAGATCGAAGATGCTTTCGATTCTATCCCTGGAAATTCCGATTCCGTTGTCGTGAATCCTGATGCAAACGTTCTCGTCCGCGCATTGCGCCGCGATCGAGATTTCACCGCCCTTGGGCGTGTACTTCGCTGCGTTGTCCAGAAGGTTCGACAAGAGTTGAACCAGCCGGCCCGGGTCCCCATTGATAAGAATCGGATCGTCCTGAATTCGAACGGACAGCCGGTGCCGGCGACTCTCGAACTGAGGATGCGTTGCCTCTATGGCTTGGTCGACAATCGTTCGGAGTTCAACCGTTTCCTTGTTGACCTCCAACTCGCCGCGACCGATGCGGGAAAGGTCCATCAGGTCATCGACCATACGCGATAGATGTTGAGCCTGCCGTCCCACGACGTCGACAGCGTGCAAAAGATCGGCCTGCAGAAGGTCCGCCTCTGGAAGATCGGTCCGCAAGATATACGCGTCGTCGGCGCTGATCTTCCGCACCACCTCATGGGCGCTGATGATCGCGGCCAGCGGATTTCGCAGTTCATGAGCGAGCATCGCCATGAACTCGTCCTTATGCCGGTTCGACTCCGCCGCGGCCTCGCACGCTCGCCACAATTGCCAGCCCGCTGAAGCGAACTGTGCCAGTGTGCACATCACGCGCTCGTCCTCTCGATCGAACTTTCGCTTATGGCTATTGGCCACGATCCAGACCGTTCCAACCGGCTTGCCACGGTCATGAAAGGGTATGAGCATCGCTTCCACGAAGCGCGGATCAGTCAGAAGCGCTGGAAAACAGCGGTCCGGCAGATGCATCAGTTGGGTGGCGTTCTGATCGATGCAGACGCCGCAGGGACTGGCGTCACGTGGCATCATGGAACCCCGATAGGAGGCGAACACCCCAGCCATGGCCTCCCAGCGAAGGGCGTCGCCCTCCAATACGCTGATCCCGGCAGTATCGGCCCGGCAGAGATCGATCGCCGTCTCGACCAGTTTCTGAAGCATGTTGCGCGGGTTCGCCGTCATTTCGCCAGCGAGCACCTTAATGGCCCGATGCTCGGCCGCATAGTCTGGCGTCCGCTGCGGGCGTGCGCTGAGCTCGGAGCGGATATCGACCTCTTCGAAAGTCGCTGTGCGTTTCGTCAAATCCGACGGCCGATTGGGACGAGGAGGGCTGTCGCTGGTATCCATCGCAAACTCCGTCGGGACATGCGTCCCAGCTTCAAGTACACGTGCATCACTCTTTGATCCGAAGCTGCGCAACAGACCAAAGAGAGTGGTAAAAACGCGCCTCAGGGCTTTTTTGAGGCGATTATAATTTGTACGTCGCTAATCCGATAAAGATTTACGCCAAAGGACAGGCTAAAGCAAACGAGGGATGAATGAGAAAGCGTTAAGATTAGAAGAAGTGTTCTGTAGGTTACAAAGGAACGTCCGACCCTGACATCTTCGTTAACATTTGCACTCGATCCTCGCCGCGCGTGCGACGAGACGCTCATCGCAAAGCGGTCTCGCGGACTATGGCGAGCTACATAGTCGTTTGTGCCCCACAGCGCCGAAGTTCGCGAAGAAGTTGTCGCTGGCCGGATCGGAGGCTTATGCCTGATCGGCCGCGCCTGACGGAAAAAGGTACGCGTTCACTAACTCTCGCAGGAGATGCGCGGAGGCTGTCTCAGGACGCGTGGTAACTGCCGCCGTTGGCCAGCGCGGGCCGGGCCTGGCCCCAGTGACCGAGCGGATGGGCCTCGGGCTCGTACCAGAAGCGCGGAGCGCGTTGTCCACGCGGCGAGCGAACCATCCGAATGGCGGAAGACCAGGCTATGTTGCGGCCAAACCAGTAGGAGGGAGGCACAAGGATGTCCGCGCAGAGTCGAGAGAGCAGCTGCGATCTTTCGGGCCGGGAATAGCAGGAGTTGCAGATTTTGATCCTTACGGCGATTACCGCCCGGTCGGGTACCGGCCCGCCCTCGGCCTCAAGGATGTGGATGTCGCCGGAAACCGCGCCACAGGCATTACATTCGAGCATATCCCCCCTCCAATCGTCGCCGGCCCGCTGTCGAGACGAATCGGGCATAATTCCGAGAGCATATAACGTGCCGGTCGCTCTAATATTTCCAATCTACCAATGGTGTGCCAAGGCGTTCAGACGGTTGAGGGCGTCGTTGCGCGCGCGCTACATGGACTCGATCCTGAGCGGCCCGGTTTGGAACGCGATTTGACTGGAAGGTCAGTTCACAAAGTCTTGTCACAAAATCTTGTCGGCCACCGAGCGCGGGTCGCGTGTGCTCCAGCGCCCGGCCTCGACCTGGTGGAAAAATTCGTCGACCAGCGCGTTGAACAGCGCCGGCTCCTCCAGGTTGAGCGCATGGCCGGTCTTCGGCAGTACCGCGAGCCCCGCGGTCGCGATCGTTCGCTTCATCAGCACCGAGGCCTCGAGACACGGGTCGTCCTCGTCGCCGGTCATCACCAGCGCCGGCACGGTTATCTTCTTCATCTCGTCGACCAGGTCGAAGAGCGAGGGACGCTGCTTTTGTACCCCGCGCAGCGTGTTGGCCGCGCCGAGCGCCGAGTGCTCGGCCATCTGCGCGGCGAACTCACTCCATCCGCGCGGGTCCTTGTTCTGCAGTTGCACGCGCGTCTTGCCCAGCGCGTAGCGCTTGGCCCCCTCGGACATACCGATCCGGTCGAACATCTCGGCCGCGTGTTCAGCCTCTTGCTGGAACTGCGCGCGACTGCCTTTTTCCGCGCCGTAACCACAGCCGCCGATCACCAGCGAGCGCGCGCGATCGCCGTAGCGCATCCCGAAATGCAGGGCCGCGAACCCGCCCATCGAGATGCCGACTACGTGGGCTTTGTCGATTCGGAGTCCGTCGAGCACGGCGCGGATGTCGTCGCAGGCGCGCGCCTGCGAATACTTCGCGACCTCGGCGGGAACGTCCGACGGCGGATAGCCGCGCGCGTTGTAGGCGACGCATCGGTAGCGGCGCGAAAAGTAGCGCATTTGCGGCTCGTAGCTGCGATAGTCGCCGGCGAACTCGTGGACGAAGACGATCGGGATGCCCTCGCCGGCTTCTTCGTAGTAGAGCTTTACGCCGTCGTCAGTGATCGCGTGTCCGGTGGTCACGAGAGGCATCGCGATACCTCCTGAGTTGTCTTCAACGCACGATTCCGCTGCGGCGCTCGGGCGGAGGATCCGCGGCCGGGACGTCGTGGCCGTGGTCCATATATATGCGGCGTCTCACGTCGTTGGCCAATCCGGGAGTCCCTCGATGTAATTTCACGACCCACACCATACCCACCGCCAGGTAGGCAAGAAACATATACGGATACGTATTCACCGGCCACGGCGGAACTGGATAGACGCTTCCGACGATCGGGAACAACAGGAGCGCGAGCGAGGCGGCCGCGATGCCGAAATCGCGGCCGCGCACGACGCCCATCCGCGCCAGGTAGGCCGGCGCCGAGGCCGAGATCAGACCGTACGCGCCCAGAAAACCGAACGCGCACAGCGTTCCCGCGCAATTGAAGATGTCGAGCACCCGCGTTCCCGGCAGCCAGAGCATCGCCGCCGGGATGAGGAAAAGCAGCGCGCCCAGTATCGTGACCGCGACGTGCGGCGTTTCATTGGTCGCGTGCGCGGCGCCAAGCGAGGAATGCAGGAGCCCATGGCGGCCCATCGGATAGAGGATCCGCGCGCCGGCATTGAGGCAGGATAGGGCCGCCGAAAATGAGCTGACCGCGGCACCGGCGGACAGCGGAATTTTGAGATACGGCATGTTCATCAAATTGGCAAGAATGTTGAGCGGCGCTTCGGCCCTCGCCAGCGGGGTATGGTAACCCGTAAATCCGACTACCTCGGTGTAGGAAATGATCACGAAGAAAAGTCCGGTCAGCAGGAGACTCACGATCAGCGCGCGCGGAATCGTCACCAGGGGATCCTTCGCTTCTTCACCGAACGCGCTGGCCGACTCGAACCCGACCATGCTGAAAAGCGCGATATTGACGCCCAGCGCGACGCCGGAGAACGACGCTCCTTTGAGCGTGACCTGCGCGGTATCGATCGCGAAGTTGTGCCGATGCAATACCGCCATCGCGAGCACCAGGGTCAGTGACACCGACACGGTTTCGAACACCAGCATCAGAATGCTCGAGACCCGGATGTCCTTGTAGGCGAGCAACCATACGATCGCGCACAGGATCGCGAACAGCAGCAGATTCGGAAGCTGCAATCCGGCCATCCCCAGCAGGGCGTTGGCGAAGATCGTGGCGCCGGTGATTCCGCCGATGCCGTCGAACAGATAGGCCCACACCAGGCACCAGGCCGATATTCCGCCGGCGGTCGCGCCCAGGCCCATCACCGTGTAGGCGTACATCGAACCGGTCGAGGTCGAACGCCGGGCGAACTGGTTCAAGTTGAGCGCGACGAACAGCAGCATCACAGTGCCGAAGAGGTAGGCGAGCCAGCTTGCGTTGCCGGCGTTGCTGTACATCAGCGGGATGATGAGCGCGCCGGTCATCGTGGGCGAGATGAGCGCGATCGCGATCGCGGTTACCTCGGTGAAGTTGAGGCATCCGACTCTGAGCGATCTCTTCGCCTGTTTCTCCATGGAGTCTCCGCCAGCCAGTCTCTTCCGCTTGCCCGCTTACCGCGCATTGGACGAGCGCACCGAGAGGTTATAGGGCGCGTGGACCGAAATTCCAGACGGCCGAACGTCTGATCGTGTGGCTCACCGTGTGACGAACGGACGGGAATCGAGTAATACTGCTGCGGGGTCGTGATACCAGATCTTTGATCCCTGCGACGAAACGGAGTCGTTATGAAATGCAAAGCGATCGTGGTGCATCAGATTGGCGGTCCCGAGGTCCTGCGCTACGAGGACGTCGAAGTCCCCGCGCCCGGACCGGGAGAGGCGCTCGTGCGCCATCGCGCGATCGGCCTTAACTTCGTCGATATCTACGTTCGCTCCGGCGTCTATCCGCCGCCTTCGCTGCCGTACACGCCCGGCAGCGAGGGCGCCGGCGTGGTCGAGGCGGTCGGCCCGAACGTAAGCGAGGTCCACGTTGGCGACAGGGTCGCATACGTGGGCGGCCATCTTGGTTCGTATTCGGAGGCGCGAGTGATTCCGTCACGCTTCCTCGTCAAGCTGCCGGATAAAATCGACGAGGCGACCGCGGCGGCCGCGATGCTGAAAGGATTAACCGCCGAATACCTGATCCATTCGACTTACGCCGTCAAGCCCGGCGACACGATCCTGTTGCATGCCGCCGCGGGCGGCACCGGTCTGATCCTCGCGCAATGGGCGAAGCATCTCGGCGCGACCGTGATTGGCACCGTCGGCAGCGACGAGAAGGCCAAGCTCGCCGCGGCCCACGGCTGCGCCCACACGATCAACTATTCGCGCGAGGATTTCGTCGCGCGCGTGAAGGAAATCACCGACGGAAAAAATGTCGCCGTGGTCTACGACTCGGTGGGGCAGACGACTTTCATGAAATCGCTCGATTGCCTGCGGCCGCGCGGCCTGATGGTCAGCTTCGGACAGTCCTCGGGCGTCGTGCCGCCGTTCAGCATCAACATCCTGAGCGGCAAGGGCTCGCTTTACGTCACGCGTCCGACGCTCGCCACCTACACGGCGCGGCGCGAGGACCTGGAGGCGGCGGCGCGGCGGCTGTTCGACGCGCTCGCGAGCGGCGCGGTGCGATGCGAGGTCAAGCGCTCGTTCAAGCTTGCCGACGCGGCCGAGGCCCATCGCGCACTTGGCCAGCGCGAGACCACCGGCTCGAGCATTTTGCTCCCGTAGCCGTCCGCTGTAAGGTTGACCGGAGAAGGCAGGGGAACTTTAATCGCGACATGGCTGGTAATCGCGACATGACTGGAATTGTTTCATACGGATCGTACATCCCGTACCGCCGGCTCAAGCGCGCGGCGATCGCCGAAGTGCTCGGCGTCGCCGCGGCCAAGGGCGAGCGTTCGGTTGCAAGCTTCGATGAGGACAGCGTCTCGATGGCGGCCGAGGCGGCGCGCGATGCGCTGCGTGCGGTCGGCGCGGACAAGGTGCGGACGCTGCTCTTCGCCACTTCGACGCCGCCCTACGCGGAAAAACTCAACGCCGCGATCGTCGGTGCGGCCGCGCAATTGCCGGCCGAGAGCCGCGCGGCCGACTTGACCGGCTCAGTGCGCGCCGGGCTTTCGGCGCTGCTGCAGGCGGCCGACGCGGCGGGCGGCGGCGGATTGGCGCTCGCCGCGATGTCCGATTGCCGGCTGGGCGCGCCCGAGGGCCGCCTCGAGCAGGCTGGCGGTGACGGCGCGGCGGCGTTCGTGATGGGCAGCGGCGACGACGTGATCGCGGAAATCGTCGCCAGCGCCTCGTTCACGCGCGAGTTTCTCGACACCTGGCGGATGCCCGAGGAGCGCTTCGGCCATTCCTGGGAGGAGCGGTTCGCACTCACGCAGGCCTATGTGCCGCTGCTGGGCAAGGCAATTCAGTCAGTGCTGGAAAAGGCCGGCGTGGCTCCGGCGGCGCTCGCGCGCGTGATCCTCGATTCGCCCAATCCGCGCGCGGCCGAAGAGATCGTGCGCGGGATGAAGCTCGACCCGGCGAAACTCGCCGATACGCTCGCGCTGACTGTCGGGCAAACCGGCGCCGCGCACGCGGGGCTGTTGCTGACGGCCGCGCTGCCGTCGCTCAAACCGGGCGACTTGGTATTGATGGCGGCGGTGGCCGACGGCGCCGACGCGATCGTGCTGCGCGTCACGCCGGCGGCGGCGAAGTTTCGCCCGGCGCATTCGGTCGGCCGCATGATCGAATCCAAGGGCGACGTCAGCTACGGCAATTACCTGAAGTGGCGGCAAATCCTGCCCACCGAACCGCCGCGGCGGCCCGACCCGGAGCGTCCGGCGGCGCCGCCGATGATGCGCTCGGAGAAATGGAAGTTCGGGCTAATCGGATCGCGATGCACCGCGTGCGGCACGCCGCAACTTCCGCCGCAACTGGTCTGTGTTAAGTGCCACCTGCGCGGTAAGATGGAACCGTACGCGTTCGCCGACCGCACCGGGCGAATCGCGACCTACGCCGTGGACCGCCTTGCCTACTCGCTCAATCCGCCAACCGTCAACGCGGTGGTGGACTATGAGGGCGGCGGGCGGTTCCTGTGCGAGATGACGGATTGCGAACCCGAACGCGTCGCGATCGGCGACGAAGTGGAAATGACTTTTCGCCGGCTCTTTACCGCCGACGGCGTGCACAACTATTTCTGGAAGGCGCGGCCCAAGCGCTAGGTACGAGGAGGCTTCGATGGCAAGCAAGGGAATCAGGGATCGCGTCGCGATAATCGGGATGGGGTGCACCAAGTTCGGCGAGCACTGGGACAAGGGCGCCGAGGACCTGCTGGTGGACGCGGCTTATCAGGCCTACGAGTCGGCGGGTATCGGTCCCGACGACGTGGACGCATACTGGCTCGGCACGATGGGCTCGGGGATTTCGGGACTGACGCTGTCGGAGCCGCTGAAGATTCAATACAAGCCGGTCACCCGCGTCGAGAACATGTGCGCCACCGGATCCGAGGCGTTGCGGCAGGCCTGCTATGCGGTCGCCTGCGGCGCGTTCGACGTGGCGATGGCGATCGGCGTCGAGAAGCTCAAGGATTCGGGCTTCTCGGGCCTGGTCGTGACCAATCCGCCCAACGACGGCACTCCGGCCAGCATGACACCGCCGGCGCTCTTCTCGCTGCTCGCGCCCGCCTACTTCAAGAAGTACGGACTCGACCCGGACAAGGGCAAGGACGTGCTCTCGCGCATCGCGTGGAAGAACCATCGCAACGGCGCGCGCAATCCCAAGGCGCAGTTCCAGAAGGAAGTCCCGATCGAAGCGATCAAGAACTCGCCCAAGATTGCCGACCCGCTCGGCATCATGGATTGCTCCGGCGTCTCCGACGGATCGGCGGCCGCAATCGTGGTCCGCGCCGAGGACGCGCACAAGTACTGCAAGAATCCGATCTACATCAAGGCGCTGTCTTTCGTGGCCGGCCCGGCCGAAGGTCCGCTCTCGCAGGAATACGACTTCACCTCGTTCCCCGAGGTCGTTGCGTCCGCGCGCGACGCCTACGCGCAGGCCGGCATCACCAACGCGCGCGAGCAGATAAGCCTCGCCGAGGTCCACGACTGCTTCACTCCGACCGAACTCGTGCTGTGCGAGGACCTCGGATTCAGCCCGCGCGGCACGGCGTGGCAGGACGTGATGGAAGGCTTCTTCGACCTCGAAGGGCGGCTGCCGGTCAATCCCGACGGCGGGCTCAAGTCGTTCGGCCATCCGATTGGCGCCTCGGGGCTGCGCATGATGTACGAGATGTGGCTGCAGCTTCGCGGCGAGGCGGCGCAGCGTCAGGTCAAGAATCCGAAGCTCGGACTGACGCACAACCTGGGTGGTCAGCCGGGCCGTTGCGTCAGTTTCGTGTCGGTGGTGGGCAACTCGGCGGGTTAAGCGGCTTCCGGCCGTTTGCTGCCTAAGGCCTCGCATGCGGTCGCATGCGGGGCCTTTGTGTTTGAATTCAAGCCTGAAGCGGGCGTTAAAGCTACGGACTGCTCAATATGGGCCAAATTGGCCATGCTCTGCGATTGTGCGACAAATGGGTTGCGGAGTTGCCACATTAGCTTAATAAAGCAAAGCTAAAAAGCTTGATTTCCATCAAAGAATCAATCGGCACACTAAGTGCTTCTTTAGCCGTCGAGGACGAGGTTTGGCAGTCGACGGATAGCCCGCTCGACTTGCCCAACTCCGGGAATATACCGATGCTCAGCTACGCTACCGAGAACCGCGAAACCCACGACGCGATCGAACGCTATGTGATTGCCGCGATTGTCGACGCCCGCGAGGTCTACACCGACCAGAAGTGGCTCGCTTGGGCCGATCACTGGATAGCCGGCCGCGATCGCAGCTTCGCGTCGGCCAGGAAGGCACATCGGAGAGCCCTTCAGGCATGCGATCGCGAGTCGGCGGCGATGGCCGGTTGCGCGCGCCACTGCCCGGAGAGCGATGAGATGGACTTCGCCCCTACGGAGACGCCGGCCGAGATGGCCGCTTGGGCAGCAGGGCTTGCCCTGGTCGCGACGCCTATGGCGATCAATCTGACTGCTGGGATTCGGCGGATGCGGTTCGCGCTGCGGACAGGACTCGCGAGCATGCGCACGGCCCAAAGTGTGCGGTCAGATCCGAGGTCGACGCGCCCGTCGCTAGTGGGCCGCGCAGTCGCGCTTGCCCGGCGCGCGGCCTCGATGCTGATGCCATCTGAAGTCCGGCAGACGGCGCGGCCATAGTCACGCACAATGGAGCGGGATCGATCGTCGCGGCCGCGATGAAAAACCTGCGGGCACGAGCCGTGACGTGCGCGGCCCGCGATGCATTTTGTAATCTCATTTTTTGATTTTGTAACCTGGGAAACTGAGTAATGTTCTCTTCGATGTTAGGCGAGACGCCGCGCGCAAAGCGCCTTGACATCGACACCATCGGAGCATAGAAGCAATCGCAACCGGCTAGTACCCCGCACTTAAGCCCGCCCGCTTCGCGAGCTTCTCTGTCCGAGCGCTTCCGGCAAATACTAGAGGAGGGCACACATTAGATGCCCGCAAAGCTGTACGTAGGCAACTTGGCTTTTTCCGTGACCAACGAGGATCTGGAAGCGCTGTTCGGACAGATCGGCAAGGTCGACAACGTCGCCGTCGTAACCGACAAGTTCTCCGGTCAGTCGCGCGGTTTCGGCTTCGTGCAGATGGCTGATTCCAACGAGGCGGCGCGCGCGATCTCGGAGCTCAATGGCACCGAGCTCAAGGGCCGCAGTATCAAGGTGAACGAGGCACGCGAGCAAGGGCCCCGTCCCGGTGGGGGCGGCGGCGGTGGCGATCGCGACCGTGGAGGGCGCGGCGGACGTGGCGGCGGTGGTGGTGGCGGCGGCGGTGGCCGGCGCTGGTAGCAGTCCAAGTATCGACATTAAGTCGGCGGGCGAGGGCGTCCGCCGAGGTTTCAAGCGCGGCCGTGCCGCGCGGGTTGCGAGGCGACCCGTGCGCCACGGCCGCGAATGCGTTACGCATTTAGGCTAAAGCTTCGTCAGAATTTCGGGCGATTTTTTTCACACACGATTTTCACGTCCGATGACCGTTGCGCGAGTGCACGTCGCTCGTGATCGCGCGCCCCTCGTCGGCGCCCGCCGACGATACCCGCGTCCAGCGCCTGAGCGTTGCGTCGAGGTCGTCCACGTCGACCGGCTTGCTGATGTAGTCATCCATCCCGGCGGCCTGGCACTTTTCGCGCGCGCCGTTCAGCGCATGCGCGGTCATCGCGATGACGATAGTCCGATGCGCCGAGCCCGCTTCGCGCCGGCGAATCTCGGCCGTCGCCTCGTAGCCGTCCATGCCGGGCATCTGACAATCCATCAGGACGATCGGATAGGGCTTGAGCGCGATCGCGTCCAGCGCCTCCCGGCCGTCGCTCACAACGTCGGCTCCAAAGCCGAGAATGTTGAGTTGAGTCTGCGTCAGTTTCTGGTTTACGGGGTAATCCTCGACCACCAGGATTGTAGTCGTCGGATGATCGGCTTCGCTCGCGGGGGTACCCTCGTGAGAAACACTATCCGTGCTCTGGCAGCCGGGTTTAAGCAGATGTGCGGTGAAGCGGAAGATCGAGCCGCGGCCCAAGCTGCTCTCCACCGAGATCTGCCCGCCCATCTGCCGCACCAGCTCAGCGCAGATCGCAAGCCCCAGCCCCGAGCCGCCATAGTTGCGGCTGGTCGACCCGTCAACTTGCGAGAACGGCTGGAAGATCGCGCTTTGCTGGTCGCTGGCGATACCGATTCCGTTGTCGCTCACTTCGAATGAAAGCGCCACCTCGTCCGCCGACTCGCAGATTTGCCCGGCGCGTATTCTGATTTCGCCCTCGTTGGAAAACTTGACCGCGTTACTGACCAGGTTGCTCAGGATTTGCTCGAGGCGACGCGAATCACCCGCCACCAGATGCGGTAGCCGCGCATCGAGTTCGAGCGTCAGCTTGATGCCGCGTTTGTGCGCCTGCCGGGTGAATTGCGCCGCCACCCGTTTCATCGCGTCGTGAGGGTCGAACTCGTTCTCCTCGAGCACGAATTGACCGTCGGACAGATTGGAGAAGTCGAGCACGTCCTCGACGATCCCGCGCAGCAGCTCGCCGCTTAAGCGCACCGCCTCGGCGTATTCGCGCTGCTCCGCCGTGAGTCCCGCGTCGAGCAGGAGCCGGGTCATCCCGACGATGCCATTGAGCGGCGTGCGAATCTCGTGGCTCATATTGTCGAGAAACTCGGAGCGCAGGCGTGCGGTCTCGAGCGCCAGGTCGCGCGCGCGGGCGATCTCCTGCTCGGCGCGCTGACGCAATTCGTTTGCGGCCGCGCACTGACTGGCGATGATCGTGTCGCGCCGCCGTATGGCCTGTACGACCAGAACGTAAACGAAACCTACCGCGATGATCGGCATCGCGGCGCCCATCACAATCACGGCCGTTTCCATCGCGTCTCTCGCCCGTTTGTCACAGAGGTTACCAATTGCTCGATGGCAAATGCATCGGACGTGCCAACGCGGGAGTAAGGTCTGGCCGTGCTTATCCGTCTCACGGACGAACAGACGGAGCGAGTAGATGACGCAAGCGTCTCGTTTGCGAGACGACCGGTGCCCGAAAATGAGCGCCGAGGCGGCACGATGCGGCCGCATCACGCGAACTAGAACAGAATCAGCGGCTTGATGATCCCGTCGAGCTTGCGCTCCATCATTTCGAACGCCCGCTCCAACTCGTCGAAGCGAAAGGTATGCGTGGTGAGGCGCGTCGGATCGACTCGGCCGCCCTGGAGCAGACGCAACAGCCGCTCCATCCGCAGCCGCCCGCCGGGGCATAGCCCGGTGCGAATCGTTTTCTCCGCCATCCCCACGCCCCATTCCATCCGCGGGATGTGAACGAACTCGCCCTTGCCATGATAGCCGGCGTTGGAGATGGTCGCGCCCGGCTTGGTGACCCGGATCGCGTTTTGAAAGGAAAGATCTCCGCCCAGCGCCTCGATCGCCGAGTCGACGCCCTCGCCGCCGGTCAAATCCATGATGCGCGCGACGGCGTCTTCCTTTTCGAAGTCCACGGTTACGTCCGCGCCGTACGAGCGCGCGAGTTCCTGGCGGCGCGGCACCGAATCGACGCCGATGATCAGTCCTGCGCCGAGCATCCGCGCTCCCGCGACCGCCATCAGTCCAACCGGGCCAAGCGCGAATACCGCGACCGTGCCGCCGGGCGGGATGTTCGCGTTCTCGGCCGCCATCAGTCCGGTCGAGATCATGTCGCAGCAGTAGACCGCCGAGTCGTCGGCGACGGCGGCCGGGATGTGCGCCATGTTGGCGTCTGCCTCGTTGACATGGAAGTACTCGGCGAACACGCCATCCTTGATGTTGGCGAATTTCCATCCGCCCAGCGCGCTGCCGGATTGCGAGGAGTGTCCGGCCTGCGAGGCCGCGTCGCCCCACTCGGGCGTAATCGCGCCGACCAGCACGTGATCGCCCGGCTTGAAGCGTTTGACCGCGGTGCCGACCTGATGAACCCTGCCGACCGCCTCATGGCCCAGGGTGAGATTGTCGCGCGGCCCGATCGCGCCATTGACGGTGTGCACGTCGGAGGTGCAGATGAGGGCCTTGGTGGTCTTGACGATGGCGTCGGTCGGGCCCGGAGTCGGAATCGGTTTGTCTGCGAATCCGACCTTGCCAATCCCTTTCATCACGAAGGCTCGCATCGCGGTTGACCTCCATACGCAGCGCAGTCAGTCGGCATGCACGTATGCAATGTCAAATGCGCGCGTCAGGTATGTAATGTCAAGTACGCATAAGTAGATGTGGTGCGAAGCGGCGCGCGAGACGCGCCGAGTGATTGCCAAGGCCGTGATTGTTGCTGTCGCGAAGCGTCGAGCGCGTCGGATCAGGATGCGCGCCAGGGCGGCTCGCTCTTGCCGCCGGCGATGGTGCGCAGGTGCGAGCGCCGTGCGGCGTCGACGTTCAGCGCTGCACCGGTGCCGCGGCGTCCTGTCGGCTGGACCGGCGTAGCACTCGTGCGGCCGCTCGTACGTGTCGGCGATTGCCAGCGCCGTCCCGCCATCGCGGTGCGTGGTGCGCGGATTCGCGAACGATCGAAGGCGACCAGCATCAGCGCCGCAAACCAACAGGTCACGATGACCGCGGCACTGGTGTAAGCCGCCCCATAAAACCCGCCCAGGATCGAACCGGCCACCGCGCCCATCGCAAACACCGCAAAGTGCCACGGGGTTAACCATCTGCGGCCGTCGTGATTGACCTTCCGCGTTTTCATCTGGGACGTACCCTTAAGTCTACCTGCCGATAATCCCATTGTCTCGCCCCGGCCCTTTGCTGACAAGAGCCTTATCAACAAGTATCGTGCGCACGAGCGACTTTGTCGCCTCCGCGACCGCCGCATCCGCGGTCGGGATGGCGTGCGAGCCGGCGCCTCGCAACTCGGTTTCAACCGGCCCCGCCCGCGCGCTAGAGTTAATCTCCCGGAGAGAACTATCGAAATGCCGATGGACGAACGCTACGAGCCGAGGAAAATCGAGCCCTACTGGCAGGCCGAATGGGACAGCGCCGACCTCTACCTCACGCGCGAGGACCGCGATCGGCCAAAGTTCTACGTGCTCGAGATGTTTCCCTATCCCTCGGGCGACGGTCTCTCGGTCGGCCATCTGCACAACTACGTCCCCTGCGACGTGATTGGCCGCTACAAGCGGATGGCTGGTTACAGCGTCCTGCACGCGATGGGCTGGGACGCCTTCGGACTGCCGGCCGAGAACGACGCTCTGCTTAAAGGACTGCATCCCAAGGAGACCGTCCCGCGCTACGCCGCTAACTTCAAGCGACAGTTGAAGTTGGTCGGATGCGCCTACGACTGGACGCGCGAAATCAATTCCTCCACCCCCGAGTATTACCGCTGGACGCAGTGGTTCTTCCTGCTGATGCTCAAGCGCGGGCTCGCCTTCCGCGCCGTCAGCTCGCAGTGGTGGTGCGAGAAAGACCGCACCATCCTGGCCAACGAGCAGGTGATCAACGGATGTTGCTGGCGGCACACCGACACGCCGGTCACCAAGAAGGACCTCGAGCAGTGGTTCTTCAGAATCACCGCTTACGCCGACCGCTTGCTCGACGACCTCGAGGGCATCGATTGGCCCGAGCCGATCAAGCTGATGCAGCGCAACTGGGTCGGACGCTCCGAGGGCGCGGAACTCGCCTTTCCCGTGGAAGGCCATCCGGGCAAGGAGGTCCGCTTCTTCACCACCCGCCCCGACACGGTCTTCGGCGTATCGTTCATGGTGCTCGCGCCGGAGCATCCGCTGGTCGCCGAGGTCACCACAGCCCAGCATCGCCCCGCGGTGGAGGAGTACGTCACGCAGGCGCGCCGCCAGAGCGAGATCGAACGGCTCTCGACGGTCAAGGAAAAAACCGGCGTCTTCACCGGCGCATACGCGCGCAACCTGTTCAACGACAAGCTCGTGCCGATCTTTATCGCCGACTACGTCCTGATGGGCTATGGCACCGGCGCGATCATGGGCGCTCCCGGCGAGGATCAGCGCGACTACGAGTTCGCGACCAAGTACGGGCTGGAGATTCCCTTGGTCACCGCGCCCGCCGACGGCAGTCCGCCGCCCGCCGGCCGCGCGTTCTCCGACTACGGCATCAATATCAATTCGTCCAACGGCGAACTCAACCTCAACGGGATGAAGACCGCCGACGCGATCCGCGCCGTGTGCAAGTACGCCGAGGAGCACGAGATCGGCCACTCGACCGTGACCTACCGGATGCGCGACTGGCTCATCTCACGCCAGCGCTACTGGGGATGTCCGATCCCGATCGTCTACTGTCCGCGCGACGGTATCGTGCCGGTCCCCGAAGATCAGCTTCCGGTCCTGCTGCCCGACATGAAGAACTATCAGCCCTCGGGCACCGGGCGGTCGCCGCTCGCCAACGCGCCCGAGTTCGTCAACACCATCTGCCCCAAGTGCGGCGGCCCGGCCGAGCGCGAGACCGACACGCTCGACGGCTTCGCCTGCTCGTCGTGGTACTTCCTGCGCTTCGCCTCGCCGCACTACGACCGCGGTCCGTTCGATCCCCCGCAGGTCGACTATTGGCTGCCGGTCGATCTTTACGTCGGCGGCGCAGAGCATGCCGTGATGCATCTGCTCTACGCGCGGATGTGGACCAAGGTGATGTTCGACGCGGGCCTGGTGAAGTTCAAGGAGCCGTTCGCGGTGCTGCGCAACCAGGGCATGATCTGGGCCGCCGACGGCCAGAAGATGTCCAAGAGCAAGGGCAACGTGGTTACGCCCGACGCGATGGTCGAAAAGTACGGTGCCGACGCGCTGCGGCTGTGGGAACTCTTCATGGGCCCGTTCGAGGAACCGACCAACTGGAACGAGGACGGGGTGTTCGGCACCGCGCGCTATCTCTCGCGCGTGTGGAATGCGATGCGCCGTTTCGTCGAGGCCGGAAGTCCGGTTGGCAATCCCAGCGCCGAAACCACGCGCCGCTCCCACAAGACCATCAAGACCGTCACCGATCATATCGAGCGGCTGCGCTTCAATACCGCGCTCTCCACGCTGATGGACCAGCTCAACTACCTGACGAAGCTCGCGCCCGCCGACGCCGGCCGCTTCGCGTTCGAGACCTACGTGGTGATGCTCGCGCCGATGGCTCCGCATATCGCCGAGGAGCTGTGGCGCGCACTGGGGCATACTACTTCGGTCCATCTCGAAGCGTGGCCGAAGTTCTCCGAGGATCTCGCGCGCGACGAGATGGTCACGGTGGTGGTGCAGGTCAACGGCAAGGTGCGCGATCGCCTCGTGGTCCCGGCCGGCGGGTCGGAAGAGGCGAACACCGCGCTCGCGCTCGGCAGCGAGGCCGTCGCGCGCCACCTCGACGGCAAGCAGCCGAAGAAGATCATCTACGTCCCCGACAAGCTCGTCAGCATCGTCGCCTGATCTTTTCATAGCGGCAGCGCTAAGGCGCATCGACCCTTGAAGCGCGCGGCGCGGTCGTGCGATGCTCGGGCCGCAAACGCCCGCATCGTCTGCAAGCTTAACGAGTTTCCGCAAGCTCAAGGAGTCGCTCTCATGGCCGAGGATATTCTCAAGGTCGAACGCCATCCCAATTACGCCACCATCACGCTCAACCGTCCCGAGAAACGCAACTCGCTCAACGAGGCGCTGCTCGCGGCGATGGACAAGGCGTTCGCCGCGATCGAAGAGGATAAGGAGATTCGCGCCGTCATCCTGCGCGGCGCCGGCAAGAGCTTCTCCGCCGGACTCGATCTGGCCGAGGCCGATCGTCTCGAGGGCGGGCATACGCCGGTCAGTATAGAGCGCACTTTCCATCGCCTCGAACAACTTCCGGTGCCGACTATCGCCGCCGTGCAGGGCGCCGCGCTGGCCGGCGGATGCGAACTCGCGCTCCATTGCGATCTGCGCGTCGCGGCCGAGGACGCGCGAATCGGGATGACCGTCGCGCGGGTGGGATTGGTGGTGCCCTACGATTTCATCCGCAAGCTGATCGAGATCATCGGCGCGGCCAACACCGCGCAAATCCTCTACACTGCCGAGGCGGTCACCGCTCCGCGCGCGCTCGCGATGGGGATGGTGCACGAGGTCGTGCCCAACGACAAGCTCGACGCGGCGGCGGTCGCGTGGGCCGAGAAAGTGTCGTCAAACGCGCCGCTCTCCCTGCGCACGATGAAGAAAAGCATGCGGCGCTCGATGAGCGAGGCCAACGATGCATGGCATGACGACATTTTGGAGATGGGCCGGATGGTGCGTGCGAGCAAGGACGCCAGGGAAGGAGTGCGGGCGTTTTTGGAAAAGCGCAAACCGGTATGGCGCGCCGAATAATCTTACCGTCCCTCTCTTAACTCCCTCCCCTTCATGATGGTTTCAGGGGCGGCTCCGAGCTTCTTAACTCCCTCCCCTGTGTCTTGGGGGAGGGTTGGGGTGGGGGTCTATAGGCGGTTCTGAATGTCTGTGAGAACCGCCTCTGTCTGCATCAGTGCCTCGTGATCCGAAAACCGCAGCACGCGGAAACCTTGCTCGCCGATCCACTGCGTGCGTGCGGCGTCCTGCGCGCGCTGATCCTCGTGCTGCCCGCCGTCCAACTCGACGATCAGCATGCGTTCTGCGCAACAGAAATCGACGATGTACGGACCGAGCGGATGCTGGCGACGGAATTGCACGCCCAGTTGATGTCTGCGCAGATAGAGCCACAGGCGACGCTCAGCGTCAGTCTCTTCTCGACGCAGTCGGCGTGCCCTGGCGCTGAGAGAGGCGGCGCGCTCATACATGAAGATTAGGACGAGGAAGCGCCGCGGAAAAAATCAATCGGCGCTTCCTCGCTCGACCCCCACCCCAACCCTCCCCCAAGACACGGGGGAGGGAGTTAAGAGATTCGGGCGGCTCCTGAGCCAGCGTGCGCTCGAGAACTCACAGAGTGGCCGCGGTTTTTTAAGACGGCTCTTCCGCGGTTGAGCGCAGCGGCGGGGTCTCCGTCAACACAAAGGCTATCACCCCGGTCAGATTGCCGAGCACAGTCGCCGCGAACCATAGCAAGCCCAGCGCGATCGCGTCCGCCTTCGCCATCCCGGCCATCCCGAACAGCATCAGGTATGCCGTCTCGCGCACGCCCAACCCATTGAGCGTTACCGGCAGGCTCGCAAACACGTTGGCGATCGGCACGCACAGCACGAACAGCGTCAGCGGCGCCGAAAGACCAAGCCCGCGCGCCAGGATCCATTGACATATCGCGAGCCCCAGTTGCAGCGCGATCGAGAGCCCGACCGCGGGCATCATAGCGAGCGGCCGGTCGAGGTACGGCGCGATAGTCGCCGCGACGGCGGCGATTCGTGCCGGCATCCGCGTTGCCAGCTTGCCGATGAGCGGCAGCGCGACGAAGCCGGCGAGCGAAATCAGACCGACCACGATCGTCGGCAGCGTCACGGTGCGCGGCAGCTTGACGCTCAGAGCCGCGGCCGCGACGGCAGCCATCCAGAAGAGCCCGATGAGCCCTACGATACGGTCAGCGGCGACCGAGGCGATCGCGTCGGCGAGCCGCTGATGGCGCCGGCCGAGATAGACCGCGCGCAATGCGTCGCCGCCGACCAGCCCCGGCACGAAAACGTTGGTGAACATCCCGATGAAGGCGTATTTGAGGTAGTCGATGAACGGCGCGGGGATTTTCAGGATCGCCCCGAGCAGGCTCCATCGCCACGCCGACATCACCTGTCCCGCGACGTAGATAGCGACCACTGCCAGAAAGAACGCGGGCCGCTCGCGGGCAAGCTGATGGAGCACTGGGCGCATGTCGTAATGCCACAGGAGCAGTGTGACGATCAGCACTCCCGCGCCCGCGCGCAGCGCGAAGCCGAGCACTGGATGGCCCTTGCGGGCGGGCGGTTGCGCGGAAGATGCGGGTGGTTGAGCGGGCGGCGCGCCGATTGCCGGTTCAGCTTGCATAGCGTGGCTCGCTGGCTTTGAGGATCGCGCGCTTGCGCCATTCGGATCCGATCACGGTAAATTCTCCCAGCCGCTCGCGCAGCTTGTTCAGCTCGCGTTCGTCGATCACCAGGACCACCGGTCCCGGCAAATTCCATAGCCGCAGCACATCGTCCTCCGAGCGGAAGAAATAGCGGCTGCCGTCGGCCGCGTGCATCTCGCCGAAAGCGAGTTCGGTCGGCGCGCCGACCAGGATCACGCGCCGGCGCGTGTAAAACGGCAGCGCCTGCACATAGCGCGGATAGCAGATGAGCGTCGCGTCCGGCGCGCGCGCCTGCACCGTGCGCGCAAGCGCGGCGTAGGAACGCAGCGGCTCCGCCTCCAGGCGAACGTAGCTTCCGGCGCCCAATGCAAGCGCCGCCGTCAGCACCATCGCGGCCAGTCCCGCGTCGAGCCGCCAATGGCGAAAGATTTCAGCCACCAGCGCGCCGCCGGCCGCGCCAATAAGGCCGAGCGCGTAGAGCGCCGGCCGCGCGGCGACCACATAGGGGCTGCTGAACAGCGGCGCCGTCATAGCAGCCACGAGCATCGCGATTCCGAGCAGGCTCAGGATAGCGCCTACCGCGGCGAAGCGGGCGCGCACGCCGGGCGGTTCGGCGCCCTCGCGTGCACCGGCTGGGAACGCGCGCGAATAAATTCCGTCGGCCAGCAGCACCGCGATCGGTGCGGCCGCGGGCAGGATATACGGGATGAGCTTGGCGCTCGCCGCCGAGAACATCGCGATCACGACCGCGGCGGCGACGATGCAGAAGCGTCCCGCCGGCGTGCGCGCGAGCGCGCGCCACGCGATAAACGGCGCCATCAGCGTCCACGGCATCATCCCGGCCGCCAGCACCGGCAGGTAATAGTAGAAGGGCTCGCCGTGGCTGTAGCTAGACTCGAAGAAGCGGCGCAGATGCTCGCCGATCAAATAGAAATCGACGAAGCCGGGCTCGCGGATCGCGACCGCGATGAACCATGGCGCGGCGATGAGCAAGACCATCGCGCCGCCGGCGAGCGCATGGAAGCGGCCGATCGCGCCCGGCAACTCGCCTTGCCACCAGAGAAAGATCGCGAGCGTGAGGATCGGAATTGCCGCGCCCACCGGGCCCTTGGCGAGCAGGCCCATCGCGATCGCCGCATAGCCGAGCCAGCACCAGCGCCCGCCTTCGCTCCAGTGCAGGTAAAGCGCGAACAGCGCCACCGTGACCGCCGCCGCGAGCAGCATGTCGGTGGTCAGCACCTGCGCCATCAGCGCATACAGCGTCGAGGTGGTGAGAATCGCGCCGGCCAGCCACGCTCGCTCGCGGCCCATCGTGCGCCGCACGAAGAGCCAGGTCATCATCACGCCGGCGAGTGCGGCAAGCGCCGGCGTCAGGCGCGCGGCGAATTCGTTGACGCCGAAGAGCGCCATCCACATCGCGCCGAGCCAGTACAGCAGCGGCGGCTTCTCGACGTAAGCGACGTAATTGAGGTGCGGCACGATGAAATTGCGGGTGGCCAGCATCTCGCGCGCTATTTCGGCGTAGCGCGCCTCGTCGGGCTCCCACAGACCGTAGTTGCCGAGATGGAAGAAGAAGACCACGAAGGCGAGCGAAAAGAGCGCGATCGCCTCGATCGTGGGCGAGCGCCAGGGCGCGGCCGGCGCCGCGGATGCGGGTGCGGCGGCGGAGGTGAGGTGCGGTTCGATTGGCGCGGGCTCAGACACGACGCCCAAGTGTAGCGTGCGGGCCACGTCCGCGCAGCCACGCGCGAGCGCGCCTGACGCGTTCGCGTTACAAGCACGCGGCTTCGCCGAGATCCGCGAGCGCGCCTGACGCGCTCGCGTTATAAACCGGCGGCTCCGCCGCCTTTGCGCGGATCGAAAGCGCCATTCAGATCGCCCGGCGCAATCGTTATCGCGCCGACCGCGCCCAGCGACGGCACTTCCTTGAGCCGGTAGCCCATCTGCGCGAGCGCATTGCGCGTGGCCGCCGGCATCGCGGATTCGACGAACACCACGTCAGGCGCGGCCTGCTCATGCACTCGCGGCTCGCCGACTGCCTTTTCCGGTCCGAGATGGAAGTCGAGCACGTTGAGCGCGACCTGCAACACGCCGCTGATGATCGTCGGGCCGCCCGAGCCGCCGGCCGTCAGCACTGGATGGCCGCGGCGCATCACGATTATCGGCGACATGCTCGACAGCGGGCGCTTGCCCGGCGCGATCTCGTTCGCCTTGGCGCCCACCAGCTTGAACACGTTGGGCACGCCCGGTGCGGCGGCGAAGTCGTCCATCTCGTCATTGAGCACCAGGCCGAGACTCGCGACCATCATCTTGGCCCCGAATATCGTATTGATAGTGGTGGTGACCGCGACCACGTTGCCGTCCTTGTCGACCACCAGCAGATTTGAAGTGCCGTGGTCGGAGGCCGGCGCGAGATGCGCGGGTGCGCCGCGATGCAGCGCGCGCTGGAGCGCCTCGTCGATATGGCGCTGCGAGAGCAGCACGTCGACCGGCACGTGGACGAAGTCCGGGTCGGCGTATTGCGCGCGATCGATGAAGCCCTCACGCATCACCTCGATAAGCCGCGCCAGGTAGGGCGGCGAGTCGGCGCCCAGGCCGGAAACCGGCGCGCCGGCCAGCATCCCGAGGATCTCCAGCACCACGCCGCCCGACGACGGCGGCGGCATCGTCCAGACTTCGTAGCTGCGGTAGGCGCGATGGAGCGGCGTGCGCCAGACGGGCAGGTACTGCGCGAGGTCTTCGGCGGTGACGAGGCCGCCATGCGCTTTCATCCAATCCGCCACGGTGTGAGCGATCGCTCCGTGGTAAAAGCGCGTGACCGGATCGTCGCCGAGCGAGCGCAGCGTCGCGCCGAGCGCCTTTTCGTGCAGGAGGTCGCCGGGCTTGGGCGGCGCACCCGCCGGCGTGAGGTAGGTCGCCTTCAGCCCCGAGTCGGCGGCCAGCTCCGCGGTGGTTTGAGTGATGTCCTTCACCAGGTGCTCGGTGACGGGAAAGCCCTGCTCCGCGAGCCTCGCGGCGGGCGCTGCGACCGCGGAGAATTTCATCGTGCCGAAACGCCGGAGCGCGGCGTCGAGCCCCGCGATCTCGCCCGGCACCCCGACCGCCAGCGGACCCGAGCGCGCCAGTTCCTCGTCGACTTTGCCGTTGCGCACGTACATCGTGGCGCTCGCGGCCATCGGCGCGCGCTCGCGGTAGTCGAGCGCGTAGAAGCGCTGCGTGCGTGCGAGGTAGATGAGCATGAAGCCGCCGCCGCCGATTCCGCACGAGGCCGGGTTGGTCACGCCCACAGCGAGCGCGGTTGCGGCGGCGGCGTCGATCGCATTGCCGCCGCGGCTCAGGATTTCGACCCCGGCGCTCGCGGCGAGCGCGCTTTCCGCGACCACCATCGCGCGATGTGCTTCGGCGGCGCGGGCGGGAACGGTCGCGGTGCAAAGCGCGACAATCGCAAGCGCGGCGCATCCCGCGCGTCCGATGAACGCGTGCGCGCGGCGCCTCGCTGCGGCAACGGAGAGCCAAACTCTTACGGAAAACATCACCCGCCTTTCTAACAGCGTCATTGGCCCAAGGAAAGCTGGCCCCTCGCTGACGGCGCGGCGCAGATTAGCCCCGGAATCGAGATTCGGCCGGTTAGATTTTGCCCGCGCGAAGTGCTTTGATCGCTGCCACCTCATCGCAAGCGCGGCGCCAGTCGCGAGAAAATTCCGTAGTAAGAGGACAAGCCAATGGGATTCGAGGAAATCATTTACGAAAAAGCCAACCGCGTCGCCGTGATCACGCTCAACCGCCCCGCACGGCTCAACGCCTGGACCGGCAAGATGGAATCCGAACTGCGTGAGGCCCTGCTGGATTCCGAGCATGACGACAAGGTCGGCGCGATCGTGATTACCGGCGCGGGCAAGGCCTATTGCGCGGGCGCCGACATGGGCGCGCTCAACCGCGTCGCCGACGGCACGACCTCGGCGGTGCAGGCGGTGTCGGGCGAGGTCGCCGGCACCAGCGAGACGCGCGCGGATTTTCGCCAGCGCTTTTCGTGGATCGCCGGCTTGCGCAAGCCGGTGATCGGCGCGATCAACGGCGCGTGCGTCGGGATGGGCTTCACTACCGCGCTCTACCACGACGTCCGGATCGCCTCCGAGCGCGCGCGGATGGGGCTCATCTTCGTGCGTCGCGGCCTTGGTATCGAGCACGGCGCGAGCTGGTTGTTGCCGCGGATCGTGGGGCTCTCGAACGCGCTCGACCTCGCGCTGACCGGGCGGCTGCTCGACGCGGAGGAGGCGCTGCGAATCGGCCTCGTGAGCCGGGTCGTCGCGCATGAACAATTGATGCCGACGGCGCTGGAGATGGCGGGCGAAATCGCGACCAACTGCTCGCCGCTGGGAGTCGCGCACGCCAAGCGCCTCATCTATCACCATCTGTCGACCGACCTCGGCGCCGCGCTCGCAGAAGAGAACGAGTCGATTGCGGTGATGACGCACTCGGAGGATTTCAAGGAAGGCATCCGCGCCTTCCAGGAGAAGCGCGCTCCGCGCTTCGTCGGGCGCTAGAGCGCGACGCCGCGAGGATCGGGCGCTGGTCGGACGCTAATCGCTATGCGCTAGTAGCTACTTGTCGAGCGGATGCTTGAAGCGGCGGTCGGGATGGCGCACGGTCAGCACTGCGCATCCGGCCTTCTGCACCACGCGCTCGGCGACGCTCCCGAGCAGCACGTGAGCAAGCCCGGTGCGGCCGTGAGTCCCGAGCACGATCAGGTCGGCGTTCTCGTGCTGCGCCGCGTGGATGATTTCGAGGAATGGGGCCCCCACACGCAAGAGGCTCCGCGCCTTGATTTGCGAGTCGCGCAGCTGGGTAACGATCTTGTCGATCTCGCGCTGCGCTCCCAGCCTCTGCTCCTCGGCGATCTGATTCATCGCGCTAACGTCGAAGGCCGGGCCCAACTCGCTCACCATCACGGGGGGCAGCGGCTGGTCGACGTGCAGCACGATTATTTCGGAGCCGAACTTGCGCGCCAGCTCCTCGGCAAAGCGCTGCGCGTTGAGCGAGTCGTCGGAGAAATCGGTCGCGAGCAGAATCTTGTTGAGTTCGGGCACGGCTGACAGACGATACGCTTGTGACGGCGCGTTGGGCAAGTGCCGGTGGGGTGGATTCCGAGTGCCGCCGCGCATTAAAATCAGCGCATAGATGAAACGCTCCGACACGATAGCGTTGAGCGATTTCGAGCGCGCCTGCGACGAACTCTTCGACGAGTGGCTCGGACGATGGCACGGCGCGGCCGCCCCGGGAGTGTCGGGCGGCGCGGTCGTGGTCGACCGCGGCGAGGAGTACGAGGTCCGGATCGAGGCCGTCGTCGAGGATCCGGAAGTGATCCATGTCGAGGTCAGCGAGGCGGGCTTGATCGTACGAATTCCGGCTGGCGCGCATCCGGCGATCGAGCGCAGGATGACCTTTGCGCAACCGATCGATCGCGAGCGCACGACGGCGCGATGGGCGGGCGGCATGTTGACGATCTTGCTGCCCAAGCTGCGCGGCCGTCGCGTCAAAGTGCAATAACCGACAACCAGTAACCCGCACTAACCCGACAAAAAGGAAGCGACGATGGCCGAGGGGGACGACAACAAGCCCGCGCCGGCGCCCCAGGAGCAGGCGCTGGAGATCGCGCCCCCGCCGGTTGAGCTCCGCGCCGACGAGTTGCGCGGCCACTCTCCGCTCGGCCCCGATGAGTTGGTGCGGGCGGGGCGCGACGGCGCTCACGAGCTGCTGGGCCAGCAGCGCGCACTCGACGCGGTGCGGATGGCGATCGGTATCGGCGCGCCCGGCTACAACGTCTACGTCAGCCGCGCGAGCTCGCGGCGCGAGCGCGAATCGATAATCCGCTTGCTTCAGCAGCGGGCGGCGGCGATGCCGACGCCGGGCGACTGGGTCTACGTCAACAACTTCAAGAGTCCCGAATCGCCGGCCGCGATCTACCTGCGTGGCGGGCAGGGCGCCGAGCTGCGCGACGGGATGCGCGATCTGGTCAACTTCCTCATCGAGCAGCTGCCCAAGGCCTTTCGCCGCGAAGACTTCGATCAGGAGCGCAAGGCGCTGCGCGAGAAGTATAACCGCCGCGCCCAGGAGCTGTTCGCGCAACTCGAGACCGCCGCGCGCGAGCGCGGTTTCGCAATCCAGGGCACGTCCACCGGCCAGGTCGTGTTCATTCCGCTCATCGGCGGCAAGGCGCCCGAGTCGCCCGAGGATCTCAATCGCAAGATGCAGGAGCTGCCCGAGGCGGAGCGCGAACGGCTGGGCAAGGCGCAGAGCGAACTTGCGGACCTGTTCGCGACCATGGCGATGCGTCAGCAGGAGTTGATGCGCGAGCTGGTCGAGGAGATTCGCCAGATCGAACGCACCTTCGCCGCGCGGCTCATCGCACCCGCCATCGCCGCGCTCAAGGCGCGCTTCGAGAGCGAGGCCGTCTCGGCGTATCTCGACCAGGTTGCCGAGCACATGCTCGACCATCTCGATCGCTTCCGCGACACCGTGGAGGCGGGGCCCGATGGCACCCCGCGTCCCGCGGTGGCGCAGCGCCCCGAGAGCGCCGAGGAGGGCCGGTTCTTCGAGTACCAGGTCAACGTGGTGGTCGATAACGCCGGGCGCAGCGGCGCGCCGGTGATCGTCGAGGACGCGCCGACCTATCGCAACCTGTTCGGCACCATCGAGCGTTGGGTCGATCCGACCGGCCGCAGCGCGACCAACTTCACCCGCATCATCGGCGGCTCGCTGGTCAAGGCGCACGGCGGCTTTTTGCTCTTCGACCTCGACGACGCGATCGTCGAGCCGGGCGTGTGGAAAACGCTCAAGCGCACGCTCAAGACCGGCCGCATGACGCTCGAGACGCTCGAGCCGTTCCCGTTCTTCATGGTCAGCGGGCTCAAACCCGAGCCGATCGAAGTGGCGACCAAGGTCGTCGTCACCGGCAGCCCTTATCTCTACAACATGCTGTATTTTTACGACCCCGAGTTCGCCGAGCTGTTCAAGGTCAAGGCCGAGCTGCGTCCGGTGGTCGATGCCAACGCGGAGGCCGCGCGCCACTACGCCTCGCGCGTCGCCGCGCTGGCGAAGACCGAGGGGCTGCCCGAGTTCGACGGCAGCGCGCTCGCGCGGGTGGTGGAGTTCGGGATGCGCCAGGCGGGCGACCGCAAACGGCTCTTGAGCGTGATGGAGCCGATCGACGACCTCGCGCGCGAGGCCGCGTATTACGCGCGCGAGACGAACGACACCCCGGTCAGCGCACGCCACGTCGATCGCGCGCTCAATGAGCGCATCCTGCGCCTCAACTTCATCGAAGAGGAGATCCGCCGGCTCATCGCCGAGGGCACGCTCATCGTTCACCTCGAGGGCCGCCAGGTGGGCCAGGTCAACGGACTCGCGGTGCTCGACGTCGGCGGCTACAGCTTCGGCCGCCCCTCGCGCATCACCGCGACGGTCGCGCTCGGCCAGGCCGGCGTGATCAACATCGAGCGTGAGGCGCGGCTGTCGGGATCGACCCACGACAAGGGCATGATGATCCTCGGCGGCTTCTTCCGTCAGCGTTTCGGCCAGCAACTGCCGGCCGCGATGACCGCGAGCATCGCGTTCGAGCAATCCTACTCCGGGATCGACGGCGATAGCGCCAGCTCGACCGAACTCTACGTGCTGCTTTCGGCGCTGAGCGGCGTGCCGCTGCGCCAGGACCTGGCCGTGACCGGCTCGGTCGACCAGTACGGCACGGTGCAGGCGATCGGCGGAGCCAACGAGAAGATCGAAGGTTTCTACCGCGTGTGCAAAGCGACCGGCCTTAGCGGCACGCAGGGCGTGCTGCTGCCGCGCACCAACGTCGTCAACCTGATGCTCGACTCGGAAACGATCGAAGCGGTGGCCAACGGCCGCTTCCACATTTACCCGGTCGACACGATCGACCAGGGAATCGAGATTTTGACCGGCGTGCGCGCGGGCACGCTGGAGCAGCCGGGCACTATCAACCATCTCGTGAACGCCCGCCTGCATCGGATGTCAGACATCCTGCGCGAGCGCCGGCCGCCCGAGGAAAATCGCGGCGGTCTGGCTGCCGGTCCGTCGCCCGCGCCGGGGCCGCCGCCGCCAACGCCACCGGGACCGCCGCGCTGAGTCAGAAATGCCGATCGATCTTCGCCTGGACGCCGACGAAGTCTCGCTGCTAACCGACTTCTACTCGCTCACGATGGCCGCGGCGTACTTCGCCAGCGGCAACAACGACGCCGCCTGCTTCAGCATGTTCACGCGGCGGATGCCGCCGCGGCGCGGCTTCCTGGTGGCGGCCGGGATGGAGCGGCTGCTCGAGGCGCTCGAACAGTTCCGCTTCGCGCCGCGGATGCTCGAATATCTCGAATCACTGCGGCTGTTCACTCCCGAATTTCTGGGCTTCCTCGGTCAACTGCGCTTCAGCGGCGAAGTGTGGGCGATGCCCGAAGGCACGATCTTCTTCGCCAGCGAGCCGATCCTGGAAATACGCGCGCCGCTAATCGAGGCGCAATTGCTCGAGACCCTGGTGCTCAACCAGGCCGGCATGGCCTCGCTCATCGCGAGCAAGGCGGCGCGCAGCCTGGCGGCGGCCGGCGGGCGGCGGCTGGTTGATTTCGGGCTGCGCCGCAGCCAGGGCGCCGACGCGGGCCTGGTCGCCGCGCGCTCCAGCTATCTGGCCGGTTTCGCCGGCACCTCCAACGTGCTGGCCGGGATGCGCTACGGGATTCCGCTCTACGGCACGATGGCGCACAGCTACGTGATGGCGCACGAGCAGGAGCGCGAGGCCTTTGACAGTTACGTCAAGGTCTTCCCGCGCCTCAGCACCTTGCTGGTCGATACCTATGACACGCTGCGCGGAGTCGAGAACGCGGCCACGGTGGCGCTGGAGTTGCGCGAGAAAGGGGTCAAGCTTCAAGGCATCCGGCTCGACAGCGGCGACCTGCTGGAGCTGAGCAAACGCGCGCGCCGCCTGCTCGATCGGCGCGGGCTCTCCGACGTACCGATTTTCGCCAGCGGCAACCTCGATGAGTATCGGATCGCCGAGCTGGTCAAGGCCGGCGCACCGATCGACGCCTTTGGAGTAGGCACCGCGATGGTGGTGAGCGCCGACGCGCCCGCGCTCGACGTGGCCTACAAGCTGGTCGAGTATCGCGGCGAGCCCCGGCTCAAGACCTCGAGCGAAAAGGTCACGCTGCCCGGCCGCAAGCAGGTCTTCCGCGCGCGCAACGCGGCCGGCGGTTTTTACGCCGACCTGATCGGGTTGTTCGAAGAGAGTTCGGACGCCCTGGAGCGCGAGTTTCGCCCCGCGCCCGCGTCGGTTCAGCCGATGCTCGAACGCGCGTTCGCCGACGGCCATCGAATCGGCGCGCGGCCCCCGCTGAGCGAGGCGCGCGAGCGCTTCCTGGAAGGCTTCGCCCGGCTCGAACCCCGCTACAAGGATATCGATCGTCCCGACGCCTTCCCGGTACGTCCGAGCGCCGCGCTCAACGCGCTTCTGATCAGCGAAAAGCTTCGCGCCGGCCGCCGCCAGGGCTGAACGCGATGACCGGGCAGGGCACGGTCCGCGACGCGGCTCCGGGCAGCGATTTCTCCTCAGCTGCGCAACATTGGTTCGCGCGCGCACTGCTTGTCGTGGCGCTCGTGATCGGGGCGGGCGTGCGCTTCCATCGCCTCGGCCACGCGCAGATGGACGTCGACGAAGGTGCCTCGTGGGCTGGTGCTTCAGTACCGACGCTCGGCGAAGTGGTGGCGCGGGAGCGGCAGATCGATCCCGGGAAGCTCGCGCTCTATGATCTGATGCTGCACGGATGGATCGGCGTTTTTGGCGATGGGCTTTTCGCGATGCGCGCGATGTCGGCCACTTTAGGGACGATCGCGATCGTGCTGGTCTTTGCCGCTGTGCGTGAAGCCTGCCGCGGCCCCGATGGCGCGGGCGGCGTGACCGTCGGCGAGCTTGCCGGCGCGTTGGCCGCGCTTGCCGTCGCGACCAATCTTACGCTGGTCGTCTCCGACCGCACGGCGCGAATGTACTCGCTCACGCTGGCCGCCGAATTGGCGCAGGTCATTTTTTTTCTGCGCGCGCGGCGCGAGGGCGGATTACGTAACTACGCCGGGGTCGTCTGCTTCTCGGCGCTCGCCGTAGCGGCGAATTTCTCCGCGCTGTGTTTGCTGGCGGCCGAGGCTGCGTGGCTCTTGTGGCTGCTGGGCGCACGGCGCGCGGGTGAGTCGATAGCGCCCCGCCAGGTGGTGCTGACCGCCCTTAGCGTCGCGGCCGGAATGGCGATGCTGGTGCCGTTGCTGCTGGCGGCAGCCCCGAGCGTGGCGACGGCGGTTCACGGTGGCATCATCGACTGGATCAAGCCGCGCCCGCTGTGGTGGCCACTGGTGATGCTCGAACAATGGACGGGCTGGGTGCTGTTTGCGCCGCTGGCGGCGCTGGCCGGCTTCGGCGTGTGGCGGCAATGGCGCGGCGCGGACTCGGCGCCCGCATTTTTTTTGGCGTGGCTGCTGGTCCCGATAGCCGCGGTGGCCGGGGTTTCGTGGGCCATCATGCCGCTGATGGTGCCGCGATACCTGTTCGGGAGCCTGGTCGCGTTTTTCGCGCTGGCGGCTCTGGGAGCCGCCTCGGTTGAAAGCCGCCTTGCGGTGTTGGGCCTCGCGGCGGCGCTCGCATTCGTGTCCTTGCAGCGCATCCATCGCCATTTCCGCCGGCCGGAGAGCGCCGAGTGGCGCGAAGCGGTCGAACTCGCGCGCGCGAGCGCGGGACCGCAGGGCCAAATCGCGGTGGTTCCAGATTACGCGGCCGACGTCGTGCGCTATTGCCTGCCCGCCGGCAGTCGGCAGCTCGCGGTTGGGTTCCAGGCGATTGGGTTCCAGGACGGATGCGGGCCGGCGCGCGTCGCGATTTTAGATGGAGCAACCTACGTGCCCGACGGCATCACCGCGAAAGCGCACGCCTGCTATCCACGCGTGCTCGCCGAGCTGCGCAATCTCGAAGTGCGTGCGCGCTGAACCAGGTGAGTCACGACGTGGCCGTCTTCGATCGAATCGCGGTATCCAGCACCGGGCAGGCGGCGATGCGGGCCGCGCACTCGCCGCGCGCGCTGGCTGGGGGCCTGCTCGCGCTCGCGCTGGTGCTCGGCGTCGTGATGCGCTTTCAGATGTTGGGGCTGGCGGAACTCAGCGCCGACGAAGGCGCCTCGTGGACGGCCGCTTCCGCTCCCGATGTGAGCGCGGTGGTGGCGATGGAGCATCAGCTCGATCCGGGCAAGCTGCCGCTCTACGATCTTCTGCTGCACGGATGGATTCGCATTTTTGGTGACAGCGTTGGTGCGATGCGCGGGATGTCGGCCGTGCTGGGGACGATCGCGATCGTGCTGGTCTTCGCCGCCGTGCGCGAGGTTTGCCGCTCGTTGGGCGGGCAACCGGGCGCCGCGATCGGCGATTTGGCGGGCGGCTTTGCCGCGCTCATCTACGCGGTCAATTTCATGATGGTGACGTCGGATCGCACGGTGCGGATGTATCCGCTCGCGATGAGCGCGGAGCTGCTGCAGATTTTTTTCCTGGTGCGTGCGCAGCGCCGCGGCGGCTGGCTTAATTATGCCGGGGCGGCGATTTTCACTGCGGCGATGATTGCCGCGAATTTCACCGTTTGCTTCCTGTTGCTGGCCGAAGGTCTGTGGCTCGGATGCTTGTTGGTGGCGAAAGCGCGCGGGGCGCGGGTCGAAGGCCTGGCAATTTTCCGCCCGGGCGCCGCGCTGACCGCGGGAGTTGCGCTGCTGGCGCCATTGCTGCCCGCCGCTCTCGCCTCTTCGCAACAGGCCGTGGCGATGGGCGCGCTCGACTGGATAAAAATGCGGCCGATCACGTGGCCTTACCAGGTGCTGTCCAGCGCAGCCGGCGGCCGCATGCTCTTCTGGAGCTTCGCGGCGCTGGCCGGTTTCGGGGTGTGGCGGCAACGGCGATCCGCGCCGTTGGCCTCGGGCTTTTTCGCGGCGTGGACCGTCGGGCCGATCGTGGGGCTGATGGCGGTGAGCTACCTGGTTCGGCCGCTGGAATTCCCGCGCTACGCGCTGATCGCGTATGTCGGAATGTTCGCGATGGCCGCGCTCGGCGCTGCGTCGCTGCGCGCGGCAACGATGCCTGCGGACATAATAGCGCGCCTGGCGCTCGCCGCCGCATTCATCGGCCTCTCACTTGCCCGGACGCATCATGCAATCAGGCATCCGCACGAAGCGGCCTGGCGCGAAGCGACCGAGCTCGCCGCCCGGCAGACTACGCCGCAGGAACCGATCGCGGTATTCCCGGAGTACTGCAAAAATGTGGTGCGCTATTACTTGAGCCCGGAGCGCCGCGCCGCCGTGCGCGGCGCGGACGCGTGCGGACCGCCGCGGGTGCTGATTCTCAGCGGCCGCGAAATCACGCGCGAGGACCTGATTGCCCCCATGGAGAAGTGTTACCCACGCGTGGTCGCGCGGCTGCGCCTGGTGGAGGTCCGCGCACGCTGATGGTTCGGACGCAGGCGCTGGCGCTGCTCGCTCTCGCGCTTATGCTCGGCGCCGGCCTGCGCTTTTATCGACTAGGGACGGCCGAGCTCAGCGCCGACGAGGCCGCCTCATGGGCCGGCGCGGCAATGCCCGATCTTCGCGCGGTGGTAGAGCGCCAGCGGTCGCTCGATCCGGGCAAGCTCGCGCTCTATGATGCCGCGCTGCACGGATGGATCACGCTTGGCGGCGACGGCGTTGGAACGATGCGCGCTTTTTCCGCCGTGCTCGGCACGCTCGCGATTGCGCTGGTTTTCGTGGCGACGCGCGAGCTGATGCTGGACCTCGGCAGCGCGGCTCTCGTCCCGCGCGCCGAGCTTGGCGCCGCGTTCGCGGCGGTGATAGCCGCGGTCAATCTTACGTTAATCGACTCAAGGGCGTACGGTGCGGATGTATCCGCTGACGCTCGGGCTCGAGCTTTTACAAATCATCTGCCTGCTGCGCGCGGCGTCCATTCGTGCGCGGGGCCTGGGCCGTGCCGCGAGCCTCGCCGGCATCGCGGTTTTCAGCGCGCTCGCAACCGCGTCGAACTTCACCGCGACGCTGCTCATCGCCGCCGAAGCGATGTGGCTTGGATGGGCCGCGGTGCGAAGACGCATGGGCGCTCGCGCGGGCGCCATCAACGAACTCCATCTGTTGTCGCCGGCGCTCGCGCTTTGCGCCGGGCTCGCGCTGCTGGCGCCGATGGCGCCGACGGCGGGCCGCAGCTCGATCGTCGTCGTGCACGCCGGCGTGCTCAACTGGTCTCATTTGCGGCCGCCCTGGTGGCCGCTTGAGATGCTGCGCAGCGCTTCGGGCAAGGCGCCGTTCATGTTCCTGCTGCCACTGGCGCTGTACGGCGTATGGCGGATAACCCGCGACGGCGGCGGCGCGGCGCTTGGCTTCGTGCTGTGGTGGATGCTTGCGCCGATGGCGCTCGTGATGGCCGTCTCGTACACGTTCACTCCGTTCGAGGAGATGCGCTACGTGATTTCGAGCGTGGCCGCGTTCTTTATCCTGGCGGGGATCGGGCTCGCGGCGATCGATGGTGCGAGGTGGCGTCTCGGGTTGTTCGTGCTGATCGTGGCGCTGTCGCTCGACCATGTGCGCCGCGACTTCATCAAGCCGCAGTATGTTCAATGGCGCGAGGCAACCGCGCTTGCGCTCGCGGCGCTTCCCGCCGGCGGCACAATCGCGGTGGCGCCCGGCTACGCGGTGAACGTGGTGCGTTACTACCTGCCGCCCGGGCGGAGGGAAAGTGTCGAGGCGGCTGGCGCGCAATGCGAGACGCGCCAGCGCGTACTAATCCTGAGCGGTGCGGAAGTGCTCGCGCCCGCGCAACTCGCGGCGCTTAGGGATTGCGACCCGCTACTCGTCGGGCAGTTGCGGCTGGTCGAAGTTCGCAAGCGCTGAGCGCGGCGTTGCGATTTCGCCGCGCGCGTCGCGGCGGGCCTAAGGTTTCGGCGGTACGGGAGTCGCCGACACGTTGGGCGCCGGCGCTCCAGGTGGGAGCGCGAGCGACGGGGCCGCGTGGGCCGCGCGCGCAAGCTGGTCAACGTCGAATACCATCGTCATCAACGCCGGCGCGTCGCCTGGTGGCGGTGTCGCGGAGAGCGTACGCGGATAAGGAAAATAAATCGCGGCCGCGTACGGGCGATACTTGTCGATGATCGGCTTGAGCGCGGCGTACGAGCCTCGCATGCCGAGCGCGACGCGATGGGGCCGCGAGGGCGCGACCATCAGGCCGTCGAGCATCAGGCCCGGCGTGGGCGAACTGCGTAGCAAGGGGCCTCCGACCCAGTTGGGCGGCAGCAGACCCGCCTGCTGGACGGCAAGCGGAGACAACTCGCTGAGACTGCGGCCGCTGGTGACGAAACCGTAGGCTGCGGCGAGCAGCGTGTCGAAGCGGACGGCCGCGGCGCGCGCCTGAAGTGCGACCGGATCCTCGTTGGGCCATTGCGCCCGCAGCTGCGCGGGCAGTTGGTAGAGCGTTACCCCGCCGACATTTTGCGCGGCGACGCCGAGACTGCCAAGAATCAGGTTCCAGACCTCGCGGTCGCGCGGCACGATCGGCCCGCGACGCCAGATGCCAGGGCCACCGGCGTGGCTGACCTCGATCGAGTGATCGCCCTCGCCGGCGAAGATCACCGCGCCGACGTCGTGGCTCTTGAGGAACGCCTTGAACTGGCCGCCCGCATCGGGAATCGGCGCGACGTCGTAGAGTGCGTCGACGATCGGCCAGCGTTCGTACTCGGCAGGAATCGGCGGCGCAAATCCGGTGTACCCGCCCGCCATCCGGAACTCGAACCCACAGAGCGCCTGCCACAGCATCCCGTCGCCCTCGAACCCGTACGGCAAAATGACCACCGTTTCATCCGGCTGGAGATACTGTCGATAGAGCCCGGCGGAGAAGAACTCGGGAGTCGCGAGCGTCGTGGTCCAGAACGAAGCGTCGAAGGTGGGCAGGAGCGAAAGCGCGACGAGTGCTCCCGCGAGCCATTTGAGAGCCACGCGATCCGATGCGCCGCGCGGCGGCGCGCTCATCCACATCGCGCACAAAATCGAGATCGCGAGGAACACGTAGACCGCCAGGCGCGCCGGCATCGCCTTGGCGATGAGCGGCAACGTCGACACGATCATCCAGGGCAGCGGCACGACAGAGTGTCCGCCCACCTGCATCCATGATCCCATCGCGAGCACGCCGATCGTCGCGGCAAACAGGATCAGCATCCGCATCGCGGGCTCATGCCATCGCCGCAAGGCCATCGCGATCGCGACCACCAGCGTCAGGCCGAGGTACGCGTCGGTGTCGTAGATCCCGGCGCGAAAGTTGACCGAGATCGCGCGCATCGCGCCGAGGCGGCCCAGCGCGTTGGTGGGAACGGGCACCACGAAGTTGAGCAAATCGACCGAGCTGGTGTCGCTCGACCAGATCGTTCCATGTGGAAAACCGAAGGCGAAAAGATAGTAGAGGTAGGGCGCGAGCAGGAGCATCGCGAGCGCGTAGCTGAGCGCGATCGGGGCGATGAGCGCGCGGACGCGGCCGCGGTCGCTCTCGCCAGTCACCAGCAGCGCGATCGCGAGCGCAATCGCCGCGCTCATCGTCATCGTCGCGAAGGTCTCGATGAAGAGCAAAAATTGCGCGCACAGCACCAGCGCGAGCAGCACGATGAAGGTTCGCCGGCGCATGGTCTCATCCAGCGCGCGCAGCGTGAGATAAACCGCCAGCGGCAGCATCGGTACCAGGGCAAGATCGATATCGCCGAGCAGCTTGCAAATCAGGTACGGCGAAAAGCCAAAGACGAAGCCGCCGAACAGCGCTGGCACAAACTCGCGCACGACGTGGCGGCACATCACGAACGCGGCCCATCCAACCATCGCCGGGCACAGCAGGCAGAGAATGTTGTAGGTGGCCACCGCGCCCAGCGCATGGGTGACCGGAAGCATCAGCCACGCCGCGAGCGGGATGTTGGTCGTCCAACTGAGGTTGAAACCGCTCGGCGCCCATAGTGCGTGCGTGAAGAGCGGGTTGATGCGATTGGCTAATGCGTGCGCCCACCAGGCCAGGAACCAGATCGACTGCGGCGGGTCAGGGCCGACGCCGAAGTAGAACGAGGACACGCCGCCGCCAAGCGCGCGGCCGAAAAAGAGCATCGAGAATACCAGGTAGATGAAAAACGCGGCGACACCGCCGCGCCATCCGGAGGCATCCGTCGTCGCCGTCGTCGTCGTGCTGGCCGCCACGCTCATCGCGACGCGCGTTGCGCCCCCGCCGCGGAAACTTTCGGAGCGGCCGTCGCCGCAGCGGTTTCGCCATGCGCGCGTAGCGCGGCGCGTGCGAGGCCGTCTGCGCTGAAGGTCATCACCAGGCGTCCGCGAAGGTCCTCTTCGCCACCGCGCGCCGGCTGCTCGAGATCGCGCGGCACAAAGCCGATCGCGTCGGCGCGATACTCGCTCAGCACCGCGCGCAACGCCGGATACCAGCCAGTTACGCCGACCTCGATCCGGCCCTGCTCGTCGACGGCAAGCCACAAATCGTCAAGCTGATGCGGATCGCTCCGATGGCGCGGCAGATTTATCCCGCCTTCGTCCCACGGCGGCTCGGTCTTTTTCGGCACGACGATCCATCCGGCCGGCATCAGTCCCAGCTTGTAAACTTCGGCGGGAGTCAGCGCGGCCGGCGGATGGCCGCCGTGCAGGTAATTCTCGGCCGCGAACACCAGCGCAGCGAAGCGCGTCCGGTCGATACGCGTCTCCATCGCAAGTGCGTTCGCGCTCCGCCAAGGGGTGAGTTCCGCGGGCGTCGCGCGGTAGATCGTCATCCCGCCGGCGTCGATCGGCGCCGCGTCCAGTGTGGCCATCAGCGGCCGCCATATCCCGGCTTCGCGGTTGTCGACCAGGACGGAGGCGGCATCGTGCGTCGCGAGGAAGGCCTTAAGCTGATCGCCGGCGTCGGGAAGCGCGACCGTGCCGATGCGATAGAAGACGCGAACTATCGGCCACTGACGAAACTCAAGCGGTGGATTGCCCGCATAGCCCCCCGCCATCCTGAAGTACCAGCGGCTTTGAAGTTGCCACATCATGCTGTCGCCGTTGATGCCGTAAGGCAGGACCACGACCGTATCTCCGGGCGAAAGATATTTCGCGTAGAGCGCTTCGCGGAAGAAGGCCGGTACGTCGATCCCGGAGGTCCAGAAGCCTGCGGACAGGTTCGGCAGCATCGATACGCCGACGGCCAGCGCGGCCGCCACGCGAACCCATCGCGGTGTCGAGCCACTGCTGAGCCATAGGGCGGTGATGATTGCCAACGCGAGAAAGGCGTACAACATCTGGCGCACCGGCAACGCTTTGCCGATAAGCGGCAGTGCGCCGACGGCCAGTCCCGGAAGCGGAATAATCGGCCGCCCACCGATCACGAGGAACGGCCCGAGCGAGAGCACCACTGCGACGATCAGCGCGAGCACGAGCGCGCGGGCCCATCCTTCGCTCCAATTGCGGCGCGCGAACGCCGCCGCGACCAGCATCAACGGCAGGCCGATATAACCGCCGGCTTCGAAGATAAGGCCGAGAAAGTGCTGCGTGATCGCGTGCAGAGGAGCCGCGCGGCCAAGCTCCATCGTGGAGGTCGGGATCAGCAGGTTGAGCAGGTCGGTAGAGTAGAGGAGCGGAGGATGCTGCGCGCCGGGTTCGTAGCCCAGAGCGACCATGTAGTAGAAGAGCGGGCTCAAAGCCGCGAGCGCGATCGCGTAGCCGAGCGCGACGGTCGGAACAAGGTTCACGGCCCGCGTTTTTTCGGCGCTCGAACCGGCCATCAGCACCACGATGAGCACGATACCCGCGAACAGAGTCATCGTCGCGAACAACTCAATAAACATCAAAAACTGCGCGGCCAGCACGAGCGCCAATCCGGCGACCAGCGCGCGCCACGAGATGTCCGCCCGAAAGCCCCGAATCAGCAGCAAGGTGAACAGCGGGATCGGAAAGACCAGCAGCAGGTCGAGGTGGGCGAGGGTTTGACCGAGCATGTAGGCGGAAAAGCCGAAGATGTAACCGCCAGCCAGCGACGCGCAGTACGCGCCCGTCAGGTAGCGACACAGAACGAACGCGGTCCAGGCGGCGAGTGCAAGCGCGAGCAGGCAGAGCAGGTTGTAGACTGCAACTGGTCCCGCGATCGCGATCGCCGGCGCCGCAATCAGGCTCGCGAGCGGCATCGAGGTCGCCCAGGCCAGATTGAGACCGTGCGGAGCCCAGATCGCATCGGTGAAGAGCGGATTGAGGCCACGTGCCAGAGCGTGCGGCCACCACGCCATCAGCCACATCAACTGAGGCGGGTCGCCGCCCTTGCCGATATAAGCGGTCTTCCATCGCCCGTTAAGCCCGCGCCCGAAGAAGAGCGCGGCTAGCGCGAAGTAGATCGCAAGTGCCGAGATGCCACGAAGGTCGAACGCCGAGCGCGGCCGCCGAATCGTTTCCGCCATCGTTGCCACCATGAGCACGCGTGACGGTTCAGCGCGGCGCGCGCATCAGGCGGACTTTTCGAGCAGCCAATTGAAATACAGCGGGAGGCCGGGTAGCAGGCGAAGCCGCGCATGCTGAGTGATCCGCAAGCCGGTGCGATCGAAAGCGCTCGCCACCGCCCGCGGCGTGGTGACGTGACGTTCGTTGATGCCCTTGAATCCAATCGCGCGAAAACCCAACTCCATCATCGTGTTCACCGCCGGCATGCCGAGAAGGAAGCGGCCGCCCGGCTTGAGCACGCGCGCGACCTCGCGCAACCCCTGCTCGTACTGATGCAGGTGCTCGAAGACCGAGAAGCTGAGCGCGAGATCGAACTCCGCGGTCTCGTAGGGCAGTTCGTAGACACTGGCTTTGATGAGTCTGGCGGTGCGCCCGTGGCTGCCGAGCCACGCCTGCGCCACGGCAGGGTCGGCGTCGAGGTCGATGCCGTATAGTTCGTCCACGCTGGGGGCGATAGCGCGCAGCACCGCGCCTGCGCCGTAGCCGACCTCGAGCGCCTTGGCGTAGCGGCGATCGGCGATCATCCGCAGCCCGAGGTTGATCCGTTCGCGAAAGAATCGCCCGATGAGCGGACGTTTGTAGTACGCGATCGGATCGGTTGGCCCGTTGGGAACCAGACCTTCCAACAGAGTCGTAGTCAGTTGCAAATCGGCTAGAGGTTGTTGGTTGTTAGTCACGAAGTAGTGCTCATTTCTTCGGGTCTCCCGGACGGCGAGACTTGGCGGGAAGGTAGCGGAAGGACGAACCGTCGGCAATATGCCTTAGCGCGCTGGTGCCTGCGCGGCTGACGCGGCGGCGCGGGCGAGGCCTGCGCGGTCGAACATTAGCACCATCATCGATGATGTTTTGTGCATCGCCGGCGCATGCGGCGCCGCACCGGCCACGAACGGCGCCGAGTACGGAAAATAAATTCGAGTCGCATACGCGCCGTAACTCCGGATTATCGGTTCGAGCGCATCGGGCTGGCCTTCGATTCCCACCGCGATGCCGTTTGGCGCGGCGGGGCCGAGCACGCTCCCGGAGTGAAAAATCGGATTGGAATCGGCGGCGCCAAGAAATGCTCCGCCGAACCATCCCTGCGGCAGCAGGCCGAGTTGCTGCGCATGCTCGGGGCTGAGCGATGCGAGGTCGCCGCCCGCGTCGAGGTAGCGCTCGGCGCCAAGCAGTAGCGCTTCGAAGCGCGCCCGCGCGGCGCGCTGCTCCATCGCGAGCGCCGTCAGGTTGCGATACGGCGCGAGCGCATGCGGCGAGAGTTGGTAGAGCGTGACGCCTCCAGCCTCGACGGCCGGCACGCCCAGCGAAGCGAGCATCGCGGAAGTTGCGTCGCGCTCGGGCGCGAGCGTCGGCGCTCGCAGCCATGTAGTTGCGGTCGGGCGTCCGCCGATCGAGCCGACGCGGTACTGGCGGCGCGGGCCGACGATAACCGCTCCGACGTCGTTACTAGCCAGATATGCTTTGAACTGATCGCCGGCGGCAGGTACGCCTCTGAGCTGATAGAGCCCCGCAACGATCGGCCAGCGTCTATGCTGCTCGGGCACGGGCGGCGCGAAAGTCACGTAGCCCTCCGCCATCCGGAAATACATGCCGCTCGCCGCCTGCCACAGCATCGCCTCGCCGAGTATTCCATAGGGCAGCACGATCACGGTCTCGCCCGGCGCTAGGTATTGGCGATAGAGGCCGGCGCTGAAGAAAGAGGGTATCGCCGCCGGGGTAGTCCAGTACGACGCGGACAGATTGGGCAGCATGAACGGGACGATCCCGAGACCTAACGCCCATCGGATTTGTTTTCTTCCGCGGGTTCTTCCACGGTCTTGGGCGAGCCACGCCGCGACCATCACCGCCGCCACCAGGTAGGCGTAGAGCATGAAGCGCGCGGGCAGCGCCTTGTCGAGCAGCGGCAGGCGCGCGAGTGCGGAGCCGGGAAGCCCGATCACGAATCGTCCGCCGAATTCGAGCCGCGGGCCCATCGCGAGCACGCAGATCACGGCCAGCAGATGGACGAGAAATCTGCCGCCCGGCGCGTTCCATCGCTCGCGCGCGAACAGAATCACGATTGCGAGCAGCGGCAGCCCGAGATACGCCCCGGTCTCGGCGAGCTCGGCGCGGAACTGATACGCGATCGGAGCGAAGAACGGTACGCGGCCAAGCTGGTTCACCGTGGTCGGGACCACCAGGCTCGCGAGGTCGATCGCGAAATGCCAGGGTGAAAAAATCTCCTCCCGACGGCGCCGGGTAGGCGAACATGTAATAGAGGTACGGCGAGACGATAACCGCTGCGACGGCGTAGGCGGCGGCGACGAGAGTCGCGGTCGCGAACAGGCGCCGGCGCTCTAGCGGCGCCATCGCGGGTGCCGCCAGCAAAAACGCGATCGCGCCAAACAACGATGCGCTGGCGACGATCTCGGCGAAGGACAAGAACTGCGCGGCGATGAGAATCGCGAGCGCCGCGACGAAGCCTCGGGCGCCCAGATTGCCGTCGATCCGCCGCAACGTCACATACGCGGCGAGCGGTATCGGCCACACGAGCGTCAGATCCATGTTGCCGAGCATCCGGCTCAGCACGTATGGCGAGAAAGCGAACAGCAATCCGCCGAGCAGCGCGGGCCACCATTTGTGCGCGACGTATCGGCAGAGGACGAACGCGCTCCATCCGGCGAAGCGCCGGCGTCAGCAGGCAGAGCACATTGTACGCGACGATCGGACCGCAGATTCGCGTGATCGGATATACCAGCCAGGCCGCGAGCGGCATGTTGGCGGTCCAGGCGAGATTGACGCCCGAGGGGGCCCAGATGACGCTGGTCAAAAAAGGATTGACGCCGTGCGAAATCGCAAACGCCCACCAGGCCATGAACCAGATGTATAGCTGCGGGTCGGGTCCGCGCCCGACGTAGACGCTCGCCGGATGCTCGACTATCGCGCGTCCGAAAATGAGCACTGACAGCACGAGGTAGAGAAGAAATGCGCCCGCGGCCTGACGGTCGCAAAGGCGTGGAAGGCGCGTTGTGTCCGGCATCGGATAATTCTTTACCGGGCCTTCACGCATCTTGAGCGAAGATTCTGCCTCTTCGCTGAAGCTTTTATTTCTTGTGTCATCCTGAGCGAAGGCTGCCGGAGTCGAAGGACCTCGCGCGGTCCCGCGCGTATCCACGATTTCGGGATGCCGTTGAATTAGCTCCAGCTTCTTGCGCCTAGTCCATCGCTTGAGATGCCGCTCGCGCGCGACCATCTCCGCCGCTCGATCGAACTCCTCGACGTAGGTGAGCCGCGTCACTCTGTACTTTTTGGTGAAACCTTCGACTAGCCCGCTCTTGTGCTCGAACACGCGGCGGTCGAGGTCGCTGGTCGCACCGATATAGAGCACGCCCGACTTGCTATTCATGATGTAGACTTAGTACCTCATCGCCTCAGCGCGCGAAGGACCGCGCGAGGTGAGCACCGGTTTAGGATGACGTGAAACCCTGGATTACGCGCGGAGGACCGCGCGAGGTCCTTCGACTCCGGCAGCCTTCGCTCAGGATGACTCAAGACAAAGAGCTTCACGAAGAGGCAAACTCGCTGCGCTCAGGATACAGAAGAGGAAGCTTTCGCTCAAAGAATTCACAAACTCTAACTCACCACGCTAGCAACCCGCGAGCGCTGCCGCCATGCGATGCGGTGCATATTGACTCGGGTCGCGATTCAGCGCGGTATCATCGTAGCCGGAGGTGTCACGTCAATGGTGGATGTGGGTGACTGCAAGTGAGATTTGGAATCAAGCTCGAGCCGCGATGGCTTCGAGAGCGCCAATCCGGCGGCGCGAGCTAATCCTTGGCGGTCGAAAGACATCATGAGTGGGTAATAGTAAGTACCTTCGGGCGCCGAAATAACCTTTTCCGGACGCTGAACGGAAGGAAATTGGATCCGCCGCGCATAGACCCGTAGCGATCGATGATCGGGCGCAGACCTTCCCGTGTTCCCAGCACGCCGAGCGTGATTAGCCCGTCGGAATCTGTGCGCATATATAGTCGATAGTCACTTCTCCGCGACGGGGCAGTCAGCCACGAGGCGGGAAGCATATTCAACTTCGCGGCGCTAATGGGCGAGAGTCCAGGCGCGTCAGCTCCCGAAGCGAGATAGCCTTGCGCGGCGATCAGCAGGGCGTCAAAACGCTGCGCATCCGCCAACGCTTCCATCCGTGTCCAGTCAAGTGCGCGGTAGGGCGCGAGCGCCGCGGGCGCCGCGCGGTAGAGTGTGACGCCGCCGCCCGTCCAGACAGGTGCGCCCAGCGCCGCTACGATCGGATCGATCGAGGGATAGTCCGCCGGCGTCGGGATGTTGCCTCTCAGCACCGCCGTCACGCCGTGATTGGCGGCGAAGGCTTTCCACTGATCGGCCGGGGCCGGAATCGTCGCGAGCTGATTGGCGGAGCGCACGATCGGCCATCGAAGAAAGGAGAGCGGGCTGAGCGCCGGATACCCGCCCGCCAAACGAAAATACATCCCGCTGAGCGCCTGCCACATCATGCAGGCGTCCGCCTCGCCCCGCGCGTAGGGCAGCGTCGCGACGATCTCGCCTGGCGCGAGATAGCGCCGGTAAATCCCGCTGGTAAAAAACTCGGGCGGCGGCGCGACCGTGCCGGGCTCCGACCACGTATGGGCCGACGGATTGGGAAGGAGCGACGCGAGCACTATCGCGGCAGCCATCGCGCGTATACTCCCGCTCGGCCGCGGCTCGGCCATCCACCTCGCGGCGGCCACCGCGAGCATCAGGAACAGGTAGACCGTGAAACGCAGCGGCAGCGCTTGATCGAGGAGCGGCGCGCGATGAAACAGCGACCACGGCAGTTTGAAGTAGCTGTGGCCTGCGACGTGGAGGCGCGGCCCCATCGCCGCCGCCGCCGTAATTATCATCATCACGGCAAGCAGTTTCGCCTCCAGCGTGCGCCGGCGCTCGAAGGTGGACCATAGCGCGAGCACGAGCAGCGGCAATCCGACGTAACCGCCCTGCTCGGCGAGGTTGCTGGTGAAGCCGGCGGCGACGCGGCGAAACAACCCGATCGCCGCTCCGAGCGCGACGGTTGGGGTTGGCACCACGAAGTTCAGCAGATCGGTCGAATGCCAGCTCGGCGAATAAATAGGGATCGTCCGAAACCCGGCGAACAGGTAGTACAAATAAGGACTCACGAGAATCGCCATTCCCAGGTAGGCGAAGAAAATCGGCGCCGCCAGTCTCGCGATACGCCGGCGCAGTTCGTGCCCGCCTAGCGCCCACGCCGCCGCCAGCGCGAGGCCGCCGAAGATCGTCATCGTGGCCAGAACTTCGTTGGTGATCAGAAACTGCGCCGTCGCGAGCGCGAGCAATCCGAGCGTGAAAGCCCGCCGTTCGATACGCTCGTTAAGCCGTGCGAGTACCAGGTACACCGCGAGCGGAATGAGAAACGCGGCCAATAGATTCAGATGTCCTCCCGACATCTGCGCCAGCATGTAGGAGGAAAAACCGAAGATGTAGCCTCCGAGCAGCGAGGGCCCAAAGCGCTGCGTGAGACTGTGGCAGAGCAGGAACGCGGTCCACGCCGTGAGCGCCGGGAAGGCGACGCAGAGCAGGTTGAAAGTCGGAATCGGCCCCAGCGTTGCGGTTAGCGGAAATGCGCAGCAGGCTTAAGAGCGGAATCGAGGTCGACCAGGTCAGGTTGAAACCGGCGGGCGCAAAAATCAGTCCGGTGACGAATGGGTTCAGATGATGCGCGATCGCGTACGGCCACCATACCAGGCACCAGATGAAGAAGCCCTGATCGATTCCGCGTCCCAAATAGATGGTGGTGAAGTGAGGCGCGGCGGCACGCCCGAACAGGATCGCCGCGAATCCCAGGTAGATGAGCATCGCGGCCAGCCGCGGCCGGTGGGTGAAGGCTCCGGCGATCGCCGCGGGGATCGTTCGCAGCCGCGACTCGGCGCTCATCACCGGCACGCTCCTAATCTAAATGCGTTTTGTCTATATGCGCTGGTCGAGCTGCGCGTATCGATATGCGCCTGCCGGCGCGCGTTCCTGGAGGTAGCGTCCGCTCAGCGTTCGGCCGCGGCCGCATCCACGCGGCGCGTGGGCGCCAGCGCTTCGGCCGCCTCGAGGAGGCATCGCTCGGTGGTCGGCCAATCGATACAAGGGTCGGTTATCGAAACTCCGTACTTTAGCTGGGAGCGATCGGCCGTCAGGGGCTGGTTGCCGGCGTTGATGAAGCTCTCGAGCATCACGCCCATGATGGCGCGGCTGCCCGCGCGAACCTGCTCGCACAGCGCGGCGAACACTTCGGGCTGCTTGCGATAGTCCTTGCTGGTCTGCGCGTGTGAGCAATCGACCATCACGCGCGGTTCCAGGCCCGCCTTGCGCAGGATGCGGCAGCATTCGTCGATACTCACGGCGTCGTAGTTCGGCGTGCGCCCGCCGCGCAGGACCACGTGGGTGTCCGGATTGCCGGCGGTGCGCACGATCGCCGTCATGCCGTCCTGCGTGATGCCGATAAACGAATGCGGGCGGCGCGCCGACTCGATCGCATTGACCGCGACCTGCAGATTGCCCTCGGTGCTGTTCTTGAAACCGACCGGCATCGAGAGCCCGCTCGCCATTTCGCGATGGGTCTGCGACTCGGTGGTGCGGGCGCCGATCGCGGTCCACGAGACCAGGTCGGCGATATACTGCGGGGTGATCGGGTCGAGCATCTCGGTCCCGGCCGGCAGTCCGAGCGCGTTAATGTCCAGGAGCAGGCGGCGCGCACGGAAAAGCCCCTCGCGCATGTCGCACGAGTCGTCCATATGCGGGTCGTTGATCATGCCCTTCCATCCGACCGTGGTGCGCGGCTTCTCGAAGTACACGCGCATCAGGATGAACAGCCGCTCCTCAAGCTGCGCGCGCAGGCGGGCGAGACGGCCGGCATAGTCCAGTGCGGCGTCTGGGTCGTGGATCGAACAGGGCCCGACGATGCACATCAGGCGCGAATCCTCGCCCCGGATGATTCGGCGTACGGTTTGGCGAGCCTCGACCACGGTGCGGGCTATGCGGTCGTCGATCGCGAGTTGCTCCTTGAGCAGGCGCGGCGCGACCAGGGCTTCGGTGGTAATGACGTGCAGATCTTGAATTTTTTGCATCGGACGACGGTATATCTTTACCGGAAAGGGCGAGATAATAAAGGTGCTCTCGCGCCAGGCTTTGAACGCGAAGACGATGCAGCAGGAGGTTAAGGAGGCGCCAATCGACGCAGCGGCGGCGCAACTCAAGCGCGCGGGAGACGCCGAGGGCGCGCCGCACAGGCGGGACTCGGCGGCGCTGTGGCGCGCGCTCGCCGGTATGGCGATATCGCTCGCGCTTGCCTGCATCATCGTGATGCTGGAGTTAACCGGCCAGGCGGCCCACCGCGCCGACCGGATGCATCGTCACGCCGAGGCGCTGCGCTCGCGGGTCGCGCGGCTGGAGAGTGAGATCGCGGGCGAGCGCGCGCGAATTGCCACGGCGCATCGCGAACTCGCTGCCGCGGAGGAGTTGCGTGCGATATTGCGTGCGCCCGACGCCGCGATGTTGCCGCTTGCGCCGGGCGCACGCGCAGCCGGTGCGCGAGGGTTGCCCGCGGCCCGCGCGTCGCGCCGGCCGCAGGCGACCCTCGCGCTGGCACCGCGCGAGCGTCGCGCGGTGCTGATCGTGGCGGGCCTCAAATCGGCGGCGAACGACACGCTCTTCGTGCTCTGGTGGAGCGCGGCGCATGGCGCGCCTGTGCGGGCCGCCGAGTTTCGCACCGCGGCCGACGGCAGCGCGCTGGTCGCGGCCGCGCTGCCGGATGGGCTCGAGGTGACGGCGGCGATGGTGACGGCAGAGCACGGCGCGGAAAGCGTCGCGGCGGCGGCGAACGCCAGCGCCGCCGCGACAGGGGGCGCTGCGGCTGGCGCGGATGCGGCGGCATCCGCCGCGTCCGCGCCAGCGGCGCCGGCGGGACCGGTGCTGCTGCGCGGCACGCTCGCGCGCTGAGGCGCGCGAGCGCGCCGCGCGGACGGCGCGAAAGGGCGGGGTGGCGATGCTCGCGCTCACCGGCACCAGCGGCGCGCTGCGGGGTGCGGCGGTGCTCGGTGGTGTGGGCCACAGCTACGCCTATCCGGCGCTGTGCGCGATGATCATCGCGCATACGCCGGCTGGGGCATCGGAGATACGGCCCGATGTTTGTGATCGCGGGCCTGGTGTCGGTAGGCGCGGGCGTGTATTTTAACGCACTCGCGCAGTCACCGCTGTTCATAAAAATCGGCAACAGAGAAGAATCTGGATTGACAGCGCTCGGCCCGAGCGATAA
>CAVYTJ010000010.1:0-60000 GCA_963771325.1 uncultured delta proteobacterium | reverse complement strand
GCAGGTGCGAAAGCAGGTCATAGTGATCCGGTGGTCCCGTATGGAAGGGCCATCGCTAATCGGACAAAAGGTACGCCGGGGATAACAGGCTTATCTCCCCCAATAGTTCACATAGACGGGGAGGTTTGGCACCTCGATGTCGGCTCGTCACATCCTGGGGGTGGAGTAGCTCCCAAGGGTTCGGCTGTTCGCCGATTAAAGTGGCACGCGAGCTGGGTTCAGAACGTCGTGAGACAGTTCGGTCCCTATCCGCCGTGGGCGTAGGATACTTGAGGGGTGTTGTCCTTAGTACGAGAGGACCGGGACGAACGGACCGCTGGTGTATCGGTTGTGGCGCCAGCCGCATTGCCGGGTAGCCATGTCCGGACGGGATAACCGCTGAAAGCATATAAGCGGGAAGCCCACCCCAAGATTAGGTATCCCGACCGCAAGGTCCTAAAGGCCCCTTCTAGACAAGGAGGTTGATAGGCCGGAGGTGGAAGCGTCGCAAGACGTGGAGCTGACCGGTACTAATCGGCCGTGCGGCTTGACCGCCAATCTCAAACCCATCTCGGTGGGCTTGAGAGGCGACGATGGTTATCGCGATCGTCGCCGGGCCGTAGCCCGCATCGAAGACTGCCAGTCCATTTTTTCGCATCCGCTGCTTGCTCTTGAATCTGCTGCCTGTAGATCCCTACTTATTCAGTTAGTCGGAAATTTCGCCCGTCCGTAGACTTAAAAATCGGGACGGCAAACTTTCCGGTCGCCACAGCGAGGGTGTAACACCCGTTCCCATCCCGAACACGGCAGTTAAGCCCCTCAGCGCCGATGGTACTGTGCCCGATGGCGGCACGGGAGAGTAGGACGCGGCCGGGATCTCTCAAGCGGAGCATCATCTTTGATGCTCCGCTTTTTTTCGGCGAACGCTTTTCCGACTGCCGCGAGGGTCGCGCTTGTCGTTTGCGTATGATGGCGATACAGATGGTTTCGATTCCCAACGCCCCGCGCGCGCTCGATGTTGCGAGCGCGCCGATTTCCGAAGCATCGGAGGAACATAACCAATGGCCACGTCGTCAAGCTCAAACTCTTCCCTGAATTCTCCGCGCGAAAAAGTTCGCTCAACGGTTCCCAAGCTCGTCGATCTTACGGACAAGGTCGTCTTCGGCGACGTGTGGGAGCGGACCGAGCTTTCCAAACGCGACCGCAGTCTTATAACGGTCGCTGCCCTGGTCGCGCTGTATCGTCCGGAGCAGCTTCGAGTGCACATCGAACGCGCGCTCGGCAACGGCGTCACCAAAACCGAGATCTCTGAAATCATCACTCACATGGCTTTTTATTCCGGATGGCCGACGGCGATGACCGCCGCGTTCGTGGCGAAGGAAGTTTTCGAAAAGCAGGAGTAGTCACGGAAAGGGAGTAAAGACTGCTTCTCTCTCTCACGTGCCTTGGTTGCCGCCTTCATGGGTCGGGATGAGTCCCGCCTCGTTGCGGCGTTGATGAGGACGTGTCTGGTCCGCGTCGCAGCCACGTCATCGCGCAAAACGCGCCGATCCATGACCCGCCCGCTGCGAAGATCACATAACCCGCATTGTGGGTATAGCTGATGACGGCAAATGCGGACAGCAGATACCAAATGCTGCTCCACGTCGCGGCTTGGAGTCGACGGCGCTGCGCGACGGCCGCGTTGAAAAGCACGTACACCGCATCCGTCAGTGCGGTGGAGGCGAGGACGCCCACGGCAACCAGCGGTTCCAGTTTCATCATCCGTTTACACTATCGTGGTAGCAGCGATTTGCCATCGCATCGGAAGATCCGGAAAGCTTGCCCTTCGCGATTTTTGCGCGGCGAGCGGGAAAAGAGAAAGATTGTTTTGCTTCCCTCTGCTGCGGGAAGGGGAGTAAGAAAAATTCTGTTTAAAGGAGGAATTACCTTGGCTTTGGACGCTACTCAGAAGGAAAAACTCGCCGCGCTGCTCGCGCAGGAACAGGTGGCCGTGCTCGTCACCCAGGGCGAGCCGTGGCCGACCGCCAACCTGCAGGCGTTTGCCGAAACGCCGGAACTCGACCTGCTGTTTATCATGGGCGCCAACGTCGACAAGTATCGGAACCTGCTCAAGCATCCCGAGGCCACCGTACTGGTCGACAATCGAGACGTCGGCAACGTGCCGACCTTCGAAATCGTCCGGGCCTGGATGCAGGGGCGTGCCAGCGACGTGGCGCGCGGGAGCGCCGAGTGGGAATCGCTCAAGGCGATCTTCCTCAAGAAGAATCCGTTCGAGGAGCCGTTCTTCAAAAACGACGGCCTCAGGATGATTCGCATCAGGCCTATCCGGGTTTCCTACGCGAGCGGCCTGCGTGACACTTTCAAGACGGAACTCTAACGACCGGCCTTCAATCCCGGTTTTGCAAAGCACGCCGGCACAAATCGCTACAGGTATACGGCACATGAAGAAAACCACCCCCGCACGTAACCAGACCCTCAAGCCGCGGCTGAAAGAAATTCGCCGGATCGTTACCGGGCATGATGCCAGGGGGCGCTCGGTGATCGCGTCCGACGCGTCGTCGCCCCACGTGATGACGCTTCGCGGTATTCCGACCTTCGGGGTGACCGAAATCTGGACGACGGATTCGATGCCGGCCGACAACCGCGCGGCCAAGGACCCTTGCAAGGTGCCGGCGCAACTCGCGCCGCCCAAACGCGGGACCGTGGTGCGAGTGGTTGAATTTCCGCCGGACAAGCTCTGGATTGGGTCGGCCGACCGGGACCAGGCGTTTGCCTCGATGGGCAAGTCGGGCGCGCAGGCGCTGGCGCACGACGCGAGCGCGAGCCGGCATCCGATGATGCATCGGACGCAAACGGTTGACTACGCAATCGTGCTTTCGGGCGAGATCTGGGCGTTGATGGATAGTGGCGAAACGAAGATGAAGGCCGGCGATATTCTCGTCCAGCGCGGCACCAATCATGCCTGGTCAAACCGCTCGAACAAGCCGTGCCTGGTGGCCTTTGTGCTGATCGACGCGAAGCCGCTGAAATAGATTCAGCTATACCAAGTGATAGCCGCCGTCGACCAAAAGTGCGATTCCGGTGACATACTCATTCTTCATCAGGAAGAGCACGCCGTCGGCCGCCTCTTCCACTGTGCCGATGCGCTTGGCCGGCAGACGCGCGGCCGCCGCGGCTAAAATCGCTTCTTTGCGCTCGCCAAGGATGTCATCCAGGAAGGGCGTCTCTATATAGCCCGGGGTGATTGCGTTCACCCTCAGCGGGGCGAGGTCGACCGCCAGCGCTCGAGCGAAGGCCTCCACCGCGGCGCACGATGCGGTGACTACGGGCTCGCCCGGAAGCGGGGTGGTGCTGGTGGAACCCGACATGAAGACGATGGAGCCGGTTCCGCGCATTTTTGGCGCTCCATACTTAACGGCGTAGAGCGCTCCCATGAACCTGGTATCCATCGCCCGCCGAAGCAGACTCGTGTCGAGTTCGAGGCGCGGGGCGTGGGCGGGGTTGCCGGCGGTTATGAAGATGTGATCGATACCGTCGCGCGCCGCGAAGAAATCGCGCACCGCGGCTTCGTCGTTCACGTCCAGGGCCGCCGTCTCGACCTTGTTGGCCAGCGCCGCGCTTGCGATTTTCAGCTTCTCGGGTGAACGTCCCGCGATGGTGACGCGGGCGCCTTCCGCGCTCGCGGCCTTGGCCGTGGCAAATCCGATCCCCGTACTGCCGCCCAGGATTACTACTTTTGCGCTGGTGAGCTGCATCGTTCTCCTCCCATGGCCGCTTGCTTCAGGGTGCGGTAAATCATCGCGAACGGCCGATTGTCAAGCGCGGAGCTGACCTACTGAAACTCCGTGGTGCCAAAGCCTGGCTATGGTACAGTCACGCACGCGAAAATCTTTTGAGGAGAACCGATATGGAAAAGAGTTTCGAGGAAAAAGTTGAAGAGCTCTGGAATCGCGAACAAATCAAGTCGCTCACGTATGCGTACGGGGAGTGCGTCCTGCGGCGCGACGCGGAGGGGATGGCGAAGCTTTTCACCGAGGACGGGTCCGCGGATTTCAGTTCTCTGGGCTGGGGAATTCAGAAAGGACGCGAGGAGCTAAAAAAGTTTTACGCCGGCACCTGGGGGTTTCGCGTCAAGCCATTCTTTACCAATCACTACATCGAGTTTATCGACGAGACCCACGCCCGCGGATGGTGTTGGCTGGACAATCGCGCCACGCGCAATGGCGAGAGCCTGATCGGTTGCGGCAAGATCTATGACGAGTACCGATTGGCCGACGGCCACTGGCGATTCAGCTCGCGCAGGATTGTGCAGTTTTTCCTGGTCCCGCTAAGCAAAGGCTGGAGCAAGGAGCTCGAGGAATTTACCGACGTGGAGCCGCGCTGGCATTAGTCCGCCGGGTTACTGCGGCGCTTTGGCCGAGTATCCGCCCAGTTGCTTCTGCAGCTCGAAGACCTGATCCCGCAGCTTCTGGATGTAGCCGCGCTGTTCCTGAATCTGCTTCTGGAGCTCGAACTGCTGCTGCGCCGTCTCGTAGAAGGGAGCGTCCGCGGGCTTGGCCGGATCGCTCGCGGCCGCGATCGTGTCATTGATCTTGCAGTTCGCGTACGGGATTTCATCGGCCGCGCACTTTTGCAGGCTCGAGCGTTTTGCCAGCAGGTGCGCGATCTCGGTTTGCTGCGTGTCGAGCAGGCTCTTGAGTTGCGCCTGCTCGCGCTTCGTATCCAAATGTTGCTTGACCCCCAAGTAGGTCCCGACCGAGCCTACGCCGACGGCGCCGCCGACCATCGCCCCCGCCGTGCTACCAGCGACTAGCCCGCCCGCCACGGCGCCGAGCATTCCGCCCGCCGCTACCGCCGCGGCGGTATTGATGACGCCGGGCGCCTTGCGCATCGCGCACTCCACCGTCTGTCCCTGTTTGAGTTCGACCACTTCACCGGTCACCGTGACGATCGTGCCGATGGAGTTCTGCTCGGTTTGCACGTTGATCACGGCGTCGGCCTCGTCGGGATACTTATCCATCGCCAGCGCCCGCAGCCTGGTTGCCATCCGCACGCCGTCCCCGTCCATCGCGGCGTCGGTGAACGGCTCGGTGAAGCTCACGCCACCGAGGTCGTGGTAGCAGACGCTGGGCACGTCGCTCGCGGAGACATAGATGAAGCGGTCGGGCGCGCGCGCCGGCGCCGGTGGCGCCTGGGGTGCGCGCTGAGCGGAGCAGGCGCTGGCGATCAGGGCCGTCGCCACGAACAACAATCGCATCGGCGCAACTACGGATACTTGCAAGCTAGCGCAAACTCCTGTGAGCGTGATTTTTTGAGCCTTGGACATTATTACCGCCGGCTGGCAGGCCAGCCAATATGATTCCGCATTGATGAGTACGTGGGAAAAAGATCATCGCTTCGCGGAGATCCTTCGCTGACGCTCAGGATGACGAAAGGCAGCCTTTTGCTAACTCCTGAACGGAGTTTGCCGAAGTGAAGGATCAACGCGGAGCGATGTTATGTTTATCGACATCCTCTGGCAGAAGGCCCGAAGCGATCTGCACGCGATTCAGCCCCAGACGCGGCGCGCGACGTCGGCGACGAGCGTGAGCTTGCGCTCCTGCATCGCGGGCTCGACCGGGTTGCCCTTGATTCCAGAGGCGAAACCGCACTGGGTCGAGAGCGCGAGCTGATCGCGCGGGAAAAAACGCGCGGCCTCTTCGATCCGCCCGATCAGTTCGTCGGCCGACTCCAGCACGTTGCGCTTGGTCGTCACCAGGCCGAGCACGACGCGCTTGTCGCGCGGCACGTCGGCCAGCGGCTCGAAGGAGCCCGAGCGCGAGTCGTCGTACTCGAGCAGGAATTCGTCGTAGCTCCGCGCCCGCTGGAAGACCTCGCGCGCGATCGAATCGTAGCCGCCGCGAGCGAGCCAGCGGCCGTCATTATTGCCGCGGCATAGATGCAGGCCGAAGGTCACGCCCGGATGGCCGGCGAGCGAGTTGAGAATTTCCACGCCCTCGCCGAGCAGGCGCTTGGGATCGATCCCGCGTTCCTCGAAGACCACGCGGCGGACCTCGGGGTCGACGAGATTGGTCAGCTCGGGCGCGTCGATCTGGATGTACTCGCATCCCAGGCGCGCCAATTCGGCGATCTCCTCGCGGATCACGGCGGCGCCGTCGGCGAACATATCGAACGGGTCGCGGTAGGCGGCGGCCGACTCCTGCGGCGACCAGAACATCTTGAGCATCATCGGACTCGGCAGCGTCATCTTGATCGGCCGCCGCGCACGGGCGCGCGCGTACACGAACTCCTCGGTGGCGAGCGAACGGCGCCGGCGCACCTTGCCCGTGACCGCCAGTCCCAGGGTCAGGTTGACGACGTGCGTATCGTCCTCGTGCCAGGGCTGCGTGACCGACGAACTGCGCGAGAGCCCTTCGGTGGCCTCGAGCAGCGAGCCGAGAAAGCTCATGCGCCGCTGCTCGCCGTCGTTGATGATGTCGAGGCCGGCGGCCTCCTGCAGGGCGAGCGCTTCGTCCACGGCGCGATCCTCGACCCGCTTGTAGCGGGCGGCGGAAATCTCACCCGCGCGCAGCGCGCGCCGGGCCTCGCGCAGATAGGCCGGCCGCAGGAGCGAGCCGATCGGCTGGGAGCGATAGAACCGTCCGCTCATCTGGAAAATCCTCCGTGGCGAAAGCTCGGCGCGGGCGCCCGCGCCGTTAGAGCGCTTTATAGATCGGATCGGGGAGGGCCACCAACTCGGCGCCGTAAGGAGAAGCGCACGCGGCGAATTAAAAAAGGGGCGGCCCTCGTGGGACCGCCCCTTGCGATGTCTGGTTCGGCGGCGGACGCGCTAGTGCTTGGTCTCGATCCGCTTGCCGTAGGTCACTTCACCTTTGTCGACCCTCAGGCTGAAGCCACACTCCGGATTGGTGCAAACCCACGCCTTGAAAATCACCGAAGCGCCTTCCTGGCCATAGTCCGAAAGTGGGATCAGAGTGCCATTGTTACACTTTTGGCACTTCGGCAACTCCATCACACCACACCTCCTGTGCGGCCGGTCAAATACCGGCCCAGCCCAAAGTTATCCGACCCAACAATCTAATTCAACTTGTCCCTTGACGTGGCACAGCGCTCGATTTTGCGCCCTGCGTAGGGTGCGACATGCTAGTATCCGGTCGCCATGGATGCCGCGCAGCCGGCCTTTCTCATCCGCGAAGCCCGTGTCACCGACCATCGGCGCCTGCTGCGCCTGGCGCGCGAACTCAATTCGATCAATCTGCCAACGGATTCGGCGGAGATGGCCGAGATGCTCGCGCGTTCGGCAAAGTCTTTTCGCGGCCAAATCGCCAATCGTGCTCGCGCGGTCTATATCTTCTGCGCTGAGGAGATTGCGACTCGTGCGATTGCCGGCGCCTCGATGATCATCGGTCAGCACGGCACGCCGCAGAGCCCGCACTACTACCTCGAAATCGATAGCGACGAGCGCTACTCGGCGCGGCTCCGCAAGATGTTCCGGCACACCTATCTGCGGCTGCGTCATTCGATGGACGGGCCGACCGAGACCGGCGGGCTGATCGTGACGCAAGCGATGCGCCGTCGCCCCGAGCGGATCGGCAAGCAGCTCTCGTGGGTGCGCTTCGCCTATATCGGACGCCATCTCAAGCGCTTTCAGGACCGGGTGATCGCCGAGATGCTGCCCCCGACGGTGGACGACCAGGGCAACGTCTTCTGGGACCACTACGGAAGGCGCGTCACCGGGCTATCGTTTCGCGAGGCCGACCGGCTCTCGGCCCACGACAAGGAGTTCATCCCCGCGCTGTTTCCTGACGCGCCGCTCTATACTTTCCTGATGCCCGACGAAGTGCGCGCGGCGATCGGAGCCGTGCGCGAGGAGAGCCGCGGCGCGGTCAAGCTGCTGGAGCAAGCCGGGATGAAGTTTCTCAACCAGATCGATCCGTTCGATGGTGGCCCATATTACGGCGCGCCGACCGCCGAACTGATTCCCGTCCGGCAGCGGCGGACGCTTAAATTGAGGATGGGCGAGCCACCGGCCGAGCACGCGCGCCCATACATGGTAGCGCACGAAGACTCGCATCGGGGCTTTCGCGCGGTGCAGGCGAGCGCGCTGGAAGCCGAGGAGGGACGGCTGGTGGTGCCGCCAGGCGTGATCGAGGCACTGGGTCTGGCCGAAGGCGCGTCCGTCGAGGCCGTCCCGCTGCCGTAGCTTGAGCAGCGGTATCACGCCGCCTACATTCGGTATCGCGACCGTCTACATATCGAGCAGTGCGCGGTAAAAGCGCACGGCCGCTTCGACGTCCGAGAGAAAATTGTATTCGTTGGGCGCGTGGATCACTCCGGTCGACGGCCCCGGCCCGATCACCACCGGCTCGAGCCCTGCCGCGGCGTAAACGCCCGCCTCGGTGCATCCCGCCTTCACGCCCGACTTGAGCTCCAGGCCCGCGCTCGCCAACGCGCCCATCGCGATCTCGACCGTCTCGCTCGCCGCCGCGGCGCGGAAGCCCGGATTGGCGCGCTTTTCACCAAGTGTTACGGACATACCCACCGCGGTGCGCGAAATTTCCTCGACCACCCGCGCGACCCCCGCGCGAACATCGTCCAGCGCGAGGCCGGGTGGCGGGCGCAGTTCGAATTCCAGCGTCATCGAACCGGATGCGGATCGGATCACGCCAGGATTGCAAGTCAGTGTCGGGGCCGCGTAGCCGGGTTCCTCGCCACCGTTGCTATCGGCATAGCGCCTGAGCGCGGCGATGAATCTGGTCGTCATGGTGATCACTTCGAGCGGGATGATCTCCGCGATCCGCCCGTCGAAATTCTCGGTCTGGGTCGCGCCGCCGATCGGAACGTCGAGAGCGGCGTCGGTTGCGACCACGACGTCGCATCGCGCCGGCACCACGTTGACCGCGGTGCCGCCCGAGATCGCCGCCAGGTTAAGCTTGGGGTTGATCGCCATCGCCTGAAGCGCGATTTCGATCGCGTTCACGCCGAGCGCCGGAGTGCTGGAATGGGCGGCCTTGCCGGCAAACGTCATCCGCCGCACCTGCGTCGGCTCGTCAATCCTAAGCGGCGTGAAGCCCAGCCTCAGCTCGAACACCATCAGGCCCTTGTGTGCGGTGATGACCTCCAGGCGCGACGGCTCGCCCACGAAAGCCAGCGCTCCCGCCGGCAGGATCGCCGCCTCGACGATCTCCCTGGCGCCGGTAAGTCCGTGCTCTTCGCCGAAGCTACCGACCAGGTGAACGTCGCGCCGCGGCGTGCGGATTGCGGTGAGTGCGAAGACCTTGGCGGCCAAGTCTAGCTTGGTATCGGCAGCGCCGAGCCCGTAGATGCGATCGCCGTCGACGCGCGCGGTAAACGGGTCGCCGCCACAAGCGGTCCATAGCTCCGGCGCGCCCGGCGGGACGGTGTCGAGATGGGTATTGAGCACGATCGGCCTCAGCGACGCTTCGCGGCCGCGGATCGACGCGACGAGATTCACCTGTTCGGCGCCCTCGCGTGTCGAAGCGATGAGGCGTGCGGTGATTCCGGCCGGCGCAAGCATCTCGGAGGCGCACAGCTCCGCGATCTGCCGCGTGCCTTCGGCGGTGACGCTGCGGCATGCGACGAGCCGCAGGCACCATTCAAGCAGTGCCGGGTCCATCGCTCTCAACGCGCATATCGCGTCCGTCGTGCATGCCGCGGCCGGCACGCTCGGAGGTGCCGGGCTTGACCGCATAGTGGATCGCCACCGTGCCGAAACCGGTTAAACGATAGCCGACCTCGCCGAGCCCCGCGGCGCGCATGATCGCGGCCATCGTGTCGGCGTCGGGATGCGGGCGCAGCGACTGGCCGAGCCATCGGTAGGCGAAGTAGTGGCCGCTCACCACGCCGCCCAACAGCGGCACGATGCGTCCGATGTAGAAGCCGAAGAGACCGTGCAGCGGGCCGCGCGGCGGCGTGAGGTCAAGACAAGCGAGCCGGCCGCCCGGCTTGAGCACGCGTCCGAGTTCGCCGAAAGCGGCGGACAGGTCAGTCACGTTGCGCAACATGAAGCCGTTGACGATGCAATCGAAAGTATCGTCGTGGAACGGAAGCCGGGTGGTATCGCCGGCGACGAAGTCGATCCCGCCGCGGTGGCCAAGGCCGCGCGAGCCGGCTCCGCCGGCTCGCGCGGCCTTGGCCACCGCGGCGGTCAGCATGCCGGCGCAGAAATCCGCGCCGACGACGCGGCGCGCTCCCTGGCGCGCCAGTTCGAGCGCGAGATCGCCGGTGCCGGTTGCGATGTCGAGCGCCAGGGCGCCGGACGGCCGCGCAATCGCGGCCGTCTCGCGGCGCCATCGGCGGTCGAGTCCCATCGTCATCAACCGGTTGACGAGGTCGTAGCGCGGCACGATACGCGCGAACATCGCGCGCACGAAGGCGGCCTTGCCCGCGCCGCCGTCGGCGCCGGCGGGCAACGCCGCGCCCGTGCCGGGCGAGGCCGCGTTCGCGGGAGGCGCGACCGCGCCCGCGGCGGAGCGATCGTTGGCGAGGGGCGCCGGCGGCGGATTCGTCAGGGTGGTCACGTGTGCGGACGGATCGGCGCCGGGGACGTGCGCCGCTTTGCGGCGCGCGTCCCCGGCGCCGAGGCTCCAGATGAGAAGGTAGGCAATTGGCGCTCCGCACTCAACCCGGCGCCGCCAGGGCTGCGACGGATTTCGTCCGTCGCAGCCCTGGCGGCGCCTGCGGCTCAGTGCGGGACGCCGTTGACCCGCGTTTCCGCGGGCGACGGCGCCGCGGGGGCGGCGTGCGTGGGCTTGGCTATGCCGGCCGCGACGAGCGCTAGCGTTTCTTCGATCGCCGCGAGCAGCGTTGCCTTGCGCACGGGCTTGGCGATGTGCGCATTGCAGCCCGCCGCGAAAGCGCGCGGGATGTCCTGGTCGAGTGTCGACGCGGTCAGCGCCAGGATCGGTGTCGCGGGCCGCCGATGCTCCGTCTCCCAGGCGCGGATAGTCCGCACCGCCGTGTAACCGTCCATCACAGGCATCTGAATGTCCATCAGGACTACGTCATAGTGGCCGGAGGTGAATTTCTCGACCGCGACTTTGCCGTTTTCGGCGGTTTCGACTTCGTAGGGAAGGCGCTTGAAGTAGGCCGTGATCAGCAGGCGATTGTCCGGCGAATCCTCAACAAGCAGGATGCGCAAAGGCTGCGTGGTGGCCGCGGGAGAGGCAGTGGGAGAAGCAGCGGTCACGGCAATGGCTGGCGAGGGCGTGAGCGGCGCCGGGGACGACGCGCTCAGGGCCGGCGCCGTTGTCGCGTCCGGATGGCCATTTGACGCGAGCGCGGCGCGGCCCGGGAGGTTTCGCGCGGCGCGCGCGATTACCTCGAGCAGGTCCGAGCGGCGCACGGGCTTGAGCAGATGGCTCTGGAAGCCGAGCCGGCGCACGCGCGCGAGTTTGGAGTTCAGATCGTCGGTGGTCAGCATCGGGATGATCATCGCCGCGCCGCAGGCGCATCCGTCCGTTGCCAGGCGCTCGATCTGCTCGATTCCCGGCATTTGGCAATCGCCGAATACGAGGTCAAATGGCCGCCCGAGGCGCAGCGCCTCGCGTAGCGCCGCGATGGTCTCCTGGACCGTGGACGCCTCCGCGACCGTTGCACCATAGTGGCCGAGAGTTTCGACGAAGATCCGCCGATTGGTGGCGTTGCGATCGGCCACCAGGGCGCTCAGGCCGTGCAGGTCATAGCTGGGGGTTTTTTCGCTCACAGTGTTGGACTCCTCGAGCGGTGCGATGAAATAAAACGTGCTGCCCTTGCCGTGCTCGCTCTCGACCCAGATCCGCCCGCCCATCAGCGCCACCAGCCGCGTCGCGATCGCCAGGCCGAGCCCACTGCCGCCGTACTTACGTGTGTCGGAAGAATCGCCCTGGCTGAAATCGGAGAAGATCGCGCCGAGCTTGGCTGCCTCGATTCCGACCCCGGTGTCGGCGATCGAGAAGAGCACGCCGCCGTCCCTGCCGCCCTTTGCGTCGCCGTTTTGCGCGCCATCTTTCATGTCGTCTCGCAACCCGTCTTCGGTGGCGACCGTCAGCTCGACCGCGCCCAACTCGGTAAATTTAATCGCGTTGCCGAGCAGGTTCATCAGCACCTGACGGAGTCTCAGCGGATCACCCACCCGCCGCGTCGGCGTGCCGGGCGCGATCCGCGCCACCAGCTCCAGCCCCTTGCCGTGAGCGCGCACCGTAAGCGTTTCGACGCTCTTCTCGACCAGGTCGCCGAGGTCGAATTCGGCCTTCTCCAGTTGCAGACGGCCGCTCTCAACGTTGGCGAGGTCGAGGATATCGTCGAGCAGCGTGAGCAGCGTGCTGCCGTTGAAACGCATGGTCTCGAGGTAGCGGAGTTGATCGGCGTCGAGATTGGTTTCCGACAGCACTTCGGCCATCCCGAGGACCGCGTTCATCGGCGTGCGAATCTCGTGCGACATGTTTGAGAGGAACTCGGATTTGGCCCGCGAGGCGATCAGTACCTGCTCGCGCGCCGCCATCAGCTCGTCCTGCGTGCGCTTGAGCGCGGCGATGTCGCGCGCGATTGTGATCGCGCACAGCTCGCCGTCAAGTTCGACGGTCGAGCCCGACAGCAGAAAGGGCGCGAGTGTGCCGTCGCGATTGCGTATCTGAGCTTCCAGGTTGCGCAGGATGCCGTTGGTTTCCAGCTCGCGAAAAAAGAGGCGGCCGAGCTCCTTGTTTCCCCACACCGGCAGTTTGCCGTGGGGCGCGTTGAGCGCATCTTCGCGCGTGTAACCCGTGACCCGCGTGAACTCGTTGTTGACCTCGATAGTGCGGCCGTCGACCAGACTGAAGATCACGATCGCGTCGCTGGTCGATTCGAAGATTCTGCGCAGTTTGGCCTCGCTCTCGGCGCTCCGCCGCTCGCTCTGCACCAGCGCCGCGTAGCGCTCGGCGAGGCCGCGGCGATAGAGACCGGTCAGGTGTACCGCGTTCTGGGCCACCAGCGCGCCCGCTATCATTCCAAGCCATCTGAGGTACACGTACGAATCGGCCGTCGGTGTCAGTGCCTGATCGAGCGCAAACGCGCTCAGACAAAAGACGCTCAATCCTGCCTGCCAGCGTTCGCTCCATGGAACGAGTGCGCCGGTTCCGACCAGCAGGAGCAGCGTCTCGACAAACATCGGCACGTTCTCATGGCGGATCACATTCGTCCAAGCCGTAAGTCCGACCAGCGCGATGCACAGCGCCAGTGTGACCTCGCGCCAATGGCTGACGAACCATCCGCTAAAGCTGAGCGCAAAGGCGAGACACGGCAGAACCGCTGATAAGCAAATCGATTCCGAGCGCCGCCGGCTCTTTGACGGATGCGGGAATATTCGCGAGATAGACAAGCCGCAGGATATTTGCGGCCTGGAAGACCGCGATCATCAACGTCCCGACGCGGAACATGACCATCAGCCAACGCAGGTTGGCGGCCGCCAACCCTGCGCTAAAGTTCTCGGCTACTTCGGCAGGACGGCCAATCGCTGCGTGTCCGGACGAATTCCAGCGCGATCTTGACCAGAGAATTTCCGCGGCGAGTCCCATCCTGAAGCGCCACGCAGAGCGGTGGCGAACTAAGAGAAGGAGCAAAACCGATGCCCGAAAGACGCGCGGCTAAGCAAAGATTAGACGCGCAGGAGAGAAGTGATGTCGGTAAATGAGACAGTGCAGTGTCACCAAAGTGACACTGCACTGTGGACGGCCGTTTCCTTGTGCGAGTCAGCGCTTACGGCGCGAGCACCAGTTCCTGCCGCGCCGCGTAGCCGTCGATTTCCAGCTCCAGCCCGATCACCGGCGGCCGCGTGTAATGCCATCGGATACCCCGATACGCTGCCACTCCAAGCGCCGGCAGCAAATCGCTCGCGAACAGCGGATGCACGTCGTGCACCGTGTAGAGGTTCACCGCCGACGCCTCGCTCCATCCAAGTTTCATCTCGCGCAGCAACCCGCCCAGCGCTTCAAGGATGCACGCGTTCTTGCGCCGCAATCCCACCAGCGAGACGTCGCCGGCTGCCACGACCTCTCTTTTTCCGCCCTCGCGCGAGGCCACTTCGGGCACGCCCGCGAGCACGAAGGCCGGCCGCGCGGCGCCCACGGCCGGCACCGTGTAGTAGAAGCCGTAGAGCGACGGATCGGCGAGCGGCGGGTTGGACTCCGGCGCGACGTTGGTGCGCGCGACCGGATTGAGTCCGTCGACCATCACGCCCCACGCCGTCAGGCGTTCGATATACGGGCGGTTGAACTCGTCGAAGCCCGCGGGCGTCAGCGCCGCGGGGATGCGCAACTCGATACCGCATACGGCGTTGAGCGGGCGTCCCGCCTCGCGCATGTGGCGCTCGATTAGCGCGTAGCCGTCGGCCAGTCGGGCGAGTGGCTTGAAGCTCGCGTGGACGATCTCGAATCCGGAGTCGGCCAGCGCACCCGATGAAAAGGGCGCGCCATAGCCGCGGACGAATTTGTAATTTCCCTTGGCGTTGTCGAGCAGCATCGTTCGCGTTCCTCCCGCGCGGGCCATTGTGGCGCCATTATCGCTTGATGACCGCGCCGGTGTGAAACGCAATCGCGTCATTTTTCCGCCTTTTCCCACCCAATCCGCTCAACCGGCGAAAACCGCCATCTGGAAAAATGGGGCCCGACTGCGCTACATCAAAGGATGGCCTCCGCGGACCGTGACGGCACTACGGCCGTACACGGACAACGACGGCGGCCGACACTACATTAGGAGAATCCCATGCACGTAGGTTACGGAGCAGCTTTTCAAAATCCCAACAACGCGCATTCCGACGCCGAGGTTTACCGCAACGAATTGCGGTTTGCCGAGATGGCCGAGCCACTCGGATTCGACTCGGTCTGGTCGGTCGAGCATCACTTCGACGATTACACGATGTGCCCCGACGTGCTGCAATTCCTGTCGTACATGGCGGGCAAGACCAAGCACGTGAAGCTCGGCTCGATGGTGGTCGTGCTGCCCTGGCACGATCCGATTCGGGTCGCCGAGCAGGCCTCGCTGCTTGACCATCTCTCCAACGGCCGCTTCATCCTAGGGCTTGGGCGCGGGCTTGCGCGAATCGAGTACGAGGGTTTCCGCCTCGATCAGAACGAGGGCCGCAATCTCTTCGTCGAGTACGCCGAACTGGTGCTCAACGCCCTGGAGAAGGGCTACATGGAGGGCGGCCGTCACACCAATCAGCCCCGGCGCGACATCCGGCCTTTCCCGGCGCGCTCGTTCCGCGGCCGCAGCTATGCCGCGGCTGTCTCGCCCGAGTCGATGCCGATCATGGCGAAGCTGGGAGTCGGCGTGCTGGTGATTCCGCAAAAGCCGTGGGACGCGGTCAAGAAGGATTTCGAGGTCTACCACAAGGTCTGGCGCGAGGTTAACGGCACCGAGCCGCCGCCGCCGCTCTCGGGCGGGTTCATCTTTGTCGACGAGGATCGCGCCCGCGCGCAAGAGCTCGGGCTGAAGTACATCACCGACTACTACCACACGGCGATGAAGCACTATGAGATGACCTCGGAGAAATTCGGCCAGAACAAGAGTTACGAGTTCTACAGTGGGGTCAGCAAATATATCGCGCGCCACGGGATGGACAACGCGGCCAAGGACTTCGCCTCGTTGATGCCGTTCGGGACGCCGGCCGAGGTGCTCGAGAAGCTCAAGTTCATGCAGGAGACGATCGACAACAACGGCCTGCTGGGCAATTTCAGCTACGCCGGGATGCCGTTCGACGAGGCCGAACGCAACATCAGGTGCTTCGCCAAGCACGTGTTGCCTGAGCTCAAGAAATGGAAGACGGCGCCGCTGCCGGAGCCGGCGGAACTCAAGCTGCCGGCGGAGTCGGCCCGCGCCGCCTAGACTATCGCGCGTTCATATTCTTCAATCCGGAAAGGGGGGCGATTCCCTCGAATCGCCCCCCCTTATCTTTTCATCTGGAAGTCCTTGGACGCCTTCTGACCTGCCAGTGTAATGGTCGAGCGATTTCTGACTCTGACCTCCTCCCCAGTTGTCTTCGGGGAGGATGGGGGTGGGGGTCGAGCGAGGAAGCGCCAGATGTCTGTCCTCCGTGGCGCTTCCTCGTGCTGGGTATCATTAAAACCTGGCCCGCCGGTGCCGGTTGGCATCGGCTGCGGCAAAGTGCTACGGATGCGCTGAGTTCACGTGACGCGCCGTCGTCCACTCTGCGAAGGTACAACACGACCCGGAGGAATCACGCGACATGGAAGATCCGAAAATGATGCGGCGCAAGACGCGCTTCGGATCGCTCGAGCACTACGAGAAAGGCGGCGTTGAGGTCATCAATGACGATCCGCGCAACTACGCCTTCTCGAACATCTTCGAGGTGGCGTCGAAGTCCGAGCCCTACGAAAAAGTCGCGGTCGGCAAGAACCTCAAGTACGTGCTCGAAGCGATACGGGCCGAGGGAACCTCGCCGTGGTATACGGCCTCGCACGACGAGTCGGCGATTATCATGGACGGCGAGGTCGAGATTCGCCTCGTCAAGCTCGACACGCCCGCCGTGGCCGAAGCGCACGAGGGCACCACGATGCTGGAGGGAACGCCCAAGGGCAAGCGGATGGGCCATATCGTTGCGCGGCGCGGTCACATGGCGCTGTTGCCCAAGGGTGCGGCGTACCAGTTCCACGCGGCCCGCCCGGGCGTGATCCTGCTCCAGAGCGTGCTCGGCGATCTCACGCTCGAGCGATGGCAAGACATCTGCCAAAAGTGATGACATCTGCCAAAAGTAGATTCGACCCCGGAGGACTAAGTAATGGCGGCGACTAAACAGTCTGCGATCCGATCCGATAGTTCGGTCAACGATTTTGGCTATCGGAGTTTCGCGCTGGGAGGATTCAAGTTCGAGCGCGATGAGTATTTCGCGCATATCACGTGGCCGGACGGCACTCATTCGATGCCGGTCGACCTGTTCCTGCGCGCGATGATACGCGATCTCGCCTGGAGCTTCTTTTACGGCACCGTCAATTTCGACGGCGTCTTTGGCACCACCAATCACTACGGCAACGTCGACGTCTTCGCCGGGCTCTACAACAGCGGCTACCGCAAGCACAATCGGGAGCACGTCGAAAATTTCAAGAGCGATGACGTAAAGGCGATGTTCGAGGCGCTGCTCGAGGACTGGACCAACGAGGGCTTCGATCCCTTCGCCGCGCCGCAGGAGACCGGCAGCGCATTCGGCCCCAAGCATGGCAGCAACAGCAAAGCGATCACGCGCAAACGGCTGACCGCCAAACGGATGGTCGGACTGAAGGACGACATCCCGCTGCGCTCCGACGCGGGCGGCAATCCGGTCAACCGCCAACTCGCCGACGTCGCGCAGGACCAGCCCGAGATACATGCCGAGCCGGGCTTCGAGAACGAAGTCCATGCTTTCAATTTCTTCGGTTACGTGTCGCGCTCGGACGTCACCTGGAATCCGTCGGTCTGCGCTGCGGTCAAGGACAGCCTGATCTGCGCGACCACCGAGGAGTACATGCTGCCGGTCATCCACGGCAACGACCGCGTGGAGTGGTTCGTGCAGTTGAGCGACGAGATCCAATGGGACGTGAGCGACCGCGACACCGGCGAACCGCGGGCGCGGGTAGTGATGAAGGCGGGCGACGTCTCGGCGATGCCGGCCGACATCCGTCATCAGGGCTATTCGCCCAAGCGCTCGATTCTGCTGGTGTGGGAGAACAACGACGCCACGTTGCCCGAGCTTTACGCGAGCAAGCGCCTGAAATCCAATCCGGTGGATTTTTAGCCGAACGGGCACGGTAGTCAGTCAAAGGCGGGCGGCATGCTTCGGCGCCGCTGTTCACCGTCCGAATCTGAATGGGAAAGTAAATTATGCAGTTGCAGAACAAGCTATTCATCGCGGGTGAATTTGTCGACGCTGAGGCGCGCGGCAGAATCGAAGTCTTCAACCCCCACGACAACTCGAAAATTGCCGACGTCGCCGAGGCCCGCGAGATCGATATCGACAAGGCGGTCGCGGCCGCAACCAAAGCCTTCCCCGCCTGGCGCGGGATCGCGGCGGCCGACCGCGGGCGGCTGCTGCTGAAGCTGGCCGACGCGATCGAAGCGAGGGCGGAGGAGTTGGCGCACGTCGAATCGATCGACACCGGCCATCCGATCCGCGACACGCGGATGCTCGACGTGCCGCGCACCGCCGCGACCTTCCGTTACTTCGGCGGGATGGCCGACAAGCTCCAGGGACGCCTGGTGCCGGTGGATCCCGGCTTTCTCAACTACATCGAGCACGAGCCGCTGGGCGTGGTGGGACAGGTCGTGCCGTGGAACTTTCCGATCATGTTTACGAGCTGGAAGATGGGGCCGGCGCTGGCCGCGGGGAATTGCGTGGTGATGAAGCCGGCCGAGTTGACGCCGCTAAGCTCGCTCAAGGTGGCGGAGCTGATGCGCGAGGTCGGCTTTCCGCCCGGCGTGGTCAATATTCTTCCCGGCTACGGCAACGTCGCCGGCCAATACCTCGCCGAGCATCCGCAGGTGCAGAAAATCGCGTTCACCGGTTCGACCGCCACAGGGCGGAGAATCGTGCAAGCCTCCTCGGGCAACCTCAAGCGCGTCCAACTCGAGCTCGGCGGCAAGGGCGCCAATATCGTGTTCGACGACGCCGACCTCGAGGCGGCGCTCAACGGCAGCGCGTTCGCGATCTTCCATAACCAGGGCCAGGCCTGTATCGCGGGCTCGCGCCTGCTGCTGCACGAAAGCATCGCGGATAAATTTCTCGACCGTTTCCTGAAGCTCGCGGCGTCGATCAAGCTTGGCAATCCGCTTGATCCGCAGACCGAGATGGGGCCGCTGACTTCGCTGGCGCATCGCGACCGCGTGCTTTCCTACTGCAAGGTCGCGCGCGAAGAGGGCGGCGAAATCCTGCTCGGCGGCAAGGTGCCCGCCGATGCCGAGTTGGCGAAGGGATGCTACGTGATGCCGACCGTGGTTCGCGCGCGGCCTAAGGATCGCGTCTGCCAGGAGGAGGTCTTCGGCCCCTTCGTGACCGTCACCACGTTCAAGCATGAAGACGAGGTCGTCGCCATCGCCAACGACACGGTCTATGGCCTCGGCGGCGGGCTATGGACCACCAACCTTTCGCGCGCGCATCGCGTAGCCCGGCAAATCATCACCGGGATGGTCTGGATAAATTGCTACAAGCGCGCCAATCCGGGATCGCCGTTCGGCGGAGTGCGCAGTTCCGGCTACGGCCGCGACCTCGGGATCGAGTCGATGGAAGAATACACCAGTCCGAAGTCGGTGTGGGTCAACGTGGACGCGAAGCTGCCGCCGTACTATCAGCGTTGACGCGACGGCGATGGCGCTGATTCTCGATCTTAAGGCGGCGATCCGCGAATTCGTGCGCGACGGCGACGTCGTTGCGCTGGAGGGATTCACTCATCTGATTCCCTCGGCCGCCGGCCACGAGATCATCCGCCAGCGCCGGCGCGATCTCACGTTGGTGCGGATGACGCCCGACCTTATCTACGATCAGCTCATCGGGATGGGATGCGCGCGCAAGCTGGTGTTCTCGTGGGGCGGCAATCCGGGTGTCGGCTCGCTGCATCGGCTGCGCGACGCGATCGAGCATCGATGGCCGCGGCAGCTTGAAATCGAAGAGCACAGCCACGCCGGGATGGCGACGGCCTACGCGGCGGGCGCCGCCAATCTTCCCTTCGGCGTTCTCCGCGGCTACCTCGGTTCCGACCTGCCCAAGTACAATCCGAGGGTGAAATTCATCGATTGCCCATTTACCGGCGAGCGGCTCGCCGCGGTGCCGGCGATTCGCCCGGACGTAGCGGTGGTCCACGCCCAGCAGGCCGATCGCAAGGGCAACGTCTTGTTGTGGGGTATCGTGGGAGTTCAGAAGGAGGTCGTGATGGCGGCGCGGCGATCGATCGTAACGGTCGAGGAGATCGTCGAGCAGCTCGAGCCGCGCGCGAACTCCGTGGTGCTGCCCGGATGGGTGGTGGGCGCCGTCTGCGAGGTTCCGGGCGGCGCGTTTCCGTCCTACGCGCTGGGTTACTATCCGCGCGACAATTCATTTTATCAGCAGTGGGACGAGATCGCGCGCGAGCGCCAGGGCTTTACCGACTGGATCGAGCGTAACGTACTCGCGGCCGCGGACTTCGCGGAGTTCCGGCGCAGGATTGCTCCGGCGATCGCTTCGGCGGGCGGCAAGCGCGGGCTTCAGGCGGCCAATGGCTGAACCGCAATACGGCGCCGACGAGATGATGACGGTCGCGGCGGCGCGCATGCTGCGCGATCGAGCGGTGTGCTTCGTCGGAATCGGATTGCCGAGCGCCGCGGCCAACCTGGCCCGGCTCACGCACGCAACCAACGCGGTGCTGATTTATGAATCGGGCACGATCGGCGCGAAACCGAGCGTATTGCCGCTCTCGATCGGCGACGGAGAGTTGGCCGAGACCGCCGATACCGTGGTCTCGATCACGGAGATCTTTGCCTACTGGTTGCAAGGTTGCCGGGTGGACGTCGGCTTCCTCGGCGCTGCCCAGATCGATCGCTTCGCCAATCTCAACACCACCGTGGTCGGGGATTACCGCTCGCCGCAGGTGCGGTTGCCGGGCGCCGGCGGCGCGGCAGAGATCGCGTGCAGCGCGCGCGAGGTCCTGATCATGCTGCGCCAGAGCAAGCGCGCATTCGTCGCGAGGCTCGACTTCGTTACCTCGGCCGGGTACCTGGACGGCGGCGACCGCCGCGATAAGCTTGGGATGCCGGGCCGCGGGCCCAGCGCCGTGATAACCGACCTCGGAATTCTCACGCCCGATCCGCTGACCAAAGAGCTTACGCTCACCAGCCTGCATCCCGGAGTCACGGTCGAACAGGCGATAGCGGCCACTGGATGGCCGCTAAAAATTGCGGCGGACCTCGCCGAGACCGCGGCGCCGTCGGCCGCCGAGTTGGCGGTATTGCGCGATCTGAACGAGCGCACGGCGCGAGCCCACGCCGCAGGCGCGTAATGTTGTTCCCTCTCCTCGTCCAAGGAGAGGTTAAGAGATGCCGAGCGCGTGGGTCTGCGAAGCTTTCTTGGACAACGAGGGGTTCAAAACTCCTTATCGATGAAGACGAGGGTGCGCGATGAAAACACTGACTGAAAACGGCCTCACGGCGGCGGCGCTCGCGCGGCTTGCCAAAGCGCCCAATCCCCGGATGAAGGAGATCATGACCTCCCTCATCCGCCATATGCACGGCTTCGTGCGCGAGACCGCACTCACTCCCGCCGAATGGAAGACCGGAATCGAGTTCCTGACCGCCGTGGGCCATATCACCGACGACAAGCGCCAGGAGTTCATCCTGCTATCCGACACGCTCGGCGTGAGCGCGATGGTCGACCTGGTACGGCATCGGCGCCTGGAGCACGGCACCGATTCGAGTTTGCTGGGACCGTTCTATCGCAATGGCGCGCCGGAGCAACCGCTCGGCGCGAGCATCGCGGGCGACACGCCGGGAGAGACAGTCGTGTTGCGCGGGCAGGTGACGGGTGCGCACGGCCGTCCGCTTGCCGACGCGCTGCTGGACGTATGGCAGGCCGGTCCCAACGGCAAGTACGACATCCAGGAGGAGCACCTGACAGGTATGAACCTGCGCGGCAGGTTTCGCACCGGCGCGGACGGACGCTACGAGTTCCGCTCGGTCAAACCGAAAAGCTATCCCGTGCCGGACGATGGGCCGGTGGGCGTGCTGCTCCGCGCGCAAGGCCGCGATCCGTACCGTCCAGCGCATATCCACTTCATAATCACCGCCGAGGGCTACGAGCCACTGATTACCGCACTCTATATTGCCGGTGATTCCTATATCGAATCGGACGTGGTATTCGGCGCCAAACAATCGCTGACCGTCGGCTATCACAAGAGCCGCACGGCAAACGGCAAGGGCGAGCGAGCGCCGGACGCGATCGAATTTGATTTCACGCTGGCCGCGGCTGCCGCAGGACCGTCTTCGCGGCGGCCGAGATCGATCCGGCCCGCGCGGCCCGCGGTGCCGCGGTCAAGGCAATCACGCCGCCGGCGTCACGCGGTATGAGGCGATATACGCAATACCAGGACAACACTAGAAGACTACTAAGGAAGGACTGAGCGATGGCAGAAGCTTTCATCTGCGATGCGGTGCGGACGCCGATTGGACGCTACGGCGGAGCGCTGTCCGGGGTCAGGACCGATGATCTCGCGGCGATCCCGATAAGGACGCTCCTCCAGCGTAACCCCTCGATCGATTGGAGCCGCGTAAGCGACGTCATTTTCGGCTGCGCCAACCAGGCCGGCGAAGACAATCGCAACGTCGCTCGGATGGCTGCGCTGCTGGCCGGATTGCCGGTCGACGTGAGCGGCGTCACCGTCAATCGCCTCTGCGGATCCGGGATGGAGGCCGTGGTGCAGGCGGCGCGGGCGGTCAAGACCGGCGAGGCCAATGTGGTGATTGCGGGCGGAGTGGAGTGCATGTCGCGCGCGCCGTTTGTGATGCCCAAGGCGACGAGCGCCTTTTCGCGCAACGCCGAGATCTACGACACGACCATCGGATGGCGCTTCGTCAATCCCGCGATGAAGAAGGCCTATGGCGTCGACTCGATGCCCGAGACCTCCGACAATGTAGCGGCGGATTTCGAGGTCTCGCGCGCCGACCAGGACGCATTCGCCTACCGCAGCCAGATGCGCGCGAAGCGGGCGCAGGTGGCGGGCCGCTTCGCCGAAGAGATCGTGCCGGTCAAGATCGCCGGGCGGCGCGAGACCGTCACGGTGAGCATCGACGAGCATCCGCGCACCGACACGACGCTCGAAACGTTGGCCGGTTTGCCGGCGCTGTTCGGCCCGTCAAGCTCGGTGACCGCGGGCAACGCGTCGGGCGTCAACGACGGCGCCGCGGCGCTCATCGTGGCTTCGGAAGCTGCGGTGAAGGAATACAGACTGAAGCCGCGCGCGCGAGTGGTTGGCGCCGCGACCGCCGGCGTGCCGCCACGAATAATGGGAATCGGGCCGGCGCCGGCCTCGCGCAAGGCGCTCGAGCTGACTCGTATCGCCCTTCGCGACATCGATGTTGTCGAACTCAACGAAGCGTTCGCCGCGCAGTCGCTCGCGGTCCTGCGCCAGCTTGGGCTTGCCGATGATGCCGAGCAGGTCAATCCCAACGGCGGTGCGATCGCGCTCGGCCATCCGCTGGGGATGAGCGGCGCGCGGCTGATACTGACCGCGCTCCGCGAACTGGAGCATCGCAACGCGCGCTACGCGCTATGCACGATGTGTATCGGGGTGGGGCAGGGAATCGCGTCGATAATCGAACGCGTCTGACGTCGAAGAAGCAGCCGTCCTCGCGAAGGCGGGAAGCTTCAGCGCAGCGCGCTCATCACTTTGCCGGCAACCCCGATGTTCGGAGGGTAGAGGTACCCCGCATAGTGAGCGCCGATAATTGCGGCGGTAAGTGCCACGGCCGCCACGCCGATAGCGATAGCGAGCTTCCGCTGTGGCTTGCGCACGACTTCCGGCCCACTCACCGGCACGCGGATGATGGGCGATAGCTTCTCGTAGATCGGCTCGTACGCATCGCGTACCGCGGAGATCATCGCGGCACTCACTTGCTTAGGATTCTCGACGCCCTCACCGGTGAAGCTTAGGATTTCGCGAAATTGCGCGAGCGTTTTTTCCGCGTCCTCGGCGACAACGTTGAGGTACTCGGGGGGCACATCCCGCAAGTTGGAATGCGCGACCTGGCGGAACAGGCTCACGGTGCGCTCGAAGTGGGGCAGGCCTTTGCGAAAGGTCGACCTTCTGCGATCCATATGCGCCAAGTCTGCGGGCTTGAACGCCGCCAACCTTGCCAGGCAGATAGCTAGACGCTGGCGTGCCTCTTTTTCGGAGGGAGTGGTCACTCTTTGAGGTCTCCCACTTTCAGATAATCATCGTGCTTCAGCGAGTGTATCTTTAGCATTCCAATTGACATTATTGATAGTCCTACTTCCGCGTAAAGGGGCCATAAGTCCAGGAAAAATCGATTCGCTACACAGGACGCGAATAAATGGGGCAACGATGCAGTGACGGACGTCCCCCGGGGAACCGCGATCTTACGAACGCCGCGAGTCGGTAGGAGTCTGCGCTCGCGAGCGGTAGCGCCGCGCTAGATCTCGTTGGCGCGTGCGATGCGCCCAAGCCATTCGGCGCTCGGCTTGATCATGCGGCGCTGGGTTTCGCGATCGACCGCGATCAGGCCGAACTTCGGATGGTAGCCGAACAGCCATTCGAAGTTGTCGAGCGCGGTCCAGTAGAAGTATCCACGCACGTCGATCTTGTCGCTGATGCATCGCGCGACGCCGGCTATCGCACGTTTGACGAAGGCGATTCTTCGCGTGTCGTCGTCGGTGGCGACGCCGTTTTCGGTCACGATGATTGGCAACTGAGTACTCGCACTCGCATAGCGAATTGTCGCCTCGAGCGCCTCGGGGCGGAATTCGTAGCCCATCTGGGTGAATTCGACTCCGGTTTCCGGCGGCAGCATGCCTTGCGGGCCGAAGCGCTGGCGCGCGTAGCACTGCACGCCGATGAAGTCGTCGTGCCGCGCCGCCTCGAGAAATATATCTTCGGCGTCGTGGCGCGCGCGGTCGCGAAGATGCTCGCCACCCGCTACCGCCTGCATCTCTCGCATCGCCAGCGTCAGCCCGATCGGGAACTTGCCTGGGCCGGCGCGCAATGCCTGGACGCCGAGGCGATGGGCCTCCAGCAACACGTCGCGCGAGCGCGCGCGCACGCAAAACGGAAAGCTCGAAAACATCTTCGGCTCGATACCCAGCGCGCGCGCCGCCGCCGCCCGCATCGGCGAGCGCACGATGGTCTCGTCGCTGTGAAGGATGCCGGTCTGATGCAGGTAAACGCCCAGGTTGAGTTCGTTGATGGTGCAGGCCACGTCGACCAGATCGCCCAGATGGCCGACGGTGCGTTCGCAATAGCGCGCGAACAGCCGCGCGGTCTCGCGCGATTCCCATCCGCCGCGCGCCGCCAGCCATCGCGGCGAGGTGAAATGATGCAGCGTCACGACCGCTTTGAGCCCGTTTTGCTGGCACGCCGCGAGCATCCGCCGGTAATGCTCCAGTTGCGCGAGGGAAAACTCACCCTCTTCGGGTTCGATACGCGCCCATTCGATCGAGAAGCGGTAAGCGTTGAAGCCGAGTCCCGCGAGCAGCGCCATATCGTCCGCGTAGCGATGGTAATGATCGCAGGCGTCGCCGGAGGATTCGGTATAGATAGTGCTGTCGAGATGCTCGAGCAGCCACGAATCGCAGTTTATATTGCCACCCTCGACCTGATGCGCCGCCGTCGCCGTGCCCCACAGAAACCCGCTCGGAAATTTCATCGTCGTGGCGCCCTCCCAGGCGCCTTCCTATCAGGCCAGCGCCCGGAATGCAGCCTGCGCGGATTCGCCGGGCGCCGCGGCGATGAGCGCCTCGAGCAGGTCGGGGATTTCAAACACGGCGCGGTTGTTGAGCGCGCCCACGCGGGAGCGAAAATGCGCCAGGCGCGGCGGGTCGAGCATCTGCGCGATCCCGGCCACGATTTCGTTGAACGAGCGCAGCACCACGCCAAACTGATTGCGCTCGATCCACTCGGTGTTATAGCGCTCCTGCACCATGGTCCGGGCGTTGCGCTCGACGATCACCGGCAAGTCCATCACCAGCGCCTCGCTGACGCTGCCGGGGCCGGGCTTGCCGACGAAATAGTCACTCAACTGCATGAGGAGGGGGATGTCTCGCGTGAAGCCCTCGACGTGACACGGAAACGGCAGCTTCATCGCCGAAAGCTGCTCGCGCAGCCGCTGATTGTGGCCGCACAAAAAAATCAGTTGCGTCTTCACCTTGGCTTCGGCCACGCGCCGCGCGATTGTCAGCATGCGGCGCGAGCCGAATCCGCCGAACATCACCAGGCCGGTCGGCACGTCGGGGCGCAGTCCGAGCCGGCGGCGTTCCTGTTCGCGGCTGACATCCGGTCTCCGATAAAATTCGGGCCGCACGATCATTCCCGACGTGCGGAGCACGCGAGCGGGCGGATATCCCATCGCGAGTGCCTGCTCGGCCGCTTTTGCGGTGCCGCAGATGAGGTATTGCTCCTGGCGCTCGATCCAGAAATGCGGCGGGCAATCGGCAAGGTCGGTAAGGATCGTGACCATCGGCGTCGTTGGGCGGCTGCGCGCGCGGTCCGCGATACGCAGGCCCTCGAAAATCGCGCGGTTGAAATTGGGGATCAGCGACACTACGAGATCGGGCCGCCGCTCCTGCCAATGGCGGGCGAGCAGCGCCACATTGTGCGAATGCATCCGGCGAATCAGGAACTGGACCGCGCGCAGCATCGGCCCGGTCCCGATAGTCAGTCCGTACTTGAGCATCCGGTTGTACAGATCCTCGACCCGGACGCCCGTGAGGCGATGGAAGACGTCGATCGGTTCCAGGATATCGCGCAGGTTCACCATCCGAACCTGCCAGCCCCGTTGCTCATGTTCCGCCAGCGCTTTGAGCGCGGTTGCGGAGGCGCGATGGCCTCCGCCCGCATCGAAGAAGATCAGGTCGATCTCTGTTTCGCGCGCTGCTGCCGAAGGAGGCGGAAAAACGCGCGCGAGATTCATGACAGCGGCGCCTCGGACGCCTGCACGTCCGCGGCGCGATGACCTCGCGCGCGGTCCCATCGCAGCAGCGCGAGCACGCCGTTTCGATCTTCCGCGACGGCGGTGCAACTGCTCACCCAATCGCCGTCGTTGATGTACCAGATGGATCCGATCAGGCGCTGCTCGGGGCGATGAACGTGGCCGCAGATCACGCCGTCGGCTTTGTAGCGGCGGGCCGCCTCGGACACCGCGCGATCGCTGAAGTCGGTCAGGTATTCGACCGCCTTCTTGATCCCGCCTTTCAGATACGAAGAGAGCTGACCGTTGCGCTCGCGCCGCGGCCTGGCGTCGCCGTTGTACCAGCGGTCGATACGCATCGCGGTCAGATAGGCCTGGTTACCCATCCGCAGGAACCAGCGATTAGGGTTGAGCGATCCGTCGAACTGATGGCCGTGGATCACGAGCATCCGGCGCCCTTCGGCCGTCTGATGAATCAGTTCGCTCAGAACGGGTATCGGGCCAATAAAGGATTGAACCAGGTCGGCGCTGAACTCGTCATGGTTGCCGGGCAGGAACACGACCCGCGTGCCTCGCCGATGCCACGCCGCTATCTCCTCAATCACGGCGGTTTGTGCGGCGCTCCAATACCACGAAGGGCCAAGCACCCAGCCGTCGACGATATCGCCGACCAGGTAGAGGTTGTCGGCCTTATGATGGCGCAGGAAGTCGTAAAGCGCTTCGGCCTTGCAGCGCGGGGTGCCGAGATGCAGGTCGGAAATCCAGATCGAGCGATAATAGTTGGTTGTCGCCGCCGGCGGCGCGGCGGCGCGAGTGAGCCATTCGGCCCACCCTGACGATGGAAAGCGGTCTAACCCGACCCCTTCCATCGGGGATCCGCCTCGACGGTAGATTGGCTTTGGCAGTACACACCATTGTCAATATGGTATCGAGCCAGCGAAATCGATAGTGTATCTTGACGATCTGAATAAGAGATTGTGATGTGAGTATTACACGAACGGCACTGTTTATCTGGCCGCAAGGCCCGAAAAGCGGTCAGGCTAGGTGAAATAGTAGCAATTACTGGCTTAGCGTCTCATTAATAAGTCGCTGGCATTTTCTCTGTGATGACGTGGTGTTCAGCGAGCCAAAAAGACCTCGATCCACGCGGCGAAGGCTTCCATGAAGCTTTTCAAGAACTTTCGCGCGCCGTCGTTCGTGATATTTCCCTCCTTGTCGAACAGCGCTGCGGCGCCTCCGATATAAGCCTCAGGCCGCCCATCGGACCAGCGCTCGCACGCCATCCCGGTTTCCCGCCGTCGCGGTGCGGGCTGCTTATCCCGAACCTTGGAATTTCGCGAGTAAGTGCTACCGTGGCGGCGCAAGGGACACTCATAAATCGAAAGGCGGCATCAGATGAAAAGCATCAAGGTGAACTATGGCGTTCGATGCGCCGGGGAACCCTTAAAGGGCCACAACCGCTGGCACTGCGATATCCCGCCCGCGCTGGAGGCCGAGCCGGGCGAAGAGGTCGAACTCGAGACCAGGGACGCGCTTGACGGCCAGGTCACCGCGGCGACCGCCGCCGCCGACCTGCTCAAGGTCGACATGAGCGTCGTGCATCCCCTCACCGGGCCGGTATTCGTGAAGGGGGCCGAGCCGGGCGACCTGCTCGAAGTGGATATTCGCGAGCTCAAGCCGGCGAACTGGGGTTTCACGATCCAGATGCCGGGTTTCGGCTTCCTGCGCGACGAATTTCCCGACCCGTTCATCGTCAAGTGGAAGATTGCCGACGGCTGGGCCACTTCGGCCGAGCTTCCCGGAGTGCGCGTGCGCGACGGTTCGTTCATGGGGACTATCGGGATCGCGCCGTCGCAGCAGTTGCGGCTCGAGATGCTGCGGCGCGAGGAGAATCTGCGCGAGCGCGGCGGCTTCGTCCTTCCGCCCGAGGCGACGGGTGCGGTGCCCGCGCGCGAGCCGATCGCGTCGGAGGGGCTGCGCACGATTCCGCCGCGCGAGAATGGCGGCAATCTCGACATCAAGCAATTGAGCGCGGGCGCGCGGCTGTTGCTGCCGGTGTTCGTCCCGGGCGCGCTGTTTTCGGTCGGCGATGCGCACTTCGCGCAAGGCGACGGCGAGTCCTGCGGCACCGCGGTCGAGATGTGCGCCTCAGTGCTGGTGAAGTTCGCGCTGCGCAAGGGCGAGGCGGCGCGCCACAAGATTCGCTTCCCGCGCTTCGAGCGCGACGAGTATTTCGTGCCGCCCGAACTGGCCGCGCCGAGGCGGTTTATCGCGACCACCGGGATGTGCATCCGCGACGGCGTCAACGAATCGGAGAACGCGACCCTGGCGGCGCATCACGCGCTGATGAACATGATCGCGCTCTTGATGGAGCGCGGCTGGAGCCGTCAGCAAGCCTACGCGATCTGCAGCGTGGCGGTGGACTTGCGGCTGAGTGAGGTAGTCGACGTGCCGAACTTCGTGGTCTCGGCGCTGCTGCCGCTGGCGATTTTCGACAAGTAGCAGCAAAGAAAAAGAGAGGCGCTGTGGAATACCGCAACATGGGAAAATCGGGGCTCAAGGTTTCGGCCGTGGGCCTCGGCTGCAACAATTTCGGGATCAAGTGCGACGCCGAACAGACCAAGGCGATCGTGAATCGCGCGCTGGACCAAGGCGTCACGCTCTTCGACACCGCCGACATCTATGGCAATCGCGGCGGCTCCGAAGAATTGCTGGGCAAGGCGCTCGGCAAGCGCCGGCGCGAAGTCGTGGTCGCGAGCAAGTTCGGGATGTCGATGGGCGAAGGGCCCTACCTGCACGGCGCGTCGCGCCGCTACGTGATGGCCGCCGCCGAGGACAGTCTCCGGCGCCTGAACACGGACTACATCGACCTCTATCAGCTGCACACGCCCGACGCCGACACGCCGCAGGAGGAGACGCTCGAGGCGCTCGCCGACCTGGTGCACGCCGGCAAGGTTCGTTACCTCGGATGCAGCAACTTCGCCGCCTGGCAACTGGCCGAGGCGCTGGGGATCTCGCGCGCCAGCGGCCTTCCGGCCTACGTTTCGGCGCAAAATGAATACAGCTTGTTAGACCGCCATATCGAGCACGAATTGATTCCCGCCTGCCGCCACTTTGGCGTCGGTATCCTGCCGTTTTTTCCGCTGGCGAGCGGCTTCTTGACCGGCAAGTACCGGCGCGGCGCGGAGTTGCCGAAGGGCACCCGGATGGCGCTGATGGAAAGGCTCGCGACTCGCACGCTGACCGAGCCGAACTTCGATTTGCTGGAGAAGCTCGAGAGCTTCGCGCGCGAGCGCGGCCATACGCTGCTCGAACTGGCGGTCGGATGGCTGGTGTCGGAACCGCAGAACTCAAGCGTGATTTGCGGCGCCACCACGCCCGATCAGGTGAGCCAGAACGTCAAGGCCGGAGAATGGAGGCTGAGCGCGGAAGAGCGCGAGGCCGTGGACAAGCTCACGCGCCGCTGAGCACTGAGCGGAATACATCCGCAAAGCTCCCGTTCCGTTCACAGGCCCAGGCGAGCGCGGATCGTGTCGGCGATTTGCTCAGGAGTCGCCGAGATATCGACGACGATCGCGTCCGCCGGCTCTTCGAGCGTATCGAATTGGCTCTGCAGCAGCCGCTGATCGAAGAAGTGGCCGGCGCGATGCGCGAGCCGCTGCCTGATCAGCGCCTCAGATCCTTTCAGATACACCAGCTTGACCTTCGCCGGGTCGACGATCAGCAAGTCGCGGTAGGACTGCTTGAGCGCCGAGCACGCTATGACCGCGCATCGCCTCTCAGAGAGGCATCGTTGCACGAGGTCTCGCACGGAGTGCAGCCACGGCAATCGATCTTCGTCGGTGAGCGCGATCCCGCGGTGCATCTTTTCGTGATTTTGCGGCGGATGGAGATCGTCGGCGTCGTGAAACTCGCATCCGAGGCGTGCAGCGAGGATGCGCCCAACCGTGGTCTTACCCGAGCCCGCCACTCCGATAAGGATTATGACCATCGGCGCCATCTCGATTACACTTCGGAATGCGCCAGTGCCGAGCGCATTTCATTTTCGGCGGCCGGAACCCTTCGCGGCCTGAGCGCAAGCAGCACCAGGAATCCCGCGAGCGTCGTCGCAATAGTGAAGAGAATCCCGAGTTGGTAGCTTCCGGTGCGGTCGATGATCGCGCCGACGATCGGCGGGCCGAAGAGCGCGGTCGCCGCGATACTGGTGTAGAGCGTCCCCAGCACCACGCCCATCCCGGCCACGCCAAACAACTCCGCGACCACCGACGGATTGAGCGCGACGTAGCCGCCGTAGCTCGCGCCCATCGCGAGCGCGAACAGCACCAGCATCGCGTAGCCATGCGCCGCGAACCAGATGAAGTACGAGAGCCCAAGCGCAAGCACGGCCGCCTGGTAGAGCCGGATGAGCCCGACGCGGTCGGCGAGCGTACCCAGGCCGACGCGGCCGAGCATGCTGGTCAGCCCGATGAAACTTATCAGCGCGGCCGCGGCGACTTCGCTGATGCCGTGCTCGCGCGCGTAGACCGGGAGAAAGACGAACGGAATCGCGGTCGCGACGTTGGCCAGCGCGGAGGAGACGTAGAGCACGATGAAGTTGCGCTCGCGGATGAATTCCCCGAACCGCGGACGCGCGACGTGCTGCGGTCCCGCCGGCGGCCGCTTCGCTAGCGCCGCACAAAGCATCAGCAGTGCAGCCGCCGCAATGCCCAGGATCATATACGCGCGGCGCCATCCGAGATGCACGATGAGCTCGCCCGAGAGCGGCGGAATCGTGAGCGTGCCGGCTCCGATGCCCGCAACCGCGAGGCCCAAGGCCGTGTTGCGCCGCCGGTCGAACCATCCCGCGATCATCGCGACCAGCGGCACGTAGCAGCACGACACGCCAATTCCGACGCCCAGGCTGTAAGTGAAGTACGCGAACCACAGGTGCGGGATGAAGGCCGTCAGGATGACTCCGCCGCCGGTGGCGATCGCGCCCGCCCCGACCACGGGCCTTGGCCCGAAACGGTCGGACAGGTATCCGGTGAGCGGGCTGAGCGCGAAATAGAGCGCGCCGGTGATCGAGAAGATCGCCGAGGTGGCCTCGCGAGTGGCGCCGAACTCCTGCGCCATCGGCTTGAAGAACGCGCCGAAGCTGTACGCCACGCCGAACAGGGTGAAGCAGGCGAGGAATCCCGCCACGACGGTCAGCCACGCGCGGGCCGAGTCGATTGCTTCGCCCGTTGCGGCGGTTGCGTTGACTCTATTGTCGGTCACGCCCATCTCAACTTTTTCACGTTTCACTCTGTCACTGTTTCACTGTTTCATTCTTTGGGCGCGTCCCTCGGACCGAACGGTAGGGGCAGCGCGCGAGGACTATACAGCGACATTGGAGCGTCATGCGAGAACGAACCCGCGCCCGCGGCAGGTTGGTTCATACCAGGGCTCAATCGAATCATGGAAACGAACCGACGTTCTCAAACCTTGACGCGCTCGCCCGGCCTGTAATACTCGGGCTGACCAGCTTACGAAAGTTCGAATCGAAGCGAGGTAGGCTCACAATGGCACGCGTCGAAGAGAAAATTCACAAGCTCAAATATCCTGGCGCCATCGACGCCGACGGTCACATCCTGGAATCGGTCAAATGCTGGGAGGAGTACTGCGAGGCCAAGTACCGGGCCAATGCGGTCCGCATGAAGCAGGACAAGGACGGACTTGAGTATCTCGAAATCAACGGCGTGCCTTCGCGCGTCAACCGGGGCGGCAACTTCGGCGCGGTTGCGCAGATGGGCCAGGTGACGCGTGAAAAAGGTGAGTTCGATCCGCGGATAAAATACGGCGAACGGCTTCCGCTCGGCGCCGCCGACGCCAGGGAGCGTATCGAGCGCCTCGATCTCGAGGGCCTCGACGCCGCCATCATTTATCCGAGCCTCGAGCTGACGTGGGAAACCGAGTGCGACGACGTGGACTATGCGCAGGCGATGTGTCGGGCGTACAACCGCTGGGTTACCGATTGGTGTGCGGATAGTGGCGGACGTCTCATTCCGGTGGCCCACTTGTCATTGGGTGATCCGAAGGCGGCCGCCGACGAACTCGAACGCGCCGTCAAGGCCGGCCACAAGGGCGGATGGGTGGTGCAGTTCACGATGAATCGCAAGCCCCACGCGCATACCGACAACGACGTGCTGTTTGCCAAGGCGCAGGAACTTGACGTTCCACTCGGCCTCCACGTCTCGCTCGAGCCGCAGTGGTGCTGGCCGGGCCGCTACGACAAAGAGTATGTGCGCAAGCAGCATTGGTTCCTCAACGTCACCGCGTCCGACGCGATCCGCCATGCGCTCGCGAGCTTCATGCAATATGGCACCTTCGACAGGTTCCCGAAGCTCAAAATCGTGATTCTTGAGGTCGGTGCCGGATGGATTCAATACTGGCTCGACCGGATGGACGCGGTCTACGACAGCGTCATGGGACGCGGCGTTCCGCTGAAGGAAAAACCAAGCTTCTATTTCAGGCGCAACGTCTGGGTGTCGGCCGATCCGGACGAAAAGTCGCTGCCCGCGATGGTCGATCTGTGCGGCAGCGATCGCTTTTTCTGGGCGACCGACTTCCCGCATCCCGACCATACCGGCAACTATATCGAGGAGCTGGAGAAATTCGGCGCCAGGATAGCTGACTCGCAGCGCCGGCGCGACGTCCTCGGCGACAACGTCCGCCGCGTCTACGGTCTGTCCGTCTGATCCGGAATCGTGACCTGGTAACTGCGCCGCGCCCAGGGTCGCGCGCGGGCGCGGAGTAACCGTTACGACACGTCTCTCGGTCTTGTCAGTTGCCAGGTCAAATGAGCCTTCACGGTCGGCCACTCGGTCGCGATGATGCTATAGACGCAAGTATCGCGGAGCGTCCCGTTTGCGGCGAGCTGATGGCTGCGCAGGATCCCGTCGAGCTTCGCGCCCAGGCGTTCGATCGCGCGCCGGCTCTGATGGTTGAAAAAATGGGTTCTGAACTCGACAGCGATGCAATTCAGCGTCTCAAACGCGTGGCTGAGCAACAGAAGTTTGGCGTGCGTGTTGAGCTCGGTCCGCTGCATGCTCTTGCGATTCCAGGTAGCGCCGATTTCCAAGCGGCGATTGACCGAATCGACATTAAGATAATTGGTCATACCCACGGCTTTGCCGGTCGCGTTGTCGATAATCGCAAAGGGCAGCATTAACCCCGCCGCTTGCTGGCTCAGCCGCCGATCGATCTCCGCCTCCATTGTCTGTGGTGCGGGAACCGAGGTGTACCAGAGCCTGAACAGTTCACCGTCGTTGACCGCCTCGATGAGCTCGTCGCGATGCCGACGATGGAGCGGGGCGAGCGTAACCCGCGAACTGCGCAAAGTGACGGGTTCAAGCCAGGACATCGTTTCCCCCCTGCACATCCGTCGCGTCGACACTCGCGTGAGCGACTGTATTCTCGCGCGGTTTCGCACGAGTCACAAAATGTTACAGCAAAGAAATGTGCCCGGCTATTTCGAAATTTCAGTAGCATCGTGGATTTCACCGAGGGTCGCGAACCATCCTCCCTTGTCCGCGATATACTCAATCAACTCTTCGAGCCGCGAAATCATGTGGGCTCTGCCGATGGTCTGCGGATGCGTGGTCACGACATAGCAGGCGCCCGTTTCATGCTTGAGCGCATAGTCAAAGATCGCTTTCCAGCGATCGAAGATTCCGATAGCAGGGTTCATGCCTTCCTGTTTGCCCGTGATGTATTCTTCAGGAGGAAAGTCGTCGAGATACCAGGATACGGGGATTTCGAGAACCTTGCTGGACGCGCCGAAAACATTTCCTTTGTCCGCATGTACTTCGACCCGCCGGATCGCGTAAGGATGAAAATCATTACCCATTAAGCTGCTGTCGGCGGAGAATCCATACTCTTCCAGGATGGACAGGGTATTGGGGCTGAAATCCCAGTAAGGTGAACGGTAGACCCGCGGTTTCACTCCGATGCGCGCAAGTGCCTCCAGACCCATCTGCATGACCTTGGTTTCTTCCGCGAGCGTCATCGGCGTGGGGTTTTCATGGACGTAGCCGTGATGTCCGATTTCGTGGCCGGCACTGACTATCTCACGGCACAGTTCCGGCCAGGTATCCACGGTATGACCCGGAATACACCAGCTCGTCTTGATTCGATGCTTGTCGAACAGTTTTAGCAGGCGCGGGACGGCAACTTCCGCGCCGAACTCGCCGCGCGACATGTATGCCGGGGAGGTCAGATTGAACGAACCTATCCAGATCGCTTGAGCGTCAAAGTCGCAGCCGATGTTAACTGCAATCTTTTTTCCATCCCGGATTTTTACCTTGCCGGATACCTGAGGCATTTCGAAACCCTCCCTTTGCGGCTGGCTGTGCCTGAGGCGCTATCCAGGCTGAGCCTTTGCCACTGAGTATCGCTACGCTTGCGTGTTCGGAGCTTCCAATCCCCGCTTGGCCGTCATTTTCTTGGCTGGCATCTTTCTCTTGGCCGTAATCTTTTCCGGTTTATACGGCGGGTACTGCTGGTACATCGGTGCTCTTCGGATACGGTCGTTGAAAGTGGTTGCGGCGCCGGTCTTGCGATTGTCGTATAGCGGGTCGATATCGACGGCCGCTGTTATGACCATCTGCTTGTTCGTTGTCGCCTCCGCCACGATGCCATTTGGATTCCAGGGCTGGTCGCAGGGGCTCAGGATCGAGCTGCGCCCATAACCTGGCGGAAGCGGTGCGCCGGCATCCCCGATCGTGCAGCAATGGACAAGGTAGATCTGGTTTTCGATACAGCGCGCCTGGGCGCAATGTCTGACGCGCCAGAAACCCGCCTCGGAAAAGGTGAACGAGGGACAAAGGATCACTTCGGCGCCATTGTAGGCCAGGATCCGGCATACTTCCGGAATTTCGGTTTCGTAGCAGATCGCGACGCCCACTTTCGCCGGGCCGACATCCCAGACTTCCAGCGTGTCCCCTTCGGTAGTCCGCCATTGCGATTCGGCCGGGAAAATATGGGTCTTCTTGTGGGTCAGCTCCTGGCCTTGTGGCGTAAAGAGGTGCGCCACGTTGAAGTAGAGATCGCCGTGTTTCTCCAGATGGGAACCGGCAAGCACGAACTGCTTACGGCTGGTCGCGATCCGATGGAACAGCTCGCGGTAACGAGGAGTAAATTCGACTATACGGGTGAGATCCGCTAGCGAAGAAGCGTCCGGATAGGACGTCACCAGACCCACGGTAAACAGTTCGGGGAACAGCACGTAATCGCTATCGCGCGGGACTTCGGCCATGGCCGCCTCGATTCGCGTCCGGAAGTCGTCGAAGCCGCCCCGCGCAATCGGAAACTGACAAGCCGAAATTTTTGCCGTACGCATCGCAGTCCTCCTGGACCCTGTGATTCGGCTCAGAGGCTTCAGCCGAGTTCGCGGATCCGGTGAAATCGGTTACTCCCGAAAGGGAACCATTCCTGAAACGTGCCGGATAACAGCGCCGTACAAAGCTCTGAAGACCCTCGTATCGTCAGGCCGACTCCAGTTGGTGAAAGACCCTGCGAGAATAGCGGAAGCCTGCATCTGACGGCCGAGCCTTCGCTATTGGCTGTGGGTCGTCGCCCGTTGGAGGAAGCAGATTGAAACACGGGGATAACACGGACCCAAGTCAGGTGTAAAGAGATGAGAAAAAAAGATTCTCCAGCGTAAAAAAGTAGCCCGCGACAACCGGGTCTGCGGTGACGGGAGATAGAGCGAGGCAAAGAAAATGAACCGCGACGGGACGACCGTGCTTCGCGATAATCGCGCGCCTTGCAGCCCCGAAAGCCCATAAGGCATATTGCTGCACGGTCGTTCTTCCATGCCCGGTAAAAAATCAGCCGGCCGCAAAGCCGCGGTGCACGAAGTAACTCTGCGAAAGTACCTCGGGCGCGCCCTCCGCGACCATCGCCGCCAGCACGCTTTGACGATCAGTCAGGTGGCCGAGTTAGCGCGTATCAGCCCCGGGATGTTGAGCAAAATTGAGAACGGGCAGGTCGCGCCGACACTCGACGTCATCGAGCGTACCAGCACGGCGCTCGGCTTGACGCTGGGGCAGCTTTTCCAGAAATATGCGGTGCCGGATGGAAGCGCTCAGCAGGTAAAGGCTGGCCAGGGCATGGAGGTGGTCCGTGTCGGCACCAAGCGAGGCCATACGTACCATTTGCTGGCTTATGGACGCGGGCCCAGAAAGCTGTTCGAGCCTTTTCTCATAACGATGAACGACCAGAGCGAGGCCTTTCCTTCGTTTCAACATGAAGGGACCGAATTCATCTACATGCTACAGGGGAAGATTGCCTACAGGCACGGTCGCAATACGTACCGGTTGGAACCAGGCGATGCATTGACCTTTGCCGGCGACGTGCTTCATGGGCCCGAACATCTGATCGAGGTGCCGATTCGCTTCTTGTCGATAATCATGTACGCCGAGAGCAACAGTGAGTAAGCGCAAGCGACCCCGCCTCCCGCAAGCCGCTTTCTAAGGCCGGGGCGCAGCAGGTCCTGAAACAACCGCGCTGATGGCCTTGCGCCGCTCGTCTCGAGCCCGCCTCAGGGGTCGTGGTCATAGTCTCTGAAAATTAACCCTGGAGAAACTTTCCGTTCTCTCCGATAATTGGAATCAAAGTCCAAATCGCCAGCACCAAACAGCGTATATCGGGCGCATATCGCCTCGGATATCAGAGCCGATCTGAGGTCCGAGAAAGTTTATGGCCAGGAAAATTTGTATATCAGCTTTTGCAAATCGGACCTCGCTATGCTATTCGCATTTTATCCCGACAGCGAGGTCCAGGACCGCGTATTGCGAGGAGTTCATAGAAGATTTCGCGATGAATGCAAACTCGCTAGAGGTTCATACGAGCGATGCCATCAAACGAGAAGAAGTTGGCCAGGCACCCAGGGACCACGCGAGAAACTGCCAAAGCTTTTCTCGAGACCAACCAGATTAAATTCGTCCTGGCGCAGTTCGTGGATATTCACGGCGTGGCCAAGACCAAGGCTGTCCCGGTCGAGCATTTCGAGGACATCATCCTGGACGATGGTGCGGGCTTTGCCGGCTTCGCGCTGTGGGGCATGGGTCAGGAACCCCACGATCCCGACTACATGGCGGTAGGCGATCTCAACACCTTGACGCTGATGCCCTGGCAGCCGGGTTACGCAAGGATCGTTTGCGATGGGAGGATCAAAGGAAAGCCGTGGCCGTTCGACAGCCGCTTTGTTCTGAAGGAACAGGTCCGCCGCCTGAGCGAGCGGGGCTGGACGCTGAATTCCGGGATGGAACCGGAATTCATGCTCCTTGCCCGGCGGCAAGACGGTACCGTCGCGCCGGCCGATGAAACCGATCGGCTGGACAAGCCCTGCTACGATTATAAGGGGCTCGCGCGGAATCGAGTGTTCATCGAGCGGCTGGTCGAGGCATTGAAGCGCGCGGGCTTCGACGTTTACCAAGTCGACCATGAAGACGCCAATGGCCAGTTCGAAGTGAACTTCACCTACAGCGACTGCCTGACCACGGCGGATCGCATGATATTTTTCCGCATGGCGGCGGGCGAGATCGCCCGCGAGCTTGGGCTGCTCTGCTCGTTCATGCCTAAACCGCTATCGGATCGAACCGGCAGCGGAATGCACATGCACGCGTCGTTGACCGATGCCAAAAATCCCAATCTCTTTCTGGATCGCTCCGACGGCCGCAAGCTCGGGTTGTCGCAATTAGCCTACCAATTTCTCGGCGGCATAATGGCGCATGCTCCTGCCCTCACCGCGCTGGTCGCCCCGACAGTGAATTCGTACAAGCGGTTGGTGGTGGGGCGGTCGTTTTCAGGGGCAACCTGGGCCCCGGCCTATATCTCGTATGGCGACAACAATCGCAGCTGCATGGTGCGCATACCGTACGGCAGACTGGAAATCAGGCTGATTGATTCGAGTGCCAATCCGTACCTGGCGACAGCCGCGGTGATCGCGGCGGGGCTCGACGGTGTGGATCGGAAGCTCGATCCCGGCGAACCCCATAACTTCAATCACTACGAGCTGGATGAAGCGGAACTGCGCTCGCGTGGAATCAAGACTCTTCCACAAAGCCTGCCGGAGGCGCTCGACGCTTTGCAGGCAGATAAGCTTTTCCACGAGACGCTGGGGGCGGAGTTTGTGGCCGAGTTCATCAGGCTGAAGCGTATGGAATGGGTGGATTACCATCGGCATGTATCGGACTGGGAAGTGAAGAGGTATCTCGAGTTCTACTGAGATCAGCGGAGGTATCGATTCCGTGTGCGGAATAATAGGACTGATGGCCAAAAAGGAAGAGCTGCGCCAGTCCCTCGGCGAGTTGATCATGCCGATGTTCGACTGTATGGCGGAGCGCGGTCCGGACTCGGCCGGCCTGGCGGTTTTCGGCACGGCGGTGGAGCCGCCGCGCCGCCGCTTTAGCCTCTTCAGTGAACGCAACGGCTATGACTGGAGTGCCTTGGCGAAGTCGCTGGACACGGATCTGGGCGGTCACGTCGAAATCGTCACGCGTGACAACCACGCGGAAGTGATTGCACCGATCGAGGACGACTCGTTCAGGCAGTGGATCAAGGGACGGGGCAATGGCGTGCGAGTGCTCGCGGTGGGGCATTCGATCGAGCTGTTCAAGGACGTGGGCCGGCCCGACGAGGTAGCCAGGCGCTACGGATTCTCGACGTTGCGTGGCACGCATTGCGTGGGCCATACGAGGATGGCGACCGAGTCCCAGGTCTCGCCGGCGCACGCGCATCCGTTTACCGCGGGCGAGGATTTCTGCCTCGTGCACAACGGCTCGCTGTCCAACCCGTACAGCTTGCGCCGTCTGTTGGAGGAAGAGAACCTGGAATTCGAAACCGACAACGATAGCGAGGCCGCCTGCCGGTTCCTGCAGTGGCGGATGCGCAAGGGCGACACGATCGAGCAGGCGCTGGGCGCAGCGCTGGAAAAGGTCGACGGCTTTTATACTTTCCTGATCGGAACGGCCCGCGAGCTGGTCCTGCTACGGGACCCCTTCGCCTGCAAGCCGGCGGTGGTGGCGGAGACCGACCAATACGTCGCGATATCTTCAGAGTTCCGATCGCTGGCGCACCTGCCTGGAGTCGCGGAGGCCAATATCTTCGAACCGCTTCCCGAACAGATCTATGTATGGAGGGTCGCGGCGTGAAGCCCGTCCGGTTCGATCTGTCAGTCACGAGCGTCCGCGAGCTCAATGACTACCTGCATCATCGGCTGACCGCCGAAGGCGTGCGAGTGGTCGAGATCCTGAATCCCAACGGCATGCACAACCTCGCGGTTGGCCTGGATTGCCCGGTCGAGGTGCACGTGCGGGGCAACGCCGGCTACTTCGTCGGCGGCATGAACAAGCAGGCTCGAATCAACGTGTACGGCAATGTGGGCTGGAGCGTGGCCGAGAACATCATGTCGGGCAGCGTGCGCATCAGGGGCAGCGCTTCGGAGTGCACGGCGGCCTCGGGCCACGGCGGCCTGGTCGCGATCGAGGGCGACAGTTCCTCGCGTTGCGGAATATCCATGAAGGGTTGCGACATCGTGGTCGGCGGCTCGGTCGGCCACATGTCGGGCTTCATGGCGCAGGCGGGAAACCTGGTGGTCTGTGGCGATGCCGGCGCGCATTTGGGTGACTCGCTGTACGAAGCGGTGATCTACGTTCGCGGCAAAATCCACAGCCTCGGCGCCGACGCACGCGAGGAACCGATGACGGCGGCCGACTATGCCACGGTCGGACAGTTACTCAAGCGAGCTGAAATCGAGCTCTCGTCCAAGGATTTCAAGCGGGTGGCCTCGGCGCGCACGCTGTATCACTGGAACGCCGAAGCGCATCAGGAGTATTAAGTGCCCAATGGCGTAAAGCATCTTGAAGAAAGCGCGACGCTAAATGCTGAAGCGCTCGAATACATTCATCGCGCCGCGGAGCGCGGACTTTACGAGATCAGGGGCTTGGGCGCCAAGCGCAAGCTCCCGACTTTTGATGACCTGGTGTTCCTGACCGCCTCGCTCTCGCGCTATCCGCTGGAGGGCTATCGCGAAAGGTGCGTGACCAGGACGATTCTTGGAACGCGTTACGCCAAGCGGCCGATTGAGCTTGCAATCCCGATAACCATCGCAGGTATGAGCTTCGGCGCATTGTCGGCACGCGCCAAGCAGGCGATCGGTCGCGCTGCCACGGCGACCGGCACTTCCACCACCACCGGCGATGGCGGGATGACCTCCGAAGAGCGCGACGCTTCAAAGACCCTGGTCTACCAGTGTTTGCCTTCGCGCTATGGATTCAACCCCGACGATCTCCGGAAAGCCGACGCGGTCGAAATCGTAGTTGGGCAAGGCGCGAAGCCGGGTGGTGGAGGCCTTCTGCTGGGGCAAAAAATCAGCGAGAGAGTCGCCGCGATGCGAACTTTGCCCGAGGGTATCGACCAGCGCTCGGCGTGCCGGCATCCGGACTGGACGGGTTGCGATGACCTGACTATCAAAATCGCCGAGTTGCGCGAAATTACCGACTGGCAAGTGCCTATCTACGTTAAAATGGGCGCGTCCCGCGTTTTCAACGACGTCAAGCTCGCCATCAAGAGCGGCGCCGACGTAGTCGTAGTCGACGGCATGCAGGCCGGGACGGCGGCTACTCAGCAGGTATTCATCGAGCATGCCGGAATACCTACTTTGCCGGCGCTGCGCGAAGCGGTTGAAGCCTTGGAAGAAATGAAGATGGTGGGCAAGGTTCAGCTCATTGTCTCGGGGGGGATCCGCAGCGGCGCCGACGTCGCCAAGGCGTTAGCGATGGGCGCCGACGCGGTTTCAATCGGACAAGCGGCATTGGTGGCGCTCGGATGCAATTCGCCGCGCTGCGCGGATGGCGCCACGCATCGGGACGTCAGCGCCGACTACGAGCGCCTCGGCACGGCCGCGGGCTACTGCCATCACTGCCACACGGGACTGTGTCCCGTTGGCATTACCACTCAGGTGCCGCAACTCGAGACCAGGCTCGATCCGGAGGAAGGGGCAAAGCGGCTACGCAATTACCTCAATGTGATGATCATGGAGTTGACCACGCTCGCGCGTGCGTGCGGTAAATCCGACGTTCATCATCTGGAGCGCGAAGACCTTGCCGCGCTGACCGTGGAGGCGGCGGCGATGGCGAAGATTAAATTGGCCGGAACGAACTGGATACCAGGACTCAAGAGCGGCTCTGGCACTGACTGAGCAGGCGGAGAATCCGACGGCGCACGATGAGCTCGAGGCGAGACTTGGACAACGGCTGTTCGCGCAACGGAGGCGACGGCGCGAAGCCTCGACTGCGATTGCCCGGGCGCTACTCAGCCTGGAGCCTGCTTCGTCACGGATTGACGGGAGAAGATTGGCCGCGAGCGTGGCGCGCGCATGATTTCAAAGAATCCTATGACGTTGTGATTATCGGCGCCGGGGTTCACGGATTGGCGGCCGCCTACTATCTCGCCAGAAACCACGGCATCACCAACGTCGCGGTGCTGGACCGGGGATATATTGGTGGCGGCAATTCGGGCCGCAATACCGCGATCGTTCGCTCCAACTACTTAACCCCCGAGGGCGTGCGGTTCTACAATCGCTCGGTGAAACTGTACGAGGGGCTCGCTTCCGAACTGAATTTCAACGTGATGTTCTCGCAGTCCGGCCATCTCACGCTGGCCCACACCGATAGTTCGTTGCGCACGATGCGCTGGCGGGCTGAGGTCAACAAGCTCGAGGGCGTCCGATCCGAGGTTATCGATCCGCAAGAGATCAAGCGATTGGTGCCAGCCCTGAACGTTTCGCAAGACGTGCGGTACCCGATTCTCGGAGCGCTCTATCACGCGCCCGGCGGAATCATTCGCCACGATGCGGTCAACTGGGGTTACGCGCGCGGCGTCGACGCCGCCGGCATCCACATCCATCAGAAAACAGAGGTAACCGGGATCGACGTCGCAAACGACCGGGTCGTTTCGGTGAGAACCACCCGGGGCAAAATCGCCACCCGGCACGTGCTCAACTGCACCGCGGGATCGTGCAGCGTGGTGGCGGCCATGGCGGGGGTGACGCTTCCGATCGTGACCCTGCCGCTACAAGCGGCTGTGACCGAACCGGTCAGGCACTTCCTCGGCGCCGTGATAGTTTCGGGCACCCTGCACGTTTACGTAAGCCAGACCGATCGCGGCGAGTTGGTTTTTGGCGCCAGCGTCGATCCGTTCGGATCGTATTCGATGCGCGGATCGCTGGAATTTACCGAGGAACTCGCCAGCCAGGTGCTCGAGCTAATTCCGTCGATCGCCAAGGTCCGGCTGGTGCGTCAATGGGCCGGGCTGTGCGACATGACGCCGGATTTTTCGCCGGTCATGGGCGTCACCCCGGTCGAGGGATTCTACGTCGACGTCGGGTGGGGTACTTACGGCTTCAAGGCCGGCCCGGTATCGGGTGAAGCGATGGCGCAGTTGGTCGCGAGCGGAAAGACGCCTGGGCTGATCGCACCGTTTTGCCTCGCGCGATTTTCGGAGGGCCGGCTGGTCGGCGAAAAGGGCGCGGCGTCGGTCGGTCATTGAGCCAGGCGTTCGAGCCAGGTGTTCTCGCAAAGGCATAGCGGATGATCCTCGTTCCATGTCCATACTGCGGTCCGCGCAACGCCTCGGAATTTCGTTGGGGCGGCGAAATCAAGCCGCGCCCCGATCCCAATAGCACCACCAAAGAGCAATGGCGCGACTACCTGTACCTCCGACGCAACGCGGCCGGATGGATCACGGAGACCTGGTATCATCAGGCGGGATGCGGCCGATATTTTCGCGGCGAGCGCGACACGGTCACCAACGAGATTCGTACTACTTACGTTGGGCGCGAACCGCAGCCAGCCTCCGCGAGTCCCGGACCGCAGCAACCGGCGCACGCTGACGGCGAGTCTCCTGCGCCAGCGCGCCGATGATCGCGTCAATGACCAATCGTCTCGCGCCGCAGCCGGGCGAGGTCATCAACCGGCGCGAGCGCCTCGGTTTCACCTGGAACGGGGCTGCCTTTCCCGGTTTCGCAGGAGACACGATCGTTTCGGCCCTGGCGGCGTGCGGCGTGCGGGTCTTTTCGCGCAGCTACAAATACCATCGCCCCCACGGAATCCTGACCGCCGATTATCTCGATCCATGCTGCACGGTGCAGGTCGGGGATGAGCCCAACGTGCGTGGCGCGCATCGACTGGCGCTGGACGGGATGGAGGTTAAGGCGCAGAACGCATGGCCTTCGCTGAAATTCGACCTTAAATCGGCAAACCGCATGATGGCCATGTTCATGGGTCCAGGCTTTTACTACAAGACCTTCATGTGGCCTCGACGCTGGTGGCCATTTTACGAGCGCATCCTCAGGCGCTTCATCGCGGGCGGAGAAATCAATCCGCGGGCCGCACACGGTTACTACGACAAGCGGTATGCGCACCCGGAGGTCCTCGTCGCCGGCGGCGGTCCCGCCGGCATGGCCGCCGCCGTGGCGGCGGCAAACGCTGGCGCGCAGGTGATGCTGGTGGAGGAGGGACACCAACTCGGTGGTCATCTGCGATGGGGCGATGAGACTGAGTTGAGGCTGCTGGATCGGCTGCGCCGCGAAGTGCAGGCGCGGCCCGAAATCGAGGTATTGACCGATTCGGTGGTTACGGGCCGCTACGACGGTAACTGGGTAGCGATCGTCCAGCGCAATCTTCCCGGCGTGCTCGAACGGCTCATCAAGGCGCGCGTCAAGGCGCTGATCGTTGCTCCCGGTCTGATCGAGCGTCCATACGTGTTCGAGGGAAACGACCTGCCAGGGGTGATGTTGTCAGGGGCGGTGCGGCGCCTGATCAATCTCTACGCCGTCAGGCCCGGATCGCGGGCGGTGGTCTTTACCGCCAATGACGAGGGCGATCGGGCGGTAGCGGATCTCGTGCGTGCGAACGTGGAGGTGGCGGCGATCGTCGATGCCCGGCGCGAAGACGGCATCGTGCGGGCATACGGGCGCGGCGAAGTGCGCGGCGTGGAACTGGCCAATGGCGCCCGCGTAGGATGCGATCTGTTGGTGGTCGCCGCGGGATGGACCGCGCCCGGCCTGTTGCTGAACATGGCCGGCGATCGGCCCAGGTACGAGGCCGCCGCGACGCGCTTCTTTCCGGGCGGCAGGCTCTCCGACGATGTTTTTGCGGCCGGAGGGCTGGCCGGCGATGGCTCGATGGAGGAGCTTATCGGCCATGCTCAGGCGGTTGGCCAGGCAGCAGCTGCTCGCGCGGGCCACGGCAATCGGCCCGCGATCCCGCAGCTCGCGATCCACAATCACCCCGCGCTGTTCCGCAACCATACTCACGGAACAGTCGACTGGTGCGAGGACGTGTCTTCCGCCGACCTATGCTCCGCCGTCAAGGAGGGCTACGACTCCATCGAGTTGGTCAAGCGGTACACCACTTCAACGATGGGCCCCACCCAGGGAAAGCTGGAGACCATCAACACGATGGCGATCGTGGCCGAGACGCTGGGGCAATCGATCGAGGAAACCGGAACGACAGTCTGGCGGCCTCCATACGCGCCAATCACGCTCGGAGGTTTGGCCGGGCGGCGGATGGAACCGAAGCACGTCTCGCCGATGCAGCCGTGGCATGAGGCTCACAAGGCGACGCCGCTTATCGCCGGGCGATGGATTCGCCCGGAGCACTATGGCGATCCTCAGGCGGAAGTCGCCAACACGCGCACCAACGTCGGCATCATCGACGTGACACCGCTGGGAAAATACCTCCTGCACGGTCCCGACACCGTCAAACTGCTCAACCTTCTATACGTCAATGAGTGGTCGGCGCTCGCAGCAGGCGCCGCCCAGTACGGCCTGATGTGCGGCGACGACGGCGTGGTATTCGATGACGGCGTCACGGCGCGCATCGCCGCCGATGAGTACTTCATGACCACTACCTCGTCGGGCGCAGTCGCCGTCGGCCAATGGATCGAATCGTGGCTGCAAGGCTCGGCTGAAAATTGGCGCGTGCACGTCGTTCCCGCGACAGACGCTTTCGCGTCGATGAACGTCGCAGGCCCCAAGTCAGCTGAACTACTTCGGCGGCTGACGCAGGAAGTTGATTTTGACAAGACGGCCTTTCCGTACATGGGAGCGCGCAAGGGCAGAGTGGCCGGCGTCGACGGTTGCTATTTGCTGCGTTTGGGATTTACCGGAGAGATGAGTTACGAGCTCCATGTCCCGGCCAGCTATGGCCTGTACATATGGGAGGCGCTGGTAGCGTGCGGGCGTGATCTTGGGATCGAAGCTTTCGGCGTCGAAGCACAGCGCGTCATGCGGCTGGAAAAAGGGCATGTCATCGTTGGACAGGATACCGATGGACTGACGCAGGCGTTAAGCCTTGGGCTTAAAAAGTTTGTGAAGCTCGGAAAGAACGATTTCGCCGGCAAGCCCGAACTCCAGTGGCAGATGGAACGCAATGACTATCCGAGGCTGATTGGCCTATGGCCAACCGATCCCGGCCTCGTTCCTCCCGAGGCAAGCCTGATAGTCGAAGGTCCCGCGATCGTGGGACGGATCACCTCGAGCCGCATGTCGCCCTCGCTGCGGCGCTCGATCTGCATGGCCCTGATCCGCGAGGACTTATCCAGGGTCGGAACCGCGCTTACGATCCGCTTGCCCGACGGCCGCCTGGTATCCGCGCAGGTTGCCGAGCGACGAACTCATTTCGATCCGCAAGGGACAAGATTGCATGGTTGAAACCGTCCCCATCGCTCGCAGCCCGATAGCGCCGGCACCGCCGCTCACTGTGGTCGCCGGATGGGAGATATCGGCCAGGCGTACATCGGCACCGCTGCGGCTCGTCGATTGTACGTCATGCCGCAAGACCCTGATCCGCGCGAATACGGGGAGCGCGACCGCTCACCTGCTGGGTGTCGGCCGGGGCCGTGCGAGTCGCGACGATTCCGGACGCCTGGTCGCCAATCCAGTTCACGAAGAGTGGCTGCTGATAGGCTCTCCAGGCCTGTCTTTGCCTTCGCACCTGACGGCGAGCACCGACGGGGGCCCCGAGTTGGTAACCATCGTGGACGTGACCCATGCGCGCGCCTTGATACGTATAGTGGGAACGGACAGTGCGAAGGTCATGTCCAAACTATGCGCAATCGACTTTGGCGACCGGGCCAGTCCCGATAACACCGCATTTCGCACCTCGATGGCCGGGCTCGTGGTTGAAATAGTGCGTAGCGACCTCGCCGACCGTTCCCACGACGTAGCGGATCCCGCTGCGACGTTGCGCAGCTACCTGGTGCTGTGTGAACGGTCAGCCGGGCAATATCTCTTCGACATCCTGCTCGATGCGGGCCAGGAGTTTGGCATCGATGTCGAAGGCTTCGGAATCGGCGGACTGTGAGCCATAGTCAATCCGTTTAAAGGAGTGCGTTGATGCCGCTAAAAGCTATTCCGGTCATCGATATTTCGCCTTTCAACGACGGCGACGCGACAGCACGCAAAGGCGTGGTCGAGAAAGTTAAGCAAGCGTGCGGCGAAATTGGTTTTCTGATCATTTCAGGCCACGGTATACCAGCGCGCACGATCCAGGACGTCGTCACCACCTCAAAGACGTTCTTTGCGCTCGATCCAACGGAGAAGCGCAAGGTCGTGCGGCCGCGCCCCGAAATCATCAGGGGCTACGGAGGCATGGAGTCGGAAGGACTCGCGTATACCCAGGACGAAGAAACGCCGCCGGATCTCAAGGAGGTCTTCGACGTCGGCCCGATGGATGTCCCCAATACCGAGTATTACCGAGGGGCTGCCGCGGGCGTGCACTTCGCCGACAATCTCTGGCCTGACGACCCTTCCGATCTCAGAGACATTTACCAGGATTACTTTAAGCGCATGGAAGGTCTGGCGCTCGAGGTGGCGCATATTTTTGCGGCGGCGCTGGATCTTCCGATGAATTTCTTCGATACGAAGCTGGACCGTCACATCAGCATTTTACGCGCCAATTACTATCCGAAACTGTCACGTCCGCCGCGGGCGAAGCAGTTGCGCGGCGGCGAGCACTCCGACTACACCGCCTTTACGATTCTGTGGCAGGAACGCCTCCCGACGGTGGGGCTTCAGGCGCGCGGCCCCGCGGGCGAATGGCTCGACGTTCCCGCGATCGACGATACGATGGTGATCAATATCGGCGATTCACTGATGCGATGGACGAACGACAAATGGATTTCGACCCAGCATCGGGTCATCAACCCGCCGTTCGAGATTGCTCGAGAACACGATCGCTTGTCGCTGGTCTATTTCGTCCAGCCGAACTATGACGCCGTGATCAAATGTATCGATAGCTGTCAGAGCGCCGGCGAACCCGCCAAGTATCCGCCAGTTATGAATGGCGATTACCTTTACACCAAGTTTTCCAAGCAAACCAGGATGGAGTTGGAAGCGACGTAGTCGATGCGCGCGATATCGAATGGCTAATCGAAGCAGTCCGGCTGGACTAACGCGCGGAGCGTTGGGTTTCGACGATTCTCAGGAAATTCCGATATAGGATATTTGAATACTGACGAAAGTCGTCGATTCGCTCAATGGTTTGCTGTTCGAGACGCCGCGAACCGTCTGCTCCGGCGACCTGCTCGAGCGCCTCACGATATTCTGGAATCTGGCCCCATTCCTGGACCGTGCATTCGGTCGGCTCCATATGATACTGCACGCCGTATGCGATCTCCGCGAACGAGAAAGACTGGATCGCGCAATGGGCGTTGCTCGCGAGCACCACGCCGCCATCCGGCACTCGTTCCACCGCGGATCCGTGCCACTGGAGCACCGGAAGGACCAGGGGCAGGTCGCGGAACAGCGGGGCGGCCGCACCAGCCGGGCTGAGGGTGACTTCACAGACCCCGATTTCCGGGACGTCCATCTTTTTGACCGTTCCGCCGAACGCGTCTGCCAACAGTTGATGTCCCAGGCAGATACCGAGAAACGGCTTTCGTCGTTCGCCTACCCATGACCTGATAGCGGCCTTTTCGGCGACCAGCCACGGATGCTCGCGCTCCTGCCAGACATCCATGGGACCGCCGAATGCCAGGAGCGCATCGAAGCCGTCCAGGCTTGGAATGGATTCTCCTTCATCAAGCTCGACTACGTGCCATTCGATTCCATCGGCCGCAAAGAATTCACGGAATATCGCAGGATGCTCCACTCGCGCGTGCTGAAAAATCAGAAACTTCATCCAGATACCCTAAGCTTGGCGCCCGTTGGTATATGCATTCGACAGCCGCGCCACACAGGAATCTGGTGCCGAGGGCGGGACTTCGGGCTTGGGGCGGGGGTTGACAAGCGTCAGGAGCGGCGAGAGTTCGCAGCGGGCATTTACGCGCCAAATTCGATAACTCGCCGGGGTACGGGTCAAGTAAGGTGTGTGCGTACCGGATACGTGGTGCGGGCGCGTCTTCTGCCACTTCAAGAATTCGCTGTTGAGGTTGCTGAGTTTGACCTCGAATTCCTTGCGTGCGGCGTCGGCGAATTCGGCGAAGGTTGCACAATCGAGGCTGTGCGCCTGCCAGCCCTCTTTGAGGACCTTTTCGAAGCGCTGGAAGCGGTTGCCTTCGACCTGATGGGGTTCTGACCAGTTCTGGAATTCGGTCTTTTTGCTCATCTCTCTTTCTCCCACGTCTAGCTAATCGCGACAAGGGCGGCGACCGGTCCTAGGGGCGTTTGCGTGCCAAATTCGGAGGGTTGACGTGGGACGCGGACGATTGCGCTCCTATCTCTCCTTCTTCCTTCATTCCGAACTAGGAGTCGGAAGACTGGTGAACTCGACGGTATATCCAAGGAGATTCGTGGTTCCCTGCTCCCGACATTGGAAAGTGCTGGTAGGGTCGTCGAAGGGGTAGCTGTAAGCCGTCGGACAAGCCTGCTTCAGATTCGCCAGCCACGGCTGCACGCTTGATGCCCATGTGGAGTTGTTGCTGCCGCAGCTTACGGTGGTTGTCGGCCAAAGCGAAGCGAGAGGGTTGCTGGAGTCCGTCGCGCATCCGCAGCATCCGGCGGTAGCTGCTGCCGAGTTGTAACAGGAAGTTTTGTTGGCGGGGTTGGCGTTCGGGCCCGCGTCATTGCATCCGAACAGGCTGGCGATGTCTGTCATGCTGCCGTCGCCATCCGTGATTGCGGCGGAGCAGTCAAACACGTGAGTGCCCGAGAGGTAGATGTTGTTGTCAGAGTTGCTGCACAGATCATCGGCAGTCCACCAGCCCGCGAAGCTTCCGCATTGCTGCAGATAAAGCTGGGGCGAAGAGGGATTGCCCAGCCCCGGAATAAATTGAGTCCCGCAGAACTTGCCCGTTCCGCAATCGCTCTGCGCAGTACACTGACAATAGGAATTGCCGTCCCCGGCCGGCAGGCATTGCAGCCCAGCTGTACATTGACTGGTTGAAGTACAACTTTGGACGCACGTACCGTTGAGGGCGCCAGTGGGGGCGCCGTTACAGGTGTAGTTGTCCGACGGGCATCCTTGCGTGGGGCTTCCAACCTTACATGGCTGGCTGGTAAGCATCAGCAACGTCGTGTAGTCGGTTGAGGACGGCGGCACAGCCCTCGTGTAGTTGCCGAAGTTGAACTTACATCCCCCACCGGGAGTCGCGCACCAGTAGGCCGGGGCCACGCTGCCTGGAGTCTGGGTAGGCGCGGGAATCGGAGCCATCTGCTCGCCGATATTGGCTCCATTGATAACCGTCACGTCATAAAAGTCATTGTCCGTTGACTGCAGCGTAAATTCGGCCAAGGTCGACGGGGTATTCAACCCGACCCCTGCCGAACAATTCGAGTCCGATAGCGCTGAGCAATCGCCGGTCTGGCAATCCGTGCCGTCATTCTTACAGCCGGTCCGTGCGCCAACTCCGCCACTCCACCAGACCGCCGAGGCGATACTTGTAGAGTTGTACGTCACGTTTGCCCGATCGAGGCAGAAGCTAACCGCATCGCCATTTGCAGGCAGCTCCCAATTCCATGAATTTGAGGGCGTGAAACCTTGGAATCCAGCCGGCGCAGGGAGCGTGAAGTAGCAGAGCTTAGTGTTTGTATTGCATCCCGCGCCCGTTCCGCAGTCGGAGTCCTTCGTGCATTGACAGTTCTTGCCACCGGCCACAGCCCCGGTCGCATTCGAGCTACCCGGACATGCGAGCGTCCCGTTCTGAGGTCCCGGGTCCGCACATCCGCAAGCGCCGGTCGTTCCGTCGTAGTTGTTGGTGAGACAGCTCGACGCTCCACCGCCGACGACGCAGACAGCTCGCAAAGCTCCACCGCCTCCGCCTACCCAGACGGGCTGGTTGGTGTCGTTGAGCACGTCGAGCTTGCGCTGTCCGCTCTGACACGCAACCGGGGTCCCGGTTGGCGTGGGCGAGGTTGGGGTGGGCGAGGTTGGGGTGGGCGAGGTTGGCGTCGTCGACGACGAGTTTGTTCCCGTCGAAGAAGACGAACTATCACCGCCGCACGCATAGATGCCCAGCAGCAGCAAACCCGGCAAGAGTGCGGTCGCGACCCATCCGATTCCCAACGAACGTGACATGGCTCCCCCTCCTCATCCTCTTCCTACCCTTCCCTCTTCCAACCGACCGCGATCGGAACCCCAAGGCTACCGATCAGTGACCGCGTCCTCACCCCGTCAGGGACCCCTCGTCAAGTTGTATAACACCGCCCAAGTGAGGGATAGATAGTGCTGCAAAGCTATTTTTCCTTGAGCCGCGGGTCGTCGCTGGCGATGCACTGGTCCGACTGGTCAGTCATGATCGGCATCGGCATGCCTCCTCCGCCCGGTCCATAGTAGAAGCCGGGAAGGGCCGGATGTCTATGGGCTTCGCATTCCTCCTCCGTAGGGAAGGTCGCAACGATTGCCCACTGCAACAGGGGCGCGGCGGTGTTTTCACTGAGATGGATGGATCGCGCGTACTTGACGATGGTCGGGACCATCGGCGGCCTCATCAAATGCCATCCGACCAGGCGGTGATGCTCTATCCGTTCAACGCGGCGAAGCGAGCGCGCAATACTTGCGGTATTGAGTGCGAGCACCGCCAGCAGCGCCAACCGAGCCAAATTGAAAAAGGTTTGCCGTGTCATGGGGTGAGCTTATGCGTTTTGCGGTGGCCAGGGGGAGCGCGGCGGCTTGGCGGGGTTTCATGGCTGCCATTTGGCAGAGGCGCGATGTTTGGCCCATCATCGCGCGCTGTCGTGAATTAAAAAGGCCGCCCGAGAATTGTCCCGCGCGGCCCTTTCCCCCGCCGAATTTTCAGGCGTTGGTCAGAGCGGAATCAACGCCGTTGGCGAGCGAACCGATGTTGTTGCCCAGCGCCTTGTAGGTGCCGTAGACCACGACCGCGATGGCCGCCAGGATGAGCGCGTACTCCGTCATCGTCTGGCCCCGGGTGCTGCGAACCACGGACTCACGAGCACGGACAAACATCTTCGTCACTGACTCCATTTTCACACCCCTTTTAATTGTATTCCTGAGCGTTCTTGAGGGTATGTATTGTATCCTACTTTGTCTAGAAGGTTCGTTTGCATAGTAACATCATGCTGACGCGCTTACTGTCTTTTCATATCCCTGATACTCATAGGTTAGGTAATCTCGCCTCCAGACGCCACGCCGATTACCCCAGGCGTCGCCGGTGCGAGCTCGGTGCTCTGTTCCCCGTGCCGCGCAGCGCGAGGCTATTTTTCCTTGAGGCGCGGTCGCCGGTCGACATGCAAGCGCCCAGCAACGAGCGTTTTGCCCGCCAAGGCTCGTTGGGCTTGCTTCCTATGCGTAGGCTGATGCTCATGTTGGAGCATGCTTTAGCGGTGTCAAAACTATCGATTATTTGCCACTAGGACAGCGGTGCCTTGGCATCTATCTCATGGTACTGGTACATCGGTGGCACCATCAGATACCAGGCGACCAAGGCGAGCGCGGTGGCGTGGCGAGGGTTCATGCTTTCCGCTAACTCGCGCTTAAGCCACCTGAGCAGATGGATCGGTCTGGTCGGAGTTATTCGAATCTTGGCTTTTCGGGGTGAGCAACGATTCTATATGCTGGACCCCGCGTCGGATGAGCTTAAATGTCTTAGGGGATTCTCCCTCGATAGTCGTGAATTTGGCACCGCCGTTACGCAACGCCTTAGAGACGTTCTCCTGCTTCATGGGGACATTCAGGAGCTTGGTGACCTCCGCAATTTCCGCCGCGCTCAACGCAAACGCATCGTTCATATACTTTTGGACAATGAAAAGCGGAAGCAGCGCTCGGTTCACCTGATTAGTGCTGTCGAGGATGTAACTCTCGATACGTTGTGCATCGTCAATCGTACGGAGCTGTTTTACGATTTCTCTAATGCGCGCTTTTGATTCTTCATGGTGCTCCGCGGACGGCGATGGCGCTACCGGTTTATCATGCCGGACGGAGTGTCTCCGCGTTTCTTGAACCTGCGAAGCGCCACTGCCTCCGTGCTTTTGGACGATCCACGCGACCACACGTTTTCGAGGTTCTGCGTCTAGCGCGTTGAGCACCTCGTCGATCTGCCGCATCGTTTCCAGTTCACGGTCTGCGTTCATGAATCCATACCTCACTACGTTGATTTTTAGACTATCAGCCAAGCAGCGCAGGGAGCAGTTCCTCCTCGCAGCGCTTTGTTCCCGGATTATTTATTCCGTAGCGAACGCCCTTCTTGAAACCGGCACGGACGATGTAGTCGCTGTTTTGGGCAATCAATCTGTCGAGACGGTCCACCTGTACACCAGTCTGTTTCGCCGCCTGCGAAAGGCGCACGGCCGACACGTCATGCTGATTTTTGATGGCGTTATAGCCATAAAGGAGAAGCAACAGAACGTCGGACTGGGGCTTTTCAGTTTTCGGCAGTGCCCTCAGGGAGATGACCTCGCCATCAACGCGGTAGATTCGGTCAATTAGCGACTGGTTTTGTGTGCTGCCGAGCGCCTCTGCTCGAAAACCAGTTTCACCCCCAATTTTTGGTGCCTGGGTGTTCGTCAGCTGCGTACTCGCTTGAAGGAATGACTCATAAGCTTGCTTCACGGCTTCCTCTTGACCTTCGGCGTTGAACTCTGCGCCGTTCGCCAATTTCACCACAATCTTGAATGAATCCATTGCGTCAGGCTCCTAGCTTCACGTCATCATCGTGGATCTGGATCTGGCACTTGTCAAGATATGCGTCAGTATCTATCCACAGTCCAGCCCCAGAAGGCTGAACAGCGGTATTGTTGAGGGCGCAAAAATGGCTTTGAGCCAACCAAGTCAAGCGCGACAGGGCACTAATTGCGGCGTCGGAGGACGCCCGAATCGCGGCGCACCTCGCCGATGAGGATGCAGCGCGCCGTGGTTTAGGTCGTGAATACGGGCGAGCTTCCCTCATCGGTAGGTTTCAGATTGTCGCCATAGTGAAGCGTGTTCATCGGGCCGAGATTCTGGCAAAGCTCCGAAGCGCGGTCCTGCTGACTCGCCCTATAGGCGTGATGCTTTTGGAGCGTTCCCTCCGAGCGCGCAGCGCTCGCTCACCAGCGCACTCACAAACGTAACGCGCCGAGCGTCCTGTGCAGCCGCGGGCGCTCGCGAGCGCTGGGTCGAGCATTGAGACACGTGTCTCGCGGCGGGCGCGCCGAGCGCGAAAAACCGCGTGCTTCGAGCTTCAACCAACGGACACAGAAGCTCGTAAATTTCAATCGCGACCATTAACTCTTCCGGGAAAGCAACATCGTCGGGAAGGTGACTCAGCACATACGACGTGTGCTGACCATTAGCCCTGTACTGAATCGCTTCCCTGTCGCCTTTCAGGGTCGCTACGGACCACGTCGGCCCAGCGAACTCTCCGTCTCTGATCCATTTCAAGATATCGGCCAAGCGCCGGGGCTTGCGGCGGCGCTCTCCCGCCAAGTGTGGCATCTCGGAAAACTTCCGGGCCAACTCCGGGGTCAACTCCTCCAGTCTAACCGCTACTCTCCTGAACATGTGGAATCCTCCACGTCTTTGTAGCGCCCTAAATCGACAATGCGATGCGGTGCGCGGCGGTTACGTCTGCGGAACTCGGTCAAGTTCGCTCTCGATCCAATCGAGCAGTTTGACCAGTTCCAGTTTATTGATGCCCTCATGACTCCAGTTCTTACCCTTGCGGGCTTTGTCATTGGCCTCCCTCCTGCAGCGAATTTCGGCCCGCAGGTGCCGGTAGAATTCGGTGACTGAAAAACCGTTAAACTCAGGACGTGGCGCGCGAGCCTCACATATCGCACGAAGCCCCTGATCGATTTCGAGGGTTACGGTATTGTTGTCGTGGCCGGTGATGCTCAACCACGGAATCAGATGCAGCGCGCAGTCCGGTAATATTGCTGGGAATACCGGATAGCGTGACGTGCGTGGCCACACGCAACCGATCATGCTGCTTGCCGTTGGCGAGTTTTTCGACCGCACCGTAAATACGCGCAAGGCTTCCTGTGCTGATGCGGCTCCCGTTGCGCTGCTCGGATGCCTCGATCCCTTCGCGTTTGTGATCTGCCTCGATTGCGACCTTGACCAAAACTTTCACCCTCCGTAGAAGTCACGGTAATATCCGATGATCCGCCCCTCTTCCAGTCAAACGAAACAGCAGAGCGTTTAGTCTTGACCCCGCTGGATTCATTGACAGCCGTTATGTGGATAAGTTGTGGGTAGATCGCGAAAGCTAGTTAGGAGTGGCCGCGCAAGGAAGCCAGATGGCCGGGGGCGCGTGAGAGAGCGAGGGCCACTTCGCGGCGGTTACCGCTTCGAGGTTCGAGCGAGTCGAAGCTTGGGTTAAGGCTGCTGTAGCTGCTCCTTGCACTGAGCGATTTCGTCTTTAGCATCCTCAGGAGTCATATATTCAATTTGGAAATTCAGGCCAAACACCCCAGAGTGGACAGTTTCCTTGATGTAATAGTTGCGTCCCGGCTCCGGCGGTACACGTAGTCGAGCGCGGCCAAGACCCCAACACTGCAAGGGCAGCCGGAATGATCACGACGCCCACGACGAAGAGAACATCGGAGGTCTTCATATCGCCGCAGTGCAGACTCCGCCCTGTGCGCCACTTTGGTCAAGAACGCGCGCAGCGGGCCGTTGCATTGGTCGGTGCATAGCGTGGCGTCGTAGCAACCGCGCCACGACCGCCTACGGGGTCTCATCTTTTGCCACCGTGCAGGTGATGCTTCCCTTCGGACCCCGAGCCTGGGTACATTTGCACAGGCACTTATTGATCTCCGGAACTGGTGGTCCGTCCAGCTTGAGCGTAAGGAATACTGCGCTTCCGGTCGGGGCTCCGACCATGAGGCTGGCTCCATTTGCGGTAGGCTCGGCCACGCTGCACAGTGCGCAGGCATTTGTGTCACATCTGCTTCCTATTGGCGCCGCCGGATGGTACTGGCCAAATATCTGATATCCGAACCTATCCGAGCTGCCTCGCGTCGCCCCAGTTGAGATCGGGCAGGAGCAAATGATCTCATCATCCGCGAGCTGGCCGGTGAAGCCCGGGAAACTTTGGCCGCTGGTGCTGTTGAAGCAAATACCGCCATCGCATTGGCCATAGGCTACCGGCGCTTCCACCCCGCAGCCCTTGTTCGCGGATCCTGGGCAGGTGTAAACCGCCGCGCTCCCGCCTTTCTCCACGTTCTCCGGAAAGCTGAAGGTGCTCACCATATAGCCATTCGTCGCGCCTTGCTGGTTCACATCGCAAACATTGCGCTCGCCGGCAGGGGTCGAGTAGCTGAGTTGGAGGCTGATACTGTCACCGGTCAAGATATCGCACTGGCAATAAGCAACTCCGTTATAAACGAAGCAGTCGGCCTCGGCGCAGAGCGCGTACTGCTGGTCCTTGCAAATCACGAAAGGGGTCTGGGGATCGAGCGACGGCTCCTGAACGAAGCCGAACGCCGATACCGCGGTGAAGAGTTGAAGGGCTGCCATTATGAACGCCGCTTTCAGGGACCAATGTTTCATTTCAGATTTCTCTCGGCATCAAGCAGTTTAGAATTGTAAGACCGGAATTTCCATTTTTGACGCTAAATCAACCTCCCAATAACACACGGTAGTTGGCAAAAGGAAGTCTCCGCCGAGTTTTGAGTCCAAGGCGGCTTGCGCACGGGCCAATTCTGCCTCGCCTTGATCCTGGCAGGACGAAAGTGGTGTCTTTCAGCGGCGTTCGCGCACACTGGTCCCGTTGCCCTCCGATCTTGTCAGCGAAATCTGCCGCATCCAACGAACAACCTAGCCCGCCGGCGACGCTAACGTCCCGATTTTTTGCAACATGCCGCTGAACAGATGCCGTGTGAGGTGACTCTCCGCCAGCAGCAACCAGTAGTAGCGGGCGTGTTTGATCAAGCGTCCGCCGGTTTTCACCAACCGCTGCTGCAAGCTGGTCAGTGACCAGGTTCCGATCCCCTTGGGCAGCGCCAGTCGCCGCCACAGATTGCCGAGGTTATAGGCGATTACACTCAGCCACAGCCGCACCTCGTTGGCGCGGAAGCGATGGCACGACAGCCGCGTCATCTTGACCGCCTGCTTGCCTTCCTTGATCCACTGCTCGGCTGTCCCGCGCTTGTTGTAGAAGCGCACCACCGCCCGGCTGGAAATCCCAAGATTGGTCACGATGAAGCCCACGCGGGGGAACAACTCCCCGCAATGGAACTCGACCTTCGCCACCACCCGTCGCGCCTGCTTCCAACTGGCGGCCTGATAGAGAAAGCTTTTGTACCGCACCACCGGCTTGTAGCTCGGTCGTCCCACAGGCCGGGTCAACAACTCCGTAATGTTCCGCTGCAGGTTGTCGTTCGCAGGAAGGCGAATGGCGTACTCCACCGTCCGTTCTTCCAGCGCCGCGTAGAGGCTCCGGCTTGGCGACGGCCGCATCGGCCCGGAAGGCTACCTCCTTGTCCAGCCGCTGTTGGCGTTCAATCTCGGGCACCAGCAATTCCTCCCAGCCTTCGGCGCTGTGGACATTGCTGGGCCGCAACTTGGCAACCAAGCAGTCACCATCGCCGTTGAACAGCAGCAGCGGATGATAACAGGTGGACTCGAAATGGCCGTTGTAGGCACTCTGCTCTTGCTGGCCATAGACCGCGACTTCAGTACTGTCCATATCGAGCACGGTACGCCGAGACGAATCGATAGCTTCGGCCCTGCCGATCAGTTCTCGGTTGAGCGCGGCCAGCCCGGCGAGGTTGTTGGCTTGCGTCAGCACTTCGGTCTCGAATGACTGCAAGCGCGAGGTTAACGCTGCCCCACGCTCCCAAATCTTCCGCGAGCCGATGAGCCGGAAGGTCGGATCCTGGGAGAGCCGCGCGGCATCGTTAACATCTTCGCAACCCGCCAACCGGCTATAGACCGACTGCCGCAGCAGGTCGGCCAGCGGCAATTGGATATTCTTGCCCCGGCGGGAATCGCTCAAGTGATGGTCCATGAGTTCGCTCAAGCCGAGACGTTCGTCCAGCTCGCGCACTAGAACCAATCCACCATCCGAGGTCACCCGTGAACCTTGGAAATCGACCTTCAACGAGTTATTGAACGAGAGCTGAAAGGGTCGATTTTGTGTCTCACCCACAGCCTGTCCACCTCCGCACCGCCCCGATCACATCCAAACCCACGCCCCTCACGGCTTTCCTCGCATTTTATCAAACTGATAGTTCACTGAGAAAATGGAAATCCGAGTTCAAGTGCGCCGGACGATCTTCCGTCAGCCGAAACAGCGACGCTCCTGTTCATCGACGATGTCGTTTTAAAGGACAGTCTCCGGCTTGACGTAAGCTGGGCAACTTCCGCGCTACGAAATCGCGAATGGAAGGCCGCCACCGTGCTTGCGGGATCGGTGGTGGAGGCGCTTCTGTTCTGGGAACTCAAACAGCATCCGCAGGACGAAGTGCGCAAGCTGGATATTCGGAAGGACGCTCTCGACAAGTGGTATCTGCCTCAGTACATCGAGGCTTCGGCTAAATTTGGATGCGTCGAAAAAGACACGATCACTGGGGCGCAGATGGCGTAGGACTATCGCAACCTAATCCACCCCGGAGCAAGCGAGCGCACCGGCCAAGTATGTGATCTCGGTTCAGCCCATCACGCCGTGGCCGCACTCGATCACGTCGTCCGTGACCTCACGAAGCAGGTCTGCCCGCGCCACAAATGAGATCTCATGGACCGCGCATGCGCAGAAAAATTCTTGAAGGCGCTGCTTAACTCGGCGCTCGCCGTCGATGCGCTGAAGCCCTGCAACTTCCGCAACGTGAACGATCTGACGCCAGACGAGCGCGAACTCGGCGAGAGCTGGCGCAAGTTCCGCGACTAACCCCGGCCCGCCGAGAAGTTACAGCCGAAGGAGCAGTGGGCGTGACCAATGACACCGAAGTCGTGCTGCTCGAAGGCTGGTTCTACGAGCCGATTATCTCTCTTGATGACGAGGCGCGCTTCGTCATTACCCAAGGCAGATTCACGGGCGAATGATTCCGAAGGTTTAACCGGCCTGCATCGGGCCGGCGACGGTCCAACCCAGTCGCGAGGCCCATCCATCGCGCGACCTCGCCGCCCGTCCCGTGCAATCACTCTATGGCTTCATCGTCTTAGCTTCGGCGACACATGCATCGTAATCCTGCTGTTCCTTCGAGGTGGTTGAGATAGCCACGGAGCCCATCGCGACCTGGTACTGTTCGCGCGCTCGCTTCATGCAGTCGTGCCAAGCCTGCCCCTGTATCGCTGTAAAGGTCGAGGGCGGCGACATCTCGCATGGCACCAGACTGCATTTCAAGTCCGAGGTTGTCCCGCGCAGGCTCCGATCAGAAGTGAAATGAGAAACCAGCCAGTGAGGCCGACAGCGCGACGGCGAGTTAGCGACGTGCAATCGCCAAACTGAACGGAGAACGCGAGGTCGCGATCCGCAACGCCCGCCGCCTCTACGCCGAATGCACGCTCGACGGCCTGCCCCGCCTCCTCAAGGCCGCCGCTTTCTATCTGCTCAACTCGCATTCTCTGATTCACGGACGGCGTTGACCGAATCCCGTTCTGCCTCGAACAGTGCAGCCAGTACGCGCATATAATCGGCATCTTCCGGGGTGCGGCGTGGATCGTCTGCCGCTGCGCGTAGCGCATTGATCCGCGCTTGGCTCCCGTCGCTTACAATCCGTGAGAGAAGATCGGTCGGTAAAACTTCCATATACCTTCGTTATCACTTTGAAACATGTTTTGCAGCAAGAAAACAACTTTAAACTAAACAAGAGTTCTCGGCAATACTGTGAGAGTTTGTTGACTGGATTTCTCGCCGACCATCAGGTCCGCGCTTCTCTCCCCCTTGATGTGCGTTGCAACGTGCCGGGCAGCCGGTCGGCATCTGAGGCATCGCGATGGCTCACATCACTAATTACCCGTCAAATAAGCGTTTTTTCGGGTG
>CAVYTJ010000009.1:0-287059 GCA_963771325.1 uncultured delta proteobacterium | reverse complement strand
GTGAGCGGCGGAGAGAACAGTCAGCGTAACCGGGCAGCCCGGCGATTCTTCGTCGTAGCAAATCCGGCTGACCGCGCCGGCGGGGCGATCCTTGTCCTCGGCGTAGCCGGGGCAAATCCATCGTCCGCCCTCGCCACGATACATCGCGACCGCGAAGTAGCGCCCGGGTGCGAGCGTGCCGCCGGACTGCTCCGCGCCCGCGGGCAACTCCTGCGACGCCACGATTTCGTATCCGTCGTGCGCGCTGCCCGGCTCGAATTGCATCAATAGTAACTCCCACCGCGAGCCGCCGTGATTGACTACCCGGTAGCTCATCGCGGAATCCGACGAAAAGACCGGCTTGGAGCGGCAAAGCCACGGCCGCGCCTCGGCCGCACGCGCCGGCATCGCGGCTACAGTGGCAAGACCGAACACCCAGGTTACCGCAAATATAAGAGACCCGATCTTCATAGCACTCCTTTTTCACCAATCCTCGGCCCGCGCCTCCGATGTCGGCGCTTCGACAACCGGCACGCGTGCGCCCACTGCCCTCGCCGTCTTGCTTATGCAGCATCAAGCCGCCGCATCGTTACATACTTCGATAATCCGTCGCACGATCTCGCCGAGGTCCGAATCTTTGGGCGTGAACACGGCGCGCACCCCCATCTCGAGCAGCGCCTGGCGGTCGCGATTGGGAATTATCCCGCCCATCACCAGTCTCACCTCGTCCGCGCCGCGCTCGTTGAGCAGCGCGATCGTCTCGCGCGCGATCGCGAGATGGGCCCCGGCGAGCGAGCTTATCGCCAGCACCTCGGCGTCTTCCTGCAGCGCGGTTTCGACCATCTGGGCCGGCGTCTGCTTGAAACCCGCCAGGATAACTTCCATCCCGGCCTGCATGCAGGCGTGCGCCAGCAGCTTGACCGCGTTGATATGGCCGTCCAGCCCGGCCTTGCCGAGCGCGATACGGATGCGCCGCGGAGCGTGAGGCACGTTGAGCGGTGCGAGCGCCGTCGTGCGATCGAGCACGGGCGGCGTGTAGCGGCCGTTGGTCGCGCGCTCGATCGCGGCGGTCCACTCGCCGACCGTGCCGCCGGCGCGAGCCAGATCGATCGTCGGCTCCATAACGCCGGCGCCGCCTGCGGCCGCGCGCTCCAGCGCCTCGAGCGCGCGGGCGACCGCGCCGTCGCCACTAGAGTCGCGCTCGCGGCGCCATTTGACGAGTGATTCGATCCGTTCGCGCTCGGCCGCCGCATGCTCCGCGGCGTCGTCGGTAACGGCGCTGGCGCCGGTCAGCCCGATCTCATCGAGAAAGGCGTTGACGCCGACCTGCACCAGTTCGCCGCTTGCGAGTTTGCGTTGGCGCTCGGCGAGCAGTTGCGTGAGTTCACTGCCGACGGCGGCGATCGCGCGCGAGTAGCCCGCGGCGCGCAACCCCAACGCGATCGCGTGCGCACGCTCGGCAATCCCGCCGGTCAGCTTTTCGACCACCTTGCTGCCCTCGAAGATGTCGCCCCACTCCGCCAGCCCGGTCTCGTGCATCAGGATTTGCTGCGTGCGCAGGCTCAGCGCCTGCTCGGCCTGGTCCGGCAACGCCATCGCCTCGCGAAAACCGGGAAGCTGCAGGGCGTTAACGCGTGCGGCGGCCGAGATCACCACCGGCAGCGCCTCGTAAGCGATGCGGATGATGTTGAGCTCGGGCTGGCGCTCGGTGAGCGTCAGCGAACGCACCTGGCATCCGGCGCGAAACGCGACGTCCGCGATTCCGTATTCGTCGCGGCACAGCTCGCGCCACAGCTTGAAGTACGCGCGCACCTTGCTTATCTCGGGCACCAGCTCGATACCGCTGTTGATGAAGAACGAGATGCGCCGCACCGTCTGCTCGAAGGCCTCGGGCACCAGGCGCGGACGCAGCGCGTCGAGGATCATCAGCGCGTTGCCGAAGGTGTAGCCGATTTCCTCGGCCGGGCCCGCGCCGCTCTCCATGTAGTGATAACCGCAGCAGTTGATCGGGTTCCAGTTGGGCACGCGCTCGACCGCGAAGCTGATGAGCTCGGTCGAGATGCGGAAGGAGACCTCGGGATGGAAAATCGAGGTGCCGCGCGCGACGAATTCCTTGAGCATATCGTTCTGGGTCGTGCCGCGCAGTTCGGTCCATGGCACGCCGCGCTTCTCGGCGACCACCAGGTAAAGCGCGAGCAGAAATGGCGCGGTCGCGTTGATCGTCATCGAGGTGTTGATCGCGCCAAGGTCGATGCCTGCGAGCAATTCCTCCATGTCGCGCCAGTGGCAGATCGAGACGCCGGCCTTGCCGACCTCGCCTGCGGCGACCGGCGCGTCGGGGTCGTAACCGTTTTGCGTGGGCAGGTCGAAAGCGATCGAGAGACCGCGCTGGCCGCGGCTTAAGTTCTCCAAAAAGCGGCGATTGGCCTGTCGCGCGTCGCCGAAGCCGGCGTAGGTTCTGATGATCCAGGGCTCGCGCGGCCGGGAATTTTTCTTCGGCTGTGGCGCGGGCGTTGTGGCTCGGCTCATCGGTTCTCCGGATCTCTTCGCGATCTCGATACGCGGTCTCTCTAGAGCGTAATGGCCCGCGCGCGCAGATTCCAGCGACCGCGCGCCCGCCGCTACTGCTTGTAACCGAACCGCCGCAGCATCGCTCGCCGCTCCGCCTGCTCCTGCTCGCCCTCGACTCCCTTGGGCGCGCTGCCATCGATCACGCCGATCACGCCGCGCGCGCCGCCGCCGTCGGCAGCCACGATCACGCGCACCTCGTTGGCAGTAGCGCAGAAGATCGAGCATACTTCGGCCACCGCCTTCACCTGGTTGAGCACGTTTATCGGAAAGGCGTTGCCGAGCATGACCACGAACACGTGTCCCGCGCCGATCGCCTGGGCCGCGCGCACCGCGGCGTCTTCGAGTCCGGCGTCGGTCCCGGTGTGACGGATGAGGCACGGCCCCGACGCTTCGCAGAAGGCCACGCCGAACTTGACCGCCGGGACCGCCGCGACCACGGCCTCGTATAGATCCTCGACGGTCTTGATGAAGTGGGCCTGGCCGATAATCACGTTGGCGTCGGCGGGCTTGACGATTTCGATCGCGCTGAGTTCCATAGCTTCGCGTTCTCCGCTATTCATTTTCTGGTCTGCGATGGCTGCTCGATGATAGGAGAGCCGCGGCATCGATTGCGAGACATGAAACCCCGCCCCAACCATCGCGCGACCCCATCGCGATCGCGCCCCACGGCGCCGCGCGGCGCTGGCGCAGGTGACGGCGGCACCCTGCCAGGTTTTTTCTACCGGCTCGCGCCGCGCGACCAGAAGGTCTACCTGCGCAGCGACGCGATCGACGCCTTCGACCTGATGGTGGGACCGAACGCGCTCGCGCTCGCCGAGACGCTGGTCGCGGCGCTGGAGGGCGGCAGCGTGGCGGGCACCGGGCGCGCGGCGCAAGCCCTGGTGGCCGAGTTATGCCGGCTGTTGGGCGTACGCGTCGTGCCGATCGAAGTCAAAGGCGTGCGGCCGCGCAACGCGCGCGGCGAGCTTCACGGCATCTTCTACCCCGACGCGCCACGTATCGTGTTGTGGACGCGAACGGCGCTGCGCCACGACGTCGTCAAGCCGAAAACTTTTCTGCGCACGCTGATGCACGAGCTGGCTCACTACTTCGATTACGCCGTGTTCCGGCTCGGCAACTCGTACCATACGCGCGGTTTCTTCAAACGGGAATCGTTCCTGGTGCGCGCGATCTTTCCGTCCGGCCCCGATGCGGAACCAGCTTTAAAATGACGCGTGACGGATGCGCTGCGCGTTCTCCGCGTGTATCGTCCTGCGGCACCGGCGAGGGACGCCGTAGCTGACGTGAGTCTGATGGGAATACTGCAACGAATGTGGACCGCAGCGTCCGCCGGAGGAGCGGCTGCTCACCGAATTGGCCGACATCGCCGGCCGCCATCAGGAACTCGCGAACCGCCTCGCGCGTCACGCCGAGCTTTGCGCCTACCCGAATATCGCCGGCGCGCTGGGCGCGCTCGCGGCGCGCCAGGCCGAACATGCGCGCACGCTCGACGCACTGCTCAGCGAGCGCCACGTATGGTCGAAGCTGCCGCGCCCGATGGGCGCCGAGGGCTCCAGCAATTGGCAACGCGTGAGCGGCGACCTTGCGCTGCTGCTCGATCTCTCGCGCGAGGTGAATCGGCAGGCGCTCCATTGGGAGGGAATCGATCCGGCGTTGTGCGGCACGCCTGCGCACGATTGCGCGCGAGGACGATCGCAGTCTCGGCGAACTGCGCGAGTTGGCGCTCAAGTGCGACCCGCAGGCGTTCGACTGAATCGTCAGGTTTCCCGAGCGGCTCTCAGAGCGGCTTCGCGTCGATCAGGATCGCAGCCATCACCGCCGGCTCGCTCCCCCGGTTGACCCATCCGTGATTGGTGCCGCGCTGCACCACCACGTCGAACGGTTTGAGCTCGACCTCGCCTTGGTCGAGCAGCAGCGTGACGTGCCCGGAGAGCACGACGATGTAATCGACCGTCCGCGTAGTATGCATGCTCGGATGGCGCGAGGTGTCGACGCGGCAGTGCGAAGCGCCCATCGCAGCGAACCGCGCCGCGCTTTGCGCTTCCAACTCCGCGGACGACAGCGTCTTGTCCTCCGGCGCCACCATGAAATAGCGAATCACGCTGCCGCCGGCGGGCGGCTCCAGACGGGGCGCGCGCTCCGCCGCCGGGTCGCCCGGCGCACGGTTGTCCGTCGGCGTCGCGTCGGTTATCCAGAACTCGGCCGCGCCGCGGCCGTCGCTCTCGCGGATGTTGGCCGGCGGCCCGTCGATCGCAACGTAGGATTTTCCTGCCGCGTCGATGCCGGTTACGACTCGACGCAGTTCTTTCATTTGCACGATGACCACCTCGTTCGGCCGCGGTTGGCGGCGCTCACAGGCTCTCAGAGCGACTTGGCGTCGATCAGCACGGCGGCGAAGAGCGCGGGTTCGGTCCCGCGGTTGACCCATCCGTGATTGGTACCGCGCTGCACCACCACGTCAAACGGCTTGAGGTCGACCTCGCCCTTGTCGAGCAAAAGTGTGACGCGGCCGGAGAGTAGAATCACGTAGTCGATCGTGCGCGTCGTGTGCATGCTCGGATGGCGCTGCGTATCGACCCGGCAATGCGCGCCGCCGATCGCCGCGAACATCGCCGCCGTCCGCTCCTCCAACTCGCGCGCCGAGAGCGTCTTGTTTTCCGGCGCCAGCATGAAGAAACGGCATACGCTGCCGCCGGCCGGCGGCTCCAGGCGCATCTTCCACCTGGCCGCATCGCCCTTGGCCGCGTTGTCGGCGGGCGTGGCGTCGGTGACCCAAATCTCCGCTAGGCCTGCGCCGCCCTCTTCGACGATGCCGGCACCCGGTCCGTCGATTTCCACGTAGGACTTTCCGGCCGCGTCGACGCCGGTTACGACTCGCCGCAATTCTTTCATTTGCACGATGCTCACCTCGTCCGGCCGCGGATCGTGATCGCCGGGCCGGGCGGCGCGATCGTAGCGCATCGGCGTCCCAACGCACAGGAAAAAGAGTCGCGGTTGCGGATAGCGATTCTACAGATAGCGATCGACAGGTAGCGGTCTACAGGTAGCGGTTTACAGGTATCGATCGAGGCGGCGGCGGGCGAGTTCGTCGACCACGCGGCGGAGATCCTGCGAGCTTTTGCGGCCGGCAATCAGGAGCGCGTCGCCGGTGTCGACCGCGACCAGGTCTTTCACGCCCAGCAACACCATCAGGCGCTCCTTGCCGCCGCGCGCCAGCACGCCCTCGCAATCAAGCGCGATCACCTCGCCCTTGAGCACGTTGGATTCGCGCCCGCCGAGCGCCTCCCAGAGCCCCTCCCAGCTTCCCACGTCATGCCATCGAAAGTGCGCCCGCACGCTCACCACGTTGCGGCTTTTCTCGGCGACCACGCGATCGAATGCGTCGAAATCGAGGCTGCGGTAGATGCGCGCGGCCTTGGCCGCCGAGGCTCCGGCGAACTCACGCATAGCGGCGGCGAGGTCCGGAGCGTGCTGGCCGAGTTCGGAGGCCAGCGTCGCGACCTCCATCACGAACATCCCGGCGTTCCACAAAAACTTTCCCGACGCGACCATCCGCCGCGCCATTTTAAGCGGCGGCTTCTCGATAAAACGCACGACCCGGAAGCCGCGCCCCACCGGAGGCCCGATCTGCTGGTAGCCGTAGCCGGGCTCGGGGCGATCGGGGACGACGCCGATCACGACTATCGCGTGGCGCGTGGCGGCAAGCTCGATCGCGTCGCGGAGCGTGCGGCGAAAAGCGCTAGGCGGCGTGATGTACTGGTCGGCCGGCATCACGGCGACCACGCCCGCGCCGGCGCGATGCGCAATCGTCGCGCATCCGTAGGCGATGGCGACCGCGGTGCCACGCCCGCTCGGCTCGACGATCAGGTTCGCCGGCGGAATCAGGCCGCGCAGCGCCTTGCGGAAAATCGTGCTCTGGTCGGCCGAAACCAGCACGAAGGTTCGCGCGCGCCCGGTCAGCGGCGCGACCCGCGCTATCAGTGTCGGCGAGCAGCGAGGTACGGCCGTCGATCGAAAACAGCGGCTTGGGACGCCAGGCGCGGCTCTCCGGCCAAAAGCGCGTGCCGCGTCCGCCGGCGATGATGAGCGTGCTCGGCTTTGCCGCGCTCACATCGCGCCCAGCTCTTTGAGTTTGCCCTCGAACAGCGTGCGAATTTCGCTCAGGGTCTTTTCGTCGCTTGCCTCGAAGCGCATCACCAACGCCGGCTGGGTATTCGAGGCGCGCACCAGGCCCCATCCGCCGGGAAACTTGACCCGCACGCCGTCGATCTCGATCACGTCGTAACGGCCGCGGAAATAGTCGGCGGCCTTGCGCACCACGTCGAACTTGCGCTCGTCGGGGCAATCGAGGCGAATCTCGGGAGTGAAGCTGCTCTTCGGCAGGTCGGCGAGAATCTGGGCCAGGCCGCGGCGCTCGCGGCTGACGATCTCGAGCAGGCGGAAGGAGGCGTAGATGGCGTCGTCGAAACCGTAATAGCGGTCGGCGAAAAACATGTGCCCGCTCATCTCGCCGGCCAGCGCCGCGTGCTCCTCCTTGAGCTTGCTCTTGATCAGCGAATGGCCGGTCTTCCACATGATCGCACGGCCGCCGTGCGCCGTGATGTCGTCGTACATGCGGTTCGAGCACTTGACGTCGCCGATGATCGCGGCGCCCGGGCGCTCCCGCAATATCGCGCGCGAGAACACCACCATCAGCTCGTCGCCCCACACGATACGGCCGTTCTCGTCGACCGCGCCGATCCGGTCGGCGTCGCCGTCGTAGGCAATCCCGATCCGCGCGCCGCTGCTCTTCACCGCCGCGACCAGGTCGCGCATGTTCTCCTCGACCGTCGGGTCGGGATGATGGTTGGGAAAACGGCCGTCCATCTCGATGAAAAGCTCGACCGTCTCGAGCCCCAACTCGCGCATCAATGGCGCCGCGATCACTCCGCCGCATCCATTGCCGCCGTCGACCGCGACCTTGAGCGGCCGCAGCGTGATCGTGCGCTTGATGAAATCGTTGTAGTCGCCAATCACCGAGCGCGTGCTGAGCGTGCCGCGCGCGCCGGCGGCGGAAAAATCCTTGCGCTCGATGATGCGCCGGGCTTCCTGGATTTCGTCGCCGTAGATGGTCGAGGGTCCCACGCCGAGCTTGAACCCGTTGTACTCGGCGGCGTTATGGCTGCCGGTGATCATCGCGCCACCGTCCATCCGCCAGTGAATCACCGAAAAATACAAAAGCGGCGTGGGCACGACGCCGATATCGACCACGTTGATGCCGCTCTGTAGCAGCCCGTCGCTCAGCAGCCCGAACAGGCGGTCCGAGGACAGCCGGCAGTCGCGGCCGAGCGTGATCGTGGCCTTGCCGGCCCGCTTGAGCATCGTCGCGTAAGCGCGTCCGAGACTTACGACGAAATCGTCGTCGAAATCGCGCTCGACGATGCCGCGAATATCGTACTCGCGAAAAACCTGCGGATTCATCGATGCTGCCTGCCTCCGCACCGCGCGCCGCCCCTTTTCCGGGTCCCCGCTCGCGGCCGTATCCACCACAGTTTGTGGAAGTCGGCTCGATCGTGCAAGCTGCGTTTTCAAACCGTGGCGCCGCTGGGCCGCAGCGCCGCCGCATACCGCAATGGCAGGGCAAAAGAGCGAGCGCGTAGCACTGGTAACCGGCGCCGGACGTGGAATCGGCCGCGCGACGGCGTTGGCGCTCGCGCGCGAGGGCTACGCGCTGTGCCTCGCCGCGCGCAGCTTCGACGAGCTGGAGGAGACGCGGCGGCTTTCAGGCCTCGAGCCGGCGCGCTCGCTCATCGTGTTGATCGATCTCGCCGGCGAGGAGAGCCCGCAGGAGCTGTTCGACGCGGCGATCGGGCATTTCGGAAAAATCGACGTCCTGGTGAACAACGCCGGATGGGCTCCGCCGCGTACGCCGCTGCTCAAGACCAGCGCGGCGACGCAGGATCGCATACTGGCGGTGAATCTGCGCGCGCCGATCGCGCTTGCGCGCCTGGCCGCGGCATCGATGGTCAAGAACGGAGGCAGCGCGATCGTCAATATCGCTTCGGCGGCGGCGCGCAACACGCCGGCCGGCGAGGCGGTTTACGCAGCGGCCAAGGCCGGGCTGATCGCGTTCAGCCGCGCGGCGTTCGCCGAGCTCCGATCGAGCGGCGTCAAGCTGACAGTGATAATTCCGGGACTGGTGGACACCGCGCTCATCCCGCCCAACAAGCATCTCGACCGCGCGCTGATGCTCGGGGCGGACGACGTGGCCGAGGCAGTGATGGCGGTACTGCGCACGCCGACGCGCGCGTGTCCGGTGGAAATCGTGCTCGAACCGCAGCGCAATCCCGAGCGCGCCCGCTAACGAATTAGGCACGCCGCTGGCCGCAACTCAACCGGCCCGCAAAGCGTTGAAATCCTCGACAGAGAGTCCCGCCTCCCGCCGCAGCGCGCGTCACACGTGCGCGCCCTGACCGCCGCCGACGTCGATCGACGCGCCGGTGATGAAGCCGGCGCGGTCGGAGGCCAGAAACGCGATCAGCCCCGAGACCTCGTGCGGCTCGCCGAAGCGTTTGAGCGGCACGATCTGCGCGGCTTGCGTCATGAATTTCTCCAGCGGGACGTCGGGCGCGCGGCGTGCGTGCGCGCGCTCGATCTGATTGGTGTGCACCAGCCCGATATTCACCGAGTTCACCAGGATCTTGCGGTCCGCCAGTTCCCAGGCGAGCGCCTTGCTGAGCGCGAAGCACGAGGCGCGATGCGTGGTGGTGGCGAACAGCCCCGGTATCACCACCCGCCCCGCGATCGCGTTGACGTTGATCACGCGCGGCGCCGGACTCTTCTCCAGCAGCGCCAGCGCGGCGCGAGTGCATCGCAACTGCCCGAGAATCTTCAGCTCGTAGTCGGCCAGCAGTTGCTCATCGCTCAACGAGGCGAAGGTGCCGTGAGTGGCGGCGCCGGCGTTGTTTACCAGGATATCGAGCCGGCCGTAGGCGCGAGCGACTTCGTTCATCAACGCCGCGATCTCGCCAGGATTGCGGATATCGCACTCGGCAACGACGCAGCGCACGCCCTTGGCCACGACTTGGTCGCGCACCTTAGCGAGCTGGCCGGCGTGGCGCGAGCAGATCGCAAGGTCGCAGCCCTCGCCCGCAAGCTCGATCGCGGCCGCCTCGCCGATTCCCATGCTCGCACCGGTCACCAGCGCTACCCTGCCCTTTAGTCCCAGATCCATACGACGCCTCCTAGCTGCCCTTTAGTCCGAGATCCATTTTTAACCTCGCGGAGAGAAAATAGTTTTCGTCCTGACACGCCGATCTGCCGTCTGCGCCCGTGAGCTAGCACAGACATTTCCGATCCGCCAGTTTTCGCAGGCCGCTTCGCGACACCTGCGGGAGGCCAAAAAAAATCCGCCGCGTGCAAGCGGCGGAGCCGGGCGTCGGTAGGCAGCGTTGGCGGCGATAGCGCTAATTTTAATACCCGGCCCAGACGTTGGGCCGGGTCGTTCAGTTTTGGAGCAGGACTAGGATACCAGCAGGGTTACTTAATAGTTAATGCGACTGAGTCGGTCACGAAGCCAGGATCGGTATTAATTTGAACTTCGTATCCCTTCCCGCCCAGAGCATTGATGACGTCAGACCCTCCAGTGTCTATGACGTTGCCCGCATAGTCTGTTGCGCGAATAACTTCGTGAAATCCGGCCACCTTGAAGATCAACGAGTCGCAGGCAACGGTGATGGATATAGGAGCGGTTACCCCGCTGCTGTCACAATCAACCGGATCGCAGAGAACTGTCTGCCCGTCACACAATGCGGAATCGCACAGGGTCACCATCGCGGTGCCGGTAATGATGTCTGTACCCGCAGTAATGTTGCAGCTCAGCGTGATCTTCTTGTCGGTGGGACTCGCGTAGGCAGGAATGCAGGCCAGCGCCAACCCCAACAGACACCCGGCAACGATCATTATTTTGTTCATTCTCGTCCTCCTCGAGAAGCTTGTTGATTCCTGGTTTGCCGTCCTTCTCATTGATCCCGTTTCCTTGTCCCGTAGGGCCCGAGACAGCCTCTGAACGCTTTTGAGGCTATATGCTGTCTCTAATCTTGTCTAGACATATCTAAACAATATTTGACATCTCTGACTATCGTCAAACGTCCGATTAGCTATATCTGCTTCTTGTTACTCTAATTTAGGCATAATGGAGCTGTTTGCGGCTCTATACCACGATGCCCGCACCTGCGCGGAACCATCGCTTGCATGGCGACGTAGCAACCGCTAACGCTCGTGGGCACTGCGCGCGCCGGCCCTCGGAGCGCACTATCCACGATGCCCTTCACGCTCAGATTAGCGATCGCGCTGTTGCTGGCGGCCGCCGCGGCGGCACTCGTCGCGCCCTTCGCCGCGAGCGCACTTGCCGCCGCCGGCTACCGTTTCCCGTTCCCGCGCATCTTCGACCGTACCGTGATGCTTACGCTGGCGGTGATGCTGATGCTGTGGGGGCGCCAACTCGGAGTCGCGCGTCTGTTGCGGCGCGGGTTCGCCCGTCCACTGGGCAATCTGGGCAAGGTACTACGCGGATTACTGGTTGCGGCGGCGGTGATCGGAATCCTGCTCGCGCTCGGCGCGGCCTTCGGCGGACGCGTCGAGATGCGGGCTGGCGAGGCGCTGGCGCGCGTCCCCAAATACGTCGCCGGGGCGATCCTGATCGCGATAATCGAGGAGGGGTTTTTCCGCGCCTTCATGCTGGGCGGGATGATCGAGGACTTCGGCCGCATCGGCGCGCTGGTGGCGAGCGCGGCGGTCTATGCGCTGGCGCATCTGGTGCGCTCACCCGCGCGCTTTTACCTGACCGGGTTCGACGCGGCGGCCGGCTTTCATAATCTTTACGCGAGTCTCGCGCAACTGGGGCATCCCGCCGCCACGATGCCAGCGCTGGTCGGACTCTTCCTGCTCGGCTTGGTGCTGGGCGAGGCGTTCCTGGTGACCGGTAACGTCTACTTCTCGGCTGGACTGCACGCGGGCCTGGTGATCGGCGGCAAACTATGGCCCTACGGCGACGCGCCGGGAGTCGCACCGCCACATTGGATTGTCGGCTACGGACGCCCAGCACTTATCAGTGGCGCGGCGGCGTGGGTGATGGCGCTGGTCATGCTCGCGCTAGTGCCGCGGCTGACCGGCAAGCGCGCTTGAGCGCGAAAGCGGAGCGCGTCGCGAGCCGCGACGCGCTCCGCTTTATTCATAGTTTATTTCGTTACTTACTTCACGGTGCTATTTCACAAGCTGCAATGCCGCCTCGGCGCATTGCATGTCCTGTTCGACCGATCCGCCGCTGACGCCAATTGCGCCGACGATGTCGCCGTCGATCTTAATCGGGTAGCCGCCGCCGAAAGCCGCCACGCGCGCGCGGGACGGGATGCCCGCGACCAGTGAGGGATCGCCCTTGATGAAGTTAAAGAATTCATGGGTCGGAAAGCCGAACAGCGCAGTGTAGGCCTTGCTCTGCGCGATCTCGATCGGGATGAGCGCCGCGCCGTCCATGCGCACGAACGCCTTCAGATTACCGCCGTCGTCGACCACGGCCACACATTGCGGAACCTTGAGTTCGCGGGCCTTGGCGACCGCCGCCTCGACCAAGTTCTGGGCGAACTCCGCGGTGATTGCATGTTTTTCGAAAGTCTTGCTCATTGTGAAAGCCTCGATGGTTATGACGTGGAGCATCATGCTCCGGCGCCGAAAGTTGACCGCTCAGTCTATCGCGATTTCGCCAGATTGCGAGAGCGGTCGGAAAAGGCCAGCGGTTAACTCATCGTTAATTTCAATTCCGTCTTCTCTGAAGGAGGATCAGAACGAAGAAACGCCAGACACAGGCAGGGCCGCTCGCGAGCGGCCCCTACAAGAGCAAGAGGAAAACCGATTCCGTACCGACCGTTGTTGAACGGCTCTCTTTCCCGTAGGGGCCGTTCGTGAACGGCCCTCTTTTCATTAGGGCACCATCTGGCCGCCTCAACCGGTGGTGCGGCGGACGCTGCCGCCGGATTCGCGCTGTACCGGCCGCGGCGAAAGCTTCGGCACCAGCCGCAGACGGCTGCCGAACTCGAGCGCGTAGCGCGGGCCCATCGCGGCCTCCTCGGCGCGAATCCGCACCCACAACAAAATCGCGTTGCCGATCGAGAACACGACCGCGGTCAGCCAGCATCCGCGGATGAGCGGCACGCACGCGATCTCGACGATCACCGCGAGATAGTTGGGATGGCGCATGAAGCGGTACGGCCCGCGGCTTATCGGCGGCATCCCCGGAAACACGATGATGCGCGTGTTCCAGCGCGAGCCCAGAGTAACGACGGACCAGTAGCGAAGCGCCTGCGCGCCGAGCGCGCCGCCGAGCGCTATCCATCCGAGCGTCCCCGGAAACGGACGCTTGAACACGATCGCCTCGGCCGCGGCCGAGACCAGGAAGAGCGCGTGGAACGCGGCCATCAGCGGGTAATGGCCCCGCCCGTGCTCGACCGCGCCCATCGCGAACGCGCGGCGTGCATTGCGCGATGCGATCACAAGATGGAACACCCGCTCCAGCGCGAGCGCCGAAAGAATCGCGAGATACGCGCCGAGCGAAATCACCATCGCAGCAAGGCCAGCTCCGCGCAGAATCCCGGACCCATCGCGAGCATCAGTCCGTACTCGCCGGGCCGCGCCGCGCGCGCGTCGAGCAAGTCGCGCAACACGAACAGCACCGAGGCCGAAGACAGGTTGCCGGTCGCGGCGAGCAGCCGCCATGAGCGATCCAGCGCGCCGGGCGGAAGCTCGAGCGCCGTGGCGATCGCCTCGAGCACGCGATTGCCACCGGTGTGTGCGATCCAATGGCTAATCGCGGAGCGCGCAAGCCCATGCTCGGCGAGCATCGCGTCGACGTCGCCGCCCAGATGCTCGCGCACCAGGTCGGGGATTGCCGGCGACAGCACTATCTTGAATCCGCTGTCCACCACCTCCCATCCCATCATCCGTTCGCTGTCGGGATAGAAGACCGAGCGCGTCGCGACGACGCGCGGGGCGATGCCGGCGCCGCGGTCGGCCAGTTGCCCGCCGCCCAGCAGCACCGCGGCCGCGCCGTCGCCAAAGAGCGCCGAGGCGATGATGTTGGCGACCGAGTCGTCGGTGCGTTGCAAGGTGAGCGAGCACAACTCCGCCGAGACGACCATCGCGATCTGGCCGGGAAATCCGCGCAACACGTCGGCGGCGCGGATGACGCCGGCCACTCCGCCGGCACAACCCAGGCCGAAGATCGGCGTGCGCCGCACGTCAGAACGCATCCCGAGCTGATTAACGATTCGCGCATCAAGGCTGGGCGTCGCGATCCCGGTGCCAGTGACGAAGAAGAGATGATCGACGTCGCGCGCCGTCATTCCGGCCGCCGCGAGCGCGCTTTGGGCCGCCGCGGCGCCCAACTCCGGCGCGACGCGGGTATAAGCGGCGTTGGTCTTGGCGAACGTGTCGAGCGCCGGATACTCGGTCACCGGCAAGGCCAGGTAGCGCCGATCGATCCGCACCGAGCGCTGGATTTGGTCAAAGGTCGAGCGCCAGCGCCGCGATTGGTCGTATTTTTCGCCCCACAGCGCCTTGAGCAGCGTCGCGATCGATTCCTGCTCGATCACGTTGGACGGAAGCGCGGTGGCCGCGGCCAGGATCGCCGGCGCGGCCCCAGATTCTTCCGGCGACGCGTCGCGGGAAGCATCGGACATCGGCGCCCTGGCGGCCGGGGCGCCGTCGAACAAATCAAGGTTCATCATAGTGCCTTTATTCTACTTCAATTGTAGAACCGTCGCCGTGAGGGCGATTGTTCCGGGGAGAACGAATGACGCGGCGCTAGCTATTCTGCCGCTTTTGGACGGGAATCGCGATGGCGGCGGGTTTCGTCGTACAGCGGCGCCATCCCGCGCGGCCGCGTGCGGTAGCGCCGATGCTGCCACAGGAACTGCCCGGGATAGCGCCGCACGATGTCCTCGATCGGGCCGAGAAATCGCCGGGTGTTCTCCTCGATGTCGGCTTCGGCGTCGGCGCTTTCCTGGAGCGCGATGTGGTCCTGGATGACGATGCGATGGTGGCGGTGGTCGGGCTCGCGCACGATGAAGACCGGAACCACGATCGCGTGCGACTTCCGCACCAGCCGCGCCAGCGTGCGCGAGGTCGCCGCCGGCTCGCCGAAAAACGGCACGAACACCGCCTCGCCGCGCTTGGCGTTCTGATCGAACGGCACGCCTACCAACTGGTCATCACCGAGCGCCTTGAGCACGGCGCGCGCGGCCGAACGCTTGCGCACGACGTCGACGCCGGCCCGCTCGCGCACCCAGGTCATCAATGCGTCACCGGACAGAAAGCGCTGGGTGTGATGGACGAGGGTTATCTGATGGCCGTGAAGGGCGTGCGCGGTCGCCAAAAGCTCGAAGTTGCCGAAGTGCGCGCTGAGCACGACGATGCCGCGGCCGGGGTAGCGTCGCTTGAGCTCGTCCCAGTATTGGAAGCGCTCGTAGGCCACCCGCGCGATGAGCCGGCGATGGAAAAACCCGGCCAGGCGTACGTACTCGGCGCCGCCGCGGCCCAGGTTGATATAGGAGGTGCGCAGGATGCGGCGGCGTTCGCGCTCGCTGCGTTCGGGAAACGCGATCGCAAGATTTGTCATCCCGATCGCGACGTGGCGGCGGTCAAGCAGGAAGGCGATATAACCGCCGAGCACCCCGAGCGGATACAGCACGAAATCGGGCAACAGGCTGAACGCATGGACCCCGGCGCGCATCAATTGGAACAGCAGCGAGTCCTTGCGCCCCAGCTTGAGCCCCGCCAGCGATGGCCGCTCGCGCGCGACACCGTCCCCGGACGGAGCCTCGGGCGCGTCGTCAGAGGCGGCGGCGGCGGCGTTAACGGCAACGGCGGGGTCGTCAAGAGCAGCGGCGGCGGCCGTGCCGTTGATATCAGCCTGGCGCGGCGGCAGAGGCGTTTTCGATCGGGGCGCGGGCGAGGTTTTGTGTCACAGGCTTTGCCGTTCGCGCTTGGGGGCCTTGGCAATCACGACCAGGCCGGAATCGGTGACGTGGAAGCGCTGACGGTCGCGCTCGAGATCGTAGCCGATCTCGTCGCCCTCGGGAACATAGACGTTCTTATCGATTATCGCGCGGCGCACGCGGGCATGGCGGCCGATTTCGCTGTAGTCCATCACGACCGAGTCTTCGACCTGGCTCCACGAGTGCACGAAGACCGAACGGCCGAGCACCGAGTTGCGCACCGTCCCGCCCGACACGATGCAGCCCTCGGAGATGACCGAATGCAGCGCCTCTCCGCGCCGCCCGTTCTCGTCGAAGACGAACTTGGCCGGCGGCTGGTCGTAGTAAGCCGTGCGCAGCGGCCAGCGCTGGTTGTAGAGGTTCAGATGAGGCCGCGCGTCGCGCAGATCCATGTTGGCCTCGTAGTAAGCGTCAATCGTGCCGACGTCGCGCCAGTAACTCAGGTTGACCTCGGAGTCGCCATGGATGCGATTGGTCATGAAGTTATAGGCGTAGACCGGAACGCGTTCAATCAGGCGCGGGATGAGGTCGCGGCCAAAGTCGTGGCGGCTCGACGCGATCGTCGAATCCTCCAACAGCGCCCGGCGCAGCACCTCGGGATCGAACAGGTAGTTGCCCATCGAGGCGAGACACTGTCCCGGCGCGCCGGGCATCGGACGGGCCGTGGACGGTTTCTCCTCGAAACCCGACACTCGCAGCCCCGAGTCGACCTCGACGATACCGAACTGGTCGGATTCCTCGACCGCTACCGGGATGGTGGCGACGGTCACGGCCGCCTTGCGCTCGAGATGAAACTCGATCATCTGCTGCACGTCCATCCGGTAGATATGGTCGGCGCCGAAGACCGCAACGAGGTCGGGGCTGTTGTCGTCGAGCAGGTTTAGATTCTGAAAGATGGCGTCGGCGGTGCCTTGGTACCAGCTCTCGCCCATCCGCATCTGGGCCGGGACTGGAGTGACGAACTGGTCGGTCAGTATTCCGCCGAACTGCCATCCGTCCTTCAGATGCTCGATAAGCGATTGCGAGCGCCACTGCACCAGGACGTAAATCGCGTAAATTCGTGAATTTACGAGATTGGAGAGGACGAAATCGATGATCCGGTACTTGCCGCCGAAAGGCACCGCCGGCTTGGCGCGGTCACGGGTCAGCGGATGCAGCCTGCTGCCGAGCCCACCAGCCATGACCATCGCCAATGTCCTCATTGCCACACCCTGGTTTAATCAACTCCTCATTTGGCGGTCACTGAGCCGGCGCAACTTCTGTATAAGTAGCATCCAAAACGAGAAAACGCTCGAAAATGAACCATCGGAGCCTTAAATCTGGGACATTTTGCCAGAAACTAGCGACGATTGTTGCAAAAAAAGGTCATAGTGCGAAAGTTTTTCGATTCCGGTGTTGAGCTGGCTCAGGAGAGTTAAGCTCAGAATATTCAAAAGGATTTTTCAAGAATCGGACCTCGCATCAGCTCCGGCACATCGCTTGCTTGAAACTTCTCTAAGTCATTTACGTCTAACTCAACGGCGCGGCCGAGAAAGACCTATAGACGCAGGAAGGAGATGGCGTTATGCAAACCGCGATGAGCACTGAAACCAAATCCGCCGAAAGGCCGGGTATCGTATACAGAACCGTATGTCAGAACCCCGGCTGCGGAGCCAGCTTTGATTTGCGGATAACTCCCCAAAACGCGAGCCTGCTGAGCGGCACGATGGCGTGTCCGCGATGCCGGCGGCATGGCGGGATGCTCAAACCGCAGGGTCGGCTGGGCAATAAATTGTTCGCTGCCAAGCTGCTCTATCGGGCAACCGGCGTGGCTTCGACCCGAACCGACGACGAAGAGCCGCTGTTTGGTGAGGATCAACCCTACTAACCGCCTCCCCTATCGCACCGCATCCCTATTAAATGGGCTGCGGATGGTCTAGGTTAGGCAATATCGCTCCAGATCCGTGCCTCCTGAAAGCAGGCGCGCCGTCCGTTGAAACGGACGGCGCGTCTGTCGTTTTTCCTATTCGAGATGGCTCGGCAATTCCGGATTGCTCTTATCGATCCGCTCGGTCGAGAACGCCGCTCGGCCGAGACTAAACGCCGGGCGATTAAACTCCGGCCAGGGGCTCGAGCGTCACGCCTTGCAGCGACTGGATGCTCGGCCGCTCCAGCATCCGCTTTATCCAGGCATCGACGTTGGGGCGATTGGTGCTTGCCTCAATACCGAGATCGCCCAGCACCAATACGCGCGGCACGAAGCTGATGTCGGCGACTGAAAAGTCACCGGCGAGAAACTGCTGGCCGGTGAGCTCGTGATTGAGATAGTCGAGCGCCCGCTCGATCAAACGATGCAGCCGCTGGAGACGCGCCTGATCGCGCTCACCCTCAGCGCGAGCCATCTCGGCCATGAGCTGTCCGACCTGAGGCGTGAACGAGGCGTCGGCGAAATCCTCGAAGAGCCGCGCACGCGCACGCAGCGCGCTGGAGCCGATCGTCGGCAACACCGGCGGCTCCGGATACTCGTCCTCGAGGTACTCGATGATGATCGTCGAGTCGTAGACGGTGGTGTCCTCGTCGACCAGCACCGGAACCCGCGCGAACGGGTTCAGGCGCTGAAATTCGGGGCGCCGCTGGTCGCCTTGGGCGAGGTCGATCTGGATGAGCTCGTAGGTAAGGCTCTTCTCCGCCAGAACGATCCGCACTTTTTGACCGAATGGGCAGGGCAGGAAATCGTAGAGTTTCATCATACCCGGATGGCCTTATGACGCCGCGACTGTGAGCTTCACGCCAGCTTCAACCTCCGGGTCGAGCCTCACCGGAACGGTAAACTCGCCGAGCTGCTTGATGGGCTCAGCCAACATTATCTTTCGCCGTTCGATATCGAATCCGCGCTCGCGCAGCGCCCGTTCGATATCGATATTGGTCACCGATCCGAACAGCTTGCCCTCTTCGCCGGCGTTGGCGCCGATCGTGAGCGCCAGCGCTTCGAGTTGCTGCTTGAGCTTCAAGGCCTGCCCCTTGTTCGCTTCGCGCCGCAGCATCGCGAGGCCTTTCTGATGCTCGAAGGCGCGCAGGTTCTTGGAATTGGCCTCGACCGCGAGCCGCCGCGGCAGCAGGTAGTTACGGGCATACCCGGCACGGACCTTGACCACGTCTCCGGGGCGGCCCAGGTTGGGCACGTCTTCACTTAGAATTACTTGCACGTTCATAGGCTTGACCGCCGAAAGTTTTTACTCCGGCGCTTAGAAGAAATCGCCAAAGCTACCCGCCTCCTGGCTTGGCGGCTTGAGCCGCCGAAAATCTACCCAGAGATCGAAGATACCGGCCGCGCATACCAGGGCCGCGAGCACCGGCTGGATTATTGTAACAAAATAGATCAGCCCCCGGACCCATGGCGGGATAACCAGCGCCTTAAAATAGTAGGCCATGATCGCCAAGCCTTGGCAGAAATAGACCGCCGCCACGCATACGAAGGCGTCCATCGCGGCCACCGCCAGTGCCGGCACCGGAACGAACATCCCAAACCCGGCGGCCAGCAACACCCAGATGAGCCATTCCGGCGTCGACCAGCGGGCTAGATCGCCAAACAGCGGATAATTGAGCCGCTGCCGGCCGCCCATCCGCCAAAACACCGCCAGATTGAGCAGCGCGCCGAAGCCGGCGCACATCGCCACCAGCGCCGGGCACAGCCGCAGTATCATATCGAGCAGCCCGGCCTCGGCCTCCTGCGCCATCCCGGTCTCTACGCCGAGAACCTTGTAAAAGTCGTGACCCCGGGCCATCCCCGCCGCCAAAGCGTCGTGGACCCCCTTGGTCAGCGCTTCGGCCGAACCGGCCATCACGAAGGCCGCGATCACGCTGGCTGCCAGCACCAGCGCGCCGGTCACCAGCACGATCGTCTCGAAGGGCTTGCGCCGCTCCAGCATGTCGCACATCACGCCTGCGGCCAACCCGAAAGTCACCAGGTAGCCGAGCGCCGCGAGCCATCCGCCAAGCGCCATGACCGCCGCGGCAGCCACCATGATCGCGACCGCGGCGCGCAATCGCGCACCCGCAAAGCCCACCGAGAAGAGCAGAACCGGCGCCGGCGCGAAGATCGAGGTCATCGCGCCAAGCAGCGGTATCACCGCCGCCGCCAGAAAGAGCGCCGCCGACAGAAATGCCGCACGAATCGCGCTCACCAGCTGCCCGACGATTTTCCATCCGCGTCTCACCGGTCGCTCGTCATCCTCTCGTTATCCCGGAGTTGTCGTTATCCCAGGGTTGAAAAAGGCAACAGGGCTATCACCCGCGCGCGCTTTATCGCGACCGCGAGCTGGCGCTGATGGCGCGCGCAGTTGCCGGAGGTGCGGCTGGGCACGATCTTGCCGCCCTCGGTGATGAAATTCTGCAGGGTGCGCACGTCCTTGTAATCGACCTTGAGCGATTTGTCGGCGCAGAACCGGCATACTTTGCGCCGGCCTCCGCCGGGCCGTCGGCGCATCCCGCCCCGTTCGCCTCCGCGCCCTTCACCCGGGCGATCCGAGTCGGAGCGCTGACCTCCGGGGCGTGGTCCGCGGCCATGCTCATGGCCACCGTGTCCGGGGCCCTGCTCCATCCTTTCTTCGTCGGCCATTTTTATCCTGTCAAATCCTGCGTCGAATCGTATCCAGATCATGCATCGAGCCTGACTAAGTCGGTCGGGCTTCGAGCCTGATTAAGTCATTGTTATTGCAATCTTCGTTTCCTATGAACTCGTGAGTTCCTATGGACTTGTGTCCGCCACGACCTCGCTGATTTCGACCGCCAGCACCTCGACTCCGCCCGCAGCCGAAGTCGATACGCGCCCGCGCACCGCGCGGAGCGCTCCTGTTACCTTAACCGTCGCTCCGGCAGCGATTCGCGCGCCCAGATCGCGCGCGTCACCGCCCGCCATCACGACTCCCAGCCTCAAAATCTCGCGGCCCTCGCCGCAGTTCACTTCGAGCCTTAAGATCGGCGTCCCGGTCGGCGTGGTCCGCACTTCGGGCGCGGAAGCCACCATGCCAACCAGTTCAATCCTGTTTCGGCTCACCCGCTGGATTCGACTCCGCCTCCGCGTCGGAGATGGCTTCCTCCGGCTGCTCGGACACGGCCTTTTGCGCTACTTCAGCCTCGCCCGCCGCCTCCTCAGGCGTAAGATCGGCGATTGGAGCGCTCGGCCGCGCCTCGCCCGGGGGATGCTCGGCGGCGGCAGCGGCGGCTGCCATCCGGGCTTCGGCAGCGGCCTTGGCCTCGGCCGCGCGATGGAGCCGGGCGTCGATTTCGGCGCGGACCTTGGCGGTATCGACCTCGGGATCGAGCAGCACCGAGAGGTAGCGCAGCACGCTATCGGACAACTTGAGGTTGCGCTCGACCTCGTTCATCACGGGGCCGCTGGCGGCGTAATCGAGGCGAACGTAATAGCCCCGGCGTTCGTTATGAATCCGGTAGGCGAGCTCGCGAAAACCCCATTCGTCGGTCTCGAGCATCTCGCCGCCGCCGGTGGCGACCAGACCCTCGAAACGCTTGATACTGTCTTTGACCTGGTTTTCGCCCAGATCGGAGCGAAGGATGAAAATGGTTTCGTAGCGCCGCACGCGGCAGCCTCCTTGTGGATGCCAGCCCCCATAGGGAGCAAGGAGCAAGGGGCTACATTAACACCCGTGAATCCTGCCCTTCAAGGTGTAAACCCGAACAAACTCACGAAAATGGGAATTAGACGTGCAGCTTGCGGCGAAGATAGCGATACGCGCGGCCCACGCCGGCGCGCCGGCCGAGGCGATAGAGCCCGCCGACGCCGCGCGACCATGCCACCAGCCGCCAGCGGCGTGACCGCGCGCGCAGCCCGTCGCCGAGGTCGGTCACGGCCAGCGAATCCAGCGGCCGCATCGGATAGAAGCGCCGGCCGATCCCGCGCCTGCGCAATTCCTCGGCGAACTGCGCAACCTCGGGCGGAACCTTACCGCGCACGAAGGTGAATGTCGCGTAAGGCACGACCGTCGGCGCGCCCAGCAGCACTGCCCAGTCGGCCGCATCTTCCGGACCCGCGGTGTATTGAAACGACTGCTCGAGCATTTCCTGGTCCAGGTAGCGGCAAAACGCGTTCACACCGCCCGTCTTGTAGTGGCATATCCATTTGGAAACCGGCAGAAGGGCCACGTCGGGACGATACATCTGTCCGACCCGTTCGACCACGGGCCGCATGTCCCCGTTAGTGGAGCGGTAGCAGTCGACCCCGCCGTACAAGCTGAGTCCCGCGGTTCTCACCACGTAGGTGTAGTGATCCATCTCGAAGTCGAGTTCGTCCTGCTCGCCGCGAAAGGGGATCGGTATGATTTCGATATCGTCTATCCGCACGGGCACCCATTCCTTGACCTCACGCACGTCGGTGAACCCCAAACGACGTACCGCATCCGCCATCGGAGGATTGAGCACCGAGGGCTCGCGCACTTGCGGAATCAAAATCGGAACGTCCTTGTCGAGCCACAGCAAGGTCTGAAAATGACAGTGATCCCAATGACTATGGCTGCAACAAATCGCTCCCAGCGGCGTGCGCAGGATGTCGAACGTCCGCTGCGCGTGGCCCATCGCCTGCCACACGACAGGATCGATCAGCACCGCGCTTCGCTCGGATTGCACCAGCAACGACGAGTGGCTGAGCAGCGTGACGCCGGGGCGAGCCGTCCATGACGGCGGCGGCGGCTCGTCGGAAGCGATTGCCGGCGCAAGACAGCCCTCGGACTTCAAAAACTCGAGAAGCTCGAGCGACCACTGAGCGTCGTCGGGAGTCAATCTCGCGCGAAGGCGCGCCTCGATCGCGCTTTCGTCATAATGGCCGAGCAGCAATGGAAAAAGATTGCCGAGGGCGCCGAAGCGCGCGAGCGGCACCGGATAGAATAAAGTGCGTTTTTTTCCGGCGAGGATTCTCAGCTTGAATTCGAGGTGCTCGAGCGCGCCCGGCTGTCGAAACATCGCGTCGCGCATCACGATCGAAACTTTGCCGTCGCTCACCCTGCTCTCGTAAACCTTTTGCACGTCGGCAGAGGCCTGAAGCCGCTTGAGCAATTCGGCCGGATCGCGGATTTCCGAAAACAGCCGCACCGCTTCCTCGTAGGCCGCCAGAATTGGCTCGAGATGAGGCCCGGCAAACATCATGATGCAGTCGACGCGCGGAGGAATTTTGAGCTCGAAATCCCGATACAGGAATTCGACGCTGACGGCCGGGGAAATGCTGAGGCGGCCGCCGGGAGCTGCGGGCCCTTTGTCGGAGCGGCGGGGATCGGTGGGCCGAACGCCCGTTCGCGATGAGAGCGACGTCGCCATTGCGGCAATCGTGCCAAGCGCTACATTACACTTATCTATGGCACGCTTCAAGTCGCCTATATAGGCTTTAACGCAAGTTTCAACTCCCCTCCTTGAAGCAACTTCGGTCTTCGGAGCACTGCTGGGCGTCGCACGGCATCCCGTCGGGGCCGACCGGACTCTGGGTCAGCAGACACCGGTAACAGGCGGTCGAACTGTCCGGGTCGATCATCCGGCGGCCCTCGGGCGAGCGGAAGTAGCCGTTCTTGGTGCGCAGGTAGAGGCAGAAATTTCGCGTCGTAGCCGGCATTGCAGAATCAGACATCTTGCACCTGGCCTGCGCGCAGCACCGCACGCCGCACAAGGACCCGCGCGATCGCGACTTTGTAGGCGTTATGGGGCAGCGGGCGCGCGTCCTTCAGCGCCGCATCGGCCGCGCTCACCGCGCGAGCGCGATCGAGCACGGCGCCCGCGAGCGCCTGCTCGGCTTCGCGCGAGCGCCACGGTATCGGCGCCACCGCACCGAGCACCACCCTCGCCTGATTGACCTTCTTCGAGCGCGGATCAATCTCGAGAACCGCCGCGACGCTCACCAGCGGCCAATCGAAGCTCTGCTTCTCGCGCACTTCCAAGTAGGCGCTCTGCGTCGACGCCGCGGGCGGCGGCACAATCACCTCGACCACGATCTCGCCGGCTTGCAGCACGTTCTCGCGTGTCGCGTCGACGCTCGGGAGCGCAAAGAACTGGTCAAGGACGACCTTGCGCTCGCCGGCGGGACCGGAAAGCCGGACGCTCGCACCAAATGCGATCAGGGCCGGCGCAAGATTGGACGGATGCACGATGAACGACGGGCCGCCGCCGAGGATCGCGTGGTAGCGATTAAGCCCGCTTATCGCGTAGCAGATATGACCGCCCTTCTTGAGGCACACGATGTCGGGATTGCGAAAGTACCAGCATCGCGGCCGCTGCAGCAGATTGCCGCCGACGGTGCCGAGGTTGCGAATCTGCGGCGTCGCCGCTTCGCCAGCCGCCTCGGCGAGCGCCGCGAAATGCGCGCGCACGACAGGATGCGCCGCGACGTCGCTAAGGTGCGCCAGCGCACCGACGCGCAAGCCGCCGTCGGGCGTCGGATCGATTCCCTGGAGTTCCTTGAGCCCGTTCAAATCGACCAGCGCGTGCGGCGCGGCGATTTGCTGCTTGAGCAGGTCGAGCGTGTCGACACCGCCGGCCAGCGCCATATGGCCGGGCTGCGCGAGCAATCGCACGGCGGTGGGCAAATCGGCGGGCGTCACGATCTCGAAGCGGTTCATCGAACTTCAACCGACCTTCAAACTTTGCCTAGCGCGGCCAGCACGCGGTCGGGCGTGATCGGCAGATCGCGTATCGGCACTCCAATCGCGTCGGACACCGCGCACGCGACCACCGCCGTCGAGCAGACGTGCGCGGCCTCACCCAATCCGATAACGCCCGTATTGGTGACGCCGTTAGCGACCTCGACAAAGGTCACGTCGACGTCGGGCGTGTCGAGCGGCCCGGGGAGCTTGTAGTCATCCATCGTCGGATTGACCATCAGCCCGGTCTGCGGATCGAGCCGGCGGTCCTCGAAGAGCGCGAAGCCGACGCCCATGATCACACCGCCGTTGACCTGGCTGCGCGCCGTGAGCGGATCGATAATCAGCCCCGCGTCGTGTACCGCGACGACCTTGAGCACGCGCACCACACCGGTTTCGATATCGACCTCGACCTCGGCGAACTGGCATCCGGCCTGGTCGATGCGAAAGCCCTGGTAGTTCGGCACGCGCTCGCCCTCGGCCGAGATCGAATCGCCGGGGATACGCCGGCAGACCTCGGCCATCGCGACCGCGCGCGCGGGGTCGAAGCGGACGCGAATCGATGCGTCGCGCGCCTCGAGGTCGCCGGGCTCAGCGCCCAGCATCGGCGCCGCAATCCGAAAGAGCTTCTGCTTGAGATGCGCCGCAGCCTGGCGGACTGCCGGTGAATCCGAGGGGCTGGTGCTGCTGCCGCCCGACGGTACCGAAAAGGGAAAGCGCGTGTCGCCGATTTGCGCGGTCACCGCACCAAGCGGCATCCCGAGTTCCTCCGCCGCGACCATCGCGAGCACCGTGCGAGTGCCGGTGCCGATATCCTGGGTGCCGACGCGCACCTCGAAGCGGCCATCGCGCCGCGCCACCGCTATCGCCTCCGGGCCGGAACCGCCCAGGCTGTGCCATGCGCACGAGGCGACCGCGATTCCGCGTCTTAGATACCCGGATCGCTCGCGCGAAGATTTTACCGCCGCCGCCGCGGCGGCGCTCTTTTCCGCCCATCCGAACACGCTGCGCACCCAGCTCGAACTCGGCGGCGCGCACCGGATTGAGATTGTTGCGCCGGCGAAACTCCAGCCGGTCGAGCTTGAGCTTGCGCGCGAGCTCGTCCATCGCGAGCTCCAGGGCGAACGTTCCCTGCACCCATCCCGGCGCACGCATCGGGGAGGACGGCCCGGCGTTGAGATAGACGTCGCGCTCCTCGATATGAAGGTTGGCGCATGGATAGACCGAACGATACGGCCCCGACACCCCCGAACCGCCGCCGATTCCGCCGCTCCCGTGCGCGGTCAATTCGATCGCCTTGAGCTTGCCGTCGGCGCCGGCGCCGAGCTTGACCCGCTGCGAGGAGCTGGGCCGGTTGCCGGTGGCGACATGTTCGGCCCCGCGCGGCAGCATCAGCTTCACCGGCGCTCCGGAGAGGCGCGCGAGGCGCGCGGCGATCACAACCTCGGCGCCGGCGCCGAATTTCGAGCCGAAGCCGCCGCCCAGGTATTCGGTTATCACGCGCACCTTGTCGGGCGGCAGCTCGAACAGCACGGCCAGGTCATCGCGTACGGTGAAGACGCCTTGGGTCGAGCACCAGACGGTAAGCTCGTCGTCCTTCCAGCTCGCGACCGCGCCATGGGTCTCGAGCGAGACGTGCGTCTGCACCGGCGTGGTGTAGAGCGCCTCGTGAACCGCGGCCGCTTCGCTGAAGCCGCGTGCGACATCGCCCATGTTCGCGACGCGGGGATCGGTAAGGTTGGAGCGGCTGCCGAAAACCTTTGGCGCCCCGGCGGCGGTCGCCTTGTCCATATCGACCACGAACGGGAGCGGGGAGTATTCGACCTTGATATGCCGCAGCGCGTGGGTCGCCACCTCGGGACTGACCGCGGCGACGGCGGCGACCTCCTGGCCGGCGAAGCGGACCTCGTTGTCTTCGACCCTGAGCGCCGCGATCACGCCGCTTTGCTCGCGGGCCCCGGACAAATCGACGCTGCGCACCATCGCGTGCGCATACGGGCTCCGCAGGATCGCTCCGTAGAGCATCCCGGGCATCTGGACGTCGTAGCTGTAGCGTGCGCTGCCGGTCGCCTTGAGCGGCCCGTCGACGCGCGGAGTCTCCCTGCGCAAAACGCTGAACTGCTCGCCCCATTGCCAGGGAATCGGCTCGCCGTCGGGAAGCACGACGGTCACGTCGCGCACGTCGCCGGCAAAGCCGAACTTAAGCGTCACCTGCCGGGCCATCAGGCGGTTCCCTCAGGCGGCTTGCCCGGCGCGTTGAACCCGGCCGCCTTAAGCGCCGCTTTGAAGACATGCGGATAGGTTCCGCAGCGGCAGATATTGCCGGCGACCGCGTGTTTGATGTCGTCGAGGCTGGCGGCGGGATTGCGATTAAGCTCCGCCGCGACCGACATCACCATCCCAGGCGTACAGAATCCGCACTGGAGCGCGTCGTTGGCGACGAAGGCGCTCTGCACCGGATGCATCCGGGCGGGAGTGCCGAGGCCTTCGATAGTCGTAATCCGATGGCCGCGCGCGCGGGAGGCGAGCACCATACACGAGGTGACGGGGCGTCCGTCGAGATGCACCGTGCAGGCGCCGCACGCGCCGCGGTCGCATACCAGCTTGGTGCCGGTGAGCCCGAGTTGATCGCGCAGCACGCCGAGCAGGGTCACGCGCGGCTCGGCCGTCACCTGAATCATCTTCGCGTTGATGTTTAGCTCGAAGGTTTGCGCGTCGGGGCCGAGGCGTTCGATCACGCCGTCGGAGTTGGCGGCATCCGTCTCGCCGGCGGCGTCGGCGGACGCGACCGCGCCGAGGCTCGCGACCGCCGCGGCGGCCGCGCCGGCGCCCTTGATAAAGGCGCGGCGGGTGAGCGTCGCGGGCGTCGGCTGACGCGCGGGCTTGCCGGGTTTGCCGGCCTTATCCGAGTCGCGGGATTTCATCCCTTCGCTTCATGCCTCATGGCTGCCTGGCCGCCGAGGAACTGGTGTCGCGCGCATCAATCGACGCGTCATCGCTGCGCGCGGTCACGATCGCGCCGGCCAGCACGGCTCCAAACAGCGCAAGACCGAGCAGGAACCCGAAGCCCATGGTCTTGAGAAAGTACAGCGCCGCGATCAAAAGCTTATCAAGCATCTTTCCGCTCTCGAAACCGGCGTAAGCGGCCATCCGATTCGGGGCGACTATCGCGCCGCCGTCGGCGCCAATACGCGCGACCCGCGCGCACAGACGAGTCAGCGGCATCAGCAGCGCGGCCTCGAGCACGAGCGTGACCGGCGCCAGGTAGCGAAGCGACGCCGCCTCTGCCGCAAAGCGTACTCCAACGCGCAATGCGACCAGCAATCCGAGCGCGGTCGCCGCGCCTTCCATCAAATAGAACTCGTGAGCGTTCCACCACGCGCCGGCGGCCGGCGCTCTCATCCGCACCACGTTGTGCAGCCCGCTCGCGTAACTGAACGTCGCCAGCAGACCAACGACGACGCAGACCTGAATGAGCCGTGCGACCAGATGCCTCAAATCGGATGTCTCATGCCAGATGTCAAAGAGAGGGTATCGAAAAACACAGAAATCGCTCCGCGTCGATCCTTCGCTTCGGCAGCCTTCGTTCAGGATGACAACAAAAAGGCTCCGCCGCTGTCATCCTGAGCGTCCAGCGAAGGATCTACGCGAAGCGATGGATCTTTTTCTCCTCATTCATCGACACCTTCAAAGTGTTGCGGGTACCATCGTGCCGGCCGTCAGCGCATCGCGAGCGTAAGCGGCGCCGACGCCGCGCGCGAGAGGCCGAGCGACAGATAAACGATCAGCAGCACCAGCATCCCGACCTTCAGCCCGACGCTCCGAAAACGCGCCTGCAAGGGCGCGAGCGCCGGGTCGGGCCCGTTGGCCGAGACTCGCCATATTCGTATGCCCAGCGTGCCGTACTGGAAAATCGCCAACATGATTACGATCGCGACCAGCAGCAGTTTCAACGTGAGCAGCGGGCCGGTCGCGCCCACGAACATCACGTTGAGAATTCCGGTGACGACCAGAATCGCCAGCGCGCTCAACACGATAACGCCGAGCCGCCGGGTAACGCGGCGCGCGACCCTCACGCGCGAGGGGCCGTCGAGTTCCTCGGCCAGCACCGGTGCGAGCGCAAAGGTGCTGAACAGCGAGCCGCCGAGCGCCAGGATAACCGCCGTCACATGGATGAACAGCACGAACAGGCGCAGGCTCAACATCGTCAAATAGCCGCTTCCCCACAGTGGGCCGCTTGCAGAAGTCCGCTGTTTGGCCTAAGTCCGACCTTGGTCGGTTCCGAGTTACAGATCGCGCCGGTAGGTGACGAAGTTTCCGGTGGCCCGCGCTCCCAGCGCGACCGCCGTCCGCCGCGAGGCCCAGTTGTCGTCGAGCACCAGCGTATATCCGGCATAGCGCATCCCGCTCTGCGCCATGGTTGTGAACGAGCGCGCGGCCATCGCCAGCGCCACGCCTTTGCCCCGCGCACGCTCAAGCACGCCGATATTGATGAGCGCGCCGCGCGTGCCGCCGCCGCGCTCCGGCAGGAGCTTCACGCCGGGGCGGATCTGCGCGAGCGCCGGGCTCAAGTCGGGCACCGAAAAGACCACTCCGACGACCTCGCGATTAGCCACCGCGACCATCGAGAGATCGCCGACCGGCGTGCCGTGCAGCGGACCCATCATAGGACGAACTTCGTCGCGGGTTATCGGGTTCCATCCCCAATGCCGGGCAAACGCCGCATTCGTGACCTCGGTCCAGGCGTCGACCGCGGCCAGGAATCCGTATTCGCGCCAGCTCATCACGGCGACTCCGGCGGAGCGCGCCGTCTCGACCATCCGCGCATAGCGCGTCTGCGTCTCGGGCGTCAGCGCGGCGGTATAGTCGATCTGCCCCTTTTCGGTCTCGAAACCGGCGTCCTTGAGGTAGCGATGGTAGTACTCGGGATTGCCGCGGAGCAGGAACGACGGCAGGCGGCCGTAGTTATCGATAGCGTAGGGATAATCGAGAAAAGCGGCGAACCCGCTGCGCACCGATTCCATGGCGCCGCGCGCGAGCCATTCCATCGCCCGCGTCAGCATCGCGCCAACCGCGTCGTCCTCGCCGGCGGCGGCCTCGAAATGAATCAACTGGCCCAGGCGCTGGCCCCAGTGGCTGATGTAGCGGCGGTTGATCACGGCGCTCACGCGCGCCACCAGAGTGCCGTTGCTCCACGCGCAGAAGGGCTGCAGATCGAGGTAAGGCGCGGTGAGCGTGCGCCCGGCTAGCAGGTCGACCTCGTTGCGGATGTCGGGCGGCCACCAGGCCTCGCGGTCGGCGTAGACCTGGTAAGGCAGGCGGGCGAATTCCTCGAACGCCTGCGGGCTATTGATAGCCTCGATCCGTATGTTGGCGGCGGCGCTCACCCTATTGAGAAGACTAGCATTGCCCGCGCGCGGTTAACTATCCACTGAAACGAAACTTCTGACACAGCGAAACTTCTGGCCGCGCGAACCTCGCTACGCGAATTGGTGACGGGAACTTCGGAGCCGGGCGTCTGGTTTATCAGACGGGCAGCACGGTGCGTTAACGACCTCACCTATCGCGGCGCGCCGCGCCTGACTCCGGTCCCGGACAACCTCCCCCCCGGTCCGGCCGTTGGCATGCTGTCAGTTCGTGTGCCGCGGCTGGGCCGGTCTCTCCCGCCATATCCGCGACGCCATTTCGCGTGCGAGGCGCGAAATGCGGACGCGGAAATCACGCGACAGTTAATCGACAGGCGCGGGGCGCTCGGATGGCGTGGGAGCGTCGGCGGCCAGCACGGATTCGCATCGCCGGCGCGCTTCGTCGGCAGCCGCGGCCAGCACCTCGAACTCCGGAATATTGTCGTCCCATTCGATGAGCGTCGGAACGCGGCCGAAGCGCCGCACCGCATGCTCATAGAGCGCCCACACTTCGGGGCGAATCGGATGGTCGTGAGTGTCGAGCAGATAGCTGCCGTGGTCGCTATGACCGGCAAGATGGAACTGCACCACGCGGTCCGCGGGGACGGCGTCGATATAGCCGAGCGCGTCGAAGCGATGGTTAAAGGCGCTGACGAAGATGTTGTTGAGGTCGAGCAGGATCGCGCAGTCGGCCTCCTCGGCCACGGCACTCAGGAATTCCCACTCGGTAAGGCGCGAAGCGCGAAACGCCATGTAACTCGACACGTTCTCGAAGAGGATCGTGCGCTCGAGGATATCCTGGACCTCGCGGATACGCCCGGCGACGTGGCGAACGGTCTCCTCGGTATACGGCAGCGGCAGCAGGTCATGCAGATTGCGGCCGCCGACGCCGGTCCAGCACAGATGGTCGGAAATCCAGGCGGGCTCGACGCGGCGGGCAAGCGCGCGGAGCGTCCTCAGGTAGTCGCGGTTGAGCGGGTCGCTCGAGCCGATCGAGAGCGACACGCCATGCATCACGATCGGGTACCGCTCACGCACGCCCTCCAGCACTTCGAGCGGCCGTCCGCCCTCGACCATGAAGTTTTCCGAGATGACCTCGAACCAGTCAACCGGCGGAACGTTTTCCGGCTCAACCTCGTCCGGCGGCCGCTGTTCGAGGACGCGCGTGTAATGCGGCCGGCGCAGTCCGACGCCGAATCCGAGCGATGCGAAATTCGAGCGATTCATCGCCGATTCATCGCGAAAAAACCCTGTCCGGCCTCGCAGCCGGCGCGAAAAAAACTACATCGACTTGGTTGGAGCTTCCGGCTTGCCGCCCTTGTCGGTGCAGACCTTGGCCGAGGCGGTCGTCACCCAGCCCTTGCCCTTGCACGAGTTCTGGCCCATACACCCATTGCTCGCGGTCTTGCACGAACTTTGGCCCTTGCAGCTATTGCCGCCGATACACTTCACGTTGGCTCCGTTCGCGGAACCGCCCGAGGAGCTTTGCGCAAGGACCGGCGTAGCCAGAAACATCGCGCCGACCGCCGCCGCCAAAATCGCACCTGTAACCGTTTTGCGATCCATCGTGGTGATTCTCCTATCCGGCTTTGCGAGGGCCGACGCCCTGCCCTCGATCGAGTACATGCATCCAATTATACGCATCCGGCCGGCCGACGGTTCGAGTTCGACGACCGGATCCACGATAAGCTTCGCGCCCAGCTTAGTTAAATCTCGACCATAGGGCCACGGTTCCTTGCTGAAACGCGACCTCAACTCTGTCTCTAGATAAGAGAACCTAATTCGACTGGTCTGGCGCTACGCCAAAGCAATAAATCGCATCATGAATCGAGGCGAAACCCTGGCGTAAAAATCGTTCTGATTCCGTCGGAACGAGGGAACTTTCCGGCCGTCGGTGGGATTTAGCTATCAGGCGGTGCTATATGCTGGTGATCTTCATATATGGAGGACAAAGGGGGCAGCGAAAAGCGCGGGCTGTTCGAACGCGAGGCGCTGCCTCACGTCGACGCGCTGTACTCGGCGGCCTTGCGGCTGTCGCGTAATCCTGACGACGCTCGCGATCTTTTACAGGAGACCGTGCTGCGCGCCTACCGGTTTTTTCACCAGTACACTCCAGGCACCAACTGCCGCGCGTGGTTGTTGACCATTCTGTATAACAACTTCCGCAACGGCTACCGCGGCGCCGACCGTGAACAAGTTTCGCTGACGCCCGAAGACTTCGAACGCGAGGTCGAGGGTTTGAGTGCCCGGGGGGACCAAAGATTGAGCAATCCCGAGATGCTAATCTCGGAGCGCATCCTGGACCATGAAGTGGCGGCGGCGCTGAACGCCCTGCCCTCGGACTTTCGCACGGTGCTGATGCTGGTGGACGTACAGGAACTTAACTACCAGGAGGTCGCGCAAGTACTCGAAATACCGATCGGGACGGTCAAGTCGCGGGTCTCGCGCGGCCGCCAGATGATGCGTGTTGCGCTGGGCGCGTTCGCCCGGCGCCGCGGGTTGGTCCGTTAGGGCGAATGGGCGGGGAGTTCAGATGATTCGCGCTAGCGGGTATAAGTAGGGGGTACTGTGGACTGCGAGGAATACATCAATAACTACCTGTCGGCGCATGCCGACGGCGAACTCACGCCCGAAGAGGAACGCGCGGTCGCCCTGCATCTCGGCGGCGGACCGCAAGACGGATGCGCCGCGTGCCGCGCGCGCCTGGCCGAGGAACGGCTGCTGAAGACGCTTATCAGGCGTCAGGCCGCCACCGTGAAGACTCCGGAGGAGATCCGGGCGCGGATCAATGCCGCGCTCGACCAGATCGACCGCGGTCCCGCGTCGCGTCGGATAGGAATCGCCGTGGTGCGCGAACTCAGACGGCCGCGCACGTGGGCACCACTCGCCGCGGCCGCGATGCTGCTGGTCGTGGTGTGGGCCGGTGGCATCCTGCCAGGGATGCATCGAGGCGCGTCTTCCAATAGCGACGGAGTCAGCGCAATCCCGGCCAGCGAAGCTCTCGACCAGGCCGTGTACAGTTACGAGACCTTCGAGACGGCTTTCCGGCCCACCGTGCCGTCGGGCTCGCTGGCGGATATCGCGATGGCCTACGGCTCGGCCGAGATGCCGGACACGATGTGGAATTTCCAGTTCGCCGGCTACGCTGTGGGCGGTGGAAGAATCGACCAACTGCCCGACGGCAACCCGGTTACCTATACGCTCTATCGCGGCCGCAACGGCGACATCCTGTGCACGCGCTACAAGGCGAGCGACTTCGCCGTTCCGCCGGGCGCCGTCGGCGACATTCACGGCCATCTGCTCTATGAGTACAAGGGCTATAGTCTCTGCGTAACGGTGTCGGAGAAGGGCCACTTCATCTGCGTGCTCACGACGAGCGAGCCGATGGACGAACTGAGGCACGACATCTCGCTCGCCCGCGCATTCAGCATGGTCCGTTAGGTTAGCCGGCTGCGCGAAACCGCGGCCAGTTGACGTTCCAGCGTTTGGGTCAGCAGGATCACGCGCTCGTCGGCCGTACCGTACGATATCTCAATCCCTGGCGAAGCAGTACGCTCGTCAGCAGGCAATAGGCGCAGATCGGGTGCGTTGGCTTCGGCGATCATTTTCCTAAGCGGCGCGCGGCTTGCGACGCCGGAGTCCGTCTGATCGCGCAGACTGCATAGCCACGATTCCAGACGCACCCTGATCGCGTCGGTCAACTCAGTGCTCACATTGGTGCTGATGGCAGTTCCAGCGGGTCCGACGCGGGCCAGATTACCCAGCGCGAAGGCCAGACGGCGGAGTGTGTCGAGCGCGTTGACCAACTGGTCACTGTCGATTTCGGCTCCGTGGCCTTCGAGCATCGAATCATTCGCGACCCCCAGCATCATTGCGATGCCGGTGACGGCCGACTTCTCGGCTGCAACGCGCCGGCGGCGGCTCTCGTCGTCCCCATCCTCCTTCACGAGTTCGAGCATGGCTGCGAGCGGCGCCTGGAACTGCTCGGCAAGCGTGCGGCTTGCTCGTTCCCGCCACAGGAGAGAAATGGCGGCGCGGATTATCATGCCGAGGCTGATGCCCCAGATGCTCCAGATCGAGCCGAGCACGTCGGCGCGCGGTCCTGGGCCTCCGTAGCCGATGACGAAAGCCGTGCCGCCAATCGCGAGGTACGAAAGAATTCCGCCACCCTCGCCGATATACGCCATCAGCAACGTGCCCACGAAGATCGCGGCCATGTAGGGTCCGGGCGAGGTGAAGTTGGGCGCGACGACAATCGTGCCGAGCGCGGCCAGCGCGAGCGCTCCCGACGCACCAATCGCGCGCATCGTGAATTTGCGCACCGTGGCTCCATGGCTGGGCGGGCCGCCGAGCATCAGCACCCAGATCGCCGCGTGCAACGCGGGATAGTTGTCCCACACCCCGATCAGAAACGCGGCCGTCAACGCGAGCGTATGTCGAGCGCTGAAGCGGATGAGAAAATTCCGTACGACGGCCGGCGGTGGCCCCGCCGGCCCGTCGATTTCAGTCTCCTCGGACGGCAGCTCGATTCGATCGTTCTCGAGCAGCTCATTGATTCTTGCTATCGCTGCGGCAATTCCCGCGAGCTCGGGAGCCTCTGCGCCGAGGCGCGCGATCCTATCCGTATCCGCCGACGCCAGCGCCGGCGGGGTCTCCTGCGGGGCAGCGCCCGGCGCTCCTACGGCGCGCCGGGCGCGGCCCCGCAGCAAATCCGAGGCGTAGCGCTCGAGGCGTGAATCGAGCGCCGCCGCGAGCGCGCGCAATTCGGCAGCCGCGGCGGCAGGTGGACGCCTGCCGCCGCGACTGCCGAGCACCACCGCGGCCAGACGTTCCGTCTGGCCGCGAATCGCCTCGGCGATCGTCACGTCGGCGAGCAGCGCCGCCGACCGGGCGGCGCTGCTCGCCGACGCGATCGCGGGGGCGAGCAACGACAGATGATACCCGAGACGCGAACCCACCGGGCGGTCGTCGGCGGTCGCGGCCTCACTCAACGAAATTTCGATCAGCCGCGCGAGTCTCAGGCGGGAGCGCGTGAGCGTCGCCGCGATCGAATCGCTCAGCACCGACTCGGCCGGCTCCGGCCGCACGATACTGTTGCAGAGCAGCAGGACGGCGACGGCGACCGCCATCCCGGCAAACGCCTGCGCCGCGTCCCATCCCAGTTGGTCCGGCAGGAACAACACCAGGTAAAAGGCCGTGACCACCGGAACTTGAATCCAGACCCAAAGCCGCCCCAAAGTCGGAACGGCGTAAATCAAATAGGTGGTGCAGAAACAGATGAGGATGAAGACGGCGACATGCACGACGGGCGAGTTGACCAACGCTCCGATCAGCATCAGCCCAAATACCTGGAACACCGCCGCGCAACATAGGAAAGCGGCACCTCGCGCCGGCGAGAACGCGGCCTCGGGCAGCGCGAAATTGAACAACAGCGTCAAGCCGAGCGGATTCGCGATCTGCATCGCGGCAGTGACGCCGGCGCCCAGCGCCGTGATCAGTCCGACCCGCGCCGCGCGCCGCCATCGCCCTGGCGCCGTCTCCAGCTCTTCGAACAGGGCTCTCCATTTGGCGCTCCCCGTCATCTCTCTGGCCGCCAATCAAAGCATATTTTCGGCGTCGAGCGTCACGCGCCTGATCGTGAGCCTCTCTTTGTTGTTGCCGCTCGCCGGGCTTGGCGGGTGCGCTGCGTCGGGGGAGCGGCCGGAGCTCAATCCGTCTCGATGGGCGCCGGCGGTGGTGCAGCATGAATGGCAGCCCGGCCCCGGCGAGCAGGCGATCAAACTCGAAACCGCGCTCGAAGCCACGCCCGGCGGCCTCGACCACAATCTGACGACTCACGGGGCACAGCCTAAATACGATCTTCCGGCCTTGATCGATCTGGCCTTGAGCCGCAACCCCGATACGCGCGAGGCGTGGGAGGCGGCGCGCGCGGCGGCCGCTGGATGGGGAATCAGCCGCGCGGCTTTTTACCCCACGGTGCGTGTCGATAGCCAAAACGGATACGAGCGGATCGTCGATCAGGTCCCGAAGCATTGGGGCACGCTCAAGAACTGGCGCAGCAGCGATCTCTTCACGGTCAACTACGATCTGGCCGATTTCGGCCGCCGCGACGCGGCCGCCCGGTCGGCACGCGAACAGTTGATGGCGGCCAATCTTCACTTCAACCGCAAAATCCAGGAAGTGGTGTTCGCGGTCGAAAAGAGCTTCTACCTGCTCGATGCCGAGCGGGCCAACGTCGCCGCCGCGCAGGCGATCGTGCGCCTCGCGATCACTGACCGGCGCGCGGTCGAAAAGAGCCGTGCGGAGGGGCTGGCAACCAAACCCGACGTGCTATTGGCGCTCCAGCGCGAAGCGCGGTCCCGCTTCGAGCTGGAAAACGCGGAACTCGGCGTCAGCGACGCCCAGGCTGACCTCGCGGTCGCACTAGGCGTGCGCGTCGACGCGCTGCCGGAGATCGAAAGTTTCGGCGGCCAGGCGGTTCCCGCCACGCTCAGCGGCGCGGTCGACCGCCTGATCGACCTGGCGATGCGCGAGCGGCCCGACCTTGCGGCCAAGGTCGCGGCGCTGCGCTCGCGCGAGGCCGCGGTCGATCTGGCGCGCGCCTCGCTCTATCCGACCGTTGAGCTCTCCGGCTATTACGGCAGCTATGCTTTCAACTATCGGTTGTCGAATCCGCCCACCCCGCAGTTCACGGCGATGGCGCCCGAGTACGCCGCCAGCGTAGCGGTGCGATGGGACGCGTTTGCCGGCTTCGAGCACGTGAACTCGATCGAGCAGGCCACGGCCGACCGCGAGGCCTCGCGCGCCGAGCTATATCGCTATCAACTCGACGTCGCGAGCCAGGTATGGCGCGCCTATTACGCTTTCACGACTGCGCTCAGAAAGTACCAGTACGCGCAGGCGCTGCTGGCGGCCTCGCAGTCCGCCTACGATTCGAATTTCGCCTCGTTCAATCGCGGGCTAGCGACGATCGTCGATCTGCTGTCGGCCGAGCGCGATCTGGCCGACGCCAAGTACACGATGGTCGGGAGCCGGGCCGACCTCCTGATCTCGGCCGCCGCGGTCGCCTACGCGACCGGAGCGATTCCGCCGCAGGCCCGCCCGTGAAACGTCGGCGCGACCGTGTTCATCGCGCTTGCAATCCGACCGCGGGTGGGCTTGGCGGCGGCGCGCCGTCGATCGTGACGACCGCTGTCGCGCCCATCCGGAACGGAAACCCGGGATCGTCGTCTTTGAGCGTGATGCGCACCGGAAAGCGCTGCGCCAGGCGCACCCAGTTGAGCGTCGGCGCGACGTTGGCAAGACCCGCGACGGTCGCGCCGTTGTTCTGATACAGCGCCCAGCCGACGCCCTCGACCACGCCGCGAAAGGGCCGGTTCGGATAGCCGAGCAGATAGACGCGCGCGTTCATTCCGGGCGCGATGTGCGCAAGGAAGGTCTCGCGGAAATTGGCGATCACATACCAGGTGCGATTGTCGACCAGGCTGATCACCTCGCGCCCCTGGTTTGCGTACTGGCCGACAGTCGTATTCAGATTGGTGACGTAGCCGTCGAACTGCGCGCGCACCCGGCAATAGTCGACGTTGAGTTTCGCCTTGTAGACCTCTGCTTCGGCCTCGGCCCGGCGCGCGTTGATATCGCCGGCCTGCCCCAGCTCCTTTTCGGCCTGCCCGACCTCGTTGCGCGCCTGCTCGGTCGCCGCGCGCGCGGCGAGAAGTTTGCTGCGGACGTCGGCCACCTTGTTAGCGGTCACGAACGCCTCTTTTTCGAGCGGCGTGAGGCGCGCGAGATACTGGCGCTGGTACTCCGCGTCGGCTTCGGCCTCTTTCTGGCGCGCCTCGGCGGCGCCGATCGCACGCTCGAGCGCCTCGATCTGCAGATTGGTCAGCGCCAGGCGCGCCTGGGCGAGATCCAGTTCGGCTTGGTACGGGCGCGGATCGATGACAAACAGCAGGTCGCCCGCCTTGACGTGCTGATTGTCACGCAGCGGAAGCTCGACGATCGTGCCGCTTACCTGCGGCGCGACCCCGACGATATTGGCGCGCACGTAAGCGTCGTCGGTGCGCGGATGGAGATAGTAGAGGCGCACAACGTATGCGCCGAGCAGAAGGTCGATCACGATCACCGCGGCGAACAGGATTCGCGCGAGAATCCGGCGCGCGACATTTCCGCTCACCGGATTTCCGCTCGATCGTGCGCCGCCTGCCGCCGCCATCATCCATTCCCTCAGGCACGGCTGAAGAACGTGACCCATCCGATCAGCGCGAACATCGCGATCAAGCCGCCATAGAAAAGCGGCAGCGGGCGCAACTCGCGTTCCAGGCCGGCCGCGACAAAGATCGGATGGCAAAGCGCCGCGAGGATCGCGCCCGCGCCCGCGCACAAAAGCCAATCGGGAAAATTAGCCCCCGCGATACTGACCACCGGGTCGCATCCCGCGGCCGTGAGCATCAGGATGCCGGGCACCAAATAGCACAACGCGCGCGCTTTCATGGTCGACGGCTTCCGAGCGAAACGCATAAGGCAAATCCGCCCCGCAGCGCAAGCGCTACTCTCGAAGCGCTCACGCCCTCGCATGAGCCTCACGACCGAATAAGCGTCAGTATGAAACCTAGCGGCCGAGCGCGTTGTCGGCGGCTTCGAACAGGCGCAACTGATGCGGCGCGTGATTGGCTGGAATCTCGACCGGGTAGCGGCCGGTGAAGCAGGCGTCGCAGAAACCCTCGCGCGGGCCGTCCAGGAAGGAGTACAGGCCGTCCCAGCTAAGGTAATCGAGCGAGTCAGCTGTAATGTAGCGGCGAATCTCCTCGATCGAGTGGCTGGAGGCGAGCAACTCCTCGCGCGTCGGCGTGTCGATGCCGTAGAAGCACGAGTTGGTGGTCGGCGGCGCCGCGATCCGCATATGGACCTCGCGCGCGCCCGCCTGCCGCAGCATCGGGATCACCTTGCGCAGCGTGGTGCCGCGCACCAGCGAATCCTCGACCAGCACCACGCGCTTGCCGCGCAACAGTTCGGAGACCGGGTTGAATTTTATCTTGACCCCGAAATGGCGAATCGACTGGCGCGGCTCGATAAAGGTCCGCCCGACGTAGTGACTGCGCACGAGGCCCATCTCGAACGGCAACCCGGATTGCTCCGCATAGCCGAGCGCGGCGGCGTTGCCCGAATCGGGCACCGGGACGACGATATCGGCGTCGACCGGGCATTGGCGGGCGAGCGCGCGCCCCTGCAGCTTGCGCACCTGGTAGACGCTGCGTCCATAGAGCAGGCTGTCGGGACGCGAGAAGTATACGTACTCGAAGATGCATCGCTTGGGCTCGGCGGACGGGAATGGACGCAGCGAGCGCACGCCGTCGTCGCTTATCACCACCATCTCGCCGGGCTCGATCTCGCGGATATAGTCGGCGCGCACGAGATCCAGCGCGCAGGTCTCCGACGCGACGATCGGCGCGCCGTTGAGCGAGCCCAGCACCAGCGGACGAAAGCCGAACGGATCGCGCACAGCGATCATCTCGCGCTGCGCCAGCACCACCAGCGAATAGGCGCCGCGCACCTGCGCGAGCGCCTCGGCGACGCGCTCGGCCAGCGTCGGCGCGCGCGAGCCCGCGATCAGATGAATAATCACTTCGCTGTCCGAGGATGACTGGAAGAGCGAACCGTTGGCTTCAAGCCGCTCGCGCAACTCGGCGAAGTTGACCAGGTTGCCATTGTGCGCGAGCGCCAATCCGCCGCCCGCGTACTCGACCACCAGCGGCTGGCAGTTCTTGAGCGTGGTCGAGCCGGTGGTGGAATAGCGATTGTGGCCGATCGCGGCAGTCCCTTCGAGGCGATTGATCACTTCGCTGTTGAAGATGTCGGCGACCAGGCCCATCCCGCGATGCGAGATCAGCGACTTGCCATTGGACGAGACGATGCCGGCGGATTCCTGTCCGCGATGCTGCAACGCATACATGCCGAGGTAGGCGAGATTGGCGGCCTCGGGATGGCCGAAAACGCCGAAGACGCCGCATTCCTCGTGGAATGCGTCGAGGTTGGATTCTTCCGGCGAGACTTCCACGAAGAGTTCTTGTGCAAGGTCTTTTTGAAGTTCTTGCGACAATTCTCGCGACGGGACTTTATCCATTGGCGGCAAGCCTCCGCGCAATCGCCTGTTCGTGGATTTGCCTCAACTCGTGCACGTCCTCGTCGATCGCTTTCGCAACTCTGAGGCGCGGCTCGGCGGTCACGCGCCCGATCACGCTAAACTCGATTCCGCCGAACAATTCGCGCAACTTCTCGACCTCGCCCGCCGCGGCCGACAACACTACTGCCGAAGCGCCTTCGCCAAAAAACACTTCCGCCCCATCCCATTGCGCCATCCCGTCGATCTCCGCGCCCAGGACGCCGTCGGGATTGAAGCAGCATTCCGCCAGCGTAACCGCCAGCCCGCCTTCCGCAACGTCGTGGGCTGATCTTATCAACCCTCGATCGGCGGCGGCAACCAGCCCCTCGACGAGCGCCCGCTCGCGTTTGAGGTCCAAGGGGGCGAGCGACCCGCCGCTACCCGTGAAAATGGCCGCATATTCGCTCGCCGCGAGCGCCGCGGGCGCCGTCCGCAGCAGGATAATCGCGTCGCTCGCGCGCTTGAAAAACTGGGTGACGCGCCGCCCGGCGTCCTCGAGCACCCCGAGCATCGCGATCGCCGGCGTCGGCGGAATCGCGCGGCCTTCGGTCTCGTTGTAGAAGCTCACGTTGCCGCTGACCACCGGCGTCTCGAGCGCCAGTGCGGCGTCGCGAATACCCTCGACGCCGCGAACGAACTGCCACATAATCTCCGGGCGCTCGGGATTGCCGTAGTTAAGACAGTTGGTGAGCCCGATCGGCCGTGCGCCCGCGCACGCCACGTTGCGCGCCGCCTCGACCACGGTCGCCGCCGCACCAACGTAGGGATCGAGCGCGCAGGCGCGCGGGTTGGAATCGACTTTCAGCGCGAGCGCGCGATTGGTTCCCTTGATCCTGAGCACGGCGGCGTCGCTGCCCGGCCCCAAGAGCGTGTTGCTCTGCACCATCGAGTCGTACTGCCGATAAACCCATCGCTTGGAGCCGACGTTGGGACTGTCCAGCAGACGGCGCAGGGCCTCGGCCGGCGGCGGTTCAGACGCTGCGCTTGAAGCGGCGTTCTGCGTCGAGGCCGCTTTCGAGAGTGCGCGCGCGGGACGATCGTAGACCGGCGCCTCGTCGGTCAGCGCGGCGGCCGGAATATCGGCGACCAGCATGCCAGCGCCATCGCACCCGCCAGCGCCGGTCCTCGATGATTCTGCCGACCACCACCGCGTGCAGGTCCCAGCGCGCGAAGATCGCTTCGAGTTCGGCCTCGCGCCCGCGCTCCGCCACGAGCAGCATCCGCTCCTGCGACTCCGAGAGCAGAATCTCGTACGGCGTCAGTCCCGCCTCGCGCAGCGGAATGCGGTCGAGGTCGAGTTCGATTCCCAACTCGCCGCGCGCGGCCATCTCGCTCGACGACGAGGTAAGCCCGGCGGCGCCCATGTCCTGGATCGCGACGATCGCGCCGCTTCGCATCGCTTCCAGGCACGCCTCGATCAGCAGTTTTTCGGTAAACGGGTCGCCGACCTGCACGGTTGGGCGCTTGGCTTCGCTGCTCGCGTCGAACTCGGCCGAGGCGAGCAGGCTCGCGCCGTGGATTCCGTCGCGCCCGGTCGCCGAGCCGACGTACATCACCGGATTGCCGGGCCCGCGGGCGCGCGCGCTCTGCAATTCACCCCGGCGCGCGAGACCGAGGCAGAATGCGTTGACCAGGATATTGCCGTTGTAGGCCGCGTCGAACATCACCTCGCCGCCGACCGTCGGCACGCCGACGCAATTGCCGTAGCCGCCGATTCCGCCGACCACGCCGCCGAGCAGGTAGCGCGTGCGCGGATGCTCGAACGCGCCGAACTTCAGCGAATCCATGCTGGCGACCGGCCGCGCGCCCATCGTGAAGATGTCGCGCAGGATTCCGCCCACGCCGGTCGCGGCGCCCTGGTAAGGTTCGACGAACGAGGGATGGTTGTGGCTTTCGATTTTGAACACCGCGACCCATCCGTCGCCGACCTCGAGCGCGCCCGCGTTCTCGCCCGGCCCGCCGACCACGCGCGGCGATTCGTTCGGCATCATCCGCAAATGGCGGCGCGAGGACTTGTACGAGCAGTGCTCCGACCACATCACGGAAAAAACGCCGAGCTCGGTGAAGGTCGGCGGGCGGCCGAGCGATCGCTCGATCGCGCGGTACTCGTCGTCGGTAAGTCCGTGCGCGCGGGCCTGCTCGAGGCCGACCGCGGGCTCGCCCGCCAGCGCGACCGGAGTCTCGATGCTCGCGCCCTCGCTCATGCCAGGCTTCTGGAAGATGCGGGGGTTGAAGCCGCGGCGGGCGTGCGCTCGACGCTCATCACGATCGAGCGGAAAATCTTGAGTCCGTCCTCGCCGCCCAGCGCCGCCTCGACCGCGTGTTCCGGATGGGGCATCAGGCCGAAGACGTTGAAGGTTTCATTGGCGACGCCCGCAATTGCCCTGGTCGAGCCGTTGGGATTCGCGTCGTCGCGCTCGCGGCCGGCGGTGTCGGTGTAGCGCAACAGGACCTGGCCGCGCTCTTCCATCGCGCGCAACTCGTCGGCGGGCGCGACGTAGAGGCCCTCGCCGTGCTTGATCGGCAGCCGCAGCACCTCGCCCTGGCGCGCGGCGCAGGTAAAGGGCGTGGCGGCGTTTTCGACTCGCACGTTGACCCGCTCGCAGATGAAGGAGAGCGAGCGGTTGCGCGTAAGCGCGCCGGGCAGCAGATGCGCCTCGCACAGAATCTGGAAGCCGTTGCAGATTCCCAGCACCAGGCCGCCCTCGTTGGCGAAGCGCACGACGCTTTTCATGATCGGCGCGAAGCGCGCGATCGCGCCGCAGCGCAGGTAGTCGCCGTAGCTGAAGCCGCCCGGCAGCACCACGCATCGCACGTCACCCAAGTCTTCGTCCTTGTGCCAGATCGCGCGCGCCTCCTGCCCCATCACCTGGTTAAGCGCCCACAGCGCGTCGGCGTCGTCGAGCGAGCCCGGGAAGCGGACTACTCCCCACTTCATCGCTGTCCCCACTTCATCGCGGCCCGCCGTCCTTGGGATCGATCTCGAAGGTGTAGTCCTCGATATTCGGATTGGTCAGCAACTGATCGCACATTCGGCGCACGGTCTCGCGCGCCTGCTCGATATTTGGCGCGTCGAGTTCCAGCACGATATAGCGGCCGACGCGGACCGCGCCGACGCCGCCGAAGCCGAGGCTCTTTAGCGATTGTTCGACCGCGCGTCCCTGGGGATCGAGAATCCCCTTGCGCGGCGTGACGAACACCTTGACCAGCAACTCAGAGCCTCCGCGCGCTCGGCGCGCGAAATTTCCCGCCGCGCCGTCCGCTCAATTCGACACCCGGCGCAGCATCTCGTGGTAAGCGCCCTCGACGTCGCCGAGGTCGCGGCGGAAACGGTCTTTGTCGAGTTTCTTGAGCGTGGCCTTGTCCCAGAAGCGGCAGGTGTCGGGGCAGATTTCGTCGCCGAGGAGGATTTTCCCGTGATGGCGTCCGAACTCGAGCTTGAAGTCGACCAGGATCACGCCGCGCTCGTCGAGAAAGCGGCTCAGCACGTCGTTCACCTTAAGCGCCATCGCATGAATCGTGTCGAGCTCCGCCTCGGTGGCCCATCCGAACAGCACCGCGTGCTCGGGATAGATCAGCGGATCGTCGAGCGGGTCCGATTTGTAATAGTACTCGACGATCGGATGCTTGAGCTTTTCGCCTTCTTCACGGCCCAGCCGCTTGGCCATCGAGCCCGCCACGATATTGCGCACCACGGTTTCGGCCGGGATTATCTCCAGACGCCGGCAGAGCATCTCGCGATCGTCGAGGCGGCGGACGAAGTGGGTCGGGACGCCATTGTGCTCGAGCAGGGTGAAGAACAACTCCGACATGCGGTTGTTCATCACGCCCTTGTCTTCGATCGTGCCGCGCTTCTTGGCGTTGAACGCGGTCGCGTCGTCCTTGAAGTAGGCGATTACGAGGTCGGGGTCGGCGGTCGCGTAAAGCTTTTTCGCCTTGCCCTCGTAAAACATTTCGAGCATCTGCGGAGCGGCTTCCATCGGCATTTCTCCGTTAGCGGGATTTCACCATGGCATTCTGATGAATATTGAAGTAGCCGACCGGCGCGCGCGCGACAAACCTTCGGGACCGAGCTTTGTTCACAAAACGCGGCGCTTATGCACAACCGGGCCGAGCCAGCCAACTCCTGAATCTAACTTTTCGATTTGCCGCCCGGCGCGAAACGCTCGACCAGCTCGGCGGCAAGTCCAACGTAACCACGCGGCTCCAGCTTCTCAAGCCGCGCCTTGACCTCGGGCGGCAGCTTGAGCGCCGCGATGAAGCCGCGCATCGCCTCGCGGTCGATCGCGCGCCCGCGGGTCAATTCCTTCAGCCGCTCGTAGGGATCTTCGAGCCCCTGTCGGCGCATCACCGTCTGCACCGCCTCGGCCAGCACTTCCCAGGCGCCCTCGGCGTCCAGGTCCGCGGCAATCCGCGCGGCGTTGAGCTCGACGCGATCGAGCCCGCGCTTAAGCGCCTCGAGCGCGATCATCAGATGGCCGAACGCGGTGCCCAACGCGCGCATCGCGGTGCTGTCGCTCAAGTCGCGCTGCCATCGCGAGACCGGCAGCTTGGCCGCCAGATGCTGAAAGAGCGCGGTCGCCAGGCCCAGATTGCCCTCGCAATTCTCGAAGTCGATCGGGTTGACCTTGTGCGGCATCACCGACGAACCGACTTCGCCTTTGACCGTGCGCTGGCCGAAGTAGCCGAGCGCGATATAGCCCCACATGTCGCGCGCGAAGCCGAGCAGGATCGTGTCGATACGGACCATCAGGTCGAGCAGTTCGGCGATAAAGTCGTGGCTTTCGATCTGAGTCGTGAGCGGGTTCCACACCAGACTCATCGATTCGACGAAACGGCGCGAGCATTCGATCCAGTCGGCCTCGGGCACGGCGGCCTGATAGGCATTGAAGTTGCCGACCGCGCCGTTGAACTTGCCCAGGAATTCCTGATGCCCGAGTGCGCGGCGCTGACGCTCCAGGCGCGCCGCAAACACCGCCAGCTCCTTGCCGATCGTGGTCGGCGTCGCCGCCTGACCGTGCGTGCGCGCGACCATCGCGACGCTGCGCCATCGCCGCGCCATCGCGGCCAGCGTGGCGACGATCGAATCCAACGCGGGCGCAAGCTCGCGCTCGCAAAACTCCTTGAGCATGAGCGCGTAGGCGAGGTTGTTGATGTCCTCCGAGGTGCAGGCGAAATGGATCATCCCGGGCGGGACTTTGATACCGGTGGCCGCGATCTTTTCCGCCAGGAAATATTCGATCGCCTTGACGTCGTGATTGGTCGTGCGCTCGAGTTCCTTGACCCGGCGCGCGTCGGCGAGCGTGAAGTCGGCGTACAACGAGCGCAGCCGGGGCAACGCACCGCGTTCGAGCGTGAACTCCTTGAGCGCGGGATTTTCGGCCAGCGCGATCAGCCATTCGATTTCGACCCGGACCCGATAGCGGATTAGGGCGAACTCGCTGAAGTAGGCGGCGAGCGCGCGGGTGCGCGCGTGGTAGCGGCCGTCGATCGGCGTGACCGCCATCAGGGGATCCAATACGGGATCCGTCTCCGGATCCGTTTCGGGATCGCGGAATCCGGGGCCGTCGAATCCGGAAGTGTTGCTTTCGTTTTCCTTGGACACAGCTCGTGAACGCATCGCGCGCCGCTACCTTCCAGTATGCCCGAAGCCGCCGCCACCGCGCGAACTTGGCTCAAGCTCGGCGACCTCGACCAGTTCGGCCCGCGCCACGCGAGCGATCACGAGCTGGGCGATTCGGTCGCCCGGACGAATCGTAATCGGCGCGCTTCCCAGGTTCACAAGCAATACTTTAATTTCGCCGCGATAGTCGGCGTCGACCGTGCCGGGCGAATTGACCAGCGTGAGGCCCTCTTCGAGCGCCCGTCCGCTGCGCGGGCGCACCTGCCCCTCGAAGCCGGGCGGGATTTCCACGGCGATTCCGGTCGGCACGGCCGCGCGGCCCATCGGCGCAATCTCAAGTGAAACTTCAATATCAGCGACCAGGTCCATCCCGGCCGCATGCGCGCTCTGATAGCGCGGCAGCGGCAGCGACGAAGGCCTCACGCGCCGCACTTTGATCACCGGGGCCATGGTCTATCGTCAGGAGTATTCGGGCCACGGTTCGCGCGCAACGCCGTGCGATTCGCGCATCAACAGGCCTCGCTCAAAACGCCCACTGGCCGCGGACGAACTGGCTCACGAAAAATCCGAGCCACAGTAGCGACCATACGGTGATCGCGGCATCCCAGGTGCGCCGCCGCGCGAGCCGCGCGAGCAGGATGAACAGAGGAAACATCATCAACGTATAGCGAGGCGCACTGATGTCCCACGATTGGCTCGCGAACAGCAGCCAGTTGAGCGCCATCCACACCGCGTACGAAGGGCGCAGCAGAAGGGCCGCGGCGATCGTCCCTGCCAAGCCGACGGCGAGGTAGAACAACACCTGGGTTCCAATCATCGCGGCCTGCGCGGGATCCCAGTCGCGGGCAACGTCGAAGTTGACCCGGATGCCGTTCCATGGGCCGACGAGCGCATCGGACCAGTGCGAGTGCTCCAGCTTCAAAAACGCCAGGGCGTCGCCGGTGATCCGATAGTTGACCCAAAGGTAGACGCTGAATCCCACCGGCACCAGGCCCGCCCAGAGCCATCGCCAGTTGAAGCGATGCGTCTCCCACAACTCCCACAGCGCGTCGGCCCCGAGCGCCGGCAGCAGCAGGATTCCGTTGGGCCGCGCGAGCGCGGCGAACGCGCCGAAAATGCCGGCCCATAACCAGCGCTCGCGGCGCGCCGCGATGAAGGACGCGAGCACCAGCGCCAGAAACAGGCTCTCGCTGTAATCGATATGGAGAAAGTAGGAGGTCGGGAAGATAAACAGGAACCACGCGGCACGGCGCGCCAGATGCCGCGGATGGTCGATCGCGAAGAGCCGTGCCAGCGCCACACCCGCGGCCACCGAAGCGAGCGTCGAGACCAGGAAAGCGCTCAGCACGGCGTCGCGCACGACTAGCGCGGCCAACCTGATAAGCCACGGGTAGAGCGGGAAGAACACCAGTGCCAGCCGCTGGTCGCCGGTAGGCGCATATCCGTGCTGCGCGATCAGCAGGTACTGCGGCCCGTCCCATCGGTTCCAGATCGAAAGCAGTTCGGTGAGCGTGCGCACCCGTTCATTGTTGGTCACCTGGAAGGAAAGCGCACCGAAGACCAGCACCGCCGCCTTGATGACGAGGACCATCGCCGCCACCGACCAGTCCGACGCGGTCAGGCCAAGGATCGAGCGTTCGCGATGATCGAGCGATGACGGCATCCGGCCGGCGATGTCCCGGTGCCAGAGAACCTAGGGAAATTTGATGGCTCGGCGCAAGCGCAGCGGTCGAGCTCGGAGGAACTTTACTTGAATCTCGGAGAAGATTTACTTGAGTTCCGAGAAAACTTACTTCAGCTCGGAAAAAACCTACTTGAGTTCGGAAAAGACTTCGGGGCCGAACTTGTGCCCCTTCAGATCGCCCAGCAGCACCAGCGCCATCTTGCCAGACAGGAACGAGCTCTGCGCGAGCTCGAGCACCTGGTCGTGGCTGACCTTGTCGATCTCGCGCGCCAGCTCGTCGAGCGGGATGTCGCGGTTGAAGTAGATCTCGTTGCGCGCGAGCCGATTCATGCGGCTTTCGGTCGACTCCATGCCGAGCAGCATGTTGCCCTTGATCTGGCTCTTGGCGCGCGCGAGTTCCTCGTCGGTAAGCCCGACGCGCGCGATTTTGTTGACCTCGCCCACCGTGACCTCGAGCACCTCTTCGACCCATTCCGGATTGGTGCCGGCGTAGATTCCGAGGTAGCCGCAATCGATGAAGGACGACATGAACGAATAGATGCTGTAGACGCGGCCGCGGCGCTCGCGCACTTCCTGGAACAGCCGCGAGGACATCCCCCCGCCGAGCGCCGTGTTCAACACGTAGCTGGCGTAGCGCAGCGGCGAGGCTTGGCTGATTCCCGGCCCGCCGATACAGATATGGGTCTGCTCGAGGTCCTTCTCCTGGTTGATGACCACCGAGCGGTCAGCCGGCGGCGCGATCGGCTCGCCGCGTCCGTCGCCTGAAATTCCGCCGAACAGCCGCGCGCAATCGTCAACCAGCCGCTTGTGATCGACCATCCCGGCCGCCGCAATAAAAACCCGGCCCGCGCGGTAACGGTCGGCCATGAAGGAGACCAGCAGCTCGCGGTTGATCGCGTTGACGGTCGCGACCGAGCCGAAAATCGGCAGCGCCAGCGGATGTCCCTCCCAGAATTTCAGGTTGAAAAGATCGTGGATGAAATCGTCGGGAGTGTCCTCGGCTTGCGAGATTTCCTGCAGCACCACCTGGCGCTCGCGATCGATCTCGGCCGCGTCGAACACGGAGTCCAGGAAAAGATCCGCCAGCAGCTCGGTGGTCATCGGCAGATCAGCGCCCAGCACCTTGGCGTAGTAGCAGGTGTACTCCTTGCCGGTGAACGCATTGAGCACACCGCCGACGGCGTCGATCTCCTCGGCGATTTGCGCGGCAGTGCGCTTGCGCGTGCCTTTGAAGAGCAGATGCTCGATGAAGTGCGAAACCCCGTTCTGGGCCGAGGTTTCGTAACGCGATCCGTTCTCGACCCAGATGCCGATGGTGGACGAGACCACGGCCGGCATCGGTTCGCTGATCACGCGCAGGCCGTTGGGCAATACGTCTTTCAATATCATTGAATTATCATCGGCAATATCATCGCTGAATCATCGCACCATTCTGGCTATTCGTAGCGGCGGCGTTGCGCATGGCGGTCAAGCGCGCGGCTAGTTCGCCTTCTTCTTCGCCAGCTCCTCCTGCGCCTCGCGCAGCGAGAGCCGAATTTTGCCGTCGCGCCCGACTTCGAGCACCTTTACATTGATCTCGTCGCCTTCGTGCACGACGTCTTCGACGCTGCGCACGCGCTCGTTGGAAAGCTGCGAGATGTGCAGCAGGCCGTCGGTGCCGGGCATGATTTCAACGAAGGCGCCGAACTCGACCACCTTGCGCACGCGGCCCTTGTAGATGCGGCCGACCTCCGGCTCGGCGGTGATCGCCTGGATCGACGCGATCGCCTTGTCGATCGCCGCGCCGTCGGCGGAGGCGATCACCACGGTGCCGTCGTCCTCGATATCGATCTTGCAGCCGGTCTCCTCGACCAGCGCGCGGATCACCTTGCCGCCTGGGCCGATGATCTCGCGAATCTTGTCCGGCTTGACGTGGATGGTGACGATGCGCGGCGCGTACATCGAGACTTCGGTGCGCGGCGTCTGCAGCGCCTTCTCCATCACGCTCAGCACGAACAGCCGCGCGTCGCGCGCCTGATGCAGCGCCTGGCGCATCACCTCGCGCGTCACCCCGCCGACCTTGTTGTCCATCTGGATGGCGGTGATGCCGTTGGTGGTGCCGGCGACCTTGAAGTCCATGTCGCCGAGATGGTCCTCATCGCCCAGGATGTCGGTGAGCACGCGGACCTGCTCGCCTTCCTTGACCAGGCCCATCGCGATTCCCGCGACCGCCGAGCGTATCGGCACGCCGGCGTCCATCAGGGCGAGGCTGCCGCCGCACACCGTGGCCATCGAGGAGCTGCCGTTGGACTCCAGCACCTCGGAGACCACGCGGATGGTGTATGGGAAATCCTCCTCGGGCGGCAGCACCGGGAGCAACGCGCGCTCGGCGAGCGCGCCATGACCGATTTCGCGGCGTCCGGGGCCGCGCAGGAACTTGACCTCGCCGGTGCTGAACGGCGGGAAGTTGTAATGGAGCATGAATTTCTTGTAGCGCTCGCCCATAAGCGCGTCGATCTTCTGCTCGTCCTGCGAGGTGCCGAGCGTAACCGTCGCCAGGGCCTGGGTCTCGCCGCGGGTGAACAGCGCCGAGCCGTGCGTGCGCGGAAGCATCTGCACCTGCGCGCTGATCTGCCGGATATCGGTCGACTTGCGATCGTCGATCCGCTTGTCCTGCTCGATGATGACTCTGCGCACGCGCTCGCGGATGACTTTCTCGCAGGCCTCGGCGAGTTCCTTTTCGCGCTCGGGAAAGCGCGCGGCAAGCTCGGCCACGGTCTTGTCCGAGAGCGCATAGACGGCCGTGCTGCGTTCCTTCTTGCCCGCAATTGCGAGCGCGGCTTCGAGTTCCGGCGCCATGCGCTGGCGCACCGCCTCGAGCAGCGCCGGGTCGATCGCCTTGGGCGTAAACTCGCGCTTGGGCTTGCCCGCCAGGCGGCGCAGTTCGCTTTGCAGCTCGAAGATCGGATTGAGCATCTCGTGCGCCGTGAACAGCGCCTCGAGTATCGGTTCCTCATCCACGATCTGCGCGCCGCCCTCGAGCATCACGATCGAATCCGGCTTGGCCGCAACCACCATCGAAATGTCGCTCTGCTCGAGTTGCTCGGCGGTCGGATTGGCGACCAGCTTGCCGTCGACGCGGCCCATCCGCACCGCCGCCACCGGCCCGGCGTGCGGGATGTCGGAGACCTCCAGCGCGGCCGAGGCTGCGATCAGCGACAGCATGTCGGGATCATTGTCGCGATCGGCGGAGAGCACCGTAACGACGACCTGGGTTTCCTTGTCATAGCCCTTGGGAAACAGCGGGCGCATCGAGCGGTCGATGAGCCGCGAGGTCAGGATTTCTTTCTCCGAGGGACGGCCCTCGCGCTTGAAAAAGCCGCCGGGGATTTTGCCGGCGGCGAAGGTCCGCTCCTGGTAGTCCACCGTGAGCGGCAGAAAGTCGATATTGGGACGCGCGTCGTAGGCCGACACGACGGTCGCGAGCACTACCGTCTCGCCATACTGCGCCAGCACGGCGCCGTGGGCCTGCTTGGCCAGCCTTCCGGTTTCCAGCGACAACTTGCGGCCGGCAAAATCTATCTCGAGTTTTCGATACATCTTGATTCACACCTGAGGGAGGACGGAGGGCCGCTTTGCTCGCGCCACGATGGCGCTCAAACGACTCACACCCTAAGCCAGCGGAGCCGCCGGCCCGGGCCCGCGCCTCCGCACCGTGCGGCCGCGCGGCTCGAAGCTTGTTCGGCCTATCTCCGGATGCCCAATCGTTCGATCAGCGCCCGGTAGCGTGCGTTATCGCACGAGTGCAGGTAGTCCAGGAGCCGGCGGCGTTTGCCGACCAGACGCAGAAGTCCGCGCCGCGAATGATGGTCCTTCGCGTGGGTCTTCAGGTGCTCGGTCAGTTGCTCGATACGCGCACTGAACAGGGCCACCTGGACTTCGGGCGAACCGCTGTCGGTGGTCGTGCGCGCGTGGGCCTGGACAATTTCCAGCTTGCGAACGGCTGCAAGGGGCATCAGGAGTCTCTTACTTTCCCTTTTTCCTCTTTAGTTAAACAGGCACCCTATCAGAGGGGTTCGGGACAGTAAAGCGGTCCGGCTCGCCTAAGCCTCTCGGCCGTGCGTAAGCGCGGATTTACGCGCTTACACCACCTGGCTCTCTCGTCTCGGGACAGCCATTTCGTCAGTACGTTCATTTGGTCGCCGGCACCACCGGCAGAACGATGTGCGAGGGGTGCGCGGCGGCGTGATAGACCGTATTGTCGGCAACCACTATTGGTCCCGGCTCGCCCAGCGGACCGCCGGTATTCGGATTCACGTCGAAGCGCGGGAAGTTGGAGGACGAGATGTCGAGCCGGATACGATGCCCGCGGGCGAAGAGATTGCTTATCGGGTAGCACGGGATGCTCACCTCGTAGACCTCGCCCGGCGTGATCGGGGTCGGGTTGGTCCACGACTCGCGAAAACGCATCCGAATGATCGAGTCGGTCAGGTTGAGCGCGTAGCCGTCGGGATAATCAGCGCTCGGCGGATAGAGGTCGATAAGCTTGGCGGTGAAGTCGGTGTCGCGCGCGGTTGACGACACCCAGAGCTTGACCGTCGCGGCGCCGGTCACTTCGAGCGGCTCACCGAGCGGCTCGGAAACAAAGACCAGCACGTCGGGGCGCGAGCCGAGCGGCAGCGAATCGCCGGCGGCCAGCGGAAAGCGCGCGCGCTGGTCGTAACCGCCTGACGGCATGAACTCGAAGCCGACCGAGATACTGCCGCCGACCGTCGGCACCGGGTTTTGCGGATCGAAGCGCAGGGTCGACGCGCTGGCAGCGGTCTCGGGCTTGCGCGGCGCGAGCGCGCCGCCGGGATGGAGATAAAAGGCGGTCTCGCGCGCGGCGGCGATCGGCCATTGGCGCTCGGAGCGCCATCGCCCGCCATGATCGATTCGCGCGTTGAGCCCGAGCACGTCGTAGGTTTTTTTGCCGCTGCCCCCGCCCATCACGAAGATCTTTACCGGCGGCTCGTCGGCCACCCCGGTGTCCATCCCCTTGAGCCACTGATCGAACCATCGAAGGCGCAGCCCGTTGTAGTGCTCCAGCGCCTCGGGACCGAAGCTCGCCTCGCCGGCGAAGTCCTCGTCGGCGCGCACGCCATGCACCCACGGACCCATCACCAGGCGCTGGGGCGAGCGCTTGAGCTTGCTCAGCGCGGCGAAGTTCTCCGTCGTGGCGCGCGCGTAGGAGTCGTACCACGAGCCGAAGTAGACGGTCGGGACGTCGGCGTGCTCGGCGTAGTATTCGCTAATCGCGTAGCCGCGCTGCATCCAGTATTCGTCGTAGACGGCGCGGGTCTGGAGATCGATCGCCCACTGCTCGTAGCTCGGCAGCAGCCGAAGCGGAGTCGCGCCGCGCTTGAGCGGGAGGCGCCTCAGCCACTGGCCGAGGTTGGTGCGCGCCTCCATCAGCGCGAGGCGCAGCGCAGGATTGGCCCGCGCCTCGGGACTCGTCACCGCCATGTGGAAGGCGTAGATGAGAAAGCGCTGCTCGAGCGCGCCGTTGTGGCGCATCGAGCAGTGGTAATAATTCGACGGCCCCTCGGTGATGAACATCGCCGCGAGATGCGGCGGGTTGAGCGTCGCCGCGGCGCTTTGCGTCGCCGCCATGTACGAGGTCCCCATCGTGCCGACCTTACCGGAAGACCACGGCTGCGTGGCGGCCCATTCGATCGTGTCGTAACCGTCGGGCGCCTCGCGCGCGAAGGCGTACCATTCGCCCTCGGAGCCGCCGCGCCCGCGCACGTCCTGGATCAGCACGACGTAGCCGTGCTCGGCGAAAAAGCGCGCGGTCACCGCGAAGCGCGCAGGGCCCTTGTCATACGGCGTGCGCTCCAGCAGCACCGGAAAGCGGCCGCTCACGGCCACGCCGCCGCGCGCGGGCCGGTAGATGTCGGTTGCAAGCCGCACGCCGTCGCGCATCGTGACCATCACGTCGCGCTCGATCACGACCTCGAAACTGTGCGCCGATCCCTGCCGTTCGCGCTCTGCCATAGCCGCCTCCTGTGATGGACGCAGGTTACTACAGCGCAAGCGAATCAGGGTACGGACAAGGAGAGGGAAACCGAAGGCATCGAAGACCCCGGCGACTTAATCCACGCCAAACACCCGCACCACGCGCGCCGTCACGCGCGAGCTCGCCTCGGCCACCGCGATCAGCTCGCCTGCGCTCACCACCTTGAACAGCCTCGCGCCCGCCGGCACCAGACCGTCGAGCGCGCGCGAGTCGCCATTGCGAAGCCGCCGCACCTGGATCGCGTCCGCCTCGGCCTCGGCCATCGTGACGAGCGCCTCGCGCATCCCGATTAATCCGGCGGGGTTTTGGCTGGCGCGACTGCCGCTGCGGGAATCGGCGAGCGCCTCGAGCACCGTCGCGAGCGGACGCGCCGCGGCGAGCGTAAACGATCCGCTGCGCAGCCGGCGCAGTTCAGCCAGATGGGCTACGGTGCCGAGCGCGATCCCGAGGTCGCGTGCGAGCGAGCGCATGTAGGTGCCAGTCGAGCACGCGGCGACGAAATGGATCGACGTCGCGTCGACTGCGTCGAGATTAAGGCGCGAAATCTCGACCTCGCGCGGCGGCGGCGGCTCGACCTCGACGCCGCGGCGCGCAAGCCGGTAGAGCGGCACGCCGTCGCGCTTGATGGCGGAGAAGATGGGCGGCTGTTGCACGATCCTGCCGGTGTAGCGCGCGGCGGCTTCCGCCAGCATCCCGGCGGTGAGCGGCGGGACCTCGGCAATTTGAATTTCGGTGCCGGTGCGGTCGAGCGTGTCGGTCTCGACCCCGAGCCGGATCACGCCTTCGTATTCTTTTTCACCGTCCTGCAGAAACGGCGCGAGCTTGGTCGCCTCGCCGATCAGGATGGGCAGCAATCCGGTCGCGAACGGATCGAGCGTGCCCAGATGGCCGACCCTCGCGGGCCGCACGCGCGCCTTGATTTGGCGCACGGCTTCGGCCGAGGTAATCCCGGCGGGCTTGTCGACGAGCAGAACTCCATCCATGAGCGGTGCGCCGACGATAGCCGATATGGCGGCGCGGCGTAAGCGGCGCGGGCGCGCGAAGAAGGACTAGTCCTTGCGCGCGCTCCGCAGCAGAACGTCGATACGAGCGGCGCGCTCGGGTCCGGGATCGAATTCGAACTCAAGTTCGGGCGCGTAGCGCAGGCCAAGCACGCGGCCGACCTGGCGGCGGATAAATCCGCTCGCGCTCTTGAAGCCCGCGATCGCCTCGGCGGCGCGCGATTGTCCTTCGAGGTGTGAGAAGAAAACCCGCCCGTGGCGGAGATCGTCGGTCATCCTGACCCCGGTGAGCGTAATCCCGCGCAGTCGCGGATCCTTCAGGTCGCGGATGAGCATCAACGAGAGTTCGCGCAGCACCATCTCGGCGACGCGCTCGGGCCGGCGTGGTTCGGAAGCCATCGAGGCCCATGTTAGCGCGTGCGCCATCGCGCACAAACGCCGGCGCGAGCATCACGCGCGCTCGCGCTCGTTGGAAATGCCGCGGAGGATTTCGCCGCGGCTGCGGTTCAGGCAGCTTGCGAGGCAGTATCCGGCGCTTCGGCCATCGTGTCGGGCGGCAGCGCGAGCACTGGGCAGGGGGCGTTGCCGATCACTTTCTCCGCGATACTCCCCTGGAACAGACGCGCCATCATCGAGCGCCCATGCGTGCCCATCACGATCAGATCGGCGCCGACGCGGTGCGCGAGTGCCGTGATCTCGCGCGCGGGATTGCCGAACCTCACGATAATCACGCGGCTTTGCGAGGCGGGAAGCTGCGCGGCGAGCCTTTCCAGCGCGATATGGGCGCGCCCGCGATCGTCCAGCAGTACGCTCTCGCTGACGATAGAAGGCGGCAGCGGCACGACGTGTACCAGGTAGAGCGTGCCATGCGATTCGCGCGCGAGGCGCGCGGCAGTCTCGAACGCGGCGCGCGAGTTTTCCTCGTGGCCGATCGGTAAGAGAATTTTCTTATAAGACATTGATCGTTATCTCCTCTTTGGAAGAGAAGATAGGCGTAAATCGTGCCAAGCGATTGTGCGCGCTTTTACTGGCTAATTTGAAACAGGTGGCCGCATATTTCGCAAAATGTTTTGCGATTTGCGCAGCCCGCGCGGTCGCGAAGACAACGCGATGGAATTAGCAGAATTAATAGTTGATTATTTCCAGCCGTTCTTCGCCGAGCGGCGCGAGCCCGAGCGAATCGATGAAGTTGACGACCTCGCGCAGCGCCGAATCGACGAACGCGCGGTCGCTTCCGACCTGGCAGATGCCCAGTTCGGCGCGCTGCCACAGATCGTGGCCGTCGGATTCGGCAATCGAGACGTTGAACTTGGAGCGCACGCGATCCTTGATCGCGCGCAGCACCTGGCGCTTGCCCTTGAGAGAGTGGTTCTCCGGCAAAAAGAGCGTGAGCTGCAAGACCCCTACAACCATCGATCAGCCCTCCGCCCCGCCCGCCCTCGCGCCGGCCCGCGTCTTGCGCGCACGAGGCCTCTGGAGCGCCGCGCGGCGATACGCTACCGCACGGCGCGCGCGTCAAAGGCGCGGCGACCCGCGCGTTCAAGCCGCTTAAGTCTGGGGATGCTTCTCGGCCGCGGCGTGCCCGCGCATCGCGTCCGAGCGCGGCGTTTCGAGTTTGCGCGCGATCGCTTCCATCTCGAACGCCTCGATCACGTCGTCCGGCTTGACGTCGTTGTAGTTCTCCAGGCCGATACCGCATTCGTAGCCCGCGCTGACCTCGCGCGCGTCGTCCTTGAAGCGGCGCAGCGAGCCGATCTTGCCTTCCCATACGACGCGGCCGTCGCGCACCAGGCGTGCGCGTCCGTTGCGCGTGATCTTGCCGTCGACCACCATCGAGCCCGCGATCGTTCCGCCCGGGACACTGAAGGTTTTGCGCACTTCGGCGCGCCCCAGCGCCTTTTCGCGGTAGGTCGGCGCGAGCAGCCCTTCCATCGCCTCGCGCATCTCGTTGATCGCGTCGTAGATCACCGTGTAGAGCCGAATCTCGACGCCTTCCTTCTCGGCCAGCGCCGCGGCTTTGGGTTCGGGCCGGATGTTGAAGCCGAGGATCACGGCGTTGGAGGCGGAGGCTAGCGTCACGTCGGTCTCTGAGATCGCACCCGCGGAGCTGTGCAGAATTTCGATCTTGACCTCGGCGGTCGAAAGGCGCGAGAGCGAATCGGCCAGCGCCTCGACCGAGCCCTGCACGTCGCCCTTGATGATGACCTTGAGTTCCTTGACCTCGCCGGCCTTCATCCGCTCGCTCAAGTCCTGCAGCGAGACGCGGGCGCTCTTCTGCAATTCGCCCTCGCGCTGCTTGGATTGGCGGAACTCGGCGACCTGGCGCGCCTTGGCCTCTTCGGCCACGACCACGAACGGAGTGCCGGGCTCGGGCACGCCGGAAAGGCCGAAGATTTCCACCGGCGTCGCGGGCGGCGCCTCGGCAACGCGTTGGCCGTTGTGATCGAGCATCGCGCGCACGCGCCCGTACGCGACGCCGCAGACGAACGCATCCCCTTGGCGCAGCGTGCCTTCCTGGATAAGCACGGTCGCGACCGGGCCGCGTCCGCGATCGAGTTCCGCCTCGACCACCGTGCCGCGCGCCGGACGATCCGGATTGGCCTTGAGTTCGAGCACGTCGGCCTGCAACAGCAGCATCTCGAGCAGCTTGTCGATACCGACGCCGGTGCGCGCGGAGACCGGCACCACGATCGTGTCGCCGCCGTAGTCCTCGGGAATGAGCCCCTGTTCGGTGAGCTGCTGCTTGACCCGATCGATATTGGCCTCGGGCCGGTCGATCTTGTTGATCGCGACCACGATCGGCACCTTGGCCGCGCGCGCATGATTGAGCGCCTCGACCGTCTGCGGCATCACGCCCTCGTCGGCCGCGACCACCAGGATCACGATGTCCGTGACCTTGGCGCCGCGCGCGCGCATCGCGGTGAACGCCTCGTGGCCGGGAGTATCGACGAAAGTTATCTTGCGCCCGTTGGCCTCGACCGTGTAGGCGCCAATATGCTGCGTGATTCCGCCGAACTCCTGTTCGGTGACCTTGGCGTGGCGGATCGCGTCGAGCAGCGAGGTCTTGCCGTGATCGACGTGGCCCATCACGGTGACCACCGGCGGCCGCGCAACCATCTCGCCCGCGGCCTCTTCGGTCTCGGTCTCCTCGATCGCGGATTCGACGTCGAAGGCGACGTTCTCGACGCTGTAGCCGAACTCGTTGGCGACCAGCGCCGCGGTGTCCACGTCGAGCACCTGGTTGAGCGTCGACATCACACCGAGGTCCATCAGCTTCTTGATGATCTCGCCGGCCTTGACGCCCATGTTGCGCGCGAGTTCGGAGACCGTGACGCCCTCGGTTATGCGGACCACGCGCTTGGAGGCCTTGGGCGTGGTGATCTCGGTCTTGCGCTGTTCCTTGCCGGGCAGCGCGCGCCGCTTCTTGGGCACGCGCAAGCCGCGCATCTCACGCTCGGCGGTGAAATCGGGCGCGCCCTTTTTCACTACGCGCTTTTTCTTGATCGTCCGCGCGCCGGGCTTCGCCGCGCCGTCGCCGGGCGGCGGCATCACGCCCTGGTCGGGCTGCGGAGCCGGCGGCGTGGCAGGCGCGAAACGCGAGGGCTGGCCGGGACGCGGCGGCGCGCCGGGCCGGGTCACCGGAGCCGACGGACGCGGCGCAGGTTTGGGCAGCTCGATCCTGCCCAACACGCGCGGCCCGCGCTGGCCGTCGTCGAGCGACGGCGCCGCGTCATGCGCGGAGCCAGTGAGATTGATCGTTCGTCCGGCGGTTTGCGGGCGCGCCTCGCCGATACGCCGCACGCCGGAGCCGGCCGACGGCTGCATCCGCGGCATCACCGGCCGCGTGCCCGGCGGCTGCGGGCGCGGCGGCTCGACGATAGTGCGCGTAAGCGGCTTCTGCTCGCGGGCAGGCGCGCGCTCGGGCCTCGCCGGCGCGGTTCTTCCCGCTTCGGTCTTGCCTGCTTCGATCTTGCCCGCTTCGGTCTTAGCCGCCTCACCTTTTGCTGCTTCGGCACTGACGGCTTCGGCTGCGCTCACGTCGTTCTCGATCGCTTCGTTCCTGCTACCATATCCGTTTTGACTGCTTCGCCGGCGGGCAACTCAGCGGGCCCCGGCTCGGCGATCGGATGTTCAGCCCTGGCGGCCGCGCCGTTGGGAGCCGCGTGCGCGCTCGGCGCTTCGGCCGGATGCTCGGCGGCGGGAGCGGTATGCGGCGCGGCGGTTTCATGGCGCGCGGGCTGAGCCGGTTCATTGTCGAACATGGCGGGAGCGGCGGGCTCGGCCGGCTCGCTGCGCTCTTCGAGAAATGGCGTGGCGAAGGCGTCTTCGCGCTCGCCTTCGAGCTCGAAATGGAAAGGCTCGTCGGGCTCGGCGGCGGCGTGGGCAAATCCGGCTTCGGGCTCGGTATGGCGCCGGCGCATCACGGTCGCGTTGAGCCGCTTTTCGACCACCTTGCCGGCGCTGGTTTCGACCACGGTCTCGCGCCGCAGAAGTTCCTGGCGATGGGCCTGTTCGTCAAGGTCGTGCTTGACCCGGTCGGCCTCCTCCGGCGTCAGGAGACTTGAATCCGAATGAGCGTGTCCGAGCTTCAGACGCGCGCAAGTAGCCAGTACTTCGTCGACCGGGATGCCCCATTCCTGGGCAAAGGTTTTGATCCGCTTTCGCGCCATTTTGCCTACTCTATTAGAGAGCGCTTCCGCTATCCAGCCGCCCTTGTAACATTCGCGTAATCAATTCCCGCGCGCCGCGGTCGAGCGCAATTCGCAGCGAACGGAACTCGCGCGTCCGGGCGCGCGCGAAACGATCCAGACATTCGCGGCGCGTATGCAGATAACCGCCGCGGCCGCCAAGGCGCCGGCGCTCGTCGGCGCGCACCACTCCATCCACCGCCGCCAGCCGCATCATCGCGGCCTGCGCGTCGCGCGTCATGCATCCGAGACAGGTGCGCTCGGGCCTATGATTTCGCCGCCGCATCTTCCTCTTCGTTCGCGTTCGCGGCGTCGACGCCGTCGCCGTCTTCGACGCCACCTTCTCCCGCCGCCTCTTCACCATCGGCGGAGGTCGCAACGGCTGCGTCCGCCTCGGCCTTCTCGGCGGCGGCTTGAGCCGCCGCGACCGCGGCCGCCTCTTCATCCGTATGCTTCTTGGCGACCCATTCGCGCGCAGCCAGGATCAACTGACGGGCGCGCTCGGGTGAGATTCCTTCGACTTCGAACGATTCCTCCGCGGTCTCGGCGAGCTGTTCGGCAGTGCGGAAACCCCACTGGTAGAGCAGTTCGGCGTTGATGTCGCCGATGCCGGGAATCGCGTTGAGCGAGGCCCGCGCGGCGCGCGCCTCTTCTTCCGCTTCCGAGTCGCTGCGCAGATCGATCTTCCATCCCGAGAGCCGATGCGCGAGCCGCACGTTCTGGCCGCGCTTGCCGATCGCCAGCGAAAGCTGGTCGTCGGGCACCACCACCTCCATCGCGTGCTCGTCCTCGTCGATGATCACCTTGGAAACCTTGGCCGGGGCGAGCGCGCGGCACACCAGCTCGGCCTGGTCGTCGGTCCACGGCACGATGTCGATTTTTTCGCCGCGCAACTCCTGCACCACCGCCTGCACGCGCGTACCCTTCATCCCGACGCAGGCGCCGACCGGGTCGACGTCGGAGTCCTTGGAGTAGACCGCGACCTTGGCACGCCCGCCGGGCTCGCGCGCGCACTGGCGAATCTCGACGATGCCCTCGTAAATCTCGGGCACCTCCTGCTCGAACAGCTTGCACAGGAACTCGTTAGCGGTGCGCGAGAGTACGATCGAGAGGCCCTTCTCGGACAGATCGACGTCGAGGATCAGCGCGCGGATGCGATCGCCCTGGCGATAGCGCTCGTGCGGGATCTGCTCTTTTTCGGGCAGGATCGCCTCGGTGCGGCCGAGGTTGACGATCATGTTCTTGCGCTCGAAGCGCTGCACGATACCCGAGACGACTTCGCTCTTGCGATCCTTGAACTCGTTGAAGATCTGTTTGCGCTCGGCGTCGCGGATGTGCTGGATAAGGTTCTGCTTGGCCGCCTGTGCCGCGATCCGGCCCATGGTGGCGGTGTCGAGCTTGATCAGGATTTCGTCGCCGACCTCGGCCTCGGGATCGTACTTGGCGCGCGCCTCGTCGACGGTGGCTTCGACCTGCGGGTTGGCGACCTGGTCGACCACGGTTTTGATCTCGAACAGCTCGACCTCGCCGAGCTCGGAGTTGTAGCGCGATTCGATATTGCGCTCGCCGAAGGTGCGCCGCGCCGCCGAATGCATCATCTCCTCGATCGCGCTGATCACGATCGTCTTGTCGATCCCTTTTTCCTTGGAAACCTGCTCGATCACCCGGTTAAGCTCTCCGGTCATACGGCCTCCATGGGGCGCGATGGCTCGGCATGCGCCGCCCGGCAAAATAATCTATCGGCCAAAAAATTCTGAACCGGCGCGATGGCGGCCGCGCGCATAACGCGTTCGGCGGCTTCATCGGCGTCCGGCTCCGTCAAAATCGTATTCGTGATTTGCTCCCTTCATTTCGCCGAAGCCGATCTTCAAACGGCGCCGGCTCGGTTCGTCGTCGATTTCAACTCCTTCCGCATTCACCGACGCGAGCACGCCGGTGAACGACTTCTGACCGTCCATCGCGCGATGCGTCTTGATCCTGACTCGCTGGCCGACAAACGCCTCGAAGTCCGCGATCCGCGTCAGCGGCCGGTTCACTCCGGGCGAGGCGACCTCCAGCGTGTAGCGCCCCTCGATCGGATCGTAAACGTCGAGCAGGTCGCCGAGCACCGGGCTCAGCCGTTCCAAATCGCTGAGCGCAATACCGCCGCCCGGCCGATCCACCAACAGCCGCAAGAGCGAGCTGCGCGTGCCCTTGTGATACTCCACCGACACCAGCTCGAAACCCTGGCGCTCGACGTGCGGCGCGAGCAGCTCCGCCACGCGCATCGCCACCGGATGGAGTTGCACCACCATCCTGTGGCCCTGCTGCCTGTGATTTCCCGTCGCGCCTGCGTCTGTCACCAGAGATACTCCCACGCCGTGCTATCCCCCTGCGCACCACGCCCTAAACGAGGGCTCTAGCAGCGCCCCACCGCAGTCCGACTCTGTCTCAGGAGGTTTCTGCGCCCGAGCGCCGCAATCATCGGGCGAACCGGCCAAACGAAAAAGTGGGCGAAAGCCCACACGAAAAACAGATTATCATCAGCACGACCTGGCTGGCAAGGCAGGGCCCCTGTAACCAACATCGGTGGCCAGCGTCTTTAACAGCAGAAGGAAAGAGGGCTCGGAAAATGAACCGCCACGCAGAGCGAAGCAAACACGGCCGAAACCGCAACGATTCCCGAAATCCGACGGTTTCGCCTTTCGCTCCCCGATGGCACGGAGGTAGGAACGTGAAGAAGAAGATAGCAACGCTGCTGGTAACTGTCGCGATGGCTGGCGCGCTATTCGCCGGGTCGGCCTCGGCCCAGGATCACTTCTACCATCACGACGCCCACTGGTGGAGCATCCATCGCCCGGCGTACGGCTACCGTCCGGCCTTCGGCTATGGTCCGGGCTATGCGTATCGCCCCGTAGGGCACTGGCAGCTCATTGGCGGCCACTGGCACTGGATCCGCTAAGAGACTACCGGCCGCCGCATAGGCGGTGAGTAAATAGGAAGATGGGGCGCGCGCGGTTTGAAAGCCGCGCGCGCCCCGTCTTTATTTTTGCAGCGGCAGTTCGTGAACGGCCCTCTGTCATCTCGAATCTCCTTGGCGAATCCCCCCGATGCGTTTGAGCCCCGCCTGTGCGACAGTGATGCCGAGTTCGCGTCGCGCAGGAGGTGGTTCGTGCAAAGCGTCGTAGTCACCGGGGTCTCGACCGGCATCGGATGGGGTATCGCCAAGGTAATGACCGCCAAGGGCTTCCGCGTCTTCGGCAGCGTGCGCAAGCAGGCCGACGCGGACCGACTCAAGGCGGAACTAGGCGAGCGCTTTTCACCATTGATCTTCGACGTGACCGACGAAGCCGCGGTCGCGCGCGGCGCGGCGGAGGTCGGCGCGGCGCTTGACGGCGGCCGCCTTTGGGGGCTCGTCAACAATGCGGGTATCGCCGTGGCAGGTCCGTTGCTGGAAAGCACGGCCGACGAATTCCGCCAGCAACTTGAGGTCAACCTGGTGGCGCCGATGAACGTCATCAAAGCCTTCGCGCCGTTGCTCGGCACCGACCGCGCTCGCACCGGCCCGCCGGGACGGATCGTTAACATCTCGTCGGTCGGCGGCCGCTTCGCCGCCCCCTTCGTGGGTTTCTATGCCGCCTCCAAGCACGGGCTCGAAGGTCTGTCGCAGAGCCTGCGGCGGGAACTGATGCTCTTCGGGATCGACGTGATTATCGTCGCGCCCGGCTCGGTCGTGACCCCAATATGGGACAAGGCCGAGCAAATCGACCTCGCGCGATATCAGAAGAGTCCCTATTTCGAGATCATCAAGCGCTTCCGGGACTACATGATCGCGGAAGGCCGCAAGGGCTGGTCGTCCGAGCGCCTGGGCGAGGTCGTTTGCGAAGCCTTGACCGCGACGCATCCCAAGACGCGCTACTCGCCGGTCGCGGGGAGACTACAGAACTGGACGTTGCCGACGATGCTGCCGGCGCGCATGGTCGATCGAATCGTCGCCAAGACTTTCGGAATTCGCCCTTCGGCGTAGATTCGGCATCCGCCCTTCGGCGTAGATACCGGTTATCACCCGCTACTCGTCGTCTTCGCGCAGGCGGGCCAGCACCGACAGATCTTCCAGCGTGGTGGTGTCGCCCAGCTTCTCGTCGCCCGAGGCGATCTGTCGCAAGAACCGAGCGCTGCAGCCTTCGCGAAACAATGGTCACTCGAATGGGCGGCCATACCGCAAGGGGCGCAACAGTTCGACCCGAAAATGCGCTTTGCATCACGTCATGCGGCAGGATGATCACAAACGAGTCTTGGCGCATTGACTCCGCCCGGCTATAGTCGCCAAAACTTCCTTAGGCCCTTTGAACTGGAGGAACGTGGCCACCAAGTTAGTTGAGCCCTCGGAACTCGTGCCGCCTGACGATTCCGGAAGCCGAACCTTTGAGCGCTACTGCTACCAAGCAGAGATTGCGTTTCGCTTTTGCCTGAACTGCGCACTTGGCGGCGATGTCGTTGCCGTGATCGCCGAACACTTTGAGGATATTGCTCTTCAGTACAGCTCTTCGTGGCGTTTCCTTCAAATTAAGACACGTGATCCTGCTAGAGGTCCCTGGAGGCTTTCAGAGCTGATGGGTCGTGGCGGTGCCCTTCGTAGTCTTGTACGCAGCTTCGAGAACCTCGAAGGCGTGAGCGTGCCGACGACCTTCGAACTTTACTTAGAAGGTGCAGTCGCTCCGAAAGACGATATCCAATTGCTTCTCACTCCTAATGGCAGACGTGAAGCGAACCTCGCTGGTGGAATGTCCAAGACACTCGGTCTTGATACGACAAAATGCCAACAATTCCTCAAGTCTGTGAACGTGACCCACTCTTTACCTGCTCGTGAGGTAATCGGTGCGTGGAATCTTAGACTGCTAGTCAGTCAGGCTGGCCACTTACCCGCTAAAGTTCTTGAGGCTACTTACGATCGCGTGATAGGCGCGATTGAAACCGCCATGAAGGCAGCGTTACTTCCGACCGATTGGAAGTCAAGAACATGCTCGTCCGTACCTCTCTCTAGGACTGGCAATGAACGTTTCCTAAGGAAGCAGCTCACAAGAGATCATCTAAAGCCTTTATTTGCCAGCATTACTTCACCGCCTCTGGCGCTACTCAAGAGTGTCGTCGAACCGGAGACCGGGCGACTTTCCGCGTTAGAGGAGAAGCTGATTGTAGGCGGTGCGACTTCAGAAATCATTCGGAAAGCAAAGGATCTTCGAGCTCTTGCGATTCAACGAGAAATTGAAAATTCCGCCGCGCGAATCTGGGACGACGGCGACGCGCTGGAAGATGTGCGGCGACGCTTAGAAACTAGAGTCCTAGGGTTGATGGCGGAGCACAGGCGTGGCGCCATGCCTGCGGTAATTATCTGGAACAAGCTCGTGGATGTCCTGACGCGACATCGGGACGCAATCGATCTTCGAGAATTTCTCAACCGAGATCCGGAGCTTCTGTTAGGCGAAGTTTGCGAGATGTCCGACCTCTGCAAGACCGATTGGGGTATTGCCGATGCGTAAAGAACTGTTCCAGCCGACCCTCGAAGGCGAGGCTAGACTGCTGGTACTGATTAGCACCTTTACCACGGAGCGGACGAATCTCGACGGTCGAACCAAACTAGCAAAACTTGATTTCTTCCTTCGATATCAGACCTACTTCAAGCGCGCTTTGAAAATACGCAATCCGCAATTGAAGGAAGTAAATCTTAGGATTTCCAGCGAAGAGACCGTCGAAAGCAAAATGGTTCGATACCGGTATGGGCCCTGGGACCCAAGCTACTTCGCGTTACTTGGCAGGGCCTGGTTGAACCTGTTCCCACGCTGAGAGGAATCGCGTACCGCGCAACGAACAAAGGCAAGACGCTGGCGAACAAAATCTCTGACACAGAGCCTTGGTCCGAGATTGCAGCCTCTTGCAAACTGCTCAAAGCGAATTTCGACCTGAGCGGTACCTCGCTTAAGGAATTCATCTATAAACATTTTCCTGAGGTAGTCGAAGCCGGCTGGGGAAAAGCTCTTTGAGAGTTCGACTAGAAACGCTCAGGCTCGTTGGCACGGATCGCGTAGTGGAGTTCAAGCCGGGGTTGAACATCGTTACCGGGCCCATCTCGTCCGGGAAAACAACGCTTCTCAGACTCTGCCAAGGAATCTTTGGTTCAAGTTTGAGCAACTTTCCTCCTGAGGCTAGGGCTCACATCAATGCACTCGCCGCGCAGGTTCTCATTGGAGAGTCCAACTTTTCCGTCGTACGACCATTTACGTCGACCCCGACCGCAAAAGTTGATATCGCTGGAGATAACCTGACGATTCGGCTGCCAGCCCTGCAACTCGACGCAAGCGCCTCTTCTACTTATGGTCAATGGCTGCTCAAAACGCTCCGGCTTCCGGTAGTCAAGGTACCTTCCGCACCAAGTCGGGTAGATAGCGAACCCAGCCCCCTGTCAATCAACGATTTCTTTCTGTATTGCGTTCTGTCTCAAGATGAAATCGACAAGAGCGTCTTCAGTCATCATGACTATTTCACAAACATTAAACGTAAGTATGTATTTGAGGTTCTGTACGGAATTTACACACCCGAGATTTTTCAGCAGCAAGAGCGATTGCATCAAATATCGCTTCATTTGTCGCAGCTGTCATCACAATCTTCCGCATTCGAGCGGCTGCTCGCTGATACGCCATGGGCAAACCGGGCCGCATTGATGGATCAGTTGACCAAAGCGATTCAATTGTTGAAGGACTTCGAGGATGATGCATCCAAGACGGCCAATGCGGGACTGACGTCCTCCCGAGCCCGGAATTTGCGCGAAGAAATAATCGCGTTTGAAAAGCGATTGGGTGAGCTAAGAAAAGCTCAGGCCCATGAGCGGGAGACGCTCCAGCAATTGAGCAGACTAGTTCGTCAGCTAGAAGCCCAGAGTCGCCGTCTTACCAGGGCGATTGTGGCAGGCAAGTATCTCACGGATTTTGAATTCGTCGTCTGTCCGCGTTGCGGCACGCCGGTGCGTCCCGAAAGGGGGATCTGACGATGTATGTATGCTTTGCATGCAGGAGCCAACTCCCCAGGCCAACCGCGTCACCCTTGTCGCTGAGCAAGATCGGCTGGAGTCGCAATTAACGGAAACGAAAGACTTGATTACTCGCCACGAGGAAGCGGATCGTAACCTTTCCCGCCAGCTTATACAGTTGGAGACGCGCCGATCGGAATTAGGCCGTGAGCTAGACTTTGAAACCCGAAGCTATGTCTCGGATACGGCGGCATTGATTGCCGATCGAGCCGCAAAACGTTCAGCTATCACAGAGAGCATTACGCGCTTTCATGATTATCTGCGACTCTACGAGAAGCTCGATGAAGTGATGGGCGAACAGGCACGCTTGGGGTCCGAGAAGGCTCAGATAGAGGCTCATCTTGCGGCTGCGAGCAGCGAGCGCAGTTCGGTTGAGCAAAGAATAAAGCATCTCGAAAAGACCTTTTCGGATATATTGCAACGGTTGGAAGTTCCCCGTTTCTCGAAGGAGTTTGAGGCCTCAATCGATCGAAAAACCTATCTACCAATTGTCTACGGTCGCACCTTCGACAGTCTTAGCTCTTTGGGGCTCACTGTATTAGTCAATGTGGCATATGCACTCGCTCAACAGAAGACATCACTGGACTTAGGTTTGAATCTCCCAAATATTCTTTTGATAGATGGACTCACCAGCAATGTTGGTCATGAAGGCTTCGACTTACGGCGGATCCACAAAGCCTTTGACTACCTCATCGAAGTCTCGGAGGAAATTGGCGAACAGCTGCAGATAATAGTCGCTGATGGTAACATTCCGAATGAAGCGAGACCGTTTGTGCGCTTGCGCTTGTCTGAGACAAACAGGCTCATACCGATGTAGATACTGGTTCGTAGTTTAGGAGAATTACCTGGCGACCTGCCTTCAATAATTCCTACCTCGGAGCCTCCTAATGACCTGCGTCTGTTCCGGACCAAACGCGCGGCCCCTTTCGCGCTACTCGTCGTCTTCGCGCAGGCGGGCCAGCACCGACAGATCTTCGAGCGTGGTGGTGTCGCCCAGCTTCTCGTCGCCCGACGCGATTTGGCGCAGCAGCCGGCGCATGATCTTGCCGCTCCGCGTTTTCGGCAGCGCGTCGGTGAAGCGCAGATCGTCGGGCCGCGCGAGCGCGCCGATCTCCTTGACCACGTGCTGGCGCAGTTCGTCGCGCAGCTTCGCGTCGCCGTGGCGCGCGCCTTCAAGCGTCACGAACGCGACCACCGCCTGGCCTTTCATCTCATCGGGCTTTCCAACCACCGCGGCCTCGGCAACCATCGGATGCGAGACCAGCGCGCTCTCGATCTCCATCGTGCCCAGCCGATGGCCCGAGACGTTAATCACGTCGTCGACGCGGCCCATGATCCAGAAGTAGCCGTCCTGGTCGCGCCGCGCGCCGTCGCCGGTGAAATACGCGCCCTCGATTTGGCTGAAGTACTGCTGTTGGTAGCGCTCGGGGTCGCGGAAGATCGTGCGCAGCATCCCGGGCCACGGGCGGCGGATGATCAACAGGCCGCCCTGGTTGGCGCCGACGGGTTTGCCCTCGCGCGTGACGACCTCGGCGGCGACGCCTGGAATCGGACGCGTCGCCGATCCCGGCTTGGTCGGAATCGCGCCGGGCATCGGGGCGATCATGATCCCGCCGGTCTCGGTCTGCCACCAGGTATCGACGATTGGACAGCGTTCGCCGCCGATCACCTTGTGGTACCAGATCCAGGCCTCGGGATTGATCGGCTCGCCGACCGTGCCGAGCAGCCTGAGGCTCGAGAGATCATGGTTCTTGACCCACGAATCGCCCCACTTGATGAAAGTGCGGATCGCGGTGGGCGCGGTATAGAGAATATTGACGCGGTATTTTTCGATTATCCGCCAGAAGCGATCGTTCTCGGGAAAATTCGGCGCCCCCTCGTACATCACCACCGTCGCTCCGGCCGCGAGCGGACCGTACACCGTGTAGCTGTGACCGGTGACCCAGCCGATGTCGGCGGTGCACCAGTAGATGTCCTCCTCCTTGAGATCGAACACCCACTTCATCGTCATCAGCGTGTGTACCAGGTAGCCGCCGGTCGCGTGCACGACGCCCTTGGGCTTGCCGGTGGTGCCGGAAGTATAGAGCGTGTAAAGCGGATGCTCGGCGTCGAGCTCGGCCGGCGCACATACGGAGCTCTGCTGCGCGACCAGCTCGTCCCACCAGACGTCGCGCCCGTGGCGCATCTCCACCTTGGCGCCGGTGCGCCGCAGCACCACGCAATGCACCACCGAGGGGCATCGCTTGAGCGCCTCGTCGACGTTGGGCTTGAGCGGGACCTGCTGTCCGCGGCGCCATCCGCCGTCGGCCGTGATGCAGACCTTGGCCTCGGCGTCATTGATACGATCGACCAGCGCCTCGGCCGAGAAGCCGCCGAAGATAACCGAATGGATCGCGCCGATACGCGCGCACGCCAGCATCGCGATCATCGCCTCGGGCACCAGCGGCATGTAGATCGCGACGCGATCGCCCTCCTTCACGCCGAGGCTCTTGAGCGCGTTGGCCGCGCGCGCGACCTCGCTCGCCAGCATCTGGTAGGTGAGCACGCGGGCGTCGCCCGGCTCGCCCTCCCAGATGAGCGCTGCCTTGTTGCGCCGCGGGGTACTCAGATGGCGGTCGAGGCAGTTGTACGACGCGTTGAGCTTGCCGTTAAGGAACCACTTGGCGAACGGGAACTTCCACTCCAGGACCTTGTCGAAGGGCTTGAACCAGCTTAGCTCCTTCGCACATTCGCCCCAGAACGCTTCGGGGTCCTGCTCGGCGCGCCGGTAGAGCGCCTCATACTCGGCCATGCTCTTGACGTGGGCCGCGCGGCTGAATTCGGGCGTCGGGGGAAACTTGCGGCCCTCGCGGAGGATCGATTCGATATCGTCGTGGTGGGTGTCTGCCATGGCAATCATACCCTCCCGCGTGCTTCGCGTGTCTTGAGGCTCAAGTATAGCGTGGCGGCGTCGCCGATCTCGCGGCGGTTGGAGCGAATCTGGCGCAGCCGCTCCAGCAGCTCGGATTCGACGCTGAGCGTGAACTCCGCAGCGAGCTCGACCGCGCGCGCGGCCCATCGCAGCACCACGCGCCCCTCGGGCCCGCCGAAGTCGTCGAAGAACCACGCGCAACTGGTCAGCGCCGCCTGGGCCGCGCGCTCCATCTCGAACAGGCGCATCAGGCTCTCCCGGCTGGCCTCGGAGGTTACGCGATGATGGACGAAAAATTCCTCGGCCAGCGCCGGGTTGGCGTCGATCGCCAGCCGGATCGATTCGAGGAGCGCGGCCGCGGCGTCGTCAACCAGCGGCGGCGCGAAACGCTCGTAAACCGCCGTGGCATGATTGTTCACGAAGTCCATCGCCTCGCGCAGCGGTCCGCGCCAATCCTGATGCGTCGCCGAATCCATCCGGCAGCCGCACGCCGCGCGCCATCGTTCGACCCCGTGCGGACAGCTCCATGAACTCGGCGCGTCGATCTCGAAACTGCCCGCGCCCGCCGGGAAGAGCGCCAGGTACTCGGCGCAGTTGGTGAGCCGCACGTCTTCGCGCAGCTCCAGCGCGTCGATCGCGCGCGCCAGCTCGGCGTCGCCGTGGCGCTTGTGATGGCCGAAGGTCTCGCCGTCGGTCGCGATCATCACGACCTCGCCGGGCTCGATCTGCGCCGCCGCTTCGGCGATCGAATTCGCCAGCTCGCGGCCATCTTTCAGGCCGTTGTCGAAAGAAACCGCGCGCGAAAGATCGCGGTCGAAACGAAAGACCGCGAGGCTCAGCGATTCCGAGCGCCAGATGAACGGTCCCGCGCCGCGGCGTCCCGCCCCCGCGCCGCGAAACGTGCCCTGCTCGGGCGCCAGGATGATGAATTTCATTCCGGCCGCCGCGACGTCGCGGAGCGTGTCGTGATCGGCGGCGCATTCCGGCAGCCACATCCCTTCGGGCCGGCGTTTGAAGCGCGCGACGAAATCCTCGATCCCCCAGGCGATTTGCAACGCGCGGTCGCGCGGGCGCAGCAGCGGCAGGATCGAATGGTTGTAGGATTGCGCGATCGCGTTGCCATGTCCGCCGCGCTCCGCAACGCTCTGCTGGTCGCCGTGACGGATCGCGCGGTAGGCATGCGCGCCATGGCGCTCCAGCCAGCTAATCAGCGTCGGGCCGAAGTCAAAGTTGAGCGCGGCGTAATTGTTGCGGATATGGGCCACGCGCCCGTCCATGATGTGCGCGCGACCGTTGGCGATATAGCACTCGCTTAGGATTTTCTCGTTCCAGTTCGGGAATGGCGCGGCGCCGGGCTCGGGACTGATGAGTCCGGTCCATGGGCTTTCACGCGGCGGCTGGTAAAAATGGCCGTGAATGATGACATAGCGCGGTTCGGACATCGCACTCCAAGTTTAGGTTTTGCGCGCCCCGCGCGCCACAGTGGGATCGAGCGAACGGCTACGCCGCGGCAACCCGGAATGCGCCTTTGACCGTGGCCTCGCCCTTCTGGTTGACCACTTCAAGCTCGCCTTCGACCAGTTTTTCGCCGTTGGCTTCGTTCTTGGCGGTCACCGTGCCGCGGCAGGTCAGCGTATCGCCCGGCCATACCTGCCGCGCGAAGCGCACCTTGAAGTGGCGGACCTGGCCGGCGCCGGCAAAATCCGTCAGGCATCGCGAAAGACATCCAGCCGTCCACATCCCCTGCGCGAACACGGTCGGAATACCGGCCGCCTCGACGAAAGTCTGATCGTAGTGCAGCGGGACGAAATCGCCCGACGCGCCCGCGTAGCGGACGAAATCGGGGCGCGAGACGTTGTCTATTTTGATCGTGGGAATCGAGTCGCCAACTTTTATCGTGTCGTATTTCAGTTTCGATGCCATGTGCCGCCTCATCCTGATGTGAATTTTTTTACGCGCATTTCCGATCGGCTGTCCACTCGGCTCAGCCGCCCACTGCCTGGCCGGTCTCGACCAGCACGAAGCGCGAGAGCGCGACTTTCTCGTTCTTTTGATTGGTGTAGGTCGTTTCGACCGCCAGGAAAGTCATCTTGCCGCCGCGCCCGCCTTCTTTTTCGTAGATGTCGGCGACGCGTGCGATGCCGGTCAAGGTGTCGCCCACGAGGATCGGCTTGAAGAACTCGAACTCCTGCTCGCCGTGCAGAATTCGCCGCATGTCGAACATGTCGAGCGGCGGCATCGACTCGGCGGTCTGCCAGAACGCGCTGGTCTGGAGAAAGGTGACCGGTATTGGAATCCCGCCGCATTCCTTCTTGGCCAGCTCGGGATCGAAATAGACCGGATTGGGATCGCGAACCGCGCGGGCGAACTCGCGCACCTTGCTCCATTCGATCGGCATCGAGAACGGTTTGCCGGTTTTACCGACTATGCTTTTGTCCACCATCGCCGAAGCACTCTCCTCGGGCGGCCCGCGCGGACGCGCGCCGCCCCGTCGCTATCAATTTATAAACCGATCAATTTTATAAGCCGATCAATTGCGCCACGATCTCGCGGTTGAAATTGGCGTCGCCGAAGGTGAACTCCGAGGACTTGGCGCGCTTGAAGTAAAGATGCATGTCGTGCTCCCAGGTGAAGCCGATCCCGCCGTGGACCTGGATGCCGTCGGCGGCGGTGCGCCGGTAAGCGTCGGAGGCGGCGGCCTTGGCAACCGCCGCGGCGGTCCTGGCGTCGGCCGCGTCGTTGCTGACCGCCCACGCGGCGTAGTAGACGGCGGATTTCGCCCCTTCGACGTCGACCATCATGTTCGCGCACTTGTGCTGGACGGCCTGGAAGCTGCCGATCGGGCGGCCGAATTGCTCGCGCACCTTGGTGTACTCGACCGTGGTCTCGAGCACCTTTTGCGCCCCGCCCATCATCTCGGCCGCGAGCGCCACCTTCGCGCGATCGATTGCGGCCTCCAGCACTGGCCATCCATTGTTGACCTCGCCCACGACGTCGGCCGCCGACGCCTTCACGCCGCGCATCGAGACCGCGCCGAGCTTGCGCGTCTGATCCATCGTTTTGAGCGGCGTCACCGTGATACCTGGGCGCTTCGCGTCGATCGCGAACAGCGTAACGCCGCCGCCGCGTTTGCCACCGGTGCGCGCCGCGACCAGGAAAAAGTCGGCGATATGCGCGTCGTTGACGAACAATTTATCGCCTTCGAGCACGAAGCCGGCGCCGCTTTTGCGCGCGGCCATCGCGATGCCGCTCTCTTCCCAGCTTCCCTTCGCCTCCAGATGGGCGGGCGTGGCGATCAGTTCGCCGCGCGCGATCGCCGGCAGGAAGCGACCCTTCTGCTCCTCGGAGCCGGCGCGGTTTATCGCCTCGGCAAACATCAGCGTCCAGATGAATGGCGACGGCAGCAGGACGCGGCCCATTTCCTCGGCCACCACCACCAAATCGACATAGTTGAGTCCGGCGCCGCCATGCTCCTCGGGCAGCACCAGACCGAGCCATCCGAGGCCGGCAATCTTGCGCCACAACTCCGGTGAGTATCCGCGCTCGTCGTCCATCATCTGGCGCACGTGCGCCGAGGGACATTCGCGCTCGAGCAGCGAGCGCGCGCTCTGGCGCAGCATCTCCTGCTCTTCGCTGAATCCGAAATCCAAGTTTCTCTATCCCTTCGTGGCAGCTCGAATCCGTCCGCGCGATTTCGGATACCACGGCGCGCCGCGCTGCGACAAGCGCCGCGCTGCCTTACCCGCCCGCCCCCGCGTGCCTCACCGTTACTCGGGCAGAACCTGTAGCGCGTCGCCGTAGCGCAGATTGCCGCCGTCGGCGATTAGCAGAGCGCCTGTGATGAAGCTCGCCGCGTCGGAGGCAAGGAAGATGCACGGGTAGGCGATTTCCTCGCAGGTGCCGAAGCGTTGCAGCGCGCGTGACAGCAGCATCGCCGCCTTGACCTTCTCGTTGGGCCAGATACGTTCGGCGGCGCCCTCGGTGGTCACCGGGCCGGGCGCGATACAGTTGACGCGGATGCCCAGATGGCCCCATTCCGCCGCCTGCGACTCGGTGAGCTTGATCACGCCGGCCTTGGACGCCGCGTAGGGCAGCATCGTGGCCGAACCATGAACGCCGGCGGTCGAGGACAGGTTGATGATGGCGCCGGGGCTCTTCTGCTCGACGAACTGGCGGGCGGCCGCCTTGGAGCAGAAGAACACGCCGTCGAGATTGATCGAGACCACCGCGCGCCAGCCATTGGGCGAGAGCTTGAGGCTGGGCGCCGCGATGCTCGCGCCGTGGTTGTTGATCATCACGTCGAGCCGGCCGAAGTGCTTGACTGCCTCGGCCACCAGCGCGTCGCACGACTCGGCGTTGCGCACGTCGCACACCGCCATCTCGCACTTGCCACCGGCCTTGCGGATCGCGTCGCGCACGGGCTCGAGGTGGCCGGCGTTGCGGCTTGCGACCAGCACCGGCGCTCCGCGCAGCGCGAACTCGCGCGCGATCACGGCGCCGATTCCGGTGCCGCCGCCGGTTACGATTGTGACCTTGCCTTCGACGCTGAATACGTCCTTCAAGAGAGCCTCCATCCTTCGCCCGGATTCGGTTGTGCCAGCCAGTTAAAATCGCATCGGCGCGCGCTACTTCGCGGTCAGCCGCGCCAGCGCCTGTTGCGCCTGCGCTGAAACGCCGGGAGCGGCGTCGTGGTCGGACGGCGCGGACTGGATCGCGCGCTTGTAAAAGTCCATCGCCTGGTCTCGATCGCCCAGCGCCTCGTACGTGCGCGCGACGTTGAGCTCGGCCTGAGCGCTGGTCGGACATGCGGTGATCGCGTCCTGGTAATAGCCGAGCGCCTTGGTGAATTCGCTCGCCGCAAACCGCTCCCCGCCGTGCCTGGTCGCCACCTGCATCACGTCCTTGTCGCACGAGCCCGGCGGCGGCGCGGTGGTAGGATACGACGGCTGCTGGGCGGCCTTTAGATCCGCGACCTGCTGCTTGAGCTGATCCAGTTCGGCTTTTTGCTGATCGAGTTGCTGCTGGTTCTGCTTGATCGCATCGGAAAGACATCCGGCGGCGCCAAGAGCCATCACGATCGCCAATCCTGCCGAAGCGAAAATCCTCGCACGACGCATATCTACTTAGTTGCCAAGCGATACACCGCTGTCAATGCGGGCACGGCCGGCGCTTCAATCGGTCAACGATGATGATAAACTTGCGCGCGCCGATGAAGGAGGGGAACATCCGATGCGCCCAATGCACACCGTCCACAGAATACGCATCCGCACCATACGCATCCACACCATACGATTGACGTTTGCGGTCATGATCGCCACGCTTTTGACCTGTGGAACCACGCAACTCTCGGCGGTCTACGCGGCCGCGGACGCGGGCGCTCCGGCGATGACTCCCGCTCAAGCCCTCGCGCAACTGGTCGAAGGCAACCAGCGCTTCCAGCGCGACGCAAACGGCCATCCCCACCTTCACGCCAAACGGCGCTCGGAGCTTGTCGGCGGCCAATCGCCGTTCGCGGTCATCCTGTCGTGTTCGGACTCGCGCGTGCCGCCGGAGCTGATCTTCGACCAGGGGCTCGGCGGTCTTTTCGTGGTGCGTCTGGCGGGCAACACGGTCACTCGCGCGGGCCTCGAAAGTATTGATTACGCGGTCGGTCACCTGGGGACCAATCTGATCATGGTGCTAGGTCACGAGAGTTGCGGCGCGGTCAAAGGCGCGCTCACCGAGTGCGTGGGCAAGCCCGCGGCCGGACTGCCCGAAATCTTCGCCAACATCTGCCCGGCGGTCGAGCAGGCGCGGCGCAAGGGTGGCGACAACCTCGAATCCAGCGCGATCGATTTGAACGTGACCGATCAGGTGAAAATCCTGGAGCGTTCGCCGCTGTTTCAGAAACGCGTCGCGGACGGCAGCCTGAAAATCGTCGGCGCCCGCTACAACCTGGAAAGCGGCAAGGTCGAAATCATCAACTCCGGCGATTGATACACCTGATACCGGGAGTAACCGACGGACTCGACGAATGTGACCACATGGAGTAAAATGTGGTCGCATGAAAGCATCCGTACGCGATTTAAAGGCGCGGCTCTCTCAATACCTGGAGCGCGCCCGCGCCGGTGAGGACGTAGTCATCACGTCGCGCGGCCGTCCGGTCGCGCGCCTGTTGGCCATCTCCGAAACGGCGAATGGCGAACTGCCACCTGCGGAATCGAAGCGCCGGCTGCGGTTGATACCCGGTTTGGTCCCGGGCGAAGGCGGCAAGCCGCGCGGATCTGCACGGCCAATCGTGATCGGCAAGGGTCAGAAAACGCTGGCAGAGCTGGTGCTCGAGGATCGCAGGTGATCCTTTATATCGACACTTCCGCACTGGTAAAGCTGTACGCCAAAGAGGCTGGCACGACAGAAGTCCAACGGGCCGTCGCTAAAGCAGAGCAAATCGCCACCAGCCTTATCGCCTATGTCGAAACCCGCTCCGCATTAGCCAGGAAGTACCGCCTCGAGCAGGTTGATGGCGCCGCCCTGCAACGGCATAAGCGCGAGTTCGAGCGCGATTGGGCCCAACTCTACCGCCTGCCTATGGATGTGACCACAGTGCGCCGGGCCGCGGAGCTGGCTGAACAGCATCGCTTGAGAGCCTACGACGCAGTACACTTGGCGACCGCTGATTTGTTGCAGGCTAGTGTCCGCGCGCCGGTCGCCTTCGCCTGTTTCGACAACGCTCTTAACGAGGCCGCGCTCCGGCTCGACTTGAAGCTGATTACCGACGGTTGGCCGGTGGCCTAAGTCAAGTATATTCTTGCCTGCAGCAGCAGCTGCCAATCTACCCATCTAATTTGCGATACTCGGGCGCACGGTAACTCCGACATACGTGGTCGCGGTGCGGCCGTCCGAGGTGGTCGCATTGACGGTGGCAACGTAGGTGCCAGCGTTCGCGTAGGTGTGGAAAAAAGTCAGCGGCGGATCCATCGAGACCTGCCCGTCGCCGAAGTTCCACACGTACGAGACGAAGCCCTTGCCCTCCGGGTCGACCGTGTTGACGAAGAAACCAACCGTGAGCGGCGCGGGGCCGTAGCCCGGCACGGCAGTCATCGTGATCAGAGGCGGTTGCGGCAATTCGACGCCGCGCCCGTTCATCATTGATCCGGGCATCGATGATCCGGGCATCGACGATCCGGACATCGGTCCCGGCATCGATCCCGGCGGCGCCGGCATACTCCCGGGCACCGGCATCTGCTGCTGCGAATCCTGATTCTGTTCCTGGGTGAACGCCGGCGCCGGCCGTATCGCAATCAGCAGGAGCATGCCGAGCGCGGCAGCGGCTGCCGCCGCCAAGGTCAGGCGCGCATCAGCCATTCGCTTAGATCGATCGTCACCGCGCCGCCGTCGGTCATCTGGAGCGATTTGGGCGAGCGGCGGAGCTGCATTTTGTCCAGTTCGGTTTCGCGCGGCAGCATGTAGAGCAATATGTCGCCCGACATCGAGAGCACTCTTATCCGCTGCTCGCCATGACGCTCCACGCCAGTGACCTCATACGGACTCAGATGGAACGGGAAGCCACGCAGGCGTATCACTCTGTCGTCGTACTCCTCGACCACGCCAACGAAGAAGCGCGTATTGTCGTCGTGGAAAAGCTTGCGATCGATCACAAGGATGTGGTCGCCGTCCCGGATTGCGGGCATGTCGTTCCTCCGTTGTCGCCGGCCGGCCGCGCCGCCCGGATTCCCCCCGTCAGACTTACTCACCATTAAACGGATTGCACCTCGCCCCGTCCATACCCCGGCTCCGAATGCTGCTTCCGCACACCTGTCCGGCCCGGACGATGCGTGTCCCGCCCGGACGAATTGTTCGGTCGGCGGCGCCCGGCTTTTGCACGCCCGCCGATGCAGCTATGATCGTGGGATTATCGGAATTTCCCGAATCTCCTGGATCTACCGGAAGCTGCACTGATGCTGGCGCTCGATAAAGTCTCAAAGTTCTACGGCGGCCGCACGATCTTCGAGAGCGTGAGCTGGGCGATGGCGGACGACGCGCGGGTCGGCCTGGTCGGGCTCAACGGCGCCGGCAAGACCACCTTGCTGCGCATGATCGCCGAGGTTATCGCGCCCGACGCGGGCCGTATCGCGCGCCCGCAGCGCTCGTCGGTCGGCTATCTGCCGCAGGACGCGCCCGAGATGAGCGGGCGGCCGGTGCTGGAGGAAACGCTCTCGGCGCTGAGCGAGATGCAGGCGCACGATCGCCGCCGGGTCGAGCTCGAAGAGGTGCTGGCAACGCATCATAGCGGCCCCGAGCACGACGCGGCGCTCGCCGAGCTCGGCGACGTGCTGAGCGAACTCGAGCGTCACGGCTTCTATGAGGCCGACAGCCGCGCCAAGGCGGTGCTGTTCGGACTGGGCTTCAGCGAGGCCGACCTCGCGCGCGACGTGGCCGAGTTCTCCGGCGGCATCCGGATGCGTATCGCGCTGGCGAAATTGCTGGTGCGCCGTCCGGAATTTCTGATGCTCGACGAGCCGACCAACCATCTCGACCTCGAGGCGCGCAACTGGCTCGAGGATTACCTGGCGAACTATCCGGGCGGAATTATCCTGGTCTCGCACGACCGCTACTTTCTCGACCGCGTGACCGATCGTACGGTCGAGGTCTCGCGCGGACGGCTGGTCGAATACCAGGGCGGCTACACCGCCTACCTGGTCGAGCGCGAGCGCCGCCACGAGCTGGAGCAGGCCGCTTACGAAAATCAGCGCGCCGAGATCGAGCACATGGAGGCCTTCATCAGCCGCTTTCGCTACCAGGCGAGCAAGGCCAAGCTGGTCCAGAGCCGGATAAAACAGCTCGAAAAAATCGAACGGCTGGAGCCGCCGGCCGGCAGCGAAAAATCGCCCGCGATCCATTTTCCCCAGTGCGAGCGCGGCGGGCGCCGGGTCTTCGAACTGCGCGGCGCGGTCAAGCGCTATGGGGATATCACCGTCTACGACGGCCTCGATCTGACGATCGAGCGCGGCGCGCGAATCGCGCTCGTGGGTCCCAACGGCGCGGGCAAATCCACGATGATGAAGCTGCTCGCGGGTATCGAACCGATGACCGCCGGTCAGCGCACGGTCGGCGCCGGAGTCGAGATCGGCTACTTCGCCCAAAACCTCGCGGAAGCGCTCGACTACGGCAAAACCGCGCTCAAGGAGTTGAGCGACGCGGCGGAAGGGATGACGACCGGCGAGATTCGCGGACTGTTGGGCGCGATGCTTTTTTCGGGCGACGACGCGCTGAAGCCCGCCGGCGTGCTCTCGGGCGGCGAGCGCGCGCGCCTCGCGCTGGCCAAGGTGCTGGCGCATCGCAATAACTGTCTGCTGCTCGACGAGCCGACCAACAACCTCGACATCGTGGCCAAGGACACCCTGCTCGAAGCGCTCCGCCGCTTTCCCGGCACCGTGGTGATCGTGAGTCACGACCGCTACCTGCTCAACGAACTGGCGACCGAGGTTATCGAGGTCGGCCAGGGTCACGCGACGCGCTACCTCGGTAACTACGACTACTACCTGGCCAAGAAAGCCGCGGCCGAGTCCGCCGCGCTGGCCGCCAACGGCGCCGCGGCCCGGGCTGCGGCCCGGAGCGTGGCAGCGATGGCGGCCGCGGAACGGACCGCCGGAGTCCGCGCCGCCGCAGGCGGCGCAGACTCCGGCGCGTCCGGCAACGGCGCTCGCAGTGCTAACGGTGCTGGCGCCGCCAACGGTGCGCCCGCCGATACCGGCGGCACGCGCCGCGGGCGGCCAGCGCGCGGCGGCGCCGTCCGCTCCCGGCAAAGCCGGGGCGGACGGCGCCGCCGCGCACGACAACGAGGTAAAGCAACGCCGCGAGCGCGAACGGCGCGCCCGCCGGCGCCAGACGCTGGAGGGCGATATCGGGCGCAAAGAGACCGAGCGCGCCGCGCTCGGCGAGCAGATGAACGATCCCAACTTCTACCTGCAACGCACCGACGCCCGGGAACTCATCGCCGCCTACGAGCGGCTCGGCGGCGAAATCGAGCGGCTCTACGAAGAGCTGATGAGCCTCGACGGCGGCGCGGCGCCGTCGGGCTCGTAGCGCAAGCGACGGCCATGCGTGCGGGCCGTTGGCCCGCACGCATGGCCGTCGCCGCGTGCAGCGGCTAAGATCGCGTCGTGTCGTCCACTGACGCCGAATCACCAGCGCTCACGCGATGGCTCGACGGCGCGCTCGCCGGCCGATGGCCCGGCGCGCGCGCCGCAAGCGTCGTGATGCTCAAGGGCGACGCGTCGAACCGCCGCTTCTGGCGGGTCGGGCTGGACGCGCCGCCGCTTCGCGGCGGCGCGTCCAGCCCGACCTCGCCCGCATCGCCGAGTATCCCGCCACCTTCCGCAATCGTGATCGACCTCGGCCCCGACGACCTGCCCGCTTACGTGCGCGCCTTGAATCTGGTGTCCACGCCGCCGGCCGAACCGCCTTTCCTGAACGTGCAGCGCTTTCTCAAATCGATCGGAGCGGCCGTGCCCGAAATTTACGCCGCGGACGCGAAGCATCGGATGCTGCTGGTCGAGGATGTCGGCGAGACTTCGTTATTCCAGGCCGCGCTGGACGGGGTCGCTAAACCGGCAACACTCTATCGCGGCGCCATCGACGAACTGTTGCTGATTCACGTTGAAGGTACGCGCCGGCTCGGCCCTGGATGCATCGCCGCGTCGATCCAATACGACGAGCGCCTGTTTCGATGGGAAATGGAGGATTTTCTAACGACGGGAGCGGCTAGCGTCGTGTCCGGCACTGATATGAACGCGCTCGCTTCGGAACTTGACGACCTTGCGGCACGGCTCGGCGGCGTTGCGCGCGTGCTGTCGCATCGCGACTACCACGGCCACAATCTTTTCGTGCAAAACGATCGTACGGGCTTGCGCATCCGGGTGATCGATTTCCAGGACGCGTTGCTCGCACCCGCCGCCCAAGACCTCGCCGTGTTGCTGACCACGCGCGATACCGGCCGCGTAATCGGCCCCGACGCGGAGCGCAGGCTGCTCGACTACTATATCGCGGGCCTCGCGCGCCGCGGCGCCCCCTCTCCGGATGCCGGCGAATTCGTCAACAGCTACTATTTGTGCGTGCTTCAACACGCGCTTAAGGTGATCGGACGTTTCAACGCGCTCGAGCGCCAGGGCAAGCCGGGTTACGCGGCGTTTATTCCGCATGCGGCGGCCCAGGCGCACAGGATGCTCGCGATATTGGCGACGCATCCGGCGAAAAACGATTTTCCGCGATTGCGCGCGGCCTTCGACGTGCGGTGACGCCGCGGGCGAGGCGATGACGAATCGATGAAGGCGCTGGTGCTGTCGGCGGGGATGGGTGAGCGGCTGATGCCGCTTACGGCGACCGTGCCCAAACCGATCGTCGAGGTCGGCGGCCGTCCGCTGATTCACTATCCGCTCCGGATGCTGGCGCGCGCGGGCGTGACCGACGTCGCGATCAACGTCTATCACCTGGCGGCTGCAGTCCAAAATGCGCTCGGAAGCGGCGCCGCGATAGGCGTGCGAATAACCTATGCGCCCGAAGCCTCGCTGATGGGCACCGGCGGGCCGCTGGTTGGGTTGCGCGAGTTCTTTGGTAACGAGACCTTCGCGATCCTCAACTGCGACACAATAATCGATCTCGACCTGCATGCGCTCGCGGAGTTCCATCGCCGCCGCGGCGGTCTCGCGACGCTGGTGCTGCGCGAAAGCGACACGCCCGAGGCTTATAGCCGAATCGAAATCGACGCCGGCGCGCGCGTCTGCCGGATGCGTTTGCTTAAGCGGCGCACGTCCGCCGATTTCCGCGCCCAGGTCGAATTCGACGACTACGGGCCCGGGCTCGACGCGGCCAGCGCGGCGCGCCTCAAAGCCTACATGTATTGCGGCGTGATGCTATGCGAGCCCGCGGTGTTCAAGCTGATGCCGCCCAAGGCGCCGCCGTTCAGCCTGATGGGCGATCTGTTCGCGCCGCTGCTCGCGCGGGGACAAGCGATGTTCGGCTACGTGCATCGAGGCCTGTTTCGTACCGTCGACGATCTGAGGAGTCTCGAGGCACTGCGCGCCGAGTTCGCGGCGGCACCGCCACGCCTGCCGTTTCTTTGAGCGCGCGCCAGCGGCATGTAGCACCGTCAGGTCAAACCGGCAGAACGCGATCCGCTACTCGCCCTTCAGCCGTTCCAGCAATCCGATCAGTTCGTTCATCGAGCGTAGTACGAATTCCGCGCGGTATTGCGGATGGTTGGTGAGCATGCGGTAACTGGCAGGCCCGGTGGCGACCGCTACCGACGCGCCATAGCCCGCGTTCATCGCCGCCATCACGTCGCGCGGTTCGTCACCGACGTACATGCAGGCCTGCGGCAACATCGCGGCGCGCATCGCCGCCTGCTTGAGGCTCTGCGTCTTGTCGAGAATTCGCATCGTGGTGCCGGTTTGCGTGATCACCTGGTCGAAGTAAGACGCCAACCCGACCATCGCGAGTTTTTCGACCAGCCGCTGCGAGTCGCCGGGACGGCTGGTGATGAGAGCGGTGGCGTAGCCGCGCCGCTTGAGCTCGGCTAGCGTCTCCTGCACGTGAGGCAGCAGTTCGAGCCTCTCGGTGCGGTCGATCTCGGCGAGAAAATAGGCGAACGCGAGCTTGGTGTACTCGGCGCGCTTTTCCTCGGGCAGGCCGAGGAACGGATCGTCCTGCTCGAGCGCCTGATGATAGCTCTCGCGGGTCAGCGGCGGCGCGTGGCCGAGGTCGTCGAGCGCACGGCGCGCAGCGATATAGAGCGGCCCGTGGATATCGACCAGGGTGCCGTCGAGATCGAAGAAGACCGCTTTGAATTCGCGCTGCGATGACATCACTATGCACAGTGGCGCGCGCGGGCACGCCAAGCAACTTTGATGCGTTTCGGCTCAACGCTTGTCAAGCGGCCTAGGCTGGGTAGTCTCGAATTCCAAGTGACTCGATACCGCTTGTTTTTTTCTCTCCCAATTGTCGTTGGAAGAACCCGCTAGGTTGCAGTCCGTGCCGTTCTGACTCCCTCCCCGTGTCTTGGGGGAGGGTTGGGGTGGGGGTCGAGGTGTTTTTCACGGGCGCGCGGACACCGCATTTGCACGTGCCGGGCATCCCGAGTCCATGGAGCAGTTGCTCAAATCAAATTCCGAAACTTTTAGAGCCGCGCGCTCGAAACGAGCGCGCCGGAATCGACCCTCTCCCGACGGCCGCAAACGGCCGTCGGCCTCTCCCAAGACACGGGAGAGGCGTGGAAGACTTCTGAGCCCTCCCCTCTGAACCATCACGAAAGGCCGAGGTGGCGCGCCTGGCGAGCGTCGAGCGCGAGCATGAAACGCCCCTCGCACGGATTGCTTAGGACCCACAATGTGCCGCTGCGCGCCGCGACGGCGGCCGCGAGCGCCAGCGCCGCGGCGTCAGCCTGATCGAGAGTTGCCGCCACGGGCGTATCGCGAAGTCGGAGCCGTGCGGCGAGCGACGCGACGATACGACGGCGCGCGGCCAGCGCCTCTGCGCGCCGGGCTTTGGGCGGAAGCTCCGTCGACGGAGACGAGAGGCGCAATTGCAGGTCGGGATAGGATTCGAAGGCTTGCACGCCGAGCCGCTCCAGCGCGCGATAGGTTGCGAATCCGGCGAGCATGAAGCGGGTGAAGATCGCACCGCCGCTCGGCGCCAGCCCGCGCGCATCTCCGTCGTCATTCAAAAATGCGCCGAACAGTTCCGCCGCGATCGCGCTCAGATGCGGCTTGCATCGCGGATCGCGCGCGCATCGCGCGAAGTAGTCATACCGCGGCGTCGGGAACATCGAGAGCCCCTGCATCCGGACTTTGACTTCGCGAACCGCTTTGCCGGCGGGCATCGCCACTAACGTGCGAAAGATTTGCCGCAGGACGGCATCGACCTCGCGCCCGCGCGGCGCAGGATCGCGCTTGTGCGTCCCGCGCGACCAATCGAGATCGCGCGGCCATCGCGGCGAGTCGACCAGCGCGGTCGCGCGCTCATCGAGTTCCGGCGCGGCGTCCTTAATCCTCTGTGCGAGAGCGCCGCACGCGGTTCCGTTCAGCCCGTCAAGCGCGACGCGTTTGAAAACCAGCGTGCGTGGCGGCGTATCGACGATCGCGAGGTCGAGAAAATTCTCGCCGACGTCGATACCGACAAATGAGCCGCGCAATGGTCCGGGCAGCGGCGTGCCGGCTGCAGTCATCATTTGTCTGTGGTTTTTTGCCGGCGGTTTGTCAGCGGAATGTCGGGGCGCGCGGCTCGCCGGTCCGGCAACCGCCTAGCCTGGCGGCTCGGCCACTCCGCTCGAGACCGTGTGCGCGGGATAGAGCATCCGGTACTCGCGCAAGCCGCCGATCACCCGCTTTACGTAATCGCGGGTTTCGTGGAAGCCGATATTCTCGACCCATTGATCGTCGTCGCCGGGATACTTGGCGTTCCATTGCTGGACGGCGTGCTCGCCCGCATTGTAAGCCGCGACCGCCTTGAACGGGTCGCCGCCGAACATCTCGAACAGGTTCTTGAGATACGCGGTGCCCACGCGCACGCTCAGCGAAGGATCGTAGAGATTAAGCGAGGCCTGCTCGACACCCGCCGACGGCCCTACCCGATCGGCGGTGGCCGGCATCAACTGCATCAGGCCGCGCGCGTCGCTCACCGATCGCGCCTGCGGATTGAACAGGCTCTCCTGGCGCGTCAGCGCGAGCACCAGGTAGGGATCGAGCGCGTCGCCGTTGGCGGCCTGCGCGATCATGTCCCAGTAGGCGCGCGGGTAGCGCAGCCGCTCGGTCGCCGAGGAATCGAGGCTGCCAGTCTTCTCCAACCGCACCGTGAGCTCGATCGCCGCGTACCAGTCGCCCGCGCGCTGCAATTCGGCGAGCACGAAATCGCGCACTCGCGAATCGGCCGAATCCTCGGCGGCGAGCGCGCGCAACTCGGGCGCTTCGAGATAGCTCAGGCCCAAGCGCTTCAACGTGGTGACGCGGTCCAGATGAAACGCGGCGAGGCTGCCGGGCGCCACGGAAGGCACGGCCGCGTCGAGTTGAGACGCGTCGGCGGCTGCCGCCTGTAAGGTCGGCGCGCTGATCCGGCGCGCTGCCAATTCGGGGTAGTAGTTGCTCGCGGTGCTTTGCGCGAGGCTTTGATAGATCGCGGTGGCCGCGGCGCTCTGGCCGGAGCGCTCCATCGAACGCGCATGCCAGTATGAAAGCGCGTCGCGTTCGGAGGCCGACGCGGCCATCGGCTGCATCGAGGCGAATTCACGCGCCGCCGTATCGAACTTCCCCGTCATGTAGAGCGCAAACGGCGCGCGGAAGCGACCGTCGGCGGCCTCCGTGCTATGCGGATAGCTGCGGACCAGGCGCAGGTACGCGGCGCGCGCGAGGTCCCACTTGGCGTCGTCCTCATAAGCGCGCCCGATATCGAACATCGCGGCCGACGCGCGCTCGCTTGCCGGGAATTCTTGCGTGAGCCTGCTGAACGTCGCGCGCGCGGCTTGCGTGTCGCCGGTCCGCCACTGCAAGTGTCCCAGCCGATAGAGCGCGTCCGGAGCCATCTCGCCATGTGGCGCGTAGTTCAGATAGGCGTTGAGCGCGAGCATCTCACGGTCGGAATTGGCCCGCAGCGCGCGCGCTTTGAGCCACAGCATCTCGGCATGCACGCTCGCGGGAGGCTCGAGCGCAAGCGCTTCGTCGCATTGGCTAAGCGCCATCGAGGATTGCCCCTCGTGCAGGAGCAAGGCGGCCTCGCGACGATGGTAGCCGAGCGAGTGGGTGTCGATCAGATCGGGATGGGCCGCGGCGGTCGAGTAGGCGAGCGTGCGCGCCTCAGCGTCGGAGTCGCCCTGCGGATATTTTTCGCGCAGTGCCTGCAGTTGGCTGAAAGCGCCTTGCGCGTCGCCCAGGCCGAGCGCGGCGCGCGCTTCGATTAGCCGCGCCTGCTGGTCAACGTCCGCGGCCGGATTGCGCGCCTTCAGCGCCGCGGCCGCGGTCTGCGCATCGCCGAGCCGTCCCAGCTTGAATTGGATCTCCGCATACTGGAGCGACGCCTCGTCGGCGAAGACGCTTTGCGGATAGCCATAGCTTAGCCGCCGAAAAGTCGCGGCGGCGCTGGGGTTGTCGCCACTGTCGCGCTGGGCCGACCCGAGATAGAACAGCGCGTAGTCGGCAAGGGCCGGGTATTTGTCGGCCGCGAGCGTCATCCGCTCGATCGTCTTCATCAGGTCGTGCGCGCGGTAGGCCTCGTAGCCCTCGACGAAGGCCTGCTCGGGGTTGATCGAAACGACGGTGAGGATGCCGAACTGGCCGAGGATGGAGCGTGCGTCGCCGCGAATCGAGGGAGCGGCCGCTGGATTGACCGGGCCAAGCGCCCACGCCGGGATAGCCAAAAGCGCGGCCAACCCCACCACCACAACCAAACCCAACAACCCACTACTTGGCTTCACAAACATCAACGTAGGGTAACGTAACGCACGTGCCAATTCAATCTGGCCGCCGCGACCGCGCAACATAGGATACAGAATACCTCGGAACAATTAGCGAGTCGCGAAGCTGCCGCGCCATCGCGCGAAGCGGCCGGTTATTTAAGGTCAGACAGAAACTCCAGCATCGCGGCGTTCACCTCCGCGGGCTTCTCCTGCTGGGTCCAATGGCCGGAGCCCTTGATGTTTGCGCGCTTGAGATTGGGAACCCATCGCTCCATACCCAGCGTCTGCTCGGGCCATAGCACGAAGTCGAGTTCGGCGGTGATCATCAACGCCTGCTGATCGACCCGGTCGGGCAGATTCGCCGACTCCTCCCAATTGCGGTCGATATTGCGGTACCAGTTGAGTCCGCCGCGAAAGCCGGTCTTCTCGAACGCCTTCACGTAAACGTCGAGGTCGGCCTCACTCATGTATTTGCCGAGTGGTCCGTCGGGCAGGCGATCCAGCAGACCGCCGCCCGCAGGACCGAACACGCCGGGCGGCGGGCCGTTCCGCGAGCGGCGCAAGCGGCATCGGGTCGCGATAAAGACCACGCAGCGTGCGCCGCACGTCGCGTTCGAGTTCGGCCTCGGCAACGCCGGGCTGCTGGAAGTGCAGCACGTAATGGAAATTGCCGGCGGCGTTTTTCCGCGCCATCTCGGTCGGCTTGGTCGGCGCGGGTTGCGGACTGGTCACCCAGATAATCTTCGGATGCTCGGGGCTGCCCGGTGTCGACGGAAGCCATCGCGGCATGAACGGGGTATTGAGATTGATCACACGTGCGATGCGTCCGGGCGCGCGCATCGCGCTCTGCCAACTGACGAAGCCGCCCCAGTCGTGGCCGACGATTACGCACTTGTCGATCTCGAGCGCGTCGAGCATCCCGACGATGTCTTTCACCAGCTCGCGCACCTGGTAAGCCTCGACCGGTTGCGGACAATCGGTTTCGCCGTAGCCGCGCTGGTCGGGCGCGATCGCACGAAAACCGGCGTCGGAGAGCGCGCGGAGCTGATGGCGCCACGAGTACCAGAGCTCGGGAAAGCCGTGGCAAAAAACCACCGGAAAGCCCTTGCCGGCCTCGACCACGTGCATCCTGATGCCGTTGGTATTGACGAATTTATGGACGAGTTCGCTCATCGGATTTTGCCCTCGCGCTGATCTAACGCCAGTCTAAGCACAACGGCATCGTCCGACCAACAGCGCGGCGCTCGGCCGCGCGCTTGCACCGCCCGCGGCGCTCCTGCAACCTTTTGCCGACGGACTTTTTGCTAAGGGATTTGCATCGATGGCCGCTCCCAGATTGATTCTCGCCTCGACCTCGCCGCGGCGCAGAGCATTGCTCGCGGCCGCCGGAGTCGAGTTCGAGCTTGGCGAAAGCGGCGTCGAGGAAGAACGCCACGCCGGCGAACCTGCGGCGGAGTTCGCGCTCCGGATGGCCGAAGAAAAGGCGCTCGCGGTATCGCGGCGCGCCGACGGCGCACTGGTGCTGGGCGCGGACACGATCGTCGAATGCGGCGGTGAAATTCTCGGCAAGCCCCACGACCACGCCGACGCGCATCGCATGCTGCGCACGCTCTCCGGCCGCTTCCACGTCGTAGTGACCGCCTTTGCGCTGGCCCGCGACGGGCGCGTGGCCGAAAGCCGCGCCGTCATCAGCCGGGTCCGTTTCCGCGAGCTTGGCGACGACGAAATCGACGCCTATATCCGCACCGGCGAACCGATGGACAAGGCGGGCGCGTATGGTATCCAGGCCGAGGGCGCGGGCCTGGTGGTGGAAGTCGAGGGCGAGCGCGACAACGTGATGGGCCTGCCGGTTGGCGAAGTGCTAGCGGCGCTGCGGCGCCATACGAGCGTATCGCGCGACGGCGAGCGCTGATTTGCCGGCCGGATGCCGAGACTCAAGCCCGATGCTCACCCCATATGCTCACACATGATGAAATCGCCGCGCGGTTGACGGCCGTGCGCGAACGGATCGCGCGCGCCGCGGGTCGCGCAAAACGCGACCCGGCCACGGTCAGGCTCGTCCTTGCGAGCAAGACGCAGCCGCCCGAGGCGATTCGCGCCGCCTACGCCGCCGGCGCGCGCGAGTTCGGCGAGAACTACGTGCAGGAGGCGGCGGCGAAACAGGATGCGCTGGCCGATCTGAACGATCTCCGCTGGCATCTGATCGGCCATCTGCAGACCAACAAGGCGCGCGACGCCGCGGACCGCTTCGCGCTGATTCATAGTCTCGACTCCGCGCGCCTGGCCGCCGCGCTCGGACGCGCGCGTCCCGCGCCGCGCGTGCCGGTGCTGATCGAGGTCAACGCCGCCGGCGAAGCGTCCAAGAGCGGCGTGGCCCCCGCTGAAGTCGAGCGGCTGCTCGAGGCCGCGCGCGCGACGGTGGAAATCCTCGGCCTGATGACGATTCCGCCACCGGACAATGACCCGGAGCGCTCGCGAGGCCACTTCGCCGGACTGCGCGCGATGCGCGATCGGCTTGCGGCGGCGACCGGCCTTGCGCTAAGCGAGCTTTCCATGGGAATGACCGGCGATTTCGACGTGGCGATCGAAGAAGGCGCGACGATCGTGCGGGTGGGCCGCGCGATTTTCGGCGAGCGTACCTGATGAACGTGAAAAAGAAGCTGGGCTTTATCGGCGCGGGCAACATGGCCGAGGCGCTGGCGCGCGGCCTGGTCGAAAACAAGGTCTTCAAAGCGTCCGAACTGATCGCCTCCGACGTCGACGCCGCGCGTCGGCGCAAGTTCAAGGGCGCGCTCAAGATCGAAGTTACGACCGATAATCTCAAGGTCCTGAATTCCTCGCGCGCCGTGCTCTTCGCCGTGAAGCCACAAACGATAGACGCGGTGCTGACCGAGCTTGCCCGCGCCGGCGGCGGCGGCGAGGGCAACGGTGCGTCGCGCAAAGGCGGGCTCGGCGCGAAGCTCTTCGTGTCGATCGCGGCCGGAGTCACCTTGGGCCGCCTGGAAGGCGCGCTGGGTGGCCACGCGCACGTTATCCGCGTGATGCCGAACGCGCCCGCGATGGTTGGTCAGGGGATGGCGGCGCTGGTGCGCGGACGCAACGCGACTCGCGCCGACGAGGCTTTCGCCCTTAAGATTTTCCGCGCCGTCGGCGACGCGGTGGCGCTGAAGGACGAGGCACTGCTCGACACGGTGACCGCACTTTCGGGCAGTGGTCCGGCGTACGTCTACCTGTTCGCCAAGGCGCTCGCCGACGCCGCAGCAGCCCTGGGTTTGCCGCCCGAGCTCGCGCTTCGGATGGCGCTCAAGACGATTCGCGGCGCGGAGGAGAACATGCGCCGCTCGCCGATGACGGCCGCGGAGTTGATTCGGATCGTCGCGTCGCCCGGCGGCACCACCGAAGCCGCGCTGAAACAATTAGGCGCCGACGGCTTTTCTGATATCGTTGCCCGTGCCATACATGCAGCGGCCGAGCGCTCGCGCCAACTCGGACGCGTGAGCTAGGCCGCCCGGAGAGTCATCGACCATGCCCCCTATCCTCGTAAACACGATCGTGTTTGCAGCCCAGACGCTATCCGGTCTGCTTCAAATCTATTTCTGGATCGTCGTCATCGCGGTGCTGCTGAGCTGGGTCCAGCCGGACCCGTATAACCCCATCGTGCGCACGCTCTACGCGATGACCGAGCCGGTTTTCGATTGGGTTCGCGAGCATCTGCCGGTATACTTTGGCGGCCTCGATCTTTCGCCAATAGTCGTCATCATCGTAATTCAATTCGTTCAGCGCGTGCTGATCATGTCCCTTTTGCAGGCCATGATGTCGCCCGCGGCGATCTACGGCTCGTAGGGTTCTCGAATCGCGTCACGGTCGCGAACGAATCGCGTCACAGTCGACCGATGGCGTCGCGAGCTTGATTCTGGGAAGATAAAAGTGTGATTAATCCGGGCAAATCGCGGACCGGTGGCACCTGGAGAATATCTGCCTGGGCAATATCACGCGGGAACATCTGCGGGAACATCCGATTGACAAGGCGGACCGGCGTGCTTACCTAAAGTTAAGAGCCGTCACGAGCCAATTCCATCTACTGAAATGCCCATCTACGAGTATCGTTGCCCCAAATGCGGAACCTTCGAGACGACGCAGCGCATCACTGAGCCGGCGCTCAAGCGCTGCCCGACCTGCAAGAGCAAAGTCGAGCGGATGATCTCGGCGACTTCGTTCGTGCTCAAGGGCTCGGGATGGTACGCGACCGATTACGCCCGCTCGGGCAGCGCCAAAGGCACTGACGGGTCGAGCGAGAAATCCGACAGTAAGCCGGCCGCCGAATCCGCGAGCAATGGCACCAACGGCTCCTCGAGCGCGGCGGTGGGCTCGTCAGACAAGGCGGGCTCGTCAGACAAGAGCGGCTCGTCGGACAAGAGCGGCTCGTCGGACAAGAGCAGCGGCTCATCCTCCTCGGAAAAGAGCACGAAAACCAAATCTTCCGACTGATTTCGCGCGCGCTCGCCAAACACGTCCAATAGTTCGCGACCGAACGCGACCGAAATGCCGGCGAGGCCATGGCCGCGAGATGCTTTTGCGGCCTTTCCATAGTGAGTTGCACTTCCGCAACGCCTTGCGATGGGTTCTCGCAAAAAACCGGCCTTTTTGACTCATTCGTTGGCTGGTACGCGTTATGCTCCCTTTAAATCGCGCTCGCGCTGGCCCAGCCAGATGGTGTTTTTGTGGACGACGAAAAGAAATCTCCTCCCGCCCCTCGCGCTTCAATCCGTCTATGGATCGCGGTCCTTCTGAGTGTGATCGCGCTTTGGTTCGTTGACGGCTTGCTGAAGCCTGCCTCGCGCCGGCCAGATTCCGGCCACAAATAAGTTCCGGCAGCAAATTAAGTTCCCGCGCCGCAAATACCTCATCCGCTCCAGTAGCGCATCTGACGTTTTTTCTGTTTGAATCGGACCGATGCGCGCCCTGGTGCTCGATCCCGAACTGATTGTGCGCGACGACTATCCCGATCCGGCGCCCACGCCGGGCGAGAGTATCGTGCGCGTGCGGATGGCTGGGATATGCGGCACCGACCTCGAGTTGGCGCGCGGGTACATGTCCTATCGCGGCGTGCCGGGCCATGAGTTCGTCGGCGAAGTCGTCGACACCAAAACCGGCGCGCTCGCCGGGCGGCGCGTGGTGGGCGAAATCAACGCGGCGTGCGGGCGATGCCCCTGGTGCCTCGATGGCCTGGGACGCCATTGCCCCAATCGCACCGTTGCTCGGGATCGTAGGCCGCGACGGCGCATTCGCCGAGTTTCTCCGCCTGCCCGATGAAAACCTGATCGCTCTGCCCGACTCGATATCCGACGAGCTTGGCGTCTTTGTCGAGCCGGTCGCGGCAATCTATGAAATCTTCGAGCAAACCAAATTGCGGCGCGACCACAAAATCGCGGTCCTGGGCGATGGACGGCTCGGTGCGCTCGCCGCGATCGTGCTCCGCGCTGAGGACTACGCGCCGGTGCTTGCCGGACGCCATCGCGAAAAGCTCGATCGTCTGGCCACCTTCGGAATTGAAGTAAGACTTGAAGAGCGGCTCGATCCCGGCTTCGACGTGGTGATCGATTGCACGGGGAACAGCGCTGGGCTCAACCGGGCGCTCGCGCTGGTGCGTCCACGCGGCAAGGTGATTCTCAAGAGCACGGCGGCCGCTGGCGCCGCGCTCAACCTGGCCCAGGCGGTAGTCAACGAAGTCACGATCGTGGGCTCGCGATGCGGCCGGTTCGCGCCGGCGATCGCGGCGCTCGCCTCGGGAAAGGTCAATCCGCTCCCGCTGGTCTCGAGCATCTTCCCGCTCGACGACGCGCCCGCCGCGTTCGCGGCCGCCGCCCGCTCACCAAACTTCAAGGTATTGCTCAAACCCTGATGGCCACGAGCGTCATCATCGGAATCGATACCGGCGGCACGTTTACCGACCTGGTCGCGATCGCCAGCGGGCGCCTGCTCGTGCATAAGGTGATCTCGACGCCCGACGATCCGGCGCGCGCGGTTATCACTGGACTTAAAGCGATGCTTGAAGGCGTGCTCCACGGCCCGAATCGAGGCCTGCTCCCCGATCTGGTCACTTACAGCTCGACCGTGGCGACCAATGCGCTGCTCGAGCGCAAGGGCGCGCGCGTCCTGCTGCTGACAAACGCGGGCTTCGAGGACGTGGTCGAGATCGGACGCCAGAACCGCAGCGATCTCTATGCGCTCGCGCCCGAGCGCCCGGAGCCGTTGGTCGCGCGCACGATGCGCCTGGGCGTCGCCGAGCGGACCTACTTCGACGGCAAGGTGGCGCTCGGCCTCACCGCCGCGGAACTGAATCGCGTACGGCGTGCCGCCGCCTCAAGCCGCGCCGACTCGATTGCGATTTGCCTGCTCCATTCCTACGCCAACCCGGCGAGCGAGCGGCGGCTTGCGCGCGCGCTCACCCCGCTTGGCCTGCCCCTTTCGGTGTCGCATCGCATCCTCGCCGAGTACCGCGAGTTCGAGCGGCTCTCGACCACGGTGGTCAACGCGTACGTGGCGCCGCGGATGTCCTCGCATCTCGGCCGGCTGGAGCGCGATCTGCGGGCGGCGCGCCTGCGCGTGATGCAATCCAACGGCAGCGCGATCGGCGCGCGTCTCGCGCGCGACGAACCGGTCCGCACGATCCTTTCCGGCCCCGCCGCCGGCGTGATCGGCGCGGCCGCGCTGGTGCGCGCTACCGGCGTCGATCGCTTCATCACGTTCGACATGGGCGGCACCTCGACCGACGTGTCCCTGTTCGACGGACGCGCCGCAATTCGCACGCTCAGCTATCCCGGTGGCTACGCCGTCCGCACTCCGGTCATCGACATCCACACCGTCGGCGCGGGCGGCGGCTCGATCGCGGCGGTCGACGCCGGCGGCTCGCTCAAGGTCGGCCCCGAAAGCGCCGGCGCCGATCCGGGACCGGCCTGCTATGGACGCGGCGCGGCGCCGACCGTCACCGACGCCAACCTGGTCGCCGGGCGGCTGGTGGCCGAGAATTTTTTGGGCGGCGCGATGCGCCTTTATCCCGCGCGCGCCGCCAAAGCGATCGCCGCGCTCGGCCGTGCGATGCGCACCGACGCGATCGGCGCGGCCAGCGGCGTTATCCGCGTCGTCAACGCCAACATGGAGCGCGCGGTGCGCGTCATCACCGTCGAGCGCGGCTTCGACCCGCGCGATTTCGCGCTGATGGCGTTTGGCGGGGCGGGCCCGATGCACGCCTGCGAACTGGCGCTCGACCTCGGCATCCGCCATATCGTGCTGCCACGCAATCCGGGATTGCTCTGCGCGTGGGGCGCGTTGCAGGCGCCGCTGGGACGCGAATACTCGCTCACCGTGCGCGAGAGCTCGCCCAACTACCTTCAGCTTGCCCGCCGCCTCGCCGCGCGCGCGGCCCCGATGGTCGCCCGCGCGCGGCGCGAACTCGCCGCCGAGGGCGCGCGCCGCGTGCAACTCCGCGTCGAGCTTTTTGCCGACGTGCGTTACCGCGGCCAATCCTACGAGATCGAGGTGCGGCTAACTCCGCACTTCGCCGCGGAGTTCCACGCGGCCCATCGCCGCATCTTCGGCCACGCCGCGCCCGAGGCCGCGGTCGAAGTCGTCAACTTGCGCCTGCGCGCGACTGCGCCCGGCGCCGTCGCTGCACCCGAGCGCCTTGCGCGCGCGCGTGGGCGGACCTCGCCGTCGCCCGTGCGCCGTATCCAGGTCATTACCAGTGAACGCGCGACCGGTGGACGCGCGGCCGGTGGACGCACGCGCACCGTGCCGGTTTACGCGCGCGACGCGATCGGCGCGGGCGCAAGGATTCGCGGCCCGGCGATCGTGGTCGAACTAAGCGCCACCGCTTACGTCGCGCCCGAGTTCACACTGCGCGCCGACGGCTTCGGCAACCTGCACCTGGAGTTGTGACCAATATGAAGCGCGCCAACCAGCGACCTGCGATGAAGCTCGACCCTGTCACGCTTGCGGTGATGAACAATCGCCTGGCCGCGATCGCCGAGGAGATGGGCGTCGTGCTAGGTCAGACCGGCTTCTCGCCCAACATCAAGGAGCGCCACGATTTTTCGTGCGCGCTGTTCGACGGCGGCGGCGAACTGGTCGCGCAAGCCGCCCATATCCCGGTCCATCTCGGCTCGACGCCGCTTTCCGTGCGCGCCGCGATCGAACGGCTGGAGCTTGGCCCGGGCGACGTCGCCGCGGTCAACGATCCGTTTGCCGGCGGAACGCATCTGCCGGACCTCACCCTGGTCGCTCCGATCTTTCTTGGCAACGAGCGCCGCCCGTTCGCGTTCGCCGCCAACCGCGCCCATCACGCCGATATCGGCGGGATGGCGCCGGGCTCGATGGCGCTCTCGACCGAGATTTACCAGGAGGGTTTTCGCCTGCCGCCGGTCCATCTCGTGCGCGCGGGCAAGCCGGCGCGCGACGTGCTGGAGCTGTTCTTCGCCAATACGCGAGTGCGCGAGGAACGCGAAGGCGATCTGCGCGCGCAAATCGCGGCGCTCAATGTCGGCGCCGAGCGCTTGCGCGGGCTGGTGGCGGCGAGCGGGCGGGCGCAGGTGGCCGCCGCGATGGCGGCGCTCAAGGATTACGCGGACCGCCTGATGCGCGCGACGCTGCGCCGTTTGCGGCCGGGCCTGTACCGCGCCGTCGATTACCTTGACGACGACGGCGTCGGTACCGGGCCGATCGAAATCCGGGTTGCGATTCGGATCGGCGGCGGGCGCGCGATCGTCGATTTCACCGGCTCCGCGCCGCAGGTACGCGGCTCGGTGAACGCCAACTATGCGATCACGTTGTCGGCGACCTTTTACGTGATGAAATGCCTGGCGGCGGAAGCGGTGCCGGCCAACGAGGGGCTGATGCGGCCGATTCGGGTGATCGCACCGCCCGGCTCGATCGTCAACGCGCTGGCGCCGGCCGCGGTGGCGGGCGGCAACGTCGAGACCTCGCAGCGGATCGTCGACGTGCTGCTGCGCGCGCTCGCCGCCGCCGCGCCCGACCGCATCCCGGCGGCGAGTTCGGGCTCGATGTCGAACATGACGCTGGGCGGCTACGACTCGATCCGCGCGCGGCATTTCTCGTACTACGAAACGATCGCCGGCGGCGCCGGTGCGGCCCCCGGCCATCCCGGCGCCGCCGGCCTCCATACCCACATGACCAACACGCTCAACACACCGATCGAAGCGCTGGAGGCGTACTACCCGATGCGCATCACCGAGTACCGCATTCGTCGCGGCTCCGGCGGCCGCGGCGCGGCTGCCGGCGGCGACGGGCTGATTCGCGAGCTCGAGTGCCTGGTGCCCGCAACACTGAGCCTGCTGACCGACCGGCGTATCACTGAGCCGTGGGGGCTTGCCGGCGGGGGTGCGGGCAAGACCGGCGCGAACTACCTGGTGCGCGACGGGCGGCGAATCAAACTTCCCGGCAAGGCCAACGAACGGCTCGTCGCGGGCGAGCGCGTGCGAATCGAAACTCCCGGCGGGGGCGGATGGGGCCGCGCGGCGCGCGGCCCCATCCGCCCCCGCTGACACCAACTATCTGAGCGCATTGCGACCGTTAACACGTGCAATCGGTCGTACTCAGAAACAGTTGATAGGAGGAATAATCCGCGATAGCCTTCGCGCCTGCTCGCCCTCAAGGGTTCGCGCGCTATGCGCGCCGGCTCACGCCGCCCTTGACCGCGGCCGTCGCTGCGGCTGGCGGATAATTATGCAGTCGCTCTTGGCGACTGCTGCGCTGTGCAGCAGCCATTTAGTCTTAACTGCTCACGCACGAAATTCCTGACAGATCCCTTTTCGCAGCAATCGGCGTTCTCGCCCTCGACCTGTGAACCCTCGTAAGACCCTCTAGTACCCACTATGAATACCCTCATCGTGACCTCGTCGTTCCATCCATCGTTCCCTCTCATACTTTCAGTGCACGGTAAGGGACCATCGCCAGCCTCTTTGAGCCCGCGCCTTTATCAGTCTCGATGACTGGGATCGGTGACCGTTCCAACGAAGAGTATGGCGCCGCTCTGCTGCTCGGCGATCGCAAATAAGAACGGATGATCCACGATCATCTGGAATGGCGGTGGCCAGCTCCCGACCGCTGCCAGGGGTATCATTACGACCACCGCGCTCGCCGCGGCCGCTTCCGTCCCCAGCTCGTCGATCTTTACGAACCCCGGCAAGGCCAACGAACGGCTCGTCGCGGGCGAGCGCGTGCGAATCGAGACCCCCGGCGGGGGCGGATGGGGCCGCGCGCCGCGCGGCCCCATCCGCCCCCGCTGACGCCTTATTCTGAGCTCCATTGCGACAGCTAATACGAGCAATCGGCCGCAATCGAAAACAGTTGAACAGGAAGAATAATTCCCTGTGTGCAGTGGTAAGCGCCAATGATTACGCGATTGCGTGATTCTTTAGGACGGCTTACTATTCTGAATGATGGCGACCTACCGTCAATTCATCGAAACCGCGATAGATCACGCCCGGTACGAGAAGATGGAAAGCGGAGAGTGGTTTGCCTCGATTCCCGGACTTGCTGGACTTTGGGCTACGGGAACAACTGTCGAAGCGGCAAGAAAAGATCTCCTCGAGGCGCTGGATGGCTGGATTGAGGTAACCGTCAAAGCTGGGACCCGCATACCAGCCGTCGGTGGTGTTAGTCTTTACGACGATCTGCAAAAGGTTGCCGACGACTAACGCTAGTAAATGGCTCTTCGTCCGTGCTCGCGTCGCGAGTTCATTAGAAAGTTGCGCGCACTCGGTTATGGTGGCCCCTTCGCGGGAGGCAATCACCAGTTCATGAGCAAACCCGGGGCACTAAGCGTGCGCGTTCCGAATCCACATCGAGGCGATATCGGCATCGACCTTGTTAAGCGCATTCTTCAAGTTTCAGACATCAAGCAGCAGGACTGGGAAACCGCATAACCTGCGTTTCCGTCGCTCCCCTGCTGCGTCGCGAAAAGCGAAACACTCTGAAGAGAAGGCAGATGCCGGAGTCGCAGTTCTGGATCGGAGTACACGGCATAATCGCCGACCGCGGGCGCCTTGTGGTGCTGCGGCGCGCGGCGCGGATGCCCTATCGGCCGGGCCATTGGGATCTTCCCGGGCGGCCATCTAACGCTCGGCGAGAGCTTCGAGGAGTGTCTGGCACGCGAGGTCGGCGAGGAGACCGGACTCGCGATCGAGATCGAACGCGCACTCGGACTCTACAAGGCGCCGCCGGACCCATACGTGCAGGCGCTCTTCGCGTGCCGGCCGGCGGATGCGCGCCGCGAGCTTGTCCTGAGGCCCAACGAGCACGTCGAGGGCCGATGGGTCACGGTCGAGGAACTGGCGCGGATGAGCGACGTGATTCCTTATCTTGAAGGGATGTTGCGGAGCGGGATGCTGGATTATCTGAAGTAGAAACCCGCATCAGTCACCGACGGCCATTCACCAACGGCTCTTACACCGGGACGATCGATTTAAACTCCCGGCGCAAAGTCGCAGATTGGCTGATCCACCCGACGTTCTCGGCAGTCCGACGGTGAACTTCCACGCCGAACGCCGCTCTAATGCGATCGATCTGTCCACTACCGATCCTCAGGCGCTGCTGGCCTACGACAAGACCTGCCAAGGAAGCTCGGCTGTGTTACTCGCCAACCTGCCTGGAATTTACAGTCCAATCGCCAAGCTGAGTAGCAAATGAACGGCTATTGAACTATCCTCATATTGACGCTCGGTTACCTTGATATGAATTGTTTATCGAACCCGTTGCTCGCGAGCCGACTTTACTCAACCAACACCGCGCCGCCGTCGACCATCGTCCTCGCGTGGTACGGGTGGACCAATTCGCGGTGCCTGAGATGTTCCAGCAGGCAGGCTACACTCCGCAAACGATCGAGAATCAAATAGTCGATCAGATAGTCAACATCGAAAGTCACGCAACCACGCGAAAAGAAACCTTCGCGCTCCCCGACAGCGATTCAATGCCCGATATCGAAGTGCCCGCGACCAAGCTCTCATTCAAGGCTGCTGTCCAGCTGCTACAGGATTTTCTTGGACGGGAGCCTTTTCGGATTAGTGGAGAGATCGCGCTGGTACCCGCTGTTGTTTCAGCAGCTACGGAAAATCACGGAGCATCTTTGCAACACTTGTTGCTCACAGTTCGGCTCACACATTCAACGGAGCGCACGTCAAGAACGGTCGAAGTATTCACCACGTCTCCGCAAGTAGCTATCAGCTCGCTCGCCCAAGAGATTCTTCAGCTTGTCAATCCGTTTATATTAGGCATGTACGCCTATGAAGTCGAACATGATTCTAACAAAGCAATTGAACTATTCCATGAGGCCATAAGGCGCGATCCAGCGTTCGCAGAGCCATACAACAACTTAGGCATCGTGCTTTTCGAACATGGCGACGTCAAAGGAGCAATTGAGCAATATGATAAGGCTATTGGACTCGATCGTAGATCGGCAGTGGCTCACAACAATCTGGGTAATGCGCTCATAAAATTGGGCAGGTTCGATGAAGCTCTTGAGCAATTGCGGCTATCGGTTCAATTCGATCCGAAGAAGGCGACTACGTACTATAACTGGAGTGTTGCGCTTGTTAAAAAGCACGAGCTAAATGATGCGATTCGCAAGTTCCACCGGGCTATCGATATTGATCCTAACTACACCTTGGCATACCTAAATTGGGGCACAGCATTGGGCGAAAGGGGCGATTACGACGGTGCTATCATCAATTATCAAAAGGTTATCGCGCGCGATCCGAACGACGCTCTAGCCTACTACGATTGGGGTATGGCGCTGCTTTACGGCAAGCATGATGCGAATGCGGCCATTGTAAAGATGCGAAGGGCTATAGATCTAGCCCCGAAATCTGCGCTGGAAACACCGTGGACCCAAAACCGGCTAAAACCTTGCAGAGGAACGCCGTCTCGCCTACGAAGCGAGTTGGAATCCGAGGGTAAAATGGAAATCTCGGTTAAGTAGTAGTTTAGCCTACGGCTGGCACACCGCATTCCACATTATCAGCCTTGGGAATCTGATCTCGCGAGGAAAAACAACATGGAAATCGAAAACGCTCTGTACCCCGTAAGAGGTCAGATCGAGGTGCTCCGCAACGATTCGTCGCCCCAACCAATTGTCATGCTCAACCTCCTCAAATTCCGCGCCAAGGCGCAGTACTCCGATGGGCGTGAGACTGACCTTACAGGAGAGCAGGCCTTCGATATTTACATCGAGACAATGCGCAAGATCGTCGAGCGCGGTGGCGGCAAATTTCTCTTTGACAGCGCCGTCAAGTACCTTACGATTGGCGAAGTCGAGGGACTCTGGGACAGAGCGGCGCTCGTTCAATATCCTTCGGCGGCGGAATTCCTGAAGATTACGTCCTCCCCCGAGGCTGCCGCGATCCGGACGCATCGTTCAGCGGGCCTTGAGGGCCAGCTTCTGATCTGCGTCTCGCAGCGATAGCACTTCGAGGCCTTGCGCAAGTGATGGCCCGAAGTTTTTGCCGATTAAGTAGGCCGTTCATGAACGGCCCTCTTCATATTTCGTTGGCGAGATCGAAAAACCTATCGCATCAGCGCGCAGCCGCGCCGTTCATCCGGCTCAGCACTTCCTCAGTGAAGCGCAGCGTGAGTCCCCAGATGACCTGGTCGTTGTAGAAGATCGCCGGATGCTCGGTCACCTGTCCGCTGTCGCGCCGGAAGCGATAGGTGCCACGGTAGCTTGGGTCCTCCAGCGCGCTCATCGGGACGAAGAAAATCGCGGCGACCTCTTTCGGATCGGCGCGCAGGCCCGCAGTGGCCGGGATAACCCCGATGAATGGTGTCACGTGGATCTCGCTCGTGCGCGCCACCGTGCCCTCGAAGCCGCCCAGCACGTCGACGCTCGCGGGGTCGATCCCGACCTCTTCCTGCGCCTCGCGCAGCGCCGTGTGGAGCAGGGTCTCGTCGGTTGGATCGACCCGGCCGCCGGGAAACGCGACCTGGCCGCGATGGCTTTCGACGTGGTCGGAGCGCCGGATGTAGACCACGTGCAGGTCGCCGTCGAGCTCGAAAATAGGCATCAGCACGGCCGCGCCGCGTCCCGCGCCCTTGCGATGGCGCGCGAGCCTATCGGCAGGCTCGAGGCCCTGGCGCAGGCGGGCGAGGCGCTGATTGATCGGTTCCAGTGCGCTCATGTATCAGTTCCGACTCGCCGCAAATATGATGCGGACGAGAGCCTTGCGGGTGTAAGCGATCACGATGCGTTACCTGATTGGAAGATACCACGAAATTGCGCTCAAGGGGCGCAACCAGTGGCGCTTCGTCGATCAGTTGAAGAGCAACCTGCGCGCGGTCTTCGCCGATTTTAAGCTGGGCGCGATGCGTGGCGAGGGGCCGCGGCTTATCGTCGAGCTTCCCGAGGAGATCGACGAGGAGGTCGCGGCCGAGCGCGCCGCGCTGCTCTTCGGATTGCAGAATTTTTCGCTGAGCCGCCCGGTTGCGCGCGATATCGAGAAGATAAAGCGCGAGGCGATCGCGATCGCGCGAGCGCATCGGAGCGCCGCCACCTTTCGCGTGCGCTCGACGCGCGCCGACAAGGGTTTTGCGCTCAACTCGATGGAAATCGACCAGGCGGTCGGCGCCGCGGTCAAGGACGACGCGGTCAACGACGATGTACCACTTAAAGTAGACCTTGAGAATCCCGCGCTGGTCATCACGATCGAGATTCTCCCCGACGCCGCCTATCTTGCAGCCGGCAAGCGGCCGGGCGCGGGTGGCTTGCCAGTGGGTATCACGGGGCATGGGATCGCCCTGCTCTCGGGCGGAATCGACTCGCCGGTCGCCGCGCATCGTATGATGCGCCGCGGCCTCAGGCTCGATTTCGTCCACTTCCACAGCCATCCGCTGGTCTCAGCGGCGAGCCGCGAGAAAGCGACCGAGTTGGCGGAGCATCTCACCCGCTACCAGGCGCGATCGACGCTGATGCTGGTGGCGTTCGCCGACATCCAGCGCGAGATCGTGGCGCGCGGGCCGCGTCCGCTGCGCGTGGTGCTCTACCGCCGTTTCATGGTGCGGATTGCGGAGGCGCTCGCCCGGCGCGCGGGCGCGCGCGTGCTGGTGACGGGCGAGAGTCTCGGCCAGGTCGCCTCGCAGACGCTGGAGAACATGACGGTCATCGAGGAGGCCGCCGCGCTGCCGATGGTGCGTCCGCTGGTCGGGATGGACAAGAACGAGATCGTCGACCAGGCGCGCGCGCTTGGCACTTTCGAGACCTCGATTCAGCCGGACCAGGACTGCTGCTCGCTGTTCGTTCCGCCGCATCCCGAGACCCACGCCAACCTCGACGAGGTGCGCGCGGCCGAGAGCGTTCTCGACGTCGAAACGATGGTGGCCGACGCCGTGCGCAGGGCGGAGATCGTCCGCCTCAAGTTTCCGTAGGGGACGGCAGGGAGAGGACCCGGAAGGGATCGCGCTGCGCAACGCTCTCGGACAAAGAAGGTGCGTCCGGAAGCGGCGGGGCGCATTTTGTGCCTATGCGACCGCTGCTTCGCCGGCGCGCCCGGCGGCCGCCGGTGCAAGCATCGGCGGCATCGGCGAAATCGCAACCGGCTCAGGACGCGCGACCAATGCGGCCAGCGCGCTAACCGCGCTGGCCGCGGCTGCGACGCCAACGCGTCCTGCCACGGCTGGCGCGAAAAGATCGGAAAGCGGACGGATGAGCTGCGCAACTTCGACCAGGCGCCGGCGCACGATCGGATCCTTCGCCGCCAACCCGATGCCGTCGAGATAAAGGTTGAACAACTTCATCGAGAACGGCCGCTCGCCAAGCGTGAATGGAAAGCGCAAATCGACGCCGGCCGACAATTTCCACGGGTCGCGCTGAATCCGCGCCTCGGCGTCGAAAAACTCGCGTGCGAACTCCGGCGCCGCCGGTGCGTATTTCTCCAGGCACGCACGCAGCATCGTGGCCGAGAGCGCCAGCGCCGTCATCCCCTGCGCATACACCGGATTGTAGTGGCAGAACGCGTCGCCGATCGCGATAAAGCCGTCCAGCCGCTCGTTCCAGCGCTCGTAGTGACGCCAGTGATTGCGCATCGCGCGATTGGCGTATACCGGCGAGATCGGTTCCATCAGCCGCGTCATCTCGTCGATGATCGGCGAGCGCATCCGCTTGAGCGCCTCCATGAACTCGGCCTCGTGCGTCGGCGGATAGCGGCGGTTGAAACCGGAGAGCGTGAGATGCCAGCGATTGTGCTCCTTGAGCTGAAAGTTGGCCTCGGTCAGATCGTCGGGGCGCCGCCGGATGTAAGCGCCTGCCCACCACCACCATTGCTCGGGCCATTGGCCGGGTGGCGGCCCTTTGAACCAGCGCGAGGAATAGCCGGCTAGCGGATCGACCACGCTTTCGCGCGGCGGCTTGAGTCCGGCCGCTTCCAGCCATGCCGGCGCGCGCGAGACTGCGCCGCTCGCGTCGACGATCAGATCGGCTTCAATCACCGCGGCCTTGTCGTCTTTGTTGACCGCGGCGCTGCCGCGCTGGTCCGCCGGAACCGTCACGCCGACGCATCGCGGCCGGCCGCCGTCGCGCGAAACTTTAAGCCCCGTCACCGCGACGCGCTCGCGCAGTTCGACCTTGGGCAGCTTGCGGAAAAGATCGCGCACACACGATTCGATAAGCTCGCGGCTGGCGCTAAGAAATTTTAGGTCGGAACGGTAACGCGGCTGCCATCCCTGCGGCCGCAGCACGACGAAATCCCAGGTATGGTCGTGAAACGTCGCGCCCTTCTCGACCGCGAGATGCTCGAAGCCGGGAAACGCGCGCTCGTACTCCCAAAGTCCGCGGACCAATAGACCGTGCACATGGCGCGCCTGCGGGACGCCGGCGCGATCCTCGACCCCTTCGGGAAAGCTGTCGCGGTCGAGCACGGTGACGCGATCGAAGAAGTCGCTCAGCACGCGGCCGGCGAACAGGCCCGAGAAGCTTCCGCCGATTACGACTGCGTGCGTGTTGGCCATGGCCGTTCAACTTGCGACGAAGCGTTCAGCATAGATTCGCTCGGGGCTCATACCCAATTCCGTCAGGCGCCGGCGCGCCCCTTCGATCATCGGCGGCGGACCGCACAGATAGGCCGACGCCTCGGGATCGCTTATGGCCTCCACGCCGAGCGCGTCGACCGGCGTGCCCTGGATGAGACCCGAAGCCTGATCCTCGACGCGATCGGCCGAGAGCCGCACGTTTAGCTGAGGGACCCACCACTGACGCAATTCGATCTCGTCGCGATAAAAGAAGGTCTTGTCGCTCGCGCATCCGAAGCTCAGCAGCATTTTTGGTTTCGGCCCGCTCGCGCGCCGAATCTCATCGATCATCGCGAGAATCGGCGCGAGCCCGGTGCCGCCGGCGACGAAAACGTGCAGCCCCTTGCCCGGATGCAGGATGAATGCGCCGAGCGGCCCTTCCACTTCGAGCGGTTCGCCCACGCGCGCCGTCCGCAGATATTCCGACATCACGCCGCCGGGGATTATCCGCACCAGGAATTCCATCTTCGGCAGATCGCGCGGCGTCGAGCACATCGAGTACGAGCGCCATTCCTCCGTGCCGGGCACCTTGATTCGCACGTACTGGCCGGCGTGGAAGGAAACGCCGGCGCGGCGGTCGAGCGCGATCGCGAGTTTCGCGACCGAGGGCACAGGCCATTCGACGCCGGCCACACGCGCTTCGAAATTGCGCCGCTCCTCCGCGTAAATCAGCGAACTGGGGTAGTGCAGCCGAACCACGCTCGGCGCGAGCGCGTGCGAGCTGCAGAGCAGGCGCTTGCCGTCGGCGACTTCCGCCGCGATGAGCGAGAGCGCGCGGTCGCGCACCATCTCGAGATTTCCGCTCACCATCTGTCCCACGCAGGTCGAGCAGCTTCCCGAACGGCACTGATAGACCAGCGGCACACCCTGGCGCAGCGCTGCGTCGAGCACGAATTCGTCCGCGCCGGCTTCGATCACTTTTTCGACCCCGTCCTCGAAGCGCAACGTCACGCGATGAGCGTTGGCGGCGACGGGCGGCGGCGCTGGAACTTACTTCTGCGGGCATCGAGGCGAGCGCTTCGGCTTTGTCATTTGTTATGCGATGCGTTATGCCGCTTCGGGCGGCTCCTGGATACCGCGGTTGAAGCGCGCCGCGACCTTGCGCCAGGTGATGGTCGCGGCGTCGAAGGCGCACAGCGACTCGCGATTCCATCCGTCGCCTCGCTCGTAGAAATTCTGCATCGCCTCGCGCGCGAACAGGTCGTTGTCGTTGAAGTCGCGCAATCCCAGCGGCTCGAGGAAATTATCGTACAGGTAATCCGCCTCGCGCCGTTCCTCTTCGTTGCGGCAGCGGCCGACCAGGATTTCCCAGTACTCGTGATGCTTGTCGTCGGTCGGCACGTACCATTCGTATTGCGCCCAGCCCGGAATCGGCCAATGCTCGACCAGCAGGATGCCCGGCAGCACCATCGAGGTGCGCGCGTAGTAGGAGTTTTTGCCGCGCGCGCGCATGTTCACCGCCTTGTTCTCCATGATGAACTTGTACGCGCGCGTATTGTACATGTTCATGATGCCCTTGGGGCCGTCGGGCTCGTCGAGGATCTTTATCGCCCCCTCGCCGATCGGCTCGACGCCAAGGCCGAGCTTGCGATCGGTCGCCGCGACGATCTGATTGTCCCAGTGGATCAAAAGATGGCCGGGGTCGAAGCCGTTCTCGACCGCGAGGCGCCAGTTGGAATTGCCGGTGCGATGGATTCCGCGGACGTAAACGTTGTCATCGAGGATGTGCGCGACGGCGTTGGCGTCATCCGTGATCCGGATCGGCATGTCGGCTTCCAGAGCCGGCAGCGGCGCGAAATCCTCGTCGCCGACGAAGACGAAGATTATTCCGGCGCGCTCCGCTACCGGGTAGGTGCGGATACGCACCTTGCCGATCAGCGGATCGTCGGGCGAGGCGACGATCGTCTTCAGCACGCCGTCGTCGAGGCCGTAGGTGAAGCCGTGGTACCAGCAGCTCAGCGTCTCGGCGGTCAGACACATCGGGCGCAGCGACATTTTGACCCCGCGATGCGCGCAGCGGTCGCGGAGCGCGTAAACTTTTCCGCGCGAGCGGCGGAGCACGATATCGTGACCGGCCATCGTGACGCCCTTGACGCCGTTCTCCTCCAGCTCGTGACTGAACAGCGCCGGGTACCACGTGTTCTTGAAGCCCCAGTCCGCCTCGACGTAGGGCGCGTACTGCCGGCTGGCCGAAATCGCACTGGAGCTTCGCTCGCTACCGGCCATGATCAGCTCTCCTCGCTCGCCGTTTGCGCCCGCGGCCGTTTCCGCCCCTTGGTGTAGTCCGGGCCGGCCCGTGTGACCTTTGCCGGGGACGGCGCGACACATGTTAGACTCATGGACCGCCGCTCGGCCCGATGTCAACTATGTCCGATTTCAACCCCGGAGGCGCAAGTCATGCACGAAGTGGTAATCGTTGACGGAGTTCGCACGCCAATCGGCCGCTCCAACAAGGATGGCTATTACAAGGACATTCGCGCCGACGACCTTGCCGTGATGTGCGTGCGCCGCCTGCTCGAGCGCAACCGCAAACTCGACCCGGCCGAAATCGAGGACGTGGTCTGGGGATGCGCCAATCAGTCGGGCGAGCAGGGGCTGAATATCGGCCGCATGATCGCGCTCTTGGCGGGGCTCCCGGTCGAGGTCGCGGGCACCACGGTCGACCGCCAATGCGGATCGGGTTTGCAGGCGGTCAACTTCGCCGCGTACGAAATCATGACCGGCGCGGGCGAGGTCGTGATCGCGGGCGGCGTCGAGCAGATGAGCCATGTCCCGATGGGCTCCGGGCTGCTGCCCAATCCAAAGCTGCTCGACCTGTTTCCGCAGGACATGTTCGTGATGGGGTTGACGGCGGAGCGGCTGGCCGCGACCTACGGAATTACGCGCGAGCAGGCCGACGCGTTCTCGTTGCGGTCGCATCAGCGCGCGATCGCGGCGCGCGAGCGCTTCAAGGAAGAGATCGTGCCGGTGCGTCTGGCGAGCGGGCTGGTCGACGTCGACCAGGGTCCGCGCCCCGACACCAGCATGGAACGGCTCGCGGCGCTGAAGCCGTCATTCAAACCCGACGGCGGCCAGGTCACGGCAGGCAACTCCTCGCAGGTATGCGATGGCGCGGCCGCGGTGCTGCTGATGAGCGCCGAGCGGGCGCGAGCGCTGGGGCTTAAGCCGATGGCGCGGATTCGCGTCACCGCGGTCGCCGGCGTGAGGCCGGAAATCATGGGATGGGGCCCGGTGCCGGCGACGCACAAGGTGCTCGGCCGCGCGGCGCTCAAGATGGGCGATATCGACCTGGTCGAAATAAACGAGGCGTTCGCGGCGCAGGTGCTCGCCTGCAACACCGATCTCGCGATCGACGAGAACCGGCTCAACGTCAACGGCGGCGCGGTCGCGCTGGGGCATCCGCTGGGATGCTCGGGGGCGCGGCTGATGGTGACGCTGACGCACGAGATGCGCCGGCGCGGCGCGCAACTGGGGCTGGTGACGATGTGCATCGGGATCGGCCAGGGCATCGCGACCGTGGTCGAGCAAGTTTAGGGACAAAGTGTCGAACGCGGGATACCTCGTGTGAACCAGGATTTTAACAACAACAAGTTGGACTACAAGGCCCGCGACAGGATCGGCCGGGTCACGTCGGGCGGGCCAGCGCAGCCGCCGGTCAGCGACCTCTACTTCTATCTGACCACGGTTTCGTGGCCGGCGCTGCTGCTCATAATCGTGGGCTTGTTCGGATTCATCAATTGCCTGTTCGCGCTCGGCTACCTGTTCGACGGCGGCGTGGCCAACGCCCGCCGGGGTTCCTTCACCGACGCCTTTTTCTTCAGCGTGCAGACGATGGCGACGATCGGGTACGGCGTGATGGCGCCGAGTTCGCTCGTAGCCAACATAATGGTGAGTATCGAGGCTTTAAGCGGGCTGGTCGCGCTCGCGGTCGTAACCGGGCTGGTTTTCGCCCGCTTCTCGCGGCCGACCGCGCGCGTGCGCTTCAGTCAGGTCGTGGTGGTCTCGCCGCGCGACGGAGTTCCGTCGCTGATGTTCCGGGCGGTGAACCAGCGCTCCAACCGCATCGTCGAGGCGCAGGTCCACGCCGTCTTCTCACGCTGGGAGACGACCCGCGAGGGCGAGAGCATGCGTCGCTTCTATGACCTCCATCTTGCACGCGCCCGCAACGCGTTGTTCTCGCTGAGTTGGACCGTGATTCATCCGATCGTCGAAGACAGTCCGCTGTTCGGCGAGACTGCGGCTTCGCTCAAGGCCTCGCGCGCATTGATCGTCGTCTCACTGGTCGGCTTGGATGAATCGTTTCTGCAGAACGTTCATGTGCGCTACGTCTGGACCGCGGACGAGATAGCCTGGGGCATGCGTTTCGTCGACGTTTTGCAGGAATTGCCCGACGGCAGCTTCTCGATCGATTACTCGCGCTTCGACGATATCGTTCCCGCGGCGCAAGTGCCGCTCGACGGCGCCGCCGCCGAAACGCGGGATGCCGCCGCGGGAACATCGGAAGATGGCGAATTGGAAAAGGATGAATGAGGGTTGGCGCGCGAAGGCGCGCATCGCGGCTTGCAAACGTCCGCTATTCCGGCAAGATTGCGATCGCATTAAGAGAGCCGCCGGGCCGGTGGAATTCGCCGGGCGCCGCGCGCTAAGATGAGGGATTGATGGAAGCGCAGGAGATCAAGGAAATGATCGAGCGCGGGTTGCCGGGCGCCCTGGTCGAGGTGCGCGATTTTACCGGCGGCGGCGATCATTTCGAAGCGCTGGTGGTCAGCGAGACTTTCGAGGGCAAGGGCCTGGTCGAGCGCCATCAGGCGGTTTACGGCGCGCTGGGCGACGCCATGAAGGCCCGCATCCACGCGCTGACGCTCAAGGTGATGACCCCCAATCAGTATCAGAACCGGAGGTAAGAGTTCAGATGGCCGATCCAATCGAGCGAATCCGTACGGCGATCAACAGCGACAAGATCGTCATTTTCATGAAAGGCAACCGCAATTTTCCGCAATGCGGATTCTCGGCCGCGACGGTCGAGGTGTTCGAGGAACTGGGTGCGCCCTACAGCACGGTCGACGTGCTCGCCGACCAGGAAGTGCGTGACGCGATCAAGGGCTACAGCAACTGGCCGACCATCCCGCAGGTCTTTATCAACGGCAAGTTCGTTGGTGGATGCGATATCGTGCGCGAGTTGCACTCAAGCGGCGAGCTGCAGACGCTGGTGAAAACGGCGCTGGGCGAGAGCGCGCATCAGTAGCACATAGCGAGCGCTCCGTGTGTGCGCGAGCGCGGCGCGGCGTCTGGCCGGTATCGGTCGGCCCGCATCGCGCTCGCGTTGTTCTAGTTGTCGTTGCCCGCGCCGCGCGTCAGGCGGCGTGGCGCCCGCCGCGCGCGTCGAGGCTGTATCCGCCGGGCCCGTACACCGCGACCATCAGCAGCCCACCCATGATCGCAAGGTTTTTCATCCACTCGATCGTCTGCCCCGTTGCCACGTGGAACGCTAGCGTGACGGGGATGAACCACAGAAACATGATGAAAGCCACAAGTTCGGCATGCCATCCGAACACCAGCATCAGGCCGCCCAGCAACTCGACGATCACCGACAGCACGAAAAGCTCGGGGACCAGCGAATGCGGTAGCCCCGCACTCGCCATGTATTGCATGGTGCCCGCCGGTCCGGAGATTTTTTCGATCCCCGCCATGACGAAAATGAAAGCCAGCATGATGCGCCCGAGCAGCGCTCCGGTGTTACGCAGTGAATCCATCGCCTGCTTCACCTCCCGTATTGCGCCGGTTCGGAGGCCTCCGCATACGGTCCCGTTTCGGCTTCGTTTGGAACCCGGAAACTCTCGTAGTCAACTCATTTGACGCGCTAAATGCAAATAAAATCTCGCCAGCGGTTTAGTGCTTGAATCAGAGTGCGACGCTATCTAAGGTCGAAGTTCACAATCCGAGCCGAAAGAGGCACACGTCCATGCTGTGGAAACCCGACCAGACCTTTTATCCTTCGCCGCGCATGGCGATCGAGGGGCCGCGCGAGCGCCTCGGCTACGTCGCGACCTTCAGTCTCGATCCCAAGCACGGCAAACGTGACGCGATTAACGTGCTCGACCTCGACCCCGGCTCGCCGACCTTCGCAACCGTGGTCGGACGCCTCGAGATGCCCGACGCCGGCAACGAACTGCATCACTTCGGATGGAACGCGTGCAGCTCGGCGCTGTGTCCCTACTCGCCGCATCCACACGTCGAGCGCCGCTACCTGCTGGTGCCGGGCCTGCGCTCCTCGCGCATCCACGTGATCGACACCAAGCCCGACCCGCGCGCGCCGAAGATCGTCAAGGTGATCGAGGCCGAAGAGATCGCGACGCGCGCCGGCTACAGCCGTCCGCATACGTTCCATTGCGGCCCCGACGCGATTTACGTGAGCGCCATGGGCGGCGCTAATGGCGGCGGCCCCGGCGGAGTCTTCCTGCTCGATCACGAAAGCTTCGACGTGCTCGGCCGGTGGGAGGTCGACCGCGGCCCGCAGTTTCTCGCTTACGATTTCTGGTGGCACATCGGCTACGACGTCGGAGTCAGCAGCGAATGGGGCACGCCCGATATGTTCGAAAACGGGCTCAGCCTCGAGCGCCTGGTCAAAGGCGACTACGGCCATCGCCTCCACATGTGGGACCTGCGCAAGCGCCGCCACCTCCAGGAAATCGATCTGGGCGCGGAGCATCAGATGGCGCTCGAATTGCGGCCGGCGCACGATCCGACCAAAGCCTACGGCTTTGTCTGCACCGTTATCTCGACCAAGGACCTCAGCGCCGGAATCTGGCTGTGGCATCGCGAGGACGGCAATGGCAAATGGGCGGCGCGCAAGGTGATCGAGATCCCCGCCGAGCCTGCCGACCCGGCTCTGCTGCCGCCGCCGCTCAAGCAGTTCAAGGCGGCGCCACCGCTGGTCCCTGAAATTGCGCTCAGCCTTGATGACAAGTTCCTCTACGCTTCATGCTGGGGCACGGGCGAGATCAAGCAGTACGACGTGAGCGACCCGTTCCATCCGCGCCAGACCGGCTCGGTGCGAATCGGCGGGATGGCCTCGCGCACGCCGCACCCCAAGGCCGGCAAGGTCAACGGCGCACCGCAGATGCTCGAGATCAGCCGCGACGGCCGCCGTATCTACGTGACCAACTCGCTCTACTCGGCGCTGGACGAGCAGTTCTATCCCGACGGCATTCGCGGATGGATCGCCAAGGTCGACGTCAATCCGGCCGGCGGCATCGCGCTCGACCCGAATTTTTTCATCCCCTTCGAGGGCGAACGTCCGCATCAGATTCACCTGGAGGGCGGCGACTGCTCGTCTGATTCATTCTGCTACCCGTGACCGCGGCCTGGCCGTGGATCGCGATCGCCGCGCTGGGCGCCTATCACGGCCTCGACCCGTCGATGGGATGGCTGTTCGCGGTGGCGCTCGGGCTCCAGGAGCGCCGCCGCGCCAAGGTCTTCGCCGCGCTCGGGCCGATCGCATTCGGGCACCTGGTTTCGATCGCCACTGTGGTCGCATTGATCGGATGGGCGCGATTCGCCGCGGCGTCTTCGCTGTTGCGCCCGGCCGGCGCCGCGATCCTGATCTCGTTCGGCATCTTTCGCTATCTTTGGCCGCGCGCGCATCCGCGATGGGTCGCGATGCGCGTGAAGTGGTATGAGCTTGCGCTGTGGTCGTTCCTGATGGCCTCGGCGCATGGCGCGGGCCTGATGCTGTTTCCGATCCTGATGGACATGCCGGGCGGCGCGGCGATGCATCATCAAATGATGCATGGCGTGCACGGCCGCCTGATGCATCAGTCGATGGCCGCGATGGGCTCGCTCTCGCTCGCGCAGGATGTGACGGTCGTGCTGTTGCATACGGCCGCGATGCTGCTCGTGATGGGCACGATCGCCGTCGTGGTATACGACCGCGTGGGCCTGGCATTTCTGCGAAGCGCCTGGATCAACCTCGATGCGGTTTGGGCAGGCGCGCTCATCGCCGCCGGCCTGCTCTCGCTGGTAATCTGAACGCTATCGCGCAAAAACCTTCCGCGTTGTACGCTCGTAGCGGCTATTTAAGACCGGATCGCCAACGCCCGAGGCCCACGATGCCCGCCGCGCGTCTGCTGGTAGTTGAAGATGAAGCCAAGCTGGCCGCCAACTTAAAGCGCGGACTCGGCGAGGCGGGCTTTGCCGTCGAAGTCGCGCCGGGCGCCGAGGCCGCGCGCGCGGCGCTCTCGCAGAACGGGTACGACCTGATGCTGCTCGACTTGCGCCTGCCGGGTCAGGACGGCCTGGAATTTCTGGCCGACCTGCGCGCGGCCGGCGCGGCGCTCCCGGTGCTCATCCTGACCGCGCGCGATTCCACCGATGACCGCGTGCGCGGCCTGGACGGCGGCGGCGACGACTACCTGACCAAGCCGTTTGCCTTCAGTGAACTGCTCGCGCGCGTGCGCGCGCTGCTTCGGCGCCGGGTGGCGGCTGATAGCCCCGTGCTCGAAGCGGACGATATAGTAATCGACACTTCGCGCCGCGCCGCCGCGCGCGGCGGCCGCGCGCTCGATCTGTCGCCAAAGGAGTTGATGGTCCTTGAATACCTGGTGCGCCACGCCGGCCTGGCCGTCACGCGGGACATGATCGGCGAGGCGGTGTGGGGCAAGGACTACAATGCGATGTCGAATATCGTCGAGGTCTTCATCAACCGCCTGCGTCAAAAGATCGAACTGGTAAATCAGCCTCCGTTGATCGTAACGGTCCGTGGCGCGGGCTACATGCTTCGCCTCAATTTGCCCGTGCCCGGTAGCAAGAGCAGAGGCTCCGATTGAGTATTCGGCTGCGACTGACTATTTACTGGACCGCAATTACCGCCGTCATCCTGTTTGCGGCGGGATTGCTTATCATGGTCATGTTCGCGCGTGCGATGTGGAGCACGCTCGACGCGGCACTGATGGAAGAAGCCGACACGACCGCCGCCGCCATTCCCCACTCCAGCGCCGCCGACACCAAGCTGATTCTCCAACGCCTCAGCCAGGAAAAGGATTTGGGACCAGGACGGCGGGTGCGTTTGATCGCGGGCGGTCAGGTCATCTTCGACGCCGGCGACACCGGCGCGGACCTGCCCGACGCTTTTGCGGCGGCGGATTCGGTCGTCGATGGCAGGCAGCGTCGTTACCGCTTCGCGATCGTTCCGCTGCGGGTGAACGGAGAGCCCGGATCGTTGCAGGATGGCGCCGACGCCGGACCGGTGCGGCACGCTATCGCGCATCTGCGAAACGCGCTGCTGCTGGTCATCCCGATCATCCTTGCGCTCTGCGTTGCCGGCGGTTACTGGATGGCGGGATGGGCGCTCGCCCCGGTTAACCAGGTCACGGGCGCACTGGCCCGTATCGGGCCGCGCGATCTGCGCCAGCGCCTGCCACTCCCGCGCCTCCACGACGAAGCGGGGCAACTCATTGCGGCTATCAACCAGTTGCTCGAGCGCCTGGAACTCGCGTCCGCCGCACAGCAGCGCTTTGTCTCCGAAGCCGCGCATGAATTGCGCACCCCGCTGGCCGTCTTGCGCAGCGGATTGGAGGTTACGCTGCAACGGCCGCGCGGGGCCGAGGAAAGCCGCGCGGCGCTGGAGCAGGCGATGGGCGAGGTCGAGCGTCTATGCGCGATCGCGGAAGACTTGCTCGCCCTGGCGCGGCTGGACGCCGAGCCCGCGGTGGAACGCGCACCGGTGGACTTGAGTGAGATCGCGGCCGAAGCGTCCGCGATGGCGCAGACGCTGGCCGAGGCGAAGCATCAGGAATTCGCCCAGGACTTTGCACCGGACTTGGCGCAGGACTTGGCAATTGACGCCTGCAGGCGAATCGTCGTGCATGGCAGCGCCGGCGATCTGCGCCGCGTCGTGCTCAACCTGCTCGACAACGCGGTCAAGTTCACTCCCGAACGCGGCAGAATCGAAATCGGCGTCACCACGAATGGCTCGACTGCGCTGATCTCGGTACGCGACAGTGGTCCCGGTATCGACCCGCGCGACATCGATCACATCTTCGATCCGTTCTATCGCAGCCGCGGCGCCAACGGCCGAGGCAGCGGCCTCGGGCTCGCGCTGAGCCGCGAAATCGTGCGCCGCCATGGCGGCGTCATCGGGGCCGCCAACCGCGCCGCCGGCGGCTGCGAAGTCCAAGTGCGCCTCCCGCTCGCGTCCCGGGCACTCGACCGAGAATTTATGTAACCAATTGGAGAGTGGGCAAACTAGAAGCCGAGAAGTTTCTCGAAGGCTTCCTCGAAGTTCTCCTTCGTAAGCGTCTGGGCCCGCTCACGCTGAAGAACGTCGTCGGCCACTGGAGCGATCCTCCAGTTATGTATCAGGGTTCCCACGCCGTCCCACAGGAATGCGAAGACCAAAGACTCGTTGGAGAGGTCGGCGCGGAACGGGATGCCGAACACGGGGCCGACCGGCTTCAGCGTAATCTCGACGCTGCGCGCGACGATCGCGAGATACGGAAAGAACACGCCCTTCAACGCCGGGTTTTCCACCTTCATCGTCAGCGGCCGGATCGTCGCCAGGCGCTCCTTTTCGTACTCGCCCAGGAAGTCGTTGGCGACCAGATGGCAGAGCGAGCGCATCGCTTCCACCATCTTGTGCAATACGCTGTGCGAGCGCTCCTCGGCTTCCTGACGCTCGCGCGCGTCGCGCTCCTGACGCGTCTCGTTAAGCAGTTTGTCCCTGAGACTCATCGAATGCCTCGCCGATCCACGAGCTACAATTATGACTTCATATTCGGCGGCTGAAAAGACGCGCCTGCGGAGGGTTCAACGGCTTGCGAGCGGCGTTAGGCGCCGGGGCCGACGGCCCCACCAGTAGCCGAAAAAGTTCGCGCACTCCAGCTCGTGGCAGAGCGCGCGCTCGCGATCGCCGCGCGCCGCCGCCGCCGCCATCCGTAGCGCGTTGCGCACGAGCTTGTCGAGATGATTATGGCTCCGCCCGCCCGCCAGCGCCGTGCCGACGCCAAAGGCGAAGGCCTTGCGCAGCAGGTACTTGCGGTTCATTCGCGCGGCCGGCACCAGGTGAAAAACCCGCGCCTCGGCAACGAAGCCCATCGCGCCGCCGCGCTGGATAATTCGCGCGAACAACTCGGTGTCCTCGCCTGAAATCGGATTGCCGCCGACCACGCCCAGGTCCTCGCGGAAGCGGCCGAAGCGCGTGAAGCACTCGCAGCGAAAGCCGGTGTTGGCGCTGAAGTAGTTGCGCAGGACTTCCGCATCCTCAAGCGGCGCGGCCGCGATCGCATGCTGGTCGTGCACCGCGAAGCGCACGTACAACGACGGCCCCAGCCATCGCGGCGGCGTGACCTCCCATCGCGGCAGCACCATCCCACACGCCGCGTCGAGGCCGCGCCGCTCGATCTCGGCGACCATCAGCGCGGCCCAGTTGGAATCGGCCACCGCGTCGTCGTCGATGAAAAGGATGAGGTCGCCGGCCGCCTCGTCGACCGCGCGGTTGCGCGCAAAGCTCGACCCCGCACGCGCTTCGAACACGCGGCGCATCGCAAACGGCGCGCGCGCGGCCACCTCCTCGACCACCGCGGGAGTGCGATCGGTCGAGTTGTTGTCGATCACGATACATTCCGTCTCGATCCCTGCGGGCAGGCGCTGCGCCGCGAGGCTCGCCAGGGTCTCGCCGAGCGTGGCCGCGCGATTGTGAGTAGGAACCGCGAGCGTGAGGCGAATAGCCAATTGCCTAGTGCGAACCCGGTGTCGCACGCGGCCGGGGCCGGCGCAGGGCGAAGCACGCAGAGGTGTAGGTGACGGCGCCGCTGAGGTTTGCGGCGCCGGAGCGAGGTTTTCAATCGCCAGAGTTGGCAGCGGCGCCTTGGATTGCGTGAAAACCATCGAACCCACCGTCAGGCTTGGCTCGGCCTGCTGCTGGATTTGCGCCGGCGCGAGCAGCTCGAAACCGAAGTCGCGGCTCTCGCCAGGCACGAACGGCAGCACCGGGCGGATGAAGCCGGTGAATTCGATCGGCGTCACGATCACGCTATGACTCTCCTGGTAGAGGAGCTTTTGCTGGGCGCCGCGCCCGGCGTAGTAGGTCACCGTCAGCCGCACCTCGTCGATGCCGCGGGCGCCGGCGTTGGTGATGCGGCCGAAGATCGCGGGCACGCGCGCCTCCGACATTTTCACCGCAACGTCGCTCAGTACGAGTTTGGGGATGTAGGCGCGGGTCGCCGGGAGCTCGGCCTGGATGTCGTCGATCGCCTTGAGTCTGCGCTTGAAGAAAAATTTAAGCCCGCGGCTGCCACTGAATTCGAATTCCTGCTGGTCGAGGTGAACGATCAATGCCTGGTAGGCCGCCGCCGCTCTCGTATAGTCCAGTTTATGATAGATGCCGACGGCCTCGCGATCGCCGTCGCGAATCAGGTCGCGGCGCGCGAAGTCCGCCACCACGCGCCATTGATGTTGCTGCTTGACCATCACCAGCGCGTCTTCGAACCTGAGCTTGGGATAGGAGTCGCTCTCGAGCGATTTGTCGGCGGCGGCGTTGAGCGAGTCCTGCGGGCCGGCCTTGGCGTCGATCGTCCGCTCCCAGAGCGTGAGGTCGGGCATCGTGACCTTGACCGGCACCACCGCGCGCTCGCCGTTGACCTGCGGCTGGCCGACTTCGTAACGCGTGCTGAACAGGATCGCGCGGAACCAGATCGGATCGACGTCGGGCGCCAGCGGGATCTCGGTTATGAACTGTTTGAGCGGGCGCGCCGCGCGATCCTCGTCGGTGAGCGTCGCGTAGCAGGCCGGGTAGTTAAACTCCTGCAGGTCGGCGAGATAGCGCGTGGCCAGGCTCTGCGGCGACTGGCCGCATCCGGCAAGCAGGAGCGCCGCATTGAACAAGGCCAGCGCAAGCAGCCGGACGCGTCCATTTTTTGCGCAAACTCTCCTCGCTGTCATCACGATGCCTGGACGATGCCTCGTTCCTGCCTCGCGCGCTTCCGCCTAGCGCTCGATCGGCAGGCGCGCGTCGTTCCAATCGAGCATCCCGCCCTTCATGCTGCAGACGTTCTCGAAACCGAGGCCGGTCAGGATCGCCGCCGCGGTCACGCTGCGCACACCCGCGCGGCAGATCACCACGACGTCCTTGTCCTTGAACGATGCGAGTTCGGCCTCGGCGCGTTCGGGCAGCTCGCGCAGCGGGATGAGCCGCGCGCCCGCGATATGGCCGAGTTCGCCCACATATTCCTCGCGCTCGCGCACGTCGAGCAGCAATGGCGCGGCCGCACTGTCGACGCGCTCGGCGACCTCGCCCGGCGAAAGCTGACGCACCGAGTTGAGCTGCGCGAGCGTCGGAAAATGGATCGCGGCGGCTTCGATCTCGGTCTGGTTGGGCTGCAGCGCCTCCTGGATTCCCTCGGGCAGCGGCAGCCCGAGATTGTTCATCAGATCGACGTAGGCCTCGCGCGAGCGTCCGGCCACGCGTGGATTTGAGCCCTTCTCTTCGCCGATCGTGGAATGGACATGGCCGCGGTAGTCGTGCGCCGGATAGACCAGGGTGGAGTCGGACAGCGTGAACAGCTTGCGCGTGATCGAGTCGTACTGCTCGCCCGCGTCGCCGCCGGCAAAATCGGCGCGACCCGTGCCGTGAATCAGCAGGCAATCGCCGGTGAAGACGCGGTCGTCGGCGTAGAGGCTTATCGAGTCGGGAGTATGGCCGGGCGTGTAGAGCACCTTGATCTCGAAGTCGCCGACGATCAGCCGCTGGCCGTCCTCCAGATGCATCGTTACGTGCGGCGCCGGAGCCCGCCGATGCATCGCGACCGGCGTGTCGGTTAGCTGCGAGAGTTCGTGCGCGCCGCTGCGATGGTCGGCATGAGTATGCGTGTCGACGATGAGATCGAGCTTGAGCCGATGGTACGCCAGCACGCCGAGATAGCGCTCGACGCGGTCCTTGACCGGATCGACTATCACCGCGCGCTCCATGCCTTCGGAAGCGAGCAGGTAGGTCTTGCACTTGGCGTTGTTCAATTCGCGAAAGATCATGTCGCCCTCCTGACCAATCCGATCGTCGTCCCGTCGCGCCTCGCAGGCTTCGGCCGCCAGAGACTATAGCGCCGCGCGCGCTCAAGTGTGAACGGCTTTCATCGATGAACGAGCGAACGGCGGCTTGACCGGCGGCGAACGCCGCCCGATGATGCCAGCGGTGGAACTACGCCTCGCCGTGCCGCTCGCGATCTTCGCGTTCACCTACTTCGTGTTCGCGGTCGGCAATTTTCCCGGACTCAAGCTCGACCGCACCGGGGCGGCGCTTGCGGGCGCTCTGTTGATGGTGGTGACGGGGTCGCTCAGCGAGTCCAAGGCGCTGGCGGCGATCGACTTTCACACTATCCTGCTGCTGCTCGGGATGATGATCATCGTCGCCAACCTGCGCGTCTCGGGCGCCTTTGCGCTGGTCGCGCGATGGCTCTTGAAGCGCGCACACTCCGGCTACGGATTGCTCGCGATGACGGTGCTCGCCTCGGGCGTACTGGCGGCGTTTTTCATCAATGACGTGGTATGCCTGTCGCTGGCGGGACCGCTCATCGAGGTCGCCCGCATTCTCGAGATCGACGCCGCGCCGCTGCTGCTCGCGCTTGCCACCGGCAGCAACATCGGCAGCGTCGCGACCATCACCGGCAATCCGCAAAACATGATCGTCGCCGGCTTTGCCGGTATCGGCTATTCGGCCTTCGCGATCCGCCTGGCGCCGGTCGCGCTGGCCGGCCTGCTGGTCGACTTCGCCGTTATCGGATGGCTCTACCGCGGCCACCTGAGCCACGTTCGGCCGCGCGAGGATCATGACTTGCCCGCGCCATTGCCAGAACACCGCTACCATCTCATCAAGTCATCGATCGTAGCGGCGGCAGTGCTGGTCCTGTTCGCGATGGGCTATCCGACGCACTTGGTGGCGCTGGGCGGCGGCGCCGCGCTGCTGTTCACGCGGCGCACGGAGCCACGGTCGATCTACGAGCAGATCGACTGGACGCTGTTGGTGATGTTCGCTGGACTGTTCATCGTGGTCAGAGGCGCCGAGACGACCGGTCTGCTCAAGGAGCTGGTGCAGGCGGCGGGACCCGAGCGACTGAAGAACGTCGCTGTGCTCTCCGTGGCCGCCGCGATACTTTCCAACCTGGTCAGCAACGTTCCCGCGATGCTGCTGTTCAAGCCGATCTATCCGCAGATCAGTCAGGGCATGAGCACCGGCCTGGTCCTCGCGAGCGCCAGCACCTTCGCCGGCAATCTGACCCTACTCGGATCGCTCGCGAACCTTATCGTGGTCGAGCAGGCGCGCCGCGAAGGGATCGAGATCCGCTTCGTCGACTATCTCAAGGTCGGCGTGCCGGTGACGATCATCACGCTCGCCATCGATATCGCCTGGCTGCGGTTTTTTCACTAGCGCCCCACACCCTCCGCTTTGGACAAGGAGAGGATTAGGGAGAGGTTCAGCAGTTGGTGTTTAGCACCCCGCGCGAAGTGGACAAGCGTTCGTAGTACCTCTCCCGCCGCTCGCGCTGCTCGCGGCGACCTCTCCTCGGACCCAATAGTTTTCAAGCCTGGTGGAGCGAACAACTGGACTGCAAGGGAGTCAGCACGCCTCCGCGGGTGGCAAAGATCAGCCGGCCAGTTCGCTGCGGAACCAGTCCATCGCGAGCGCCGTGCCCTCGCGCAGCGAGACCTTCGGCGTCACGTCGAGCAGCGTGCGCATCCTGGTGTTGTCGGGCACGCGGCGCGGGATGTCCTCGTAGCTCTGGCCATAAACCTCGGCCTGGCTGACGAATTTGATCTTCGATTTGCTCGCGCCGTAAAGCTCGATCATCAGGTTGGCAAACTCCAGCACCGTGGTCTCGACGTCGGTGCCGATATTGATCGCCTGGCCGTCGGCCGCAGGATTGATCCCGGCCGCGACCGTGGCCGCGACCGCGTCGGTGACGTAGGTGAAGCATCGCGTCTGCTGGCCGTCTCCGATCACGGTGAGGTCGGCGCCGCGCAGCAACTGGCCCATGAAGATCGTGAACAGGCGGCCGACGTCGACCCGATCCAGCCGCGGCCCGTAGATGTTGAAGTAGCGCACCACCGTCACCGGCAGGCCGAGCTTGTGGTAGGCGAAACAGAAATGCTCGCCCACCGCTTTGGAAGTCGAGTAGCACCAGCGATCGATCGTGGTCGCGCCCAACACGCGGTCGTCGTCCTCTTTCCACGGCACCTTGGGATTGCGTCCGTAGACCTCGGAGGTCGAGCTGAAAACCAGGCGCCGTCCGTGCTTGTAGGCCGCCTTCAGCACGTTCTGCGTGCCGTTGACGTTGACGTTGAGCGTCTCGTACGGATCGCCGACGTAGTGCTCGACGCCCACGACCGCGGCGAGATGGTAGATGAGGTCGGCCTTGGATACGAGACTGTCGATAAGCTCCAGGTTGAAGACCGTGTCATGGACGTAGTGGAAGCGCGGATTGTCGAGGAGATGGCGCACCTTGGCGATCGCGCCGGTGTCGAGCACGAAAACCTCGTCGCCGCGCGCGATGAACGCGTCGCTCAGATGCGAGCCCAAAAAGCCCGCGCCGCCCGTAATCAAAACCCGCATGCTGCCTCCGCTATTCCAGTCGCGCGCCGGTACGAGAGCCAGTGCCGCGCGAAACTTCGGACAAAATTTCAGACAAAATTTCAGATAAGACTTGAGCCGCGGCGCCTTCCGGCGCGCCGTCTAACTGCGCCCGCGTGATCAACAGGCTGCCCTCGCCCGCCGCGACCTCAACCGCGCCGCCGCCGGTGGTTGACACGATCTCGCCCGGAGCGCCGCGACGTCCCGCCTCGGCGGCGATCCTGCTTTCCCACACAAATAGCTGACGCCCGTTAAGCCAGCAAAACGCGCCCGGATAAGGATGCGTCACGGCGCGCACGAGATTGAAGATGCGCCGGGCGGGCCATCGCCAATCGATTCGCCCGTCCTCGGGGCGGCGCCGGCCGAAGTAGCTGCCACGCGAAACGTCCTGCGCGCGGCGTGGCGCGCACCCGGCCACGATCAGCGGATGCATCTCGGTGAGCAGCGCGACACTTAGCGGCACCAGCTTGCGGTACAGCGTCAGCGCCGTATCGCTGTCGTCGATCGCGAGCGAGCGCTGACCCACGATATCGCCGGCGTCGGCGCGGGCGACCATGTGATGCAGCGTCACGCCGGCCTCGCGCTCGCCGTTGACCATCATCCAGTTGACCGGCGCGCGGCCGCGATAGGCCGGCAGCAGCGAGCCGTGCAGATTGTACGCGCCGAGCGGCGCCATGCGCAGAATCACGTCGGGCAGCAGATTGCGGTAATAAAACGAATAGATGATCGCCGGGCGCATCGCGGCAATCCGCTCGATCCACGGCTGGTCGAGGCGCTCGGGCGTGTGGACCGGCACGCCGCGGCTTCGTGCGAGATCGGCGCAGGAGCGCCACCAGATTTCCTCGTGCGGATCATCTTCATGCGTGAACAGGGCGGCGACCTCCGCGCCCATCTTCAGCAGCGCCTCCATGCATCCGTAGCCCATCTCGTGGTAGGCGAACAGCAGGCATCGCGCGGCGCCCGGCTGCGCAGTGACGGCGTGAGGATTTTCGGCGGCCACGTTTTCTTCAGCGGCGATCCGGCGACGCGGATTCGTCGCCATGCACCGCGCGCACGATGTAGGTCGGGCGTTTGCGCACCTCGAGGTAGATGCGCCCGACGTACTCGCCGATGAGGCCCACGGCGAGCAGCACGAAGCCCAGCACCAGGAAGTTGAGCGCGAACAATGTCCACAGCGCGCCTTCCTGCTGCGGACCGTAAAGAATTCGATGGGCTAGAAGCACCAACACCAGCAGCGCGTCGAGCACGAACACCAGAATTCCGGCGACGCTCACCGCCTGAATCGGCATCAGCGAGAAACCGGTGATGAGGTTGAGGCTCAGATGGGCGAGACGGAACAGGTTGTACCTGGAAGTGCCGCTCTGGCGCTCGTCGTGACCGACCGGGATCTCGGCCACGCGCTTGGCGAACGAGTTGGCCAGCGCCGGAACGAAGGCGGCCTTCTCGTCGCAGGCAACCACGGTGTCGACGATATGGCGGCGGTAGGCGCGCAGCATGCATCCATAGTCGTGCATCGGCACGCCCACGATCATCGAGGTCACCCGGTTTTGCAGGTTCGAAGCGAAGCGGCGATAGGCGATATCGTGGCGCACCTCGCGCCATCCGCCGACCACGTCGTTGCCTTCATCGATCGCGGCGAGCAGGCGCGGAATTTCCTCGGGCGGGTTCTGCAGGTCGGCGTCGAGCGTGACCACGATTTCGCCGCGGCACTGGCGAAAGCCGGCCAGGATCGCGGAGTGCTGGCCGAAGTTGCGCGCGAGTTCGACCACGCGCACCGCGCCGTGCGCGCCCGTGGCGATCTCGCGCAGAAGGTCGAGCGATTGGTCGGTCGAGCCGTCGTCGACGAACAGGACTTCCCACGGCCGCCCGCACGCGCGCATCACCGGCTCCAGCCGGGCCCACAGCGCACAGAGATTCGCGGCCTCGTTGTAAACCGGGACCACGACCGAGACGAGCGATCTGTCCGCCGCCGTCGCCGGCTCGCGAATCGCGGTTATTTTTTCGGCTGAGCTCAAATTTTTCCGCAAGCGACCGAGCGCGAGTCCGTTCGGCACGGAAAGGACCGGACGCCGCGTCGTGCGCAATTGTTACAAACGACCCCGTGAAGTTAAAGACGATACCGCGCCGGGGAATCGGCGGGAAGGGGGCGTACTTTTACAGCTAAAGCGGCGGTTGACGGCGCGCGCCGCCGTCCGCAGACTCTTGCGATCATGCCTCGGACCCCGCGCGCGCTTCTCGCATCATCCGTACTCCTGGCCGAGCGCAACTGGCCGCTTCGCCTCTTGGTCTGCGCGACGCTCGCGGCGATCCTTTATCTGCCCGCGCTGGGCCGTCCGGCGCTGTGGGAGCCCGACGAGGGACGCTACGCAGAAATCGCGCGCGAGATGGTGGTGACGCACGACTACGTGACTCCGCGCGACAACTGGGTGCGCTATTTCGAAAAGCCGCCGCTGGTCTATTGGGCCGAGACGCTCTCGATAAAGGTGCTCGGCGCCAACGAGTTGGCCGTGCGTCTGCCGGCCGCGCTCGCGAGCGTAGCCGAGGTCGCGGTGACTGCGGCGCTGGGCGAAGCGATGTTCGGCGCGGCGGTGGGACTCGCCGCCGCGATGGTCCTCGGGCTTTCTCCGCTGGTTTTCAGCTTCGCCCGTTTCGCCACGCTCGATCCTGCCCTCGCGCTTTTCATCACCGCGGCGCTCGGCGCGTTCTGGGCCGCGGCCCGCGCGCCGGGTTTTGACGGCGCGGTGGGACGCCGATGGTTCCTTTGGTCGGCGGCGATGGCCGCCTTTGGCACGCTCACCAAGGGCCCGGTGGCGCTGGTGCTGACGGGCGCGGTCGGACTCGCCTGGCTGCTCGGCGAACGGCGCGCACGTGAGATTGCCCGGATGCCCTGGCTCGGCGCGATAGCGATCTATACGGCAATCGCCGCGCCATGGTTCGTGCTCGCCGCGCGGCGCAATCCGGAATTTCTGCGCTTCTTTTTCATCCATGAACACGTCGAGCGCTATCTGGAAAACGTAGAGCACGGATGGGGTCCGTACTTTTTCGTGGTGGTGGTGATAGCCGGGATGTGGCCGTGGATATTTTTCGTCCCGATGGGCGTGCGCGAACTGATGCGTCGGCGGCGCGGCGGCGATGAAGCGGATGAAGCCGAGACGCCCGGACGGCGGCCCGATGCGCGAGCTTCGCTTTGCTTTTTGCTCTGGTGGTTCGCGATCATCCTGGTCTTCTTCTCGATCCCGCGCGCCAAGCTCGGTTCCTACATCCTGCCTGGGCTTGCACCGCTCGCGATCGTGGCCGGCTATGCGCTCTGCCGCCTGCCTCGACTCGAGGTGTCGAGCCTGCGCAGGCTCTTCGGCACGCTCGCGCTGCTGAACCTGGCCGCGACCGCCGCAATCGCGATCGCTCGCGCGCATTTCGCTTCGCACGCCCCCTCCGCGCTCCTGGCCGACGCGCTCGCCGCCGCGGCCGCACTAACAGCGGCGTCGCTCGCGTGCCTTGCGGTCGCATGGCGCGGAAGTCACGTCACGGCCGCGATCGGCGCACTCGCGCTCGGCACGGTGGTGGCGCTAGGCGTGATGGGCAAGGCGCGGATGGACGCACAGCCGCTGGGCTCGTATCGTGAACTCGCGCGCGCGATTGTGCCGTACCTCGCCCCCGGATGCCGCCTGGCGTCGTATCGCCATTTCGTCCAAGCGTTGCCATTTTACACAGGCTATCGCGAGGCCCTGGTCGACTATCGCGGAGAGCTGGCGCCGTTCGGCCTCGGCCCCGACGCGCGCGAGAGCTTCATTGCAACCGACGCCGGCCTCGCGCAACTCTGGCATGGGCCGGGATGCGCAGTGCTGGTGGTCAATCAAACCGATCTCCCGCACGTCCGCGCTCTGCTGGGTACCGAGGCAACGATCGTCGGATGCGAGGGCAAAAAGCTCGCGCTCGCGAACCGGGCGATCGCCGAACCGGCCGCGGCGCGGCTGTGTACGCCGGATCCGCCCCCCTGAAACGGGTACTTGGTTTCACAGCGCGCTAATTGTAAGTTTCTTATGTCGACGCGGCCCGGCGCGTCCTGCATCATTCGGCGGGAGGGGACGGTGGATGTCTGCAGCACGGGAAACAGAAGAAGCCGTGAATTCCGGGAGCGAGACCAAGTCCGGAAGTAAGAACAATTCCGGCTCCAAGTCTCACGACGCGACCGAAGCCACCAGCGACCAGCCTAAGCCTGGCGGCGAACCCAAGCCTTTAGGAGCGAACAAACCCCAGAGCGTCGACGCGGCTCCCTCGTCGTCGTCGGCGGAGCCGTCAAAAGCGGGCGCCGACGGCGAGCCCAGCCTGGGCAAGACGCTGGCGGCGGCACGCGAGCGGCGCGGCGTCTCGCGCGCGGACGTCGTCGCGGAGACCCGTATTCCCGCTCATTACCTCGAGATGATCGAGAGCAGCGACTACGGCCTCATCTCAGACCAGCTCTACCTGATGCCGTTTCTTCGCCGCTATGCCGCCTTTCTCAACCTCGATGGCGAAGAGGTCGCGATGCGTTTCGTGCGCGAGGTGCAGCGCGCCGAAGTCGCGGCGGTGCCGCGGATGTCCGAGCCGCTCGCTCTGCACGATCGCAAGCGCACGCCCTGGGGCCGCGTAGCTGCTGTAATAATCGTGCTCTCGGCGATTGTCGTGCTCTACATCATCGCCTCCGAGCATCATCGCGGCGAATTCGGTTTCCATCACTCTTCGCCTCCGGCCGCTCCCGCCGCGCCGAGCGGCGCAATGCCGCCAGCCGACGCGCCGGCGCCGATGGCCGCACCAGCACCGATGACAGCGCCGCCACTGATGGCCGCGCCAGCTCCGATGGCCGCACCGGCGCCGATGGCCGCGCCGGCGCCGATGGCCGGGGCTCCGGCGCAGGTGCCGCAAACCAGCGTCGTTGGCGGTCCGACGGCGCCGACCGCCAAACGCCCGCGAAAGGCGCCTCCCTCGCGCGCGACCGCGCCCGCTGACGACAACAACGAATAGCTGGCATCGCGGCTGGAGCGCCGCGCGATACTCCAACAATAGCTCTTAAGCGACGCTCCTAGTGGAGCACGCTGTTGGCGATTTCCTCGGCGATGAGCTTGCGCGCCTCGTGCGAGTCGAAGCCCGGATGCGCCACCGCGACGACGGTCAACTCGCTAACGTCGCTACCTGCTGTCACGCGCCCGACGAAAATCGTGTCATACACGGCGCTCGCCTCGCGTTCGTGTCGCGCCTCATCGAGCGGGTTGGTGCGCTGGAGCGGCTGCATGTATGGCGGTATCGGCGAGCGTTGTTGCGCCATCGCCGGCGGCACCGGCCATGGCGTCAGCGGCAGAGGCGGACGATTCATCGGAGCGGACTGCTGCTGCATCTGGCCCTGCTGCTCGTAGCTGTTGACGTCATTCTTCGAGTGCGAGTTGCCCTCGGCCGCGCTCGTGTCGTCCGCGTCGGAGTCGCTGTCCTTATCCTTTCTGATCTTCTGCGCCGCTTGTTCCGGCAGTGGCGGCGCCTTGACGCCAGCCTGCCTGAGCAGCGCGACCGCGTCACCGTTGCCCGGCGCGACCTCGTTGAGCGACATCCCCGGCTCCAGCGCGCGATGGGTCAGCGTGACGGTCAAGGTCAATTCCGACGTCGCGCTGGGGCTCGCCAGCCGTCCCGCCACCTGGAAATCCTGACTCAGGACCTCTTGCAGCACCGGGTCGGTCGCGATCACGCCGAGCGGAATCGTTGGCGGCACCGGCAATTTACCGCCGACCTTGACGACTATCTGCGGTGCCTCGACGGCGCGCGCGGGCTTTGCGCCGATGCCTGCAAGCGCGGCGATCAGCGCGGCAAAAAAGAGGACATCGACGACGACGGCGTTCTCGACCGATTGCAAGCGGTCATGTCGCCAGCGGTTTTGTCGCAAACGGTTTTGTTGCAAGCGGTTTTGGAATTTCGCCGGCAGCCCTCGCATCGACACTCCCCGCGATTCTCCGTGATTTCAGGGCAGCTTCTGCTGGAGCACTTCCTGCGCGCGCGCGGCCCGCCATTTGACCAATTGCTCGGCGAGGTCCTCGCGGCTGAGCGCGAGAATGGCGACCGCGAACAAGCCCGCGTTGGCGGCGCCGGCCTTGCCAATCGCCATCGTCGCCACCGGCACGCCGCGCGGCATCTGCACGATCGACAGTAGCGAGTCGATTCCGCTAAGGGCCGTCGTCGGCATCGGCACGCCGATCACCGGCAGTATGGTCTTGGCCGCGATCACGCCGGGCAGATGGGCCGCGCCGCCGGCGCCCGCGATCATCACCTGCAGTCCACGCTCCATGGCGGAGGCGGCGTACTCCAGCGTGAGGTCGGGCGTGCGATGCGCGGAGAGAATTCTCACTTCATGCGATACTTTAAATTCGCTCAGAGCTTCGGCCGCTGCCGACATGTGCTCCCAATCGCTCTTGCTCCCCATAATAATGCCGACCAGCGGCGATGCGGCCTGGGCCATCGGTGACTCCTCTCGTGCGTGCTTTCGACGAACGAGGCTTGTCCGCCCGGCGCACGGTTGTCAAGCCGCATCGGGACACGTAATCACTGTTAGGTCCGCGTCAGCTTCGGGGGTACGGCCGGCGCGGGCGTAACGATGGCGACGCCGATACCAATCAACCAGTGCGCTTTCAGGCTCGACGAAGTCGCCGCCGCAACCGGCGGCGAGATGTTCGGCGCGCCTGACACGATCGTACGTGGAGTGACGATCGACACGCGCTCGCTCGCCGCCGGCGCCCTGTTCGTGGCGCTCCGCGGCGTCGGGCGCGACGGCCATTCCTACCTCGCCGAGGCGGCGCGCCGCGGCGCCGCCGCCGCGATAGTCGAGCGCGGCCGCCGTCCTGCCGACGCGGTTGGCCTTGCCGCGGTCGAAGTCGACGATACGCTCGCCGCCCTTGGCGCTCTCGCGCGCCATCATCTGCGACGTACACGCGCGACGCATCCGCTCGCATGCGTCGCAATTGGCGGCGCGGTCGGCAAGACCAGCACCAAGGAGCTCTGCGCAGCCGTGGTGCGCGCGCTCTTCGGTGAAACGCTGGCCACACCGGGCAATCTCAACAACCTTATCGGCGTGCCGATGACCATCTTCACGCTCACCGAGCGCCATCGCGCCGCCGTACTCGAGTGCGGCACCAACACGCGCGGCGAGATTGTGCGTCTCGCGCGAATCGTCGAGCCCGACGTCGCCGCCGTACTCAACGTCGACGTCGAGCACAGCGAAGGGCTGGGCAGCCTCGAGGAAATCGCCGACGAAGAGGCCGCGCTATTCACCACAGCGCGCCGCGCGGTGGTGGCCTGCACCGAGGAGCGCCTGGTGATGGAGCGTATTCCGCGCGGCGCCGAGGTCGTGACCTTCGGTGCCGCGCCGGACGCCGACGTGCGAATCGCGGCGCGGGCGCCGGCCGTGGCCGGCGCCGCGCGCTCGCACGTCACGCTCGCGCTCAGCCCGCGGCTCGTTGCCGCGGGCGCGCCGGCGCGGCTCGAGGCCGCGCTCGCGCTGCTCGGCGCCGCGGCGGCGCGCAATGCGGCGGCGGCCGTGGCGGCCGCCGCCGCATTGCGCGTCCGCCCGCTTACGGCGGACGAACTCGCCGCCGTTGCCCGCGCGCTCGAAAGCGTCGCGCCGGTCGCCGGGCGCTTGCAGATGCGCGCGCTCGGCGGCCTGCTGGTGATCGACGACACGTACAATGCCAACCCGCGCTCGGTGCGGGCCGCGCTGGACGCCGCGCACGAAAGTGCGCAGGCGCCCGGTGCGCGCCTGGTCGTCGCGCTCGGCGACATGCTGGAGCTGGGTGCGCTCGCGCCCGCGATGCATGCCGAGGTCGTTGCCGACGTGATGCGGCTCGCACCCGCGGCTTTCATCGCCGTGGGTGCGGAGATGAGCGCGGCTGCCGCCGCTGCCGCCGGCGACGCCGGCCGCAGCGGCGGCAGCCGCGTGCGAATCGCATCGGATAGCGGCGCCGCCGCGGAGATCGTGTGCGCGCTCGTCCGCGCGGGTGACGTCGTGCTGGTCAAAGGTTCGCGGGGCATCCAGATGGAGCGCATAATCGAAGCACTCGAGGAACGGTTTGGAAGTCGCACTCAAAATTGACGTCGACACGCATCAGGGACTCGCGGCCGGCGTGCCGCGGCTCGCGCGGATGCTCACCGCCGAGGGCGTCGCAGCGAGCTTTTACATCGCGATGGGACCGGACAACTCGGGCCGCGCGATCGTGCGCGTGCTGCGCAATCCCGGCTTTCCTGAAAAAGATGCGCCGCACCAGGGCGGTCAGGATGTATGGCCTGCGCACGGTGCTCTCGGGCACGCTGCTGCCGGCGCGGCCGATCGCGCTTGCGCTGCCCGACATCGTGCGCGGCCTGGGACGCGCGGGCTTCGAGATCGGCGTGCATGGCTGGGACCATGTGCGATGGCAGGACGGAATCGACAAACTGGGCGAAGCCGGAATCCGCGCCGAGCTGGGCGACGCGTTCGAGGCCTATCGCGCGATCTTCCGTGAACGGGCGCGCGGCTTCGCGGCCCCCGGATGGCGCACCAATGCGATCGCGCTCACGGCGCTCGACTCGATGGGCCTCAGCTATCGCAGCGACACGCGCGGCAGGACGCCGTTTCGATGCCGCGTCGAGGGCGAAATCCTCAAAACACCCGAGATTCCAACCACGCTACCGACGTTGGACGAAGTGATGGGACGCGAGGACCTGCCCGACGCGGCCGCAGTGCTGGAATTTTATCTGACGCAGTTCAACGCCGACCGCCTGAACGTCCATACGGTGCACGCCGAGACCGAAGGGATGGCCGAGTTGGAGAGTTTCACCAACCTGATTCGCGCGTTGAAGGCGCGCGGAGCGAAGTTCGTCCGCCTCGATGAGGTCGCGGCGCCCCTGGGCGGCGCGGAACTGCCGGTATGCGAGGTCGTGCGCGCGACCCTGCCCGGCCGCGCCGGATGGGTCGCCGCGCAAGGCCCCGATCCCTCCTAAGTGGACGCCCTTGGTGAACGCCCTTTGAGAGCATCCCGAATAACGCGATTCCGCTTCTTACGAAAGTGCGCTCAGCGCCTGCTCGACGAACATCAGGCGATCGTTGCCCCAGAACATCTGATCGCCGACGAAGAACGTCGGCGCGCCGAACGCGCCGCGGGCGACCGCCGTTTCGGTCGAGACGCGGAGCGCATCCTTGACTGCAGGCTCCTCGGACGCCGCCGCGATCCGTTCCGCGTCGAGGCCCGCCCGCTGAAGAACTTCGCGCACGACCGCCGCGTCGCCGAGATTGAGCCCGTCGCGCCAGAACGCGTCGTAGATCGCGCGATGGTACGCCGGGAAGACGCCCAGGTGCTCGGCCGCGATCGCCCCGCGCATCAGGCGTATCGTGTTGATCGGAAAGTGCGCATTGTGAAGCGCCGCCACCCCGTAGTGCTTCGCCCAGCGCGCCAGATCGATATTCGAATATTTGCGCTTGGCCTCGATCGCGATCGGCGAGGAGTTGCCGGTCTCCTTGAATACCCCGCCGAGCAGCATCGGCCGGTAGATCACGCGCGCGCCGGTGCGTTCGGCCAGCCCCTTGAGCTGGCTGTCGGCTAGATAACTGAACGGGCTTCCATAATCGAAGAAAAACTCGAGTTCCCGGGCCATGTTTATTCCTCCGCGAGCAACGGTCAGCGCTTATGCGTTAGTTGCATCATGCAACCATGTCGATAGAGGTTCATAGCACCATCGGGTTGCATGATGCAACTGCATAACTACGGTGAGATTACGCGCCGCCGTGACAACTTCGCTGGGCGCGAAGGGATATTACACACGCGAAGCGATATCATACATTGGACCGTCCGGCCGCCGATATGTTATCTCTGGAACTCCAGCGTTTTCCGGACCGAAGAGCATTCCAACGGAGAAACCCACGAAATGCCCGCACACGAGTTCTTTGCCGAAAACCCCCGCGAAGCCGGCCTCGATCAGCAAAAGGTCGACGGGCTGTTCGAGCGCGCCGCGCGCGAAGTCAACGAGGGGCTGCTGCCGTCGTGCCAGATAGCGATTGCGCGCAATGGCAAGGTCGGCGCGATGCGCACCTTTGGGCACGCGGTGCAGGGCGGCGCGGACCGTCCCGCCACTAACGACACGCTCTACACCATTTTCTCCTGCACCAAAGCGATAATGTCGGCGGCGGCCTGGCTGCTGATCGGCGAGGGCAAGCTTGACGTGCGCGAGCGCGTGGCCGATATCGTTCCCGAGTTCGGCACCAACGGCAAGGACGTGATCACGGTCGAACAAGTGTTGCTGCACACCGCGGGCTTTCCCAACGCGCCGTATGCGCAGAGCGAATGGCACGATCGCGCCAAACGGCTGGAGCGCTTTGCCAAGTGGCGCCCGGAGTTTCCTCCGGGCAGCCGCTACTTCTACCATCCGACCTCCGGCTTCTGGGTGATCGCCGAAATAATCGAGCGCCGCGCCGGGATGGACTTCCGCCAGTTCGTGCGCGAGCGTATCGCGCTGCCGCTGGGCCTGCCGGGGATGTACCTCGGACTTCCGCCGGAGCTCAATCATCGTGTCGCCGACCTGGTCTACTTAGGCGAGGCGCTCTCGAACGAGGAACTGCGCAAGCTGGGCTTGCCGCCAATGCTCGAGACCGAAGTGGTCGAAGAGATGATCCTGGGCTTCAATTCGCCGGCCGTGCGCGAAGCGGGCGTGCCCGGCGGCGGCGGGATCATGACCGCGGCCGAACTCGCGCTTTTTTACCAGGGCGTAATGCACAATCGCGGCAAGGACGGACGGCCGCTGTGGAAGCCTGAGACGCTCGCCGAGGCACTGCGCCCGCGCTCGGGCGACTACACCGATCCGTATCTCGGCCACAAGGTCAACCGCGCACTCGGCGTGGTGGTCGCGGGCGACGACGGCATGGCCAACTTCCGCGGCTTCGGCAAGACCAACTCGCCGGCGGCGTTCGGGCACGGCGGCGCGGGCGGCCAAATCGGATGGGCCGATCCGGCGACCGGAATCTCGCTCGCTTACTGCACCAACGGCTTCGACCGCAACGAGATCCGCCAAGGCCGCCGCGGCGTCGCGATCTCCAGCTTCGCGGCGGTCTGCGCCGCCTAAACCAGATCCGGGCGAGGGCTCAGAGAGGGGGGCGGCCTACACCAGGAACGGATTGCTGAGCACGATCGTCGCGTCGCGCTGCGCGCCGACGCCGACCATCGCGAGCTGCACGCCGGCAAGTTCCGCGATTCGCTCCAGGTAGCGCCGCGCGTTGGGCGGCAAGTCGCTCAACGAGCGCGCACTGCTCAAGCTTTCGCTCCATCCGGGCATCTCCTCGTACACCGGCCGCGCGCGTTCGAGCGTGGCACGCCCGGGCGGCATCTCGTCGTAGCGCTTGGCGCCGAGTTGATACGCGACGCACATGCGCAGCGGATCGATCCCGGTCAGCACGTCGAGCTTGGTGAGCGCGAGCGCCCACATCCCGTTAAGCCGCACCGCTAGGCGCGCCAGCACCGCGTCGAACCATCCGATCCGCCGCGGCCGCCCGGTCGCGCTGCCGAACTCCTCGCCCTCGGCCCGCAGCCGGTTGGCGAGCGCACCTTTTATTTCCGAGGGAAACGGGCCCCCGCCCACGCGCGTGGTGTAGGCCTTGCTTATGCCGAGCACCACGTCGAGGCTTCCCGGAGCAAGCGGAGCGCCGGAAAAAACCGCGCTCGCGATGCAGTTGGACGAGGTCACGAACGGATAGGTGCCGTGGTCGATGTCGAGCATCGTGCCGTGCGCGCCCTCGAACAGCACGCTCTTGCCGGCGGCGACCGCCTCGGCCAGGTAGGCGCCGGTGTCGCAGAGATACGGCAGCATCCGGGCGCGCACGCGTTTCATCTGATCGATGATCTCCGGGCCCTTCAGCGGTTTGGCCTTGAGCACGGCGCGCAGATACGCGTTTTTGTCGGCGAGATTGCGCGTGAGCTTCTCACGAAAGCGCGCGAAGTTGTTGAGCTCGTCGAAACGCAACCCCACGCGCGCCATCTTGTCCTCGTAAGCCGGACCGATGCCAAAGCCGGTGGTCCCGATCGCGCGGCGGCCGGCCCGCGCCTCGCGCGCGCGGTCGATCGCGCGATGGTATGGCATCACCATGTGCGCGTCGCAACTGAGCTTGAGCAGCGAGTCGTCGAGGAAGCGTCCGCGCGCGCGCAGCGCCGCAAGCTCCTCGGCCAGCGCAATCGGATCGACCACCGTGCCGTTGCCGATCACGCAGACCTTGTCCCGATGGAGCGCGCCGGCCGGGATCAGGCGCAGGATGAATTTTTCGCCGTCGACCACCAGCGTGTGCGCGGCGTTGTTGCCGCCCTGGAAGCGCACCACGACGTCGGCGTCGGCCGCCAGCATGTCGACGATCTTGCCCTTGCCCTCGTCACCCCATTGGGTGCCAACCACCGCCACTGTCTTCATCGCGTCATATCCGTGCGCGGCGATGCCGCACGGCGCCTCGCTTCGGCCGCATCGGAGAATCCGTGCGTACCCATCCTAGAGTTTGAGCAGCGCGGCCGAGGTTATGGCCGGGATGGTCTTGAGGCGCTCGAGCACCTCGGCCGGAACCGCGCCGTCGACCTCGACCAGGCTGAGCGCCATCCCGCCCGCGCGATCGCGTCCCAGTTCCAGCCCCGCGATATTGATCCCCGCTTGCCCCAGCATCGAGCCCACTGCGCCGACCACGCCCGGCACGTCGCGGTTATGGAGCATCAGGAAGTAGCCCTCGGGCACCGCCTCGACCCGGTAGCCGTCGATTCGGACGAGCCTGAGACCGCGGTTGCCGATCACCGCGCCGGCGACTTCGTGCGTGCCGCTCGGCGTGCGCACGCTCAGCGTGAGCGTGTTGATGTAGTCGGTGGTTTCGCGCGAGCGGCTCTCGGTGACGCCGATACCGCGCTCGCGCGCGATGAAGGGCGCGCTGACGTAGTTGAAATCCTGGTCGAGAAAGCCGCTCAGCAATCCCTTGAGCGCCGCCGCCGTAATCGGTTCGGCCTTGAGCCCGGCCGCCTCGCCTCCCAGGCCGACCGTGATTTTCACCGGCGGCTCGGCGATGAGCTGCGCGGCAAGGCGGCCCAGCCGCTCGGCCAGCCGCAGATGAGGTCCGAGCGTCTCCAGTTCCTTGGGCGAGAGCGCCGGCATGTTGACCGAATGGCTAATCACGCCATTGATGAGAAATTCGGCGGTCTGTTGCGCGATGTCGATCGCGACCTGGATTTGCGCCTCGTCGGTCGCCGCGCCCAGATGGGGCGTCGCGATCACGTTGTCGAAGCGGAGCAGCGGATGGTCTTTGGGCGGCGGTTCTTCGACGAACACGTCGAGCGCCGCGCCCGCGACTTTGCCCGACGCGAGCGCCTCGGCGAGCGCTTGCTCGTCGACGATTCCGCCGCGCGCGCAGTTGATGATCCGCACACCCGGCTTCATCATCGCGAAGGCCGCCGCGCCCACCAGCGACCTGGTGTCGCGGGTGAGCGGCGTGTGCGCGGTGATGAAATCGGCGCGCCGGTAGAGCTGTTCCAGCGTCACCATCTCGACCCCGATCCGCGCCGCCGCCTCGCCGGTCAGAATCGGATCGTATCCGATCACCTTCATCTTGAGCCCGAGCGCCCGCTCGGCCACGATGCGCCCGATATTGCCCAGCCCAATCACGCCGAGGGTCTTGTTGCAGACCTCGATGCCGATGAACTTGCTGCGATCCCATCGCCCCGCGCGCACTGCCGCGTTGGCGGCGGGAATATGCCGCGCGAGCGCCATCATCATCGAGATCGCATGCTCGGCAGTGGTGACGCTGTTGCCGAGCGGACTGTTCATCACCACGATTCCGCGCCGCGTCGCCGCTTCGAGGTCGATGTTGTCGACGCCGACGCCCGCCCGCCCGATCACGCGCAGCGAATCGGCGCGCTCGACGACCTCGCCCGTCACGTGCGTCGCGCTGCGCACGACGAGTCCATGATAGGGCGCGATTATTTCGGCCAGCTCGGCCGGCTTGAGCCCGGTCTTGACGTCGACCTTGAGCTGCGGGTAGCGGCGGAACACCTCGACGCCCTGCGCATTGAGGGGGTCGCTCAGCAGAACGCGCAACGTCGTCTCCGCCATGGCTTTCGCTCAGGCCCCGGTTGCGATGCGGCGCGCGACCGCGGCCACGCCCGCGCCAGTCTCGAAGCGATGGCCGAGATGCGCGAGCGCCATCTCCAGCGCCCCGACCGCGATCAGCATGTCGAAGGGGCTCAGATATCCCATGTGGCCGACGCGCACCAGCTTGCCTTTCATCTGATCCTGCCCGCCCTGCACCGACACGCCCAGTTCGTCGCGCATGTAGCGCACGAGTTTGGATCCGTCGAGTCTGGCTGGCGTGAGAATCCCGGTCACGCCCGGTGCCGGATTGTCGGGCGCGAGGAGATTCAGTCCCAGAGCGGGCGCGGCCGCGCGCGTCGCTTCGGCCATCGTGCGATGGCGCGCGAAAACCTGCGGCAATCCTTCGGCGTGAATCATCTCGAGCGACTTGTTGAGCCCCAACACCAGCGAGACGGCGGCGGTCCACGCGGTAGTATGCTCGTCCCGCTGTGCCTTGAGCTCGCGCACCAGATCGAAATAATAGCGCGGCGTGCGCGAGCGCTGCGCACGCTCCAGCGCGCGCTCCGACAGCGCCACCATCGCGAGTCCCGGCGGGAGCATCAGCGCCTTCTGGCTGCCGGTGACCAGCGCGTCGACACCCCACTCGTCCATCTTCTGCTCGAACACGCCGACCGAGGTTATCCCGTCGACGATCAGCATGGCGTCGCGCGCGCGCGTAATCGCGGCGACTTCGGCCACCGGATGGACCGCGCAGGTCGAGGTCTCACTCGCCTGCATCAGCACCGCGCGCGCATTGGGATTGGCGCGAAGCGCCTCTTCGACCTGCTCCGGACGCGCCGCGCGGCCCCATTCGACGCGGATCTCGTGGCCGGTCATCCCATACGCGGCGAGCAGCTTGCCCCAGCGCTCGCCAAACTTCCCACCGTTGACGTAGACCGCATGCTCGCCCGGCGCGAGCAGGTTGGTCACCGCCGCCTCCATCGCGCCGGTGCCGGAGGCTGCGAGCAGAATCACCTCCTGGCGCGTGCCGAACAGCGGGCGCATCCGCTCGCGCGCCTGGTCGAGCACGGCGCTGAACTCGGGCGTGCGATGATGGATCATCGGACGCGCCATCTCGAGCAGGACTTCAGGCGGAACCGGTGCGGGCCCGGGCGTAAACAGGTATTTTTTTACCGGGTTTTTCACCAACATTAGCCCCGCGCTTACGATGGGCGGCGGCCAAAAAAAAGCCTGGTGCCCGCTCGTGAGCGGAGCGCCAGACCCCGAGATCGCCCAGGCGCAGATGCGTCCCCTAAAACGGATAACCGAGCCCCCCGGCACTGTCAAGGCAGCGTCCGTTGCGGTCACGCGATACCCTATAGCCCTGGCGTGCGCGAGCGGCGCTCGCGTTGAAAAACCGGGCGCGCCAAGGCTAAGAATTGACCGATGCCGATTGAATACGAAGTTCGCGACGGCGCGCTAGTCTGGATCAAGAATCCGATAACCGGCGTCATCTCCTACGTCGTCGACGTGCGCGGCAAGAGCTTTGCCTTCACGCTGGGCGGCCGCAGCGAACTTGACCCGGGCGCGCCCACGCTCGGCGCCGCGGAGATCGCGCAGGCGCATTCGACGTGCCCGTTCTGTCCCGGCAACGAAGCGATGGCGCCGGCGGAAATTATGCGCGTCACGCCCACCGAGTTCCCGCAGTGGAAGGGCGACGAGACCGCCGGCGGCGCGGGCGCCGGCGCCGAGTGGGTGATGCGCGTGTTCAACAACCTCTTCCCGCGCGTCCCGGCCGAGCTCACCGGCGGGCGCAACGAGTCGTATATCGTGGTCGAGGACCCGCGTCATTTCTCGAGCCTAAAGCCGCGCGCGGCCGGCGACCTGATGTGCACCGGCGCGCTCGGGGAGGAGCATTTTCTGCGGCTCGTCCAGACCGACGTAGCCGTGATGCGCCGCGCGATGGAGAACCGCGCGGTACGCTCGATCGTGATCCGCAAAAACCAGGGGCGCGAGTCCGGCGCCTCGCAACCGCATCTCCATCAACAGCTCATCGGCGCGCCCTCGGCGCTGCCGGCGTTGGTCGCCGAGGCCGAGGCTGAGCGGCGAACGCCGGGGCTGTGGGATGAGCTGCTCGAACTGGTCGAGCGGCTGGGCCTGCTAATCGAGCGGCGCGCGGGCGTGGTCAGCTTCGCGAGCCCCATCGGCGCGTTCCCGCGCAGCTACGACGTGATGATGCCGCGGTTTCGCGGCACGCTGGCGGAGCTGGAGCCCGCGGAGCTAGGGCTGTTCGCGCGCGCGATCTGCCGCATCCTGCGGGTGCTGGGGCCGTTGCCGCTTGACTACGAAATTCACCAGGGCGAGGGCTTGCCGCTGCACGCGCATATCAACTCGCGGCTTTATCCGTACTCCGCCGTGGCAGGGACATTGAACCTGCCGAGCGTGCTGGTGCAGAACGTGGCGGCACTGCGGCGCGCGCTCCAGCGCCACGAGGAATTCTAAGCGACTCGACGACCGCTATCGGACAGGCCGCTGAGCGTCAGATTCCAAAGCCTCGCATCTCACGCACTCAGCCCGGCGGCGGGATGCTGCTCTCCGGACTGCCGCAGGTCTGACGCGCGCGATCGCCGAGCTGCGCGGGCGTCATCTCGCGATGCTCGTAGACGTAGGCGATCTCGCGATGTATCCCGGCGCGCAGCGTTCCCGCGGTATCCGCGGACAGCATGTTCCCGACCGTGAGCTGATAAAGCTTGCCGCCGGGCTTATCGATGCTCGCGAGCTGGGATTCCTCGGTCACGCCCTGGTCGCGCAGCTTCGCCGTTTGCTGGACGAGCGCTCCCACCATCGCGCACGCCATCGCACTCTTGTCGCGCGCCGGCGCCTGGCCGTGCCGCCGCCCTCGGTGGCCGCGCCCTGTCCGGAATCCGACGGCACCTGCTCCCACTCGTCGCTCTGCGCGAACGCCCGCGCCGCCAGCAGCATCAGCGCCAATCCTGCAATTGCGATTGCTGTCGCTCGCATTTGAGGCACCCTATAGCGCGCGTGGCGAGCGTGCAATTACTACCGACCCTCGAAGCATCAGCGACGCCCTCGACGTTTGGGGCTTTTCGCGTCCGTTCCTGCTGCCCGCCCTTCGAGGTGGAACTTGTGCAGGAAGCGATGAACCACCGGAGCGAGCAGCAGCCCGGCGATGCTGATGATCGCGAGGCCGCTGTAAAGCGCGTAGAACGAGGCGAATAGCTTTCCAGCCCTGGTCCGCAGCGGATCGACCGGGCCCATCCCGCCCAGGATCATCGAGGCGTTGAGCAGCGCGTCAATCCACGGCAGCCCCTCGATGAAATGATAGCCGAAGACCCCGAGCGCGAGCGATCCGACGAGCACGACGCCCGCGACCGCGGTCCATCGCGCCATCCGCCGCAGAAAAAGCGGGCGGGGCAGTAAGGGCTCCCGCCGATGCTCAAAATCCATCATGCGGCTACGAGCTTAGCGCGATCAGACCCGGGCGCCGCACCCCTCACCCGCGCACCCGATCGGTCAAGCTTCTTCGCCTACAATTCGTGTGCGGACGTATCTTGCCTGTGCCCTTGGCGGTTTGTATAGTCGCACTAACCAATCGGACAGGCTCGTGGAGACGACCAGAATATGGACGTGATGAAGACGCTTTTCCTGAATCCTCCTTCCTACGAGGACTTTGACGGTGGTGCGGGGTCGCGCTATCAGGCCACGCGCGAGGTCTGGTCGTTCTGGTATCCGACGTGGCTAGCCTACCCGGCCGGGATGATCCCGGGAGCGCGTCTGCTCGACGCTCCGCCTCACGGCTACGACCTCAAGCGCACGGTCGAGGAAGCCAAGGCCTATGATTTCGTGGTGCTGCACACCTCGACGCCGTCGCTGCGGATGGACGCGCGCACGGCCGAGGCGATCAAGGCCGCGAATCCCGATTGCATCATTGCCTTCGTCGGCGGCCATCCTACCGCCCAGCCCGAGGAGACACTCAAGATTTCGTCCGCGATCGACATCGCCGGACGGCGCGAGTTCGATCACTCGATGGTCGAAGTGGCTCAGGGCCGGGACTGGAGCAAGGTGGGCGGGATCTCGTATCGCAAGGACGGCGCGATTCATCACAATCCCGATCGCGCGCAGCTGACCAACGAGGAACTCGACAAGCTGCCGTTCGTCACCGAGGTCTACCAAAACAATCTCGACTACCTGAAATACAACAGCCCCTACTGCCAATACCCGTACGTCTCGATGTATACGGGGCGCGGATGCCCGGCGCGATGCACTTTTTGCCTGTGGCCGCAGGTCACGCAGGGCCATCGCTACCGCGTGCGCAGTCCCGAGAACGTTTACGAAGAAGTGGTCGCGATGAAGAGCAAGTTCCCCAAGATGAAGGAGCTGTTCTTCGACGACGACACGTTCACCGCCGATCCGGGGCGGGCGCGCAAGATTGCCCAGTTACTCAAGCCGCTCGGCATCACCTGGTCGACCAACTCGCGCGCCAACGTCGATTACGAAACCCTCAAGGTGCTCAAGGACGGCGGCCTGCGCCTGTTCGTGGTCGGCTACGAAAGCGGCAACGACCAGATTCTCAAGAACATCAAGAAGGGCGTGAGGCTCGATCGCGCGCGGCGCTTCACCCGCGACTGTCACGAAATCGGCATCCTGATCCATGGCACCTTCATCCTCGGCTTGCCGGGCGAGACCCGCGAGACGATCCAGGAAACGATGCGCTTCGCGCGCGAGATGGATTGCGAAACCATCCAGGTCTCGCTCGCCTCGCCCTACCCCGGCACCGAGCTTTACAACTACGTGGTCAAAAACGGCTACCTGGCGGTCGATCCGCTGCTCGACGAGTCGGGCTACCAGAAGTGCACGATCAAATATCCGGGGCTGAGTAACGACGAGATCTACGGCGCGGTCGAGCGCTTCTACCGCAGTTTCTACTTTCGCCCGCGCTATATTTTCAAGGCGGTGCGCAAGATGATGGGTTCGCGCGAGGAGTGCAAGCGGCTGCTCAAAGAGGGCGGACAGTTTCTCTCCACGATGCGCCAGCGGCGCGCACAGACCGCTGCCGCGGCCGAGCAGGTCTCGGCGTAGCCGCGCCGGACGTGCGCGCGGCAGCGATAACGTTCGACCTCCGTTCGTCCGCGCCACGACGCGCCGGGCGAGACGAACACGCCGTTGCCCGGCGGCGCGTTCTCCTTGTATGGCGCGCCGCCACATCCTAGCGCCAGCGCGAAGGTATCGTGACTATTCTGCTGCTCTCGCTCGCGACGCTCGGCGTCGCGTGTTCGCTGGTCTACTACGCGGCCTCGCTGATGGTCGCGATGCGTTTTGCCGCGCACGTCTCTGACCCGGCCCCGCCGCTCCCCAAGCCGCCGCCGCGCATCGCGGTGCTGAAGCCGCTCTCCGGGCTGACTTCCACCCTGCTCGCCAACCTCGCAAGCTACCTCGAAAGTGGCTATCCGCGCGCCGACTTCTTCTTCGCCGTCCCGAGCTATGAGGATCGCGCCGCCGAGGCGCCGGTCGCGCTGCGCTCGCAGTACCCTTACGCAAGCATCACGCTCATCGTCGGCGACGAAGCCGGCGTCACCAACCGCAAGATCGCCAAGGTCATCCGCATGGCCGAGCGGGCCGAGCGCGCCGACGCCTTCGTGCTCAGCGACGCCGATATCTCGGTGGAGCGTGGCCATCTGGACCGCCTCATCGGCGAACTCTTCGCCGATGAGCGCGTGGGGCTGGTGACCTGCGCCTATCGCGCGCGGCCGACCGGCACCTTTGCCTCGCGTCTGGCCGCGCTTTTCATCAACACCGACTTCGCCCCGATGGTGATGGTGGCGGTCGCGATCGAGCCTCTGCGCTATGCCTTCGGCGCGACCATCGCGGTGCGCCGCACGGCTCTGGAAGCCGCCGGCGGCATGCGCCCGCTCGGTGACAAGCTCGCCGACGACTTCGAGCTGGGCCGCGCGGTGGTCGAAAGCGGATGGGAGATCAGGCTCTCGCGCTCGCTCGTCACCTCGGCTTGCGAAGAGACCACCTTCCGCGAATTCTGGCAGCGCAAGCTCCGATGGGCTCGAACCTACCGCACGATGCGTCCGTTGAGCCTGCTCACCATCCTGATCAACGGACCTCTGTGGGCGCTCGTGATGCTGGCCGCAACCGGTGCCCGCCCCGCCGCGATCGCCGTTTGCGCCGCCGTGATCGCCGCGCGCCTGGCGAGCTCGGCGCTGATCCTGGCCCGCACGCTGAAGCTGCCGGAGCTGATGCGCGACGTGTGGCTGGTGCCGTTGAAGGACCTGGTGATGGCCGCAATCTGGGCCGCCAGCCTGGTTGGCCATGAAGTGGCATGGGGCGGGCGGCGCTTCACCATCTCGCGCGACGGCGTGATGCGCGAAATCACCGATGGCTAGCGCGCGCGGCGCACTCGCGCAGAACCTCGCGCTGGGGCTCGTCGCCAGCCTGCTGCTCGCGTTCGGGCTGATGATGATGAAAATCCGCGCGAGCGTTTTGCCGATGGCGCGCGGGCGCGGCACGCTCGGCGCGGTGATGGCGTGGATTCGCGACCCGGTATGGATCGGCGGACTCGCGGTGCAGGCCGCCGGCTATGCGCTGTATATGGTCGCGCTCGTGGGCACCCCGGTTTCGATGATGGCGGTGGCGATGCAGGGCGGGATCGCGCTGTTCGTGGTGCTCGCGGTGGTCTTCCTCGGCGAGCGCGCGCGGCTGTGGGAATGGCTCGGGATTGGCGTCGTCGTGGTGGCGATGCTGATGCTCGCCGACTCGCTCGATGCGGGTGCAGCTCAAAGCCCGCTCGATGACCGGTGCGCTCGCGATAGCCTCTGTAGCCGCGGTCGCGATCACGCTGGCGCTGCTGCTCGCGCGAGGGCTGCGGCAAAACGGCGCGGCCACCGCGATCGCGTCGGGAATTGCGCTGGGATTCGCCGAGCCTCTACACCAAGCCGCTCGCCGACGGTCTGGCCGCCGCTTCGGACCTTGCCGCGCTCGCGACGGTACTGCTCGTGAGCCCTTATACTTATCTGACGATCGTGACCAACGTGGCGGGGCTGGTGATGTTGCAGAACTCGTTCGCGATGGGCCGCGGGATCATCGCGATGCCGCTCTCCTCCGCGATCTCCAACGTGATACCGATCGCGGGCGGAATCGCGGTCTTCGGCGAGAAGCTTCCGGGTGAACCATTCGCCGCGGCAATGCGCGCGGGCGCATTCGTCTTGACCATCGTGGCCAGCGCGGCGCTCGCCGCGGGCGACCTCGGCGCCGAGGCCTCCCGCTAACCGATCATCTGACCGATCATCTAACCGATCGTCTTGGCGGCGCGCAGCGCGGCGAGTTCCTTCTCCGCGTAGCCGGCCGCGCGCAGCACTTCGTCGGTATGCTCGCCGAGCCGCGGCGCCATCGAGCGCAGCACTGCCTTCTCGCCGTTGACGTTCACCGCGACGTCGACGATCTCGAAATTGGGCACGCGAAAGCCGTCGATTCGCTTGATCATTCCGGTGGCATTGACCTGCGGGTCGTCGTGCACCTGGTCGAGGCGGTTGATCGGGCTGCACGGCACGCCAACCTCGCGCAGCGCCGCGACCCAGTGTTCGGTTGGACGCGGCCGTGTGCGCTCTTCGATAATCGCGTGCAACTCGGCGCGGCGCGGCACGCGCGCGGCGTTGCTCCTGAAGCGATCGTCCTCGACGATCTCCGGGATGCCCAGCAACTCGCATAGGCGGCCGAACAGCCGATCGTTGCCGGCCGCGATCATGATCCATCCATCCACTGTCTCGAACGCCTCATAGGGCGCCGCCGCCGGCGACGCCGAGCCGGTGCGCTCGGGCACCTCGCCGGTCGCCATGTAGTTGCTCATGTGCAGCGTGGTCCACGCGACGCCGGTCTCGAGCAGGCTCACGCCGACCCTGGCCCCGCGCCCGGTCCTGCCGCGCTCGATAATCGCCGCAAGCACTCCGGAGAATAGCCACAGTCCCGAACCCATATCGATGATCGGGACGACCACCCGTGCCGGCGGCGCGCCGGGATGGCCGGTCACGCTGATCACGCCCGAGTGCGCCTGGCCGAGCGGGTCGTAACCGGGCAGGTGGCGCATCGGACCGCTCTCGCCAAAACCGCTGATTGCGGCGTAGATGAGCCGCGGGTTTTGCGCTTTTAGATCATCGTAGCCCAGCCCGCGCGCCTCGGCGCTGCCGGGTTTGAGCGAATGCACGAAAATGTCGGCACTCTTCGCAAGCCGCCGTACGATCTCCACGCCCGCGGCATGATCGAGATCGACACACACGCTTTTCTTGTTGCGGTTGTAAGCCAGAAACGCGGTCGAGTCGCCGGCCTCGGCTCCTCCGCCGTGCCATGCGGGAGCGTAGCGGCGCGAGTCGTCGCCGCTCCCTGGGCGCTCAATCTTGATTATCGTGGCGCCGAAGTCGCCGAGAAGCTGGGTGCAATACGGACCGGCAACGTTCTGCGTGAGGTCGACTGCGACTATTCCGTCGAGAGTGTTGGGCATTCGATGGGCGCCACTGCGGTTTGCGGCGGGCCGGCGCGGATTCAGGATCCGCGCCGGCGCTCGCTCAAGCTAAGATATCTCCTTGAGACACTTCTTGATCGCTTCGAAGTTGGGGAGCTGGCGCGCGTCCTCGAGCACCTCGCGGTAGCGGACTTTGCCTTGGCTGTCGATCACGTACGCCGAGCGCTTGGACACGCCCTTGAAGCCCAGCAGGTCCGCGTAGATCGAATCGTAGGCCGGCGACACTTCCTTGTTGTAATCGCTGAGCAGCGGGAATTGGTAATTCTGCTCCTTCGCCCACGAGTCGAGCGCGAACGGGCTGTCAGTGGAAATTCCGAACACTTTGCATCCGAGCTGTTCGAACTCTCCCAGCGTGTCACGCACGCTGCCGAATTCACTGGTTCAAGTGCCGGTGAACGCCAGCGGCACGAATAGCAACAGAACCTTGCTGCCGCGCAGTTCGGAGAGTTTCACGTCCTTCATCTTGTTCGACTTCATCGTGAAGTCCGGCGCCTGCTGTCCCACCTGTAGAGCCACCCGCGTCTCCTTCTTATGAATGTTCCCGCCAAACCGTATCAAACTGCGCTTGCGCGAATTAAAACCGCGCCTTCGGCACTGCAAGTCTCATTTAGAATCGTGCCTTGGGCACTGCCAGTCCCGGGACGTCGGCGCGCATCCTGAAGATCGTCCCCTTGCGGCTTACGTCCTTGGTGTTGTCAGCCGTGACCACGTACAGGTCCATCATGTCGGCACCGCCGAAACAGAGACTCGTCACCATTTCGGCCGGCATCTTGATCCTCCGCTCCAGCGTGCCGTTGGCTTTGAACCGTACGACCTCGCCATAGCGCACGACCGCGACCCACACTCCACCCTCGACGTCGACCGCCATCCCGTCCGGCCATCCCTCGGGCAACTTGCCGAAGACGCGGCGGTCCTTCAGCCGGCGATCGCCGGTAACGTCATAGGCCCACACCGCCTTGGTGGTCGAATCACAATGATACAGCAAGCTGGCGTCCGGACTGAACCCCATCCCGTTGGTCACCTCGATCCCCTCCCACAGCTTGGTGACCGTGTTGGGCGGGTCGACGCGAAATACGTTGCCGGGGATCGGCTTGTCGGTGCTGAGCGCGTCGAACTCGAGCGATCCGACGAAGACGCTGCCCTGCGCGTCGGTGGTGAGATCGTTGAGTCCGCGCAGCGCGCGGCCTTCCCACTCGGTGAACAGGTCGCGGCTTTGCTTCGTCGCCTCGTCCCAGCGGATCAGGCTCCGGCCGCTGCATACGATTCCGCCCGCCGCATTAAGCGCGATTCCGCCGACGCCGCGCCGGCGCGGGATGAGAGTCTCGACGGTTCCGTCGGGGCTTCGCCGGTAGACACCGCCGTTGGGCACGTCGCTGAAGTAGAGCCGGTTGCGTTCGTCGACGCGCGGTCCTTCGATGAGACCGTAGCCGTGGGCCAGGGTTTCAAGCTCCATCGCGAGATCCTCCACTGCCCGTTTAGCACGGCGCGGGGCCGCGCCGCGAGCAGCGCCGGCGCGCGGCCTGTGCGCGGCTGCGCGGCGGTCAGCGATCGCTGAGCGTCACACGCCGGGCGCGGGACGTTGCGGGACGATTGGTGCAGATGTGTCTTCCAGACGCAGCCGGCGATGGCAGAGATAGATGAGCACCGGCTGGAGGATGCGGGTCAGCAGCAGGATCGCGAGCGCGCCGCCGATCACCACGATCGCCAGCGGGCGCTGGGTCTGCGCGCCGATCCGGGTCGAGAGCGCGGCCGGCAGCAATCCGAACGCGTCCACCATGTCGGTCATCATCGTGGCCCGCAGCCTCCGGTCCGAGCCCATGATGATCGCCTCGCGGAACGCATGCCCTTCCTGCCAGAGCTGGCGGATATAGAAGCTCAGCAGGATTCCGTCCATCACGGCGATGCCGAAGATCGAGATGAAGCCGACCGCGGCCGACACGCTGAACGGCGTGCCGGTCAGGTACAGGCCGAGTATTCCGCCCATGCAGGCGATCGGAATCTGCGCCATGATGATGAAGGTGTCGATGAGCGAAGTGGTCGCGGCGTAGAGCACACCGGCGATCAGCACGAGCGCGAACGGCACCACGATCATCAGCCGGCGATTGGCCTCCTGCAGCTCGCCATACTCGCCGGCCCATTCCAGATGCACTCCTTCGGGGAGCTTTATCTCATGCGCGACGGTCCGCTTGGCGGTCTCGACCGTGCTCTGGAGGTCGCGTCCGCGTATGGCAAAGCGCACCGGCACGTAGCGCTCGAGACCTTCGCGGTAGATGAATGACGCGCCTTCATCGGTGCTGACCTGCGCGATCTGGGCGAGCGGTATCTCGGCGCCGGTTGGCGTGGCGACGCGGATGCTCTTGATAGCGTCGAGGCTCTGGCGGTACTGCGGCTTCCATCGCACGACCAGGTCGAATCGCTCGTCACCCTCGAAAACCTGGGTCACGGCCTGCCCGCCGATCGCCGCCTGCACGATCGCCGCGACGTCGGATACGTTAAGCCCATAGCGCGCGGCAGCCGCGCGGTCGGGTTTGATCACCAGGTTGGGCTGGCCGAGCGAGCGATATACCGCAAGGTCGACCACGCCGCGCACTTTGCCCATCACCTCGACCAGTTGATTGGCGATCCGCTCGTCCGCGGCAAGGTCGCGGCCGAACACCTTGACCGAGTTGGTGCCTTTGACCCCGGAGAGCGCTTCGTCGATGTTGTCCTGGATATTCTGCGAGTAGCCGAAACTCACGCCGGGGAACTCGCGCTGGAGCCGATCGTCCATCTGTTTGACGAGTTCGGGCTTCTCGATCCCCGCGGGCCACTCCGCCTTCGGCTTGAGGTCGACCGAGAACTCGATATTGAAGAAGCCGGTGGTCTCGGTCCCGTCGTCGGGGCGCCCAAGCTGAGAGACCACGGTCGTCACCTCGGGAAACGACAAGAAGACGTGGCGCATCCGCGTCGTCAAAGTGGCGCCGCGGTCAAGCGAGATCGTGAGCGGCATCGTGGCGCGCGCCCAGATGTTGCCCTCCTCGAGCTTGGGCAGGAATTCGCCGCCGAGGCGCGGATAGGTCGAGGCCGCCACCGCGGCCAGCAGCAGGACCACGACCAGCGTCAGGCGCGGCCATCGCAGCACGCCCACGAACAGGCCATGGTAAAAGTGGGTGATCGCGTACCACACGGGATTGTAGACGTCGTGCAGGCCGCGCGCGAAGGCGAACGATCCCAAAACCGGCGTTAGTGTAACGGCCAGCAGGATCGCGCTCCCCAGCGCGTAAGCGTAGGTGTGTGACATCGGCGAGAAGATCGCGCCCTCGACCCCGCGCATCGTGAACAGCGGCAGAAACGCGATCACGAAAATCAGAGTCGAAAAGAGCATCGGGCCGCCGACCTCCTGCGCGGCGCGCAAGATTCGTCCGCGCGGGGATTCGTGCGCGAACTCGTCCGAGCTCAGATGGCGGTTGATGTTCTCCATCACGATCACGGTGGTGTCGATGATGATGCCGAAGTCGATCGCGCCGAGCGAAATCAGGTTGGCTGGCGTCTCGCTCACCCGCATCAGGATAAACGCGCCGCACAACGCGAGCGGGATATTGATCGCGGCGATTATCGCCGCCTTCAGATTGCCCAGGAAAAAGATCAGCACCAGGAACACCAGCGCCATCCCGATGGTCAGGTTCTCCAGCACCGTGTGCAGCGTGGTCTGGACCAGCGAGGTGCGATCGTAGTACGGCACGATGTGGTAGCCGTGCGGCAACATCCCCGAACTGTTGAGCTGCTTTACCTTGGCCTCCACGCCGCGCAGCGTCTTGAGTGTGTTGCCGTACTTGCGCATCAGGACGATGCCTTCGCTCACCTCGTCGCGGTTGTTCATCCCGACGATACCCAGGCGCGGCGCGTAGCCGACCGAGACCTCGGCCACGTTGCCGACGGTGATCGGTGTCGACTTGCTGACCGACAGGACGGTGTTGCGGATGTCGTCGAGCGATTCGATGAAACCCAGGCCACGCACGTCGAAAGCCTGCTCGCCGACGTCGAGGTAGTTGCCGCCTGAGCTGATGTTGGCGTTGGTGAGCGCGCTGGTCAGGGCAGAAAGCGGAACGTGATAGTAGTCCAGTTTCTGCGGGTCAACGTCGACATGATATTGCTTGGTGAGCCCGCCGAAAGTGCTGTCGCCGATCACGCCCGGCACGGTGCTGAGCTGGCGCGAGACAATCCAGTCGTTGACGGTCTTCTCGTTGAGCAGATCGTGGTCAGGGCTCTCGACCGTGTAGCGATAGATCTCGCCGATCGCATTTTCGGGCGAGATGCCCGCCGTTATACCCGTCGGAAGGCTGACAAACTGGAGCTGGTTGATGGTCTCGGCGTTGTCCCAGTAGTAGTCGCTGTCCCACGAGAAATAGCAGCGGATGTCAGAGAGGCCGAACAGCGAAATCGAGCGCATCGCCTCCAGGTTGCGCGTCGTGCTGAGCGTGTACTCCAGCGGCACTGTGACCAACCGCTCGACCTCTTCGGCGCTGAGCCCGGTGGGCAGCGTCAACAGCTCGATCATCGGCTGTACCGGGTCGGGATAAGCCTCGATGTCGATCTGGGAGAAGGCGTAGATGCCGGACAGCAGCAGAGCGATAGCCAGGCCGATGATCACGGCGCGGCCCTTGAGCGCGATCTGCATTAACGAGCGGATCACCGGCGGCTCCTAACCCTGACCGTGGGCCTCGCGCCACAATTCGTCGACTTGCAGCGAGCCGGCCACGACCACGGTGTCTCCGGGGCTCAGTCCGGAGACCACGCGGGCGTAACCTTTTTCGTTCCACGACGTGATCACGACCTTGCGCCGAGCGACCGCGTTGGGCGTTACCCGCACATAGGCGAAATAAGAATCGGTGTCGAAAACCAGCGCTTGCTGCGGCACTACCAGCGCCTGGCCCGGCCGCGTCACGATCCGCACTCGCGCGAGCATCTGCGGCTTGAGCTTGAGGCCCGGATTGGCGACGGTGCATCGGATCTGCGCGGTAAAGGTGGTGGGATCGATGCCGGGGCTGATTCGCGAAATCACCCCTTTGAAGACGTCATCGGGATAGGCGGTCGTCACTGCCTCGAGGTCCTGGCCTTCGTGCACGCGCGCGAGATCATCCTCGTAGATGTTGGCCGTGATCCAGACGTCGTTGAGCGTGCCGAGCGTATAAAGAACGTCGCCCGGGGAGACCGCGGCACCGCGCGTGGCCTTGTTTTCGATCACAGTGCCGCCGATTGGCGCGCGCATCCAGACCGTCGGATTGGGGGCGCTTAACGCGCGGATGTCCGCCGGCTCCATCCCGAGCAGTTCCAGCTTGCGCTCGGCCGCATCCTCCATCGAGGCCGCCAGCCCCGCGCTAGAGGCAATTCCGGGTGCGCTGCTCAGATGCGCGGTCTGTTTCGCTTGCAAGTACTCGGCCTCGGCGGTCATGAAGTCGGGGCTGTAGAGCGCAACGATCGGCTCACCCCGGCGCACGTTGTCCCACTGCGAAACGCGCACCTGTTCGATTCGTCCGGCGACGCGCGAGACGATGCTCGAGACGCGGCGATCGTCGAACGTCACCTGGCCGTTGGCCTCGAGCACCGAGGGCAATTCAACCTCGCGCACTTCGCCAAACGTCGCGCCCGGCACGCGCGCAGCCTCCAACTGAAGTAGCTCCTCGCCGTTGGTTTGATGGATGATTTGCGGAACCGGCACGGGCGGCGTCTCGACCGCGGCGCTGCCGGGCGACGAGCTTTCGCATCCATTGAGGACTGCGACGGCTGCGAGGACTGCGAAGCTTACGAGCGCCACCAACGCACGCAGTGATATCGCGGCCGTCCGAAGTCTCATTATTGGCCCAGTGGCGCGCCGACCGCCTGCTCGAGCGCGACCCGATTAGCTACAAACTGGTTGGCGCTCTGCAGATAGCTTACACGAGCATCGTAACCGCGGCGTAGCGCCGCTGCCAGTGCCACGAAAGGGATCTTGCCCGACTGGTATGCGGTCAGCGCGACCTCGAAATCCTCGTTGGCCAGCGGGATCAGCGACTGTCTATACAGGATCGCCGTCTGATAGCCATACTGGGCCGATCGGTAGAGCGACGTAACCGTCGCCGCGGTCTGGTTCTTCACCGACACCAGGTCGTAGCGCGAGGCTTCGAGCTCCGTGCGTGCGCGCGCGACGTCTTCGTTCTGCTTGAGCCAGAAGAAGATCGGCATGTTGGCACCGATAACCCACGAATGGTCCTGCGTGAGGTTGGGGGCCGGGGCGGCGCTGGCCACCAGATAGTGATCGAAGAAGTAGCTCACGGTGAAATCGGGCAGATATTCCATCTTCGCAAGCTGCAGCGCGGTATCGGAATTGCGCTCGGTCAGCGACGCCTCGCGGATCTCCTGACGCAGGCCTTCCGCGCGATCGATCAGCGTGTCGAGCGGGATTTTGAGCGCCTCGAAATTGAGCGTGCGCTCGAAGTCGAGCGGCGCGCCCGGGGGGCGGCTCAGAAGCTGATTCAGCGCGGTCTCGTCGTTCTCGATGTTGGTCTTGTACTGAAGTTGCAATTGCCTGGCAGCGGCAAGGTCGAACTCGGCGCTTACAAAATCGGTTTGCGTCACCTGGTTGGTGGAGTATGCGACCTGCGTTACCTTGAGTACCTGATCGAGATCCCGCACGTTCTCGGCGTTGACGTCGGCGAGCGCACTGTCCAGCACAAGCTGGTAGTAGGCGGTTTCGACCGCAGCCCGGGTGTCGCGCACGGTAGCCTGGTATGTCAGCCGCGCGATCTCCGCCGAGCGCCTCGCCTGGGTGCCCTGCAACAGCGCTTTGCCGGGGAATTGGAAAGCCTCGCTTACCAACAAAGTATTATACGACGTGCGGTTAAAGCCGTTGCCCGCGCTATCGCCGTTGGTATACGAGAGCTGCGGATCGTTCGGCGCGTATGCCTGCTTGATCGAGTGCTCCGCCGATTCCCATCGGGCGCGCGCCGCGCGCACTTGCGGATTCACTTCCAGAGCAACCTGCACCAGTTGCGTCACGTCGAGCGCCTGACTGCCCGCGCGGCTTCCCGACGCAGCCCGTGCCGCCCTGGGCAGGAGTATCGCCAGCGCCGCGGCCGCCATCACGGCGGCAGCGGCCACCTTGCTCGCCTGAATCCGCATATTCCCGGCCCCCTTCCATCGCGAGGTTGCTGGTATAGACGTTGCCGCCCGTCCCGAAGTTGCAAGTATTGACGTTTGCCATGTGCCGGATGCCGTCTGAGCATCGGCGCCCGGTCCGAGCCCCCGCTCGACTGGGCGGATCAATTAGACCGCCTCGGGCGGGCTTACGGAAGAGGGCCAGATGCGCCCAGGCGCTCTGGCACCGCCACTTAACCCGGCTGTAACACGCGAGGCCGCGGCGCGCCGCGGGGCGAGCGCTCACCCGCCGTGTGCCGCGCGATGCGCGGCGCGCGGCGGAAAAATACGTCGGCGGCAATCGCCGCGCGCCTCGCGCGCGGCGATTGCCGCCGGATTTTCGATGCGGCCGCTCGGCGGCCGCTACTGCGATGCGACGATGACTGCCGCTATTACTTGGCGGCGGTCTTCTGATCGCTCGTCGAGCCCTGCGCCTGAAGCTGGCGCACGTACATCACCACGTCCCAGCGCTCGTCGGAATTCATCGCGTCCCCGTATGAGGGCATGTGGATTCCGCCGTCGCGGATGTAGCCGTAGATGTAGCCGTCGGGCAGGTTCTTGGTCACACCGGTCACGAGATTCTTCGGATCGAAACCGTGGGCGTGCAACAGATGGGCGACCGGGCCGTCGCCGTGTCCGCCCGTGCCATGGCACGGCATGCAATCGTTGTCGTAAAGCTCCTTGCCGTGAGCGATATTTTCCGCGGTCGGCTTGAGCGGGTTATGCGCCTTGATAGTCGCCTGCTCGAGGTCCTGCGGCGGCGAACCGGTATCTGTAGGCAGCGTGCCCTCCGGCATTACGCGCGGCGAAACCTCAAGCGGCTGAATCGCCGGGCCACGGAACATGTCGATGCTCCAGGGGAAAGACCAGGCCTCGCCGGCTCCTGCAACGACGAAGGCCGCCATCGCGGCCACGATCATCGCGAGGCTCGGCTGCGCGGCACGCGCCGCGATGCGAGTAGCCCTGGCGGCGCGAATAGACTGGTTCAGCACGATCTTGCTCGGCACGATCACGATCGACTCCTTTTCGGCTCGGCACAATAGCCTAACCTCACCCCGCCCGGCAATGCCGCAGGGACCGGCTTTGCAGTCTTATTTCACCACCACGATGCCGACCATGTGGTCCTTTTCGTGCGGCAAGCACAGGTACTTGTAGGTGCCCGGAACGGTGAAAGTGTAGCTCCACTTCACTCCTGGTGTCATGAAGCCGGAGTCGAACGGCTTGGCGCCTGCGGGCGACGACACGTCTTTGGGGTCTTGCGCGACGGCCGGATTGGTAGTCACAGAGTGGAGCGAAACCGCGTTGTTGATCCACTCGACGGTGTCGCCCTTGTCGATCGTGACCGTCAGCGGCACGAACTTGGGTGGCGTGTCGGTCATCTTGACTTCGACCGTCTTGGCCGCCGCGATCGACGGAACGGCGCCGGCAACGAAAATCAGGGCAGCCAGTGTTGCGCCGACGCGGCGAAAAGCGGTTCTGACTGTCAGTTCACGCATGGTCTGCGGCTCCTCATATAGCAAGGCAGCGTCTGCCCGCTGCCTCTTCTTGCCCCGGATTTAGCCCGGGTCTGTCCGGGTTTTGTGGGCTTCGGGCTAATATCGCGTATTCGGATAATTAAGTCCAGCTAACAGTCCGGCGCCACTCGCACTACCTAGCCTGAACCAGGGCGCCGACTCGCGCCCGCGCCGGCGCCACGCAAAGGAATGAGGCGACGCCGCCTACGAACGCGACCAGCGCGCAGACCTCGAATGACAGCGTATAGGAGCCGGTCACGTCCGCGAGCTTGCCGACGATGGGAGGGCCCACCATCGCGCCCAAAGTGAACGTTATCGTGAGAAGTCCGGCAATTGAACCATAGCGCTTGAGTCCCAGCGTCTCGACCTGCACCAGCGGACCCAGCGCGATCGGCGCTGCGCCAGTCAGGCCGCTGACGAAGGTAAAGATCACCAGGACCCAGAACATCCGCGCGAGCAGGAGGAACGCGGTATTCGCGGCGCCGAGCAACAAGCAAAGAGCGAGCGCGTTCTTGCCGCCGATCCGGTCGCCCAGTATTCCCATCGCCGGCTTGCCGATCAGCGCCAGTCCTAACGAGATACCGACTACCATCGTGCCCGCTTTCAGCGTGTAGCCAATACTGATGAGGTATTGCACGAGATGGATGAAGCTGCCGCCGACCGCGAACGTGAAGCAGAACTGGAGCACCACCAGCATCCAGAACGCTCGCGTGCGCAGCGCCTCGCTCAACTCCAGTCCGGGCAGTGATGACTGAGATTCTGCGGCGCCGGGTTTGGCGGCACTGGCTTTAGTGATGTTCGCGCCCGGCGTTGCCTGTTCGGGACGCGTCCGCACGAAGATCAGGTAGAGCGGCGCGACGATCGCGACCACCGGAATCGCCAGCACCGCGTAGGCGAAGCGCCATCCATAGACCGCGTCGAGGTGTCCCGCGACGATCGCGATAACCATCCCACCCAACTCCATCCCAGCCGTCGTGAGGCCCAGCGCCGTGCCGCGTCGCTCGCCGAACCAGTTTGAGATGACCATCGTGGCGGGCAGGATAGTCGACGCGCTCAACCCGACCCCGGTTACGACCGACCCGGCGAGCACGCCATGGAACGAGTCGGCCCGGGCCATCATCACGATTCCGATTGCGGTCAGCACGGCGCCGACGCTCATCACGATTTGCGCCGGGATTCGATCGAGCAGCCAGCCGACGAACGGCCCAACCACGAGGGCCGCGAGCGCCTGAGCCGCCGGCACTTTTCCGATTTGTTCCCGGCTCAGATGGAATTGCTTGAGCACCGAGGGCAAGAGGATCGGAAAGCAGTCGTACGCGACTCCCCAGATGAAGAAGAGCGCGAGGAAAAGCGCGCCGGCGAGCATCCAGGCTGTGCGGTCTTGCTTGGTCATCACCGGTTTCTCCTCGGCGCGCGACCGGTATCCGGCCGATGCCTCGACGGGCTGGTGCGCTGCGCCGCGCGGATTGTGGCGCATCGGCAGCGCTTGTGCAAAGACGCGCTCGCGTGGCCCTTCAAACAAAAAAAGGGGATGCGACCAGTCGCATCCCCTGACTTAAGGGCTCAGCGCAGCGGCGCGGCTGGGAGTTAAGCGGCGGCGGCCTTGGCGGCCGGCGCTTTCACCTCGAACGTCAGCCCGCGCGGCCCCGCGTCGACTACGACCCTGGAGCCGTCGCGTACTTCGCCGGCGAGGATCTTGCGCGCGAGCCCGGTTTCGAGCTCCTGCTGCACCAGGCGCTTGAGCGGACGCGCCCCGTACTGAGGATCGTAGCCGCGTTCGGCGAAATAGTCGGTCGCCTTGTCGGTGAGTTCCAGTTCGATCTTGCGCTCCTCGAGCCGCCGCTGCAGTCCGCGGATCTGGATACTCACGATCTGGCGCAGCTCGTCGCGACTCAGAGGATGGAACACCACGATCTCGTCGACCCGGTTGAGAAACTCCGGACGGAAGCTCTTGCGCAGCACGTCCAGCGCTTCCACCTTCATCTTGTCGTAGTCCCTACCCCTGTAAGCAAGAATGAGGTCGCTCGCGATGTTCGAGGTCATGATCACGACGGTGTTCTTGAAATCCACCGTCCGCCCCTGCCCGTCCGTGAGCCGTCCGTCGTCGAGCAGTTGCAGCAACACGTTGAAGACGTCGTGATGGGCCTTCTCGATTTCGTCGAACAGGATGACCGAGTAGGGGCGCCGGCGTACCGCCTCAGTCAACTGGCCGCCTTCTTCGAAGCCGACGTAGCCCGGCGGCGCGCCAATCAGGCGCGAGACCGTATGCTTCTCCATGTACTCGGACATGTCGATCCGCACCATCGCGGCCTCGTTGTCGAACAGGAATTCGGCAAGCGCACGCGCGAGTTCGGTTTTGCCGACGCCAGTGGGGCCCAGGAAGATGAACGATCCAATCGGACGGTTGGGATCCTTAAGCCCCGCGCGCGCCCGGACTACCGCGTCGGCCACCGCCGTGACGGCCTCGTCCTGCCCGATGACGCGTTTGTGCAGTTGCTCTTCGAGATGGGAAAGTTTCTGGACCTCGCCTTCCATCAGGCGGGAGACCGGAATGCCGGTCCAGCGCGCGACGACCTCGGCGATATCCTCTTCGTCGACTTCTTCCTTGATCAGCCGCGCGGCGCCGCCCGACGGCGCGTTGCGCGCCTCGGCCTCGGCAAGTTCTTTGTCCAACGCGGCGAGCGTTCCGTATTGCAGTTCGGCGACCTTGTTCAAGTCGTACTCGCGCTTGGCTTTTTCGATCTCGAGCCGGGTCTGCTCGATCTTGGCCTTGATGGCGGCGAGCTTTTCGACCGCGCCCTTTTCGCTCTGCCATTGCGCCTGCAGCGCGTCGCGCTTGTCGCGCGCCTCGGCCAGCTCCTTCTCCAGGCGCTCGAGCCGATCGCGCGAGGCCGCGTCGGTCTCGCGCTTGAGCGCCTCGCGCTCGATCTCGAGCTGCATCACGCGGCGGTTGACCTCGTCGAGCTCAACCGGCATCGATTCTTTCTCGGTACGCAGCTTGGCCGCCGCCTCGTCGACCAGGTCGATCGCCTTGTCGGGCAAAAAACGATCGGTGATATAGCGTTTGGAGAGAATCGCCGCGGTCACCAGCGCGGAGTCCTTGATCCGGATGCCGTGATGGACCTCGTAGCGTTCCTTGAGCCCGCGCAGAATGGAAATCGTGTCCTCGACGCTCGGCTCTTCGACCATCACGGGCTGGAAGCGGCGCTCCAGCGCGGCGTCCTTCTCGATATGCTTGCGGTACTCATCCAGCGTGGTCGCGCCGATACAGTGCAATTCGCCCCGCGCCAGCGCTGGCTTCAGCAGATTGGACGCATCCATCGCGCCCTCGGCCGCGCCCGCGCCGACCACCGTATGCAGTTCGTCGATAAACAGGATGACCTGGCCGGAGGCCTCCTGCACTTCCTTGAGCACGGCCTTGAGCCGTTCCTCGAACTCGCCGCGGAACTTGGCGCCCGCGACCAGCGCGCCCATGTCGAGCGCGACCAGGCGGCGGTCCTTGAGTCCCTCGGGCACGTCACCGGCGACGATCCGCTGGGCGAGCCCCTCGACAATCGCGGTCTTGCCTACGCCCGGCTCGCCGATCAGCACCGGATTGTTTTTGGTGCGGCGCGATAGCACCTGGATCACGCGGCGAACTTCCTCGTCGCGGCCGATGACCGGGTCGAGCTTGCCCGCCGCGGCCATCTTGGTGAGGTCGCGTCCGTAGCGCTCGAGTGCCTGGTAGGTCGCCTCGGGATTGGCCGAAGTGACGCGCTGATTGCCGCGCACCTTCTGCAGCGTCTCCATCAGCTTGTCGTGGGTCATCCCGGCCTCGCGCAAGATTCGCGATGCGGCGCCCGGCTCGTCGAGCATCGCGATCAGCACGTGCTCGACCGAGATGTAGTCGTCCTTGAGCTTGCCCGCCTCCTGCTCGGCGCGCGCCAGCACCCGGCCAAGCCGCTGCGTAGCGTAGACCTGGCTCGAGTCGGTTCCGCCGCCGGTGACGTGCGGGACCTTTGCCAATTCGTCGGCCAGCTTGCGCCGCACGATAGCGCGGTCCACGCCGCCCAGCTTGAGCACGGACGATACGAGGCCCTCGTCGTCCTCGAGCAGCGCGGCGAGCAGATGCTCGACGTCGACGGCCTGATTGTGAGCGCTTAGCGCCGCATTTTGCGCGCGCCCGAGCGCCTCCTGGAGCTTTTCGGTAAAACGGGATGGGCTGCTCATGAGTGGTTGGCCTTTTTCGGACAGCTTTTTTTGAATTTAACCACTTTCCGCTGGCCGACAAGCGCGCCGGACGACGCGTCGCCATATGCAGTTTTCAGTTTGGCCCCCTGCACCTCATTTGCTAAAGCACAGTGCCTAAGGACGGAGTTAGACTATGCGCTTGACGCTGACAATCAACAACCAGAAGCGCGAGGACGAAGTTGAGCCGCGGATGCTGCTGGTGCACTACCTGCGCGACATCGCAGGGCTGACCGGCACTCACGTCGGCTGCGAAACCTCGCTGTGCGGCGCCTGCACGGTGCTGGTCGACGGCAACGCGGTCAAATCGTGCACGATGCTCGCGGTGCAGGCGGACGGTACCAAGGTCACCACGGTCGAGGGGCTCGCCCATGACGGCCAACTCCATCCGGTGCAGGAGGGCTTCTGGGAAGAGCACGGATTGCAGTGCGGTTATTGCACGCCGGGGATGATCATGGCCTCGGTCGATCTGCTGAGCCGCAATCCCAATCCGTCGGAGGCCGAGATTCGCCATGCGCTGGAGGGCAATCTCTGCCGATGCACCGGCTACCAGCACATCGTCAAGGCGGTCCAATACGCAGCCATCAAGATGCGCGCGGGCCAGCCGGCGGCCTGACGGCGCTCGCGCAAACAATGTACCCCTCAGAATTCGAATACCATCGCGCCGCTTCAGTGAAGGAGGCGCTCGGCCTCATCCAGCAATACGGCGACGAGGCCAAGCTGCTCTCGGGCGGCCATAGCCTGCTGCCGATCCTGAAGCTCCGCCTGGCGCAGCCGCGCCATCTGGTGGACATCGCGCGCATCGCCGAACTCGGCCAAATCGCCGAGCAGGGCGGCCAGGTAAGCGTCGGTGCCGCTGTGCGCCATCATCAGGTTCACACCTCCGATCTTTTGCGCAACAAGCTCGGATTGCTCGCCGAGTGCGCCGGCAATATCGGCGACGTCCAGGTGCGCAACCGCGGCACGATCGGCGGCAGCCTCGCCCATTCCGACCCCGCGGCCGATTATCCGGCGGCAGTGCTCGCGCTGGAGGGAGAGGTGCGGCTGGAAAGCGCCACCGGCGCGCGCACGGTCAAGGCCGAGGATTTTTTCATCGACCTGATGACGACGGCAATCAAGCCGGGTGAGATCCTGACCGCGGTCAGCTTCGCGCCGCTGCCGGCGGGCGCGGGCTTCGCGTATTTCAAGCATCGCCAGCCCGCCTCGGGTTTCGCGATTGTCGGAGTCGCGACATGCCTCACGCTCGACAAGAGCGGCAAGTGCCAGGGCGCGCATGTCGGGATGACGGGTCTAGGAGCCAAGGCGTTTCGCGCGAAGGTGGTCGAGAACGCGCTCAACGGCAAAGCGCCCGACGCCAAGGTGCTCGCGGACGCGGCCGCGCACGCGGCCGACGGGATCGATCCGCTCTCCGACATCCATGCTTCGGCCGATTTTCGAGCCGAACTGGCGCGCGTGTACACACGCCGCGCGCTGGAGAGCGCGGTCGCGCGCGCCAAGGGATAATTGTCGATTCGACATGAAAATCGCCGGAGAACAAACTCTATCAGCACCGCGCGAGCGCGTGTGGGCGCTATTCAACGACCCCGAGCGTCTCTCGCGTCTGATTCCCGGATGCGAGAAACTCGACGTCATCAGTCCCACCGAATTCGCCGGCACGCTCAACGTCGGTATCGCCGCCGTCAAAGGCGTCTATACCGGCAAGCTCAAGCTCGACGAAGTCCGTCCGCCGGAGCATTACAAGATGACGGTCGACGGCAAGGGCAAGCAGGGCTTCATGCGCGGCTCGGGTACGCTCGATCTCGTGGCCAAGGGTCCAAATCAAACCGTGGTGACTTATGGCGGCGATATCCAGATCGGCGGGCCGCTGATACAGGTTGGCCAGCGCGTGATCGACAGCGCGTCCAAGATGATGATCGGGCAGTTCTTCGCCGCCGCCGACGCGGAGTTGAAGGCCGAGGCGGCGGGCACGGTCGCGCGCCAGGGCTTCCTGCTCAATTTCTGGCGCTACCTGGTGCGGCTGGTCCGCTCGCTCTTCGCGCGCAGCTGAACCGCGTCGTCAGCGGCGCGACTCCGCCTCTTCGTTAGCGCTCTTTTCTTCGGTCATCCTGAGCGAGCGTTGCGCGTGTCGACGGATCTCGCGCGGTCCTCCGCGCGCAGACAGGGCCGTTCACGAACGGGACCTACAAGATGATCGCCGACGTGATAGCGCGTCGCGTGGCTCATTCGCCCGCGATCATCATCTCGGAAATCTTGAGCGTCGGGGCGACCGTCGAGGATCGCCAGGCGAGATCGTTGCCGATCATCTCGATCGACATGAACATGTCCTTAAGGTTGCCGGCGATCGTGATCTCCTCCACCGGGTAGGCAAGCTCGCCGTCCTCGATCCACATCCCGCCCGCGCCGCGCGAGTAGTCGCCGGTGACCGAGTTAACACCGAAGCCGATAAGCTCGGTCACGTAGAGGCCGCTCTTGACGGTGCGGATTATTTCCTCGGGTGAATAGGAGCCGGGCTGCAGGTAAAGATTGGTCGGGCTGACCGAGGGCGCGTCGCCGACCGAGCGCGCGGCATTGCCGGTCGAGGCAAGTCCGAGCCGGCGCGCGGAGTACGAATCGAGCAGATAGGTCTTGAGCACGCCGCGCTCGACCAGGTTTTTGCGCGTGATGGGCAGGCCCTCGCCGTCGAACGGCTTGGAGCCGAGCCCCCCGCGCATCGTGCCGTCGTCGATGATCGTCACGCCGGCGTTGGCGACTTCCGTGCCCAGCCGGCCAACCAGGAACGACGCGCCGCGATAAAGCGACGGCCCCGAGGCCGCACCCGCCAGCGCGCGCAGCAAGCCGGCGGCCATGTCGGGATCGAACACGATCGGCGCGCGCGTGGTTTTGATCTTGCGCGCGCCGAGTTTTCTGAGCGCGCGGCGGGCCGAGGTCAGCCCGACCGAGGCGGCATCTTCGAGGCCGTCGAAGCGGCGGTTCTGTGTGTACCAATGCCCGGGCTGCATCGCGCCGTTTTCTTCCGCGATCGGCGCGACCGCGAGACCGTAGCTGGTGCCCGCATACTCGCCGGCAAAGCCCTGATTATTGGCGAAGACCACGCGGTAGTAGCCAGAGTCGAACTCCGCACCCTCGGAATTTTTGATTCTGCTGTCGGCCCCGAGCGCGGCACGCTCGGCCGTGCGCGCGATTTCGAGCGCGCGGTCGGCGTCGATAATTCCGCTCGAAGGATCCGAGAGTTCGAGTTCCGGCAGGACGCGCGGATGCAGCGCCGGGTCGGGCAAGCCCGACCATTGGTCGGGCGCCGTCAGGCGCGCGAGGCGCACCGTGTCGGCGACGAATTCGCCCAGCGCCTTGCGTTCGAATTCGGCGGTCGACGCCGTGGCCGACGATTTTCCGACAAACACGCGCACGCCGAGGCGGCGCTCGCGCGAACTCTTGAGCTTCTCGACCTCGCCCATGCGCACGCCGGCGCTGAGCGACTCGCCGCTCACGATCAAAACCTCGGCGGCATCGGCGCCCGCGGCGCGCGCCTGCTCCAGGCTCCACTGCGCGAGATCGACGCCCGGTTCAACTGATGACATCTGCGATATTTCTCCGGCTGCGATAAAGCCCGCGTCAGGAGCGCGTGCCGCCGACCGTGATTCCGTCGATCCGGATCGTCGGCAACCCCACGCCCACCGGCACCGATTGGCCGTCCTTGCCGCACGTGCCGACGCCCGCGTCGAGTTCGAGGTCGTTACCGACCATCGTGACGCGAGTGAGCACGTCGGGGCCGTTGCCGATTAGCGTCGCGCCTTTGACCGGGCGCGTCACCTTGCCGTCCTCTATCAGGTAGGCCTCGGAGGCCGAAAAGACGAACTTGCCGTTGGTGATATCGACCTGGCCGCCGCCGAAGTTGACCGCGTAGAGTCCGTTGCGCACCGAACTGATAATTTCTTCCGGGGTGGATTCGCCGGGCAGCATGAAAGTGTTGGTCATGCGTGGCATCGGGCTGTGCGCGAAGCTCTCGCGGCGTCCGTTGCCGGTCGGCTCCATCTTCATCAACCGCGCGTTGAGGCGGTCCTGAAGGTAGCCGCGCAGGATGCCCTTTTCGATCAGCACCGTGCGCGAGGTCGGCGTGCCCTCGTCGTCGATATTGAGGCTGCCGCGGCGGTTGGGGATCGTACCGTCGTCGACCACCGTGCAGAATTCGCTCGCGACGCGCTCGCCGATACGGCCGGAAAACGCCGACGTGCGTTTGCGGTTGAAATCACCCTCCAGCCCGTGCCCGATCGCCTCGTGCAGCAGGATTCCGGGCCATCCCGGCCCCAACACCACCATCATCTCGCCCGCCGGCGCGTCGACCGCGTCGAGGTTGACGATCGCCTGGCGCGCTGCGGCCAGCGCGTGCTCACGCCATCGGTCGCCCTCGAAGAAAAAGCTCCACTCCACCCGCCCGCCGCCGCCCGAACTGCCGGACTGCCGGCCCTTGTCGTCCTCGGCGATCACCATCACGTTCAGGCGGCAGAGCGGCTGCACGTCGGCCGCGATTCGCCCCTCGCTGTTGACCACCATCACGATTTTGCGCTCGGCCGCAAACGACGCCATCACGCTCTTGACCCGCGGGTCGAATTCGCGCGCGACGCGATCGACTTCGTTGAGCAGTCTCGCGCGTTCCTCCAGCGGCACCTCGAGCGGCGTGCTCTCGAGCTCGTAAAGCTCGTGGCGCGCAACCGGACGGCCGACCTGCACGGCAGCCGGCGCGTCGCCGCCGCTGTGCGCGATCGCGCGGGCGGCCTCGGCCGCAAGCCGCATCCGGTCGACCGTGACCTCGTCGGAGTAGGCATAGCCGGTCCGGTCTTCGGCGCACACGCGCACGCCGACGCCGTGGCTTAGGCTCTTGCTGGTACGGTTGACGATCGAATCTTCGAGGCTCAACCCTTCGGCGCTGCGGTACTCGAAGTAGAGATCGGCATAGTCCGCCTTGCGCTCCAGCGCGGCGCCCAGAGTTCGTTCGAGCGCGCCCTCGGTCATCCCGAAGCGGCTCAGGAAAAACTTGTCAGGCTGAATCAATTCGTTAGCCATTCACGCACTCCGGCGAGTTACGATCGCGATTTCGGATCAAGTTTATCAGAGCGCGGGCGGTTCGGCACGAAAGCCGGAAAGTTTGCGGACAGCGATTGCTTTCAGACTGCCTTCGGATGGTTTTCGACGCTTTGAAGCGTTACCCGCGAGCCTCGTGGGCCAAGCGAAAATCGCACTGTTCGCTTGCGCCTACCCACGAAACAGCCGCGAAGCCAGAGCGCCGTGCCGCTAATCCCCTGGGGTGACGGCGATGCTCGCCCGGACGATTCTAGCCGGCGGCGGCTGCCGCGCGGCGCTCGCCGTGCTGATGCTCGCGGGTCTCGGTCTTGCGCCGCTTCTTGCGCGGCGCGGCGGTCTCGGAAGCGCCGGTGAACTCGATGACCGAGATCGCCGCGGCATCGCCGCGGCGCACGCCGTATTTGATCACCCGGGTGTAGCCGCCGGGACGCTCCTTGAAGCGCGGCGCGATCTCGTCGAACAGTTTCTTGACCGCGCCGTGGGATCCCAGGAAGGCGTAGGCGCGCCGATGCGCGGCGAGATCGCCGCGCTTGCCCAGCGTCACCATCCGGTCCGCCCATCGCCGCAGCTCCTTGGCCTTGGCATCAGTGGTCTTGAGCCGACCGTACTGGATAAGGCTCAACACCAGGTTGCGCATCAGGGCTTTGCGATGGGCCGAGGTGCGATTGAGCTTGCGGCCCGAGTTAAGGTGACGCATCGATAGTGGCTCCCGGGGTACGCCGCGCGGCGCTCAGGCCGACTCGCGCCGCTCCTGCTCGGCCCACATGCGGTCGAGCTCGCTGCGCGGCGGCAGGTTGTCCAGGCGCATCCCGAGCGAGAGGCCCATGTCGGTGAGGACCTCCTTGATCTCGTTGAGCGACTTGCGGCCGAAGTTTTTGATCTTGAGCATGTCCTGCTCGGTGCGCTGGACCAGCTCTCCGATGTACTTGATGTCGGCGTTCTGCAGCCCGTTGAAGGCGCGTACCGAGATCGGCAGCCCTTCGACCGGACGGTAGAGATACTCGTTGAGCATCGGGCGCTGCTCGCCGCCCTCGACCGCGATCGGCGCCTCGGCCTCTTCTTCGACGCCGGCGAAAATAGTCATCTGGTCGCGCGCCACGCGCGCCGCATAGGTCAGCGCATCGCGCGGCGAGATCGAGCCGTCGGTCCAAATTTCCAGCGCCAGGCGGTCGTAGTCGGTGCGCTGGCCGACGCGCGCGTTGGTCACGGTGAAGTTGACCTTTTTGATTGGCGAGTAAACCGCGTCGAGCCGAATCGTGCCGATCGGCTCTTCGTCCTCGATGCGCTCGGCCGGCGCATAGCCGCGCCCGCGCCGGATCACCAGCTCCATCTCCAGTTCGGCGCCCTTCTCGAGCGTCGCGATGTGCTGGTCGGGCGTGAGCACTTCGAGGCTCGGACCGCCGGTGATGTCGCGCGCGCTCACCGTGCCCTCGCCGCGCGCCTTGAGCGTGGCGGTCAGATGCTCACCCTCGTGGAGGCGCAGACGCACCTCCTTCAAGTTGAGGACGACGTCAGTCACGTCCTCCTTGACGCCGGGCATGGTGGAAAACTCGTGCAGCACGTTTTTCATCCGCACCGCGGTAATCGCAAAGCCGGGCAGCGAGGACAACAGGATACGGCGCAGGCCGTTGCCGATCGTGATGCCGTAGCCACGCTCCAGCGGTTCGGCGAAGAACCGTCCGTAGGTCGGGGTTAGTTCCTTTTCGTCGAACTCGACAGCCTTCGGCTTAATTAAATCGCGCCAATCATTGTGCATATCCGATCGCTCTTCTCCGGAAGTTTTTTCGCCCCCACCTCGCCCCTCGCACCCCGCCCGGTCGCGCGCAGCCTCAACGCGAGTAGTGCTCGACGATCAGCTTCTCGCTCACCGGCATCGTCAGGTCGGCGCGCGCCGGCAGCGCTCGCATCGAGCCGCGGAACTGATCGCGCTCCAGCGCGATCCACGACGGCGCGCCGCGCCGCTGCGACATCTCGATCGCCTCGACGATCACCTTCTTGGTGCGGCTGCGCCCGGCCACGCTTACCACCTCGCCCACGTCGAGCAGGTATGACGGCACCGTCACCGGCTTGTTGTCGACTTCGATATGGCCGTGGCGCACGATCTGGCGCGCCTGCGCGAGCGAACTGGCGAAGCCGAGCCGATAGACCATCGAATCGAGCCGGCGCTCGAGCAGGACCAGCAGGTTCTCGCCGGTGATCCCGGGCATCCGCTCCGCCATCTCGAAATAGTGCTTGAACTGAGTCTCCATTAAACCATAAATCCGCCTGACTTTCTGCTTCTCGCGCAGGCGAATCGCAAACTCCGAAAAACGCGTGCGGGCCTGGCCGTGCGCGCCGGGCGGATAGTTGCGCCGTTCGATCGCGCACTTGTCCGTGTAGCAGCGCTCACCCTTGAGAAACAGCTTGAGCCCCTCGCGCCGGCACAACCGGCATACCGGTCCTAGATACCTTGCCACCTTGTTCTGCTCCCCTAAACGCGGCGCCGCTTGGGCGGCCGGCATCCGTTGTGCGGGATCGGCGTCACGTCCTTGATCGAAATGACCGAAAGCCCCGCCGCCTGCAGCGCGCGCACCGCCGATTCGCGCCCGCCGCCCGGGCCTTTGACGAATACGACCACCGCGCGCATCCCAACGTCGCTAACCTTGCGCGCCGCCGCTTCCGCGGCCATCTGCGCGGCGAACGGTGTGCCCTTGCGCGAGCCCTTGAAGCCGACCGATCCCGCGCTCGCCCACGCCACCACCAGGCCCTGCTGGTCCGTGATGGTGACGATCGTGTTGTTGAAAGTCGCGTGCACGTGCGCGATACCCTCGGGCACCGTGCGCCGCACCCGCCGGCGCCGCGGTGCTGGCGCGGCTCCGGCCGCGCCGGGCGCTCCAGCAGCCGCCGCGGGCGCTCCGCCGGCGGCGGCCGCGGCTTTCTCGCCGCCCTGCGCTCTGCCCGCCGCGGGCTTGGTTTCCTTGTTCTCGTCAGCCATTAGGCTTGCGTTCTCTCCTGCACGTCGGCCGTTGTTTCAGACCGATAAGTTTCGGCGCTACGTTTTCGCGATACACCCTTCGCGCGACGCACCCTTCGATCCATAGATCCCGCGATAGATCCCGTCCTACGTTTCAGCCGCGCCCTAGCCTTTGGGCGGCGATTGCTTTTTGCCCGCGACGACCTTGCGCGGCCCCTTGCGGGTGCGCGCGTTGGTATGCGTCCGCTGGCCGCGCACCGGCAATCCGCGGCGATGGCGGATGCCGCGGTAGCATCCGAGGTCCATCAGCCGTTTGATCGACTGCTGCACCTCGCGCCGCAAATCGCCCTCGACCTTGAACTTCTCGTCGATAACGTTGCGGATATGGACCTGCTCCTCGGGAGTCAGCTCGTCGCTGTTGCGCGCCGGGTCGACCTTGGCTTCGGCGAGGATCTTCTGCGCCGCGCTGCGGCCGATTCCATAGATGTAGGTCAGCGCGATTTCCATCCGCTTGTGATGCGGCAGTTCGACTCCGGCGATGCGTGCCATCTCGCGAAACTCTCCTTATTCCGTGTCCATCGCGCCGCTCTTGCGCTGCGCCTGGCTCAACCCTGGCGCTGCTTGTGACGCGGGTTGGAGCACAGGATGCGCACCACGCCCTGGCGGCGCACAACCTTGCAATTCTTGCAGATTTTTTTAACTGACGCCCTGACCTTCATCGTATCGTGTCCGCTCTCTTAAGCGGCCTCGTGTTCTGTTTCCTATCCAGCTTCCGGGCGCCTCAGCGCATCCGGTAGGTTATCCGTCCGCGAGTCAGATCGTACGGTGACAATTCCACCGTGACCCGATCACCCGGAAGGATTTTGATGTAGTGCATCCGCATCTTGCCCGAAATATGCGCCAGCACCCGATGCCCATTCTCCAGCGACACCCGGAACATCGCGTTGGGCAGCGCTTCGAGCACGGTGCCCTGTACCTCGATGGCGTCGCCTTTAGACATTTGCCACTTCGCTCAAAATCCGCGGCCCGGCGGCCGTAATCGCAATCGAGTGCTCGAAATGCGCCGACAGTTTGCCGTCGGCGGTCACCGCCGTCCAGCCATCGTCGAGAATCCGCAGCTCGGGCACTCCTTCATTGATCATCGGTTCGATCGCGAGCGCCATCCCCTCCTGCAGGCGCGGATTTGGCATCCCGCGCCGCACGTAGTTGGGCACCTGCGGATCCTCGTGCAGGCTCCGCCCGATACCATGTCCGGCGAAGTCGGTCACTACCGAAAAGCCCGCGCTCTCGGCAGTCTGCTGCACGGCGCGCGCGATATCGCTAATCCGATTGCCTACCTGCGCCTGCTCGATTCCCGCGTAGAGCGCCGCGCGCGTGACGCGCAACAAACGCTCCGCGCGATCCGATATTTTGCCCACCGGCACGGTGCGCGCCGCGTCGCCATAGAACCCCTGGTAAACCACGCCGAAGTCCAGTCCCACGATATCGCCCGGCCGCAGACGGCGTCCCGACGGAATTCCGTGGACGATCTCTTCGTTCACCGACACGCACAGCGTCTTGGGATAGACCACGTCATGCGGTTTGTAGCCCTTGAACGCCGGCCGCGCACCCTTGCTGTAGGTCAACTCCTCGGCGAGCCGGTCAAGCTCTTCGGTCGTGATGCCGGGTTTGACGGCGGCCGCGAGCTCGTCGAGTATTTCGGCCACGATCATGCTCGCCCGATGCATCAGCGCGATCTCTTCGGGACTCTTGAGCAGGATCACGCGGGTTTACCCTTTGCCGCCGCCGCCGTGCCCGCGGAGCCCAGGGCCTCGACGATGCGCTGCTGAATTTCCTCGGGCCGCCCGATCCCGTCGATCTGCTTCAGTAGTCCCGCCCGTTCGTAGTACTCCAGCAACGGCCGCATCGTTGCCGCGTAAACTTCCAGGCGCATCCGCACGGTATCCTCGGCGTCGTCGTCGCGCTGATAGAGTTCGCCGTTGCAGCTATTGCACAGATTGTGATTGCGCGGCGGATCGTAAATCAGATGATACATCGCGCCGCAATTCTTACAGGTGCGTCGGCCGGAGATGCGCTTAACGATTTCCTCATCCGGCACCATTATAGCAACTACCTTGTCGAGCTGCCGCTGGCCGGCCGTCTTGAGCATCGCGCTCAACGTCTCGGCCTGCGCCACTGTCCGCGGGAAGCCGTCCAGGATAAAGCCGGAGGCGGCGTCGGGCTGGCTGAGGCGCTCCTCGACCAGCTTGAGCACGAGATCGTCGGGCACCAGCGCGCCCTTGTCCATAAAGCGCTTGGCTTCGCGGCCCAGCGCGGACTTCTTGCGCACGGCCGTGCGCAGGAGATCGCCGCTCGCTACTTGAGGTACGCCGAAACGCTTCTCGAGCATCCTTGCCTGCGTACCCTTGCCCGCTCCGGGCGGGCCCAGCAAAACCAGCCGCACTTGCGCTTACCCTCCCCTGCGCGACTTGATACGGCCGCGCCGCATGAAGCCCTCGTAGTTGCGGGTCAACAGATGGGTTTCCATCTGGGCGACCGTGTCCAGCGCCACCCCGACCACGATCAACAGCGCCGTGCCGCCAAAGTAGAAGGGCACGTTGAAGCGCTGGATCAGAAGCGTCGGCAGGACGCATACGATACTGACGTAGATGGCGCCGAACAGGGTTATCCGCGACAGCACCCGATCGATGTACTCGGCGGTGAAGCGTCCCGGCCGGATACCCGGGATGAAGCCGCCGTACTTCTTCAGATTGTCGGCGACGTCCACCGGATTGAAGGTGACGGCCGTGTAGAAGTAACAGAAGAAGACGATCAGGGCGACGTACACGACGTCGTACACCCATCCGCCCGGAGTCAGCAGCGCCGAATAATTCTTGGCCGCCGGGAGGAAGGTCGCCACGGTGGCCGGAAAGACCAGGATCGAGGAGGCAAAGATGGGAGGGATGACGCCGGCGGTGTTGATCTTGAGCGGCAAGTGCGAGCTCTGCCCGCCGTAGACCCGCCGCCCGACCACGCGCCGCGCGTACTGGATCGGGATCCGGCGCTGGCTGGTCTCGACGTAGACGATGCCCCCGGTGACGCCGACCACGATCAGCAGGATCAGGATCAGCACGAACAGGCTCATCTCGCCCTCGCGCACGAACTGGAACGTGGTTGACAGCGCGCTCGGCAGGCGCGCGACGATCCCGGCCATGATGATCAACGAGATGCCGTTGCCGATCCCGCGCTCGGTGATTTGCTCGCCGATCCACATCACGAACATCGAGCCCGCGGTGACCGTGAGCACAGTGATAATGCGGAAGCTCCAGCCCGGAGCATAGACCACCGAGCCGCCGCCCGGCGCCTGGATGTGCTCGAGCGACACCGCGATCATGAAGCCCTGCACTATCGACAGCATCACCGTTCCGTAGCGCGTGTACTGGCTTATCTTGCGCCGCCCCGCCTCGCCTTCCTTGTACAATTCGTCGAGGTACGGCCACGCGACCTTGAGCAGGTCCAGGATGATCGCGACCGAGATGTAGGGCATGATGCCCAGGGCGAAGACGGAAAACCGCTCCAGCGCGCCGCCCGAAAACAGATTCACCCATCCGAACAGCGTGCTCGACGCGGCGTCGAAGAACGCGGCGAGCGCCTGCCCGTCGATTCCCGGCGTGGGCACGGCTACGCCCATGCGGTACACGACCAGCATCATGGCCGTAAACCACAGCCGGCGGCGCAACTCGGGGATGCGCGACGCGTTTGAGAACCCGTCAAGCATTAAGCTTTGGGTTAGCCTCGATTAACTCCGCCACTCCTCCGGCCGCCGCGATCTTTTCTTTCGCGCTCGACGAAAACGCATGCGCCCGGATCGTTATCCGCCCCGCCAGCGCGCCATCACCGAGCACCTTGACCTTGTCCGCGGCGCGGATAATTCCGCGCTCGGCCATCAGCGCCGGATCGATCGTCTCGACGCCCAATGCGGCCAGCCGCTTGAGGTTGACCACTACGAATCCTTCCCGCCGGTCCTCGGTCTTCTGCAGCCGGCGAAATCCGCGCTTGGGCACTCGCCGCTTGAGCGGCATCTGCCCGCCCTCGTATCCCGGGGGCGTGTTGCCGCCCGAGCGCGACCCCTTGCCCTTGTGGCCGCGTCCCGCGGTTTTGCCGCTGCCGGAGCCGATTCCGCGACCCACGCGCGCCGCACGGCGCTTGGAGCCCTTAGCCGGCTTGAGCGTATGTAGATCGATAGCCATTACTTCTTCACTTCGGCGACCAGGTGCGACACCCGGCGCAACATCCCGTCGACCGACGGGCTGCGCGTCAGTTCGCGCTCGCTGCCCACCCGGCGAAGCCCAAGACCCTTAAGCGTCTGGCGCACGCGCTGGTTGGTCCCGATCGGACTGCGCACCAGCTTGATTCTGATCGACTCCGACATCGCGTGCGTTTCTCCTTCCTCGATCTTCCTTTTAGCCCAGTCTTCCTTTTGGCTCGGTCTTCCTTCGCTCAAAACTTGCGCTCAAAAACTTGCGCTCAACTTGCCGTCCGCTTCAGGCCGCGGCCGGACGCTTGGGGCCGTGCTCGCGCGTGCGCAGGATGTCCTGCGGGCTGCGCAACTCGGCGAGCGCCTCCAGCGTGGCCTTCACCAGGTTGTGCGGGTTGGATGAACCCAGGCGCTTGGTCAGGATATTGCGGATACCCGCCAGCTCCACCACCGCGCGCACGCCGCCCGCCGCGATAACTCCGGTGCCTTCCGAGGCCGGCTTGAGGATCACCTTGCCCGCGCCGAAACGTCCGAGCACTTCGTGCGGAATCGTCCCCTCGTGCAACGGCACCCGCATCAGGCTCTTCTTGGCGCGCTCGACGCCCTTGCGAATCGCCTCGGGCACTTCGTTGGCCTTGCCCAGGCCGAAACCGACCAGGCCGTTCTGATCGCCGGCCACCACCAGCGCGCTGAAACTGAAGCGCCGGCCGCCTTTGACGACCTTGGCCACCCGGTTGATGTGGACGACCTTTTCCTTGATGTCGAGCCCTTGCGTTTCTATCCGCTGTGCCACAGTGCTCCCGGTTGCGAAAAGGCTTGCGCCCCTTAAAACTTGAGTCCCGCTTCGCGCGCCGCGTCGGCCAACGCCTTCACGCGGCCATGATAAAGAAAGCCGTTGCGGTCGAAGATGACCTGGCTGATTCCCTTGCTGAGGCAACGCTCGGCGATCGTTTTCCCGACCACCTTGGCGGCCTGCACGTTGCGCCGGCTCTTGAGCCCTTCGCGCAACTCCGCCGTGAGCGTCGAGGCCGCCGCAAGCGTCTGGCCCGAATCGTCCGACACCACCTGCGCGTAGATATGGTTGAGCGAGCGGTACACCGAAAGCCGCGGCCGCTCGTCGCTGCCCCGCACGCGCCGCCGCACGCGCCGGCGCCGCTCCATCCGTTTTGCAAATCGCTCCGCAGCCATCGTGATCCGCTCCCGCGGCCCTAGCCCGCCGCCGCTCCGGCCGCCGCTTTGCCGGCCTTGCGGCGAATCTTCTCGGTTGCGTACTTGATCCCCTTGCCCTTGTACGGCTCCGGCGGCCTGAGCTCGCGCACCTGCGCGGCGACCGACCCAATCAACTGGCGGTCCGCGCTCTCCAGCGTGATCGTCACCTGCTTCTCGACCTTGGCCGTCACGCCCGGCGGCAACTGATAGACGATCGGATGCGAGTAGCCCAGGGTGAAATGAATATTGCTGCCGCGGACCTCGGCCCGGTAGCCGACGCCGTTAATCTCGAGCACCCGGGTGAATCCCTTGCCCACGCCCTCGGCCATATTGGCGACGAGCTTGCGCACCAGGCCGTGCAACGAGCGCTCCTGCTGCGTGTCGCCGGAGCGCTTCACTTCGATCCGCGAATCGCCCATCTCCAGGGCGAAGCCCGCCGGTATCCGGAGTTCGAGCTTGCCCTTGGGGCCCTCGACCTTGAGCATGTCGCCCGCGAGTTGGGCTTTCACGCCTTTTTCCAGGGTCACCGGCAATCTGCCTATGCGCGACATCGCCCCGTTCTCCCTACCAAATCCTGAGCAGGATTTCGCCGCCGACTTTTTTGCGCCGCGCCTCGCGATCGGTCATCACGCCGAGCGGCGTCGTCACCACCTGCACGCCCATCCCGTGCGGCACGCGCGGCATCGAATTCGCCCCCGCGTAGCGGCGGATACTCGGCCGGCTGACGCGTTCGATTCCCCGAATCACCGGCTCGCGCTCGCCCGAGTAGCGCAGCCCCACGATCAGTTTCTTTTTGGGTATTTCGCCGGCCACTTCGACCCCGCCCAAGAAACCCTCGGCCGACAGCGTGCGGCAAATCGCCTCGCGCATGCGCGAATGCGGGACTTCGACCTGGTTGTAACGCGCATGCATGGCGTTGCGAATCCGGGTCAGCAACTCAGCGATGGGATCGGTCTGCGACATTAAGTCTCTTTGATCCTTTTGCCCGTGAATCCTTTATTTTGAAGCGATCGGCTCAAGCGGCCGCCGCTACCAACTCGCCTTGACCACTCCGGGCAGCGCGCCGCGGAGCGCATTTTTGCGCAAGCACAGCCGGCACATCTTGAAGCGCCGATAGAACGCGCGCGAGCGCCCGCACAGCGGACAGCGGTTGTGCTGGCGCGTCTTGAACTTGGGCTTGCGCAGCGCCTTTACCCGAAGACAGGTCTTCGCCATCTCTGCTTATCCTACGCCGCCCGCGCCGCGGCCTCGCGCTCGAGCGCGCCGCGAAACGGCATCCCCAGCGCGCGCAGCAGGGTGTAGCCCTCGAAGTCGCTGCGCGCGGTCGTGTTAATCGTCACCGTCAGCCCCTTCACGCGCTCGACCTTGTCCAGGTTGAGCTCGGGGAAAATCGTATGCTCGCGCAGGCCGAGCGAGTAGTTGCCGCGCCCGTCGAAGGCCTTGTCGCTCACGCCGCGGAAGTCGCGCACGCGCGCGAGCGACACGTTCACCAGCCGGTCGAAGAACTCGTACATCCGCTCGCGTCTCAGCGTCACCATCGCGCCGATCGGCATGCCCTCGCGCAGTTTGAAATTCGAGATCGCCTTGCGCGCCTTGGTGATGACCGGTTTCTGGCCCGTCACCACCTTGAGCTCCTCGACCGCGGCGTCGAGAATCTTGGCGTTGTCGCGCGCCTCGCTGAGCGACATGTTGATCACGATCTTGTCCAGCCGCGGCGCGCGCATCGGGTTTTCGATCTTGAGCTCGCGCATCAGCGTCGCCCGAATCTCCTGCTCGTAACGCACCCGCAGGCGCGCCGGCACCTTGGGCTCGGGCTCGCGCGGTTTGGCTTCGGCCTTGGGCTCGGCTGCCGCGGGCGCGCCGCCGCCGGCGCCCTTTTTGCCCTGGCGCTCGCCCTTGGGCTCTTTTTTGGGCTTTTGCGATTTGTCTTTTTCGTCCGCCATCACTCGTTACCCAGCGCTTCGCCGCAGCGGCGGCATACGCGCGAGCGCGCGCCATCGGCCTCGGCCTTCTTGACCCCCACGCGCACCGGCGCGTTGCAGCGCTCGCAGAACACCATCACGTTGGAAATCGCGATCGGCGCTTCCTTCTCGACGATACCGCCGGGACTGGCCGCGCCGCGCGGCTTGGAGTGGCGCTTGACGATATTCAGCCGCTCGATAATCACGCGGCCCGAAGCCGGGATCACTTTGAGCACTTTGCCGGTCTTGCCGCGCTCGCGCCCGGTGATCACCATCACCATGTCATTCTTCTTGACCGGATACTTGGCCGCGCTGCGCTCCTGAGCCATCAGAGCACCTCCGGCGCCAGCGAGATAATCTTGAGAAAACGCTTGGCGCGCAGTTCGCGCGCGACGGGCCCGAAAATGCGCGTGCCGATCGGCTCGTGCTGATTGTCGACCAGCACCGCCGAGTTGTCGTCGAAACGGATGTAACTGCCGTCGTTGCGGCTGATTTCCTTGCTGGTGCGCACGATCACCGCGCGGGCCACGTCGCCCTTTTTGACCTTGGCATTCGGAATCGCCTCGCGAATCGCCACCACGATAATGTCGCCCACGGTGGCGTAACGCCGGCGCGAGCCGCCGAGCACCTTGATACACATCACCTTGCGCGCGCCCGAATTGTCGGCCACGTCCAGCACCGTTCGCATCTGCACCATGACGCCCGCGCTCCCTTAGCCGGCCGCCCGCGTCAGCACTTTGCTGACGCGCCAGCGCTTGCGTCGTGAAATCGGCGGCGATTCGATGATCAGCACGCGGTCGCCCTCGTGACACTCGCCGCGTTCGTCGTGCGCCATGAAGCGCGTGCGCTGACGGATCCGTTTGCCGTAGAGCGGATGCTGAACCAGCCGGTCCACCCGCACCACCACGGTCTTGGCCGCCTTGGCCGAGACCACGACGCCCACGCGCTGTTTAACTCGCTCCCGCATCGCTCGCCTTCGTCCGTGCGGCGGCGCCCGCGCCCGCCGGTCCGTTCTTCTGCCGCAGCAGGGTCATGATGCGCGCGAGTTCCTTGCGCGCGCGCCGATAGTTCGACGGATTGTCGAGCTGATTGGTGCGCAGCTTGAGCTTGAGGCGGAAGATTTCCTCGCGCGCTTCGCGCTCCTTCAGCCGCAAGTCACCGGCGTTCATCTGCCGGAGTTCGTCAAGCTCCATGGCCCTCGCCCTCCCGCTCGACCACGATCGTCTTGACCGGCAGCTTGTGCGCCGCCAGACGCATCGCTTCGTGAGCGGTCGCCCGGTCGACACCTTCCATCTCGAATAAAATCCGTCCTGGCCGCACCACCGCGGTCCAGCCCTCGGGGCCGCCCTTGCCCTTGCCCATCCGGGTTTCGGCCGGCTTCTTGGTGAACGGCTTGTCGGGAAAAACGCGGAGCCACACGCGGCCGCCGCGCTTGATATGGCGGGTGAGCGCGATACGCGCGGCCTCGAGCGCGCGCGTGTCGACCCGCGCGGTCTCGACGCTTTTCAGCCCGTAGTCGCCAAAGGCCAGTTCCAGGCCGCGCGACTCCGCGCCGCGCACCCGGCCCTTCTGGATCTTGCGATATTTAACTTTCTTGGGCTGAAGCATTATGCAATCCCGCTAACGCGCATTCTCTCCCGTTACTGCTGATGGGCTCCGCTAAGCCCCGAGCGCCGAATGTCCTCTTCCTTGCGGGTCAGGACCTCGCCGCGGAAGATCCAAACTTTCACGCCGATCTGGCCGTAAGTGGTGCGCGCCTCGGCGAATCCGTAAGCCACGTCCGCGCGCAGGGTCTGCAGCGGCACGCGTCCCTCGCGATACCACTCCACCCGCGCGATTTCAGCGCCACCTAAGCGCCCCGCGACGTGGACTTTAACCCCCTGCGCGCCCATCCGCATCGCGCGCAGCACGGCCTCTTTCATCGCGCGGCGAAAAGCCACACGCCGCTCCAGTTGCAGCGCGATATTCTCGGCCACCAGTTGCGGATCGAGGTCGGGGCGGCGCACTTCATGAATATTGATGAACGCCTCCTTGCCCTTCATCAGCTTCTGGATGTCGCCCTTGAGCTTGTCTATCTCCGCGCCCTTCTTGCCGATCACGATTCCGGGACGCGCCGTGTGGATATTGATCTTGGCCTTATTGGCCATCCGCTCGATCTCGATCCGCGAGATGCCGGCATGGTAAAGGCGCCGCTTGATAAAGTCGCGCAGCTTCAAATCCTCGTGCAGCAGCGCCGCGTAGTTGTGCGAGGCGTACCACTTGGAATCCCAACCCTCGATGATGCCGAGCCGCAGCCCGCGCGGATGCGATTTCTGTCCCATGGGGCTCCCTACGAGGCGCGCTCGTCGACCACCACCGTCAGATGGCTGGTGCGCTTGAGGATCGGCGTCGAATGCATGTGCGCGCGCGCGAGCGACCGTTTCCAGGTCGGCCCGGTATCGGCGGTCGCGCGTTTGACGTACAGGAGGTCTTCGTCGACGTTCTGCTGGTCGCGCGCGTTGGCCACTGCCGCGAGCAGCGTTTTGGACACAACCTTGGCGCTGCGCTTGGGCGTGAACTCGAGCACCGAGAGCGCGAGATCGATCTTCTTGCCCACGATAAGCTCGCACACCAGCCGCAGCTTCTGCGGCGAGATGCGGACGTGGCGAGTTCTGGCAACCGATTCCATCGCGAAAAAACCTCTCTCAGCTTCCCGCCGCCGGCTTGGCCGCCGCAGCCGCAGGTGCCGCGGCTGGCGCACCGCCCCCGCCCGCGCTCTTGACCTCGCCCTTGCGGTCGCCCGCATGGCCATGGAAGGTGCGCGTTGGAGAAAACTCACCGAGTTTGTGACCAACCATATTCTCGGTGCAGTAGACCGGGATGAACTTGTGGCCGTTATGCACCGCGAACGTCAGCCCAACCATGTCCGGCACTACCATCGAGCGCCGCGACCAGGTCCGGATGATCCGCTTGTCGCCCGAGGCGAGCGCGGCCGCGACCTTGCGTTCGAGATGGCCATCGATGAACGGACCTTTTTTTAACGACCTCATTCTAAATTCTGCCTGACGCCTACTTTCTGCCTGACGCTAAATTCTGCCTAGCGCTTGCCCTTGGGCCGGCGGCTCACGATGTAGTGGTCCGAAGGCTTCTTGCCGCGCGTCTTGTAACCCTTGGCCGGCTGTCCCCACGGCGATTGCGGATGATTGCCCTTGGAGCGTCCCTCGCCGCCGCCGTGCGGATGGTCGACCGGATTCATCGCCATCCCGCGCACGTGCGGGCGCTTGCCCAGATGGCGGCTGCGGCCGGCCTTGCCGATCGAAATATTTTCGTGGTCCAGGTTGCCGACCTGTCCGATAGTCGCGCGGCACTCGGCCTGCACCATCCGCTGCTCGCCCGAGGGCAGCTTGAGCAGCGCGAACTTGCCTTCCTTGGCCATCAACTGCGCCGCCGTCCCCGCGCCGCGCACCAGCTGCGCACCCGCGCCGGGCTTGAGTTCCACGCCATGCACCATCGTGCCGAGCGGGATGTTCTTGAGCGCCAGCGCGTTGCCCGGCTTGATATCGGCCTGCGGTCCCGATTCGACCTTGTCGCCCTGCTTGAGGCCCTCGGGCGCCAGGATGTAGCGTTTCTCGCCGTCGGCGTAGTGCAGCAGCGCGATATTGGCCGAGCGGTTGGGATCGTATTCGAGCGCCGCGACGATCGCCGGGACGCCGTCGTGGTTGCGCTTGAAATCGACCAGGCGCAGGCGGCGCTTATGGCCGCCGCCGCGATGGCGCGTGGTCATCCGGCCGCGGTTGTTGCGCCCGCCCGAATGTTTGAGCGGCGCGAGCAAGCGCTTCTCGGGCGGCTTGGCGGTGAGCCCGGAGAAATCCGCCAGCTGCATGAAGCGCTGCCCCGGGGTCCGCGGATTGAGTTGTATTACCGCCATCGCAAAATCACCCAACTGACCAGATCACCAATTAGCCAAATCAACCGAATAGCCAAATCGCCCAACTAACCAAATCGTCTGACTAACTAAGCTCCCGGCTCGCAATCTCGCCCGAACGTCCTAGACGCCCTCGAAAAATTCGATTCGGTCGCCCTCTTTCAGCGTCACGTAAGCCTTTTTCCAGTCCGACCGTGCGCCGACGATCCGTCCGCGCCGGCGCTTTTTGCCGAGCACCCTGAGCGTCCGCACCTTGAGCACGGTGACCTTGAACATGCGCTCGACCACGTCGCGAATCGCGTCCTTGCTCGCCTCCGGCCGCACCCGGAACACGACCTGGTTGCCTTCCTCGCCGACCGCCGTGCCCTTCTCGGTGATGAGCGGCGACAGAATCAGATTCTCGCCGGTCATCGAACTTCTCCTTCGGGTGGCTCTCCTTCGGATGCCTCTGCTTTAGGCGCCTCTCCCTTAAGCCGCGCCTCGATCGCGCGCGCCACCGGCTCGCTCATCAGCACTTCGTCGTAGTTGAGCACGTCGTAAACGTTGAGCCCCGCCACCAGCAGCACCTTGTGCGCGGCCAGGTTGCGCGCAGCGCGGAAAAAAGTCTCTTCGCCTTCGCCCAACACGATAAGCGCATGCTTGAGCCCGAGCGCTTCGAGCATCGCCTTGGCCGCCTTGGTCTTGGGCTCCGGCAGCTCCAGCGACTGAGTCACCACCAGCTTGCCATTGGCCGCGCGGTCCGAGAGCGCCAGGCAAAGCGCGCGGCGCCACGCCTGCTTGGGCATCTTGTACGAGTAATCCCGCGGCTGCGGCCCGAAGATCGTTCCGCCGTGACGCCAGATGGGCGAGCGAATCGAGCCGGCGCGCGCGCGTCCGGTCCCTTTTTGCCGCCACGGCTTTTTGCCGCCGCCCGAGATGAACCCGCGGGTCTTGGTCGCCGCGGTTCCCGAGCGCCGGTTGGCCATCTGCATCTTCACCGCTTCGTGCAAAATCGATTTGTCGCCGGTGCGGCCGAAGACCGCGCCCGCGACTTCGATTTCGCCCACGCGCTCGCGCGCCGCCGAAAATAGCGGCACCTTTACCGCCTCGGGCGCCTTTGCGGTCTCGCGATGCTTGCGCTCAGCCATTGGCCGACTCCGCCGCGCGTACGCGTTCCTTGGCCGAGTGATAGACCACGACCATCGTGCCGTCGGCGCCGGGCACCGCACCGGAGATCAGGATCGCGTTGTCGTCGGGCAAAATCTCGAGCACCCGCAAATTGAGCACCGTGGCGCTCTCGTTACCCAACTGTCCCGCCATCCGCATCCCCTTGCGCACGCGGCCGGGATAGGAGCGGTTGCCGATCGAGCCGCCGTGACGGAAATATTCGTGCGTGCCGCGCGAGCCGGGAAAGCCGGCGAAGTGATGGCGCCGGATGACGCCGGCGTAGCCGCGTCCCTTGGAAGTTCCCGAAACGTCGACCAGGTCGCCCGCCTTGAAGACGTCGGCGGCGGCGATATTCTGGCCGGGCTTGAGTTCGTTTTCGCCGCGGCGGTCGAACTCGCCCAACTTTATCCCCGGCGCGACCTCGGCCTTGGCGTAGTGACCGCGAAGCGGCGCCGTGACGCGTGAGACCCGCCGGCGTCCGAAACTTATCTGCACCGCGTCATAGCCGTCGGTCGCGGCGGTCTTGATCTGAGTCACCGCGCACGGGCCGAGCTGGATAACGGTCGCCGCCCGCACCGTGCCGGTGGGCTCAGTCACCTGGGTCATGCCCAGCTTTTTTCCAATGAGTCCGCTTAGCATGGCGCGCTACTCGAGTTTGATTTCAACGTCGACGCCCGCGGCAAGGTCGAGCTTGCCGAGGGCGTCGATGGTTTGCTGGGTCGGTTCGAGCACGTCGAGCAGCCGCTTGTGAGTGCGAATTTCGAAGTGCTCGCGCGACTTCTTGTCGACGTGCGGCGAGCGGTTGACGCAGAAGCGCTCAATCCGCGTGGGCAGCGGGATCGGTCCCGCCACACGCCCGCCGGTGCGCCGGATCGTATCAACGATCTCGCGCACCGACTGGTCGAGCAGCCGGTAGTCGTACGCTTTAAGGCGTATGCGGATCTTATCGTTCATTCTCTAAGCCAGATTCTTAAGAGCCGCCTTTACCGGCACCGCGCATTCCCGTCCCCATCTCATCGCCATCGTTTCTACTTCAGAACCGATCCTTACTTCAGGACTTAACTTACTTCAGAACTTTGGAAACCACGCCCGCGCCGACCGTGCGGCCGCCCTCGCGGATCGCGAAGCGCAACCCCTCGTCCATCGCGACCGGCGTGATCAGCTCGCCCGTGATCTTGATGTTGTCGCCGGGCATCACCATCTCGGTGCCTTCGGGCAGATTCAGCACTCCCGTCACGTCGGTGGTGCGGAAGTAGAACTGCGGCCGGTAGCCGGTGAAGAACGGCGTGTGCCGTCCGCCCTCTTCCTTGGTCAGGATGTAAGCCTCGGCCTCGAAGTTGGTGTGAGGGGTGATGCTGCCCGGGCGCGCGAGCACCTGTCCGCGCTCGACGTCTTCGCGCTTGAGTCCGCGCAGCAGCACGCCGATATTGTCGCCCGCCTGTCCTTCGTCGAGAATCTTGCGGAACATCTCGACTCCGGTCACGACGGTCTTGGAGGTGTCGCGGAAGCCGACGATTTCGACTTCCTCGCCGACCTTGACCTTGCCGCGCTCGACGCGTCCGGTGACCACCGTTCCGCGGCCGGAGATCGAGAACACGTCCTCGACCGGCATCAGGAAGGGCTTTTCGATCTCGCGCACGGGCTGCGGGATATAGGCGTCGACCGCCGCCATCAGGTCGAGGATCGGCTTGCAGTTGGGGCAATCGTCCTTGCCGCAGCCGCAGTTGAGCGCCTTCAGCGCGCTCCCGCGGATGACCGGCACGTCGTCGCCGGGAAATTCGTATTTCTTGAGCAGGTCGCGCACTTCGAGCTCGACCAGGTCGAGCAATTCGGGATCGTCGACCATGTCGACCTTGTTCATGAAGACCACGATCGAAGGCACGCCGACCTGGCGCGCGAGCAGGATATGCTCGCGCGTCTGCGGCATCGGCCCGTCGTTGGCGCCGACCACCAGGATCGCGCCGTCCATCTGGGCGGCGCCGGTGATCATGTTCTTGATGTAGTCGGCGTGGCCCGGACAATCGACGTGCGCGTAGTGACGTTTGGCGGTCTCGTACTCGACGTGCGCGATCGCGATCGTGATGCCGCGCTCGCGCTCCTCGGGCGCCTTGTCGATTTGATCGAAAGCGACGAATTGGGCAAGTTTCTTCGCGGAGAGCACCTTGGTGATCGCCGCGGTTAGCGTAGTCTTGCCGTGGTCGATATGGCCGATGGTGCCCACATTCGCGTGCGGCTTGTTGCGTTCGAATTTAGCCTTGCCCATGATTCGTCCTCCGGTGTGACCCTCCCTGGCTGATTCCGTTAAGCGCGCGGGCGATCGTCATTGTCGCCGTTGCGCTCCATCAATTCCGCGTATATCTGCTGCGGCACCGGTTCGTAGGCGCCGAACTGCATCGTGTAAGTAGCCCGCCCCTGCGTCATCGAACGCAGGCGGGTCGCATAACCGAACATCGTGGCCAGCGGCACGCGCGCTTCGACCACCTGGGCGCCCGCGCGGTTCTCCATGTTGAGAATCTTGCCGCGCCGCCCGTTAAGATCGCCGATCACTTCGCCCATGAATTCCTGCGGCATCACCACTTCGACTTCCATCACCGGCTCGAGCAGCACCGGGTCGGCCCGGCCCACCGCCTCGCGAAAACCCATCGAGGCCGCAATCTTGAACGCCAGCTCCGAGGAGTCGACCTCGTGATACTTGCCGTCGAGCAGCGAGACGCGCACGTCGACCATCGGATAGCCCGCCAGCACCCCGGTCTCCATCGCTTCCTTCACGCCGTCTTCGACCGACGGGATGAAGTTGCGCGGGATCGAGCCGCCCTTGGTGGCGTCGACGAACTCGAATCCGCCGCCCTTCTCCAGCGGCTCGATTCGCAGGTCGACCACGCCGAACTGGCCGTGGCCGCCGCTTTGGCGCACGAACCGGCCCTCGGCCTCCGCAGGCTTGCGGATAGTCTCGCGGTAAGCCACTTGCGGCTTGCCGACGTTGGCGTCGACCTTGAACTCGCGCAGCAGGCGGTCGACGATGATCTCCAGGTGCAGCTCGCCCATCCCGGAAATCAGCGTCTGGCTGGTTTCGCGGTTGACGCTCACGCGGAAGGACGGATCCTCGCGCGCGAGCTTGGCCAGCGACTCGCCCAGGCGATCCTGGTCGGCCTTGGTCTTGGGCTCGATCGCGATCTGGATGACCGGATCGGGAAACTCGATCGACTCGAGCACGATCGGATGCGCCGGGTCGCAGAGCGTGTCGCCGGTGGTGGTGTCGCGCAGACCCACCGCGCAGATGTCGCCGGCGAAGACCTCGGTAATTTCCTCGCGCTTGTTGGCGTGCATCTTGACCAGCCGCCCGATCCGCTCGCGTTTGAGCTTGGTCGAGTTGAGCACCGACGATCCGCTCTCCAGCCGTCCCGAGTAGACGCGCAAGAAAGTCAGCGTGCCGACGTACGGGTCGGTCATGATCTTGAACGCGAGCGCGCTGAACGGCGCGTCGTCGCGCGGCCAGCGCTCTTCGATCTTGTCGCCGACCTTGCCCATCACCGGCGGAACGTCGAGCGGAGAGGGCAGATAGTCGACCACCGCGTCGAGCATCGGCTGCACGCCCTTGTTGCGGAACGCCGAGCCCATCAGGACCGGTATCGCCTCGATGTTGAGCGTGGCGAGGCGGATGGCCTTGCGGATCTGTTCCGGGGAGGGCTCTTCCTTGCCTTCGAGGAACATCTCCATGATGCGCTCGTCGTGGTCAGCGAGCGTCTCGATCATCTTCTCGCGCCAGCCGCGTGCGCTTTCCTTGAGATCGGCCGGAATCTCCTCGACCCGGTAGTTGGCGCCGAGACGATCCTCGTCCCAGATGAGCGCGCGGTTCTCGACCAGGTCGATTACGCCGGTGAACTTTTCTTCGGCTCCGATCGGAAGCTGGAGTACCAGCGGCTTGGCCTTGAGCTTGTCGCGGATTTCCCCGACCACGCGCTCGAAGTCGGCGCCCACGCGATCCATCTTGTTGATGAACGCGATACGCGGAACGCGATACTTGTCGGCCTGGCGCCACACGGTCTCGGATTGCGGCTCGACTCCGCCGACCGCGCAGAACACGGCCACTGCGCCGTCGAGCACGCGGAGGCTTCGCTCGACTTCGATCGTGAAGTCGACGTGTCCGGGCGTGTCGATAATATTGATCCGATGGTCGCGCCAGAAACAGGTGGTCGCCGCCGACGTGATCGTGATGCCGCGCTCCTGCTCCTGCACCATCCAGTCCATCGTGGCGGTGCCTTCGTGCACTTCACCGATCTTGTAGTTGATCCCGGTGTAAAACAGCACCCGCTCGGTCGTGGTGGTCTTGCCGGCATCGATATGCGCCATGATGCCGATATTGCGCACATCTTCTATTGGAGTTTCACGCGCCATCTTACTACTTCAACTTCCGCTACGTCCGATTAATCCGCTTCCCGATCTACCTTTGCGATTCGCCTTTCAATTCGTCCCAAAGAGGGACGTGATTTTTCTTACTTGCTTACCAACGGTAATGGGCGAAGGCCTTATTGGCCTCGGCCATCCGATGGGTGTCCTCGCGCTTCTTGACCGCGCCGCCGCGATTGCCGGCCGCTTCCAGAATCTCGACCGCCAACCGCTCTTCCATCGACTTCTCGCCGCGCGCGCGCGCCGCGGTCACCAGCCAGCGCATCGCGAGCGAATTGCGCCTGACCGGCCGCACTTCGACCGGCACCTGGTAGTTCGCGCCGCCCACGCGCCGCGAGCGCACTTCAACCGCGGGCCGGATGTTATCCAGCGCCCGCTTGAAAACCACCAGCCCATCTTCCTTGGAACGCTCGGCGATCGTGTCGAGCGCGCGATAGAGGATCTGCTCGGCGAGCGACTTCTTTCCCTGCACCATCACCACGTTCACGAACTTGGCGAGCGTGCGGTCGTGGAACTTTGGGTCCGGGGTTACTTCCCGGACGCGGGCCTGACCCTTGCGTGACATGGCTGTATGCTACTTGGGCTTTTTAGAGCCGTACTTGGAGCGGCCCTTGCGCCGTTCTTGGACGCCGATCGAATCGAGCGTGCCGCGGATTACGTGGTAGCGCACTCCGGGCAGATCCTTCACGCGGCCACCGCGGATCAACACCACCGAGTGTTCCTGCAAATTGTGTCCGACGCCCGGGATGTAGGTGTTGACCTCGTAGCCGTTGGACAGCCGCACGCGCGCGACCTTGCGCAGCGCCGAGTTGGGCTTCTTAGGCGTAGTGGTCTTGACCTGCGTGCACACGCCGCGTTTTTGCGGCGAGCCTTGCAGGGCCGGCGCACTCATCTTGTAGCGCTTCTTGATGCGCGCCTGGCGAATAAGCTGGTTGATGGTCGGCACGTCGTTTCTCGGGACTGTATCGCGCCGGGGGCAGCGTCCCTCACCCCCCGGCATTTTTCACGAACCTGTCGAAAAAACCCGGCCCGGAGCATCTCTCCGAGCCGGCTCCCACCCGCCCTGATGGACGGGAAACCGCTCTTCAAACAAACCCCCCAAGGGCGGACCTGCCCTTGGGGTGAACATACTTATTTAAAGCATCCAGGCCAAACTGTCAATCTCCGGCTGCTGCCGAGGCCTCAGCCAGCTCGCCCTTCTCGGCCTCTTCGCCGGGCGGCAGCGCCTCCGCCTGCACCTCGACCCGGTTGTAGGTCGGCAAGCCTGTCCCGGCCGGGATCAGCCGGCCCATAATGACGTTCTCTTTGAGCCCGACCAGCCGGTCGACTTTGCCGTTAATAGCCGCTTCGGTCAGTACCCGGGTCGTCTCCTGGAACGACGCCGCCGAGATGAAGCTCTCGGTCGAGAGCGACGCCTTGGTGATACCCAGGAGCAGCGGCTCGGCGATTGCCGGCTCGCCGCCCTTGGTCAGGACGCGGGCGTTCTCCTCGTCGAAGCGCCACTTCTCGGTCTGGTCGCCGACCAGGAAATCGGTATCGCCGACCTCCTTGATCCGCACCCGGCGCAGCATCTGGCGCACGATGACCTCGATATGTTTGTCGTTGATGCGCACGCCCTGGAGCCGGTAAATCTCCTGGATTTCGTCGACCAGGTATTTCGCCAGCGCCTTCTCGCCCAGGATGGTCAGGATGTCGTGCGGGTTGGACGAACCTTCCATCAACGGCTCGCCCGCGCGGACCATGTCGCCCTCGTGCACTCCGATATGCTTGCCCTTGGCGATCAGGTACTCGCGCGCATCGCCGACTTCGGGCGTGACCACGACCTTGCGCTTGCCCTTGGTGTCCTTGCCGAAGGAAACCTGGCCGTCGATTTCCGAGATGACCGCGAACTCCTTGGGCTTGCGCGCCTCGAACAGTTCGGCGACGCGCGGCAGTCCGCCCGTGATGTCCTTGGTCTTGGTGGTTTCGCGCGGAATCTTGGCGATCACGTCGCCGGCGTGCACCACCGTGCCCTCGGGCACGTTGATGTAGGAGCCGACCGGCAGATAGTAGCGCGCGAACTGCTCGTTGGAAGTGAGCCGCGAGGTCTTGCCGCTCTCGTCCTTGATCGAGATACGCGGCCGCACGTCGAGATCCTTGGTCGCTTCGACGATGACGTTGGACCGCGCGCCGGTGCGCTCGTCCACCCGCTCTTCCATCGTCTTGCCCTCGATGATGTCGCCGTACTTAACCGTGCCCTCGACCTCGGTGATGATCGGCGTGGTGTAGGGATCCCACTCCGCGATGAGCTCGTTGCCCTTGACCCGTTCGCCTTCGGCCTTGCGCAGCTTGGCGCCGTAGACCAGCGGGTAGCGCTCGCGTTCGCGCTCGCGCACGGCGCTGGAATCGCCGGCGGTGACCTGGGTCACGATTGCGACTTCGCCGTGACGCGACATCACGATCAGGCTGCCGTCGCGGCTCGGCACGGTCTTGACGTTGTGCAGGCGCACGATACCGTCGTTGCGCGCCTCCAGCGTGGTCTGCTCGGCGCGCCGGCTGGCGGTGCCGCCGATATGGAACGTGCGCATCGTGAGCTGCGTGCCCGGCTCGCCGATCGACTGCGCCGCCATGATCCCGATGGCCTCGCCCATGTTGACCTGATGTCCGCGGCCCAGGTCGCGTCCATAGCACTTCACGCATACGCCCTGGCGCGACTGGCAGGTCAGCACCGAGCGAATCTTGACCCGCTCAAGGCCGGCCTCTTCGATCTCGGCCACCTTGTCCTCGTCGATCATTTCGTTGGCGCGGACCAGGACCTTGTTGTTGAACGGATCGTGGATCTCCTCCAGTGCCACCCGTCCGAGCACCCGGTCGCCCAGCCCCTCGATCACCTCGCCGCCTTCGACCAGCGGCGTCATCTCGATTCCGTCGAGCGTGCCGCAATCGTCCTCGGTGATGATCGAATCCTGCGCGACGTCGACCAGGCGGCGCGTCAGGTAGCCCGAGTTGGCGGTCTTGAGCGCCGTGTCAGCCAGGCCCTTGCGCGCGCCGTGCGTCGAGATGAAGTACTGCAACACGGTCAACCCTTCGCGGAAGTTGGCCGTGATCGGAGTCTCGATAATCTCGCCCGACGGCTTGGCCATCAGGCCGCGCAATCCCGCGAGCTGGCGAATCTGTTGCTCGGAGCCGCGCGCGCCGGAGTCGGCCATGATGAAAATCGGGTTGAACGACGGCCCCACGACTTCCTTGCCGTCCTTGTCCTTGCCGAAGACCTGGGTCGACAGGCCCTTGAGCACCGCCGATCCGATCTGGTCCTGGACCTCGGCCCAGATGTCGACCACCTTGTTGTAGCGCTCGCCGTCGGTGATCACGCCGTTGTTGTACTGCTTCTGGATCTCGCTGACTTCCTTCTGCGCCTTGTCCAGCAGCTCGGCCTTTTTTGCCGGGATCGTCATGTCCTTGATCGAAATCGAAATCCCGGCGCGGGTTGCGAAATCGAAGCCGACGTCCTTCAGCCGGTCGGCGAAGATGACCGTCGATTTGTTGCCGGCCCGGCGATAGGTCAGGTCGATCAGGTTGCCGAGCTCCTTCTTCTTCATGGTCTTGTTGACTTCGGCGAACGGCACCACCGGCGGCACGATCTCGTAGAGCAACACGCGGCCGACCGTGGTCTCGACCCGCTCATAGTTGGCGGATTCCGCCGCCGATGACATCGAGGGCCCCGCGCCGCGCCGATGCTCGTCCTCTTCGTCGACCGGCTGCGTCGCCGCCATCCGCACCACCGGCATCCGGACCGTGATCCGCGCGTGCAAGTCGACTTCGCCGTGGTCGTAGGCGATACGCACCTCGGCCGGACTAGCGAAACGCTTCCCTTCGCCAAGCGCCAGCGGCCGCTCGCGCGTCATGTAGTACAGCCCCAGCACCATGTCCTGGGTGGGCACGATGATCGGCTTGCCGCTGGCGGGCGAAAGGATGTTGTTGGTCGACATCATCAGCGCGCGCGACTCGACCTGCGCCTCGATCGACAGCGGCACGTGCACCGCCATCTGGTCGCCGTCGAAATCCGCGTTGTAGGCGACGCAGACCAGCGGATGGAGCTGAATCGCCTTGCCCTCGATCAGCACCGGCTCGAAGGCCTGGATGCCGAGCCGATGGAGCGTCGGCGCGCGGTTGAGCAGCACCGGATGCTCGCGGATCACGTCGTCGAGGATGTCCCAGACGTCCTTGCCTTCCTTCTCGACCATCTTCTTGGCGCTCTTGATGGTCGTGACGTAGCCCTTCTCCTCGAGCTTGGAGTAGATGAAGGGCTTGAACAGCTCGAGCGCCATCTTCTTGGGCAATCCACACTGATGCAGGCGCAGCTCCGGGCCGACCACGATAACCGAGCGGCCCGAGTAGTCCACGCGCTTGCCCAGCAGGTTCTGCCGAAAACGCCCGGACTTGCCCTTGAGCATATCGCTCAGCGATTTCAGCGGCCGCTTGGCCGGCCCCGTGATCGCGCGGCCGCGCCGGCCGTTGTCGAACAGCGCGTCGACCGCCTCCTGCAGCATCCGCTTCTCGTTGCGCACGATGATGTCGGGCGCGTTGAGCTCGATGAGCCGCTTGAGCCGGTTGTTGCGGTTGATCACGCGCCGATAGAGATCGTTGAGGTCGGAGGTCGCAAAGCGGCCGCCGTCCAGCGGCACCAGCGGGCGCAGATCGGGCGGGATGACCGGCAGGATGGTCAGGATCATCCATTCGGGCCGGTTGCCCGAGTCGCGAAAGGCGTTGACCACCTTCAGGCGCTTGGCCACCTTCTTGCGCCGCGCCTCGCTCGCCGTGGCTTTCATCTCGACCCGCAGGTCCTCGGCCAGCTTCTCCAGGTCGAGCCCCGAGAGCAGCGTGCGAATCGCCTCGGCGCCCATCTCGGCCTTGAAACCGTCGGCGTACTGCTCGCGCGCCTCGCGATACTTGCGCTCGGTCAGCAGTTCCTTGTGCTGGAGCGGAGTCTCGCCCGGATCAAGCACCACGTAGCTCTCGAAGTACAGCACCTTCTCGAGCTCCTTGAGCGTCATGTCGACCAGCGTGCCGATACGCGAGGGCAGCGAGCGCAGGAACCAGATGTGGGCGACCGGCGCGGCGAGGTCGATATGGCCCATCCGCTCGCGGCGCACCTTGGACTGGATCACTTCGACGCCGCACTTCTCGCACACCACGCCGCGATGGCGCATGCGCTTGTACTTGCCGCAGTTGCACTCGTAGTCCTTGGTCGGACCGAAAATCTTGGCGCAAAAGAGCCCGTCGCGCTCCGGCTTGAAGGTGCGGTAGTTGATGGTCTCCGGCTTCTTGACCTCGCCATGCGACCACGACCGGATCATCTCCGGCGACGCGATCGAAATGCGGATCGCATTGAATGCCAGCGGGTTCTTGGGCTTTTCAAAAATTCCGAAAAGGTCTTCCATACCCGATTGCTCCTTAATCCCGCGCTATGGGCGGGGCTGTTGCTCGAGCAGTTCAACGTTGAGGCAGAGCGATTGCAGCTCCTTGACCATCACGTTGAACGACTCCGGCAGGCCCGGCTCCAGCGTGTTCTCGCCCTTGACGATGGCTTCGTACATGCGCGTGCGTCCGGCCACGTCGTCGGACTTCACCGTGAGCATCTCCTGCAGCGTGTAGGCCGCGCCGTACGCTTCCAGGGCCCACACTTCCATCTCGCCCAGGCGCTGGCCGCCGAACTGCGCCTTGCCGCCCAGCGGCTGCTGGGTGACCAGGCTGTAGGGTCCGGTCGAGCGCGCGTGGATTTTGTCCTCGACCAGGTGATGCAGCTTCAGCATGTACATCACGCCCACCGTGACCGGCTGCTCGAATTTAATCCCGGTGCGCCCGTCGTAGAGCGTGCACTGGCCGGTCTCGGAGAGCTCCGCGCGCTTCAAGAGCGCGAAAATTTCCTCTTCGCGCGCGCCGTCGAACACCGGGGACGCCACGTGCACCCCGGCGCGGCATTTGCCCGCCAGCTTCAGCACCTCGGCGTCGGGCAACTGATCGACGAATTCCTGGCTCTCGTGGTCGTTGTAGAACTCGCGCAGCCGCTTGCGCATCTGCGCCCCGGTCGCGCCCGCCTTGAGCTCGGCGTCGATCTTGTGGCCGATCTCGCGCGCGGCCCATCCCAGATGGGTCTCCAGAATCTGCCCGACGTTCATCCGCGACGGCACGCCCAGCGGATTGAGCACCATGTCGACCGGGGTGCCGTCTTCCGTCCGCGGCATGTCTTCTTCGGGCAGGATGCGCGAGAGCACGCCCTTGTTACCGTGACGGCCCGCCATCTTGTCGCCCACCTGCAGTCGGCGTTTGATGGCGACGAAGACCTTGATCATCTTGATCACGCCGGGCGCCAGTTCGTCGCCGCCGCGCAGTCGGTCCTGCTTGGCGCCGTACCGTGCGGACACCGCGTCGACGCTCAGGCGCATCGCGGCCACCGCCGCGGCGGCCTCTGCGGTCGCGGTTTCGTTCTCCACCCGCAACTGCTCCCAGGTGGGCGGCTGCAGCTCGTCGAGCGCCTCGTTGGTGAGCGTGTCGCCCTTGGCCAGCAGCACGCTGCGGTCATCCGCGATGACCCGCGAGGCGAGCTTCTTGCCGACCAGCGCGCGTTTGAGCTTGCGCAACGTCTCCTGGCGGATGATGCGGATTTCCTCGCTCTCATCCTGCTTGAGCCGCTCGATCTCGAGGCCGTGGATCTCCTGGCTGCGATCGTCGCGGGTCACGCCGCGGCGCGCGAACACGCGCGCGCCGATAACCGCCCCTTCGACGCCCGGCGGTACGCGCAGCGAGGTGTCGCGCACTTCGCCCGCCTTCTCGCCGAAAATCGCGCGCAGCAGTTTCTCTTCGGGGCTGAGCTGCGTTTCTCCCTTCGGCGTGATCTTGCCGACCAGGATGTCGCCCGGACGGACCTCGGCGCCGATCCGGATGATGCCCGAGGCGTCGAGGTCGCGCAGCGCCTCCTCGCCCACGTTGGGGATGTCGCGCGTGATCTCCTCCGGTCCGAGCTTGGTGTCGCGCGCCACGCACTCGAACTCCTCGATATGGACCGAGGTGAAGAGGTCGTCCTTGACCACCCGCTCGGAGATCAGGATGGAGTCCTCGAAGTTGTAGCCGCCCCATGGCATGAAGGCGACCAGCACGTTGCGTCCCAGCGCCAGCTCGCCGACGTCGGTCGACGGCCCGTCGGCCAGCACGTCGCCAATGTTGACCCGCTCGCCGCGAATCACCACCGGCTTCTGATTGATGCAGGTGTTCTGATTGGAGCGCTGGTACTTGATCAGGTTGTAGATATCCACGCCGGCGTCGCCTGGGTCCTTGCTCGGCTTGTCGGCGCGGACCACCACGCGCTCGGCGTCGACGCTTTCGATCACGCCGTCGCGCCTGGCGATAACCGTCACGCCCGAGTCGCGGCCGACCGTGCGCTCAAGCCCGGTGCCGACCAGCGGCGCGTCGGTCTTGAGCAGCGGCACCGCCTGGCGCTGCATGTTCGATCCCATCAGCGCGCGGTTGGCGTCGTCGTTTTCCAGAAACGGGATCAGCGAGGCCGCCACCGACACGAGCTGGTTGGGCGAGACGTCCATGTACTGCACGTCTTCGGCGCGGACCACCGTGAACTCGCCGCCGATACGCGCCGAGACCGACTCGTTGGTGAACTTGCCGTGGGTGTCGAGCGGCGCGTTGGCCTGCGCGATCACCTTGTCCTCTTCGTCGAGCGCCGACAGGTAAACGATCCGATCGCTCACCCGGCTGTTCTCGACCACCCGGTAGGGCGTCTCGATAAAGCCGAAGTCGTTGACCCGCGCGTAGGTCGAAAGCGCCGCGATAAGCCCGATGTTGGGGCCCTCGGGAGTCTCGATCGGACACACCCGCCCGTAGTGCGTGGGATGGACGTCGCGGACCTCGAAGCCGGCGCGCTCGCGCGTAAGGCCGCCCGGCCCGAGCGCCGAAAGCCGGCGCTTGTGCGCAATCTCGGAGAGCGGATTGGTCTGATCCATGAACTGCGAGAGCTGGGAAGAGCCGAAGAACTCCTTGATCACGGCGGAGGCCGGCTTGTAGTTGACCAGCTCCTGCGGCATCAGGGTCTCGATATCCTGCAGGCTCATCCGCTCCTTGATCGCGCGCTCCATCCGCACCAGTCCGATGCGGAACTGGTTCTCGACCAGCTCACCGACCGCGCGCACGCGGCGGTTGCCGAGATGGTCGATGTCGTCGATCTGGCCGTTGCCGTTCTTGAGATCGATGAGATAGCGGACGACTTCGAGGATATCCTCGCGGCGCAGCGTGCCCTGCTCCAGCGGCACGTCGAGCTTGAGCTTGTGGTTGAGCTTGAGCCGCCCGACCTTGGACAGATCGTAGCGCTCGGGATTGAAGAACAGGTTATTGAAGAAGCTGGTCGCGGTCTCCTTGGTCGGCGGATCGCCCGGCCGCAGCTTCTTATAGATGTCGACAATCGCCTCGTCGGGCGTCTCCAGCTTGTCCAGCGCGAGCGTGAGGCGAAGCGGCCCGCCGCCCGGCTGCTCTTCGGTGTAGAGCACCTCGAGCTTCTTGATCCCGTGGGCGCGGAGCTTCTCCAGCGCTTCCTCGCTCAGCTCCTCGTTGGTCTGCACCAGCACTTCGCCGGTCTGCGGATCGGCCACGTCGTGGGCCGAGATACGTCCGACGACCTCGTCGAGCGCGATCGGAATCTCGCTGACCTTGGCCGCTTCCAGCGCGCGCACGATCGCCTTGTTGAACTTGCGGCCCTCGCGCGCCAGCACGTCGCCCGACTTGGGATCCTTCACGTCGCGGCCGATCTTGGTGCCGAGCAACTGGTCGGACTTGAACTGCTTGGCGAGCTGTTTCGGATCGAGGATCAGGACGTCCTTTTTGTAATAGTAGTTGAGCAGGTCCTCGGTGGTCATCCCGAGCGCGCGCAGCAGCACGGTCGCGGGAAACTTGCGCCGCCGGTCGATCCGCACGTAGAGCACGTCGCGCGGGTCGAACTCGAAATCGATCCAGCTCCCGCGATACGGAATGATTCGCGCCGAGAAGAGCAGCTTGCCGGTGGAATGCGTGCGCCCCTTGTCGTGCTCGAAGAACACGCCGGGCGAGCGATGGAGCTGCGAGACGATAACCCGCTCGGTGCCGTTGACCATGAAGGTCCCGTTGCCGGTCATCAGCGGAATCTCGCCGAAGTAGACTTCCTGCTCCTTGACGTTTTTGATCGAGCGCCGTCCGTTCTCGACGTCCCAGATGACCAGCTGGATCTTGACCTTCAGCGGCGCCGCGTAGGTCATCCCGCGCTGATGGCATTCCTCGACGTCGTACTTGGGCTCGCCCAACTCGTAGGTGACGAATTCCAGCGAGGCGGTCTCGTTGAAGTCCTTGATCGGGAAGACCGACTTGAACACCGCCTGCAAGCCGGTGTCGGTGCGTTGATCGGAGGGGACGCCGGCCTGGAGAAATTCTTCGTACGAGCGTTTCTGAATCTCGATCAGATTTGGGATGTCGATAATCTTCTTGATTTTGCCGAAACTGCGGCGCAGACGAAGATTACTCGTCACCTGGGACAACTGGGCCATCGCTACCTCGCTTGGCGCGGGATCGCGCGGCATGCTGAACGTCGAACAGGCGCCAGGGCCGGCTTGATTCACGCCGTGCCCCGCGCCTTCTATTGCAGCCCAACCGGGCCGTTCGGCGCGGCCATCCGCCGCTGCCGCCAGTCCGATTGCGCAAGATTCAAATTGCACCGAATACGTTGGACCTACTTCAGCTCCACTGTGGCGCCCGCCTCCACCAGCTTCTTTTGCACCTCTTCCGCTTCGGCCTTGGTGACGCCTTCCTTGACCGCCTTGGGAGCGCCGTCGACCAAATCCTTGGCCTCCTTGAGGCCCAGCCCGGTGAGCTCGCGCACGACTTTGATCACCTGGATCTTCTTTTCGCCCGATCCGGTCAGCATCACCGTAAATTCGTCCTTCTCCACCGCTGGCGCCGCCGCGCCCGCCGCCGGACCCGCCGCCGCAACCGCAACCGGCGCTGCCGCCGACACGCCGAGCTCCGTTTCGAGCTCCTTTACCAGGGCCGCCGCTTCCATCAGGCTCATGTTCTTCAAAAAATCCTTGACCTGGTCGCGGCTGATCTGTGCTGCTTCTGACATTCGAAGATCCCCTCTCTACTTTATTTCGTCACGCGCGGCCGCCGGAAGGAGTGAAAAGTGAAAAAGGTGCTTGTGGGAGCGCCTCCTCCGGAAGCCTGTCGTTCACTAGTTTAACTTCTTACAACTTTCGACTTGGTCTAATTTTACCATCTCGCTCGTCAATCTTGAACCCGGCCCGCTCGAACCCCGGCCGCTCTCGACTCCGGCCCGCTCAAAAAAGCTATCCCTCGCCGAACTCGGCGCCGGCTCAACCTTCGCTCGGGGCCGCACCGCCGGGAGCGGTATCTGTAGGCGCGGCATCGGTCGGCGCCGCTTCGGTCGGCGCCGCGGCGGCAGGTGCTGCGCTGCCGGCCGCGGGTGCCGCGTCGCCATTCTTCTTGCCGATCGCGTCGATCACTCGCGCAAGCGCCGACCCGGGCTCGTTGAGCAGGCGGACCACCTGGGTCGCCGGCGCCATCAGGAGCCCGAGCAACTGCGCGAGAATAACTTCGCGCGGCGGCAACGCTGCGAGCGCCTGAATTTCTTCGGCGCTTAGCGGCTTGCCGTCGAGCACGCCGCCGCGCACCTTGAACTTCTCGCCAAGCTCGCGCATCCCGGTCACGGTCTTGGCCAGTTCGACCGGATCGGCGAAGCTCAGGATGAGTCCCACCGGGCCGCCGAGCTGGCCGTCGAGCTGGGAGAAGGCGGTATCCTTTATCGCGCGGCGGATGAGCGTGTTCTTGGCCACTCGCAACTCGCCGCGCACCGCACGCAGCTTGCGCCGCACTTCGGTCGCTTCGCCGGCGGTCATCCCGCGATACTCGGAGACCATCGCGATACTCGCGCGGCCTAGCCCCTCGGTGATTTCCGCTACCAGCGCGGTCTTCTGTTCCTTGCGCATGCTCTTCGGATTCCCCTACGCCGCGGCCGCCACGCTGCGCGCCGCGCCGGGATCGACCTTCACGCCGGGCCCCATGGTCGAGGACACCGACACACTCTGTACGTAGTTGCCCTTGGCGCTGGCCGGCTTGGCCCGCGCGATCGCGTTAAGCAGCGCATGCGCGTTCTCGGCCAGCTTGGCCTCGCCGAAACTGACCTTGCCGATACGCGCGTGAATCACTCCGGCCTTGTCGACCCGGTAGTCCACCTTGCCCGCCTTGACCTCGCCGACTGCCTTCGCGACATCGAACGTCACGGTGCCGACGCGCGGATTGGGCATCAGGCCGCGCGGTCCGAGAATTTTGCCGATCCGGCCGACCGCGCCCATGATGTCGGGGGTCGCGATCACGCGATCGAAGTCGAGCCAGTTCTCTTCCTGGATACGCTTGATGAGGTCTTCGCCGCCGACGAAATCGGCTCCCGCCTCGCGCGCTTCGCGCTCCTTGTCGCCCTTGGCCAGCACCAGCACGCGCGACACCTTGCCGGTGCCGTTGGGCAGCACCACGGTGCCGCGCACGTTCTGATCGGCCTGTCGCGGATCGACGTTGAGCCGCACCGCGAGTTCGACCGTCTCGTCGAACTTCGCGATCTTGTTGGCGGCTACGATCTTGAGCGCCTCATCGAGCGTGTAGCGCTTCTCGGGATCGATCTGCTTGGCCGCTTCGCGGTATTTCTTCCCTGCCATATCCTGATTCGCCTGCTCTATATTCGACTACGTCGATACCTAATTATTCAACGACGTCGATTACCCCATTACTCGACTACGTCGATACCCATCGAACGGGCGGTGCCGGCCACCGTCCGCGACGCCGCCTCGATACTCGCGGCGGTCAAATCCTTGACCTTGGTCTTGGCGATCTCCTCGACCTGCTTGCGCGTGACCTTGCCGACCTTATTCTTGTTCGGCAGCGCCGAGCCCTTCTCGATTCCCGCCGCGCGCAGCAACAGGATCGAAGCCGGCGGACTCTTGGTCACGAAGGTGAACGAGCGGTCCGCGTAGACCGTGACAATCACCGGGATGACCAGACCCTGCATCGCCTGGGTCTGCGCATTGAAGGCCTTGCAGAACTCCATGATATTGACGCCGCGCTGGCCGAGCGCGGGCCCCACCGGAGGAGAGGGATTGGCCGCTCCCGCCGGAATCTGCAATTTTATCTGGCCGACGACTTTCTTCGCCATCTAATCAATCCGTCTCAATACCCGCCGTCTCAATGCCCGCGAATCTCTGAATCGTATCGAAGGGCGCCAACTTTAAGCCGCCGCCATTTGGGCGCCGGCCCTCGCCCGCATTCTTTATGACTTCTCAACCTGCACGAAATCGAGCTCGACCGGCGTGGCGCGCCCGAAGATCGAAATCAGCACGCGCACCTTGCCCTTCTCGGGCCGCACTTCCTCGACCGTCCCATTGAAATCCTGGAACGGTCCGTCGACCACCTTGACCGCCTCGCCAACCTCGAACAGCACCTTGGGCTTGGGCCGGAGCGCGCCCTCTTGCATCTGCTCGGTTATCTGGCGCACCTCGGATTCCGGCACTTCGGGAGGCGCGGTCGCATGGCCGACGAAGCCGGTGATCTTGGGCGTGTCCTTGATCACGTGCCAGGTCTCGTCGTTCAGCTCCATGTTGACGAAGATGTAGCCGGGGAAGAACTTGCGGCTCGAGATCTTGCGCTGCCCGCCCTTGCCGAGTTCCTGCACGCGTTCGACCGGAACCAGGACTTCGCCGATCTTCTCTTCCATCCCCATCGCGCGCACTCGCTCCTCGAGCGCGGCCTTGGCCTTCTGCTCGTAGCCGGAGTAAGTGTGCACGACGTACCACTTCCAGTTCGGGTGGCTGCCGGCCTTCTTGGAGTCGGTCGCGCTGGCCGCTGTCGATGCTGCTGCGTCTGCCATCATCAAAGTGCCGGGCCTCGCGCGCTTGCGCGTCGAGGCCGAATCACGAAAGCCGCATCGCTTGGGCGCCCATCGGCGCCGGTTGCGATACGTGTAACGAGCGTTGCGCCTAGCCCAATAGCTGGCGGACTATACGGGTCGCGGCGAAATCGGCCAGCCCCAGCCACATCGCCATCACCAGCGTCAATATCACCACTACGAAGGTCGCCTGTGCCGTCTCCCGGGGCGTAGGGAAGTGGACTTTCGTTAGCTCTGTCCACGCCTCTTGGACAAAACTGACCGACCGATCGAGGTAACTCTTCAGACTATCCATAATAGTACATCAATTCAAGCGCTATAATGAGACGCGCTGGCGGGCCAGGCAGGATTCGAACCTGCAACCCTCGGATTTGGAGTCCGATGCTCTAGCCAGTTAGAGCTACTGACCCTCCATAAAGCCATGCTTATATCATACCTAAGCGAGCCATAAGGCCAAATGCCCGGCAGGCATCCGGCGCCACAGCGTCGCTTCGATCGCTCGAATCCTTCCGGCAAAAAGACTAACCCCCCGCTACCCCCTAGACCTTGGTCTCGCGATGGGCGGTGTGTGAGCGGCAGGACGGACAGAATTTCTTGATCACGAATTTTTCGGTCTGCTTCTTCTTGTTCTTGCTGGTCGTATAGTTACGCCTTTTGCAGCTATCGCAAGCCAAACCTATCAAATCTCGCATCGTCCCTCTCTACTTTTCGGCCCTGGCCAACTTTTATCGGCCTGGAGCAACCAATCTTGGGTATGCCTGATCCGCATGCCATGCTCTGCCGCCTGGATTCTGCAAGCCCACGACGGGATTCGAACCCGTGACCTCTTCCTTACCAAGGAAGTGCTCTACCGACTGAGCTACATGGGCCCACATTTTATCTCCACTCACGGATCGTGGCACGATACGGATTATGGAGCGGGAAACGGGATTCGAACCCGCGACCCCGAGCTTGGAAGGCTCGCGCTCTACCAACTGAGCTATTCCCGCCCACCCAGGGAGCCAATACCTCCTGCAAATCACTGGTGGAGAGGGGAGGATTCGAACCTCCGAAGGCATAAGCCGGCAGATTTACAGTCTGCTCCCTTTGGCCACTCGGGAACCTCTCCGCTCCAAAAGACAAAAAATCCGTTACGTGACCCGATGGGCGATTGGACCATCATTTACTGACTGGAAATTTCGACCCGCCTATGTCCATCAGCGTCCAAACGATTATTTGTAGCAGTATGACGTCGGACAATTCAACGCGCGTACGTCCGTTAATCCGCTTTCGCCTTCGTGCAGGCGCGACCTCTACCTGGACGAACCTCCTTTACGACGCGCGCTTTCGGTTATAAGAAAGCTGCGGATCGATGGCGCTCGCAGGTCCGTCTATCCGTAGCCGCCACGACTGAAACAAGCCGATTCTCTCCGTATCGCCATCAAAGACCGGCAGAAGCTAGTATTGCTTAATAAAGATAGACATGTCACCATAAAGAAAGGAATGAGGGAACAGGAGCTTAACCTATGCGTTGGGTTGTCGAGTTGCGAACGAACGACGGCGGTAGAGTCAGTATCGTTCTTGAGCACTGGGGCTCCGGGCTCGACTACGCTCTGCGCCGCTGGGTGCTCATAGACGGCTACTGGGAGTGCCCGGACACCGGTGACTTCGCAGATGAATCTCGCTTCGCCGGCGTGACGTTTTTTAATCCCGCGCACCCCCTGCCCGGGATGAGATGAGAGTCGTAAGGCGAGGCGATTGGGTCAGGTCGCCCCGCCTCTTCAAAAAATGTCATTCGGGCCGCGCGCGACGGCCTTAGAGATTTACCGGCCGCGAAACTCCGGGAATCATCGCGCCATTTTGATTGCCGCCCCTGCTTGAACAACCGTCACCTCTCGTCCTCCTCGCGCCCGAGTCAGTTATTCGCTAGTGCGGGGGCGGAAGGCACGGCAGTTGGTGCACAGCGGAGTAACGATAGACGCGGCCGTTGGAGCGGAAGCTCCCAAACTCTGGTCCAAACGACTGATTGAGCGCCTTAAGTTGACCCTCCCCGGTCGCGTCGCGCGCGTCGGCGGGTGCGTAGGCGACATAGGTCACCGAACCAGGCGTCAATGCAGGCTGGAGCGGCGGCTGAAAATCCAATCTGACGAAATTCCCCGCCGGCACCCAACCGGTGGCATCCGCATGCGGGTTCGGCATGGGAACCCATTGCGGATCGACTTCCGTGCCGCCGAGTGCAAGGTCGCGATAGCGAGTGCTGCCCGCCTTGTCGGTGCGAAGCTCGACCAACAGGGGAACCTCAGCGGCATACCCGGAGGCGAGACTATCGCAGACCCCTGTTTCCCGCAGGGTCTGCTGATCTTCGCCGTTGAAAACCATCGAAAGAAACCCACATCCCGAGGTCGCGAGCGTGAGGCCTGCGCACACCAGCGCGACCTGCATCGATGTGAAACGGCGCGATATGCCGGCATTTCGAAGTCCGAGTAAAAATCGCGCGCAGCCGCTCACGAGCTGGAACGGTCTTCGCCAACGTATGCTGTGGTGGAGTTTCATATCTGCCATATCGAAAGGGCACAACGCAGAGTTGACCCTGTCCGGCTAGGGCCGGCTGATGCGGCTAACTTTTGCGACGGCGCCCGTCCAAACTCAAGTCCCCGGTCAAACTTAAACCCTCCGTGCTCAGTTTATTTACCGGCCGCAGGTCCAGAAGCGACACTTTGAATTCGTATTCGTATTCGAAGCTGACGTTCGGTTCCCCACTCTCCAGTCCGAGCAGGCTTAGCAATTCATCCCGCAACCCTCGAGGCTTCGGAAGATACTCTTTGGCCAGAACCACATCACCGGTCCAATAGTTGATGGAGCCAACCTTCCTGGTCTCCGACCACATCTGACCTTCCCCATTATCCCGAATACCGAAGTCGCGGTCTGTGTTCGGGAGACCGTAAATTCGCACTGTCCCTGGAGTGATGTGCTTTCGCATAGACGGGTTTGAAGGTGGGCCGGGCAACTTCCGGCACCGGGGGCCTCCAACAGTTCGGCTATTATGCGCCGGGCACTACATGCAGCCGGGCACTACATGCAGGGGATTGAAGGGAAGTGAATTACGTTCCGCCGCCACTAGACGCTCCATGACGCGCCCGCCCTCCGCCTGGCATTATTTTGAGCATTTAAGAGACCCTACGCAAGCAGGGGCGCCCCGACCGTTGTCTGGCGGCAAAGTTCAACGCCGGATGACCGCCAACGAAGGCCGGGCTGCCGCATTGGGTCGAGCGCGCGCCGCCCTTGTGCCTCAACTGAAGACCGTCAACCCGACCGCGGCCACGACCAGGATCACCACCGCAACGATCGCTTGAATCGGCTGTATCCAGGTCAGGTAGAGGGCCACGCACAGAGCTCCGATGACCACAGCGAAGACGATCGCGAGGTCGGTTTTGGAGAACATGGCTGCCATGTAGCAGAGACCGCCGGAAAATCGAAGGGCGGGCGAGGCATTTTTTTTACCGCCAATGACCCCGGCGAAAGTAAGCCAACCGGTAATCTGTTGAAGATTGAGCGGAGCCGATGGGCGGATTTGAACCGTCAACCTACTGATTACAAATCAGTTGCTCTACCGTTGAGCTACATCGGCCCACGGATCGTAAACTAGCCTAATTTCTGCCGCCCCTAAAGAGTGTCAGGCACCAAGGTTGTCAAGAGCTTGCCGGGCGGCCCCGGTCGGCCTCGCATTTGACGATCCGCCGGCGACCATGTTGGACTGACAAGGAAGCATAACGCAGGAATTTCGGGAGTAGGCAGGGCGCAGACAGGAGCAACGCAATGATCGATCTTTATTACTGGCCGACACCCAACGGGCACAAAGTAACGATCTTCCTCGAAGAGACCGGGCTCGAATACAGGATCGTTCCGATCAATATCCGCAAGGGCGAGCAGTTCGCGCCCGAGTTTTTGAAGATCAGCCCCAACAACCGGATGCCGGCGATCGTGGATACCGACGGGCCCGGAGGAAAGCCATTCTCGCTCTTCGAGTCGGGGGCGATTTTGCTCTACCTCGCCGAGAAGACCGGCAAGCTGATGCCGTCCGAGACCCGCGCGCGTTACCGGGCGATCGAGTGGCTGATGTTTCAGATGGCCAACGTCGGCCCGATGCTCGGGCAGGCGGGCCATTTCCGCAACGCCGCGCCGGAGAAGATTCCCTACGCGATCGAGCGTTACACCAACGAATCGCGCCGCCTGTTCAACGTGCTCGACCGGCGTCTGGCCGAGGTCCCCTTCGTTGCCGGCGAGTATTCGATCGCCGACATCGCGACCTATCCGTGGGTCGTGGCCGCGCTCAAGGCGCAGCCCGAGCAATTGGGCACGCGGCCGAATCTCAAGCGCTGGATTGACGCGCTCGCGGCGCGTCCGGCGGTGCAAAAGGGGATGGCGGTGATGGCCGATCAGCCGCAGAAGCCGCTGACCGAGGAGGAGCGATCGATCCTCTACGGCTCCAAGCAGCACGAACGCCGCTGATTGAAATCGCGGGCCTGCCAAATCGCCCGCGCGCGCAAAATGTGATCGCCGTATGCCGCGCGCGCGGAAATCTGACGCACTATGGCGGCTCGCCCGACGACCTCGCCGCCGCCGCTCGCGCGGCGGCAGCGCGCCGGCGCGCGATCTCGAACAGCGCGACCGCCGCCGCCACCGAGACGTTGAGCGATCCGACTTTTCCGTACATCGGGATCCGCACCACGAAGTCGGCATTCTTCCTTACGATCTCGCGCACGCCGCGCCCTTCGGAGCCGACCACCAGCGCGAGCCGGCGCGTCGTGTCGAGGTCGTAGATCTCGCGATCGCCCGCGGGCGCCAGCGCCGCGATCCAGTAGCCGGCCTGCTTGAGATCTTCCATCGCGCGCGCGACGTTGCCGCATCGCGCGATCTTGAGATGCACCCACGCCCCCGCCGACGATTTTATCGCCGCCGGTGTGACCGCCGCCGTGCGGTCGCGCGCGAGCACCACCGTCCCGACCCCGGCGCCCTCAGCCGAGCGTAACAGCGCGCCCAGGTTGCGCGGGTCGGTCACGCCGTCGACCAGCAGCAGCGGGTCGGGCGCCGCCGCTATCACGTCCTCGAACGCCGCGTAGCTGTATTCGCGAACCAGGGCGACGACGCCCTGATGGCGCGACTCGCCGCCCGCCATCCGCGCGAGCGCCGCCGCCTCGGCCGCCACTACGTGGCCGCCGGCGGCGCGCACGCGCTCGCTATCGTCAGCGAAGCGCGCCTGCAGGTCGGTGCGCACGTAGAGCGTGCGCACCGCGCCGGGCGCGGCGGCGATAAGCTCATGCACCGGCTCGGCGCCGAAGACCAGGTCACGCGCCGATGCGCCGTGCGCCGGAGGTTCACGCGCCGCAGCCGCGGCCAACGGCGGCGGCTCCCGACGCTCCGGCGCACCGTGCCGCTGCCACGGCCGCTTTGCCGCCTTGGGCGGCAAAGCGGCCGTGGCAGCGGTCGGCGGCCGCGGCGGCCCCGCGGCGTGCCCGCCCGTGGGGCGGACACGCCGCGGACCGCCCGGCGGATTCGGGCGGCGATACTTCATCGCCGCCCGATCATAGTCGGCCGCAACACGCGGCGACAGTGCTTCGCATCACAGTGAACCACCGTCGCCGCGCGTGGCGGCCCACTGCCGGCACTGCCGCCCGCTTTCTTTGATCCCGCAGCGCATCGGTCTACACTGATCTGCGTATCTGACTGATTGGCGTACTCACGATACGCTCGCGCCCCGACGCCCCGTTGCCAATGCTCAAGCCGCGAATCATCGACCGCTACGTCGCCGCCGAGGTCATCGGACCGTTCGTGATGGGCGTCGGACTGCTGACCTTCGCGCTGGTCACCGGCAAGCTGCTCAAGCTGACCGAGATGGTGGTCAATCACGGCGTCGGCCTCGGCCAGGTGATGAGCCTCATCGGCTTCATCATGCCGGCTTTTCTCGAGCTGACGTTTCCGATGGCGGTGCTGCTCGGCGTGCTGCTCGGTTTCGGACGGATGTCGGGCGACCGCGAGCTTATCGCGGCGCGCGCTTGCGGCATCAGCCTGTACCGACTCGCGATTCCGGTGATCGCGGTGGCGATGGTGGTTTACGCGATGGCGAGCTGGTTCGCGTTTTCGGTGCGCCCGTGGGCCAATTCCAATCTTCAGGCCGAACTCTACCGGCTCACCCGCACGCGCTCGACCGCCGGACTCAAGGAGAAAATCTTCGACAGCAGCTTCCCCGGTCTGGTGCTCTACGTCGATCACATCTCGAACAACAACGGCTCGCTGCAGGGCGTGCTGATCTCGGATGCGCGCAGCAACGAGCAGCAGAACACGATCATCGCCGAGCGCGGGATCGTCGTGCCCGACGAACATAACGAAAACATCACGCTGCGCCTGTTCGACGGCTCGGTCTTCGGCGTCGATCCGTCCACTCACAACAGTCACATCACCAGCTTCCTCATCTATGACCTCAACGTGGAGCCGCAGGGCGGACTGGCCTACAACACCCCGCAGCCCGAACAGATGACATACGCAGAGCTCAAGGGAGTGATCGCCACGGCGCGCGCCGCGCATCAGCCGGACCACATGGCGGAGGCCGAGATGGCGGGCAAGTACACGGTGCCGCTGGCGACGCTGCTGTTCGCCCTGCTCGGTGTGCCGCTGGGACTGAAGCCCGCGCGCGGCGGCCAATCGGAGCGCTTCGGAGTCGCAATCGCGCTGTTCTTTTTGTACTACATGCTGATGCGGCTGGGACGGACGCTTGCCGAGCGCGGATTGCTCAACGCGCTGGCCGCGATGGCGATTCCCGACCTGGTGTTCCTGGGACTCGCGGTATGGATGTTCTACCGCAGCGCGACCGACCGCGCCGACCAGGGCCGCGGCCCGGGCGATCTCATCTGGGATCTGATCGAGCACTTCGGGCACAAGGAGGCCGCATGAAACTGCGCCCGCGGCTCTCGCCCACGCTGGACCGTTTCCTGGGCGGCCACTTTCTCGGCCCGTTCTTCGTCTGTCTCGCGGCCTTCACTGCGGCCTATCTGCTGGGCGACATCTTCGACCGTTTCGACGACCTGATGCGCTACGGCGGCTTCGGCCTGCTGGGCCTGGAGTACTTCGCGCTGAAGCTCCCGCTGATCATTTCACAACTGCTCCCGGTCGCCGCGCTGGCCGGCGTGCTGCTCGGCTTCGCCCTGCTCAACCGCACCGGCGAGGTGCTCGCCTGCCAGCAACTCGGCATCAGCCGCTTCGAGATGGCGGTGCCGGTGTTGCTGCTGGCGGCGCTGGTTTCGATCGCCGACTTCGCGATCAGCGAGACGGTGGTGCCGGTCGCCACCCGCGAGGCGAAGCATCTTTACCAGGTGCAACTGCAGCGCCGCAAAATTTACGGCATCTTCTTCAACCGCCGCATCTGGGTGCGCGTGACCGACGGCTTCATGAGCGCCGACGACTATGACGGCCATAAAAAGATGCTCCATGGCGTCACGCTCTATCGCGTCGGCCACGACTATCTGCTCACGCAGGTCGAGCACACTCCGGCGGCAGAGTGGAACGGGCGGGATTGGCGTCCCGTTGAGTTGACGGCGTTCAAGCTGCTGCCCGACGGCAAGGCCGCGGCGACCGCGCCCGGCCCGTTTCGAATCGACGTCAACCCGGCTGACTTCAACCTGCTGCGGATGGATCCCGACGAATTCAGTCTCTGGCAGCTCGATACGTATATCCACAACCTGCGGCACAAGGGGCTCGACCCGGGAGGCTATTTCGTCGACCGCGATCTCAAGTACGCGATGCCGCTCGCGTGCGTGATTATGGCCGCGCTGGGATTGGCGCTCAGCCTCGACCCGCTGCCGCGGAGCCTTAGCATCGGGCGCAGCTTCACGCTTGCCATCGCGATCGGCTTCGGCTACTGGCTGATGTTCGGCCTGACCTCGTCGCTTGGCCGCTCGGGCCTGATGGCGCCGTGGCTCGCCGCGTGGATTCCCAACATGACCTTCACCATCCTGGCGGTTTCGCTGTTCCTGTTTGGCGAGGAACGCTGATGCCGACGGAGTCGATCGAGCTGCTGACGACGGCCGCGGTGCGCGACTTTCTGACCTTCGCGCGCGTCGGACATCTGGCCACCGCCGACCCTGCCGGCGTTCCGCACAACGTACCGTTATGCTTCTGGTTCGACGGCGCGCGCTTTTACTTCGCGATCGACGAGAAACCCAAACGCGGACGCGCGCTGGCGCTGCGGCGGATGCGCAATATCGCGGCCAATCCCAACGTCGCGCTGGTCGTCGACCACTACGAGGAACACTGGAGCAATCTCGCGTACGTGCTGATCCACGGCTACGCCGGCGTGGTCGACGATCGCGAGGAGTACCTGCTCGCGCTGCGGCACCTGCGCGACAAGTATCGGCAGTACCGCGCGATGGCGCTGAGCATCGAGAACAACCCCGTCGTGCGAATCGATCCGACGCGCGTCCACGTCTGGGGCGAGCGCTTCAAGCCCGCCGCGCCGGGCGTGCCGCGGCCCTAATCCGGATAGAAGGACGCTGAGCGCAATGCGACGGCTTGAGGAAATCTCCCGCGCGCTTGCCGACGCCGCGCTCGACGGATGGCTGTTCTATGATTTCCGCCACAGCGATCCGCTCGCCTACCGCATCCTGGGCCTTGAACGCGAGGGGATAACGACCCGGCGATGGTTCTGCTATGTGCCGGCGCGCGGTGCGGCGCGCGCGCTGGTCTCGGCAGTCGAGGCCGAGCGGCTGGCGGAGCTGGGAATCGAGACGGTGGTTTATCGTTCTGCGGACGGGATGCTCGCCGCGCTCGGAGAATTTCTGGCCGGCGCGCGGCGGATCGCGATGAACTACTCGCCGCGATGCGCGATTCCGTACGTCGCGCGCGTCGATGCCGGCACGGTGGAAATGGTCCGCTCGCTCGGCGTAGAGGTAGTGTCGGCCGCAGACCTGATCCAGCGCTTCGAGGCCCGGCTTGAACCCGCCCAACTGGAGAGCCATCGGCGCGCCGCCGCGATAGTGCGCGGCGTGGTCGACGAAACCTTCGCCGAAATCGCACGCGCGATCGAATCGGGCGCGCCGGTCAGCGAATACTCCTCGCAGCAATTCGTGCTCGCGCGCTTCGCCGCGCATCGCCTCGTCGCCGACGATCCGCCGATCGTGGCGGTCAACGCCAACGCCGCGCGCCCGCACTTCGAGCCGTCCTCCGCCGCCGATACCCCGATCCGGCGCGGCGACCTGGTGTTGCTCGACTTGTGGGCCAAGGAGCCCGGCGCCGCCTCCATCTACGCCGATTTGACCTGGATGGCGTTCGCGGGCGAGCGCGTCGCCGATGAACACGCGCGGGTCTTTGCGATCGTGGCCGAGGCGCGCGACGCCGCGGTCGATTTCATCCGCGCCCGAGTCGGCGCGGGAGAGGCGGTGCGCGGCGAGGACGCGGACCGCGTCGCGCGCGGGGTGATCGAACGCGCCGGCTTCGCCGAGCAGTTCGTCCATCGCACCGGCCATTCGATCGGCCGCGAGGTCCATGGCACCGGCGCCAATCTCGACTCGCTCGAAACGCACGACCATCGCACACTGATCGATCGCACCTGCTTCTCGGTCGAGCCGGGAATCTATTTGCCGGGACGCTTCGGCGTGCGCAGCGAGCTTGACATGACGATCGAGGATGGCCGCGCCGAAGTGAGCGCAGGCCCGGCGCAACGCGAGATCGTCGCACTGCTGAGGTAGCGTCTAGGGTTTTGTGAATTTATCCGAAAAACGCCGGAAAGGTGAGCCGAAGCTGTCTCTTGGGGTCATCCTGAGAGAAGTGAGTCTGCGAGCGGAGTCGAAGGACCTCGCGCGGTCCTCCGCGCGTCAAACCAAGAAAATTGGCAGTTCAACGGATGACCCGGACGCGACGGGGTCGATTCTGATTCGTCGCCAAATCCCGAAATCGTGGACTACGCGCGGAGGACCGCGCGAGGTCCTTCGACTCCGGCAGCCTTCGCTCAGGATGACTCCAGGAGGCGCGAATACTCCTAACTCCCTCCCCCAGTTGTCTTGGGGGAGGGCTGGGGTGGGGGTCCAGGCGGTTCTGAATCTCTGTGAGAACCGCCTCTTTCCGGCGCAACAAAAATCACAACGAGAAAGCGCCGCGGAAAAAAATTATCCGGCGCTTTCTCGCTCGACCCCCACCTCATTCCTCCCCCAAGACACGGGGGAGGAGGTCAGAAGCTTGGCGCGCGAGTCTTGGATAACCTCTCGATGATCCGTGCAATTATTTTCGACCTCGACGGCACGCTCGCCGACACCGAGCCGCTCCACTTCGAGGCCTTCGCCCGCGTGCTCCGCGCCGAGGGAATCGAACTCGACCACGCCGAATATTTCAGCCGGCTTATCGGCTTCGACGATCGCGACTGCTTCTCCACGGTGCTGCGTGAAAACGGCCGGCGCCGCGCCCGACGGCGTGCTCGCCGCGCTCATCGCGCGCAAGGCCGCGGTCTACCAGGAGATGATCGCCGGCCGCGACGTGACGTTTCCCGGCGCCGCCGATTTCGTGCGGCGATGCGCCGCGCGCTTCCCACTGATCGTGGCGACCGGCACGCTGCGGGTCGAAGCGGAACTCATCCTGGGGCGCGCCGGTGTGCGCGAGCTTTTCGCCGACATCATCGCGGCCGAAGACGTCGAGCATGGCAAGCCCGCGCCTGAGGGTTTCGAAAAAGCGATGGGGCGGCTGGGCTTCCTGCTGCGCCTGCGCCCGCCGCTCGAGTCGGCCGAATGTCTCGTGATCGAAGACACGGTCGCCGGTGTCGAGGCGGGGCGGCGGGCGGGGATGCGAGTGCTGGCGCTGCGCCACAGCGCCCGTCCCGAAGCACTTAAAGGGGCGGAAATCGTGCGCAATTCGCTGGCCGAGACCGATCTGGACGAGATTCTGCGATTACTTTCTTGATAAGCTATATATTGCAGTCTCAATTTTATACATTCTTTAAGACGCTTTAACTCTTGCATCGTCTGGTGCAAAGAATAGACTGTCGTGCATCGGCGCCGCCCGTCATAGCCTAATTCCGCAAAGGGTGGCGAATCGGGGAGCAAGGGGCATTTATGAAAATCACGTCGCAGATCATGTCGATACACTCCAAACAGGCGGCCAAAATCACCGCGATCATGGCGTTTGTCGCCGTTCTCGCAGCGACCTGGCCGCTCGCCGCGGCGGCTTGGGCGTTCTCGGTCCATCTGCCACGCAAGCACTTCATGATCCTGCTGTTCGTTCCGTTCTTCTATGCACTGGCGACCTACTTCTTGGTCGGGCTGGGATGCGCGCTGTACAATTTCACGGCGCGCATGGTCGGCGGCCTACGAATCGAAGTCGCGCACGACAGCGAAGTCGCGCCCGAGGTTGTTGCCGCGAGCGCCGAGAAGCCTGCGGCGCTGCGCAAGGTGGCGTAACCGCGCCATCACGACTGTCGCTGGCGCGCGCGCTTAAAGGCTAAAGCGTCAGGCGCGGCCGGCGGCCGCTTCTTGCGCGAGCGCGGCCAGCAGCCGCTCCTTCAAATTGTCGAACGGTCCGTTCGACATGACGAGCGCGACGTCGCCCGCGCGCGCATCGGCCAGCATCCGCGCCAGGATGTCGTCGGTCGAGGTGCAGGCGAACGCGGCCGGCCCGCGGCGCGCGATATCCGCGGCGAGGTCTTCGACTGAGAGGCGGCCGTCGGCCGCAATTGGATCGTTGTCCTTGAAATAGACCGGCGCCAGGTAGACGCGCGCGGCGCGGATCGAAGGCGGCGGCGAACTCGGCCTGGAAGACGTTGCGGCGCGCGGTGTTGGAGCGCGGCTCGAAGGCGGCCAGGATGCGCCGGCCGGCGAAGCGTTCCGCGACGGCGTCGAGCGTTGCGCGGATCGCGGTCGGATGATGCGCGAAGTCGTCGACCACGGCGACGCCGCGCGCTTCGCCGATCAATTCCTGGCGGCGCACGACGCCGCGAAACGATTCCAGGCCGCGCGCGATTTCGTCCGCGCCAACGCCGAACTCACCCAGCAGCACCGCGACACCGAGCGCGTTGGCGACGTTCATCCGGCCGCCGATCGGCAATCGCAGGCCCTCGGCGACCGCCTTGCCCTCGCGTTCGATTGAAAAGCGCGCGCCGTCCGCGCCGACGCTCACGCCGGCCGCGCGAAACTCGCCGGCGTTAAGGCCGAACGTTATACGCCGCGCGCGCGAGCGCTCCGTAACCTCCAGCGCGGCGGGCGAATCCGCGCATACCACCAGCACGCCCGCGGGCTCCATCCGCGCCGCCAGCGCGCTGAACGAGGATTTCACGTGCTCGAGGTCGCGATAGATGTCGGCGTGGTCGAATTCGACCGCGGTCAGGATCGCGCCCTGCGGCCGGTAGTGGAGAAACTTCGGCCCCTTGTCGAAAAACGCGGTGTCGTACTCGTCACCCTCGATCACGAAATCGCCGCCAGCGCCGAGCCGGTAGTTGGAGCCGAAGTCCTTGGCCACTCCGCCCACCAGCATCGAGGGATCGCGCCCGGCGGCGTGGAGCACGTGCGCCATGATCGCGGTCGAAGTGGTCTTGCCATGCGTTCCGGCGACCATCAGGACCCGCTTCTCGCCGAGGAAGAAATGCCACAACGCCTCGGGCATCGAGAGATACGGGAGGCCGCTCTGGAGCAGCGCCTGCGCCTCGGGATTGACGCGCGGAACGACGTTGCCGACCACGACGAGATCGGGCGGCGGCGTGAGGTTTTGCGCGCCGAAGCCCTTTTGCACCTCGACGCGCATCCGCGCCAGCAGCGACGCCGTCGGCTCGTAGAGCTGGTTGTCGGAACCGGTGACGCGATAACCGCGCTCGGCCAGCATCCCGGCCAGCGCCGCCATCGCAGTGCCAGCGACGCCAATCAGATGGATATGGCGAACGTCGCGCGGCACCCGCGCCATCCGTGCCGCCGATTCTGTGGAGGTCGCGTCAGACATCGACACTAGAGCCTGAGCGTGCGCAGGCGCAGCGCGTTGGCGATGACCGAGACCGAACTCAGGCTCATCGCGGCGCTCGCGATCATCGGATTGAGCATCAGCCCGAACCACGGATAGAGCACGCCGGCGGCGATCGGAATTCCGATCGTGTTGTAGATGAAGGCGAAGAAGAGGTTCTGGCGGATGTTGCGCATGGTCGCGCGGCTAAGGCGCAGCGCGCGCACGATCCCGCGCAAGTCGCCGCGCACCAGCGTCACGCCGGCGCTCTCCATCGCGACGTCCGTGCCGGTGCCCATCGCGATCCCGACGTCGGCCGCCGCCAGCGCCGGCGCGTCGTTGATCCCGTCGCCCGCCATCGCGACCACGCGCCCGGCCTCCTTGAGCTCGCGCACGACCTCGGCCTTGCGCTGCGGCAGCACCTCGGCGTGCACTTCATCGATCCCAAGGCGGCGCGCGACCGCCTCGGCGGTGACGCGGCTGTCGCCGGTGAGCATCACGATCCGCACGCCCTCGGCGCGGAGCGCGCGCAGCGCCTCGGCGGCATTTTTTTTTACCGGATCGGCCACGCCGACGAGTCCGGCCGCGCGTCCGTCGATCGCAACGAACATCACGGTGTTCCCGTCGCGGCGCAAATCCTCGGCCCGCGCGGCAAGCTCGCCGGGATCGATACCGTTCTCACCAAGCAGCGTGGCGTTGCCAATCATGACGCTGCGGCCGTCGACGCGGGCACTCACGCCCTTGCCCGCGAGCGAGCGAAACTCGACCACGTCGGAGAGTTTGAGCCCGCGCGCCGCGGCGCCCGCGACGATTGCCGCACCGAGCGGATGCTCGCTTGAGCGCTCGACCGACGCGGCGAGCCGCAACAGTTCGGCCTCGTCGAACGGCGCGAGCGCGGTTGCGGCGGTCAATGCCGGCTTGCCGATGGTAAGCGTGCCGGTCTTGTCGATCACCAGCGTGTCGATTTTCTCGAGCCGCTCCAGCGCCTCGGCGTCGCGCACCAGCACCCCGGCGCTCGCGCCGCGCCCGGTGCCGACCATGATCGACATCGGCGTCGCCAACCCCAGCGCGCAGGGGCAGGCGATGATCAGCACGGCGACCGCGGCGACGATCGCGTGCGCGAGCGCGGGCGAAGGCCCGGCGACGAACCATCCGATGAACGCGAGCACCGCGCAAACCACAACGGCCGGAACGAAATAGCTCGCCACGACGTCGGCCAGGCGCTGGATCGGCGCGCGGCTCCGCTGAGCGTCGGCCACCATCCGCACGATCTGCGCGAGCAGCGTGTCGGCGCCGACCCGTTCGGCGCGCATCACGAAGCTGCCGCTGGTGTTGACGGTGGCGCCCACGACGCGGTCGCCCGCGCGCTTGCTCACCGGGATCGGCTCGCCGGTGAGCATCGATTCGTCGACCGCGCTTTCGCCCTCGATAACCACGCCGTCGGTCGGAACGCGCTCGCCAGGGCGCACGCGCAGCCGATCGCCAACCTTGACCTCGCTCAGCGGCACGTCTTCTTCGACACCGTCACCTTCGACGCTATTATCGCGGAGCCGCCGCGCGGTCTTGGGCGCGAGTTTGAGCAGCGCGCGGATCGCGCCGGCGGTGTGGCTCCGCGCGCGCAACTCGAGCACCTGACCGAGCAGCACCAGCGCGGTGATGACCGCGGCGGACTCGAAGTAGACCGGCACCATCCCCGAAGCGTCGGCCGCCGTGGGCGGAAGAAGGCCTGGGAAAAGCGCGGCGACGACGCTGTAAGCGTAGGCAATTCCGACGCCGAGCGAGATCAGCGTGAACATGTTGAGATGGCGATTGACGATCGAGCGCCATCCGCGCTCGAAAAACGGCCTTGCGCCCCACAGCACGACCGGCGTCGCGAGCAAAAGCTGGAGCCACACGAACGGCCCGTCGCCCAGCGCGCGCCTCAGCGGATACCCCGGCAGCAGATCGGACATCGAGATCAACAGCAGCGGTACCGCGAGCGCCGTGCTCACCCAGAAGCGCCGCGTCATGTCGGCAAGTTCGGGATTCGGCGCCTCCTGGGCGGCCGCGGCGCGTGGCTCCAGCGCCATCCCGCACTTCGGACAACTGCCGGGATGGTCCCGGACGACCTCGGGATGCATCGGGCAGACGTACTCGATCGCGCCGGACGACACGCTCGCAAGCGGCGCCTCGAGCGGCATCCCGCACTTCGGACACGCGCCGGGCCCCTCGGCGCGCACCTCAGGATCCATCGGGCAGGTGTAGCCGCCTGACGCGGCGGTCGCGGCGGCCGCGCGATGCGCCGCGGCGGATGCCGCGCGCATCGCGTGGCCATGGTGGCCGGCGTGCTCCGCATGCGGGGGTGGCGCGGCCTGCTCCGCAGGCCGCGCCGCCCCCGCAGCGATGCCTGCGTCAGCGCCGCGGGGGCCGAGGTCCGTCCGGCCTGCGGCCGGACGGACCTCGGCCTGCGCGGCGCCAGCGGCAGGCGCATTCGCCGTCGCGCCGGCGAGATACTTCGCCGGCGCGGCGGCGAATTTCGCGCGGCATCCGTCGCAACAGAAGTAGTAGGTGACGCCGTCGTGGACGTGCGAGTCCCGAGCGGTCGCGGGATCGACCTTCATCCCGCATACCGGGTCGGTCGCTCGCGATTCCATCGGCGGCCGCGAGGAAGCCGCGCCCTCTGTTCCGGTGCTATTCGATGGCGACATGATTCACGGTCGTATGAGTCTGAGCGCGCGCCTACTTGGTTGCGTCGATCGCTTCCATGATGAGGTCGTGGATCCGCGGACGGAAGTCGCGGATGGCCTGATTGTCGCGCCGCGGATGCACCCGGTTGGTGAGCAGCGAGATCGAGATCGCGCGCTCGGGCTCGATCCAGATCGAAGTGCCGGTAAAGCCGAGATGGCCGACGGCGGCGGGCGAGAAATGCCGCCCCGAACTCGAGTACTGCGCCGACGGCGTATCCCATCCGAGCGCCCAGGTCGATCCGTTGACCGTGGTGTCGCGGGTCCAGAACTCGCGCACCACTTTCTGCGGCAGCCACTCGGAGCGCCCGGCGTAGCAGGCGAGCAACTCCTGCACGATACGGTCGACGTCGCGGACCGGCGCGAACAGCCCCGCATGTCCCGCCACGCCGCCCATCGCGTACGCGTTTTCGTCGTCCACTTCGCCGACCAGCAGCCGTTTGCGGAACGCGCAGAACGAGGTCGGCGCGAACATCTCAGCCACCGGCTCGAGCCGGCGCGAGCGCACCAGCGAAATGTCGATGAAGTCGGTCGCGCGGATGCCGAGCGGGCGGAAGATGCGGTCGCGGCAAAAGCGGTTGAGCGGCACGCCGGCGACACGCTCGACCGCTTCGCCGAGCAGCATGAAGTTGAGGTCCGAGTAGATCGCCTTGGTGGCCGACGGCGCTTCGGGCTTCTCGCGATGGATTTCCTCGTAGACCCATTCCTTGGCGCCGTGGCTGGCCATGAAATTGACCTTGCCGCTTTTTTCGATCTGCGCGACCTGCTGGAAGAACGGCCGCCACGCGGCGAGCCCGGAGCAGTGCGCCAGCACGTGGCGGAAAGTGACGTGGCCCTTGTCGTGAACGCCGAAGTTGTGAAAAAAGCGCGTGACGCGATCGGCCAGGCGCAGCTTGTTCTCGCGCACCAGCATCATAACGGCCACCGTGGTGGCGAGCGGCTTGGTCAGCGACGAGAGATCGAAGACGGTCTCCATCCGCATCGGCGAGCGCTCGGGCACCAGCGAACGGTGGCCGAAAGCGCCCTCGAAAGCGATGTCGGCCCCGCGCCGCACGATCAGTGTGGCGCCGGGGATTACGCCGCGCTCGACGGCTTCGGCAAACGCTTGCTCGACTTCAGGCCATCCCAATTCAGTCGCTCCTACACCACCACCGCCGGCTCCAGGAAGCTAAGCCGCCGTGCCGCCGCGTCCACCCGCGCGCGCACTCCAAAGGGAATCGTGAAGTTCGCGCTCCCATGGCCCGCCTCGATTCCCGCGAGCACCGGGCAATCGAGGCGCGCCGCCTGCTCGGCGACGCATTCGCTGATTAGACGATGCTCCGCCTCGCTGCCGTCGGGCGGGCGCAACGCGCCGAATACCACTGCCGCGACCCGTCCCAACACTCCCGCCTGTGCAAGCTGCACCAGCATCCGATCGATTCTATACGCTTTCTCGCCGGTATCCTCCAAAAAAAGAATCGCGCCGTCGAAAGGCGGCGCGTACGGTGTGCCGATCGCCGCCGCCACCATCGAAAGACATCCGCCCACGACCTCGCCCTCGGCGACGCCACCTTTAAGCGCCGCGCGCGCCGGCAATTCGAAGGTCCCCGTCTCGCCCGCCAGCAGGCGGTGGAGATGATCGAGCGAGGCCTCGCCCAATCCGCGCGCAAAGTCCATCGCGACCATCGGCCCGTGAAAGCATACCATCCCGGCGCGTCCCACCAGCGCGTTGAGGAGGAAGGTCGCATCGGAAAAGCCCATGAACACCTTCGGCGTGCGCGCGATCGCGGCGAAATCGAGCAGCGGTAATATTCGTCCCGCTCCGTAGCCGCCGCGCGCCGCGAAGATAGCGTTGACTTCCGGGTCGGCGAAGAACGCCTGGAGTTCGCTCGCGCGCACTTCGTCGGAGCCGGCGACGATCGCGGCCCGGTCGAGCGCATGGGATGAAACCTTGACGCGAAAGCCGAGGCGCTTGAGGGCGGCGACGCCGCGCTCGAGATGTTCGCGATCGATCGCGGAGGCGGGCGAGACGACTCCGACGGTATCGCCGGGTTTGAGCGCGCGCGGCTTTATTCTTGGCGGACTCACCTGATCTGTGCGATCGCGCCTCACAGCGTGCGGCCGACGGCTTCGGCCACCGCTTTAAGCGCCGTCATCAACTCGGCGAAGCGCTCGGGCCGTAGCTGCTGCGGACCGTCGCTGAGCGCCGTCTCGGGCGACGGATGCACCTCGATCAAAAGCCCGTCGGCGCCCGCCGCGACCGCCGCCAGCGCCATCGGCATCACCAGCGACCAGATGCCGGTGCCGTGGCTCGGATCGACCACCACCGGCAGATGCGTCCATTGCTTGAGCAGCGGCACGGCGGTCAGGTCGAGCGTGTTGCGCGTGGCGGTCTCGAAGGTGCGGATGCCGCGCTCGCACAGAATCACGTTGGGATTGCCGGCGGAGAGGATGTACTCGGCCGCCATCAGGAACTCTTCCAGCCGCGTCGACATCCCGCGCTTGAGCAACACGGGCTTTTTGACTTTGCCAAGCCGCCGCAGGAGCGAGAAATTCTGCGCGTTGCGCGCGCCGACCTGGAGCATGTCCGCGTGCTCGGCGACCAGATCGATGTCGTGCGGGTCCATTATTTCGGTGACGACCGGCAAGCCCACGTGCCGCCCCGCGTTCTCCAGCAGGTCCAGCCCCGCGTCTTCCATCCCCTGGAACGAGTAGGGCGAGGTGCGCGGCTTGAACGCGCCGCCGCGCAGCAGGGTTGCGCCGGCCGCCTTGACCGCCGCCGCCGCGGCCTCGACCTGCGCTTCGCTCTCGACCGCACACGGCCCGGCGATCACCGCGATACGCCGGCCGCCGATTTCGACTCCGGCGACGTTGACCCGCGAGCCCTCGGGGCGGACCTCGCGCGCGGCGAGCTTGAAGCTGCGCAGCACGGGCATCACGCGGTCGACTCCGGCGACGGCCTCCAGGTGACCTAGCTGATGCTGCTCGCCGCGCTCCTCGCCAACGCAGGCCACCACCGTGCGCTCGACGCCGCGGATGATGTGGGCGTTATAGTCGAGCTTCTCGACCATCCCAACCACGGCTTGAATCTCCGCCTCGGTGGCGCCGGCCTTCATTACAACGATCACAGTGGTTTAACCCCCCATTACCCGGCGCGGCATTCGAACGCGAGACGCGAACGAGATCAGGCGGCCCGCCAAAGTTGAAATAGTCGCCTTCGGAAGTCTAGTATTGCATAAACGGGCCCTTCAAGTTGGCCCCTTTAGCCGCGGCGACCCGCATGGCGCCTAACGGCAGGAGACAAGGCTTGACCCCCGGACCGCGGCGACCGCTCAATATCGTTCACACCTCGGACGTGCATCTGGAAACCGACAGCTTCGGCAATGGTCCGACCGGCGACGCGTTGCGCGAGCGGGTGCGGCGCTCGTTCAGCGGGGTTATCGAAATCGCCAACGAGCGCCACGCCGACCTGCTGCTGATCGTCGGCGATCTGTTCGATTCGAGCCGTATCAGCGAGGGCGCGCTGGGCTTCGCACTCGGCGAGATCGCGCGGGCCGCGATGCCGGTGGTGATGATCCCGGGCAATCATGACGCGCACGACGAGCGCTCGCTCTACGCCAATCTCGGCCGCGACCTGCTGCCGCGCAATCTCCATCTGATTCTCGAGCCCGACGGCACGCTGCTCGATTTTCCCGAACTCGAAACACGCATCTGGGGCCGCGCGCTGGTCGAGCATACGCCGGAGTACCGGCCCCTTAGCGGAGTGCCCGCGCCTGCGCCGGGGCGATGGAATATCGCGATGGCGCACGGCTTCTTCACCGAGGAAGCCGACGGATTCCGCTCCTCGCCGATCACGCCGGCGGAAATCGAGGCCAGCGCTTACGACTACGTCGCGCTCGGCCATATCCACGTCTTCGGCGACGTCTCGCAGGGCGCGACGCGCGCGGCCTACTGCGGCACGCCGGCGCCGCTGTATGCAAGCGACAATGCCGGATGGGTCGCGTGGATCGGATGCGTCCCCGGCGAGCCCGTGCGCCTCGAACGGCTCGCCGTCACGCCGTAGCCGCCCCGCCCTGTTCACAACCTGTCTTCGAATCTGCTCGTGCGCGTCGCGGCGCTCGCTACGAGTGGCGTACGGCGGAGTATATTTGATATTCCGGCTGCGCTGCGTAACACCGTGAATCGCGTGACCCTGTGAATGATGTAATCGCGCTCTACCCGACCGCACGCAAAGTCGAAGACTGGCTGATGCGCCATAGCCGCGGCCGCTCTTTGCTCGACTATCCGATCATGACCTTTCCGCAACTGGTCGATCGGCTCTGGCGCGAGTTCGGCCCGCGCGGCGTGATGCTCGACGAGTTGCAGGAGCGGCTCGCCGCCGAAGAGGCGACGGGCGATACGCGCGAGGCGCTCGGCGGCGCCGACCATGTGCTGGGGTTGATTCGCCAGTTCAAAAGCGCGGCGCTTACCGCTGACGACCTGCGCGCCGCGGGGCGAGCGATGGGTTCAGGAGACGGCGCGGCGGGTATCCGCGTCCGCACAAGCAGCTTGGCCGGCGCTTTCGAGCGCTACGAGCGACTGCTCGCCGAGCGCGGGCTTTGCGATCGTCACGACCGCGAGCGCGTGGTCCTCGAACAACTGCTAGCGCTGGAGAGCAGCAAACGTCGCCCGGCGCTGCTCGACGGCGTGCGTCAGTTGCAGGTCGCCGAGATCTACGACTTCAGCCTTCTCCAGTTCATGATCGTCGCGGCGCTCATCCGGATCGTCGGCGACGCGACGCTCACCATCCAGGCCGCCGAGCATTCGGCCGGTTCCGGGCGCTTCGCCGAACTCACCTGGAACCGCTTCGTCGCCGAAGAATCGATCGCGGACAAGGTGCTGCCCACCTTCGTCCGCCGCGGCGGGCGCTTTGGGCGCCTCGGTTTCGTGCTCGAGCATCTGTTCGTCGAGACCACCGGCGCCGCGCCGCCCGCCGACGCGACGCTCGAGGTGGTCGAGGCGCCAACTCCGCTCGGCGAGATCGAGGAGGTCGGCCGCGCGATTCGGCGCGCGATGGAATCGCCGGATCCGATCGCGCCGGGGCGGATCGCGGTAGTCGCGCGCGACCTCGAGCCCTACGCCGAGCACCTGCGCTCGGTGTTCCGTCGCTACGGTATCCCGCTCAGCCTCGGCCAGATGCCGGCCTTGCGCGCGAGCGCGCCCGCGCGGCTTATCGTCGAGATTTTGCGCGCGCCGCGCGACAAGTTTCGGCGCGAGTCGCTAGCCGCGCTCTGCCGCTCGCCGCATCTGAGCGCGATCACGCCCAATCTCGCGCGCACGCTCGACGAGATCGGCTACGTCGACAGCAGCGCGCAATCCCTGATGGGCCGCTTCGGCGTGCACCTCGACGATCTGCGAAACGCGCTGAAGAAGACGAGCGCGGATAGCGATGAACGCCGCAAAATCGAGCGGCGCATCTCCCGCGCTCGAGCGGGCGCGCACAACCTTCGCAGCGGATGCTCGAAGGGCTGGAGCCGCTCGCGGAGCGCGGCACGCTCGCCGAGCATCTGGGCCACCTGGAACGTGCGCTGGAGGTGCTCGGCTTCAATCCTGCGCGCGCGCCTGACGATACGGACGAGGCCGCCGATGATGCCACGCGGGCATGGGGCCCCGTGCGCGCCGCGCTCGACGGACTCGCGCGATGGGCCGCGATCGCCGGGGGCGGACGCGTCGTTGACTCGGCGGAGTTCTCCGCGATGGTCGAGACCGCGTTCGATTGCGCCGCGGGCCCGGCCGAGGGCATCGTTGCCGGCGCGGTGGTTGCGTTGCCGGTACTCGAGGCGCGCGGCCTCGATTTCGATCTGGTCTTCGTGATCGGGCTCAACGACGGCATTTTTCCAAGCTACCATCCCGAGGACCCGCTGCTGCCCGACGAAGTGAAGCTCGCGCTCAACCGGCCGCTGGGTGACGCGCTCAGGCGGCGCTTCGGCGCCAACGCGCCGAGCCGCGCCGGCCCAATCCTGCGCACCCGCTACGAACGCAACGGCGAAGATTTTTTTCTGTTCTTCCTGGCGCTCTCGATGCCGTCGCGGCGCGTGGTGTTGAGCTACGCGGCGGCCGAGGCGAGCGGCACTCCGATGGTCCGGTCGCCATTCGTTGACGAGGTCCTGCGGCTCCTCGGCGATCCGGCGCGGGAATCCGCGGTAAGGCGTATCCCCGCCTCGGGCGTTATCCCAACTATCGCCGAGTGCCTGTCGCGCGACGAATTTCTCGCGCGCGCCGCGGCCGACCAGGTGCTCGCGTCAACCGAGGCCGAGACGATCGAGACGCGCGCGACGCTCGACTCGATCAATGCGCGCTCGGCGATCGAGCACGGCCGCGAGACGTATCTCGCGATACCGACGCGCGAAGAATATGCCGACGCCGACGATCAGGGGATGCGTTACGCCCCGAACTTGGACAAATTCGCGCGCGCGGGCGAGCGCGACGGGCGAGTCGCGACGGATGCGCGCCTGGCGCGGATGTTGTGCGGCGATCCGGAAGCTCCCAGGGCGTGGAGCGCGACCAGGCTCGGCGAGCTTGCGGCCTGCGGTTTCAAGTTCTTCGCCGGCCGCGTCCTCGCGCTCGGCGAGGACGAAGAACCGGACTACGAGTTGAGCGCGCTCGAGGGCGGCGATCTCATCCACGACGTGTTGCATCGGCTGGTCGACAAAATCGACTTCAGCGACGCCTCCGGCGCGCGCGCGCACGCGCTGGAGGTGCTCAAAGCGGTGCGCGACGAGCGCCGGCCGCTCGCGCGCGACCAGGGCTTTTTCGATCTGCGATGGCGGTCGATCGAACAGACCGCCAGGGAATTCATCGAAATCGAGATCGCCAATCGCGCGGCACATCCTGAAGTCGAAATCCGGACGGAGCATCAATTCCGTTTCGCGCTCTACGATCTGATCGACCCTGGGCTGAGCGACCCCGCGCGCGTGCGGCTATGGCTGGAAGGACGAATCGACCGCCTGGAACTGTATCCGGGCCGCGGCAAAGTGCGGAACCTTCGCGTGCTCGACTACAAGAATTCGCGCAACGCCGGCCGCTACAGCAAGTTGGCGGATTCGACGGGTGCGCAGTTCGGATGGACCGACTTCCAGTTGCCGATCTACCTGATGGGCGCGCTGAACGAGTTCGGTGAGCGGCTGGCGGCGGACGCGACGCTGGAGGCCGGCTACCTGGTCCTGCGAAATCGCGACAAGGCGCAAGTCAATGCGGTCGAGCGCGCGCTCGTCGATCCCGATCCGAAACGGCGCGCGGCCGCGAAGCAAACCGGCGAGCATCCGATCGCCGAGCGGATCATCGCGATGGTTGACGACGCGCTGGCCGGCCGCTTCGACGTCGATCCGCGCCAGTGCGACGACTGGTGTCCGTATCGCACGGTCTGCCGCTACTACAAGACGGGCGAGCCCGGAACGTAACGTGGCCAGACTCGAACTCACGGGCGAGCAGCGCGACGCGGTTTACGCGGCGGGCAACGTGCTGGTGCGCGCCGGCGCCGGCTCGGGCAAGACCGAGGTCCTGGCGCAACGCTTCGTCGCGCTGCTCGCCGGCGACATCGCGGGACGCGAGCCGCTTATGCCCGAGCGAATCGCCGCGATCACCTTCACCGAGAAAGCCACCGCCGACATGCGCCGCAGGATTGCCGAGGTGCTCGACGATCGGATCGCGCGCGAAAGCGACGTCGAGCGACGGGCGGCGCTCAACCGCGCGCGGCGCACGCTCGGCCTCGCGCGCATCTCGACCATCCACGCCTTTTGCGCGCGGATGTTGCGCGAGTATCCGATCGAGGCCGGCGTCGATCCGGGCTTCGAGGTCCTCGACGAATACCAGAGCATGACTTTCCTGGAGGGCCAATGCCGCGACTCGCTTGCGGACGCGGTACGCGGAGAAAAGCCCGGCGCGATCCGGCTGGTGGGCGCTCGCGGCCTCTATGGATTCACGCATCAGATGGGCGCGATCGAGGTCCTGCTCGAGGTTATCGGCGAAGCCGCGCGTTTTGGCCGCTCGCACGACTGGATTCGCGCATCCGCCGAAACGACGGCGGCTAAGCTGCGCACGTTCGGCGCCGCGATTCCCGCGCTGCGCGCGCAACTCATCGAGTTGGTCGGCAAATTACTCGCGATCCGCGGTATCGGCGGCAATGCGAAGCAGGACCTCGACGCGCTGCGCGCAAACTGGCCGAGCCTCCGGCGCACGATCGAAAAGTTCAGCGCCGATTCCGAACCGTCGGATCTGGACGGCCTCTTTGCGCTGCAAGCCGAGCTACCCGACAAACGAAATCAAACCATCAAGGGCGCGTTGGTCGAAATCGATGAGGTGATAGAGAATCTCCGCCAATCATATGGCGCGTATCGCGCGGCGCCGGCGACCCTAGAAATCGCCGCGCTCGCCGCGGATATCGCCGCCGAACTCCAGCGGCGCAAGCGCGACGAGCGCGTCGTCACCTTCGACGATCTGCTGATCCTCGCCAATCGGCTGCTGTGCGGCCATCCGGAAGTCGCGCTGCGCTACCGGCGCACGCTCGGCGCCTTGCTGGTCGACGAATACCAGGACACGGACCCGATCCAGGACGGAGTCGTACGCCTGCTCACCGAGCACGGCGCGCCGGCGCCGGAGCTGTTCGTGGTCGGCGACGAGAAACAATCGATCTATCGCTTCCGCGGCGCCGACGTCACGGTCTTCAACCGGCCGCGCGAGCCGCTCGCGATCCTGCCGCGGCCGCTTCGCGAAAACCGCCGCTCGCTCCCGGCGATCGTCGACTTCGTCAACGCGGTGAGCGCGCACTCGATGCGGCCCGACGGCGATTCACCAGATGGCAATCCGGACGACAAGCCATACAAGGTGAAGTGGGGCGAAGAGCATCGGCTGCAAGCGATCCGGGCCGCCGGCGGCGCGCCTGCCGTCGAGCTGATCGTGGGTGTTAAGGCGCAGGACGCCGATGGCACGAAGCGCAGCACCCGCGCCGCTCGGCGGATCGAGGCGGAGGCGATCGCGCGGCGCTGCGCGCGGATGATCCGCGATTCAATCCAAGTGACCGATGAGCGCACGGGTGCGCGGCGCACGATGAGATTCGGCGATATCGCTCTGCTGCTGCGGTCGTTCAGCGACGTCGCGATCTATGAGGACGCCTTCTTGCGAGCCCGCGTGCCGAGTTACACCGTCAAAGGCCGCGGCTTTTACGGCTGCAAGGAAGTGAAGGACCTGGCCGCGCTGCTGGGCACGATCGACGACGCGCAAAATTCGATCGAACTTGCGGCGGCGCTCCGCTCGCCGCTGTTCGGCCTGTCCGATCAATGCCTGCTCGAAATCGCGCTCCATCTGCACGAGCAACGCGTCGCGGATGGACGCCTGCATCCGATGTCGGAGTTGTTCGACGATCGTGGCGAAAACTTTGGCGAAGACTTCGCGTGGCTCGGCGTCGAGCGCGACGCGGCGCTTAACGCGAAGGACGTGCTAAGCGCGCTTCGCAAGATGCGCGAGCGCGCCTCGCTCACCGCGATCGTCGAGCGCGCGCTTGAACTGACGCGCTTCGAAGCGGTGATGCTCGGTCTTCCCAAGGGCCTCCAGCGCGCCGCGAACGTGCGCAAGCTGATGGAGACCGCGCGCGAATTCGAAACGCATCACTTTTTCGGACTCGGCGATTTCGTGCGCCACCTGCGCCGCCTGGTGCAGGAGGTGCCGCGCGAGCCGCAGGCACAGATCGCCGGCGAGGCCGACAACGTCGTGCGCCTGATGACGATCCATCAGGCCAAGGGCCTCGAGTTCCCGACCGTGATCGTCGCGGACCTCGGGCGCCGACCGCACTCCGACAACGAGAGTATCGTAGTGACACCCGAGCACGGCCTGCTCGTCTGCGATACGGTCGGCGCGGGCGACGACCGGCTGCCCAATCCGCTGCTCGATATCTACCGCGCGGCGGTCAAGGACCAGGAACAGGCCGAGGCCGCGCGGGTGCTGTACGTCGCGATGACGCGGGCGCGCGACCGGCTGATCCTGAGCGAGGGCGCGATGAGCGCCGAATGGGTCAAGCACATACGCGCCGCAGTTGGGCCCGAGAGAGTACAAGAATTCGCTCGGCGCGTCGGATGCCGCAACGATCGTCAACGCCGGCGGGATGGAAATTGTCCTGCACCGCGCGGACGCGCTCGCGCAAGAGGCTGACGCGCCGCCCGCGCCCGACGTGCCCGCGCCGCTCGCGGAGTTGGCGAACGCGGCGCGCGCGCGCCTTGGCTTCATCGCGCCGCCCGTTAGCGAACTAGTTACCAGTCCAAGCGCGCTGGAAGACTTCGAACGATGTCCACGCCAGTATTTCCTGCGTCATGAGATCGAACTGCCCGAAGGGGGCGGCGGCCTGGGTAGCGGTGGCCTTACAACCATCGCCGACGGTGGCGGCGCGACCGCGATGGGCACGGTGGCACATGCGGTGCTCGAGCAACTGACTTCGGTGGCAACGGCGCCGGGGCTCGAAGCGGAAATCGCTCGCCTGGTCAGCGTCCATAGCGCGGGCGCAAATCTCGACGGGGCCGCGCAAGCGGCGCTCGTGCGCGACCTGCTCCGCTATGCGCGCGGCCGCGAAAATTCGGCAGCCGCCGGCGCCGCCGCTTCGCCGGTCATGCGTCGCGAAACGCCTTTCTTCATGAGTATCGAAGGCGACGGCCTCACGCTGTTCATCCGCGGCCGGATCGATCTGCTAATGGATGACGGCCAGCGGCTGACGGTGAGCGACTACAAATATGCGCGCGCCGGACGCGGGGATTACCAGGTGCAGATGGAATGCTACGCGCTCGCCGCGGCCGAGGCCCTGCCCGGCCGCGAGGTGAGCGCCGAGATCGTCTATCTACGCGAGCGCGTGGAGCGGCGCCAGCTAAAGCTGGTGCCGCTCCACGCGCTCCGCGCGCATCTGCTGGCGCTCGGCCGCGGGATAGCCGCGGCCCGCGCCGCGCGCGGGCCCGGCGGCTATCCCAAGCGCCCCGCGGAGGCGCGCGAGTGTCGCGCGCTCGGCTGCGGCTACGTGGCACGATGCTGGCCGCGAAGCGGCCAGTCTCGCGCCACGTGAGCTGAGGGTTCCCGGCCGCGGCGCGCCCGGGCGCGCGCCGCGGCCAGGAAAAACAGCGGGCGGCGGTCCCTTGAAAGGGGCCGCCGCCCGCCTGCGTTCACCGCTGCGCGCGCGATTACTCGCGCGCGCAGCTTACGTCGTTGTTACAACTTGCTTACGGCTTGGCTACATCATGCCGCCCGGAGGCATCTGCGGCTGGTTGCCGCCCTTCTCGTCCGGCTTCTCGGCCACCATGCACTCCGTGGTGAGCAGCAGACTCGCCACCGAGGCCGCGTTCTGCAACGCGCTGCGCACGACCTTGGTCGGGTCGATGATCCCGGCCTTCATCAGGTCCTCGAACTCCTCGGTCGCCGCGTTAAAGCCGAAGGGGCCCTTGTTGTTCCTGATCTTGTCGACCACCACCGAGCCTTCCCATCCGGCATTGGTGGCGATCCAGCGTGCGGGATCCTCAAGTGCCTTGCGGATGATCCCGATACCCGCCTTCTCGTCCTCGCCGGCGCGCAGGCCGTCCAGCGCCGACAGCGCGCGAATGAGCGCCACGCCGCCGCCCGGAACCACGCCTTCCTCGACCGCGGCGCGAGTCGCATGCAGCGCATCCTCAACGCGCGCCTTCTTTTCCTTCATCTCGATCTCGGTCGCGGCGCCCACCCTGATTACCGCCACACCGCCGACCAGCTTGGCCAGGCGCTCCTGGAGCTTCTCGCGGTCGTAGTCGGAGGTGGTCTCCTCGATCTGGGCGCGAATCTGCTTGATACGGCCTTCGATCTCGGACTTCTTGCCCGCCCCGTCGATGATAGTGGTGTTGTCCTTATCGACCACGATCCGCTTGGCGCGGCCGAGGTCCTGGAGCGTCACGCTCTCGAGCTTGATCCCGAGTTCCTCGGCGATCACTTTGCCGCCGGTCAGGATCGCGATGTCCTCGAGCATGGCCTTGCGGCGGTCGCCGAAGCCCGGCGCCTTGACCGCCACGCAGCTCAGCGTGCCACGGATCTTGTTGACCACCAGAGTCGCGAGCGCTTCGCCCTCGACCTCTTCGGCGATCAGCAGGAAGGGCTTGCCGGTCTTGGCGATCGACTCGAGCACCGGCAGCAGGTCCTTCATCGAGGAAATTTTCTTCTCATGGATGAGAACGTAGGCGTCCTCGAGCTTGGCTTCCATCCGCTCCGGATCGGTGACGAAGTAGGGCGAGAGGTAGCCGCGGTCGAACTGCATGCCCTCGACCACTTCGAGCGTGGTCTCCAGGCCCTTGGCTTCCTCGACCGTGATCACGCCTTCCTTGCCGACCTTCTCCATCGCCTCGGCGATGATGTCGCCGATGGTGGAGTCGTTGTTGGCCGAGATGGTGCCGACCTGGGCGATTTCGCGGCGGTCCTTGGTGGGCTTGGAGAGGCCCTTGAGCTCGCTGACCACGGACTCGACGGCGCGGTCGATCCCGCGCTTGAGCGACATCGGGTCGTGGCCGGCGGCGACCATCTTCATCCCCTCTGTGTAGATGGAGCGCGCGAGCACGGTGGCGGTAGTGGTGCCGTCACCGGCGACGTCGGAAGTCTTGGAAGCGACCTCCTTGACCATCTGGGCGCCCATGTTCTCGAACTTGTCTTCGAGCTCGATTTCTTTGGCGACGGTCACGCCGTCCTTGGTCACGGTGGGAGCGCCGAAGCTTTTCTCGAGCACGACGTTGCGCCCCTTGGGGCCGAGCGTCACGATCACGGCGTCGGCCAGGACATTGACGCCGCGCAGAATTTTCTCGCGGGCCTCCTGGGCAAAACGCACTGTTTTGGCTGCCATGGTTTTTCGTTCTCCTCGAAATTTAGAAAATTTTGAAGTCGCTTAAATGTTGAGCCTTACCGGCGCGGCGGCTACTCGAGCACACCCAGGATGTCGTCCTCGCGCAGGATGAGGTGCTCCTCGCCCTCGATCTTCACCTCGCTCCCGGAATACTTGCCGAACAGGATCTTGTCGCCGGCCTTGACGTCGGGCGTCAGCAGCTTGCCCTGCTCGGTCATCTTGCCCTTGCCCACGGCCACGACCTTGCCTTCCTGCGGCTTTTCCTTGGCGGTGTCCGGGATAATGATCCCGCCCTTGGTTTTTTCTTCTTCCTTGATGCGCTTCACCAGAATGCGATCGCCCAACGGTCTGATTTTCATGGGGACCAGCAGCCTCCTTGCCTCGATGTTATGTGGATTTAGGCGGAACCAATTTCCGCGCTCAGAAAATTAATCACAGATGATCAATTGTCAATTGGCACTCGCGAAGCCCGAGTGCCAATCGCTGAATGTAGCCCGGTTGCCTCCAAAACGCAAAGCGCCTGAGCACTTAAAGGGGAGCAACTGAGCACCTAAAAGGCATCGAACTCGTGACAATCAAGTATTTCGGAGAGAGAGTTAGATAATTAAAACTAGACTAAGTCGGTCAAGCGGTCTGATAGGCCCCTTGCCATCCGCGACAGTTCAGCTCTCGAACTCGACCGGCCGTCCCAGCTTCTCGGACAGCGATTCGGCCAGCCGCGCATAGAGGTCGTGCCCGTCCTTGTCGTCGATCCAGCGGTCGGACGCGGGGTCATAGTCGAAATGCCATCCGTGGGCGCCCGCCGCCAGCCAGACCTGCAAGGTCGCGCTCTGGCGGCTCAGCACGAAACGGCCGTCGTCGGGAAATTCGATCGTCAACGCGCCGTCGCCCGTGTTGTAATCGACCTCGTCAGGGTCGAAGTCCTCCAGCCACTTGGCCACGCGGGAGAGGCAGGCCTCGGAGCGGACGACAAATTCCTTGGGGTCCATAATGGTCGAGTGTGCCGCGCGCGGCCGCGCTCAGCGCGGGCCCTTCTTGCGCAATTCCTCGTCGCGGTAGCGGCGGAACAGGATGTTCCATTCGCCGCTACCCTCGACCACGCCGCGTTTGAGCGAGATGATTTTGCGCCGCACGATCTCGTCGATCGCGTCGCCCTGCTCTTCCCATCCGGCGATGAGGTCGCGGGCCTGGCGCAGTGCGAGCGCGAAGTTGGGGATCTCGGCCAGCTTCTCGTCGCGCAGGCGCGCGATCGACTCGCGCGCCAGGTAGAGAATTCGTTCCTCGCTGAGTTTCATCGTGTCGCCATCCGGTTTGCTCGAGCAGCGCCGCCGCCGCTTAACGGCTAAAGGGTAAAATTCTGCTTCTGTGCGAGGCGCTGACGGATCATCGAGCGCAACCGGGTCACGTCGACTCCGGGATTGAGCCGCGCCTGCTCCTCGGCCATCTTGTCGGCCTCGTCGTCGATACGCGCTTCGGTCTCGAAGTTCTGCGACATCAGTTCGACCACGCAGGCGACGAGATCTTTTACGTCGGCGCGCGCCTTGATGATCCCGCGCGTGATTAGCCCGTTCACCAGATGGTTCGCCAGTGCGTCGATTTGCGCTTCGCGCAGCATCTGAATCCTATCGCTTGCTCAAAATTATGTTCGGTCCTGAAGACTGATGTTCCGGCGAGCGGGGGTCTCAGGTCAAGTCCCGCGCTCAGGGCGCGGGCGTGGGCGGCTTGACGCCGTGCTGCTGCGCGGTCTCCTGCAGTTCGACCTGACGATAGGCCTCGTCGGCCGCCGGCCCCATCGCAAGATAGAACTCCTTGATATGGCCGATGTTGGCGCCGAAGTCGCCGTGCCAGGCGTTTAACAGCGATTGCGAACCCGGCTCGCCGATGCGCGAACGCGAGCACAGATCCACTTCGCTCCGCGGGGTCACGATGATCCGCACGTCATCGATCAAGCCGAGCAGGCGCGTGTGGTACGTCGCGTTGATAGTCAGCGTCTTGGGATCCGAGTTTACGATTTGCCAGCCGGGAAGTCCGCTCACGGTGGAGGCAGCTACCTGCATCAGCCGCGCAGGCGGGATTCCGGGATACGAGTTGCGCACCAGTTCGGGAAAGCCCGGCTGAGCTTCGCCGCTACCCGCGCCACCCGTTGCGCCGGCGGCAGGGGGCGCGGTGGGCGCAGCAGCAGGCTGGGCGTCCCTGTTTGCGGCCGTGCGCCGCAGATGACGGCGTTCGCGATGCTCGACGCCCACCGGCTGCCGTTCCGCAAGTTCGGCCGGGGTCGCGCAGGCCGCCGCGCCGTCGCCTCGATCGCTGGTGGCAGCCCAGTTCATGGTCAGATAGCGCTGCAATCGCACGGCCGGATTGGGCGGCCCCGCGAGCGAAACATTGTTCATCAGGATTGCCGTGCCCCCGATGATCACCGCCATCGCGCCGATGAAAACCGTGAGCCGGCAGAGCGTCCCCAGCGGGCCGTGCACGTAGATGCTCAACACGATGAGCACGATAGCGCCTAACACGATCACGGCGGCAAGCCGCTCGGGCCCCGGAACGAAGAAACTCTGCAATTGCCCCAGTAGATCCATTGGCGCTGCTATCCTAGTACGCGAATCGCGCTGCCGCCATATGGCCGTCCCGGACACGAAAACGCCCGCCGGCATGTTCGCGTTTCGCGGATGCCTGCGGGCGCGAGATTAAAACCGGCGCGTGCCTCACTACCAACAACGCGCACCGGCGATAGTCTATTCTAACTTAACTTTCAGCATCAGCTTGCTCTCAGCTTCAACCCGGGCGCCACGCGCGTTTAAGCGGGCGCCGCGGCGAAACCGCCGCCGTCGCCGCGCAGGATCGCATCGAAGCGCATCCCGCCGAGGTAATGCCGATAGGCCTCGTCGTCGGTTATCGCGGCACGGCGCACGTCGCGCCGGAGAATCTGCCACACTCCGCCGACCATCGGATGGCGCCCCTGGCGATAGCTGAAAAAGTAGTACATGTACTGCCGCAGGGTCGAGCGCCGCGCTTCAGCATCGAGCCCGCGCCCGCCGGCCACGGTGAAGATGGTCTTGAGCAGGCCGGCGAAAGAGTAAAAGCCGGTGAAGGCTTCGCGATAGGCGCGCATCCAGGAGTCGGTGTCCAGCCGCTCGTGCTTGAGCGTGACGTGCTGGGAGTCGAGGTTGTTGAAATCCCAGTCGATGATCGCGCCTTCCTTGGCGTAACGGACCTGGTCCTCGGTGCCGGGCAGCGGCGTCATGATGAAGAACGACACGATGTCGAAGCCGAGCTTGCGCAGCGTCTTGGCCGCGATCCGCCCGCAATCGGGGCCGTCGAACGGGAAGCCCAGCATGTAGCCGGCGTGCACGGAGATGCCGACGCGATGCCAGTTGTCGACCACGCGGCGATACTTCTCGAGTACGCGCGCGCGCGACTCCTCGAGCTTCAGCCGATGCTGGCGGTCGTCGGTGTTCTGGTACTTGGTGGCGAAGTTGAGATTGTCGGGATTGAGCGACTCGATACCGACGAAGGCCTGGTAGCATCCGGCGCGCGCCGCCAGATCGACGAAGCGCTTGCTGCGCCGATGCTTGGCGCCCTCGGTCTCGCCCGGCGCGACGTTGGCATAGACCGAAGCGTCGACGTCGACCTGCATCATGAAGCTGAGGCGCGGGTACTCCTTCTTGACCTCGACCAGGCCGGTCAGGATTTCCTCCCATCGCGGACTGCGGAAGAAATCGTCGTCGACCAGGAACAGCGATTCGATACCGTGGAAGCGGATCGCGTCGCGTACCCAGTGCACCACCGCTTCGGGCTCGCGCGAGCGCATCGTGCGGCCCATCACGTTCTTCACGCTGCAGTACGAGCAGGTGAACGGGCATCCGCGCGAGGTATCGATCGTGGTCATCGCCTCATTGAAGAAGCGGGTCAGATAGCGGTCGTCGATCACCGGCAACTGGGCCTCGGTGATGAGCGGCACGATGATGTCTTCCTGGCCGGTCTTGGCGCGGATGCCTTCGGTAACCGAGTATTGGAGTTGCAATTCGCCGCGCAGGAAATCCTCGATGATCTGGCCCCACAGGTTCTCGGCCTCGCCCACGATCGTCGTGATGCCGCAGTGGTTGAGGAACTTGACCGACTCGGGATAGCCGCTGACGTGAAAGCCGCCCATCATCGTGGGCAGGCCGTGGGCCACGAACTGCAATCCGAGGTCGCGCCCGCGCGGATACTGGTTGGACTGCACGCCGGAGAGTCCGATGAGCAGTTCGACGCCGTCCTCGCGCGCCTTTTCCTTGATCGCCACGATGGTTTCGGGCGACACCGCGCCGTCGCAAATCTCGTCCCACAGCACGGTCTGGAGGTAGACGTTGCGCGCGGCCGAATAGCGTTTGTTGAAGGTGTCGTTGAGCGCCGCCAGCACGGTCAGCGTGTTATTCGGCTGAACGCCGTAGCGGAAAAACTGGACGTAGCCGTTTTCGTCATAGCGCGACGGCTTGATGAAATAGACCCTGATCGTGCGGCACGGCTCGGGCTTCATCACCCCCTGGCTAAGCGCGCTTTGCGAGGCGCCAAGTTCCAGTGGACGTCCGGACTGCTTGCCGCCGTAACGATTGCGTCCGATAACCAGGTAACCGCTGACGCCGGCAATCAGCGCAACGCATCCAAGGCAGACCAGTAGCACCATCATTCAGATCCTTTTTCCGCCACGCTAAAAATGTCCAAGCGGCTGGGCGAAACGCCGTCTAACCGAACGGTCAGAGTTAACTAATCCCGACCTTTAAAGTCAACATCGCAGACCCGCCGCACATCCACAACCCTCCCCCTGCAAAAGGTCCGTTATTCAAGGAACATTTCCATATCTATCGGAACATTTCCACAAGTTCGATGCGGTAGGTTACGCGCCAAGCAATTCCTTAAATTGGTCTACCTCAAGTTGAGCGTCGCGAATCAACCGGCGCAACAAGCCGGGCTTTAGCGTCCGATGATCCGGAATAGTGAGCGGCTGCTTCGCTGGATCTGTCGGATGGCGCAGGCGGACATGGCTGCCGCGCTGACGCACAACTTCATAACCAAGGCGCTGAAAGGCTCGGACGCCTCCTGCCCCGAAACCACTGGAAGTTTGCCGCTCACTCGGCCGTAATCACGACGCTACCTACGAGAACACCGGACGGATCAACGATCGTCTCGCCTCTGGCGCGCATATCTTCGAGGCAAAGCTCGATAGCCTCTTTGATATTCGCCATCGCCTCCGCGACCGTGTCGCCCTGGCTGTAGCATCCCGGCAGCGCCGGACAAACGGCGACGTACCCCCCGCTCGCTTCGGGTTCCAGAAGCACTTTGAAGTCGTAAATGCGCATCGAGATGTCCTCACACAATTCTTACCGGAACATTTCCACAAGTTTGATCAGCCCGAGGTCGCGGTAGCGCTCGATCAGGTAGCCCTTGATTTCCTGCACGCTCGCCATCTCCAGCGTGTCATGGGCGATGAGCCGCGCGGTGCGATAGTTGGTCTCGCGCACGATTTTGCGAATCACCGGGATGAACAGTGGGCTCAGGCTCAGCTGGTCGAGGCCCATCCCGACCAGCAGCAGCGTGGCCAGCGGGTCGGACGCCATCTCGCCGCAGATGCACACCTCCTTGCCCGACGCGCGCGCCACGCTGACGACCTCGGCGATCGCCGAGAGCACCGCGGGATGGAGCGCCTCATATAGATGCGCCACGCGCGGGTTGTTGCGGTCGGCGGCGAGCAGGTACTGGATGAGATCGTTGGTGCCGATGGAGAAGAAATCGACCTCGCGGATGAGACGCGGCGCGAGCCATACCGCCGAGGGAACCTCGACCATGATTCCGACCTTGACCGCGGGATTGTGCTCCAGGCCCTCGCGGAAGAGCTCGCCCTGCGCCTCGGCGAGCAGTTCGCGCGCGCGGCGCAACTCCTCGAGGCTCGAGATCATCGGAAACATGATCTTAACGTCGTGGCGCACGGCGGCGCGCAGGATCGCGCGGAGCTGGACCTTGAACAGGCTCGGCATCTCGAGCGAGATCCGAATCGAACGCCAGCCCAGAAACGGATTGTCCTCGCGCGGCACCCGCATGTAGGGCGGATACTTGTCGGCGCCGATGTCGAGCGTGCGAATCGTCACCGGCCGCTTGCCCAGCGCCTCCAGCATCCGCGTGTAGAGCGCGATCTGCTGATTCTCGTCGGGGAAATCCTCGTAGGTCAGAAACGAGAATTCGGTGCGCATCAGCCCGACGCCCTCGGCGCCGTACTTAAGCGCCATCGGGATATCGTGGTAGAGCGCGATATTGGCCAGCAACTCGACGCGGTTGCCGTCGCGCGTGGCGGCCGGCTCGTCGCCGCCCGCCGCCATCAGGTCGCGCCGAAACGCGTCGTAACGCTTATGCAGCACCTGGTATTCGCGCTCGACTTCGGGCGCGGGATTGACGTACACGATGCCCGAGTTGCCGTCGAGCACCAGGTTGTCGCTCTCGGCCACCGACTCCATCAGATGATCGACGCCGACCACGGTGGGAATCTCGAAAGCGCGCGCGAGCAGCGCGGCGTGCGAGGTCGTTCCGCCCGATTCCAGCGCGATCCCAACGAGATTATCATGCGAGACCAGCGTGAGTTGCGAGAGCGTCAGCTCCTCGGCCACCAGGATGGTGGACTTGCTGAACTGATTGCGCCGCTCGTCCTGGCGCATGTGGCGCAGCAGCCGATGGCCGACGTCGCGAAAGTCGGTGGCGCGCTCGCGCAGGTAGCCGTCGGCCACCGCCAGCAGTTGCGCGCTCAACTCGTCGATCACCCGGAACAGCGCGCTCTCGGCCGCGTAGCCGGAGGCGACGATGTCGCGGATACGGCCGACGAACTCGTCGTCCTGCAGGATCATCTTGTGGGCGTCGAAAATCTTGAGCTCGGACTCCGGCATCAGCGGCGCCATCCGATGTCTCACCGCGTCGAGCTCCGCGAGCGAGCGCGCGAGTGCTTCTTCCAACCGTTTGTGCTCGGCGCGAAGATCGCGAGCGCGCAGGTTGCGGTCGATAGTGCTCAAGAAAGTCCCGACCACGTGCGCCACGCCGTGGCCGAAGCCGGGCGCCGCGGCCAGTCCGACCAGGCGCGGGCGGCGCACCTTGACCGGCGCCTTGACGCGGGTCTCGCCGCCGATTTTTTCGTAACCCTTGAGCTGGCGGTTGGCCTCGATCATCCGCCGGCGGTACTCGTCGCGTTCCTTTTCCTTGGTCGCGAGCGTTTCGCGCAGGCGGAAGTGCGAGAGGATTTGCGCGACCTGGTTGGCCGCGGTCTTGAGCAGGCGCACTTCGCCCGGGCCGAATTTGCGGCTGCGCAGGGTCTGCACCACCATCACGCCGATCGGCTTTTGCCGTCCGTCCTGCACCGGCACGCCTAAAAAGGCGTGGTAGCGCTCCTCGCCGGTTTCCGGAAAATATTTGTAGCGTGGATGGCTGATCGCGTCGGCCACGGTTACCGGCTGGCCGTGCTCGACCACCAGCCCGACCAATCCCTCGTTGACCCGCATCGAGACCTTGCCGACCGATTCCTCTTCCAGGCCGACCGTGGCGCGCAGCACCAGGCGCTCGCGCTGGGCGTCGAAAAGGTAGAGCGAACAGACCTCGACCTCCATGCCGGCGGCGATCGCGGCGACGATCTTATCGAGGGTCTCGCGCAGTGTGTTGGCGGCGTCGCCGCCGATGGCGGAGATGTCCTCGATGAGCGCGAGCCGGTCGCGATTAACTGCCATGATTCGGGGGTTCCGACGGATTTTATCCCGCGCGATGTTTGTTCCACAACCATCGTAAGGAAATCGTAACGCGATGGGATCCCGCGACCAATGAAAAACGCAATCCCACGCGCGCTCAACAAACGCATTCTGATTTTCTGACCCCTCCCCCGTGTCTTGGGGGAGGGTGTCAGAAGTCAGAATGCTGCCGTCACAAGTGGACAGACACAATCTCGCGCCTACGCCGCGGGGAGCTCGAATGGTTCGACTGCGCCCTTGAGCAAACCGCGGCCGGCGCGCGAGCGCCGCGCCCGAATCGCGTCGATCAGTTCGCGCTCGTTGCGCACCGGCTCGGGAAAAAGCGTCGTCACGCATCCGATTGAACTTGCCGAATGGGAATCGCTGCCCGCCACCACGGCCAGCCCCAGATGCGCGGCGACTTTTAGCGCGAAGAGATTTTCCTCTTCCGAGCAGGCGCCGTTGAGCGCCTCGATCGCGTCGACCATGCGGAAAATCTCGAGCTTGGCCGCGCGATCGGGATGCGCCGGGTCGATCGGTTCGTGGTCCGAGTTCATAAACGACATCCGCGCGTCGAGCCGGTAGCGAAATGGATGGTTGGCGATCAGGATCGCGCCGCTTCTTGTCAGCCACGCGGCGCAACTCGGTGAGCTTGTATATTCCGCCGAGGTAGGTGTCGAGGCCGAAGACGCCGATATGGCCCATGTCGGTCGTCACTTCCATCCCGCGCAGCACCAGCACGCCCGCCTCGCGCGCCGCGTCGCCGACCTCGGAAAGCTCCCACATCGTGTCGTGCTCGGTGATGCACACCGCGCCGATCCCGATCGCGCGGGCGCGCTCGACGAGATCGCGCGGCGACAGATTGGAATCCGCGCTGCCGCGATTGGTGTGCAGATGGACGTCGACGGTGAAGTAGGGTCCCCGATGGTGCCCGCTCGCGCCGATGCTCATGCAGCCATCAACCTGGCTCTGTTCCGCTGATGCCGATCCGCTGATTCGATCCGCTGACTCTCGTCCGGTCATTCCGACCCGCCGCTTCCGAACCCGCGTGCGGACTTATTTTGGCGGCTCGGAGGCCAGCGTTACTTTCTTCATTTTGTCGCCGACCTGGATCTTGTCGACCACGGCCATCCCTTCGATCACGCCGCCGAAGACCGTGTACTGTCCGTCGAGGCCGGGCTGCGGTTCGAGGCAGATATAGAACTGGCTGCCGCTGGACTTGCGATCCGGATTGACCGCGTCGCCCAGGCGCGCCGTCGCGACCGAGCCGCGCAGATGCTTTTCGGCGGGGCTGATCTCGGCGGGAACGTCGTAGCCGGGACCGCCGCTGCCGTCACCCTTGGGGTCGCCGCCCTGGACCACGAAGCCCGGAACCACGCGATGGAAGGTGAGGCCGTTGTAGAAACCCTTCTTGGCCAGGGTTTCGAAGTTTGCGACCGTCTTGGGTGCGACGGCGGGATAGAACTCGATTACGATAACGCCGCGATCGGTGTCTATGATCGCGTAATGGCCAGTGTTGCGCACGGGTACTCCGTCGAGGTTTGCGGCCATGCACGCCGCCGCGGCCACAAACGCCGCCGCGAGCACAAGGCAGGTTGATTTGATAAGCCGTCGGACAATCACTCCTGTCATCTCTTCCGTCTCCCTTCTTCTCCTCACAACTGTCAGCACTCGCCGCTAACGCTTGACGAAATCCGTCACCGCCTTGGCCGCCGCCGCGGGCTGCTCGATCGGCAGCATATGCGAGGCCTTGTCGATAAGCTCAACCTTCGCGCCTTTAATCAGCTTGACGAACTCGTGGGCATAGGCGGCCGGCACGAGATGGTCCTGCTTGCCCCACAGCACCAGGGTCGGCGCACTCACGCGATGGATACGCTTGCGCAACCCCTTGTCGGGCAGCGGCCAGCAGAACTTGCCGGTGCATCCGAGCGCCCAGTGCGTCCGGACCATCGCCTCGGTGTCGGTCGGGTTAGGGACGAAAGCTCCGATCGACGGATCGTTGGGGTTGGCGAAGATCAACGGAATGAGGTCGGCGATCGGCGTCACCATGTAGTTGCGAATCGGCGAATCGTCGAGCCAGATGCCCAGCGAGTCGATCAGCACCAGCTTGCCGACCCGCTTGGGAAAGTTCGCCGCGACATCGCCCGCCACCATCCCGCCGAACGAATGTCCGACCAGCGCCGGTTTATCGAGCGCGAGCTTGTCGAACAGCTCGTCGTAGAAGAGCGCGAGGTCCCACATGTCGTCGAGCGCGCGATGCGATTCGGGGTCGCCGTCGCTGGTCCCCGGATGATCCGGCGCATAGACGGTAAAGTCCCGCGCCAGCGTGTCATGGAACGCGGTCCACTGCGGGCCCCATCCGCCGTGCAGAAAGACCAGCGCCGGTCCCGAACCCGCAACCTTTACGTGCGCCTTTATCTTGTCATCCCAAACGTTGACGGTGCGATCTTGAACTCCGGCCATGGCCTTCTCTGCCCTCTCTTGGATTCCCGGGGGTTATCAGAGTCCGGCGCCGGCTCTGGGAGCCGGCGCCGGACTTATGCTGCGAGTAAGTGGCGCGCGCGAACTATTTCGCCACACGCTCAGGCGCGGGATGCGCGGCGCCCCGATGCGCGGCCGCGGGCTTCTTTTCCTTCAGCCCCTCGGGCCACCATCGGTTCTCCCACTCGTCGTCCCACGTGTCGCGGAAATGCGGCTTGACCTCGCGCGCGAACATGTCGATGTTCTTGAGCGTCAGCTCGTGCGGCATCGAGCCGATCTGCAGCAGCACCATCAGGTTGCCCACGCGCAGCTTCTTCACCGCCGCCTTGAGCTGGTCGACGACCGACTTGGGGCTGCCGCCGATCACGAACTGGTTATCGACGAAGTCCTTGTACTTCCAGTTCGGCACTTTTGACATCAGGTCGAGCTGCATCGGGTAGAGATTCTTGACGCTGTTGACGAGGCTCCGATGGTCCTGGTTGCCGGGCACGGCCTGGTAGTCCCACAGGATGTGCAGGCACTTGTCGTAGAAATAACGGATGTGCGGGTAGTAGAGCTCCTCGGCCTTGGCGTCGCTTTCGGCGACCACCACGAGCTGCAGGAAGCCGGCGCGATACGGATTCGCGTCGAGGTTGCTCTTGTCGACGAACTCCCAGAAGCCGTCCATCACGCGCTTGCCGAGGTTGTTCCCGTAGTAGCTAAGGAAGCAGTAGCAATGGTTATGCTTGGCGGTGAAGTCCCAGGTGCTGAGGCTGCCGCTGCCCGGAATCCATACCGGAGGATGCGGCTTCTGTAGCGGGCGCGGCCACAGATTGACCATCGGCAATTTGAAGTACTTGCCGTTCCAGGCGAAGATCTCTTTTGACTGCCACGCCTTCATGATCAGATCGTGCGCCTCATAGTAGCGCTCGCGATGCTCCATCGGCGTGATTCCGTAACACAGGTTCGCGTCCATCGGCGTGCCGAGCGGCATCCCGGCCACCAAGCGGCCGCCGCTGATGCAATCGAGCATCCCGTACTCCTCGGCCACGCGGATTGGCGGAATCGTGGTGGGGAGCGTCGCGCCCATCTGGACCAGCGCGACGTTGAGCCCGTTGGTCGCGCGCGCCAGCGCCGAGCCCATCAGATTGGGCGACGGCATGAAGCCGTAGGCGTTCTGATGGTGCTCGTTGACGCAGATGCCGTCCATCCCGGCCTTGGCGGCGTAGGTCAGCTCATCCAGCGTCCAGTTGTAGAACTTGGCAACTTTCTCGGTATCGGCAAGTTCGTGATACGGCGGGTCGACCCACACCGAGTGATAGCGCTTTTCGAAATCCGCAGGCAGCTCGCGGTACGGCATCAGATGGAACATCGAGATTTTCATTGTGCTCTCGTCAGCCTCCTTGGGCTCCCGGATTGCCGACTCCGCGCCGGCCGGCGGCACATCACGGGCAGATTCCTAATCTGACTATTAGTTGCTATGCCCCGGCGACGCAACCTCGCTCACGGCTGCCTTAGCGGCTGCCTGTGGCGCGGTCGAACAATATCGCCTACGGTGCGGTCGAAAACGACCATTTGTACTCCCACCCATTGACGGTCATCGAAATCATGTAGCTGGCGCCCTTGTCCAACGGGGCGCGCGGGATGATCACGACCCCACCGAAGCTGTGCAGTATGTCACGCGCCCGCTGCTGGGCAGTCGCCTCGGGATTGCTGTAGCTCGAAGCGTCGAAGCCGCAGGCCTCGACATTTGCCGGCGGATCCGCCGACGACTTCCCCTCGCGGGTGAGCCGATAGGCACCGAGCTTCGCGTCCACGTTGGCGCCGACCTCGAGCGTAACGGGGAAACCCGCCGGACGCGCATAGCCCGGACATGCGGTCAGCGGGTCGGGCCATTCGGAGTCGAGCGAGCGCATCGCAATGGTTGCGCCCGACGGAGGAAATTCCAGGGGCTGAGCGAACGGGACCGGATGCTCCGGGAACTGGTTCAGGTCGCTCAAGGTATCCAATGCCGACGCGCACCCCGCCCCCTCGCAGTAGCGCCCAAAGCCGCTCCGCCGCAGATACGGGCTGATGACGCTAAAGCGATGGAACGGAATTCCGACCCATCCGTCGATGCTCCAACCGGGCGACCCCCAGGGCATCTCGCCCGGCGGTGGTTCGTGGTCTGCGACGGGCTCGCCGACCGGCTGGCTGACCGGCCCTTTCGCCTCCTGCCAGTAGGATACGTCGCTCTTCTGCGCCGCGCGCATCCCCTTCTCCGTATACCAGGGACTCGCGGGATTCTCCTCGTGCGCTTCGGCCCCGATGGTGCTGTTCTTGATGGCTTCGGCGTAGCTCTTCACCAGGTAGCGGGCGTGCAGCGCGTCGGCCTCGCTAAGTTGGGGGTCTTCGAGCACCGGCGGCAACCGCACCATCGCGCGATAGTAGTTGAGCCGCGCGAGCCATTGGAGGTCCGCGGCCGAGGCGGGCGCGCCCGTGGGCGCGCCTGCCTCGGCCGCGACGCCGGCGGTTGCCTGCGGCGCTGCGCCGCCGCTGCCGCCAGCGCCGCCGGCGTTGCCGGCGACGCTGGCGGCAGCGGCGGGCGAGGCAGCGGCGGCGGCGGTCGCCGCCGCCACCGCGCTCGGGAGGGCGGCCGGGACGGCGGCGCTGGGCGCCGCCGTCCCGGCCGCCCGGTCGGCGCGCTGGAGGCGCAGCAGATACGCGGTCAGCGCGAAGCCGCCGACCGCGAAGAGCAGCGCGGCCACGATAACGCCCGCCAGGCGCGGGCCGCGCCGGCGCGAGCGCACGGCCGCCTTCGCGCTCCCGGCGCCGACCTTCGACAGGTCGTCGCCGGGAGCGACGAGTCCGAAGCGAGCGTTGCCGAAGCGCAACTCGTCGCCACGTTCCAGCGGCGCCGGCGCGGTGACACGCCGTCCGTTGATGTAAGTGCCGTTGGTCGATCCGAGATCGACCACGTACCATCGGCCCGCGCGCCGCTCGAGCGCGGCGTGGCGGCGCGAAGCGGTCGGCTCGTCCAGGAGCAGGTCGTTGCCGGCGCCGGTGCCGATCGTAACGCGCGCGTTGCCCAACTCGTACGCTTGCGGCGCGGCCGCTCCCAGAGCGACCAGCCGCAGCGTATCGGATTGGCTGAAAGAATTAGGCGCGGCCACGCTGGCGAGTTTTCGGGTACAGGAAATTTGGCAAGGCGTTCAACAATTCTCTACAGGGAGGCAGCCCTCGATCGCCTCGCGGACGTTCTCGAGCAGCTAATCGAGAGTTTCACCCTGCGTAGCGCAGCCGGGAATGGCCGGCACCTCGGCCCCAATAGCCGCCCTCTTCTGCGTCGTGAATGATAATTTTCATCTTCATATCCGTACCAACCTCTGGCTGACCCTAAAACTTCCAGTAGCGCGACAGAAAATAGTGCGAGCGCTCTATTATAGGGATCACGCGAGCGCCGTCGTCGGCTGGCGCGATCGGCTCGTCGGCCGCGCGGCCCAGTTCCTCGATCACGCTGCGTCCCGAATCCGCGAGCGCCTGCAGATCGTAGCCGCCTTCGAGCGCGACCGCCATCCGGCCCCCGCAGCACTCGGCCGCCATCCGCTTGACCCGCCGCGCGAGCGCGGCGAAGCCGCCCTCGGTCACCCGCATCCCGCCGAGCGGGTCGCGAAAATGCGCGTCGAAGCCCGACGACACGAGGATGAACTCCGGGCGGTATTGCCGGACCACCGGCGCCAGCAGGTCGTCAAAAATGCGCAGGTACTCGTTGTCGCCGAACGTCGCCGGCATCGGCGCGTTGACGGTGTACCCGGCGCCGGCTCCGAAGCCGACTTCGTCGAGCGCGCCGGTGCCCGGGTAAAATGGGAACTGATGAGTCGAAAAGTAAAGCACCTCTGATGACTCGTAAAAGATGTCCTGGATGCCGTTGCCATGATGGACGTCCCAGTCGATCACCAGCACCCGTTTGAGGCCGCGGCGGCGATTAAGATAGCGCGCCGCGATCGCCACGTTGTTGAACAGGCAAAACCCCATCGCGCGCGTGGCGAGCGCGTGATGGCCGGGCGGACGGACGATCGCAAAAGCATTGTCCGCCGCTCCGTCCATCACCGCCTCGACCGCCGTCAGCACGCCGCCCGCCGCCAGCAGCGCGGTCTGATAGGAGTCGGGCGAAGCATGCGTGTCGGGATCGAAATCGTAACGCGGCATCGAGGCGCTGCGTCTGACCTCAGCCACGTAGGCCGGGTCGTGACACAGTTCGAGCTCCACGCTGCTCGCCTCGCGCGGGCTGAGCGCGAGTATGCCGGCGCGATGAAGCTGCTCGGCCATCTCGATCATCACCGCCGCGCGCTCGGGGCGTTCGGGATGGCTTCGGCCGGCGAAATGCTTCAAAAATCGGCGGTCGCTAATTAGTGCGGTCCTGAGCATCGTTGACACTCCGAACTTCGATAACGATCATTAAGATCATTAATCAGACCGCGCGGCCGAGCGCTATGGGCCGGGGCGGACGGCGGAAGATCCTTGGGAATTTTCGAGATACTCCTGTTCCTGGTAATCGCGCTGATCGTCATTCCACCCGACGATTTGCCCCAGGTGATGCGTGCCGTCGGCAAGGTGATGCGCGAGTTGAGGCTGGCGAGCAACACCGTGATGCGCGAGATTTCGGGCGCGATCGGCGACGACGCGCCGTTCAATATCCTGCCGCCGCGTTTCGACGACCCGCATCCTCCGCCGATGCCGCCCTCGTCGCCGTCGCCCGCTCCACCGGCTTTCCTCGCGCCGGAAATCCAGCCGCAACCGCCGACAGAAAGCCCGCCGGGGGCGCTGCCTGCGCAGGCACCGCAAGCGGCGGCCACCGGTCCCCTGTCAGCGGCGGAGCATCAAGCATCGAATGAGCCCACGGCCGAGCCCGCGTCTGCGCCTTCCCCATCTTCCGCGAGTCCTCAGGATGCCACCAGGCCTCGGGCCACGGGCGAGTTGACCTCGGCGGAACATCAGGCCCAGGCCGAACCTCAGACGCCGCCCCGCCCGCGCCGCACTCGCAAACCGAAACAGCCGAGCCCTCGCGAGCGCTCCGTGCCGCCGGCCGACAAACCATAGCCCGCCCTGCTGCCCGTGGCCAACCTGGACGACGCCAATCCTCCCGCCGCAACGGAGGAGGTTCCCGCCAATCCTCCCATCGCACCGGAGGAGGTCCGCATGCCGCTGCTCGAGCATCTGCGCGAGTTGCGCGGGCGGCTGGTACGGGCGGTTATCGCGTTGGCGGCGGGATGCGCGTTGTCGTACATTTTCGCCGACCATCTTTTTGCCTGGCTGACGTTGCCGCTGCGCGAGGTCGGCGGGGGCAAACTGCTGCTGATCGGAACCGGCGTGGGCGAGGCCTTCTTCACCAAGATCAAGGTCGCGCTGGTGGCCGGCGTGTTCATCGCCAGCCCGGCGATATTCTACGAGGTCTGGAAGTTTATCGCGCCCGGCCTGCTGGAGACGGAACGGCGGATGGCGTTGCCGTTCGTCGTCAGCTCGAGCCTGTTCTTCGCGCTGGGCGGTTATTTCTGCTGGGCGGTGGTATTCAAGGTCGGCTACGCCTTCTTCATCGCGCAGTACGCCTCGATCGGCGTCACCCCGACGATTCGCATCAGCGAGTACCTGGCATTCTCGGCCAAGCTGATGCTGGCCTTCGGGCTGACCTTCGAGATGCCGATTTTCGCGGTCTTCCTGACCCGGCTCGGACTGATCGACTACCGCATGATGCTGCGTTATTTCCGTTACGCGGTACTCGGCATCTTCGTTGTCTCGGCGGCGCTGACTCCGCCGGACATGGTTTCGATTTTCCTGCTCGCGATCCCGCTCCTGTTGCTTTACGTGCTGAGCGTAGGAGTCTCTTACATGTTCCGTGCGCAAGCGCCGCTGAACGAACCGGCAGCCGAGCCTCCCGCCGCGCTCTGAGCGCCCCCGTCGGCGCATCCGCCGAAAGGAAAACGACCTGATGGCCATCATTGAGGAAACTCCGCGCGCCTGGGGCGCCCCCGGAATCGAGCCGCGCTGGACCCACAGCGCCAAAGATGTCGTCGGCACCGCCTATTCCACCGCGAGCCCGATCTGGTTCACCACCTCGCGCGGCGTGCTCAACGAAATCTACTTTCCAACGATCGATCGTCCCCAAATCCGCGATCTGCAGTACCTGGTGACCGACGGCGAGACTTTTTTTCACGACGTGCATCGCAACCAGGTTAGTAAAACCGAGTATCTCGGCGATCGCGGCCTGGGCGTGCGCATCACCAATGCCGACCGCGAGGGGCGGTACCGCGTGGTGATGGAGGTCATCACCGACCCGCATCAACCGTGCCTGCTGCTCGACACCCGCCTTGAGGGTGACGCCGACCTCCTGCGGCGCCTGCGCCTGTTCGTGCTGCTCGCGCCGCATCTGAACCTCGGCGGATGGGGCAACAACGCCAATGTCGCCCGGATGATCGGGTACCAGTTTCTGACCGCGCACAAGGACAACACCTGGCTGGCGCTCGGAGCCAACGTGCCGTTCGTGCGGCGCTCCTGCGGCTATGTCGGCAAGACCGACGGATGGCAGGACCTGAGTCAGAATTTCAAGCTGGATTGGGAGTTCGCCTCGGCGCCCGACGGCAATGTCGCGCTGACCGCCGAAATCGATCTGCCCGAGGACCGCCACTTCACGCTCGGTCTCGCGTTCGGCAACGGTCTTCATCGCGCGGTGACCTGCCTATACCAGTCGCTCGGGGTGCCCTTCGCACAGCACTCGGCACGCTTCATCGAGCAATGGACCCGCGCCTGCGGGCATATGTACCCGCTCGGGCGATGGACCGGCGACAACGGCCAGCTCTGCCGCAAAAGCCGCGAATTGCTGCTCGCGCACGAGGACAAGCGCTTTCCCGGCGCGCTCATCGCTTCACTCAGCATCCCATGGGGCGAGGCGAAGGGCGACGAGGACCTTGGCGGCTATCATCTGGTGTGGACGCGCGACATGGTCAACAGCGCGACCGGGCTGCTGGCGGCCGGCGATCTTGCGACTCCGGTGCGCGCGCTCATCTATCTCGCCTGTTCACAGCTCGCCGACGGCGGCTTCCCGCAAAATTTCTGGATCGATGGCAAGCCGTACTGGCAGGGCATCCAACTCGACGAGGTCGCCTTTCCGATCATGCTCGCGTATCGCCTGACGCACGCGGGCGCCACGATGGGGCCGTTGGATCCGTATCCGATGGTGCTGGCGGCCGCGGGCTACCTGATCAACAAAGGTCCGGTCACGCCGCAGGAGCGATGGGAGGAGAACAGCGGATACTCGCCCTCGACCCTGGCGAGCAATATCACAGCGCTGGTATGCGCCTCGAACCTCGCGCACGGGCGGGGCGACACGACCACCGCGCGGTTTCTGCTGGACTACGCCGATTTCCTCGAATCCCACATCGAGCGCTGGACCGTGACCAAACAGGGCTTCCTGGTGCCGGGCATCAAGCGCCACTACGTCCGGATCAATCCCGCAGACACTGCAGCGACAATCCCCAATGATGATCCCGACCAGGGGATGGTATCCATCCGCAACCGTCCGCCCAACGCGCCCTACCAGTTTCCGGCCGCCGAGATCGTCGACGCGGGTTTCCTTGAACTGGTGCGCTATGGCATCCGCCGCCCCGGCGACCCGCTGGTCGAGGATTCGCTGCGCGTCGTCGACGCGGTGCTCAAGACCGACTTCCCGGCCGGGCCGTGCTGGAAACGCTATACGCACGACGGCTACGGCCAGCGCGACGACGGCGGACCATTCGTCGGATGGGGAGTCGGCCGGCCGTGGCCGCTGTTGACCGGTGAGCGCGGCCATTACGAACTCGCGGCCGGACGCGACGTCGCCCCATACCTGCGCGCGATGGAAAACTTCGCCACCTCGACGCGGCTTTTGGCCGAGCAAATCTGGGATCGGCCGGACCTGCCCCAAGCGCTGATGTTTTTCGGCAGGCCAACGGGCGCCGCGATGCCGCTGATGTGGGCGCATGCGGAGTACCTGAAACTTTTGCGCTCGAGCGCCGACGGCGTCGTCTTCGATCTCATCCCCGAGGTCGCCGAGCGCTATCGCAACGGCAAGCCGCGCGGGCCGATCGAAATCTGGAAGCACAACCGGCAGATCCAGTCGGTGACGCTGCCGTGCAAGCTGCGCATCCTGTCGGATGAGCCCTTCATGCTGCACTGGAGCAAGGACGAATGGCATCACCCGATCGACACGCGTTCGACCCACACCGCGGTGGAACTCGATTTCGTCGATATCGAATTGACTGCCGCCGATCACGCGCCCGTGCGCTTCACCTTCCGTTGGGAGTCGCGCGGACAGTGGGAAGGCCGCGACTACGTAGTCGAACTGCGGGAGAGTTAGGCGCCGATGCGGCGGATCGAAAAGGTTGCGCTCAGCGAATCGAGCAGCGCGTCGACCTCGGCAGTCGAGGCGGGGTCGAATGATAAGCGCAAATAGTGATGGCGCGGATCTTCGGTGCGCAGCGTCGCCAGATTGTCGTACGACTCGATGATTGCCTTGAAACGCGCGATTCCGGCGGGCGGCATCGCCAGCAGCATGCTTTGAAATGATATCTGGTCAGCGGATTCCTTCATGCGAGCGCTCGTAAACGACCCGTGACGCGGCAAATGTCCTCAACCGATAGATCGTCCGATAGATCGGCGCCGCACGCGGCTCTACATTCTACCTGATGGCGCTCGCGCGGCTAATCCTGGTCACGGGCAAGGGCGGCACGGGCAAAAGCACGGTCGCCGCGGCGCTCGCGCTGGGTCTCGCGCGCCGGCGTCCGACGACGCTGGTCGACCTCGACCAGCGGATGTGGGCCGCCCGGATGCTCGGTATCGAGCCGGATAACAACCTCGACGCGATAGCCAATCGGGACGCGATAGCCAATCTCGACGCGATAGCCAATCTCGAAACGATCTCGCTCAGCGCAAGCACCGAGCTCGAAGCGTTCATCGAACGGATCGTGCCGATCAAAGCCGTCGCGCGCCGGATGCTCCAGAGCCGCACCTTCGGCTACGTCAGTGCGGCGCTGCCGGGGCTGGAGGCGTTCCTGATGCTCGAGCGGCTGCGAATCGTCGCCGGGCGCGCCGCGCTGGAGGACCGCTACGTGGTGGTCGACGCGCCTGCCACGGGCAGCACACTGGAGCTGCTCTCGGTGCCGGGCGCGCTGGAGCAGATCGCTCCACTCGGAACGCTCAATCGGCTCGCCGCCAACGTCGCGAGTTTTCTCGCCGACGCGACGCGTTTCGCCGTGATACTGACGCTGACGCCGCAGGAGCTGGCGCTCAGCGAGGCGCTGGAGGCGTGCGCCGTGCTCCGCGGGCGCCTTAGCGTGAGCGTCGCCGCGGCGGCGCTCAACTGCGTGCCGCAGCCGCTGTTCAGCGCGCGCGAGATGCAGGCGCTCGACGCGCTCGAGGCGGATCCGGGATGCGCGCGGCTTGCGCGATGGCGCGACGGCGCGGGACGCTTCGCGGCGCGAGCGCGCCGCGAAGCGTCCCGTGCCGGGCTCGCCGTGGTCGAACTGCCGATGCTGTTCAGCCCGGCGATGCGCCGGGCTGAACTCGAGCAACTGAGCCGCGCGCTGGAGGCGGGGCTGTTCCCGGCTGAGCCGGGAACAGCCCCGCCTCCAGCGCGAAACCCGGCGCACACGGCAAAGGCCGCGCGCGCGGCGAGACCGCGATGACCGCCGCACCGCCATCGCACGGCCTGCTCGACGGCCGGTTGCTCGTATGCCTTGGCCCCGGCGGCGTCGGCAAGACCACGGTGAGCGCGGCGCTCGCGCTTCGCGCCGCGATCGCCGGGCGGCAGGTCGACGTGATGACCGTCGACCCGGCGCCGCGCTTGCTCGACGCGCTCGGGCTCGGCGGCGACGACGCCGCCGAGCCGCGCGAGGTGCCGTTGCGGAATCTTCAAAATATGGACGATCCGGACGGCCTGGCCGATTCGACGGGGGCGCGCAGGCGGCCGGCGCGACGCGCCGGCCGCCTGCGCGCCCTCCGCCTGGACCCCAAGCGCACCTTCGACGCGCTCGTCGCGCGCCACGCGCCCTCGCCCGCCTCCGCTGACGCGATCATGCAAAACCGCATCTACCGCAATCTCTCGCAGGCGCTGGCCGGTGTGGGCGACTACATGGCGATGGAGCGGCTGCTCGAGCTGAGCGAGGAGCCGTCGACCAGCCTGGTGGTGCTCGACACGCCGCCCGCGCGCGAGGCGCTGGACTTTCTCGACGCGCCGCGCCGCCTGCTCGACCTGCTCAACTCGCGCGCCGTTACGCTGCTGGGCGGCGGGATGCGCCGCGGCTTCAGCGTCGTCGACCTTGCCGCGCGCGCCGTGCTCTCCGCTTTCGATCGTCTGACGGGGCTCCATCTGCTCGGCGACGTGCAGGCCTTCGTGCGCAGTTTCGACGGGATGTATGCCGGCTTTGCCGAGCGCGCCGCGCGGGTGCAGCAACTCCTGGTCGCCGGCGATACCGCGGTCGTCGTGGTCACCACCGCCGAACCCGAGCGTATCGCGCAGGCACATGAGTTCCTCGCCGCGCTGCGCACGGCCGGGATCGAGCCGCGCGCGGTCATCGTGAACCGCACGCTGCCCGCGACCGCGCCTGCGGAGCAGATCGCGCGCGCCCCGCTTTCGCCGGCGCTTAGGCGCAAGCTCGCGCGCGCGGCCGAGGAGTTCGCGGCGCTGCATCAGCGCGAGGCGGCCGCGATAGCCTCGTTGCGCGCGGGCGGGCCCGCGGGATTGAAGCTGTTCGCGATGCCCGACCTTGGACGCGAGCCGGCCGCGCTTGCGGATCTCGCCCGGCTGGGGCGGAGTCTAGCAGACGCTTTGAATCTTGCGTGGCCGCCACGCTCGCAATCCCGCGCGGCCGCGATTCGACCTCTGTTGCGGAGCCGCTTTCGTCAGTCGGGGTGGGCGCGGCCCCTGCGCCGACGCGGCACGGGACGCGGTCCGGGCGCCGGCCGGACGGGCCGCACGGGTCGCACCGGGCGGACTGGTTCGGCTTGGTCTGGTTCGATCTGGTCTGATTCGATTTGACTTGAGCCGGAGCGCGCGTGGCGCGGCGCGGGCATCTCGCCCGCCGCCAGCATCCGGTCGATCTTCATGCTAAGGTTGACCAGTTGGCTGGACAGCGTGTCGAGGCGGGACTTCAGCTCACGGATGTCGCGTTTGGACGGGATGTTGACGAAGTCGAGAACGGTCTCGACGTTGCGATCGAAGACGTGCTTGTTGGCCATCAATCGTTCTCCCGCGCGCCCCAGCCCTTTGCGCATCCGTTCATTGGCCATCAGCTCGCCCATCACGCTCCCCAGCCCTTCCTCGCTCATCTGGCGCAACTTGGAAATAATATTTTCAGCGTCGCGGCGTGCCATCACTCACCACTATAGTCCCGCCCCAGAGCGTCGCAAGCCGAGTGCAGCCGCCCGAGCGGATACGGTAAGCTGCAACGGCCCGGCGAACGTGCTCGTAAGAGCTTCTGCGTAATCTGATGTGGACGATCGCGACCATCCTAAACGTGACCTCCGGCTTCGCCCTGATGCGCTATCGCGGCGGCCCGGCCGAGATAATCGCGACCTCGCTGATAATCGACGCGGCGCTGGCGCCGCTCACCGCGACTATCGCGTCGCGCCGCGGGCGCTCGGCGCTGGTGTGGTCGCTGCTCGGCTTTGCGCTCGGGATGTGGGCGCTGGCGGCGACACTGCTGCTTAGCCCGCGCGCCCGGGGAGCGCCGCCGCCTACTTCTGATGCCGCCTGAGCCACGCCAGTATTGGCGCGTAAACTTCGCTCTCCGCGTGCGTGCCGCAGAAGACGTCAAGGTGGCCCCATCCGTCCAGCCGTTTGACGGTTATATCGGCGCTGCCGGTCGCCGCGGCCGACTCGGTCACCATCGCCGGCCACTGGGCGGAGATGTTGGTGCTGCTGAACGCGATCACCGGAATCTTTGAAGCCTTAAGGCGCGCAAGCGCGCTCGGGTCGAACGGATTTTCGTAATCCTGTACCGCCGGCCACCATCGGTCGTAACCAATCAGCACCCGCGCCAGCACCGACGCGTCTGAAAATCCGCCTTCGGGATTCGCGAGCCCGCCGTGTCCTCCAAACACGCCGTCCGCGTCGTGGACCACGTGCTCGAGATTTTCCGCCGCGGTTTTGTATTTCGGCAGTGGCGCAGGACCGCCGGGATCGCGAATCACCGCTTCCATCAGTGCGCGGCGCTTGTCGTAGGTCAGATGGCGTCCGCCGATATCGTCGGCGACTCGCCCGGCGGGCATCGCCGCCGCCGGACGGCGCGGAATGAAGCCGTCGAGGATCACGAGTCCCGCCACCCTTTGCGGATCCGCCGCTGCGAACAGGTAGGCGAAGCTCGCGCCGCGGCTGAAGCCGGCGACGAAGAGTTTTTCATTGTGCGTTTCGACACTCACGAAGGCGGCCGCCGCTTCGACATCGCTCTCGAACACGCGGTTGGTCCATCCGGCCATCACGGCGAGCTTCTCCGCCGGCGTGTCGGGCGGAACGAAGTGAGTGCGATAGTCCATCGCCCACACGTCGACGCCATGCGCCGCCAGGTAAAGCGGCATCGAGTTGCGCTGATCGTCGATCGCGACCTCGCCATTCATGTTGGTCCCGGGAAGATAGAGCATCACGACTCCCGGATGCGCCGGCGCGGCCGGGCCGCTCGCGATCCGATGGAGCCCGATGCGATCGAACGGACGAGGGTCCGCGCACCGCGACGAAATGCCATTCGTAAATTCCGACCGCGCCCTTGAGCGCGCGCGCCGCTCCGACTGGCGAAAATCCCTGCGGCGGCGGCGACGCAAGCGCGCAGCGCTCTGCGCCACGCGCTAGCGCGATCGCGAGCATCAGTGCGAGACAAAATGCGTTCGTGATCCGCCGCTTCATTTCGTTGTGCATCCGCGCAGTAAAACAGTAAAACTGTAACGCTGTAAAATGTTTGCCTCGGGTACATCATTGGAACGGTGACCGCGGAAACTAACCAAGAGCCTTGACCAAGGAGCCTGTCGATGAGTGGAAAAGTCGAATTCGCATTCTGGTCGCCGCAAGCCGGCGCGACCGTCAAGACCCTGCTCGATCGCGCCGAGATGGCCGAGCGCCTGGGCTATCATTCGTTCTGGCTGGTCGACCACTTCTGGACGATCGGCCTGCCCGACGTTGACCTGCTCGAGGCGATGGCGATGATGAGCGCGATCGCCGCGCGCACCGAGCGCGTGCGTATCGGCACGCTCGTGCTGTGCAACTCCTTTCGCAATCCGGCGCTGCTGGCCAAGTCGCTCACCACCATCGACCATATCTCCAACGGCCGGCTCGAAGTCGGCCTGGGCGCGGGCTGGATGGAGCAGGAGTACCGCGCCAACGGCTACGAGTTCCCGTCGGTCGGCACCCGGCTGCGCCAGCTCGAGGAGGGCCTGCAGATCCTCAAGGCGATGTTCACCGAGAATCGCGCCACGTTCAAAGGCCGCTACTACACGGTCGCCGACGCGCCCAACAATCCCAAGCCCGTGCAGAAGCCGCATCCGCCGATCATGATCGGCGGCGCGGGCGAAAAGGTGATGCTGCGGCTGGTGGCCAAGTACGCCGATCGCTGGAACTGTCCGGCCGGTTACCGCGACTTCAAAAAAACTCTCGGCGTGCTGCACGAGCATTGCCGCGCGGTCGCCCGCGATCCCAAGGAAATCACGGTCTCGGAGCAACTGATGGTTTGTATCGGCGCGAATAAGGCGGAAGCCGATCAGAAATGGGAGATGGCCAAGGGGCGCAAGCCGTTTTCGTTCACCGCGGTGAAGGGCACGCCGGATGAGGTAGTGAAGCAGCTGCGCGAGCGCGTCGCGTGGGGCATCACGATGTTCACGATCATGTTCGCCGACATGGCGCCGCCGCAGACGGTCGAGCTGTTCGCGCGCGAAGTGATGCCGGCCTTCGCGTAGGAGCCGCGCGCTCGGGCGTTCCTCGCTCATCCTGCGGCGCTTGCGAATTTATCGAGAAGCGCCGGAAAGTGAGCCGAGCGCGCCGCCCCTGTCATCACTGACGCGTCCGCGCGAGTCGAGGATCCCGATCTTTCTGCGCGCCGAGTTCGAGAATCTCTAAGCGAGAAATCCGGGGTCCCTAGACTCGCAGGCTCGCTCGGGGTGACAAGCAGGGAGCGATCGCGGCGGCAATCCCTTTTTTCTAGAACGTTAGCCGAAAAAATACACCCCGGAATCGCCCGTTTTCGAGCTCGCGGATTTTCCACGGGACCGAAGGAGATTCGGGTCTGTAATAATTTCCGACAAAAATTGAAAGAAAGTTTTTCTCTGAATAATGCGTTGGGACGAATCCAAGCATTATCCAGCTCGCCACGTGCGGAATGGATATTGCTCCACCCATCCGCGGGAAGAATTACACGATTTCACAACTTGTCGTCATGTGCGGCACCGATTTGCGGAAGTTCGCACGAGGGAGGACTCAATGTCGACTGTTAAAACCGATATCGGAGGTAAGCGCCGTTCAGCGGCGCTCGGGCTAGTCACAACTACATCTTTAGCGTTGCTGTTGCTTTTAGTAGGCGGCGCTTGGTCATCTGCCCTAGCGGCGGGCCCGGCGCTATGGACCACGGTTCCTCAGCAACAGCCGACGCCCGTCGGCGGGGCCCTTGGGGGACTGATCGAGCTGCGGCCCAGCCAGTTGTTGAGGAGCGGCACACCCACCAAGGTGAAGATCGAAGAAGGCGCCGAGCCTTTGGCCAATTCGGCCGGTCTAGCGTTCCAGGCCAATGGAAGCCTGTGGGTATGCACGCTTAACAACACGGTCCTGAAATTCACTGTTGCTCAATTGCAAAATCTGGCGGCCGTTCCTCATCCGGCGCCGGCGGTCACGATCACGAGCACTGCGTTTAAATTCAATATTGGTTGCGTGCTCGATGCTCACGGTGATCTCTGGGTCGTCGATGGGACGGACGATGGTGTACACGAGATTTCCCGTGCCCAGCTGGTCGCGGCTACGGTTGCTGGTTCCACACCACAAAGCATCACTCCCGCGGTAACACTAACGAGCACGGATTTGGCCTCGCCCGCTTTTGCCACCTTCGATGCAGCCGGCAACCTTTGGATCACGAGCGAAGGCAATAACAACATCGTGGAATTCCAAGCCAGTGACCTCGGCAATCCTGCGGCGACGCCCCATGTTGTTATTTCCAGCCCCAGCGTTAGTGGGCCCGGACAACCGGCATTCGATGCCGCCGGCGATCTGTGGGTAACCAATGCCGTCAATAACACCGTGGTCAAATTCACACCCGCTCACCTTGCCGCCACTGGAACCCCCACGGCGGACGCGATTATCAATGACGACGGTTCAGGCAGTCTAGACGTTCCATGGGGATGCGCGTTCGACTCTCTGGGCAGGCTGTGGGTGTATAATTACGGAACAGCAGTGAGCACAACAATTTCGATGTTTGGCCGTGGCGAACTGGCAGTCAGCGGCTCTAGCTCGCCGACGCCTAAGATAACTTTGAGTAGAATGGCACCGTTCGCGGCCCAAATCACTTTCGGACCGCGCTACTAAAGTAGTCGCGCTACTAAAGTAGTCGCGATCGTCTACAGCGTCTGCGCAGCAACAGCCCGGCCAGTCCGGGCTTAGCTGCGCAGACGCTTGGATCTCTCCCCTGACCCCTCTGACTCCTCAGGAGGGTGTCGATAGATGACAGCAAGGGAGCTTTTTTGTTGTCATCCTGAACGAAGGCTGCCGCAGTGAAGGATCAAGCGGAGCGATTTTGGTGTTGTTGACACCTCTTCGGGAAAGAGGAACCAGGCGAAGATAGACCCTCTCTGATAGTGCGCCGCCCGGCGTTGCGACCGGCCCGGCCCTCTTCCCGCGTCACGATTCGTAAGTTTCAAGCTCGGCCGTGATAAGTCCGCGTGCGCACGCGATTCGCCGCGCGTCCAGCCGGGTGCGCGAGGAGCTTTGCCTCGCTTGCGCGGTGCATTATCAAACAACCAGCGTCCCCGCTATGCTCTGGATGATTCGGTCGAGATGAAACGGAGCCGGAGGAATCCTGCGATGGCCTACGACCTGCTGGTGCGCAACGCCATCATCTGCGACGGCACCGGCGCGCCCGCGCGTCACGGTACGCTCGCGGTGAAGGACGGCAAAATAGCCGCGGTCGGCGAGGCCGGCGGCTCCGCCCGGCGCGAGATCGACGCCGGCGGCGCGATGCTGGCGCCCGGCTTTATCGATATCCACACGCACTACGACGCGCAGATCTCGTGGGACCCGCTGCTCACCTGTTCGTGCTGGCACGGCGTCACCACGCTGCTGATGGGCAATTGCGGCGTGGGCGTCGCGCCCTGCCGCCCCGGTCAGCAGTCCACGATGGCGTGGGACCTGGTCAACGTCGAGGCGCTGCCGCACGACGTGCTGATGCGCGGCGTGGCGTGGGACTGGGAGAGCTTTCCCCAGTACATGGCGGCGATCGAGCGCCGCGGCGTCGCGCTCAACGTCGGCTTCCTGGTGCCGCTCTCCGCGTTGCGCTTTTACGTGATCGGCGAGGAAGCGGCCGAGCGCGCCGCGACCGAAGCCGAGACGGCGGAGATGTCGCACCTGTACCGCGAGGCGCTCCGCGCCGGCGCGGCCGGCTTCTCGATGAGCCTCGCGCCGCAGCATATCGGCTTCCAGGGCCGTCCGCTGGCGAGCCGGATGGCGAGCGACCAGGAACTCGGCGCGCTCTGCCGCACGATGCGCGAACTTGGCCGCGGCGTGATCGAGATTCTTCCGAGCCGCGGCTCGACCAGCGTGCCCAACGAGGGCGCCTTCGACCTGCTGACGATGCTCGCGCGCGAGAGCGCGCGGCCGGTGACGTGGCTCGCGCTGCTCGACCTGCCCGGCACGCCGCCCGAGGCGCATCAGCGCACGGTCGAGCGGCTCGCGCCGCTCCTCCAAAGCGGACTCAAGATTCTGCCGCAGGTCACGCCGCGGCCGATCCAGCAGTACTACACGATGCGCGAGCCGTTCATCTTTGCCGCACTCGATTCGTGGAAGGGAATTTTCAACCGCGGCGTCGAGGAGCAGATGGCGCTCGTGCGTTCGGCGGATTTCCGCGCCGCGTTCCGCAACGAAATCAAAGACGGCGGCGGCAAAGCGATTTTCCGCAGCCGCTGGGATCGCGTGCATATCGCGCGCGTGGAAAACCAGCACAACCGCCGCTGGCTCAACCTGAGCATCGCCGAACTAGCCGCCGCGACCGGCAAGGACGCGGTCGACGCGCTGCTCGATCTCGCGCTCGACGAGCGGATGGAACTCGGCGTGACGCTTTCGGTGATCAACGTCAATCCCGAGGTCGTAAGCCGCATCCTCAAGCTGCCCAATACGCTGATCGGACTTAGCGACGCGGGCGCGCACGTCGCGCAGCATTGCGACGCGGGCCTGACCTCCTACCTGTTGCACGAATGGGTACATCGGCGCCGCGTGCTCACTCTGGAAGAAGCCGTGAGGCGGCTGACCTCGGAACTGGCCGACTTCCTCGAGCTGCGCACCAAGGGGCGGCTCGCACCAGGGATGGATGCCGACCTCGTGATTTTCGATCCGGCCACGATAAAGCCGCTTGCGCCCGAGTGGGTCAACGATTTGCCGGGCGGCGAGCCACGGCTTATCGAGCGCTCCGAGGGAATCGAGTACACGATCGTCGGTGGCGAGGTCCTGTTCGCGCACGACCAATACCAGGGCGGCCTGCCGGGAAAAGTGATGCGCACGGTTTCGCAAAGCGGCGGTTGAAGATATTCCTTGGACCGCGACCCAACGTAGCCAGCAAAAGCGGAGTTGCTTGAGATGAATGGAGCCGAAAGCCTGATCCAGACCGCGCTTAATTGCGGAGTCGAAATCTGCTTCGCCAACCCCGGCACTACCGAGATGCCGCTGGTTGCCGCGCTCGACGGCCCCAATCGGATGCGCGCGGTGCTGGCGCTCTTCGAGGGTGTCGTCACCGGAGCGGCCGACGGCTACGCGCGGATGGCTGACCGGCCTGCCCTTACGCTGACCCATCTCGGACCCGGCTTCGCCAACGGGATCGCCAACCTGCACAATGCGCGGCGCGCGCACTCGCCGATCGTCAACGTGATCGGCGACCATGCGACCTGGCATCTGAAGGCCGACGCGCCGCTCACCTCCGATATCGAATCGCTCGCCCGCCCGGTCTCCGCCTGGGTGCGCCACTCGGCGAGCGCCGGCGCGATCGCCGCCGACACCGCCGAGGCGATCGCCGAAGCGATGCGTCCGCCGGGTCATACCTCCACGCTTATCGTTCCCTCCGATTGCCAGTGGAGCGAGGCCGGCGCGCCCGCGACACCGCGTCCCGCAGTGTCGCGGCCGGCGGCGCCGGATAGCGCCGTGCGCGCGGCGGCCGAGATTCTGCGTCGCGACGGCGCAAACGTCGCGCTGTTCATGGGCGGCGCCGCGCTCCGCGAGCGCGGGCTGCGGGCCGCGGCGCGAATCGCCGCGGCGAGCGGATGCCGCCTGATGTGCGAGACGTTTCCGGCGCGGGTCGAGCGCGGCGGCACGATGCCGCCGGTGGAGAAGCTGCCGTACTTTCCCGAGATGGCGCTGGAGGCGCTCTCGAAATCCAGTTCGGTGATCCTTGTAGGCGCGCGCGCGCCGGTCGCATTTTTCGGCTATCCCAATATGCCGAGCATCCTGATTCCCGAGGGCCGCACCGTTGCGACACTCGCGACGCTCGAGCAGGACGTCGCGCTCGCGCTGGAGGCGCTGGCCGACCTTATCGGCGCGCCCAAAGCCGCGCCGGCGCGCGCCGCGAAGGGCGCGGCGGCAGCGCGGCCCACGGGCGCGCTCGATGCGACCACGATCGGCGCGACGATCGCGGCGCTGATGCCCGAGCACGCAATCGTGATGGACGAGGCGGCGACCACCGGGCTGCCGTTCTTCGGCGCCTCGCTGAGCGCGCCGGCGCATACCTACCTCGCGCTGACCGGCGGCGCGATCGGCCAGGGCCTGCCGTGCGCTACCGGCGCCGCGGTCGCCTGCCCCGACCGCCGCGTGATCTCGTTCCAGGCCGACGGCAGCGGGATGTACACCGTGCAGGCGCTGTGGACGCAGGCGCGCGAGAGTCTCAACGTCACCACGCTTTTGTGCAACAACCGCCGCTATCGAATTTTGCAGGTCGAGCTCGCGCGCGCCGGCATCACCGAGCCCGGCCCCAAAGCGCGCGCGCTGACCAGCCTCGGCAATCCGAACCTCGACTGGGTCGCGCTCGCCAAGGGGATGGGCGTGCCGGGAGTACGGGTCGAAACGGCCGATGCGCTCGCGCAGGAACTGGAGCGCGCGCTCAACGAGCCGGGCCCCAAAATGATCGAGATGGTTATGTCATAAATAATTTTGTAATAACGATTTACGATCGCGCGGTCGTATAAACCTATCGCGTCTTATCGGGAGGCAACTTCGATGGGTGCAGGCGAATCGGTCCGGAATGCGAGCGGTGCCGGTAAAGCAGGGGCGTCGTCCAGCCGCCAATGGGCCCCGTACCTGGAAGCTGTCAGCGGTTTCAAGAACCATTGGTACCCCGCGCTGTTCAGTCACGAGCTCAAGGACAACGACGTCAAGGGCGTGCTGATCGCAGGCCACGAGATCGCGCTTCGGCGGGCCAAGGGTAAGACCTACGCGCTGCAGGATCGCTGCCTGCATCGGGGCGTGCGGATGTCGCGCCGGCCGTTGTGTCTGAGCGACGAGCTGATGAGTTGCTGGTACCACGGCTACAGCTATGGCCTGGAAGACGGCGTGCTCAGGACGATCGTGGCCTCGCCCGATGACCCGATTCTCGGCAAGGTGCGGATCCGCACCTACCCGGTCGAAGAGCACAACGGCATGATCTTCGTGTTCGTCGGCGACGAGGACTATAAGCCCGTGCCGCCGCTTTCATCCGACCTGCCACTGCGTATCGGCACCGATGAAGACCCTCAAGCCGTCGCCTACATCCTGGACGAACACGTGTTCGTGCGCGGGATCCATCGCACCGGCAATTCCAACTGGCGGCTGGCGGTCGAAAACGGGTACGACCCGGGCCACTGGCTGATACACATGGGCAACACCATCATCGCCAGCGCCGACGTGTTGTTCCCGCTCGGCGCGCAACCCGTCTCGGAGGACGCGGTTCGCGTGGTCGACGAGGAGGACGGGCCCAAAGGCGTGATGATGATGTACAACCGGCCCGAGGCGTGGAACATGGTGCTCGAAAATCCGGTCCTCGGCCTGAAGGCGCGCGGCACCAAGCCTTACTACCTGCGGACCTCGATGTACGTGCCGGGGGTGCTGTTGGTCGAGCACTGGCCGATTCCCGGCTGGGCGCAATACGAGTGGTACGTCCCCACCGACGAGACGCATCACGAGTACTGGGAAGTCCTGGTCGCCCATTGCCGCAACGAGGCGGATCTGAAAGACGCCGAGTATCGGTACAACAACGTGTTCGAGCCGCTGGCGCTGCGCGATTTCAACGACAACGATCTCTTCGCGCGCGAGGCGATGCAGCCGTTCTACGAAACCGGCGACGGCTGGAACAAGGAGACCCTGTGCCAACTGGACAACGCGCTGACCGCGTGGCGCAAGGTCGCGTCGCGTTACAACCGCGGTATCCAGGAGCGGCCGGCCGCGCCTCAGACCAACGGCGCCGGCGGCAACGGTCATCGTTGAGAGCGAACCGCGAAGCGCCAGGCGACCGCAGGGGAGACTCCGATGGCCGAAAAGACCCGCCTCGTTCCGCTCTCAGCCGAGCAGGAGAAATGGTACGCCGCGGCGTGCGAGCGGCTTAATCCGGAGCGTCTGCAAAAGCTGCTGCTCAATCTGATCGACATCCACAGCCCCACCGGCGCCGAGCGTCAGGCGAGCGAATTTATCGCCGGTTACATGCGCGAGCATTTGGGCGAGCACTCCCGCTATCAGCCAATAAGCGACGATACCGGCAACGCGATCGGCGAAATCCGCGGCAGCGGCGGCGGCGCCTCGCTCCTGCTCTACGCTCCGATCGACACTCATATCGACGTCGACTCGGAAAAAGATCTGCCATGGGTCGGCCCGGGGTTTCGCGCCGACATGCTGCCCAAGGGCTTCGCGCGGGGCGACCTGGTCTATGGGCTGGGCGCGGCGAACCCCAAGGGGATGGTCGCGAGCCTGACCGAAATCGCAACCGCGCTCCGGGAAGCTAACGTGCCGTTGAAGGGCGACCTGCAGGTAGGCTTTGCCGGCGGCGGGATGCCGGTCAGCCTGCCCTATCGGCGCAACTATGGAATGAGCGACGGCGTGTACCATATGCTCACGCGCGGAGTGGCGCCCGATTTCGCGGTGATCATGAAACCGTGGTGGGCGGTCTTTGCCGAAGAGCCCGGGATGTGCTGGTTCAAGGTCTCGGTGCGCGGCACGATGGGCTACGCGGGAATTACGCGCGGGACTCCCGGCTACAGAAGTTCCATCATCCCCGCGCTTCGAGTGATCGAGGAGATCGAGGCCTGGCTCCCGCAATATACCGCGCGTAACACGTCGGGCACCGTGCTCCCGGAGGGCCATATCGCGGCACTGCGCGCGGGGTGGCCCGAGCGGCCGGCCTTCCCGTCGGCCACGACGGAAATTTATCTCGACGTGCGATGCAATCCGCGCACCTCGCCTGGCGAGGTCAAGGCGCAGTTTGCCGAGGCGATGCGCTCAATCCACGAGCGCCATCCGGAGATCGAGTTCGACTGGGAGATGTACGGGGCCGCTCCGGGCGGCGCCACCGACCCGCAGAACTGGATCGTGCAATCGAGCTATCGCGGATGGGAACGCGTCGAGGGACGCCCGCATGGCAACGCGCCGAAGATGGGCGGGCAGACCGACGGCGCGCTCATCCGCCGCCTCGGCATCCCGTGCGCGCGAATCGGTTATCCGTGGCCGCCTGCCGGCTGCCCGGACGAGTTCAAGGAAGGCCTCGGCGGGATGGGCGTCGCGAGCATCAATGACTTCATCAAATCTGCCAGGGCCATCATGTACGTCGTGATCGACACGCTGACCCGCTCGCGCGCCGACCTCGAACTGTAAGCGCAGGTCGGGTCCTGGATTTGGCGCGACAATACTCTCCGCGACTTTAAATAGCTGCTAAGAGCTGCATGGTGCTTAGTGGTGGTCAGACTAGCGGAAATATTCATGTCTTCGTAAAAATTAGCGGCAGACATAACGGCTGCATAAGCAGTAGTCTCTTCCTGACTCAAAATCGGTATCGCAGGAGACCAAGTTATGGCCATGAGCCTCTCGCGGCGCGCTGGAGCCGAATTCATCGGAACGTTTTGGCTGGTGCTGGGCGGATGCGGCAGCGCCGTCCTTGCCGCCGGCTTTCCCCATCTGGGAATCGGCTTCGCCGGAGTGGCGCTCGCCTTCGGGCTCACGCTACTGACGATGGCCTACGCCATCGGGCACATCTCCGGATGCCACATCAATCCCGCAGTGAGCTTCGGATTGTGGGCGGGCGGACGTTTTCCGGGCAGCGAACTCGCGCCCTACGTGATCGCGCAGGTGCTCGGCGGAATTTTCGCCGCCGCCGTGCTTTACGTTATCGCCAGCGGCGCGCCCGGCTTCAGCCTGGCGGGCGGGTTCGCGTCCAATGGCTATGGCGCACACTCGCCAGGCGGTTACAGCCTCCCTTCGGCGCTCGTGTGCGAGGTCGTGATGACCCTGATGTTCCTGTTCGTGATCATGGGAGCGACCGATCCGCGCGTTCCAGCCGGCTTCGCGCCGATTCCGATCGGATTGGTGCTGACGCTGATTCACCTGATCAGCATCCCGGTGACCAATACTTCGGTTAATCCGGCGCGCAGCACCGGACCGGCGCTCTTCGTTGGTGGATGGGCGGTCGAGCAGCTGTGGCTCTTCTGGGTGGCCCCAATCGCGGGCGCAATCCTCGGCGGGTCGCTTTACCGGGCGCTGATGGCGGAATCGCCGGAGGCTGAAGCCGCGCGGCCCCCGCGGCCGATCTAGCCGGCGCGAGCGCGGGGCAAGCCTGGCGATTCATCCATTCATGACGGGCCACCCGCGCACCGCCCGGACGAGGTGGGCGCCCAAACAAAACGGAGCGGAGCCGCGATGGCCCCGCTCCGCGTTCGCGCCGAACAGCCCTCTCTACGGAGTGGCTTTCAGGATTGTATTGTCGTCCAGCGTAACCGCGCCCGTGCCGGAAATGGCGCCTGCGAGCGCTCTGCCGTTAAGCGTCGCGCCGCTCACCATCGTTATCGAAGTATTTGCCAGGATGGTTCCATAAAACGCTGATCCCGTGCCGATCGTCGCTGAGCTGCCAACTTCCCAGAAGATCTGCGAAGGTTTGGCCCCGCCGGCCAGCGTAACCCCGAAGCCGGATGATGTGGTCAGGGTCGAAGCGATCTGGAAGATGAAGACCGCATTCGGGTCGCCCCCCGCATCGAGCGTGAGGTTTCCGCCTCCTGAAATCGCCGTCGACGTCCCGGACCTGTAAAGGCCGGGAGTGAAGGTCAGACCACCCACGTTGCCAACGGCGGGAGTAAAGGCTCCAACACGTCCCTTAGCGTTGTTATAGGCGACGGTCAGGGCCGCCATGGCAGCCTGCGCAGTGACATCGTTCACATGTTCCGTGCCGGTGACTGTTCCTGGCGGGAAATTAGTCAATGAGGTGCCCGGCCAAATGCCGAGATCTCCGGTAATCGAAGTCGGAGTCGACGTGTTGGTGACCGAAGCGGCCGCCAGCACCGCGAAGTTGGCGGCGGCGCCGAGCGGCACCGGGCTCAGATCCGCGCCCGTCGTAAAGTGCCATACATAACTACCTGACGGCTGATTCCCTGCGAGTGCATTGCCAAGCAGATCTTCCGCCTCGTTGGTAATCCTGGCGGTGTATAGAGTATTCGACAGAAGATTGGCCTTCGGCACAAAAGTCGCCGTCGTGACCTTGTTGATCGAGTCATAAACATAGGTGACGGTTCCGACTGTCTGACCGCCCGACCACGTCAGCAGGAAATCCCCGGTTGTAATGGTCGCATAGTTCATCGCTTGGCTGAAGGTCGCACTCACCTGCTGATCGACCGGCACAAGCGATGCATTGTTGGCCGGGTTGGTGGAAGTTACGGTAGGTTGGACAAAATCCGGACCCGTGCCGGTATCGAAACTCCATACATAGTTCGCGGCCAACGAATTGCGCGCGAGGTCTTTGGCTCCCGTCGTGATCGTGGCTATATAGTGAGTGTTGCTTCTGAGACCATAAATGGGCCGGAAAGTCACAGATCCGGAAGCGTAGTTGACCGCTCCCACTACCGCGATATTCCCTGGCCTTGTGACCGTGAACGTTGCGGTGTTGAGCGTACCCGCGGACATCTCCTTGCTGAACATCGCGATGATTTTCTGGTTGGTCGCCACATTTACGGCGACATTGGCTGGGTTCGTGAAACTAACCGTCGGGGCGGTGGTATCGCTCGTAGTACCGGTCGTGAAGCTCCATACATACGGCTGGCCCAACGGGATGCCTGCCAGGTCGGATGCCTCAAGTCTGACTTTGGCTGTATACGTGGTGTTCGGCGCGAGAGCGGCGAGCGACCTGAAGATAGAGGTTCTGCCGATCGTAGTGACGGTTCCATTCACAAGGGTTCCGTCAGGCCGTTTCAAAATGAGGCATGCGGCCATCGACGGCACGGACATCGCCTGGCTGAAGGTGACTGAAACCCCCTGATTGAGGGCCACAGCAGTCGCCCCATCAGCCGGAGTCGTCGCGGTCACCGTGGGTCCGATCGAGCTCGGTTGTTCATTCTGTGAGTTACTGACTATTGCCCATGTGGACATAAACGCGATCAGGATTATCGCGATGAACCACAGTTTAAGCGGTTCCTGTTTCGTCATTTGGATCTTTCTCCGGCCGATGGCTACAACTTCAGATGCGCCTTGCTATGTGGGTGCGCATTCGCGCACCGGTTATTTGACATCGCGTTCATAGGGATGGGTATCAAGTCTAGTGTTCACTCTATTCCGCGATGAGTCTCGTGAGACATTCTCTTGGCGTATTATACGTTACACGGAGAACCAAGCGCGGCGAACTGACAATTGTGTGTCGTCTCATACACACTCGGGTGGTGTGCGACTGTGAGGGGTGAGGAGATTGCAAGAACTGACTAAAGAGAATGCAAATAAGCGTTGAGAGTACCGATCGGATCGTTATAAAGACCGCCACTCATGTAATAGCTACTCCCTCAGCGCTCGGCTGAAGAAAGCGCGCATTATTGTCAATGTGTCGCTGATTTCTTGAACCTTGAACGGTGGGTCTTCACAGTACGATTCTCAGATTCGAGACAGTTGATCCATTAATCTCTCCTTGTCCAAGGAGAAGTCGCCGCGAGCATCGCGCGCGGCGGGAGAAGTTAGACTGAAATTCGCTGTGCCGCAGCCACTTCGAGCGGGTCCCGTAAGCGATTACCGGACCTCTCCCTAACCCTCTCCTTGGACAAGGAGAGGGGATCGGAGGCGGCAGTTGTGCAAGAGCTTCCTAGAAGCGGAGAGTTTCCCTGCTCCGCTTTTTTTCTCATTGCCCTCGCCCGCTTTTATGCGGAGAGGGTCAGGGTGAGGGAGTCGCGCGAGAAGCTACGGCCGCTTGAACATCCGCTCCAGCGCGGCCGGCACCTCGCCCAGCGTCGCCACGCGATGCGGATGGACCACGCGCGCGCCGACCCCGAGGAAGTGCGCCCCCGCCCCGCTCGCCGCTTCGGCGTCGATCTGGCTATCGCCGACGTACACCGCGCGCTCGGGCGCGACGCCCGCGCGCTCCAGGCACAGGCGTACGATGTCGGGTGCGGGCTTGGGGCGAACCTTGTCGCGCGCGCTCGCCACGGCGTCGAACACGCCGTCGAGGCCGAGATGCTCGATCAGCCCATGCGTGGTGGCCGAGCGATTGGTCGCAAGCGCCACGCGGTACCGGCGCTTCAATTCGAGCAGGAACGGCCGCAGCTCCAAGGGCGGGCGCAGCAGTGCAAAGAACGGGGCAAAGTCGATCGTCCGCGCGATCTCGCGCATCCGCGCGAGCTTGGCCGCGTCCGCGCGCGCGCGCAGCTCGAAAACCTGCATCGCGGCCAGGAAGATGCACGCCCGCTCCTCGTCGGGGCTGAGCGGCGGCTCGCCGATCCCGGCGAAGATCGCGTTGTAGTAAGCCATATTGGACTCGGCCGACTCGAACAACACGCCGTCAGCGTCAAAGATCACCAGGTCAAGCATCGCCAGTAGCGTCGTCCTCCGTAGGGTCTTGCGTAACGTCTTGCGGTATCATACCGCGTAAGCAGGAAATGATATCGCATGGCGGAGACGGAATCGCGGTTGCAAGACGGAACCTGATTTGCTCCAACGGAATTGAACCGGTAACGATTAGCGACAGTCCGCCAAGGAGCGCATCAGGTGAAGGCTATTGTTTTTGAACAAACCGGCGACCCCAGCGTGCTCAAGTACGCCGAGGTGCCGAAACCCGAACTCGCGCCCGGCACCGCCCTGGTCAAGGTGCACGCCGCCGGAATCAACTTCGCCGATACCTTCTTTATCCGCGGCGAATACATGATCAAGCCGCGGCTGCCCGACACGCCGGGGATGGAAGCGGCCGGAGTGATCGAGGCGGTCGCACCCGACGTCAAGGACCTGAAGCCCGGGATGCGCGTGACCTCGGTCACGCTCAAGGCCTACGCCGAGTACTGCCTCGTCCGGCCCGCGCAGGTGATCCCGCTGCCCGACTTCGTCAGCTTCGAGGAGGGCGCCGCCTTCCCGATCCAGGTGCTGACCGCGTGGCACATCCTGCATACCGCGCATAAGACGGGCCCCGGCCAGACCGTGGTGGTGCACTCCGCCGCCGGCGGCGTCGGAATCGTCGCGGTGCAGATCGCCAAGGCAGCCGGCGCGCGCGTGATCGGCACGGTGTCGAGCGACTCCAAGACCGCGCTGGTCAAGGAGTACGGCGCCGACGAGGTGATCAATTACGAAAGCTCCGACTTCGCCGCCGAGACGATGCGCCTGACGGGCGGACGCGGCGCCGACCTGATCCTGGACGCGGTAGGCAAGCCGACCTTCGAGCCGGGCCTGAAATGCCTCGCCCCGTTCGGCCATCTGCTGCTCTACGGACGCGCGGGCGGAGCGCCCGATCCGCTCAACGTGTTCCGGCTGTTCGAGAAATCCGCCAAGGTGAGCGGCTTCGTGCTGCCGGTAGTGTTCGCGATGCCCGAACTGATGCGCGAGGGGATCGAGAAATCGTTCGCGCTGATGCGCGAGAAAAAACTCGAGCTGCTGATCGGCAGAAGTTTTCCGCTCGCCCAGGCCGCCGAGGCGTTGCGCCTCCTGCAATCGCGTCAATCAGTCGGTAAGCTGGTGCTGGTACCGTAGCGCAAAGCGTCAGTCAGGAGCGTCGGCCATTTCGGCCGCCGCGGGGGAGATTTGATGGCCCCGCAAGCAAATCAGCCGGGAGTAGCGCAAGCTGGAGTCGCGCCGCCAGGAGTCGCGGTCGTCGTCGGCGTCGGACCCGGCCTCGGCGCCGCGCTGGTGCGCCGCTTCGCCCAGGGTGGACATCCAGTCGCCATGGTCGCGCGCTCGCGCGAGTTCATGGAGGGACTCGCCGCCGAGGTCAAGGCGGCCGGCGGCCGCACACAGACAGTCACCGCCGACGTCGGTGACGCGGCCGGGATTGGCCGCGCATTCGACGCCGTGCGCTCGAAACTCGGCGCGCCCGAAGTGCTGCTGTATAACGCCGGCAGCGGCAACTGGGGCACGATCACCGAAATCACGCCCGAGCAATACGAAGACTCATGGCGGGCGAACGCCTACGGCGCATTTCTGTGTGCCAAGCAGGCCGTGACCGACATGATCAAGAACAGGCGCGGCGTGATGCTGTTCACCGGCGCGACCGCTGGAATCAAGGCGGGGCCGATGTCGGCGGCCTTCGGACCGGCCAAGTTCGCAGTGCGGGGACTCGCGCAATCGCTGGCGCGCGATCTTGGCCCGCGCGGAATCCACGTTGCCTACGTCAACGTCGACGGCATTATAGACATCCCGCACATCCGCTCCCGGATGCCGTCGCTCAAGGACGAGGACGTGCTCAAGCCGGCCGCAATAGCCGAAGCCTACTGGTACCTGGCCAATCAGGACCCGAGCGCGTGGACCCAGGAGCTGGACCTGCGCCCGTTCAAGGAGAAATTTTAGGTCTACCCGGCGCGAGTGCAGCGCACGGGGTCTCATTGAGCAGTGAGTAATGCGATGAGTATCCAACCGGCGAGCGGGCGTAAATCGGTGCGGATTCCCAAGGGACCGGCCAAGGTGATTCCATTGCCGACGGGCGGAGGGCGCCGGCGCTATCGGCGCAAAGTCGGGATCGGAATCGCCTCGATAGGATTGGCGGCGGCGGTCGCCGCGCTGGTATGGCTCTACCTGGTGCCGCTCATCGGGCTCGCGCCCGACCTGACGGCTGGGATGAGCGCGCAGGAGGCGGAAATCCTGCGGCTGGTCAACGATGAGCGCAAGCGCGCGGGTGCGCCGGCCCTTAAATCCTCGCAGCGCCTGGTGCTGGCCTCGCGCGGCCATAGCTACGACATGGCGCTGCGCAACTATCTCGGCCACGACGGCCCCGCCGGCGACACTCCCGCCGAGCGCGTTCGCGGCGTCGGCGTCGACTCTGCGGCGCTGGGCGAAAATATCTACCTGGACCGCGAAGCCGACCGCGCAAAGCTGGCCGAGCGCGCGGTAAAGGGATGGCTCAACAGCCCCGAGCATCGCGCCAACATGCTCTCGCCCGGCTTCGCTGAAACCGGCATCGGAATCGCGCGCGCCGCCGACGGCACGGCCTACGTCACGCAGGATTTTACGAAATAGACTTAGCCCAGCGCCTTGAACGTCCGCTCCAGCCATCGCATCACTTTGGCATGCGAGTGAATTTCGGCTTCGGCGACCGGCGTAAACGGAACATTGAGCGCGCCGACCTGCGCCGCCACCGCGACGTCGGCGATCGACAACTCGGCACCGCATAGGAATTGCCCGTCGGCCATCGAGTCCAGCCAATCGAGCGAGGCCCTGAATTTCTCGCGCTGCTCGCCCACTCCCAAGCGGCCCAGCCCCTGCCCGCGCAACTGCCCGCGCGTCTGCCGCGCGAAGAGCAACTTCACCATCGGCCTCACTGCGGCCGGCACCGGACTGAAGACGACCTCGGCAAACTTCGCGAACTGCTCCGCGACCTGCCATCGTTCATAGACCACGTGCCAGTAGAGCGATTCGTCGGCCCAGTCTTCGAGCATCAGAGCCATCGCGCGCGACCGCGGATCCTGCGGATAGAGCCGCGGCTCCGGATGCTGCGTTTCGAGATGGCGGATGATGTCGGTGGAATCGGCGAGCTTCACCCCGTCGTCGATCATCACCGGCAGCTTGCCGCGCGGGTTGAGCTTGCGCACCTGGATCGGCGAGGTCGCGTTGACGGTGTCGAACGGGACGCGCTTGTAGCGCATCGCATCGCGTACCTTGACGCAAAAGGGCGAGGCCGATTCCAGATCGCCCAGTGGCCCAAACTGGTAAAGCTGAATTTTCCCCATAAGTGCCCCTCTTTATCCTGTGGCCCGCCAGACCGGATCCCATTTTCGATGCGATCGCTTAAGTAAAACAAGCAACTGGCGCTTGGGGCTCCGAGCGCCTAGAATGAAACGCAACAAGTAACGACAAACAAATAAGGTAATTATCCATGGAACGAGTTGAACTCATCCGCGAATGTGAGGCCGTCCAGGTGCCGCTCGGCAGTCCGATCACGCTCGAGAAAGGCCTCGAGGTTTTCATCACCCAGTCGCTCGGCGGCAGCTTCACCGTGCAGGTGCCGGCCTACGGCGGACTGTATCGCATCACCGGCAAGGACGCCGACGCGCTCGGCAAGAAATCCGAAGACGCCGCCTCGCCGGCCTCCGCCTCAGGCGACCTCGAAGCGATGGTCTGGGAGCAGCTCAAGACCTGCTACGACCCCGAGATTCCGGTCAATATCGTCGACCTCGGATTGGTCTACGCGATGGAAGTGGCGCCAGTCGACGGAGGCGCCAAGCGGGTCGACGTCAAGATGACGCTGACCGCGCAGGGCTGCGGGATGGGAGCGTCGATCGCGATCGACGCGCGCCAGAAACTGCTCTCGCTCCCCGGCGTCGCGGAAGCCAACGTCGACCTGGTATGGGATCCGCCGTGGACTCCGCAGATGATCTCACCCGAAGGCCGCGAGCGCCTGGGCCTCGACTGACACCGGCTTATACCACGCCGTATCTGACGAAACGCAGCCCCAGCGGTTGCGTTTTGTTGACACGGGCCAGATTTGACTTGGTGGCTTGCGTCCGGTAGCTAAGAGGGTTCGGATCAAAGGCATGTTTGCAATCGTAAGGACAGGCGGAAAGCAGTACCGCGTCGGCGTCGGCGACCAGATAACCGTCGAGCGCATCGTCGGCGACGTCGGCGCCGAGATCGAACTGGCGGACGTGCTCGCTATCGGCGGCGGCGAAACGCCGGTGATCGGCACGCCGACCGTGCCCGAAGCGGCCGTGCGCGCGCGAATCGTGCAGCAGCCGCGCGGCACCAAGGTCATCGTGTTCAAGAAGAAAAAGCGCAAGAATTACCGGCGCAAGCGAGGCCATCGCCAGGAACTGACCGTGCTCAAGATCGAGGAGATCAAGCGGGGCGCGGCTTAGCGCTCGCGTGAAGCTTTTTTCGCCGGCCCCTCGCGCCGGCACTATCACAGGGAGACAGGCTCGTGGCGCATAAGAAAGGACAAGGCTCAACGCGCAATGGCCGCGACAGTCCGGGACAGCGCCGCGGCATCAAGATCTACGCCGGCGAGACCGTTCGCGCCGGCAATATCCTGGTCCGCCAGGTCGGCACGCGAGTTCATCCGGGACGCAACGTCGGGATGGGCCGCGACTTCACTCTTTACGCACTGGTCGACGGGGTGGTCAAATACGAGACCTACCGCACCGACAAGCGGCGCGTGCGGATCGAGCCGGCGGCGGCACCTGCGAGCGAACAGCGTGCCGAGGCGGCGAATGAGCCGCCGGCCGAAGCGCAAGCCTAGGGCCGGCACGGCTTAGAATTTCGATTTCCAAGCCCCGCGGCCGCGCCGCGGGGCTTTTTGTTTGTTTACGACGACGGAGTGTCGCCATTTCGCAATCGGCCGCGGAACTGTGAGAGGTACTCGCTATGCGACTCGGACTGCTATACGGCTTTTCCCATTCCCATGACTCGCTCAACCTGGTGCTCGAAGCCGAACGGCTCGGCTACGACTCGGTGTGGACTGGCGAAGCCTGGGGCTCGGACACGATCGTGCCGCTGGCGTGGGTTGGCGCGCTGACCAAAAAGATTCGCCTCGGCACTGCGATCATGCAGATGCCCGCGCGCACCCCCGCGATGACGGCGATGACCGCGATGACGCTGGACGCGATGTCAGGCGGGCGCTTCATCCTCGGCGTCGGGCCGTCGGGGCCGCAGGTGGTGGAAGGATGGCACGGAGTGCCGTACGGCAAGCCGCTGATTCGCTATCGCGAGTATATCGCGATCCTGCGCAAAATTTTCGCGCGCGAGGCGCCGCTGGAATTCCAGGGCTCCGAGTACCAGATCCCGTATCGCGGCCCCGGCTCGACCGGCTTGGGCAAGCCGCTCCGCCCGATCCTCCACGGCCGGCGCGACATGGAAATCTACATGGCGTCGATCACGCCGAGCGGGGTGGCGCTCGCGGCCGAAATCGCCGACGGCGTTATTCCGGTCTGGATGAACCCGGAGCAATGGGACCTGTTCAAGCCGAGCCTCGAGCGCGGCTTCAAGAAGGCCGCCGGCGCGCGCGATCCGAATAAATTCGACCTTGCGCCGTTCGTGACCTGCGTAATGGGCCCCGACATCGCCAAATGCCGCGAGCCGGTGAAGCAGAACCTGGCGTTCTATATCGGCGGGATGGGCGCGCGCGACAAAAACTTCTACAACGACTACGCGCGGCGCGCCGGCTATGAGGAAGCGGCGAGGAAAATCCAGGACCTGTTCCTCTCCGGCAAGCGCGACGAGGCCGTCGCGGCGGTGCCCGACAAGCTGGTCGACGAAGTCGCCCTGGTCGGACCGCGCGAGCGGGTCGCCGAGCGCGTCGCCGCCTGGAAAGCCTCGCCGGTAAAGACCATGCTCATCGGGACGCGCCAGATCGACGCCATGCGCGCGCTGGCCGAGCTACTCCTGTAGCCGTCGCGCGCGATCGCTGAACCTTTGAGCGATGAAGTTCGTCGATGAAGCGCGGGTCTTCGTGGCCGCCGGCAAAGGCGGCGACGGCGCGATCGCGTTTTTGCGCGAAAAGTATCGCCCCTTCGGCGGACCGGCCGGCGGCGACGGCGGCCGCGGCGGCGACGTGATCTTCGAGGTCAACGAGGGGCTCGCGACGCTGCTCGATTTCAAATACAACCCGCGCCTGGTCGCGCGCGACGGAGAGGCGGGCCGCGGCAAACAGCAATACGGCCATGCCGGCGGCGACCTCGTGGTGCGAGTGCCGCCGGGCACGATGGTCTTCGACGAGGAAAGCGGCGAGATGCTTGCCGATCTCGTGATGCCGGGGGCGCGCGCGATCGTCGCGCACGGCGGGATGGGCGGCAAGGGTAACATGCACTTCACCACCTCGACGCGCCGCGCGCCGCGCATCGCAACGCCGGGCGGGCCGGCCGAGCAGCGCTGGGTCAAAATCGAACTCAGGCTGGTCGCCGACGCCGGCCTGGTCGGCCTGCCCAACGCCGGCAAGTCGACGCTGCTCGCCGCCGTGAGCGCGGCGCATCCCAAGATCGCGCCCTACCCTTTCACCACGCTCACGCCCAACCTGGGCCGCGTCCAGCTTGCCGACGGCACCGGCTTCAGCCTCGCCGACATCCCCGGCCTTATCGAGGGCGCTCATTTCGGCCACGGCCTGGGCATCCGCTTTTTGCGCCATCTCGCGCGCACGCGAGTGCTTGTCTACGTCCTCGACCTGAGCGCCGATCCCGAGCGCGACTTTCTGACCGTGCGCAGCGAACTCGCGGCGTTCGATCCGATGCTTTCCGCGCGGCCGGCGCTGATCGCGCTCAACAAGCTCGACCTCGTCGGCGCCGAGCGTGCGGAAGAGACGGCGCGCGCGATCGCGTCGCTCGCGGCCGAGCATGCGATCGATTCGGTCTTCGTCATCTCGGCCGAGCAGCGACTCGGACTCGAGCCGTTGGTCGCAGCGATCGCGCGATTGCTCGGGCTGGGCGCGGTCGAGGCCCAATGTCCCAGGTGAGCTACAAGCAGGAGCACGTCGCGCGCGCGCGCCGTGTCGTCGTCAAGATCGGGAGCGCCGTGGTTTCCGACGCGGGCGGTTTGCGGCCGGAGATTATCGCGCGCCTGGCCGTCGAGATCGATGCGGTCGTGCGCGCAGGGCGCGAAGTCGTAGTCGTAACCTCGGGCGCGATCGTGGCCGGGCGCGCGCGGCTGGAAAAACTCGGCGGCGCGGGCGTGGCGGCGCGGCAGGCGGCGGCGGCCACCGGGCAGATCGAGCTGATGAGCGAATGGGCGCGCGCATTCGGCGCCGTGGGACGCACGGTCGCGCAACTCCTGCTCACCCATCAGGACCTCGCCGAGCGCGTGCGGCGCAGCAACGCGATTCACACGATCCAGACCCTGCTCGAAGCCGGCGTGGTGCCGATCGTCAACGAGAACGACACCGTCGCGGTCGAAGAGATCCGCATGGGCGACAACGACGTGCTCTCTTCGCTGGTGGCCGGGATGGCGCAGGCGCAACTGCTGGTGATCCTGAGCGACGTGCCCGGTGTGCTTACCGGCGACCCGCGCAAGCGGTCCGATGCGCAACTGATCCCGCTCATCACCGACCCCGAGGCCGGGATGCGCGGGCTGGTGGCCGATAGCGCGGGGCCGCTCGGAAGCGGCGGGATGGCGACCAAGCTCAAGGCGGCGCAGCAGGCGGCGCGCGCCGGAATCGCGGTGATTATCGCGCCGGGCCGCGCCGAGGATGCGCTCGGCGCCGCGCTCGATCCGGCGCGCGAGTGCGGCACGCTGGTGCTGCCCACGCGAACCAGGCTCAAGAGCCGCAAACACTGGATCGCGTTTGCGCTGCGCCCGACGGGCGCGCTGACCGTAGACCGCGGCGCCGCCGAGGCCCTTAGAAAAAAAGGCCGCAGCTTGCTGCCCTCGGGCATCCGCGAGGTCGCGGGCGAGTTCAAAAGCGGCGACTGCGTGAGCCTGCTCGATCACGAAGGCGTCGAGTTCGGCCGCGGGCTGGTCAATTATCCCGCCGCCGATATACTGAAGGTGAAGGGCAGGCGCTCCAACGATATCTCGCGCACGCTCGGCTACAAGGTCGCCGACGAGATCATCCATCGCGACAACTTCGCGCTGATCGAAGAACTGGCATGAACCCGTGAACCACTCTCGCAACCCCGGCGCTCCGAAAGTGCGATGAGCCTCGAGACCGAAACGCTCGACGCGCTCGGGCGCGCGCGCGACGCCGCCCGCGCGCTGGCACTATGTCCCAGCGCGCAAAAAAACCAGGCGCTCGACGCGCTGGCCGCGATGCTGCGCGAGGAGCGCGGCGCGATTTTGGCCGCCAATGCCGGCGACCTCGATCGCGCGCGCGGCTTAGGGATGGCCGGGGCGTTCGTCGAGCGGCTCACGCTCAATGACGCGCGGATCGAAGCGATGGCGCGCGGCGTCGAAGAGGTCGCGGCCCTGCCCGACCCGGTCGGCGAAGTGATCGACAGGTGGCGTCGGCCCAACGGCCTTGAGATTTCGCAGGTCCGCGTGCCGATCGGCGTGATCGCGATCATCTACGAGTCGCGGCCCAACGTCACCGTCGACGCCGGCGTGCTCGGGCTTAAGGCCGGTAACGCGGTGGTGCTGCGCGGCGGCAAAGAGGCGCTCGCCTCCAACGCGTTTCTGGCCGGGCTGATCGTCCGCGCGCTGGAAAGCGCCGGGATCGCGTCGCGACGCGCTTAGCTTCGTCGGAAATCCCGATCGCGAGGTGATCCAGATTCTGAAGCGCGATCCCGAGGCGATCGATCTGATCATTCCGCGCGGCGGCAAGGCGTTGAAGGAGGCGCTTGCGGGGTCGGCCGTCCCGCTGTTGCCGCATTTCGACGGGCTCTGCCATACCTACGTCGATCGTACCGCCGATCTGAAGATGGCCGAAGAAATCTGCTTCAACGCAAAGTGCAGCCGGCCTTCGGTGTGCAACGCGATGGAGACCCTGCTGGTGCATCGCGAGATCGCGCCGCGTTTTCTACCGTCGCTGGCCGCGCGGATGGAACGCGCGGGGGTCGAGTTGCGCGGCTGCGAGAGGACGCGCGCGATCGTTCCGAGCGCGAAGCCGGCCCGCGATGCCGACTGGGACACCGAGTTCCTCGACCTGATCCTGGCGGTGAAAGTCGTCGACTCGCTCGACGAGGCGCTGACGCATATCGCGCGCCACGGCTCGGGCCTCGCCGATGCGATCGTGACCGGCGACAATGAGAGCGCCACGCGCTTTCAACACGAAGTCGACTCCGCGACCGTGTACGTCAACGCGTCCACCCGCTTCACCGACGGCTTCGAGTTCGGCTTCGGCGCCGAGACCGGAATCTCGACCAATCGCCTGCACGCGCGCGGCCCGATGGGCCTGCGCGAACTGACCATCTACAAGTACCTCGTCACCGGCAACGGACAGGTGCGCAATTGAAGCCCGGGCGAAGCGCGAGGCGACATAGCGCCGCCGCCGCATCCGCTCCGGCGGCAGCGCTCGCGTGCGGCCCATTTGAATTGGACGGCCCCTCATCATGCGCGTAGGACTGCTGGGCGGGAGTTTCAATCCGATCCACTTCGGCCATCTGCGCTCGGCCGAGGAGGTACGCGAGGCGCTCGCGCTCGATCTCGTTTATTTCGTGCCCGCGGCGATGCCGCCGCACAAATCGGCCGAAGGACTCGCGGCGCCCGAGCATCGGCTCGCGATGGTGCGGCTGGCGACCAAGGGCAACCGCCACTTCATGGTCTCGGACGTCGAGATTCGGCGCGCCGGGCGCTCCTACACAATCGACACCGTGCGCCACTTCCTCGCCACGCTGCGCGCGCCCTCGACGCTGTTCCTGATGATGGGCTCCGACGCCTTTGCCGAGCTGGACACCTGGAAGGATTGCGACGAACTGGTGCGCCAGAGCTCGATAGTCGTGCATACGCGCCAGCCGGCGGGCGACAACGAGCCGCCGCGAATCTCACTTGCCGCGCTTAAACGCTTTGGCTACATTAGGGAGGACGATCATTACGTGCATCCCGGCGGCCAGACACTTTCATTCGTAGTCACGACGATCTTCCCGGTTTCCGCAACGCTGATTCGTGAAAAGCTTCATCGCCAACGCTCCGTCCGCTATCTGATACCGGGCGACGTGGTCGACTATATCCAGCGGCACGGGCTGTACTGACGCGCCAGTGATTTCAAGAGCACTATTCCACAAAGCGATTTTTTGTTCCGTGTCTGCCGCCGCCTGGCGGCTCCGTCCTTCGCCGCGCCTCGCGTGAATTCGCAAGAGAAGGCCATAGCCGCCGCGCAGGCGGCGCTCGAAAAGAAGGCCTATGACCTGGTCGTGCTCCAGGTCGAGCATCTGAGTTCGATCGCGGACTACTTCCTGATCGCGACCGGCCGCTCCGACGTGCAGGTGCGCGCGATCGCGCGCGGGATCGAGGAACGGATGGGCCTGGAGGGTGAGCATGCGCTGTCGATCGAAGGCACCAGCCACGGCCATTGGGCGGTGCTCGACTTCAACGACGTCGTGGTGCACGTCTTCTTCGAGGACACGCGCGAGTTCTATCGCCTCGAGCGTAACTGGCTCGACGCGACCGAAGTTCCGCTGCCCGAGCCGTATCGCAGCCAGGCGCGCGATCTGCGCCTGCGCGCGCTCGGCTGAACTCCCCCCGTCTTAGGCCGCGGAGTCGCGATGTTCCAGTAAAAACGGCAGCAGCGCGGCGTTGAACTCTTGCGGCCGTTCGATGTTCGGCAGATGGCCCGCGTTTTTGATGATCGTCAGCCGCGCCCCGGCAATCCGCTCGGCCATCGAGCGCGCCAGAGACGGGGGCGTGAGCATGTCTTCCTCGCCCACTATCACGTGCGCCGGAACGCGAATCTTTTCGAGCTCGATCTGCACGTCCGGCCTGGAGGCGCCCTGGAGGGTCTTGATGTAGGACTGCCTGTGCAACGCGCACATGCTGTCGATAAAACGCTGAAACACCGCCGGCGACGCAGACTTGCTGATTATCGACTGCGCGACGCCGGGCGCGATCTCCTTGAGCTCTTTGCCCGCGAGCAGCGGCTCCAGGCGCAGGCGGACGAACTCACGGCTCTGTTCGGGGCTGATATGGCTGAAGCCGGGCAGCGAATCGCAAATCGTCAGCGTCGCCACGCGCTCGGGAAAGAGCGCATTGAAGTCCATCGCGATGAGCCCGCCCATCGAGAGCCCGACCAGATGCGCCTTGCGCGCGCCGAAGTGGTCGAGCACGCGCTTGAGGTCGCGGGCGAAGTCATGGAAGTCGAGCGGCCCCTCGTAATCGTCGCTCATTCCGTAGCCGCGAGCGTCCCACGACGCGGCGTGGAAATGGCGGCCCAACTCGGGAAGCTGGTCATGCCAGTTGGTGCGATTGCCGCCGATTCCGTGCATGCAGATAACCAGCTTGCCCTCGCCCATGTGGTCGACGGCGATTCTGGGTGCGGGCGGGACCAGTTCAGTTTTCCACTGTGCCATTTGAGGCGGCTCCTTGTGCTTGCGGCGCGAATTAGGCGACGGCCAGCGTGCCCGACACCCGCCGATTGTGCGGATTGTGCGGCGTCCGCGCGTAACGTGCAAGAGCTTATCGAAACTTCGCGAGACCTCTTGCCAAGAGCTTGCAAAGGCCACGCACGTGCGGCTGTTATCGGCGCGCCGCCGGCGCTAACATCCGCATCATGGATCAGCGACGAGCATCGCGGGCCGAACCGCCGCTTCAGACAGAGCGACGAAACGGAACGCCGGTGAGCGACGCCGCGCAAACGGGCCAGGCGCCGCGGTCCGCATCCGTTCAGTTCCGCCGCAACCCCGAGACGTTTGCGCGGATGTCGGCGCTGATGTCCTCCAGCGCGGACGCGAAATTTCTCCAATACATGGTCTCGATCTCGGGCGTCGCGCGCCAGGACCGCGTGCTCGAGGTCGCCTGCGGTCCGGGTGCATGTACGCTCGCGTTTGCCGAGCGATGCCGCCGCGCGGTCGGACTCGATCCCTCCGCCGAGTTGATCGCCGAGGCGCGCAAGGCGGCGGCGCATCGCGGCACCGGCAACGCGGCATTCGTCGTGGGCGAAGTCGAGCGGATGGGGTTTCGCGACGGCGCTTTCGACGCGGCCGTCTGCCGTTTTTCGTTCCATCACTTCACCGATCCCGCCCGCGTATTCGCCGAGATGGGGCGAGTGATCGGGCCGCAGGGATGGATGGTGGTGGTCGACGTGACGGCCTCGGAGGATCCGGTCAAGGCCGGGCTGCACAACGAACTGGAGCGGCTGTGCGATCCGACGCACGTGCGGACGCTCGCGGCCTCGGAGTTCGAGCGGATTTTCACCGCCGAGGGTTTCACCGTCGCGATGAAAATCGCGCGGCAGTCGCTCAGCACGGTCGAGGAGTGGACGAGTTGGGCACCGGCGCCGGCGGAAAATATTCCGATCATCCGCGCGATACTCGAAGACGCGGTTGATGACGATCGGCCGGGCCTCGCGCTCCAACGCGACGCCGGCACTATCCGTCTTATGCATACCAGCGTAAGTTTTGTCCTTGAACGCAGCGGATGAGAAAGCGCCCGATGAAAGATCAACCCGACAATCCGGATCAACCTGACAATCTGATCGCGGTGCAGCAGCAGTTCCGCCGCCAGGCCGAGGCTTACTCGACGATGAAGGTCGTCACCGACCCGCGCATCCTCGACAACATGGTGGAGGTTTCGGAGGTGCGGGCGGACTCGCGCGTGCTCGACGTCGCGTGCGGGCCGGGCTTTGTCGCGATGGCGTTCGCGCCGAAGTGCCGGAGCGTGCTCGGGATCGACGCCACCGACAGACTGGTCGCGCGCGCTCGCGCCGAGACGACGCGCCGCGGAATCTCCAACATCACCTTCACGCTGGGCAACGTCGAGCGGATGCCGTTTCGGACCGGCGAGTTCGACCTCGCCACCTGCCGCTTCGCGTTCCATCATTTCGCCCATCCGCGCGAAGTCCTGGCCGAGATGGCGCGCGTGCTCAAACCGGGCGCGCGAATGGTGATCGTCGACATGACGACCGCCGAGGATCCGGCGAAGTCGGATTATCACAATCGCGTCGAGCGGCTGTGCGATCCCTCGCACGCACGCGCGATCCCGGTCTCGGAGTGGGAGCGGATGATCGCCGAGGCGGAGTTGGAAGTTGCCTATCGCGGCGGGCGCGAGACCAGTTACGACCTGGAATCGTGGATGGCGCATGGCGGGCCGCCGCCCGAGCGCCGCGCGCAGATCATCGAGATGATGGAAGCGTCGCTCGCGGCCGATCGCTCGGGGCTCAAGGTGCGCCGCCAGGATGGGCAGATCTGGTTCAGCCACACGGGCGTGACTTACGCGCTAGACAAGCCGATTCGCTAGCGGCGCTGCAGGCGCTGTTACGCCCGGCCAGGTGCTGGTTATACCCGGCCAGGCGCTGTTTATGCCCGGCATAGATAGATCACGGCCTGGGCGCCGAGGATCGTCACCCGCCTCACCGACTCGACGCGCACGAAGCCGCGGTTAGCGACCTCGCGCATCAGCATCCGCTCCGCCGTCAGCATCACCAGCCGTCCGCCCGGGCGCACCACGCGCGCGAACTCCTCGACCAGGCGCGGATAGAGGCGGCGGTTCTCCCCATGCGATCCGCATTTCGTGCCCCACGGCAGATTGGTGACGAGATGAGTCGCCGCGCCCTTGCCGAGCGGCAATCGCAACGCGTCGCCCTGCGCAAGCCCGATCGGGCGGTAGCGCGGACCGATATTTTCGTGCGCCGCAGCGATCGCGCCGGGGTCGCGATCGAACCCAGCCAGCATCGCGTAGCGCCCCAGGTGCGCACGCTCGATCAGGATCGTTCCCGCGCCGCACATCGGGTCGACCACGCGGTCGTCCGCGCCGGGCTGGCTGAGCCATCCCAACGCGGCAGCGACCGAAGCGCGCAGCGAGCCCGGCCGATGCGCGACCTTGTACTCGCGATGACGCATCCGTTCGTCGACCAGCCGCACGGCGAGGAACATCTCGCCGCCGAGCAGCGTGGCCCAGAACTCGACGTCGGCGTCGTCGCCCGCGATGCGCCATGAATGGTCGCCGCGCTCGGCGATGCCGCGCTCGACGGCGCGCTGGAAATCAAGCCGGCGAAACTCGTGCTCGCCCGCGATCCGCGCGATCACGCGAAAGCCCAGCTTCCGCCCGGCGCGGCTGCCGGGAGTCATCCGCACCCGCGCCTCCAGCGCCTCCTCGACGTAGGGCGCCTCGTGCGCGACGGTGCGGACTTTTTCCAGGTCGCGGGCGCGGAGCCAAGGCCGTCGCGATAGCCGGCGAGCGCGAACAAATCCTCGATTGTGCGCGAGGCGCCGAGCGGATCGGGACGCGGCGCGCTGAAGATTGTCATCCCGGCACGCTCGGGCACCGTCCTGCGTCCCAACTCGCGTATCGTGGGACCACCGGTGCCGCGCGCGGCACCGGTCGCGAAGCGCGATGCGATCTCTTCGGCCGCGACGGCTTCGAAGCCGGGCTGCGTGTTGGCGACATAGATGTTCGAGGTTAGCCGCAGCGCGGGGCCGGTTGGCTTTACCGCCGCAGGCTCGGCGAAGCTGTTGGGCTTGGCAAATTTGGCGAATTTGCCGGCCTCGACGAATTTAGAAGACTTGACGAAATTGGCGGCGCTTGTCGCGCCGGTCGAATCTGACCCGCTCGTCGCGCCTGACCGGCTTATCGCGCCGGTCGAAGTTAGGAGCCTTGGCGATCTTGTCGGACTTGGCCGACTGGTCGAATCTGTCGAGCTTCGCGGACTGGAACGGCTTGGCCGCGCGCGCGGGGCTTTTGGGTCGATCGCGCCGGACTCGACGTTCGCCCGCGGCTCCTGGATCGTTGGCTGGCGGAGAATTGCGGCCCCGGCCGGAACCGGGCGGGCGGCGCACCTATTTGGCGCGAGCCATGTACTCGCGCGTCTCGGTATTGATCGTGATGGTCTCGCCTTCCTGGACGAAGTGCGGTACCTGCACCGTAAGCCCGGTCTCCATCGTGGCCGGTTTGAGCGTATTGGTGACCGCCGCCGACCTCATCCCGGGATCCGTCTGCACGACCTTGAGATTGACCGTCTTGGGCAGCGAGACGTTGAGCGGCGTGGTCTCGTGAAATTCAACTTCTACTTTTAGATTAGGTGTGAGAAAGCCGACCACGTCCTCGATCAATTCCTTGGGGATCGTGATCTGGTCGTAGGTCTCGGTATTCATGAAATGGAAATCGTCGCCTTCCTGGTAGAGGAATTCCATCTCGATCTGGCTCAGGATGATGCGCTCGACGCGATCTTCAGAGCGGAAGCGGTTTTCGGTTTGGGTGCCGGTTTTAACGTTGCGCAGCTTGGTCTGGACCATCCCGCGCCAGTTGCCGGGCGTGATGTGGCTGATTGCCATCACCCGCCACAGGCCGTTGTTGTACTCCAGGATCATCCCGGGACGGAGTTGCGTCGCCTGAATCAGCATCGTCGGTGCACTCGCGAAGTAACTGTTGGCTTGGAAATTCTCGGTTGAACTTACAACTTTAACGGACTCGGCTTAGGCGCGGCAAGTAAGGGGCCTTTCGCGCTCAGGCCGCGGAGGATGTTCGGTGAACCGGAATTCGTTCAAGCTCGGCACCAAGCTCGCGCTCGGCACGCCACAGGTCACAGGCCTGCTGCATCCGCAGCCACAACCCTGGTCCGTTGCCGCAGAAGCGGCCTAGCCGCACGGCCATCTCGGGCGTGATCGATACTCGCTCGGCCATAATCCGATGAAGCGTCTGGCGCGTAACGCCAAGCTGCCGTGCCGCCTCGCTAACCGAAAGGCCGAGCGCCGGAAGGACGTCCTCGCGCAGGATGGCCCCGGGATGAGTTGGCTGCCGCGCGGCTCCGTCTTTCACTGCCCGTTTGGTTGTCATATTGGCTCTCATTACGGTCGTTCCATATGCTCAATGGTACTGCTGCAGATCGACATGCCACGCGTCTCCGTCGCGCCATTCGAACGTGATGCACCAAGGACCGTTGACATGAAGGCTGTAGCGCTGCGGCGTGCCCCTGAGTGGATGAAAATCGAAGCCGGGAACGTTGAGATCACGCAAGGTCGCAGCCCGTTCCAACGCATCCAACCTCCTAAGCGCTCTGCGCTGGAGGTCCGCCGCCACTCTTCGGCTTTGACCTCGACGAAACAGGTTCTCGAGCCCCTTGTCACGGAAGCTCCCTATCACCGCCTCAAGTGTAACATCTCTATTTACACGTGTAAACCGCTCGGTTACAAGAGGCCAAATCCTAAAACGCTAGTGGCCCGAGGGGTTTATCGGCCGCGCGTTGGTGTAGGGGTTGATCGGCGCGGCATACGGGTTGACGCCGTACGGAACCGCACCATACGGAACCGCACCATACGGACTCGCGCCGTACGGACTTACCGGATAGCGCGTGATTCCGTAGGGGCTGATGTTGATCCCGTACGAAGGGGCCGCGCCGTATGGAGTTCCGTACGGGACGCCAAAGGGACTTCCGTACGGATCCATCCCGTAGGGGTTCATCCCGAAGGGGCTGTAGGGATTCATCCCATAGGGCGCGACCACGATCGGCGGCGCCGACGCCACCGCCGGCGGCATCGAGATCGACGACTCGACGTACTGATTGCCCGCGCTAAACGCGCGAATCGTCGCCGTGCCGCCGTTCATCATGAAGGTCGTGTGGAAGTTGCTCACGCTGGCGCCGCGGCTGACCGGTAATCGCTTGACCAGCCGGCCGTCGACATAAATTCCCGCGTGATTCACGCCCTGTCCGACTATCTGACCCACCACCTGGTAGACGTGTGAGAGCGGGCTAAGCGGGTTCACCGACTCGATGTTGATCTGGACGTTGCCCACTGGAGCGCCGATTCCTCCGCTCAGGCCGCCGCCACCGAGCCCGCTGCCCATCCCCCCGCTGTCGAGGCCTTCATCCGCTCCCGGCGTCGATTCCTCCAGTCCTGATGCGGGCGCGTCGCCGCCCAGCCCTGATGCCGGTGCGCTAGCGCTCGGAATCTCGGCGGTGTTGCTGCCAGCGGTCGCACCGGTGCCGCGGTCGACCTCGACTCCCGATTCCGTGCCGGTGCTGGCCATCGCCGTCGAGTCCTCGGCGAAGACCGACGCGGTCGCCACCCGCCCAGCCTGGTCGATGACGCGCAGGTTGGTCGCAATATCGGCGTCGCGCAACGAAAGCTGGAATTCGACCCTCTGGCTCCCGAGCACGTGGTCCACCTTGATCGGCTTGACGCTCTGCGCGCCTTCGTAGATACCGGCCGCCTTGAGCGCGGAGCCCTCGAAATATCCCTTCAGATGTGTAACGTCGCCGACCACGGTGCGCGACTCGATCTTGATCGTGGGTCCGCCGCTCTCCGCTGCCGCGGGCGCCGGCGCGCTCGCAGCCGCGGCGCTATCCGCCGCCGGCGGAGGCATCATGGCGGCTCCTGGAGCGGCCGCGCTTGCACGCTCGCCTGATGCGGGCGGCGGTGAAGCCGGCGGCGGCGCGGCGGATGCGGGCGCGGAACGCTCTTTTCGATCGCGGCCAGCTCGTGCTTCAGCGCGTCCCATCGGTCGGGTTTGATCGCGGACTTGATCGCATCGCCATGCGCTTTCAGCGCAGCGTCGACCGCCGCCGCGTCGGCGTCGAGCGAGGCCGTCGCGCGCCGCGCACCGGCCTTGTCGCCGGCGCCCAGCGCCTGGCTGAGCGTCTGCGCATCGCCGGCGAAACTCGCGACCGGTCCCATGAGCGCCTTGGAGCCGGGGTTCGCATTGCCGTCGGCGTCCGGCGTGCTCAGCGAGTTCAAAAGCTCGAAGGCCTGGTTGCTGAGGTCAGCGGAGGCGGCCTTGGGATCGTTAGCGGCGCGCGCCGCGGGGATGGACGCGCATATCAGCGCACACGACATCGCACCGAGCAGCGCGCAGCCAAGCGCGCATCGCCAGCCGCGATGCAGTCGCACCGGCGTGCCCCCCGTTGCCTCTATTGTGCGCCGATACATCAAAGAGGTTCTCCAAGAAATCCTTCCAAGAAATCCTTCCAAGATATCTTCGATACATTCGCAAGAGATCCTGGACGAGATACTGGTGCGCCGCGCGAGCGGCTATGCGTGATGTTCCGCCTTATACTTGCCGGCGACCAGCTTGATTTGCCGCGCCAGTTTGAGAAAAACTTCACCCTCGTCGTAGATGAAGAGCGCGAGCGCCCCGCCGAACCCCACTACAAGTCCAAAAATAAATGTACCCATAGGATGTCTGGCGCCTCCAAGGCCAGTATACGTAATCCCCGGCGATGATAGAATTGGAAGCGTCAAGGCCGTTGTACGGCCGAATTGGCAGAAAGTCGAGCCGGAGACAGGAAGTCGAGCGAAATTGGACCACCCAAGCTCCATCGTAGCACCAGACCGCCACGCTATCGGCGGCGATGGCCCTAAGGCCGATTACCACGCGCTCAGAGTGGGTTCGGGAGTGCGCCTCGGCGCCGAGCGTATCGTCATCCGAATGAGCGGGGATGACCGCGCGTCATTCCTGCACGGGATGTGCAGCAACGACATCAAGGGACTCAAACCGGGCGGGCTGGTCGCGGCGCTGTTCCTGACCGAGCGCGCCCACCTGATTGTCGAGGGCAATGTGTGGGCCACCGCCGACGCGCTGCTGCTCGAAATGGAGCGCACGTTGTGGCCGGCCGTACGCGCCCATCTCGAACGCTTCCTGGTCGCCGACGACGTCGAGTTCGAAGAAAGCGGCGACTCCATCAGGCACGACGGCGTGATCCAACCAGCTAGCGTTATCCAAATAGACGGTCCGCGCGCGGCGGAGACGGTCGCGGCGGTTTTCGGAACTCCAGCGTCGCTTCCCGGCGCGTGGCGCTTCGGCAAGGCCCAAGCCGGCACGCTGGTCGCGCAGGTGACGCGATGGGGCGCGCCGGCTTTCACGATTCTCGCGGAGCGCGCGAACGCGCCGGAACTGGTCGCGCGGATGGTCGCTGCCGGCGACGAGCACAGTGAAAGTGAAATTCGCCGAGAAGTGCGCGAAATCAGTATCGAGGCGGCCGAGATCCTGCGCGTCGAAAGCGGCACGGCGCGGGTCGGCGTCGACACCAACGACAAGACGATCGCGCTGGAAGCGCGGATGGAACCGGCGATCTCGTTCAACAAGGGATGCTACATCGGGCAGGAGACCGTCGAGCGGGCGACCGCGCGCGGCGCGCTGAAGCGGCGGCTGATGGGGCTCAGGATTGACGGCGCGCGCGTGCCGTCCACCGGCGCTCGCGTGATGCTCGCGGGCAAGGAGATCGGCCATCTCACGAGCCCGCTCCGCTCGCCGCGCCTCGGCGTGCTCGCCCTGGCCATCCTGCATCACAGCGCGTGGGCGCCGGGCACGGTGGTAAGAATTCAGGACGCGGACGGCGAACTCGCGGCGGCGGTGAGCGAATTACCGTTTGCAAGCGATGCTCAGTCGAGCGAATGATGATTGAAGAATTGCGCCCGATGCTCTAAAAAAGTGCCGGAGACCGCATGCGGTTCGAATTTCGCGCATCAATGTTCTAAAAAAAGATTTCACGACCGGGCCGCAACGGCCGGCGATGATTACGATAATATCGCGGGAGTATCAAACGATGGCTAACCAACTGGGCAAGCGCTACCTGTGTGAAAAGTGCGGCACCGAGGTGTTGTGCAACAAGCCGGGCACCGGCGCGATCGAGTGTTGCGACGTGGAAATGAAAATCAAGGAAGCCAAGGCGCTTCCGTCCTCGGATTGATCGCATCCCTCTTCTTGTGCGGGAGAGCGCTGCATCACCCATGGGCCTTGCAACATTAACCTCTACTTGTCGAGGAGAACTTTGGGTAAGTCGACGCGCGGCGCCTTTCTAAGCCTCTCCTTGTCCAAGGAGAGGCCGCCGCGAGCGTCGCGAGCGGCCGGGGAGGTCAGTCTGAATTGCGCCCGGCCACAGCCACTTCGAACGGGTCTCGCAAAGCGGCCTCTGAACCTCTCCCTAGCCCTCTCCTTGGACAAGGAGAGGGACCAGCAGAAGACGGTGCGAAGAAGGGAGAAGGCTGCTGAAAATCTTCCTGCAACGGCCTGCTGATATTCTGTAACCCTGATGGCGCTCAAGGCTGATCTAGTTCTGCATGAGGGAGCGATCCTCGGCTATCCCGCCAGCGATTCGATCGCGGTCGCCGGCGGCAGTATCCTGGCGCTCGGGCCGTATAGCGAGCTCAAGCCGCTGGTCGGCCCGCGCACGCATCTGATTCGCCTCGCCGGCCGCGTCGTCGCGCCGGGCCTGATCGATTCCCACCTGCATTTCCTCGAGGCCGCCTCCGCGGCGGCCGGGCTTAGTCTGTGGCGCTGCCGCCAGCTCGACGATCTGCTAGCCGCGTTGCGTGTGGCCGCGGGCAAGACGCCGCCGGGCAACTGGTTGCGCGCCTTCGGATGCGACGAGGCGCTGCTCGCGGGGCGCCGCGGCCCTACGCGCGCGGAACTCGACGCCGCGGTGCCCAAAAATCCGCTGCGTCTGCGCCATCAGACGCTGCACGCCTCGTGGCTCAATTCGCGCGCGATCGCCGCACTCGGTCTCGAAGCGCCCGACTTCAAGCCGCCCGAGGGCGCGGTCCTGATGCGCGACGCGACGGGCCGCCTGAGTGGTTTGGTGGCCGGGATGGAAAGCTATCTTTCGCGCCGCCTGCCGCGCGTGACCCCGGCCGAGCTGGAATCGCGCGCGCGCCTGTTCAGCCGCGAGCTTGCGGCCGCCGGCGTGACCGCGTTTACCGACGCGACCGTGCGCAACGGACCCGAGGAAGTCGCGCTGATGGCGCGGATAGTGAGCGGGCGGGCGGTGGCGCAGCGGGTCGCGATGATGCTCGGCGCGCCCCACTTAAACGCGCTCGACGAGGCGGCGCGGGCCGCGCAGCCGGCGGGCATCACGATCGTCGCGGTCAAGTTTATCGAGAGCCCACGCACCGACTATCGTCCGATCGCGCGCTGGGTCCAGCGCGCGCGCCGGGCCGGACTCGACGCGGCCTTCCATTGCACCGAGGTCGAAGAACTCGAACTCGCGCTCAACTCGCTGGAGACCGTCGCGCGTGGGATGCCGCCCGCGGCCGACGGCGGCCCGGTTTTTCGTATCGAGCATGGTGGCGTGATCACGCCCGAGCATCTCGAACGCCTAAAGGCCCTGGGCGCGTGGGTAGTAACCAATCCCGGCTTCTCGTACTACCGCGGCGCCAAGTACGTCACCGAGCCGGGGCTGCTGCCCTATCTGTATCGCGCGCGGAGCCTGCTCGGGGCCGGGATCGAAATAGCCGGCGCCACCGACGCACCGGTCACGCCAGCGCGGCCGCTGGTCGCGATCGCCGCCGCCGCGATGCGTGTTTCGATCGAGGGCTACGAAATCGCGCTTGGCGAACGGATTCCGATCGAGCAGGGCTTCAAGCTATTCACCACGCAGGCGGCGCGCCTGGCACGGATCAAGGCCGGCGAGATCGTGCTCGGACACCTTGCCGACCTTATCGTGTTGCCGCGCGATCCGATGGGCCTCAAGCCGGCCGAGCTGATGAACCTGCCGGTCGATATCACGATCGTCGGCGGCCGCGTAGTCTTCGAGCGCGGGCGTCCCGAGGTCGCAGCCAGCCCCGGCGCCGACCTGTTCTCGGCCTAAGTCCGCAAGCGAAGGTCTGTCAGACCGCTAGCGCGGTCATCGCCATTATGGCGCAGGTATCGCACAGCATCCCTCCCTCGCCCTCATCGCCGGGTTTCGGCACGATCCGTTTCCAGAAGCGCGGACCGATCGCATGGATAACGCTCAACCGGCCGCGCCAGCTCAATGCCTATAACGTCGCCATGCGCGACGATCTCTTCGGCGCGCTCAGCGCTATCCACGACGATCCAGAAGTTCGCGCGATGGTGCTCCGTGGCGCGGGCCCTGCATTTTCCACCGGCGGCGACGTGAGCGAATTCGGCACCGCGCCCTCGCCGACGGTCGCGCGATGGGTCCGCTTTCGGCGCGACGTATGGGGCCGCCTGCGCGCGCTCTCAATCCCGACCGTCGCCGCGGTTCATGGCTACGCGGTCGGCGGCGGCCTCGAGATGATGCTGCTGTGCGATATCGCGATCGCAACCGAGGATGCGTCCTTCTGTCTGCCCGAGACGGGGCTTGGGATGATTCCCGGAGTGGCGGGCACGCAGACCGCCTCGCGCCGCCTCGGAGCGGGACGGGCGCTCGACCTTTGCCTCACGGGCCGTTGGATTGACGCAAAGCAGGCTTTAGCAATAGGTTTGGTCGCCGAAGTCGTGCCTGCGGCGGCGCTGGCGCGCGCGGCCGGAACGCTCGCCCGTCGCCTCAGCCGCCTGCCGCGCGAACGGGTCGCGATGGCGAAGCTGGCGGTCTGGGACGGCCTGGACCTGCCGCTTGGCGAAGGGCTGGCGATGGAGCGCCGGCTCGCCCGCAGGCTCGAAAATTTGCGGCGCGAAAAGCGAACGCCGGCGGCCACGTCCGCCCCCGAGAGGGCGCGCCGCCCTGGAGGAAACGGAGTACCGTGAATACCGTCAGTTTCATCAGCATCCCCGGCTCGATCGCTCCCGACCAGGAAATCCTGGTTTTCGGCGATCGCAGGCTCAACTACGCGCAGCTCAATGAAGTGGTCGGGCGTCTAAGCTCGTCCTTCAAGACCCTGGGGTTGAAGCCGCGCGACGTTGTCGCCGCGCTCGACACGAACTCCGATAACTACATCGCCGGCTACTACGCCGCCGCCAAGGCCGGGCTCACCTGGCTGCCGCTCAACTACCGCGCCAAAGACGCCGAGCTCGAATACATGATCAACACCGCCGGAGCCAAGGTGCTGCTGGCCGGCGACCGTTACCTCGACCTCATGGCGCGCGTGTCGCCCAAGCTCAAGACCGCCAAGGTGGTGGCGTGGGGCGAGGGCAAGGCCGGGATGCCGCGCCTTGCGGATTTGGTCAAGGCGGCCGAGGTCGATGAAGGCGAGGTCGAGGTCGACGACGAGGATGTCTCGGTACTGATGTACACCAGCGGCACGACTTCGCTACCCAAGGGCGTGATGCTGCGCTTTCGCGATTTCGCCGCCTACGTCACGGCCAACGTCGAGATGGCCGACGGCAGCGAGCGCGGCGTCGCGCTGGTGTGCGTGCCCTTCTACCACATCGCCGGCACCACCGCGATGATGACCAATCTGTGGACCGGGCGGCGGATGGTGGTGATGCCGCAGTTCGATCCGAAGAGCTGGCTGCAACTGGTGGAGCGCGAAAAAGTCACCCACGCCTTCGTCGTGCCGACGATGATGAAGCAGTTGCTCGACGAGCCGTCGTTCTCCAAAACCGATTTTTCGAGCCTCACCAATCTCGCGTACGGCGGCGCGGCGATGCCGATTCAGACCATCCGCCGCGCGATCGAGGCGTTCCCCAAATCCGTCGGCTTCGTCAATGCCTATGGCCAGACCGAAACCACCTCTTCGCTGACTGTGCTCGGTCCCGACGACCATCGGATCGAGGGCGACCCCAGGACCGTCGAGCTCAAGCTCAAGCGGCTGAACTCGATCGGCCGTCCGCTGCCCGACGTCGAGGTCGCCGTGCGCGACGACGACGGCACGCTGCTGGCCGCGGGCCAGGTCGGCGAAATCCTCATCCGCACCCCGCGCATCATGAAGGGCTACGCCGGACGCGAGGACGACTCCCGCCTGCCCGAGGGATGGCGCGCGACCGGCGACCTCGGATGGGTCGACGAAGAGGGCTACGTGTTTTTCGCCGGACGCAAGGACGACATGATCATCCGCGGCGGCGAAAATATCGCGCCCGCCGAGATCGAGGCAGTCCTGATGAGCCATCCGGCGATCGACGAGGCGGCGGTGATCGGCGTGCCGTCGGTCGAATGGGGACAGACCGTCAAGGCCTTCGTCGTCAAACGGCCCGGGCAAAGCGTCAGCGCGCCCGACATCAGCGAGTTCTGCCGTACGCGTCTGGCGAGCTTCAAGCGGCCCGAAGCGATCGAATTCATCGAGGCGCTGCCCAAGAATCCGCTCGGCAAAATCCTGCGCAAGGAGTTGCGTGACAAAGGCGACACGCCGCAGCCCTGAGCGCGTGCGCCCGGCGCGCGCCGCGGCGGGCCGAGTCGAAGTCGCGCGCGCCGGCGGATGCGTCACCGCGACGCTTGAATGGCCGGCGGCGCGCACCCGCGCGGCCCATAACGCGGTCCATAGATTGACCGCCGCGATGGCGCTCAGGCTGATCGAGCTTGCCGAGGAGGTCGAAGACGACGCGGAGGCCCTGATGCTCGTGCTCCGCGGCGCGGGCGGCAACTTCTGCGCCGGCTTCGACGACGACGTCGATTCGATCGCGCCGAGCGTGGTCGAATCGATCGCGGTGCTCTCCAAGCCAACGCTCGCGATAATCGACGGCCTCGCCGCCGATGAGGGGATGGAACTGGCGCTCGCGGCGGACCTTCGCGTCGCGGCGCAATCGGCGCGCTTCACGATCAGCCAACTCGGTCGCGGACGGATGCCGCGTTTTGGCGGCACCCAGCGCCTGCCGCGGCTTATCGGCGCGGCCCATGCGCTGCGGATGCTTCTAACCGGCGAGGCGATCGACGGCGGCGAGGCGATGCGCCTGGGATTGGTGACCTACGTCGCATCCGGCCGCGCCGCGCTCGAGCGCGTGGCCGGCGAAATCGTGCGTGCGGTCACCAGCCGCGGCCCGGTAGCCGCGCGTCTGGCAAAGGAAGCCGTGCGCAAAGGATGCGACCTGACCTTGGATCAAGGTATAAGGCTTGAAGAGGATCTGTACGCCTTGCTACAAACCACAGCCGACCGCGCCGAGGGCGTACGGGCCTTCCTGGACAAGCGCAAGCCGCTGTTTCGCGGCGCCTGAAAGCGCGCGGCGCATTACATCCGACGGAGCGTTCAACAACGATGGCTAACCAACTGGGAAAAGTTTACATCTGCGGCAAGTGCGGCTCGCAGGTAATCGTCACCAAGGGCGGCACGGGCGCGCTCAAATGCTGCGGCGCCCCGATGGAACAGAAAAAGTAAGCGAGCCCCTCGCCGACGCAAGGCAGGGTCGAAGCGAGATGAAGTGACGTGAAGATAACGCTCAGCTTCGACAACGGGCCCGAGCCCGAGGTTACCGACCACGTCCTCGACGTGCTCGGCGCCGAGCGCGTGCGCTCGACCTTCTTCGTAATCGGAGAGAAGCTTGCCGACCCCGAGCGTCGCGCTCGTGCCGAGCGCGCTCACGCCGAGGGTCATTGGATCGGCAATCACAGCCTGACGCATAGCAAGCCGTTTGGCCGGCGCGAGGACCGCGACGGCGCCGAGGATGAAATCGGCCGCGCCCAGCGGCTACTCGGTGCGCTCGCCCATCCCGATCGCCTGTTCCGCCCCTTCGGCGGCGGCGGCGCGCTCGATTCGGGATTGCTCAACCGCAAGGTGGTCGATTATCTGTGCGCCGGCGGCTTCACCTGCGTGCTATGGAATTGCGTGCCGCGCGACTGGGAAGACCCGGTAGGGTGGATCGAACGAGCGCTTAAGCAGTGCCGCGCCACGCCCTGGAGCGTGGTCGTGCTGCACGATCTGCCGACCGGTGCGATGCTCAACCTCGGACGCTTCATCGAGCGCCTGCGCGACGCCGGCGCCGAAATCGTGCAGGAGTTTCCGCCCGGATGCGTGCCGATCCTGCGCGGCCGGCTGATGTTTCCGGTTGACCAATACATAGCGGCCTGATCGCGATTGGCCGGCACTGCTAGTGGGTTGAAGCCCCGGGTGTGCCGCCGCTGGTATTACACACGTATGGAGCGAGGTAGCTGTCGGCTTGCGCCTTCGTCGGCGAACCGAGATCGACGAGTTGGGCCGAAAGCGGAGAGCCGCCAGGGGTCTGGTTCACGGTCGCAGTGGTCGTGATCGTGTTGTCTGCTGCAGCCCCCGGAAGCATCGCCTTAAAGTACAGAAGGATCGCCTCCTGTTGCCACCAGCGATCGTAGTAATAGGCGTGAGCGCCACGCTCAAGCAGAACTGTCTGCTGGTTCTTTGCGCCGCTTTCGTAGCCGGCCATCATCGTCGCCTCGAACGGCTTAACCAACGGATCGTCGTTCGCGTAGAAGTTAAGCAGCGGCACCTTGACCTGCGTCTGAGCGTGAAAGGCGGTCTCGTCGGCCAGGATTGAGAACGGATCGATCCCGTAGTACGTGCCCGCATAATCAAGTGGCGTACAAGGGTCGGTGTAACTATAGGGCGGCACGACAAGTGTGATAAGCGCGTCGGTAGCCGGATAGGTGCAGTCGGGGGTCTGGCAATCGGGCGGAACGGCGGTGCTATAGACCTGAGTGTCCTGATCCGCAGGTCCACTGAACGTCAGCCCGGCAGCGAAGACCGAATTGCCCGTCTGCGCCAACGCCAGCACCGTATTTTGCGCGCCCTCGCTGAAGCCGACCACGCCGACCGTGGTAACTCCCTTCTGTTGACGCAGATAGCGGCCCGCTGCCACGACGTCCTGAGCCTCCTTCCATCCGAATGTCTGAGGGAAATTCGGATAGCCATATCCTGCCGAGTATTCGAAGTCGTAGTCGCGTTGGTCGGCGGCCAGGACGTTGTAACCGTTTTTGTAAATCATCGCAGCCCAGCGGATGACAGAGCCGATGCCATGGGTGTTGAATCCGTGAACCACGACGACTCCTGGATGATTGCCGGGCTGGAGCGCCAACATGCCGATTAGTGGTGCACCATCAGCGGAGTGCAACGTCACTTGCTGAAAGGCCGCCGGCCAGTCGGGTGCGTCGGGGCTCGCTGGCGTGTTCGGCGCGGTATAAAGCGATCCCGAGGTGTAGTCCTCGGCCGGAGCGTCGTTGGCGACGAGTGTCGGCGCGAAGGCGCTGTCGAAACCGACCGGAGCGTAATTCGGCTGATACGGTAGCGCTTCGATTTGTTGAATTACCTGCGCGAACGAGCTGCTCCCCGCCGCCGTGCCGCCAGCCAAAACGGCTAACCCAAGAGCCGCGATCGCGAGCCGCGCGAATAGTTTAGTCATGACGCCCTCCCAGCCGAAAAGACGACCAGCGCATCAGACAGCAACAATGGGCCGAGCAACCAATGTGCCAATGAGCGAAGCTATTAAAAGTGCTGAAGTTTGGACCGCCGACCATGTTTGGCTCAGCGGTCGTGCGATAGAAAGCGGTAAGTTTTACTGGCGTCCCTTGGTGAACTACGCGGAGAGTCCTCGTTCGGAGTATAACCGGCGGGTCATGATGATGGAGAGATTTCTCCCCCTCTCCATATCGTTCGCGGTTTCGTACTAGACTCTGCTCCGGCAGGAAGTCCAATGGTCTCGGCATCCGGAGATCGTTGACGCCAGGAGGCTCAATCGCGTGCTCTTCGCAATCCTTATCGGACTAATCGCAGGATGGCTGACCGGCAAGCTGATGAGCGGCGGGGGCTACGGGATTTTCGTCGATATCCTGCTCGGCCTGGTCGGCGCGGTCATCGGGAGCTGGATCTTCAACTCGCTGGGAATCGTGGTCAACGGCGGAATCGGTTACCTCGCGATGGCGACCGTGGGTGCTATCGTCCTGGTCGGTATCGTGCACCTGGTTCGCAGTCCGTCGTCGGCGCGCTGAATCCCGCGCGACAAACATATTCGATGTCGGCATATGCGTGAGCGGCGCGGCCGATCGAACGATCAGCCGCGCCGTCTTGCCGAACAAAATTCGCTCAAATTCGTTGACCCGCGACGTTAGCCTTTCGTTAATCTTCCCGCTGCCAGTGCGGCGCTGAGATCGGAGTCTGGAAGGTGGTGCCGCTCGCTGCCTCGCCCATCTCCGTGCAATCGAGTGACTTACCCGACGGGCCCGACAGCGCACAGAAGAGCTCGACCGGCGATCCTGGACTGGCGACGCCCGTAGGTGCGCAACTCGGCACGGTGGTCCCGGTACAGGTGACTGTCTTGCAACTGCTGGTCAAGTTGAGCGTGACGAATCCCGCCGCTACGCCGATGGGAGCCGAACCGACCGTGTAGGTGCCGGTGATCGAGCAGGTGGCCGCAGCACCGGTGCCCGGAGAGCCGTAATCTTCGTTGAGAAATCCAACAACATTTCCCTTACCGTCACTCACCATCACGCCCGACACCGCGTAAGGTATCGCCGGCGGATTCGGCTCGCTCACGGTGCCCGTAATCGAGGCATCAAAGCCGTGATACGAGGCGACGTAGCGTCCGTGGAAATCGTGCCCGTTGACTCCGGCTAAGGCCGGCCCGCTGACCGCCAGCAACAACAGCCCGATGCCCGGGATTGCTGCCAGGGCCCAGCGCGCTAAGTAGCCAGTTCCGTTTTTCATCCTATAGGTCTCCTCAAATTCAAATGAGTATCAGGTCAGACTAATGCCCTGACCGTAGCCTGAATCAAGCGAGCAGAGGCACGTTGGGAAATTTGTGGTACTACGGCTTGCTAGAGCCAAAATTGATCGTCGCAAGCGCGGAAAGGGAAACGCCTCTCCGCACTGCCGTCCTATAGCAAGTTGAGGCCGCCTGCGCCGAAGAGAGCGCGAGTGGCATGCGCCCGCGCACCATTATGCGTGCGACGGGCGCGTCATTGCCGGACAAAAAAATGCGAAGCCCGGGCTATCGTAGAGACAGCCGGGCTTCGCACTACGTAATCGGCTTTGCTCTTTGACTATGCGCTAGTTGCAGGACACGTACAGATGAACGGCATATGGAACGGCGAGTCCTCGGCCGACTTGCCATCAGCGCAGACGCGGCATCACCTCTTTCGCGAACAGCTCCATCGAGCGGCGCGCTTTAAGCGCTGGCATCCCGGGCAACTGCATCCACATCACCAGATGCGTCACCCGGCCCGCCTCGCTGTAACGCTGCAAATCCCGCACAACGTCATCGGGAGTTCCCACCGCCAGCGGCGCCTGGAAGAAGCTCAGCCCGGGGGTGTTGCGCATCTCGCCCGGAGGCGGAACGTCCGTGCGCGAGAATACCGCTTCGCTCCACGGCAGATCGTTGGCTTCCTTAAAGCGGCGATCGTACGCCGTCATCATGTAGTACAGATGCTGCTCCGCGTCGTCCCACGCCTGCTCACGCGTCTCGGCCACGTAGACCGCGCGGAGTTGTGCGATGTAATGGCTCGCGACGTCATGGCCGTGGCTGCGCAGTCCCGCGTCGTACATCTGCTGCAGGTCGACTCCGCCGCTGCCGGCCAGGTGATATCCCATCCGCGCCACGCGGGCCACCGATTTTTCCGCCATCGCGGCGATCCAGATCGGCGGATAGGGCTTCTGCACCGGCTTGGGCGTCAGATTCACGTTCTTCATCTGGTAGTACTTGCCGTCAAAGGAAAAATTCTCCTCGGTGAAGCAGCGCCGGATCAGCTCCACGCCCTCCTCGACCCGGCCGCCGCGTTGATTGCGCGCGATGCCGAAGCTCTCGAACTCGCTGACCACGTATCCCTGCCCTACGCCCAGGTCGAGCCTGCCTTTGGAAAGAATGTCGACCGTCGCCGCATCCTCGGCGACGCGGACCGGATGATGGAAGGGCAGGATGATGATGAAAGTGCCCAGGCGGATGCGGCGGGTGCGCTGTGCGATGGCGGAGAGAATCGGCAATAGCGACGGCGACCAGGCGTCGTCGTAGAAATGATGCTCGGTGGTCCAGACGTGGTCGTATCCGAGTTCTTCCGCCAGCACGGCTTCCTGAAGATGCTCGTCGTAGACCTCGGTTATCGGGCGATGCCATTGCGGAGGGTTTCGAAAGGGCAGAAGAATTCCAAAATCCATCGGCGGAGTCTCCTTGCTCGATCTGTAGCGTTGAATTTGCCTTGCGGCCTTCGCCCTTATGCCACAAGCGAATGGGCGGCGGGAAATGT